>NZ_JAKGRW010000011.1 GCF_021555175.1 Nocardioides alcanivorans | reverse complement strand
CGGGGACACGGGGCCGGGGTGGGACGTCCGGGGTTGCCGACGGAGCGTCAAGGGGCTTGGCCGCGGCGGGCGCCCGTCCGACGCAACCAACACGCGGAGCCGTGCGCACGACGCGCCGCCCCAGCGACGGAGGCTGCCCCGGACGGCACGGCCCGGGGCAGGGTCTCGACACCCCGGACGGAAGGTCTCGACAAGCTCGACCAACGACGTACCGGGATCGACCAATGGGGTACGGCAGTGGTCTCGACAGGCTCGACCAACGAGTACAGGCTCGACCAACGAGTACAGGCTCGGCCAGCGGGGAGAGGCTCGACCGGCGGGGAGGCGTCAGAGGCCGGTTGAGCGGCACGGGCGGTGTCGCAGCGCCCGCACGTAGTCCTCGGGGGCGTCGGCCGCCTCTGCCGCGTCGGACAGCACCCCCAGGTAGGAGGCCGAGGGGAGCCCGCCCTCGTAGGCGTCGAGCACGAAGGTCCAGGCGACCACGTCGCCCCGCAGGGTCTTCACCCTGACCTTGGTGCGCAGATAGAGCCCTGGCTCGGCGGACTCCCACGACTCGAGGCTCTTGGCGTCGTCGTCGGTGACGTCGTACACGGCGACGAAGACCTGCTCGAACGAGTCCTGGACGATGGTGGCGAGTGCGCCGTCCCAGCCGTGTTCCTCACCGCCGAAGGTCAGGCGCCAGCCTTCCAGCCAGCCCGTCGCGTGCAGCGGTGAATGCGGGCAGCGTTCACTCATTCGGGCCGGGGCCAGATTGGTCCCGTAGGCGGCGTAGAGCGTCACGATGAGCAGGATAGTCTGGACGTCGTGACCCACTTCAACGTCCTTGTCCTTGGCGCCGGTCCCGGTGGATACGTCGCCGCAATCCGTGCGGCACAGCTCGGCCAGAGTGTCGCCGTCATCGAGGAGAAGTACTGGGGAGGTGTCTGCCTCAACGTCGGTTGCATCCCCTCCAAGGCGCTGCTGAAGAACGCCGAACTGGCGCACACCCTCACGCACGAGAAGGCGAAGTTCGGCATCGAGGGCGACGCCACGATGTCCTTCGGTCCCACCCACAAGCGGTCCCGCCAGGTCTCTGCCGGCATCGTCAAGGGTGTCCACTTCTTGATGAAGAAGAACAAGATCACCGAGATCGACGGTTGGGGCACCCTGACCGGCGCGAAGGACGGCAAGCAGGGCGTCGACGTGAAGGCCGCTGACGGTCAGGTCACCCCCTACACGTGCGACAACCTGATCATCGCCGCCGGCGCCCAGGTCCGGATGCTCCCTGGCATGGAGAAGAGTGCCAACGTCGTGACCTACGAGGAGCAGATCCTCGACGACAACCTCCCGGGTTCGGTCATCATCGGTGGCTCCGGCGCGATCGGTGTCGAGTTCGCCTACGTGCTCAAGAACTTCGGCGTCGACGTCACCATCGTCGAGTTCCTCGACCGCATGGTGCCGACCGAGGACGCAGACGTCTCCAAGGAACTTGCCAAGCACTACAAGAAGCTCGGCATCAAGGTGCTCACCTCCACCAAGGTGGAGAACGTCGAGGACACCGGCTCCGGCGTCAAGGTGACCGTCAGCCCCGCATCAGGTGGCGACAGCCAGGTGCTCGAGGCCGACCGCATGCTGGCCGCCTTCGGGTTCGCTCCGCGCGTCGAGGGCTACGGCCTCGAGGACGCCGGCGTCGAGCTCACCGAGCGTGGCGCCATCGACGTCGACGCCCGCGGGCGCACCAACGTGCCCGGCATCTATGCGATCGGCGACGTCACCGGCAAGATGATGCTCGCCCACGTCGCCGAGGCGATGGGCATCGTCGCCGCGGAGACCATCGCCGACGTCGAGACCATCGAGATCGACTTCGACATGATCCCGCGGGCGACCTACTGCCAGCCCCAGATCGGCTCCTTCGGCTATTCGGAGGCGCAGGCGAAGGAGAAGGGCTACGACGTCAAGACGGCTACCTTCCCGTTCTCTGCCAACGGCAAGGCGCAGGGCCTCGGCGATGCCGTCGGTTTCGTCAAGGTCGTCGCCGACGCCGAGCACAACGAGATCCTCGGCGCCCACATGATCGGCCCCGACGTCACCGAGCAGCTGCCCGTGCTGACGCTGGCCCAGAAGTGGGACCTCACCGCCGACGAGGTCGCCCGCAACGTCTTCGCCCACCCGACACTGTCGGAAGCCGTCAAGGAAGCCGTCCACGGCATCTCCGGCCACATGATCAACTTCTGATCCCAGATGTACGCCGCCCCGCACCTGCTTGGTCAGGTGCGGGGCGACGTCATTCAGCAGACAACGAACACACGTGGTGGATGAGGGGAATCGCATGATGCAGCAGTCACGAGTCGTGATCATCGGTGGCGGCCCGGGTGGCTACGAGTCGGCCCATGTCGCGGCCCAGCTCGGCGCCAACGTGACCGTGGTCGACAGGGACGGTCTGGGTGGATCGGCCGTGCTCACCGACTGCGTGCCCTCCAAGACCCTCATCGCGACGGCCGAGCTGATGACCGACGTCCGCGGCGCTCGCGAGCTCGGCATCCGGCTGCCCAACTATGGCGGCGACATCGCCAAGGACCTCACCGTCGACCTGGCCGCGGTCAACCAGCGGGTGTTGCGACTGGCATCCCAGCAGTCCGCCGACATCGAACGCCGGCTGACCCGTGACGGCATCCGGGTGCTGCGCGGCTCCGGACGCCTGGACGGCCCGGGCACGGTCGTCGCCGAGCTCGCCGATGGCACGACCGAGCGCATCGAGGCCGACACGATCCTGCTGGCCACCGGCGCCTCCCCACGCACCCTGCCCAGCGCCCAGCCCGACGGCGAGCGCATCCTCACCTGGGAGCAGGTCTACGACCTCGACGAACTGCCCAGCCACCTGATCGTCGTGGGCTCCGGTGTCACCGGGGCCGAGTTCGCCAGCGCCTACCTTGCCATCGGCGTACCGGTGACCCTCGTCTCCTCCCGTGACCGGGTGCTGCCCGGCGAGGACGCCGACGCCTCGGCGCTCCTCCAGGAGGTCGCGACGCGGCACGGCATGCAGGTGTTGTCGCAATCGCGCATGGAGTCGGTGGTGCGTGACGCCGACGAGGTCACCGTGACCCTCACCGACGGGCGCACCGTCACCGGCTCCCACTGCATCCTCGCTCTCGGGTCGGTGCCCAACACCGCGGACCTGGGTCTGGAGGAGGCCGGCGTCGCCCTCGACCAGGGTGGCTTCATCAAGGTCGACCGGGTCTCGCGGACCTCGGTCCGCAACGTCTATGCGGCGGGCGACTGCACCGGCGTACTCATGCTCGCCTCCGTCGCTGCCATGCAGGGCCGGATCGCGATGTGGCACTTCCTCGGTGACGCGGTGAACCCACTCGATCTCAAGCAGGTGGCCTCCAACGTGTTCACCGCCCCCGAGATCGCCACCGTGGGCTGGTCGCAGCAGGCGGTCGACGCGGGCGAGATCCAGGTCGTCTCGGTGCTGCTCCCGCTCTCGGGCAACGCCCGCGCCAAGATGCAGGGAGTCGAGGACGGCTTCGTGAAGCTCTTCGCTCGCCCCGAGACCGGCATCGTCGTCGGGGAGTGGTGGTCGGCCCGCGCGCCTCCGAGCTCATCCACCCGGTCAGCCTCGCCGTCGCGGAGTCGCTCACGGTCGACGAGTTGGCCGGTGCCTTCACCGTCTATCCGTCCAACAGCGGATCAGTCGCTGAGGCAGCCCGCCGGCTCCACCGACTGTGAGGGAGAATGGCACCATGAGCGAGCCGCAGCTGAACACCCTGGTCAACCTCCGCGACGTCGGCGGCCTGCCGATCCAGGGTGGCGGGGTCACGAACTCCGACGTGCTCTACCGCGGAGACGCCTTCTGGCCCGGCGACGTCACGCCCCACCAGGTGAAGGTGTGGCCGCCGGCCGTCGTCATCGACCTGCGCTCCGACGCCGAGGTCGCGCGGGTCCGCTACGACTGGACCGAGCCGGCGGTCTTCCGCCACCACCCGATCCACGAGGCAGCGGTGCCGACCGACCTGCGCGCACAGGGGCAGCTCGTCGACCTCTACCGGTTCCTGCTCAAGCAGGCCCCGGACCGGTTGGCCGCGGTGGCCAACATCGTCGGCGACGACCTCGAGGGGCCGGCTCTCGTGCACTGCGCGGCCGGCAAGGACCGCACCGGCATCGTGGTCGCCAGCCTCCTGCTGGCTGCCGACGTCGAGCCCGAAGCGGTCATCGACGACTACGTCCAGACGGCGGGAAACATGGACGCCTTGATCGAGCGTTGGGCAGCGGCCGCCCGTGCGGCCGGCCGCGAACCCAACGCCGATGCCTTCAACAACACCTGGCTGCTCAGCCCACGCGAGGCGATCACCGAGGTCGTCGAGGTCTTCGAGGGTCACCAGGGCGGGACCCGCGGCTGGTTGCTCGCCAACGGCGCCGACGAGGCGCGTCTGGAGCGTTGGCGCGAGCGCATCGCGGGCTGAGCGGCAACGAGCTCAGACCAGGCGCTGCTGCGGCGTCGACTGGGCGACCTTCGCGCCGTCGCGCTCGACCACGTCCGCGAGCACGTCGTCGATCGCCGTGAGGACGTCGGCGCCCAGCTTCACACCGGCTGCCTTGACGTTCTCCTCGACCTGTTCGGGGCGGGAGGCACCGATCAGGGCTGCGGAGACGTTGTTGTTCTGCAGCACCCACGCCACGGCCAGCTGGGCGAGGCTCAAACCGTGGTCGGCGGCGATCGGCTTCAGCTGCTGGACTCGCTCGAGCACCTCGTCGCGCATGAAACGCTGCACGAAGGTGGAGCCGCCCTTGTCGTCGGTGGCCCGCGAGCCCTCGGGAGCCGGCTGGCCCGGCAGGTACTTCCCCGTGAGCACACCCTGCGCGACCGGCGACCAGACGATCTGGCCGATGCCGAGCTCACGGCTGGTCGGCACGATCTCGTCCTCGATGGTGCGCCAGAGCATCGAATACTGCGGCTGGCTGGAGACCAAGTGGATCTTCAGCTCCCGTGCCAGCGCGTGGGCCTGACGCAACTTGTCCGCCGGCCATTCACTGACACCGATGTAGAGGGCCTTGCCCGACCGCACGACGTCTGCGAAGGCCTCCATGGTCTCCTCGAGCGGCGTGAACAGGTCGTAGCGGTGCGCCTGGTAGAGGTCGACGTAGTCCATCCCCAGCCGTCGCAGCGACCCGTCGATGCCCTCGAGGATGTGCTTGCGCGACAACCCGGTGTCGTTCTTGCCCAGAGGCTCCGGGCCGACGGGGAAGTAGACCTTGGTGAAGACCTCGATCGACTCGCGGCGGGTGCCGGCCAGCGCAGCACCCAGCACCTCCTCGGCCCGCCCGTTGGCATAGACGTCGGCGGTGTCGAAGGTGGTGATCCCGCTGTCGAGGGCGGCGCGCACGCACCGCGTCGCGATGTCGTCCTCGACCTGCGACCCGTGGGTCAGCCAGTTTCCGTAGGTGATCTCGGAGATCTGCATGCCGGAGTGCCCGAGGCGTCGAAATTCCATGTCGCCATCCTGCCGCAATGACCCAACCGCGGGCAGCGGCGAGCCGATCACCCGATGGACGCGACCCCCACCGGCATGTTGTCATCGAGACCAAGGACGTCTCCGCAACCGAAAGGCATTCATGAGGTTCGCCGTTCGTGCCGCACTCCTCGCGCTCGTGCTCGCCGCCTTCACCCCACTCGCGGGCCCGGCGGCTGCGGAACCGAACGACAACGCAGCCAACGCTGACTTCGCCGTACCGGCCGACGGCGACTTCGTGGTCCGCGGACGCGGCTACGGCCACGGCCACGGGATGTCGCAGTACGGCGCCCAGGGCGCGGCGCGACAGGGCGTCGGCTGGAAGAAGATCCTGGCGTTCTACTACCCCGGCACCAAGCGCGCCCAGAAGGGTGGGCGGGTCCGCGTGCACATCTCCGCCGACACCAGGCCTGCTCTGGTCGTCGACCCGCGCAACGGTCTCAGGGTCCGGTCGATCGCGAAGAAGAAGGCTCGTGCACTGCCCACGAAGGTCAAGGGCGCTCAACCCAAGCGCTGGCGGATCAAGGTGGACAAGCAGGGACGCACGGTCATCGCCTACAAGGCCGGCGGCTGGCACCAGTGGTGGCGGTTCAAGGGAGAGGCCCAGTTCCGTGCCGGTGGCAAGCCGATCTCGCTGAGGCTCCCCGGCGGTGACCGGGCCCGCTATCGCGGGCGACTGGCGCTTGCCGGGCCCGCGCGCGACACCGTCAACGAGGTCTCCCTCGAGAACTACGTCAAGGGCGTGATCCCTCGGGAGATGCCGGCGACGTGGCACCGTGCCGCAGTCCGGTCCCAGGCCGTTGCCGCGCGTACCTACGCCGCCTACGAGATGCGGCACCCGCGCGCCGGTCACTACCAGTTGTGCGACACGGTCAGTTGTCAGGTCTACGGCGGCTATGACGCCGAACATCCCGCCGCCAATGCAGCAGTGAAGGCCACCAAGAAGGTGGTGCTGCACCACAAGGGCGCTCCCGCCTTCACCCAGTTCAGCTCCAGCAGTGGGGGCTTCACCGCAGCCAACCAGTTCCCCTACCTGCCAGCACAGGCAGACCCCTACGACGGCTGGGCCGGCAACCCGGTGCACACCTGGGAGGTCAAGGTCTCCCGAACCCGGATCCAGTCAGCGTGGCCGGCGATCGGCAAACTCGACAAGATCCGAGTCCCCGAACGCAACGGTCACGGGGCGTGGGGCGGACGGGCCCAGAAGGTGGTGCTGGTGGGCAAGAAGGGCAATGTCACCGTCTCCGGCGACACCTTCCGCTTCACGCTCGGCCTGCGCTCCAACTGGTTCACGTTCCGCGCCGGCTGAGCAGCTTCAGCAGGTCGGGCTCCAGCGACCCGTAGCCCGACGAGGACCACGGCTCCACGCCGGTCTCGAAGTAGTGCCGCGGCTCGCCCCGGCGTACGACGTCGAGGATGTCGGGCACCTTCTTCTTCTGCAGCGCGGTGCGGCAGGCGGTGCACATCGGTACGTCGAGGGTGCGGCCCTGCCACTCGACCTGACGTTCGCGGTCGGCTCGCCCGTGCAACGGGTTGAGGAAGCAGGTCCGGATCGGCTCCCATGCTCGCCCAGCACGGGCGGCGACCAGGGCATGCTCACCTCGCTGGGTCAGCACGAGTGCCCCGACCACGTCGAGCTGGTCCGGGTCTGCAGGGTCGAGCAATCGGCGCGCGGCTGCGTAGTGGTCGAGCGCGGACTGCCAGGACTCCCGATCGTCACGGGGGCGATCTCGAGCTCGTCGAGCTTGTCGCCGAGTGCCTGCAGTTCCGTGCCAGCTCGCGCCGACAGCTCGCGACCCTGCGCCGCCCGGATCCGCTGCATCGCCGACTTCGGCAGCGGCGCCGGCTGCTTGTTGCGTCGGAAGGAGACCACGACACGCCACGCAACGAAGGCGGCGACGAGCACGAGGACGCCGGTCACCACGCCGCCGACGACGGGGGACCCTTCGTCCTCCGGGGGTTCTCCGCGAGGTACTCCTTGCGGTGCTGCGACAGCAGTTCGTCGTGGAGCTCGTCGCGTTCGGCAGGTTCCATCTCGAGCACCTCGACGGTGCGGGAGAGCGCGGAGGGCAGGTCCTGGTGCTTCTCCAGGTCCACGATGCTGGTGATCGAGTAGTCGCCCAGCCGGCCGTCCGCCTCCCCGGCGACGCCGAACTGGCGCCCGTCGACGCGGACGCCGGAGTAGTCCGTCGCCTCCAGCTGGGTGGTCGTGGAGAGATAGATCCCGGGTTCCGGGTAGGCGTGGTGCAGCCGGGTCAGCAGGTCGGAGGCCTTGCCACCGTAGGTGTCACCGCTACGGAAGGGCCAGACCACGACGTACGTCGGGTCGGCGGTCTGCGCTACCTGGTCCTCCAGCGCAGCCTCGTCGGCCTCGCTCACCAACGAGCGCAACGAGGGGTGGACGTAGACGTGGTCGACGGTGAGCTCCTCGTGGATCTCCGCCAGGTCCTGATCAGCCATCAGCTGCTCACCACTTCCATCCGCCCGGCAGGCGTCGCTTGGTCACGAGCACGATCAGCCCGTAGGCGAGACCGAGGCCCAGGAGCGCCCCGACGCTGATGAGGGCGCCCGCCGCGATGCCGCCGCCGACGCCGCCCCAGTAGTCGAAGTCCTCACTCGGCTCGCTCCACCGCACTTCGGTGTCGACCTGCGCCACGAGCTGCGGGAGGGTCACGGCCGGGTCGCCGGCGAAGTCCTCGTAGGGCGACATGGACACGTAGCCGTAGGGGCCGAACGTGTCGGCAGTGCCCTTCTCGGGGCCTTCCCAGATGAGGTAGACCCCGCGCTCGCCGCTCTCCTCCAGCCCGGACTCCAACTGCTGCACGATGTCGAAGCCGGAGGCACCGGCGAAGCGGGTGTTCGTCCAGACCACGACCCTCACGGGGGTCTCGGAAGCGGCGATCGCCTCGGCGACCTTGCGCTCGCCGGCCTCGTCGAGCATGGTTCGGGCGTCGGGAGCGACGTAGACGCCGTCGTCGGCGAGCCCTTCCAGGACGTTGACGACCCGGTCGACACGGTGCTCGGCCTTCAGCGGCTCCGCCTGGGCCGCCACGGCGTCCTCACGCTTCTCCCGCAGGACCTGGGTGGCCAGGACTGCGGAGCCGCCCGCCAGGCCGGCAGCCACGACGACCGAGGTCAGGCCACGTACGACCCGGTTCACCGTGGCACCTCCTGCCACCAGTCGCCACCGAGCGAGCCGAACCCGGTGGTGGCCCACACCGACGATCCCTCGTAGTAGGCGCGCCGCGAGCCGAAGCGGCGACGTTCGAGGAGTGGCTCGAGTGCGGCGCCGGTGGTGAGCCGCCGGTCGCAGGTCGGGCAGACCGGCACGTGGAGACCGCCGCCGAGTGATGCCTCCGTGGCGGCCCTGCCGTGGCGGGGGTCGACGTAGCAGCCGCGATACTGCCCTTCCGTGCGCGCGATCGCGTGCAGGCCGGTGTCGGCGAGCACCTCGGCGCCGACCACCTCCAGCAGGTCGTCCGACGTCGTCCGCGACTCGGCTCGCTCGAGACATGCAGCGGCGATGTCGCGGCGCTTCCAGTCGATCCGATCGCCCTTGCGCTCCAGCGTCCGGCCCAGCTTGGCCACTGCGGAGACGGCCCGCGAGCGGGCTCGCTCCAACTCGACTTGGGGGTCGACAGGGCGCGCGGGGCGGGCACGACCGGCGTCGGCGGCTGCCGTGCCGAGGCGCGGATGTCCTTGACCTCCGATGGCCTGGACCAGACGGTAGCCCGCGACGAAGACGCAGACGGCCGTGAGGGTGGCCACCATCGCGTAGAGCCCGGGCGTGGGCAGCTCCGCGCGATCGTAGAACGCCGTCTGGGTGTCGGGCTTCACCCAGGTCGAGGTGGTGTAGGCCTCGATCTGCTCGTCGGAGAGTGGCTGCTCGCCGTAGGTCTGGGGGATACCGGTGTTGAGGATGTCGAGCACCAGCCCGGCGTCGGCGGCTGGCGACGCCGAGCAGTGCCGACAGTCGTGGTGGATCAGTGTGTTGGCGGCCCCTGTCGCCTGGCTGAGGGCGCTGGAGAGGACGGTCTCGGCGTTGTCGATGCCGGGTGCCACGTCGCCGTAGACGGCGACAGCAGTGTGGCCGATGTCGGCCGTGGAGACGAACCAGACCCCGTCCCACCCGCTCTGGGCGTGCAGGAGCGTCAACAACTCCTCGGCGGTGTTGTCGGTGGTCAGCTCCGGCGGCGCCTTGGTGAGGACGACGAAGACCGGGACCGGGCTCGTGGACGCCTTGGCGCTGAGCTCAGCGCTGATCGACTCCGTGTTGCCGTTGCCCATCACCTCCTCGACCAGGACAGGGTCCTGGTCGAGGGCAGCGAGGATCTCGTCGACGGAGCCGGCGAAGGCGTCCGGGCCCGAACCCGGCAACATGGCGACCTGATCAGTCCTTGATCTCGCAGATGGCCGCACCGTTGGTGACGGTCGCACCGACCTCGGCCTCGAGACCCGTCACCGTGCCGGCCTTGTGGGCCTTGAGCGGCTGCTCCATCTTCATGGCCTCGAGCACCACGATGACGTCGCCCTCGGCGACGGTGGCGCCCTCCTCCACGGCGACCTTGACGATGGTGCCCTGCATCGGGGAGGTGACGGAGTCGCCGGAGACGGCAGCACCGGCCTTCTTGGCGCTGCGCTTCGGCTTCTTGGCCGCGGCGCCACCACCGGTGGAGATGCCACCCAGGCCTGCGGGGAGCACGACCTCGAGGCGCTTGCCGCCGACCTCGACGACGACCTTCTGGCGCTCGCCGGCCTCTTCGGCCTCGCCCGCCTCGCCGGCGTAGGGCGCGATGTCGTTGACGAAGTCGGTCTCGATCCAGGTGGTGTAGACGTCGAACGAGCCTTCGCCGGTCGGGTTGGAGGAGGCCACGTAGGCCGGGTCGTTGAGCACGACCTCGTCGAAGGCCAGCGCGGTGGGCATGCCACCGATCTTGAACTCGGCGATGGCGCGACGCGAGCGCTCGATGGCCTGGGTCCGGTCCTTGCCGGTGACGATCAGCTTGGCGACCAGTGAGTCGAACGAGCCCGGGATGGTCTCGCCCTTCTCGTAGCCGGCGTCGAGGCGGATGCCGGGGCCGCTCGGCGGGGCCCACTCGGTCAGGGTGCCGGGGGCCGGCATGAAGTTGTTGCCCGGGTCCTCGGCGTTGACCCGGAACTCGATCGAGTGACCCTTGACCTCGGGGTCGCCGTAGCCGAGCTCCTCGCCGGCGGCGATGCGGAACATCTCGCGCACCAGGTCGATGCCGGTGACCTCCTCCGAGACGCAGTGCTCCACCTGGAGGCGCGTGTTGACCTCGAGGAACGAGATGGTGCCGTCGGCGGCCACGAGGAACTCGCAGGTGCCGGCGCCGACGTAGTTGGCCTCCTTGAGGATGGCCTTCGACGACTCGTAGAGGCGCTTGTTCTGGTCATCGGTCAGGAACGGCGCGGGCGCCTCCTCCACCAGCTTCTGGTGGCGGCGCTGCAGCGAGCAGTCGCGGGTGGAGACGACGACCACGTTGCCGTGCTGGTCGGCCAGGCACTGGGTCTCGACGTGACGGGGGCGGTCGAGGAACTTCTCGACGAGGCACTCACCGCGGCCGAAGGCGGTGACGGCCTCACGCACGGCCGACTCGTAGAGCTCGGGGATCTCCTCGAGGGTGCGGGCGACCTTGAGGCCGCGACCGCCGCCGCCGAAGACGGCCTTGATGGCGATCGGCAGGCCGAACTCCTTGGCCAGTGCCACGACCTCGTCGGCGTCCTTGACCGGGTCCTTGGTGCCGGGGGCCAGCGGCGCGTTGGCCCGCTCGGCGATGTGCTTGGCCTTGGCCTTGTCGCCGAGTGCATCGATGGCCTCGGGGAGGGGCCGATCCAGATCAGGCCGGCGTCGATCACGGCCTGGGCGAACTCGGCGTTCTCGGCGAGGAAGCCGTAGCCCGGGTGCACGGAGTCGGCGCCGGAGTCGGCGGCGACCTTGAGGAGCTTCTCGATCGAGAGGTAGGACTCCGCCGGGGTGGCGCCGCCGAGGGCGTGGGCCTCGTCGGCGAGCCGCACGAAGAGGGCATCGCGGTCGGGCTCGGCGTAGACGGCCACGGAGCCGATGCCCGCGTCCTTGCACGCCCGGATCACACGAACGGCGATCTCACCGCGGTTGGCGATGAGGACCTTCTTCAGGGGCTTGATCTCGGGCACGCGTTCTCCTCGACTGCGGGATGTCTGACTGGCGCGGGCATGGCTGCGCCATCCACGGATTCTAGGACGAGCGGTCCCGGGGGCTGCGAGGGGCACCGAAGGATGGACGATCCGCGTCGTAGTGGGTCAGAAGCTCAACTCGTCGAAGAGTTGTGACCACCAGCCCGGTCGACCGGTCGGCCCCAGCACCGTCATGGTCAACACTGCGGCGAGCTCGTCGACCTGATCGAGGGGTTGGTTGAGCCTCATTCGTGCCCGCAACGGCTCATCGGCCTTGTGTTCGTTGAGGAACCGGACCGGACGACGCATTCGCACCAGCTCCGCCCCGTCGCGGCTCAACCTGGTGCGTCGACGGCCGTGGTGGGTGACGGCGTACGCGCGCCCCGCGAGCTGGATGGTGCCGTTGCGATGCACCCGACGCCAGCCCTTGGTGCGTCCGTTGGCCAGTCGGCCGGTGTTGCCGTCGGGCAGCTGGACCGTGGCGGTCTGGCCGTCGGCGAGCCGACCGTGGTCCTGGTGCCAGATGACCGGGCCGACCCCCTGGCTCAGACGTTGGTCGATCTTGCGGAAGAAGCCGGCATCGGGGTCGACCGTCGGGGGAAAGGGATCGAGCCTTGCGCGCGGTCGTCCGGTGGCGTCCTGGATCTCGAGCAGGTGCGTCTTCGGGTCGTAGTGCAGTTGCCAGGTGGGCGGCCCGATCCACGTCATGCGAACACCGTAATCGCCACGCACGAGGGGTTAACGAACCCTAACCTCGTCCGCTAGGGTGTGACCCATGACCTATGAGCTGTCGCGCGAGCACGAGGAGTTCCGTCGTACCGTCCGAGACTTCGCGGAGAGCCGGATCGCTCCACACGTGGCGCAGTGGGACCGCGACCACCACTTCCCGGTCGACGTGGTGCAGGAGCTGGGCGAGCTCGGACTCTTCGGGCTCACCTCCCCGGAGGAGTACGGCGGCGCCGGGCTCGCTCCCGAGGACGGCCCCTTCACCTCCCTGTGCGTCGCCATCGAGGAGTTGGGGCGGGTCGACCAGTCGATGGGCATCACCTTGGAGGCCGGAGTCGGTCTCGGCATCAATCCGATCCTGACCTTCGGCACCGAGGAGCAGAAGCAGCAGTGGCTGCCCGACCTGGTTGCCGGTCGGCGGTTGGCGGGCTTCGGTCTCACCGAGCCTGGCGCCGGCTCCGACGCCGGGGCCACCCGGACCCGGGCTGAGCTCGTCGGCGACGAGTGGGTCGTCAACGGCTCCAAGCAGTTCATCACCAACTCCGGCTCCGCGATCACGTCACTGGTCACCGTGACCGCATGCACCGGGGTCTCGACGGGCTTGGCCAATGGCGGGCGCGAGCGAGCGGAGATCTCCACGATCGTGGTGCCGGCGGGCACCGACGGATTCACCGCCGAGCCGGCGTACGACAAGCTCGGCTGGCACATCTCCGACACGCACCCGCTGACGTTCGTCGACGCACGGGTCCCGGCCGCCAACCTGCTGGGGGAGCGCGGCCGCGGTTACTCCCAGTTCCTCGCCACCCTCGACGACGGCCGGGTGGCCATCGCCGCCCTGGCCACCGGACTGCTCCAGGCATGCGTCGACCTGTGCACGACCTACGCGCTGGAACGGCAGACCATGGGCGGCCCGATCGGTCACAAGCAGGGGGTCGCCTTCCAGATCGCCGACCTCGAGGTGATGTTGCACGCGTCGAGGTTGCTCACCTACAGGGCCGCCGCCATGAAGGACGCGATGGGCGGCTCGGGCGGGCCCTCGACGGCGGAGTTCAAGCACGCCGCGTCGATCGCCAAGCTCTACTCCTCGGAGTCGGCGGTGACGGCCACCCGGATCGCCACCCAGGTGTTCGGCGGCTACGGCTTCATGGAGGAGTACCCGGTCGCCCGCTTCTATCGTGACGCCAAGATCCTGGAGATCGGCGAGGGCACCAGCGAGGTGCAGCGGATGCTCATCGCGCGTGGGCTCGGCCTGCCCGTGGAGTGACGCTCGATTCCACGCGCGGCGTTTCGTCCTGCTTTGATGAGTCGGTGACTCGAACCTTCCAGGTGCCCGCGGACCCGGGCGACCGGCCGTTGCGCCGTCGGTCGACGGTGCGGGTGCTCGTGGTCGACGAGTCCGACCGGGTGCTCCTGGTGGGCGACTCCGATCCCGGTACCGGGGCGCGCTGGTGGATCACGCCTGGCGGCGGCATCGATCCGGGTGAGGACGAGATGGCCGCCGTGTTGCGAGAGCTCCACGAGGAGACCGGGCTGGTCATCACCCCTGACCGCGTCGTGGGACCGCTCGCTCGGCGCAAGGTCTGGCATGGCTACAGCGATGTCGTCGTCGACCAGCACGACACCTTCTACGCCGTCCGCACTCCTGCCTTCGACCCGGTGCCTGCAGCGTTGACGGAGGAGGAGCTCGCGACGGTCCACGGGCTGAAGTGGTGGACCCGCGACGAGATGGCGTCGACGGGCGAGTTGATCTGGCCCGTGGGAATGCCCGAGCTCCTGGCGTTGCTGGAGGCGCCGCCCGCCACTCCCCACGACCTCCCGACGGTCGAGGAGTCAAGTGTGGCCGTGAGTTCGCGACACGAGGGCCGTTAACCTTGACAACCATGGGGACACGCGGCAGGCGACTGCTGAAGGAAGTCATGCGTTTCTGCGCCGTCGGCGGTGCAGCGACGCTGGTGGCTTTCGTGATCTTCAACTTCCTCGCGCACGGCCTCTTCGTCATCGATGATCCGTGGCTCGAGGACCGGCCCACCACGTCCTATGTCATCGCCAACACGATCGGCATGTGGATCAGTTACCACGGCACCAAGTTGTGGGCATTCAAGAACCGGCAGTCCGCTCATCCCGACGGCGGTGTGACCGCCTACGTGGTGATCAACGTGATCACGATGGCGTTGCCGATCGCATGCCTGTGGTTCAGTCGTCACGTGCTCGGCCTCTCCGACCCGTTGTCCGACAACATCGCCGCCAACGTGGTCGGACTCAACATGGGCACCGCCGCCCGCTTCTATCTCTTCCGCAGGCTGGTCTTCGCCGTGCCGTCCTACCAGCAGACGACGCTCGCCGGCACCGTCGCCGAGCCGCTGCCGGAGCTGGACGAGGGCGTGGACGCTGCCGCCGGCCGAAGCGCGGCCAACTGAGCTCGCTGGGATCGCCGCGTGACGTGAGTCACGTCGCGAGATAGTTTGACGCGAGTCAGGAACGCCGGACGAACGTCAGGGGACGGTAGTGGGAGTCATCGACACCGCGCGGCGCAAGCAGGTGGACCTCGCGGCACTCAGGGGACGGTCGGCCTTGGTCACCGGGGGCGCTTCAGGGATCGGCGCGTCGCTGGGGCGGGCGCTGGTTGCCGCCGGCTGCCACGTGGTGCTGGGGGACATCGACGGTGAGGGGGCCCGGAAGGTGGCGGCCTCGCTCGTGGGTCCCGGAACGGCGACGGGTCTCGCGCTCGACGTGACCGATGCCGGCGCCGTGGCCTCAGCGGTCGAGTCGATCGTCGAGGCAAGAGGCAGCATCGACCTGTTGTTCAACAACGCTGGCATCACTTTGATCGGTGACAGCGAACAACTGTCCCTGGCGCAGTGGAACGCCATCATCGACATCAACATCCGTGGGGTCGTGAACGGTGTTGCCGCCGCCTACCCGCGGATGGTCGCGCAGCAGAGCGGCCAGATCGTCAACACCGCGTCTGCGGGCGGTCTCATGGCGGCCGGCCTGCTGACCTCCTACGTCATGACCAAGCACGCGGTGGTCGGGCTCTCCTTGGCCTTGCGCACCGAAGCGGCAGGCCACGGCGTCGGGATCACGGTGATCTGCCCCGGGGCCGTCGAGACCCCGATCCTCGAAAAGGGCGAGTTCGGTTCGATCAACGGTCGTGACTACTACCTCAAGGGTCAAGGGATCAAGAAGGCCGTCGACCCCGACGAACTGGCGGTGAAGGTGCTCGAAGCAGTCGTGGCCGACAAACCTCTGGTGATCGAGCCAGTCCAGACCCGGTTCGCCTGGCGTCTGAACCGGTTCCTTCCCCGGATCATGGAGCGAGCGTCGATCAGGTACGTCGCCAAGCAGCGCAAGAGCGGTCAGCGTGGCTGAAGGTTCCAGAGGTCGGTCCAACGGTGACCGAGGTCGGTCACCATCCGGCGCACCAGGGGAGGCTGACACCGACCACGTTGTGATGGTCACCCTCGATGCCCGTGATGAAGGCGCCGCCGAGCCCGTCGATGGTGAAGGCGCCCGCAACGTGGAGTGGCTCCCCAGTGGCGACGTACGCCTCGATCTCCGCATCGGAGACCTCGGCGAAGTGCACCGTGGTGCTGGCCACGTCGCTGATTGTCGTGCGGCTCGTCAGGTCGTGCAGAGCGTGCCCGCTGTGGAGTACGCCGCAGCGTCCGCGCATCGCCTGCCAGCGGTCGATCGCATCTCGGGGATCCTGGGGCTTGCCGAGGGCTGCGCCGTCGAGCTGGAGCACCGAGTCGCAACCCAGCACGAGCCCGGCACCGGTGACCCGGTCGACCACTGCGGCAGCCTTGAGTCGGGCGAGGCCGAGGGCGAGCTGGGCCGGAGGCAGGCCCTCCAGCTGGGACTCGTCGACTCCGGAGACGATCACCTCCGGTTCGATGCCGGCGGCGCGCAGGGTGGCGAGACGGGCCGGGGACTTCGAGGCCAGGACGAGGCGCGTCACAGCCGGGCCAGCGCCTTCGTGAGCGGGTCGAGGCCGAGGGAGCCGAGGCCGAGCGCTGCCCGGTGGAAGGCCTTGAGGTCGAAGTCAGCGCCCTTGCGGGCCTTGGCCTGCTCCCGTGCTTCGAGCCAGATCCGCTCGCCGACCTTGTAGCTCGGGGCCTGCCCCGGCCAACCCAGGTAGCGGTTGACCTCGAAGACGATCTGAGCGTCGTCCATGCGGGCGTGCTGGCGCATGAACTCCAGGCCGAGGGCCGGCCTCCAGCGCTCGCCGGGGTGGAACCCGAAGGGATTGTCGTGGGGGATCTCGAGCTGCAGGTGCATGCCGATGTCGACGACCACGCGCGCCGCGCGGAAACCCTGGCCGTCGAGCATGCCGAGACGCCAGGTCGGATCGTCGAGGTGACCGAGCTCGTCCATCAGCCGCTCGGCATAGAGGGCCCAGCCCTCGCCATGACCGCTGACCCAGCACATGAGGCGCTGCCAGCGGTTGAGCGACTCCTTGCGATAGGCAGTCTGGCCGATCTGGAGGTGGTGGCCGGGCACGCCCTCGTGGAAGACGGTGGTCGCCTCGCGCCAGGGAGAGAACTCCTCGATGCCGTCGGGCACCGCCCACCACATGCGACCTGGTCGGGAGAAGTCCTCCGAGGGGCCGGTGTAGTAGATGCCGCCGTCGTTGGTGGGGGCCAAGCGGCATTCGATCCGCCGGATCGGCTCGGGGATGTCGAAGTGGACGTCGGCCAGCTCTGCGAGGGTTCGGTCAGCCAGCTCCTGCATCCAGTCGCGGAAGGCCTCCTTGCCGTGGATCCGCGTCGACGGGTCAGCGTCGAGTGCGGCGACCGCCTCATCGATGCTGCTGTCCGAGACGATGCCGTCACAGATGAGGAGCATCTCGTCCTCGATGCGCTTGAGCTCCTCCCATCCCCACGCATAGGTCTGCTCGAGGTCGATGGTGGCGCCCAGGAAGCTGCGCGAGGCGAGGGCATAGTGGTCGCGACCGACGGCCTCCACGTCACGTCCCTGCGGTTCCATCTCGTCGGAGAGGAAGAGACCGAAGTCGGCGACGGCTCGTGATGCGGCGGTGGCATGCTTCTCGAGCTCCTGCCTGAGGGAGCCGTCGATCTCGCACCCGGCCACGAGATTGGTGAAGACGTTGCCGGCGGAGCCGCGTTGCCCGGTCCAGCTGGCCACCTGGTCGGCGACCTCGGCGTACTGCCGGGCTGCGGAGACCCGCCCGCGGGCTGCCTCCTCGGCCAACGTGATTCGGTAGCCCTGCATTGCCTGCGGTACGGCGGCCAGTCGGCTCGCGATGTTGGCCCAGGCCTCTTCACCCTCCTGAGGCATGAGGTCGAAGACCTCGCGAACCTCGTGCAAGCCGCTGCTGATCACCGAGAAGTTGCTCCGGGCAAGGCCGGCGTCGCTGAGCTCCACCTCGAGACCGAGGCGCTCGAGGAAGGCGTCGCGGGCGACCGATTCACGTTCGTCCACCGGCGTGGCCGCGGTGGCCCGGGACAGCGCGGCCCGCGTCAGTTCCTCGCGGGCCGCGAAGCCATCAGGGGAGAGATCCGGCAGCCGGTCGTCGTGGCCGGCGATGCCCAGATAGGTGGCGGTCACCGGGTCGAGCGCCGCAGCGTCCTCGACGTAGTGTTCGCTGATCCGGTCGACAGTGCGCTCGCTCGCAGTCATGGGGCCACCCTATGAGGGCCACCGACATCGGTCACGCAGGTCCCTGCGCTACTTCCAGACCCAGGTGGCCGCGACCGCCAACTCGATCGTCGCGCCCACCTCGACCCCGTTGCCGGGTTCGAGCACCTTGACGTAGAGGCCGCGGATCTTGTTGGAACCGTCCTTGCGAATGCGCTGGTTGAGCACCACCCTGCCGAGCCCAGCGACGTTGATCGTGGTGTTCTTGCCGATGTTGACGGGGATCTTCCTGCCCGCGATCGTCAGGTTGACGAAGGTCAACTTCTCCTTCGGCTTGAACTTGCCTGATCTGTAGGTCGACTTGGCACGCACCTTGATCGCGTCGGCGGTGATCAGGCCGTTGAAGAGGTCGACCCCCGCAATCCGGTTCTGGTTGACGATCCGTCCGTAGCCCTTGCGCGCCTTGCCCGAGGTGAAGGACTCGACCGCTCCGACCCGGACGACGCCCGGCACGTTGACCTCGGCGGTGCGGTTCCAGTCCTTGCGGCCGCCGGTGCCGTTGGGCGGGGTGGTGGCCTGCGCCGTACGCCCGACCTGGCCCTTCACCGCGTCAGTGACCACGACGTTGACGTCCGTGCCGAAGGCGAACCCACCGAGCGCGGGGTTGTCGTTGGGCACCGGCACCGACATCAGCGAGTAGGTCGGGTTGAGGATGATCCGGCTGCCGATGGGCGCGGGACCGCGGTCGCTGAGAAGCCACACGGCGAGGGCATAGCCGGTGTTGGTGGCGACACCGTGCTTCTGGGCAACCTGGCTGACGTTGGCCTCGACCATGGCGACGCCGGGAATGACGATCCGGAAGTTCTCCGGAAGGTCGATCGGCAGCTGGGCACCGGCGATCCTGAGGTTGACGAAGCGGGTGTCGGAGTGGGCGGCCAGGCCCTTGGGGGTGCCCTTGGTGACGTTCTTGGTGACCACTGCGTCTGCCTGGATGAGGCCGCCGAGCAGCTTCACCTTGCCGGTGCGCGAGCGGGTGACCAGTTTGGCGCCCTTCTTGAGCTTCTTGGCCTGGGTCCTGGTCTTGACCGCGCTGACGTGCACCAGCTTGTTCGGTGCGACCTTCACCTCGGCGACCGAGGAGGTCATCTTGTTGGGCAGTTTGGTGCCCGAGATCGTCGACTGTGACGTCAGGTCCGAGGAGATGGTGGTGCCGAGGGCGCGCACCATCGTGCCGCCGGCGTACGACAGGTAGGCCCACGGCTCGGCCTTCGCCGCGGAGGCGGACGGGAGGGCGCCGGTCTGGCCGACAGGGGCCTGCAGCAGCGCTGCCACCAGGGCCAGGAGTGCGAGGAGCGGAAGCGGACGACGGGACATGAGAACCTCGAGAACCTCAGTCAGGTGATGGGTGTCCCTCCCCGCCGACCACAGTAGCGGATCACGTTTTCGCCTGAGCGACCCACGTATGGCGTTGATCATATATGATCTATCCATGGCCTACAGCACTATCACCGACCTGGACGTCGCAGCCGCGCAGAAGCACAGCCGAGAGCTCCGCGAGCGGCTGCTGACCAGCGCCTCCGATACCTACGTGACCGGGCCCACCGGTCAGGGAGCGGGGAGCGGGTGCTGCTCCTCGGCGGCACCGGCTACATCGGTCGCGCTCTGGCGCCCGAGTTGGCCCGACGCGGCTACCGCCCCGTCGTGCTGGCTCGCAACCCGGAGGTGAAGAACGATGCCGAGTTCGCCGACGCGGAGATCGTCGCTGGCGACCCCACGCGCCCGGGCGACGTGACCGCTGCGACGGAAGGGGTCGACGTGGTGATCTCGTTGCTGAGCGGTCGGCGTCCCAATGATGCCGAGGAGTGCCGTCTCGTCGACCATGAGGCCGTCGTCAACGGGATCAGGGCCGCCGTGTCCCACGAGGTGAAGCAGTTCATCCATGTCAGTGACTTCGGTGCCTACCGCCCCGAACTGATCCCGCAGGTCTACAAGCTGCAGGTCGAGGGTGAACTGATCGGCCAGCACCACGGTGCGCTGCCCTGGACGATCATCCGCCCCACCGCCTACTACCCCTACCTGTCGATGACCTTCGGTGACGTCAAGAACGGCCTGAAGTACCGGATCTTCGACCACGGCGAATACAACGTGGTCAACCCGATCGCCCGGGAGGACCTGGCGGAGTTCATCACCAACCAGGTGCTCTGTGACGACGCACTCGGCAGGGTGCTCCCCGTCGGTGGCCCCTGGGTCGAGGACAACGTGGTGACCCTCAAGGACGCCGGTCGGATGATGTTCGAGCTCAACGGCCGCACCCCCGACTGGGAGGTCGTCACCATGGCGTCGTGGGACCGGAAGATCGCCCGCCTCACCCGCCTGGGCAAGGTCAGCAAGCAGCTCAAGCCGGTCGCCTACTACCTGGAGGCCGCGAAGTACTGGTCGGTCGTTGACCACGTCGCCCCGGCGTACGGCACCCGGACCCTGCGCGGCTTCATGGAGAAGCTGGTCGATCGTGAGTGGCCCACCGGCTCCTTCCGGGAACGGATGAAGTCCGGCACCAACGTGATGCCCACCGACGTCTGAGCAACAGCCGGCGCGGCCCCGCCCCCGGCGGGATAGTCCCGGACAAACTTGTAGGGAAATCGCCGATCTCACTACAAGTTTGTCCGGGACTATCCCTGGTCGTGAACCCTGGGGCCTCAGGCGGTACGACGTAGCGCGAGCCAGGACTCGTGGCTGCTGCCCCGAAGCTCTCGGCGCTGGTCGACGGTGAAGGTGGGGACCCACCAGTGGGGAAGGTGGGTGCTCCAGGCCCGTTCGGCGGGGGCGGCGAAGCGGGCGCGTGCCCGGGATCGACGGAAGCGTCCGACGAGGGTGGGGACGTCGTGGCTGTCGCCTGCGGCAGTACTCAGGTATTCGAGACCGACATGGCGGATGCGCTCTTCGCGGTTCCGATCGCTCCGGTGCTGGTGCAGGTCCAGGTGGTGCGCACCGTGGTATTCGACGACGAGTCCTGCCTCCTCGTCGAGGAGGTCAGGGGTGGCGATGTGGTTGCCGGCGCGGTCGAAGATCGGGTGATTGGCCAGCATGGGCGGAAGGTCGGCGTCGTGGCACCAGATCTGGTGCAGGCGGACCTCCTGGGGTGACCAGTGGTTCTCGTCGAGATGCGGGAGCGTTGCGCGCGCTTGGGGGATGCCGGTCCAGCCGTTCAGCATCACGAGGAGGTCAGCAAGTTCTGCCTTCGAGACGAGGTCGTTGTAGGCGGCCATCTCGAAGACGACCTGCGCTTCGCGTGGGTGGGGTGCGTAGCGCATCTCGAAGGCTGCGGCGAAAGCGGGAGACGCGACAGGTACCCCGTCGACGACGCGCATGTCGAGGAAGCTGATGCGTTCCTCGCTCACCGTGAAGCCGGTCTGTTCGCGAATGTTGTGGTCACCGGTGTGCAGTTGCACGGGCAGGTGGGATCCATCGGCGCGGGTGCCGGTGAACCAGAATCCGCCGACCCAGCGCAGGGCTGACCACCCGCTGACGCAGCCAGCGAACGGAAGCACCATGCTCGCCTCGAGGATGCGTTGTTCCGGACTGTCGATCGAGGTGTCTGCCGGCACGAACCGGCCCCACGTCGTACGCCGCCAGTTGGGGCCGCGGACCTGCCCCGGGGTCGGGCCTGCCTGACCGTGTGGATCAGCGCGCGTCGGCAACACCAGGCCTGGCCGGACCCCGCCGGGAAGGTCGCAGACCAGCGCGCCGTCGTTCCAGGGCCGCGTTGTCTCCATGCCGCCATGCTGGACGGCCGGACCGACACTTCGCTCCGGTTCTCCACAGGCTCCGCGGTCCGCCGGTCAAAGGCGGGTAGTCCCGGACGAATTTGTAGCGCTTTCGTCGATTTCACTACAAGTTTGTCCGGGACTACCGCGCTTCGCCCCGGTCAGAAAGCGAGTTGGCCCGGTTTGACGACGCCGAGGACCGCGGCCAGGAGGACGAGGAACCAGATGGCGTAGACCCAGGGTTCGCTGCGGCGGATCGAGCCGACGATGCCGTCCTCGACCTCAGGGGTGGAGCCGGTCGTCATCAGGGCGCCGAAGGTCGGGCCGAAGGGCTTGAGGGCGCGGCGGATCATGATGCCGCAGAAGATCGTCGCGCCGTACGCCGCGACCTTGCCGCCGAGCCACTTCGGATTGGTGTCCACGCCGAACGGCTCGGAGACGATGATCGCGTAGGCGCCGAACCCGACGAGGGCGAACGCGGCGAGGTAGCGGATGGCCAGGTCGGCGCGGTGGTAGAAGCCGTGCGACGGCGTGCCGCCGCTGCGCGCCTCCTGGAGGGAGAGAAGGGCCCAGGCGAGGGTCGCGATCCAGACCAGGGCCAGCATCCACCAGGTGAAGAAGAACTTGTCACCCAGCGGGCCGTAGTACATGAGCGTGACCCCGCTCGCCCCGAAGAGGATGAGGGAGAAGCGCGGTGCCATGTCGCAGCCGACCATGATCTTGGCGGCGATCGCCCGGGTCTCGGGCTGCAGCTCGGGCTTGATGATGAAGCGGCTCGAGTAGTAGACGCCGAGGTCGCCGCCGAGCCAGTAGACGAAGAGGACGATGTGCAGCACGACCGCCACGGTGAACATTGACAGTCCGTGCGTGGGTTCGCCGGCGGCGGCCGAGGTGACCTCGGCCGCCGCATGCGCTGCACCCGTGAGCAGGGGAGAAGACACTCAGGGACGCCCGATCACATTCCGTCGCCGTCCCAGCGGCCGCGCGAGCGGCTGCGGACGGGCAGACTCGAGATGATCGGGGCGGGGATGGGGTCGCCGTCCTTCCAGTTGATCAGGCGGCCCCAGTTGTGGGAGTCCTCCGCGGTGCGCTCCTCCGGGTCCTCGACGTCGCGCCCCGACCAACCCCAATCGAGACGGATGACCTCGCGCTCGGGCGTCGCCGCCTCCTCGTGTGCGTGGTCATGGTCGTGCGAGTGGTCGTGATCGTGCGAGTGGTCGTGCTCCCCACCATGACCGCCCTGCAGGTTGGCCGCGTCCATCGCCTTCATCATCGCGATGATCGAGGGGTCGGCACCGGTGCCCTGATGCTTGATCGGGGTGTTCTGGTGTCCTTGGTCGATCTGGAACTGCCACGAGGCGGTGAGCTGGCGAAGATCCTCCTCGGTTCGCCACGGCTCGGCCATGTCGTGGGTGGAGTGCGAGTGCCGGACGGCGGGGTGCACCGACTCGTCGAGACCTTGCGGGCCGCCATAGTTGACGCCGTCGCCACCCCAGCGCACCCACTCGTTCTGGGTGTACCAGTTCTTCAGCTCGCCGTCGGAGCGCAGCAGCCAGGTGGCGCCGCCCTCCATCGTGGTGAAGTGGCCGTGCTTCACCCGCGCGGGGCGGAAGAAGTAGGTGCCCAGGTCGAGGGTGCCGAAGTTGTACTCCATGTGCCCCTGGACGGTGTAGGCCTCCTCGTAGCACGGGTGATGGGCCAGGCGGTGGTCCGACCAGCCCTCCTGGGCGTGCACGAGCCGGGTGTAGAAGCCGGTCACCGGGTCCACGTGCAGGTACTTGATGAAGAGACCGGGCATCGGCCCCGGGTTGGGCACCGCATCCCAGTTCATCGCCTCGGAGTCGATGACGATGACGTCCTCACGGGCATCGGCCCAGCGTTGGGCGGACCCCAACGAGTCGACCGGGTCGAAGCCGGCATCGCCGTACTCGCGGTAGTGCAGCAGCTTCGTGCCCTCGGCGACCTTCAGGTAGTCGTTGGGCACCCCTTTGGGGGCGTACAGGTAGCCGCCCTTGCCGATCTTCCGGCCGCCGTAGTCGATCTCGCCGTCGAGCACGTAGTACTCGCTGTTGGCGTGATGGATGCCCGGGCCGCGGCCCCACTCGGTGTGGAAGTCGACGCGCAACGAGGACGAACCGTCCTCCTCGTCGACCGACAGCCGCCGTTCGCTGGCCCGGCCCTCGCCGCCCGGCAGTTCGGCACCGTGCCAGACGTAGTCGTCTTCCTGGATGAGTTCCACATGCGGTCGCACAGCGCCTCCGTCGATAGGGGTGATGAATGTATATATGATATCGGAGGACAGGGCGATTGCGTCAAGGGGGCGGTCCGCACCTCGACCGTCAACGGGGCGCGGTGAGCTCCCGCTTGAGCACCTTGCCGCCTGCGTTGCGTGGGAGCGGCGGGACGGCGTACCAGCGTCGGGGCAGCTTGTAGCCCGCCAAGGCGGTGCGACAGTGCTGGTCGAGTAGCTCCGGGTCGAACGTGGCACCGTCGCGCAGTACGACGTGGGCCACCACGGTCTCGCCCCACTGCTCGTCGGCCTCGCCGACCACGGCGCACTCGGCCACGTCGGGGTGGCTGGCCAGCACCTCCTCGACCTCGCGCGGATACACGTTGGTGCCGCCGGAGATGATCAGGTCCTTCAGGCGGTCGACGATCGAGATGAATCCGTCCTCGTCGCGTACGGCGATGTCGCCGCAGGTCACGAAGCCGTCGTCGGTGGTGCAGGCGGCAGTCGCCTCGTCGTCGTCCAGGTAGCCGTTCATCAGGAACGGGGAGCGGCTGAAGAGCTCGCCGGGTTCACCCGGGGCGACCTCCTTGCCCTCGCCGTCGACCACTCGCACCTCGGTGAGGTACCAGGGGTGGCCGACGGAGCCGGGGCGCTCGCGCATGTGCACCGGCCGGAGGTTGGTGATGATGCCGGACTCGGTGGAGCCGTAGAGCTCGTGCACGCCGCACTGGGGGAAGCGCTCCATCACCCACTGCTTGAGTGCCCACGGGAGGGCGGCCGCGTTGAAGTAGAGGGTGTCGAGGCTCGACAGGTCGCGGCTCTCGAACGCCTCGTCGCCCAACGCCCGCAGGCCCTGTGCGTGGGTGGGCACGAGGAAGGCCGATTGGACGCGGTCGCGCTCGACCAGGTCGAGGAACGCAGCTGGGTCCCAGCCGCGCAGCATGCTCACGGTGCCGCCGGTGTGCACCGGCGCATAACCGAAGGCGAAGCCCGCGCCGTGATACATCGGTGCCACGGCAGCGGAGACCCGGCCCGAGCCGAGGCCCCACTCGAGCGAGCTCATCATGAAGGTCAGGGCCCGGCTGCGATGGGAGATCACCACACCCTTGGGGCGGCCGGTCGTCCCGGAGGTGTAGGCGATGCAGAAGGGATCCCGCTCGCCCACCACGATGCCCGGGTCGCGGTCGTCCGCGGCCGCCAGGGCTTCGTCGTACGACGTCCCAAGGGTCGCGGTGCTGCCGGCGGTCACGAGCGAGAGGCAGGGCAGGTCGGTGGTGGCGACGTGCGCAGCGACGATCGGCGCCAGTGCGTCGTCGAGAACCAGGGCGGTGGCGCCGCTGTGCTCGAGGATGAACCCCGCCTCGGGTGCGGTCAGGCGCGGGTTGAGGGGCACCATGACGAGACCGGCCTTGGCGATGCCGGCCGCCACCTCGGGGTACTCGAGCCGGTTGCCGATCAGCGCCGCGACCCGATCGCCGACAGTGAGACCGAGTGACTGCAGGTGGCGTCCCAGTCGGCTGGCGCGGTCGTCGGCCTGGGCGAACGTGAGGCGGCGGTCGCCGTCGATGACAGCGGTCGCGTCGGGGGTGGCGCCGGCGAACTCGCGCAGGCCGCTGACGATGGAGAGCGGCGCGCCGCCGGGCTGGATGGCCATGTGTGCTCCTCGCGGGGTCTTTCTTGGGTAGGGCGGTGGGGTGGGGCCGGTCAGGGCGGAGGAAAGATCCCGGCACGGCCCAGCATCGCGGGTGCCTGCGGCAGGCCGAGTTGCTCGGAGATCCAGGTGCCGGTGGCTGCGACCTCCACCGCCTCGACGGGTCGGCCATCTGCTCGGGTCGAGCGCACCGGCTGCCCGCTGCGGCCGAGCAGGTGGAGCAGGTCCTCGGTCGCGATGTTGCCGGTGGCGCCGGGCGCGAAGGGGCACCCTCCGATGCCGCCGGCAGAGGCGTCGAGCACTGTCACGCCGGCGGCGACCGCGGCGACGGCGTTGGCATAGCCGGTGTTGCGGGTGTTGTGGAAGTGCGCGCGCAGCGCGATGTCATCATTGAGTCGGCGCAGGCCGGTCACGATCTCGGTGACCTGGGGCGGCACACCCACGCCGATCGTGTCGGCGATCGCGAGTTCGTCCGGGCCGCCGTCGAGCACGCCGCGGGCGACCTCGAGGACACGCTCGGTGCTCACCTCACCGTCGAAGGGGCAACCGAAGGCGGCAGCGATGATGACGCTGGTTCGGACCCCGGCCTGACGGGCGTCGGCGGCGACCTGCTTCCAGGTGGCGACCTGGGCTGCGGTGTCGACACCCTGGTTCTTGAGTGCGAGCCCGTCGGAGGCGACCACGACTGCGGTGATCTCGTCGCACCCGGCGGCCACGGCACGGTCCAGGCCGCGTCGGTTGAGGACCAGGCCGATGCGGGTCAGGCCGTCGTCGTGGCGCAGCTCGGCGAGCACCTCCTCGGCATCCGCCATCTGGGGCACGCGATCGGGACGGGCGAACGCAGTGACCTCGACGCGGCCGATGCCGGCGGCGACGCTGCGGCGTACCAGCTCGACCTTGGTCGCCGTGGGCAGGAGGCGGGCCTCGTTCTGGAGGCCGTCGCGGGGTGAGACCTCCACGATCTCGATCGGGGTCTGGATGCTCGGTGCGGTTGTCATGGTCCATCCCTCGGGAAGTGGGGCTGTCAAAGTATCCTATCGAATATATGATTTGCTCATGACTGAGGCTTCTCCTTCCGGATCCCTGGCCGGCGTACGTGTGCTCGAGGCGGGTCAGCTGCTCGCCGGCCCCTTCGCGGCGACTCTCCTGGCCGACCAAGGCGCCGACGTGATCAAGATCGAGGCTCCCGGCACGGGCGACCCGATGCGCGAGTGGGGACGCACCGACGGCAACTCGTTGTGGTGGCCGGTCGTCGGCCGCAACAAGCGGGCCGTGACCCTCAACCTCCGTGAGGAGGAGGGGCAGGAGCTGTTCCTGAGGCTGGTCGCCGAGGCAGACATCGTGGTCGAGAACTTCCGGGCCGGGACGTTCGAGAAGTGGAACCTCTCCTACGAGCGGCTCAGGGCGGTCAATCCCGGCATCATCTTCGTGCGGGTCAGCGGCTACGGCCAGACCGGTCCCTACTCCAACCGAGCCGGCTACGGCTCGATCGGTGAGGCGATGGGCGGCCTGCGCTACGTCCTCGGTGATCCCGATCGGCAGCCTTCGCGCGCCGGGATCTCCATCGGTGACTCGCTCGCCGCCATGCACGCCACCGTCGGCGCCCTCTCGGCTCTGCAGCACCGCAACGTCACCGGCGAGGGGCAGGTCGTCGACGCATCGATCTACGAGTCGGTGCTGGCGATGATGGAGTCGCTGGTGACCGAGTGGGACGTCGTCGGCTACCAGCGCGAGCGCACCGGGGCGGTCCTGCCCAACGTGGCTCCGTCCAACGTATATCCCAGCAGGGACGGCCAGCTGGTGCTGATCGCCGCCAACCAGGACAGCGTCTCCTCGCGGCTGTTCGCGCTGATGGGCCATCCGGAGTGGTCGGAGCCCGGGCACCAGTACTCCACGCACGTCGGGCGTGGTCAGGCACAACAGGAGCTCGACGACCTGATCTCGGAATGGACGAAGACCGTCGACGCCGAGGAGTTGTTGGCGCTGATGGACACCGGCGGTGTGCCCGCGGGCCGCATCTACAAGGCAGCCGACATGCTCGAGGACCCGCACTTCCGGGCTCGCGAGTCGATCGTGCAGGTGCCCGACCAGACCTTCGGCCAGCTGCGCATGCAGAACGTGGTGCCGAAGCTCTCGGCGACGCCCGGCACCATCCGGTGGACCGGCCCCGACCTGGGCCAGCACAACGACGAGGTCTACGGAGACCTGCTCGGCCTTCCCCGGAGACCCGGGCCGCGCTGGCCGGTCGAGGGATCATCTGACATGAGCAGTCACGACGCCGCATGCGCCACCTCGCGTGCCGCCGACTACGAGTCCGTCGGCTTCGCCAGCCGGATCGGTCCGGGGAGCGTCCGGCCGTGATCGTTGTCGACGTCTGTCGTGCCTATCTCGATGACGGTCCGTTCGCCGATGCCGGAGGCCGTTTCGAAGCGGCCCGGGCCAGCGCTGCGCGCATCGTCGACGCCGCCCGCCGTGCCGGTGTGCCCGTCGTCTTCACGCGGGTCCTGCTCGCGCCGGACCTGGTGGACGCGGGCTTCTTCGCCGTCAAGGTGCCGGGCCTGAGGGCGTTCGCCGAGGGATCGCCGTACGTCGATTTCCCTGCGGCACCGCGCCCTGTGGGGGTGAGGTGGTGGTGACGAAGCAGTACGCCTCGGCGTTCTTCGGTACGACGCTCGCCCCGACGCTGCGTTCCCTGGGGGTCGACACCACGATCACGTTGGGCTTCTCGACCAGCGGCTGCGTGCGCGCGACCGCGCTCGATGCCACCCAGAGTGGCTTCCGGTCGCTGGTGGCCCGCGAGGCCTGCGGCGACCGTGACGAGGCCGTCCACGATTCGAACCTCTTCGACCTCGATGCCAAGTATGCCGACGTGATGTCGGAGACCGAGATCCACGAGCTGCTCCGAAGGAGTGCGTGATGACTGACCTGACCGTTGTCGACCTCGATGCCGATGACCTCGCTTGGGGCGAGCACGCCATTGCCGGTGCCGACCAGCCAGCAGGAATCGTGATGCTGCACGCCGACGCCCGACGGGGCACCCGCAGTGTCATGGTGCGGTTTCCCGATGGCTGGCGTCGCGACAGCACCGGCAACCAGCCAGCCGGGGAGGAGATGGTCCTGCTCGCGGGCAGCCTGACGATGAGCGGTCATGCCTGCGCCGTGGGCCAGGTGCTGGTCGTCGCTCCGCGAGCGACACGCTCAGCGACCGTCACCGGCGACGGCACGCTCGCTGTCGTGTGGTTCTCCGGCCCGGGCGGCGGCTGGGCCGACGGGGAGGCCGACGATGCGGGTGAGGTCAGGGTGCTGACCGCTGACGCCGCCCTCGACCGTGGCCCGGTGCCGGGCCTCGTCGGCAACCTGGTCGGACGGGACGACGTTGCTGGCGCGCGCTTCGACGGTGACGTCGAGGTGCTCTGGCTCGAGGCGCGGAGATGGGCGTTCGTCCCCGTTGGCTCCGCGGTGCCGACGATCCCCGGCTTCGCGCTCGTCCACACCTACTGACGAACCTTCACTCAGAAGCCGCGAACCTTCACTCAGCACGATCGAGCCTGCACTTGGGCATGGGCTCGATCGTGTCGCTGCTGACGAGCCCTGTGGATGACGCCGGCGCGATCGTCAAGAACCGGGCAACATCGGCGGGCATGATGCTTCCTGATCGGCCCTTCACCACGAAACAAGCGCACGACATGGGCCTCGACAAGCCGGCCCTGCAGCGCCTGACCGAGCACGGTGAGCTCCGGCATCCCTGCCGGGGGTCTACTTGCCTTCCGCACTGCCCGACGACCTGGCCACGCGTGCGGCGTGTGCGGCCTTGGTGCTTCCCGCGCACGTCGTGGTTGCGGACCGTTCGGCAGCCTGGCTCCACGGAGTCGATTGTCTGCGCTACTTCGAGACCGAGGCACCGCCACCGCTGGAGGTCGTGAGCGCAGCAGGATCTCCCACGCGCCGCAAGGAGATGTACGGCGGCGAGCGAGATCTCCGGCCCGATGAGATCACCGTCGTCAACGGCGTACCCGTGACCACGCCGTTGCGTACGGCGATCGACCTTGCCTGCCTGCGCGGTCCCGCGTTGGCGTTGGCGGCCCTCGAGGCGATCATGCGGGAGTGTTCCCTGGTGCGGGTTGATCTCGAGCGGCAGCTTCGCCGTCACCGTGGCCGACGTGGAGTGATCCAGGCGCGCCGGCTCGTCGAGATCGCCTCGTCGAGAGTGGAGTCGCCCGGCGAGTCCATGACCAAGTGGTATCTGGTCGAAGCCGGACTGCCTCTCCCCGAACCACAGTGGAGGTTGCAGGTCGATGGCTGGGGCGAGGTGCGACTCGACCTGAGCTATCCGTTGCTCAAGATCGCCGTCGAGTACGACGGCAAGGAGTTCCACCGGGACCCGGAACGAAAGGAGCACGACAGGTTGCGCCGTGAGGCACTGCGCCGAGAGGGATGGATCGTGATCGTGGTGGAGAAGGAGGATCTCGCCGCCGGTGCGCGGGAGCAGTGGATCGCCGAGGTCCGAGCCGCGGTCGCCGAACGCGCTCCCGAGTTCCGCCGTACGTTTCCCCGGTCGGTGACGGAGCGCGGTCCGCGGCGACGCAACTGAGGGTTCGCTTCTTCCAACTGAAGGTTCGCGGGTGCTGAGTGAAGGTTGGCGCTAGGCGGAGGCGGCGGATGCGTCGCGTTCGTAACTTCCCCGGACCGCCCAGAGGATGATCACGGCCAGGAAGACCGGCGGCAGCAGGAAGAGCATGCCGGTGCCGATGTCGCCGAAGGCGTCCGACATCGCTCCGACCAACAGTGGGCCGAAGGCGCCACCGAGGGTGGTGAGGAACTGCAGCAGGGCGAAGCCCATCCCGCGGGTGCTCGAGGGCACCACGTTGGCGGCCGCCGCCGTCAGATTGGGCATCGCGCCCGCGAAGCCCACGCAGGCCAGCGTGATCATGGCCAGGCGGAGCCCGAGACCGGGCACGGTGACCGCCACGGTGAGGCCGATGGCCCCGATCAGCAGGCACGCCGCCGAGAGGCGGATCCGCCAACCGGTGCCGCGATCGTGGTCGCCCAGGCGTGAGCCGATGATGATGCCGACCACGATGCCGGTGCCGCCGACCCCTCCGGCGAGGCCGGAGGCGGCATCGACGTCGAGCCCCTCCACCCGCTCCAGGAAGGTCGGGAGCCAGTAGAAGAGCCCGGCGACCCCGAGGGCGAGGATCGCCTGGGTGAGGATCACGCCCTTGAGGGTGCCGATCCGCAGCAGTGCCTTCGCATCGGTGAGCAGGCCGGCACTGCTGGTCGGGTGTTCGGGCACCTGTGCGCCGTCGGGCGCCCCGACCGCGCCGGTCTCCTCGCGTGCGGCGCGCATGCGGTCGATGGCGTCGCCCAGGCCGCGCAGCGGCTCCTTGACGGTGGCCATCAGCAGCGCGATCACCACGCCGGGGACGGCGGCTATGAAGAAGACAGCCCGCCAGTCGAGGGCCTCGGCGACCGCACCGCCGATGATGACGCCTGCCGGCAGGCCCATGTAGTAGCCGGCGCGCTCGATCCCGAATGCCTTGCCACGACTGGTGTTGGGGTAGTAGTCGGCCAGCAGGCTCGATGCGGGCGGGTTGTAGAGCTGACCCGCCGCCCCGATCGCGATGCGCACCAGGAAGAACATCACGAACGTGGTGGCCAGTCCGCTGAGCACCGAGAAGAGCGACCAGGTGAGCACCACGACGACCACGGTTGCGACGCGAGGTGCGCGGTCGGCCAGGCGTCCTGCCGGCAGGAGGAGCGCGGCGGCCGCAATGCTGGCCGCGGTCGGGATGGCGCCGGCCATCGTGTCGCTGAAGCCGAAGTGGTCCTGGATCGCGGGCAGTGCCCCGGCGATGAGGTTGATCTCCACGCGGTCGATGAAGGCGACCAGGCCGATCACGATGGCCGGCCACCAGCCGAAGGGCGCGTCCTCGGCCAGGTCGACGCGTTCTCGTCCGCCGCGCGCATGCACCTGCAGGGAGACCGTCGATGCGGTTGGGTTGGTCTCGGGCTGGATGTCGGTCAAAACCGTGTTCCTCGCACTCGTGGGGCCGGCCATGTGGCTACCATGTAGCAAGATCGTAGACGATATATGAAATGAGGGTGCGATGATTCGCGCAGCTGCCGTGCAGTACGCCGTGGGTGAGGACGTCGAGGCCAATCTCGCCACCGCGCTGCGGATGATCGACGCCGCCGTGGAGCAGGGAGCTCAGCTCGTGGTGCTGCCCGAGTTCGGCAACCACGTCTCGTGGTATGCCGACCGGGAGCACGCGCGCCGCTTCGCCCAGCGCCTCGACGGTGGCTTCGTGCAGCGCCTGTCGGCAAAGGCCGCCGAGCACTCACTCCACCTGATGGCCAACGTGACCCTGCTCAAGGACGACGGGCGGGTGACCGGCAGCAACATCCTGTTCGGGCCCGACGGCGCGGTGCTGGCCGTCAGCGACAAGCAGGTGCTGATGGGCTCCGAGCGCGACCACCTCGACCCTGCCGTCGATCGCGCCGGCGTCATCGACACCGGGATCGGGCGACTCGGCCTCTATTCCTGCATGGACGGCGTCATCTTCGAGACCCCGCGGATGCTGGCCGTCGAAGGCGCACAGGTGCTGCTCAACAGCCTCAACTCCTTCGCGCTCGACGAGGCGTCGCTGCACGTGCCCGTGCGCGCGGTCGAGAACAAGGTCTGGGTCGTGGCGGCCAACAAGGTCGGTCCGCTGGTGCCTGCGCACAGCATCGACCAGGTGGCGAGCAAGGTGGGTGTGCCGGTCGATCGTCTGCACGGGGCGGGGAGAGCCAGATCGTGGCGCCCGACGGCACGATCGTGGCGATCGGTCCGCGCAGCGGTGAGGCCGTGGTCGTCGCCGACATCGACATCGACCTGGCGGACGTCAAGACCCGCCCCGACGGCACCGACGTCATGGCGGCACGGCGCCCGGAGGCCTATGCCCCGATCGCGGGACGCCCCGACGGGCCGCACCGCCGCAGCCGGTGCCGCGCAGGTGCGCGCCGCCGTACTCAGTCCGAAGGCGGGGGAGTCGATCCGCCCGCTCCTCGACGAGGCGATCGCCGCCGGTGTCGAGCTGGTCGTGCTGCCGGAGCTTGCTGCCCACCCGGGTGGGGACGTTGCGCAGCCGGCGGATGCGGCGTTGCTCCCGGAGGCTGTCGTCGCCGCGCTCTCGGGCACGGAGACGCTCGTCGTCACCAGCCTCCTCGCGGATTCCGGCAGGCATGTCGGAGCCGTGCTCAGCGCCTCCGGGGTCGAGCTGGTCCAACCGCAGCTGCACCGCAGCGTTCGCCACGGTGATCAGCCCTCGAGCCGGGGCCGGCCGGGCTCGTCGTCCACGAGGCGCCGTGGGGACGCCTGGCGGTGATCGTCGGTGACGACGCCCTCTATCCGGAGACCTTCCGCCTGGCGGCGTTCGGCGACGCCGACGTGGTCGCAGTGCCTTTCGCGGTGGCGGAGCCGCACGACACCGATCTGCTGCTCCTCGAGCGGGCGGCGGAGAACCGGGTCAACCTGGCGGTCGCCTCCCGCTGGCACGATGCGTACGGCGGCTCGGTGCTGGTGCCCCTCTCCGGTGACTTCACGCTGTGGGGCGACTGGGAGAACCCGTTCGCCGGCGTGATCAGTCGACCGGAGCCGGTGTTCGCCGCGGGGGCCGTCGAGATCGCCACCCTGCGTCCGGCGTGCGCCACCAATCGCCTGGTCAGCAAGGGCACGGACGTCGTCGACGGTCGGCCGTGGGAGCTGGCCGCCGTGCTGGTGGGTGAGCCGAGCCGCTGAGCCGCCTCAGGCGGATCCGGTCTCGACCTCGCGGCGGGTGAGTGCGGCCAGGAGGGCCTTCTCGGTGCTCTCGAGGTGGGCCACCCAGGAGTCGCGGAACTCCTCGACCTTGCCGGCCTCGGCGAGGTCGAGGAGCTCGGTGTGCTCGTCGATGCGGCTCTTCTGCGTCTCGGGCTGGTGGTCGAGGTCGGCCATCAGCAGGTGCAGGTAGCGGTCGGAGGCCTTCCACAACAGCCGCAGCACGTTGGCGTCGGCGGGGCCGATCTCGTCCAGCAGCATCGCTTCGTGGAAGGCGTGGTGCTTGGCCGCCAGAGCGGCGGGCTCCCGCTCGATCTCGATGTATTCGGCCAGCGCCTCGCGGGCGTCGGCGAGACGCTCCTCGGTCATCGCCTTGCTCGCACGCAGGCAGAGGTCGCCCTCGATCAGCTTGCGCAACGCATAGATGTTGCGCAGTTCCTCCGACGTCACCGAGGCGACGAGCGCGGAACGGCCGGGCCGCAGGCTGATCACGCCTTCACTCTCGAGGCGGCGCAGTGCCTCCCGCACGGGGATGTGGCTGATGCTGAACCGCTCGCACAGGTCGACGATGGAGACCGTCGACCCCGGGGCCAGGTCCCCGTTGAGGATCGCGCGGTGCAGTTCGTCGGTCACCCGGTCAACCAGCGACTGGTGTGCGATCGGGCGGACACCGGCGGCGCCGTTGCTACGTCGGCTCATGGGGCTCCCCAGTCTGTGGCTTGCGGGACGGCGACTGCCACGGGGCAGTCCTCCCTTCGGATCATATATTCCGGGGCCCTCATTTAGGCGCACCTGGGTGCGCGGGTCTTCTCACATCAGAGTAGATATCGTATATTCTGTTACCAGAGGAGGTGACCTGTGGTTGATCCAGCAACGTTTCGCGACGTGATGTCGCAGTGGCCCAGCGGTGTGACGGTGGTGACGACACTGGGGGAGGGCGACGCCTGGCACGGGATGACTGCCAGTTCGTTCTCCAGCGTCAGTCTCGACCCGCCACTGGTGTCGATCTGCCTGACGAAGACGCTCTACAGCCACCAGCTGATCAGCGCGAGCGGTGTCTTCGGCATCAACGTCCTGGCCAAGGACCAGATCGATGTCGGTCGACGGTTCGCGGGCATGGACAAGGTCGAGGACAGGTTTGCCGGCGAGAGCTGGACCACTGCTGACACCGGCGTACCGCTGCTCGACTCGGCGCTCGGCTGGTTCGACTGTCGGGTGGTGCACGCCTATCCGGGCGGCGACCACACGATCTTCGTCGGCGAGGTGATGGAGGGCCACGCTGCGCGCAAGTCTGCGCCGCTGCTCTTCCACTCGCGTGGCTGGGGACAGTTCGCCGATGTGCTCCCCGACGTGGCCACCCTCTCCGACAGTGGCGTGGTGTCCGGTCTGGTCGCCGCGGGCCACGGACCGGAGACCGCCCGGATCGCCGGCCAGGTGGCCGATGCCGGGGTGCGGGTGCGGGTCGCCGACATCTCCGACGGCCGGACGCCCGTCGAGGGTGTGCTCCCACGCTTCGTCGCGATGGATCGCGCCAGTGTGGTGGTCGCCGACCGTGCCCAGGCGGACCGGGTGTTGGCATCGGGGATCGGCACCGTCGAGTTCATCGTCGACCCCACCGATCCTGCCGCCGTCACCCGCACCGTCGAGGCCCTGGACGGCATCGCCGACCGCGCTGCGGTCACGGTCATCGATCCGTTCGACGCCGTCCGGCTCGATCTGGTGCTCTCCGCGGTGCAACAGTTCGCCCGCGCCGGAGTGGCCGAGATCGCGCTCCCCGACACGGCCGGAGGGGCGACCCCACTGACGGTGCGTGGCCTGCTCCAGGAAGCCGTGGCACTGGCTCGCCCGGTGCCGCTGCGACTGGGGCTGCACGACCGCGACCGGCTGGGACTGGTCAAGGCGCTCACTGCCCTCAAGAGCGGGGTGCGCCACTTCGACACCACGGTTGCTGGTCTCGACGAGGCGGTCGCCACCGAAGACCTGATCCGGCTGCTCGACGAAGTGGACGTCGACACCCCCGTCGACGCAGAGGCCCTTGTCCAGCTTGCCCAGACCTTGCGAGGTCCTGCCCCCAACGGCAGCGGCACCGCCCAGCCCCCACCGTGCCGACCCGGGTCGGCACCCCACAGATCGTAGGAGCAGCAGGATGACCGCCAAGCTCGTGGAAGAGACCGAGACCCCGAGGCTGACCGCCGAACGAGTCTTCCCAGACCTCACGCAGGAGGAGCGGTGGCGGGCCAGTCTGGTCGAATCGGTCCTGCCCGCGATTGCGGACGCGGCCGAGTCGGCCGATGAAGCGGGGGCGCTGCCCCACGGGCACCTCAAGCTGCTCGGTGATGCAGGCCTGCTCGGGCTCGTCGTGCCCAAGGAGTACGGCGGTCTCGGCGGCGGCCTGCGCGACCTCGCCGCCACCACCTATGCCCTCGGCACGGTGTGCGGCTCCACCGCTCTGGCCTACTTCTTCCACTGCTCCTCGTCGTCGCGCGGCATGCTCCCGTTGGCTGCGCTCGACGCCGGGCTCTACGACGAGGAGGAGGCACCCGTCGTACGTGCCTTTGCCGAGAAGGTGCTCCGTCTGATGGGCAGCGACAAGAAGGCGATCGGGAACTTCGCCAGCGAGGCGGTCAAGGCCTCCAACGCGAACGTGCTGATCCGCACCACGGCCACCCGCGCCGACGGTGGCTGGGTGCTCAACGGGGAGAAGTCGTTCGGCTGCCTCTCCGGCTCGGCCGACTACTACCTCGTGACTGCTCGTCGCGACGACATCGAGGGCATGGATTCGCTCACCCTCTTCCTGGTGCCACGCAACACCCCGGGTGCGCGGCCGCGCGCCGCATGGGTCGGTCTGGGCATGCGCGCCTCCGACAACAACGGCCTGGTCATGGAGGACTGCTTCGTCCCCGACGAGCTGTCGCTCGCCGTGCCCGGTGCCTTCACCCGCGCCACCCAGATGTCGCGTGGCTCATGGGTCGGCAACCAGATCGCGATCGCGGCGATCTATGCCGGCATCGCCCAGGGCGTGTGGGGCTACGCCATCGACCGCACGATGGGGGCGAAGTTCGCCGACACCGGCAAGCCGATCGCATCCAGCCCGATGCACCAGGTCATGATCGGTGAGGGCGAGAAGCACCTGGCCGAGGCCAACCTGTGGCTGCGTCGCCAGGTTGATCTCGAGGCGAGCGACCCGCCCCTCCTGCCCAAGCAGGAGGTCGTGCAGTCGTGGAAGCTTGCCAAGGGCGCGATCTGCGAGCACTCTCATGAGGTGGCGCTCCTGGCCCTCAAGATGTGCGGCACCTCGGGTGCGCTGATGGGCAATCAGATTGGTCGCGCCCTGCGCGACACCACAATGGGACTCGTCCAGGCCTTCCCGGCTGAACGCGGCAAACTCGATCTCGCCAAGATGCTGGTCGACAACGAGGGATGGGCCGGTCTCACCACCACTGACAGCTTCACGAAGGGCGGGGAGGGCAAGTGAGCGACGAGACCGGTGTCGGCCGCGGCGACCTCGAGGTCCCGCGTCTGCGGCAACTGGTCGACGGCGCTTGGAGCGACCCGGCCGAGACGCTCGAGCTGGCCCTGGCCGACCCGTTCACGGGGGAGTCGCTGGGCCGTGCCCGGGCCAGCAGCAGTGACCAGGTGGAGCAGGCGCTCGCGGCTGCCCACCGGGTGCACGTCGCCGAGGCGTGGCAGGCAGTGCCGACGGAGCGCCGGGCGGAGATCCTCGACGCGATCGGCGCGGCACTGGGCGCCGAGGTGCCCCGGATCGCCGCACTCGAGGCCATGGCCACCGGGGTGCCGGTCACCCAGACCAGCATCGTCGGCGTGATCGTTCCCGGTGCGTTCCACCTCGCGGCGCAGCAACTGCGCGACGGCGTACTCCTCGACACGACCGTCGGTGAGCACGGCAACGAGGTCGAGGTGCACCGGCTGCCGCTCGGGCCCGCGCTGAGCCTGGTCCCGTGGAACGCCCCGGCCCCCATGGCTGCCCACAAGATCGCGAGCTCGCTGGCTGCCGGCGCCCCGTCGTTGCTGAAGCCCAGCGAGTACGCCGCCTGGGGGACGACTGCGTTGGCCGAGGTGGTCGAGCGGGTGCTGACCGAACAAGGCGCTCCGGCCGGAACCTTCCAGCTGCTGCAGGGTGGTGCCAGGGTCGGTGGCCAGTTGGTCAACGACCAGCGGGTCCGCGCGGTCTCCTTCACCGGAGGCCTGGAGGCGGGTCGGGCCATCGCCGCCGCCTGCGCTGCCAACTTCACCGCACTGCAGCTCGAGCTCGGCGGCAACAACCCCCTGCTCGTCATGCCCGACGCCGACGTCGACGCGGCAGCCAGGGCCGCCGCCGACCTGCTCACCACGCTCAACGGACAGTGGTGCCGTGCCCTCGGTCGACTCGTGCTCCCTGCCGACCGGGCCGACGAGGTGCTCGAACGGATCGGTGAGCGACTGGCCGACCTGCGCGTCGGCGACCCGCTCGACCCGGCCACCGAGTTCGGGCCGATCGTCCATGCGGGGCACCGGGACCGGTTGCTGGAGCAGATCGACGAGCGGTTGGCCGCCGGGGGCAAGGCACACGTCAGCACTGACCTGCCCGCGGGCGGAAACTTTCTCGCACCCACGCTGATCTCAGCAGTGCCGAGCGGGTCCGCGGTGCACGAGGTCTTCGGCCCCGTCGCCACGGTTCACACCTACGGCGACCTCGACGAGGCGGTGCGGCTCGCCAACGCGACCCCTTCGGCCTCGAGGGCTACGTGGTCGGCACGGACACCGACGCCGCGCTCGCTGCAGCACGCCGAGTCCGTGCCGGAGAGGTCAAGGTCAACGGTTCGACGATCATGAGCCTGCACCTGATGACCCCGCGTCCTGCCTGGGGACTCTCCGGCATGGGCGAGGAGGGCACGGTCGAGACGATTCGCGTCTTCACCGGCACCCGCGTCGTCGGGGTCGAGGGCGGCTTCGCGCTGCACGGGCGATGAGCGTCGCGAGCCCCAACGCGGTCCGACTGCGGGAGTTGCTCGCCGGCCCCGACGTGGTCCGGTTGCCCGGGGTGTACGACGCCGTCTCGGCTGCGTTGGCGGTGGCGGCGGGGGCCCGTGGGGCCTGCCTGTCGGGTGCGACCGTCTCCGCGATCGACCTCGGCCTGCCCGACCTCGGCTTCGTGCACGGCACCGACATCGCGGCCAGGGCCAGCTCCTTGGTGCCGGCGTTGGGCGCGGTGCCGTTGCTGGCCGATGCCGACACCGGCTACGGCAACGCGTTGCAGGCCCGGCGCACCACGCAGGTCTATGCAGCCGCCGGTGTCGCCGGCCTTCACCTGGAGGACCAGGTCGCGCCGAAGCGTTGCGGTCACCTGGGCGGCAAGGAGGTCGTCGACGTCGACGAGGCTGCGAATCGGGTGCGGGCCGCCGCCGACTCCGGCACCGGCCTGGTGATCGTTGCCCGCACCGACGCCCTGTCGGTGCGAGGAGTCGACGCGGTGGTGCACCGCTGTCGCGCCTTCGCGGAGGCAGGTGCTGACGCCGTCTTCGTGGAGGGGGCAACGCTCGACGTGTTGCTGAGCGTCCGCTCTGCGCTGGCGGCCGACGGACGTCCGTTGCCGCAGGTCTACAACCGGTCCGAGGCCGGTGGGCCGATCGACGCCGGGCCGAGCGACGAGCAGCTGGCGCGTGCCGGCGTACGGCTGGTGATCCATCCGGTCTCCGCGGTGTTGGCTGCGGCCGCCGCGGTGCGACGCACCATGACCGCGATCGTCGGCACCGGGCACGCGGCAGCAGTGGAGCGCATGCCCTGGGACGACCTGACCGCCCTGGTCGGGCTCCCCGAACTACTGAGAGACGAATTGCGGTACGCCGTCCCCACGGCTGCCCGGGAGATGGAGGGTTCATGAGCCAGCAGCGCAACGCCACCGAGGTGATCGTGGCAGGAGCCGGTGCGGTGGGACTGACGGCTGCACTCGTGCTGGCCCGGGGCGGGGTCCGGGTCACCGTGCTCGAAGCCGGAGACGCACTGGCGACCGAGTCGCGGGCCTCGACCTTCCACCCGCCGTCGCTGGAGATGCTCGACGACCTCGGCGTGCTCGATGCGCTGATGGCGCGCGGCATCGTGTCGACGGGCTTCCAGTACCGGGACCGGCAGACCGGCCCCATCGCCGACCTCGATCTGGGGATCCTGGCGGAGGACACCCGCTTCCCCTTCCGGGTGCAGTGCGAGCAGAGCAAGCTCACGCCGATCCTGCTCGAGGCGCTGCAGGCGTTGCCCCAGGTCACCGTGCGCTTCGGGCAGCGGGTGGTGCAGGCGACGACCACCGACACCTCTGCGAGCGTGACGACCGAGGTCGGCGACACCTTCACGGCAGACTGGGTCATCGGCGCCGACGGCTCGAATTCCCAGGTGCGCCAGAGCGCCGGCTTCACCTTCGAGGGGATGACCTATCCGGAGCGCTTCCTGGTGGCCTCCACCACCGAGGACCTCGAGAGCATCCTGCCCGGGATCGCGGCGGTCAACTACGTCTTCGACCCGAGCGAGTGGCTGGTGGTGCTGCGGACCCCGGAGCACTGGCGGGTGCTCTTCCCGACCGACCAGGACACGGCCGACGAGGTCGAGATCGACCCGACCCGGATCCAGGTACGGCTCGCCGGGGTGGCCGACCTCGGCCGTGACTGGGAGGTGTTGCACACCACGCTCTACCGCGTGCACCAGCGTGTCGCCGACACCTTCCGCAAGGGCCGGCTGGTGCTCATGGGCGACGCCGCGCACATCAACAACCCGCTCGGCGGGATGGGCATGAACAGCGGCGTCCACGACGCGGTCATCGAGGCGCGGGCGCTGCTCGCGCTCCTCGACGGCAACGGCCACCTCGACGACCTCGACGCTGCGTGCGAGGGACGGCGTCAGGTGGCGTTGTCCTACGTCAAGACCATCACCCACGACAACTGGGAACGATTGCGCCAGACCGACCCGGATGCCCAGAGGGCCTACCACGACGAACTGCGCGCGCTGGCCGCCGACCGGGAGCGGATGCGAGCACACCTGCTCAACACGTCGATGATCAACTCCCTGCGCAGCGGCAGGCCCGTTGCCGTGCTCGGAGGAGCTGGGGCGTGATCGCCCGCGAGAACCCGGCGCGCACCGACGAGGTGGTCGGCACGGTCGAGGTCTCCGACTCGGACGCAGTCGACGTCGCGGTCAGGACCGCGGCGGAGGCCCAGCTGCTGTGGGCGGCGACACCGGTCGCCGAACGGACCCGCCTGGTGCGGGCTGCCGTCGACCTGCTCGACCCGGAACTCGACTCGATTGCCGAGCTCACCGCTCGAGAGACCGGGAAGGTGCTCGGCGACGCCCGCGGGGAGGCCGGGTTCGCCGCCACCGTCCTGCGTTTCTACGCCGGCCGTGGTGAGGAGCTGCTCCGGGAGCGGGCCAGCGACGAGCAACGCGGTCGCCTCTCCGTCCGTCACCGTCCCTTCGGAGTGGTTGGCGCCATCACGCCCTGGAATGCCCCGCTGATCCTCACGACCCTCAAGGTGGCACCGGCGTTGGTCGCCGGCAACGCGATCGTGGTCAAGCCCTCCCCGCTGGCACCCTTCGGAGTTGCGCGGATGCTCGACGTGATCGCCGGCGCACTGCCCGCAGGGCTCGTGCAGGTCGTGCACGGCGAGGCCGCGACCGCCACCGCACTGGTCACCCACGAGCAGGTGGCTCGGGTGGCGTTCACCGGCGGGGAGTCGGCGGGTCGTGCCATCGCGTCGCTCGCTGGCAGGTCGCTGACGCCGAGCGTGCTCGAGCTCGGTGGCAACGATCCTGCCGTGGTGCTCGACGACGCCGATCTCGACGACGCCGCCTACGAGCGGATGCTGATGGCGGCCTTCGCGACCAGCGGTCAGGTCTGCATGGCGATCAAGCGTCTCTATGTGCCCGCCGCTCGACTGGGGAGGTCGTGACCGGGCTGGAGGCAGCGGCGCAGCGGGTGCTGCACGTCGGCGACCCGCTCACCCCGGGGGTCACGATGGGGCCCGTGGTCAGCGCTGCCTCGGCCGACCGCATCCGCGAGCTCGTCGACGGAGCGCGGGCCGCAGGAGCCGACGTACGCGAGCTGGGCACGGTGGTCGGAGACCTGGCCCGCGGACACTTCGTCCGCCCCACCCTCGTGCTCGGCGCTGCGGACGACGACCCGATCGTGGTCACCGAGCAGTTCGGCCCGACCCTGCCGGTGCTCGGCTACGGGTCGCTCGACGAGGTCGTGGCGCGTGCGAACGCCGGCGAGCTGGGGTTGGGCGCCTCGGTGTGGTCCGCCGACGAGGACCGCGCCTTCGAGGTGGCGGCCCGGCTGGAGGCCGGCTTCACCTTCGTCAACACCCACAACCGCACCGGCATGGCGCTGCATGCCCCCTTCGGGGGAGTGAAGCGATCGGGCTGGGGACGGGAGTACGGCGACGAGGGTCTCCTCGAATATGTGCAACCCTGCGTCATCCACGCTCCCGGCGCCTTTCGGGCGGGCGCCGCCGGGCTGGCAGCCAGCGCCTATCCGACGCCATGACCGGATCGCGAGACACCGCTCGAAGGTTGGGTGATTCCCTCGCACTTCCGGAGTAGATAGAATATATTATCTGTGTCACATGCTCTTGATGGAGGGATGAGGAACCGCATGAGCCAGAACCTGAAGTCGGTGCAGGAGTACTTCGACGAGGCAGGTCCGACCGACGTCACCGCACTCCTTGCCGACTGGAAGGCGCTGGTCGACCGGATGGCGACCAAGGTCGCCGATCGTTTCGACCTGGAGCGCGACCCCTCGACCGAGGTGCTCGAGTCGTTCAGCTCGGAGGGTGGTCCCTCCGGCAGCGTGCGAGGTTATGCCGGTCCCGAGATCGACTGGATGATCCACTCGCACATGGAGAACGCGGCCCTCGGCTTCGTCAACGTGCACCTGACGATCTGGCTCGGGCCGCAGGTCAAGGTCCCGCACTTCGGGATGGCGCTCGGCGCCTTTCCGCAGGGTTGGATGTTCCTGGACTCGGTGCCACGCTCCAACATCCTGGTCGACACCGACTCCTTCGACCGCTACTACGGCCCACTCAACGACGAGTGGGAGCAGATCGCCGCCGAGAACGACTTCCTGCAGCCGTTCGTCAGTCGCAGTGCCTTCGTCCGCGCCAGCTTGTCGCCGACCGCGATGTGCTTCATGGCACCGGGCGACGAGCGCACCACCAAGCTGGTCACCGAGGTGGCCGAGCGCCATCTCGACCGGTGGCTGCAGTGGGTCGACGAGGCCGAGCGGGTGCCACTCGAGGAGCAGGCCGCCCTGGCAGCGAGTGACGAGGCCACCCGACGCAACATCGCCGAGCGCGACCCGGCCAACGAGATGGGTGAGCGGTTCTTCGGACCCGACATGACCCAGCAACTGGTGCGCGCGCTCTGGGGTGGCGACCGCACCCTGCCCCGCCCACACGAGCGCTGAGGAAGACGATGCCTGCTGAGCCCGCGCTGGTCCGGACCCACCGGACGGCTGTCCGGGTGCCCGGCGCCGCGGCTCCCTCGACACCGTGCACCTCACGATGCGCCACCCGGCGCTCGAGGCGAGCAACGACATCGAGCGGATGAGCGGCATGCTGGCCGCTGATCCTGCCGGAGCGCCGTACCCCGTGGTGATCGTGCTGCCGGGCATCAACGTCGCGTCCGTCGGCTATCTCGACCTTGCCGTGGCACTGGCGCGCGCCGGGATCGTCGCGGTCACCTTCGACTGGGTGGCCGAGCTGTTCCCGGGCCAGGTCGGCCTGACGCCCGGGGTCGACCTGAGCGCGGTCGGGCCCGACACCTACGGGAGCAAGCCGACCACCCCCGCCCTGGCTGCCGTGCTCGACGCGGTCGCCCAGGCGCAGGAGGCCGGCCCGTTGGCCGGGCTGCTCGACCTCGGCAACATCGGTCTCTTCGGGCACTCGGCCGGTGGCACCGTGGCGCTGCAGTCAGCACGCCCGCAGTGGTTTCCGCAGGTCCGGGCAGTGGCGACCTACGGTTCCCACACGATGGCGTCGCAGCAACTGGGGCACGCCCCCGGGACGTTGCTGCCGGCACCGGTCGAGGTGCCGGTGCTGCTGGTGGGTGGCACTGCTGACGGAATCGTGGCCGCCAGTGCGATCCGCTACGGCGAGGAGGCCGGCGCGCCGGGACACGACCCGATCGAGCGCACCTGGAGCGAGGCGCTGCCCGAGACCACCGAAGCCTGGTTGGTGGAACTCGCCGACGCCGGCCACATGCTGCCGGCAGCCCCCGAAGACCCGACCTCGGCCCGCGGCTTCCTCGAGGCTCCGCCGGCAGCCGACCAGGATCACCTGCGAGAGGTGCTGTTCGACCTCCTCGTCACCTTCTTTGCTGCCACGCTTGGCGATGACCCCTCGGCGTTGGCGGCCCGAGACCGATGGCTGGGCCATCACCAACCTGAAATCGCCGACGCCCGTCGACGCTAGGAGGAGCCCCTCATGTTCAAGAACTTCTGGTACGCCGTCGAGTTCAGCAAGGACGTCGTCGCAGGGAAGCCCAAGAAGATCAAGATCCTGGGCCAGCAGCTGGTGCTCTATCGCAAGGGCAGCGACGGCTCGATCGTCGCCCTCTCCGACCTGTGCGTGCACCGCGGTGCCGCGCTGTCGGGCGGTGAGGTGAAGGACGACTGCATCGTGTGTCCCTACCACGGCTGGCAGTACAACCCGGGTGGCGAGGTCGTGAAGATCCCCGCCCACCCCGACCGAGGCATCCCGCGCAAGGCGCGCGTCGACTCCTACCCGGTCGTTGAGCGCTACTCCTTCGTGTGGGTCTACATGGGTGACCTCCCCGAGGAGGAGCGGCCGCCGATCCCCGACTGGTCCGCGATCGACGACACCGTGAACTACCGCGCCGTCACCGGCTCGTTCCTGTGGAAGTCCAACTACGAGCGGATCCTCGAGAACGGTGTCGACGTCGCACACACCCCGTTCGTGCACGGAGGCGTCTTCGGCAACCGCGAGAAGCCCGAGGTGCCGGAGTTCCGGACCGAGGAGTCGCCGTGGCACTGCAAGGCCTCGGTGACCCTGCACCCGCCGCGGTCCAAGGGACTGTGGGGGCTCATCAACCCCAACAAGCAGGACCTCGCCAACCGGCCCCCGGTGGAGGTGTCGACCACCTGGTTCCTGCCCAACATGGTGCTCATCGAGGTCAACACCCCGATGGGGCCGATGAAGATCTTCGACACCAACATCCCGATCGACGAAGAGACCACGCTGGTCAAGTTCGTCGCCCTGCGCGGCTTCTTCAAGGGCGCGTGGGCCGATCTCGACGCGAAGCGCCGCATCTTCAAGGTGTTGCGCGAGGACCAAGGCATCGTCGACGCGGTCCGACCGGAGCTGCTGCCGTTCGACCTCTCGTCGGAGCTGCACGTGAAGAGCGACTACAACGCAGTGCTCTATCGCCGTCGTCGCCAGGAGCTCATCGACCAGGGCTGGAGCGTCGAGGGCAACACGATCGTCGGCGAGGGGCCAGCGCGGGTCGAGGCCCGCGTCATCCCGTCGCCGATCCGCAAGGAAGTGCCCGAACTCGCCAGCGCGTGGAACTTCAAGGAGGTGCGTAGCCGCGAGATCCTCGCCGGTTCGCCCGACGTGAAGCCCCGCGTCGAGCGCCGCCTGGTGATGCCCGACCCGGAGCCGAGTGCCGACGTACCGGCCGGTGGGGCCGGCGACGAGCCGGAAGGCTCCACCGAATCTGCCGTGAAGAGTGAGAACGAGGAGGCCAAGGCGTGAGCCTGCCCGAGAAGCTGTGTGTCAGCACCGTCGAGAAGATCGTGGCCCGGACCGGGCTCACCGAGGTGGAGGGAGCCGACGGCGGTCCCTTCCAGACGCTGGTCTCCGTGATGGGGCCAGACCCGGTCGGCTCCGTGCGGATCTTCCGGGGCGAGCGGATCGCCAAGGCGGTCTACGTCGGCATCGTGGTGCCCCAGATCGGACTCGACAGCCACATGGTCTTCGCGTTCATGCCCGACGGATCGCCGGTGCCGCACTTCACCTTGGACTCGGTCCACTCGGGTGACTACTACGCGTTCCACCTTGACCTGGTCCAGCGAGCTGACGCGGGCACCCACATGGTCTACAACGACTGGGCGCACACCCCGTTGACGGAGACGTTCCACCAGGTGCACGAGATGGAGGGACTCTCCAGGGCGCAGCTCGATCCGCGCCAGCTCACCGTCATGTCGTCGTGGATGCTCGCCAACCGCGCCAGTGAAGAGGCCTTTGGGCAGCTCGACGGTCCGGTCGAAGCCTACCTCGAGCACTGGTTCTCGCTGGTCGAGGGCGACGTGCCGGCCGACGTACGCGACGACCTGGCCGACACCGACCTCGCCGTGCGCGACGCGCGCAACCGGAGCCTGCTCTTCAGCGCCGACGTCGACAAGGTGTGGGCGCAGATCAGCCGACTGCTCGGCGAGGACGTCGCCGAGAGCGTGCGCCTCCAACTCGTCACCAACGAGGTCGTCCGGTGAGTGAGGCTGTCGAGACCAGCGAGTGGCAGAAGCGGATCGAGGGGAGTGGCACGGGATCCCGGGCCTCTTCGACGCCCAGGGCAACCACGTCGGGTTCGAGCACATCGCCCGCGCGAGCGAGGTGACCGCCGAAGGCGCCCGCTACTGGATGGACTCCAAGCTCTCCGGAGCCGGTCCGCTGCGCAACCGCTTCGAGCTCGGTGCGCAGTTCGACTTCGGGGTCGTCGACTCCGACGAGAACCGGGTCTACACCGGCCCCGACTTCTACGGCACCGGGCAGCCCTACGGCCTCTTCGTCGAGGCCAACTACTACTCGCCGGGCTGGCAGGCCGACCTGCGCACCTGGAACCAGGTGCTTGCAGACGGGGAGACGCAGGTCTACTCGTCCGTGCTGCACGACGGCTGGGCCGTCTGCGCCGTCTTCAACGGTGTCTACAAGCGCACCACCGACCGGGAGACCAACCCGGCCACGCAGCAGTTGGTCGACGACTGGCGCGAGCTCGAGGTGGAGCGGGGCCCGCGTCCCCAGGTGCTCCCGACCAAGCAGGCGGGTGCCTGGACCGGCACCCTCTTCCTCAACGGCGCCGATCAGACGACCGAGGGGAGGTGCGGGTGCGCATCGAGCACGAGCCCACGTCGCTGCGTTCGGCCCGGCACACGATCACCTGGAGTGGCGACCTCGAGCGGGCCTACACGTTCGACCGCCACCGCGACGGCGCCCGCACGATGTTCGAGGGCCCTGAGGTCTTCGGCAACGCCACGTCCTACGGTCGAGCCCTCTTCACGGTCCAGCACCTCGTCGGCGCCGACAAGACCGGTGTCGAGAAGATCCGCGGTCGCGAGTTCCTGATCGATCCCGAGACCCGTGAGCTCGCCATCGTCTGGCAGCTGTTGCACGGCGAGACCACCACGCACTTCGTGCACGGGTCGTTGGCCTGGGAGCCGCGGTGAGTGCCGCACGGGTCGTCGTCGTCACCGGCGGCACGCGCGGGATCGGCCTCGGCCTGTCGCGCGAGCTGCTGGCTCGGGGGCACCAGGTGGCGGTCTGCGCTCGTTCGCAGGCGTCGATCGACGAGGGAGTCACCGTCCTGCGTGCGGGCCTGGCCGACCCGGGCCGGGTGCTCGGCCTCGTCACCGACGTGTCCGACCGCGCTGCGGTGCAGGCGCTCTGGGACGCGGTGTCTGCGCACTTCGGACGTGTCGACCTGTGGATCAACAACGCTGGGTTGTCCGCGCCTCGTGGTCCGCTGGTCGCCCAACTGCCGGCAACCGTGGACGCCGTGGTGCAGACCAATCTGATCGGTGCGTTCAACGGCTCGGCCATCGCTCAGGCGGGCATGGCGGAGCAGGCCGGCGGCGGCTGGATCTGGAACATGGAGGGCTTCGGCTCGCGTGGTGAGCACCAGCCGGGCATGGCGACGTACGGCGCCTCGAAGCGCGCCGTGCACTATCTCACCGAGGCGCTCGTGAAGGACGCCAAGGGAACGCCCGTGAAGGTGGGTTTCCTGTCGCCGGGCATCGTGGCGACCGACCTGTTGGTCGGTGACTACGCGGGTGACCCGGAGGGCTTCGAGAAGGTCAGGCGCGTGTTCAACATCTTGGGCGACCGCGTGGAGACCGTGACGCCGTGGCTCGTCGACCAGATGCTCGGCGCCACCAAGCACGGCACCCGGGTCGCGTGGTTGACCAAGCCGAAGGCGATGGGTCGCTTCATGTCGGCAGGCTTCCGCAAGCGCGACATCTTCGCCACCGGGGAGGCCTGAGAATCGTGTCGACACAGGTGGTGCTCGCTCGCGGTGTGGACGTCTGCACCGAATACAACGTTCCGTTGGCGGTGGAGGACTTCGTCCCGGTCCTGCTTGCCGGAGCCGCGTTCTGGATCCTGGCCGGTGCGGTCCGGCTCCGAGTGCCCCGGGCCTACTCGGTGGCGTTGGTGGGTGGCCTGCTGGTCACCCTGGGCGGGTTGTGCAAGGCGCTGTGGAAGATCCTGGTGGCGAGCAACTGCTGGGACTACCCGGTGCTGGAGAACCTGCTCTTCCCGTGCCTGGCGTTCGGATTCTCAGCCGTGGCGTGGGCGTCGTTGAGTCTGGCGAAGGGGCGCGAGGTCGGCCCGTGGCCGTTCGTCCTCTTCCCGCTCGCTGCCGGACTGGGTGCCGGCTGGATGAGCTGGTCTGCCGGTGAGTACAAGAACTGGCCCCTGCTGATCGCCGCTGCGGTCGCGGCCTGCGTGATGGCCATCAGCTTGGCGGTCATCGCCTTCCGGGCGGGCAAGAAGTCGGTCGGCTACCTGTTCGTGATCTACACGCTCGGCACCAACATCCTGCCGCCGCTGGCCGCTCAGCCGAACCAGTCGCTGGAGTTGCAGTGGGCCGAACAGCTGACCAACTCCGCGGTCCAGCTCTGCTTCCTGCTGGGAGCACTGTGGCTGCGTGACCACCTGTCCGACAAGGCGGACGAGAGCTCCGCCGACGAGCAGTCAGGAGTGCCCGCGTGAGCGTGGACCGACTGGGTTGGCGCCGCAAGTTCGGCGTCATCGCGCCGAGCACCAACACGATCGTGCAGCCCGAGTTCGACATGATGCGGGTGCCCGGGGTGACCTCCCACTACGGGCGGATCCTGATCCGTGATGGTCGCATCGGTGATGACGAGGGCATGGAGGCGCTCCTCGAGCAGATTCGCGCCTCGATGGCCGACTGCGTCGAGGGCATCATGACCATGGAACCCGACTACATGGTCATGGGCATGAGTGCCGAGACCTTCTGGGACGGCGTCGAGGGCAACCGCGAGTTCGTGAAGCAGATCCAGGATCTCTCCGGTGGCCTCGGAGTGGCGACCGGGGCGGAGGCGTGCGAGCGTGCCCTCAAGCTCTTCGGGGTGAGGAAGATCGGTGTCGTCACTCCCTACACGCCGATCGGTGATGCCAACGTGCGCAAGTTCTTCACCGAACTCGGGTTCGACGTGGGGGAGGTCAAGGGCCTCAGCTGCCCCAGCGCCGTGTCGATCGCCCACGTCTCGGAGCAGACGTTGCGCGAGTCGATGCTGGCCGTCAACGACCCGGACGTGGACGCGATCGTGCAGTGCGGCACCAACCTGTGCATGACCGAGCTCGCCGATGAGGCCGAGCGCTGGCTCGACAAGCCCGTCATCGCCATCAACGCCGCCACCTGGTGGATGGCGCTGCGTGACAACGGGATCGACGACAAGCTCCACGGCTACGGCAGTCTCCTGCGCGATCACTGACCCGTGGGCCGGTACCGCAGGACGACTGCTCCCGACCGGAACTCCTGGCGATCCACGAGCTCGAGCTGGACCCGCTCGCGCAGACCGGCGAGCAGGGTCGGCCCGTGTCCGGCAAGGACCGGCTGCACGACGAACTCGTACTCGTCGATCAGCCCGAGGTCCGCCAACGCCAGGGGAAGCGTGACCCCGCCCGCCCACAGGCCACCGCCCGGCTCCTGCTTGAGCCGCTGAACCGCTTGACCCAAGTCGCCACGTACCAGCTCGGCATTCCAGTCGACCCCGCGCAAGGTGCTCGACACGACGTACTTCCTTGCCCGGTCGATGGTCTCGGCGAACGGGATCTCCCACTCATCCATCCACTCGGGCCACGTGCCCGTGTCCGGCCGGCGCCACGCCGACTCCATCATCTCGTAGGTCACCCGGCCGAACAGCAGGGCATCGGCCCGCGCCATCTCGGCGGTCCAGTGGCGCATCGACTCCTCGTCCGGGGGAGGCCTGCTTCGTGATGGCAGCAGCCGTCGAGCGTGACGTTGATCGAGTATCGAAGTGGTCTCATCTCGTTGCTCCCTCGAGGACCCCCGCGCCCAGACTACTGCCGGCACCGCTTCTCATCTGCGCGTGCGCGCCGAGCCGGAGTCGGCCACGCCGGCAACGGCAGCCCCGGTGACGTCGAGGTCGGGTCAGGTGGGGGAGCCCTGGCCGACCGTGACCTCGTCGAGGGGGAGGTGGGGTTCGAGGGCGGGGAAGACGACGTGCATGAGCAGGAGGAAGACGAGGACCAGGAGTGCGAGGGCCTCGATGACCTTGACGGGGGTGGGGCCGGGCAGGTGGCGCCAGAGGAAGGCATACACGGCGTTCAGTCCTTCAGGTCCGGGGAGCGCCAGCGCCGAGGGCGCGGTGCTCGACCAGCTGGGCCCCGACGACCAGGCGCTCGGTCGAGCCCCAGCGGGGATGACAGGTGATGAGCGTCATCGACTGGACCTTGGGCTTCTTGCCGGGTTGTCCAGGGGACGGAGCCAGCACCTCGGTGCTGGTCGGGGCGATGATCTGGCTCCAGGTCACCTGGTAGGTGTACCAGCCGTCCGGAGCCTCGACATGGATCTTGTCGCCCTCGACGAGCGTGTCCAGGTGCGCGAACGGTTCGCCGTGCGTGGCCCGGTGACCGGCGACCGCGAAGTTGCCCTTCTCGCCCGGGAGGGCGGTGTCGGGGAAGTGTCCGGGGCCGTCGTTGAGCGTGTCCAGGTCGACGCCCTCGACCACGACCCACTCCCAGTCCTTGCCCAGGCGAGGGATGTGCAGCACGTTGACGCCCTCGCCGGTGCTCGGTTCGGTGCTGCGCCCGGGACTCTTCTCCTGCTGGGACCGGAACTCCTGGAGCAGGTCGCGTTGGGCCGCCTGCGTCTGCACATTGGTCCAGACCAGGAGGTAGAAGGCGAGGGCGGCGAAGAGCAGGCCGACGGTCAGCAGCAGCTCCGCCACGACGCGGGCCACTGCCGAAATGATGTGACCTGATGCACTCCTCACAGAAACAGATATATCATCTAGGCGTCAGTGATCCGGGTGGATCCGCAGGACGACCGCTGGAGGATTGCTCGATGCTGGACCGAAGCGTAAGGCCCCTGCTCGTGATGGGGGTGGTGCTGGGATCCGCGCTGCCGGGGTTCGTGGCCAGTGCCTCTGCTGCGCCAGTCGCGCTGGAAGGCGGGTGCTGGAGCTACGTGCCCGCGGCGGGCACGGACCTCGACGACGCCACCGGTGGCATCGATGCCGCAGACCCGCAGATCCCGTGGGGGAGCGAGAACCTGCTCGACCTCACGACCTCCGGAGCCACGTCGGTCGGGGGTCAACGCACCTTCGCCCTCGCCATGACCCTTCCGACGGGACTCGAGGAAGCTGACTCGGCGACGTACTGGTTCGACCTCGTCGGAGCGGACCAGGTGCGTACCGAACTGCCGCCGGTGTCCGTGGACCTCACTGCCGAGGATGCGACGGAGTCGCTGCCCGAGGTGAGTGTCGAGGGTGCGGTCGAGCTCGCGGCTCCGGGTGGCACCACCCTGGTGCTCCGCAACGTGGTCTTCACTGTCGCCGATCTCGATCAGCGTGTCGTCTGCAACGGCCAGACGAACCCGGAGGCCAGTGACGTCGGCGGGAGCAATCCCGCCACGGACCCGCTCGACACCAACGTGACGGCAGCCTTCGACGTCGCTCCGGCTCCATCGGTCGCCATCGACTCCGTGCAGGGGCAGGACGTCCGGTACGCCGCCCGCGCTGGTGATGCGGTGAGCATCAGCTGGTCCGGGCTTGCCTCGGACGGTGCAGTCAGTGCCGCCGTGTGCGACGCCGCGACCTGTGAGCCGGTCAGCACGCCGACCTCCTCGGCCGACGGCGCCGGTCAGGCCACGTTGCCCGTGATCGCCTCGGTCGTGCCGGGAGGGGGAACGGTCGCGGTCAAGGATGAGCTCGGCAACGAGGCGGTCGCTCCACTTCGACTGCTCGGGGCGCCGACCCTCTCCCTGCGCGACAACGCGAAGGCCACCCGACTGCGCTTCGCCGGCGCCGACTGGGATCCGACCCGCCACGTGCGCGTGCGTGCCTTCGACGACAACGGCAAGCAGGTCGGCCAGCGTCGGTTGCGTGCCGGTGGGCTCGGCAGGGTCGCCGGGGTGGTCAAGGTCAAGAAGGGCATCGAGGTGAGTGAGCTGCGTGCCCAGCAGGCGCGTGCCGGCGGCGCCCTGGAGGCGGCCATCGACGTTGACCTCGGAGGCACTGCGCCCCCGGCAAGGAGGGTGGTGATGACGAGAGCAAGGGCAGCACCGCCAGCCCCAACACCTCTGCCAGCAGCAGCCCGTCGACGACGTCGCAGGCGGCGCCATCCATGGAGACCCCGCCGACGGTCGACCTGCCGGTCAACGAGGTCCCGGCTCCCGGTGCAGACCTGCCTGCGGCCCAGGGCGACGTGGCCGTCACCTCGGCCGAGCTTCGTGGGGCCACCCGCATCCAGGATCTCTTCGGTGCTGCGCCGGAGCGGGAGCTGCGCCTGACCGTCGAGAACCTCGGCGACGTCGCGATCACCGCGCCGGGGCTGAGCATCGCGGTGGGCAAGGGAGACCCGGAGCCGGTGTTCCTCAGCGACGGCATCGGCCGGCTCGAGCCGGGGCAGGTCGCGCGCATCACGGTGCCGATCGCACTTCCGGTCGGTGCCCACGGCACCTACACGATCACCGGTCGAGTCGGCGACGGTGAGAGGGGCGAGTTCGGACTCACCTGGGAGACCTACCCCTGGGGTCTCCTCGGCCTCAACGGGCTCGGGGTGCTCCTGGTCGCCTGGGCGCTCCAGCGCCGCTTCATGGCGCCCGCCGCGCCGTTGATCGCAGCTGGCACCCCGCCGGTGACCGAGACCCTCGGGGTCGCTGATGGCGAAGCGGTCATCGACCTCGACACGCTCGAACGCTGGTGGGCCCTGCAGGTCGCCACGAGCGGAGAGGCCGCCGATGCGGTGGTCGACGAGGGGGCCGTCGACCGGTGGATCGAGCGTTGTCGAGAGCGCGATCTCACCCAGCTGTGAAATCTGTGACGGGAGTCTCGTCCCGCAAGTAGATATCGTATATAGTTTGGTCCGTCCACGGTGTCGGACGAGAGGGAGCACATGGCACAGGCAGCGGAGCGCAACGCCACACGGCGTCGCGACAACGCCCTTTGGTTGCGCACTGCCGCGGCAGGGTCGGTCGCCGCGCTGGCACTGGCGGGCTGCGGCGCGCTGATGCCCGGCGGCGGTGGCAGCGCCGACCCCACGGTCGCGGGTCCGGGCGTCACCGACGACAGCGTGAAGGTCGTCTTCGTGGGTGTGGACCTGAGTGGGGTCCAGGACGCCACGGGGTTCAACACCGCGTCGATCGGCGATCCGGAGAAGCAGGTCGAGGCCCTGGAGAAGTGGGTCAACGACAACGGCGGGCTCGGTGGACGCGAACTCGACGCGGTCTTCCGCTGGTACAACGCCGAGGTGGACTCGCCGGCCGCGGAGGAGCAGCTCTGCAACCAGGTCAGTCAGGACGACCAGGCCTTCGCCGTGGTGCTGACCGGACAGTTCCAGTCCAATGCCCGTCCGTGCTACGACGAGCGCAACACCTTGGTGCTCGACGCAACGCTGGTCGCGAGCGACGCCAAGCTCTACGCGGAGCTCGACCCCCACCTGTGGACCGCCAGCTACCCCGAGTACGACGCCTTCACCCGCTCCTACATCGAAGCGATGGACGCGCAGGGATTCTTCGACGGACGTGACCAGGTCGCGATCGTGGCGGCCGACAACCCGGTCAATCGTCGAGCCGTCGAGGGCAAGGCCGTCAAGCAGCTCGAGGAACTCGGCCTCGATGTCGAGGTCGGGTGGGTCGACACCACCGACATGGGGACCATCTTCATGGGCGAGGAGCAGGCGGCGATCACGTTCGCCAGCAAGGGAATCGACCGGGTGTTCTTCCTCGGTGGTTCCCGGCTGGCCTCGATCTTCGCGACGATCGCCGGGTCGAAGGGCCTCGATGCGACGTACGGCATCTCGACGTTCGACAACCCGTCGTTCTTCGTCAACAACCCCAAGACGGTCCCGGCCGAGACGATGGTCGGCATGGTCGGCATCGGGTTCCAGCCGGCGCAGGACCTGGCGGACGAGCAGCTGAGCTTCCCCAGCCGGGCGCCGAGCAGGAGTGCCTCGACATCTACGCCGAAGGCGGCATCACCTTCGAGACCCGGGAGAACGCGCGGTTCGCGATTCCCTATTGCGACGCGGCGCGACTGTTGAAGCTCGGCAGCGACGGGGTCGGCGACGGCACGTTCAACGCGACGACGTGGAGCGCGGCCGTGGACCGGGACGGTGCCGCCTTCGAGACGGCCTCCGGCTTCGGCAACGGCCTCGGTGGCGGTAGCCGTGCGGCCGCGGGTGCCTACCGGATGATGCGCTTCGACGAAGGCTGCGCCTGCTTCGTCTACGAGGGCGAAGATGTCTCTTTCTCGAAGTGAAGCGCCGGCGCTGAGCCTGGCCGATGTCAACGCCTCCTACGGACCGGTGCAGGTCCTCTTCGGCACGAGCCTGTACGTCGAGCAGGGCGAGATGGTGGCCCTGCTCGGCCCCAACGGGGTGGGCAAGTCGACGACGCTCCGGGTGATCGGTGGACTGCTCAAGCCCGACTCGGGGTCCGTGCACATCGGCGGGTGGGACAGCACGTACTGGTCGCCTCGCAAGCGGGTGGAGAAGGGGCTCGGTCAGGTGATCGGTCAGGCCTCGTTCGGCTCGCTCACCGTGGTCGACAACCTCCGTATGCACGGCTATGCGACGAAGGACCAGAAGTGGGTCCGCGAAGCAGTCGAGGCCGCGCTGGCGATCTTTCCACGGCTCAATGCGCGCCGGAACCAACCGGCGTCGACGCTCTCCGGCGGTGAACGTCAGATGCTCGCCCTCGCCAAGGCTGTCGTCAACGATCCCAAGCTGCTCGTCATCGACGAGTTCTCCCTCGGCCTCGCACCCGTCGTGGTGGGTGGCCTGTGCGAGCTCGTCCGTCGGCTCAACGAGCGCGGTACCTCGGTGCTGGTGGTGGAGCAGTCGGTCAACGTTGCGCTCTCGCTGGTGCACCGCGCCTACGTCATGGAGAAGGGCGCGATCATCGCCGAGGAATCGGCGGCGGTGCTCAGTGCCGACCCCAGTCGGATCCAGGCTCTGATGCTCGGAGGTGAGGTGGCATGAATCCCATGTTGACCGCCCTCGCGCTGACGGACCACCGGATTACCTGGCTCGGCTTCGACTTCGGCATCGACCGGCTGGTGCTGGGCCTCTTCGGCGGCCTCACCTACGGTCTGCTCGCCATCGGCCTGGTGCTGGTCTACCGGTCCAGCCGTTTCGTGAACTTCGCCCATGGTTCGGTGGGTGCCTTCGGTGCCGCGATCCTGGCGCTCCTGGTCAATGACTGGGGGATGCCCTACTGGGTCTCCTTCGTGCTGGCCCTCGGCGTGGCTGCGATCCTCGGCGCCGGGATCGAGTGGCTCGTCGTACGGCGGCTCACCGGTCGTCCGAGCATCATCGGCATGATCGCCACGCTCGGCCTGTCGCAGTTCATCTTGATCTTCGCGCTGATCATCAACGCCGACGGGGTCAGTGGCTTCACCTTCCCGCGGCCGCCCGGGTTGCCGGAGTTCACCATCGGCACCACCAACATCTTCACGCCACACGTGGCGATGGCGATCCTTGGACCGCTGCTGCTGATCGGGCTGGCGCTCTTCTTCCGTCAGCACCGCGTCGGCATCGCGATCCGCGCCGCGGCCGATGACAACGACGCGGCACTGCTCAACGGCATCCGCGCGCCGCGGATGGCCACCCTGGCGTGGGCGATCGCGGCTGGCATCGCAGCCTTCTCCGCCATCATGGTCACGCCCACCACGGCTGGTCAGTCGATGGACACGCTCGGCCCCGACATGCTCCTCAAGGGTCTGGCCGGCGCGGTGATCGCCCGGATGACCTCGATCCCGATCGCGGTCGTGGCCTCTCTCGGCGTCGGCGTGCTCGAGCAGGTCCTGCTCTCCAACCCGGACACCCGGAACATGGTGCCGGTCGCGCTGGGCCTGATCATCGTGATCGCCCTGCTCAGCCAGCCCGCACTTGGCCGCGCGGCCCGTGAGGGCGGCGGCTGGACGCGGATCGTGATGACCCCGTTGCCGGATGCCTATCGCAAGCTGTGGGCGGTCCGTTGGTTCCCGCGCATCATGTCGTTCGTGATGGTCGGTGCCGCTGTCGGCGCGGCCTACGTGGTCACCAACGCCACGGCGTCGGCGCTCACCAACGTGGCGGGCTTCGCGTTGGTCGGACTCAGCGTGGGGCTGCTGACCGGCGTCTCCGGACAGCTCTCGCTGGGGCAGTTCGCCTATGCCGGCATCGGGGCCGCGGTCTCGGTGCACACCGTTGCCTCGACCGACAACTTCGTGCTGGGGGTGGCTGCCGGCGTCCTGGCTGCGGCTGCGGCAGCGGCCCTGGTCGGAATCCCCGCGATGCGCTTGCAGGGCCTGGCGCTTGCGGTGTCGACGCTGGCCCTGGCGCTGGCGACCAGCGGTTGGTTGCTCAAGCTCGACAGCTTCCTCGGCTTCGGGGTGCAGCCCGCGAAGCCGACGTGGTTCGGCTATGCGCTGAGCCTGGCAGTCGACTACTACTTGTTCGCCCTGCTGATGCTCCTCCTCGCCATGTGGGTCGTCGGCAACCTGCGCCACAGCGGCTTCGGTCGCGCCATGCAGGCCGTGCGTGACAACGAGGACGCGGCCCGCGCCTTCACGGTGCGCAGTCGGATGCGCAAGCTGCAGATGTTCGCCATCTCCGGCGCGGTCGCGGGGCTCGGCGGTGCGGTCATCGGACACAGCCAGACCTCGCTCACCGTCAACTCGTTCCCGGCTTCGGCCAGCATCGACGTCGTGGCCATCGCCGTCGTCGGTGGCCTGCTGCTCACCGGAGGACCGGTGCTCGGCGCGCTGATCCTGGTGGGCATTCCGAGCATCTGGCCCATGGGCCTGGTTGGCCAGGCCGCCCTGTCCATCGGCTGGCTGCTGGTCGTCGTGCTCCTGCCGGACGGTCTCGGTGGGCTCATCGCCAAGGCGCGCGACTGGTGGGCAGACGGTGTCGCCAGGCGCGCTGGGATCGACGTCGAACACGCCCGCTACGGCACCACGTCAGCTGCGGTCTCCCCGCTCTCACGTGAGTTGCGACTCGAGGGGTTGGGCGGTGGCCGCAGGGCCAGGGAGGCCGAGGACGGCCTGCCCATGCTCGAGGTGCAGGGGGTCTCGCGCAGGTTCGGAGGACTGGTCGCGGTCGATGGCGCAAGTCTCTCCGCAGCACCCGGCGAGATCGTCGGCATCATCGGTCCCAACGGCGCCGGCAAGACCACGCTCTTCGAGTTGATCGCCGGCTTCACCGCCACGCAGAGTGGCGCGATCGGCTTCGACGGCATCGACGTCACCAAACGGCCGCCCGAGGACCGGGCGCGACTGGGCCTGGTCCGTTCCTTCCAGGACGCGGCGCTGTTCCCGACCCTGACCGTGCACGAGACGCTGATGCTGGCGCAGGAGCGCGTCGAGCCCTCCCAGATCTGGGCCGCTGCACTGGGTGGTCGAGCTGCTGAGCGGCGAAAGGCTGCGAAGGCTGACGAGCTGGTCGAACGGATGGGGCTGGAACCCTTCGTCCGGCGTACGGTCTCGGAGCTCTCCACCGGCACCCGGCGGGTGGTCGAGCTGGCCAGCCTGTTGGCGCTCGAGCCCAAGGTGCTGCTGCTCGACGAGCCGTCGGCAGGCATCGCCCAGAGCGAGAGCGAGCCGCTCGGTGAGCTGCTGTTGGGCATCCGCCGCGAGCTCGGCACCACCATGATCGTGATCGAACACGATCTCCCGCTCCTGTCGCACCTCTGCGACAGGATGATCGCGATGAATCTGGGCCGGGTCATCGCCTCGGGCACTCCCGATGAAGTGCGTACCCACCCCGAAGTCGTCCGCTCCTATCTGGGCACCGACGAGAACGCGATCACCCGGTCGGCCGTGCGTCCTGCGGCCGCGTTGTCCGACCCGCTCGACTTCCCGGGCGTCCCGAACCACTGAAGTTCCGTCCCACCGAGGAGAAACACGTGAGAAGCGCAAAGAGACTGACCAAGTTCCTGGCGGGAACCATCGCGCTGTTCGTCGTCGCGATCATCTGTGCGCCGCCGAGCCTTGCGGCCCCGTCGGTCCAGATCAGCGCGTTCGACGGGCTGAGTGACGGCCAGAAGATCACGGTCAGCGGGACGGGGTTCGAACCCAACCTCAAGCAGATCGCGGTCGGCCTGTGCAAGGACGGCTACACCGGTCCGGGCGACTGCTACCTGTCGGGCGCGACGTTCCGCAACGCGGACGCCAACGGCTCGATCGGCGAGTTCGAGATCACCGTGATGCAGAAGTTCTCCGGCATCGACTGCGGTGTCGACAAGTGCGTGATCGGCATCGGCCCCTTGCCCACCACGTCGGATGCCGCCACGATTGCGGCCAACTCCCACGACCAGCCGGTGACCTTCGGGGCCGCCGCGCCGGCGCCGACCGACCCGGAGCCGGAGGCGCCGTCCGACGACGAGGCGGCCGGTGAGCTGCCCAAGACCGGTGCCGGCGACCTGCTGCCGATCCTCGTCATCGGCGGCGGCGTCCTGTTGCTCGCCGGTGGTGCCCTGCGCGTTGCCTTCCGTCGCCCGGGGGTGTGGCATGACGGTGACTCCAACTCCTCGCTGGCGTCGTCCCGCTGCGGTCGCGCTGGCGACGGTCGGCCTGGTGACGTCCACGGTCGGGCTCGGCAGCGGTGCGGCCACTGCCGCTCCGGCCCCTGCCGGTGGCATGACGATGAACTGCCAGACCGCCACGTTCCCTGCCTTCGGCTGGGACGCGACGGTGGACGCCGAGGCGATCACCGACGGCGCCACGACGTCGCTGTCGTTGCAGTTCAGCAACCTGCCGGGAATCGCGCCGGTGGCGATCAACGGTCTTCCGATGACCGGCGAAGTCGTCGTCGAGGTCGACGGGGTCACCTCGACGGTCACGCTCACCGGATCCGCGGCGGTCACCGCGGCCCCCAACGCTCCAGTGCCCGTGCCGCCGGTCGTCGGGATCCTCGACGACACCCACGACACGTTGGACGTGACCGTGAAGAGCGTCGCATTCACGGTGTCCGGACTCACCACCAAGTGCCCGGTGACGGGCACGGGTGACTGGGCACTCGACCCGATCACGGTGGAGGACGGCACGGTCGTCGTGCCCACTCCGACCGACACCGCTTCGCCGACCCCCACCGCCACGCCGACGGACGAGCCCACGGACAAGGGCAACAAGAAGGGGACGCCCGCCAAGGGCAAGGTCTCGTTCAGCTGCGTCCTGCAGGAGCTCGGCAGTCCCTTCGACTACAAGCCGACGGTCACGATGTCGGGTTCCCGGGCCTCGGCCGACGACAGCAAGGTGAGCCTGCGGCTCAACTTCTCGAAGATCCCGGGCCTGGCGCCATTGCCCATCGAGAACGGGCGGATGAAGGTCACCGCGAAGGCCGAGGTCGGCGGGAAGAAGGTCTCCTTCGCTGAGACCTCCACGGTCAATGCTCCTTCCTACGGCGAGGTTGCGGTGCCGACGATGACTGCGTCGATCACCACCGATGAGGACGAGTTGGACGTCGAGATCACCGGCTTCGACTTCGACTTCGGTGAGATGGCCGGCGTCAAGATCTATTCCGAGTGCAAGGGCAGCGGAAAGCTGAGCAAGATGGTCGTCGGCATCGGTGACGACGGTGGTGACGACCCCGGCGACACCGGGGACACCAACACCACCTCGACGAGCACGTCGTCGCTGCCGAAGACCGGATCCGGGGCACCGCTGCTCATGTTCGGGCTGTGGGCCAGCGCCTTCGTGCTGCTGGGTGGAGCGCTCTTCCTCTTCCTGCCACGGCGCCGCAACGAAGCCTGACTCCGTTGGCCTGAGAGCCAGAAGCCCCCGGACCTCACCCGATCGAGGTCCGGGGCTTCTGCCTTCGATGGAAGTTCATTCCAGCGAAGTGTCAACCTAGGTCGGCGAGTGCGGGATCGAAGGAGCGCGTGGCAGTGAAGCCGGCCTCGGTCAGTCGTGCGACCGAGATCGGTGACGCGGGGGAGGCGATCTCGTCGCGATAGACCAGTGCCGGTAGGCCCTGGTCGGCGGACAACGTGTCGAAGAGGGCGGCGTTGGTCGGCGGCAGCTCCGGATGGGTCAGGTTGAAGACGCCCGACAAGTCGTGCTCGAGCGCGTGGACGACAGCGTCAGCCGCATCCTCGACGTACAACCGATAGAGCAGGGCGTCGCCCGAGAACGGCACCGAGCCACCGAGGTACTCGTGCGCCATCGCGACCTTCTCGGCGATCGGCGGGTCGCCGGGCCCGAAGATGTCTCCGCAGCGCAGCACGACTGCACGCTCGCCCAACGCGGAGTAGGTCTTCTCCATTGCCAAGAAGTTGCTCGGGCTGGGGTCGTCCGAGTCGGTGACCGGCGATCCTTCGTCGATGCGTGGCAGGTGGTTCGCCGCGTTGCCGTAGACGGAGAGCGACGACAAGGAGACCACGCGCGTCTGCGGGCCCACGTTGGCGGCGACGTTCTCCGCCGTCCTCACGAGCACGTCGTGGTAGGTCCTGGCGCGACCCTCGGGGGTCATCGAGCCCTGGGCGGACGGGCCTGCGGTGACGACCACCGCATCCTGGCCCGCCACGGCGCCGCGGACGGTGTCGGCCTCCGAGCCACGGAGGAGTACGGCGTTGTCGAAGCGCTCGCGCAGGGCGGCCACCTTCTCGGCACTGGTGGCGGTGACGGTCACTTCATGGCCGAGTTCGACGAGTCTGGTGGCAGCTGCGGAGCCGACGAAACCGGCTCCGATCACGAGCACCTTCATCGGGCACGTCCTTCGATCTCGGCGATCTGCGAGAGACCTGCGCGGACCGCGACGAGCTCGTCGACGCGCTCGGCGCCGAGGAAGCGTTTCGAGAGCTCGTTCATCGGGTCGAGGGTGTAGCCGTTGACGCGCACGGCGTGGTCGCGGGCGCGCAGTGCCGCGCGCTCCTCGACCGGCACGGGCTCGGCTTCGGCGACCCACTGCAACCAGGTGTCGACACGCCGGTGGACGGCCTTGCGGAGCGTCTCGACCACGTCGTCGTTCCGGTCGGCGAAATAGGAGTTGCCCAAGGGGGAGAGGAAGGCACGCATGTAGGTGCCGTGGCTGACCGACCAGGTGAACCGGTCGTCGCCGCGCAGGCCGAGCCACTCCTCGTTCTGGGGCTCGTAGTAGCGGTGCAGATGGTCGAGGTCGACCATCAGGTCGTGGCGCGGCACGAGGTCGCTGTAGTGGAAGACGTTGGGCACGGTGCCGAAGACGATGATCAGGTGCGGGACGTCGATGTGTGGACCGAGCCAGACCTGGAGGTTCATGTCGAGGATCGACGCGCTCCGGTTGCCGATCCACGAGTGCACGAGCCACTCGGCGCCGTTGTCGGGGTCGCCGCTGAAGGTGTTGAGCGAACCTTCGTAGTTGCCGTCGCCGGTGTCCCACGCCCCCAGCCCTGCCGAGCTGGGGTGGGGCTGCACGGGCAGGACGGCGGTGATCTTGTCCTTCGCTTCGCTGAGGATCTCCCAGAACTGACGCCACAGGTCATGGCTGTCGACGTCGGGCGCTTCGGCAAGGAATTCGGGAATGGTCTTGGTCTGTCTGCTGCTGGTCACCCGTGCAGGCTATACATATATGATCTATTCTGCCAGGGATCTGCGCTAGGAGGCTGCTGATGATCGTCGTGGTGAGTCAGGCACGCACGAAGGACGGCGAGGAGCATGCTCTCGCCTACATCGAGCTGAACCAACGGTTCGGCCGCTTCTTCCGGGCCCACCCGGGCTTTCGGGGTCGCCGCTTGGTACGCGGGGTCGAGGACCGTCAGCACTTCACTCACCTGCGCTTCTTCGACTCGGTCGAGAGCTACGAGGAGTGCACGAAGGCCGACGGGTACGTCGCCCACACCGAACTGATGTATGAGCACCTCGAGCCCTACGACTCCTACCCGCGTGAATACCTCGAGATCGTGCTCGACGAGCCGGATCCGCGGCGACCGTGACGGCCTTCGTGCTGGTGCACGGCGCCTTCCGTGGCGGCTGGGCGTGGTCGCGCGTCAGGCCGTTGCTGATCGCAGCCGGTCATGACGTGCACGCGCCGAGCCTGATCGGAGCGGGGAGCACGTGGCTCGGCTCGCGGAGGTCACGTCGCTCGACGTCTGGGTCGACCAGGTCGCGAGGTTGGTCGAGCTGGAGGACCTGCGCGACGCGGTCCTCGTCGGCCACAGCCAAGGTGCCCTGGTGACGACTGGCGTCGCTGCTCGCCTCCCCGGCCGGGTCGGTCTGCTGGTGCATCTCGACGGAGCCGTGCCGGTGCCGGGCCAGCGGGCGGTCGATCTGTTGCCCAGACCCGGCGGCGATCCTCCGCGCGACATGTCGATGGCGCCACGACAGGCGGATGCGGGCGAGTACGGCGCCGAGCTCTCCGCATGGGTGGATGCCCGGATGACCCGCTCTCCCGTGGGCCCGGCGCTCGATCCGGTTCCTGCCGTTCCGCCGGATGTGGCGGAGGAGTACGTGTTCTGTGCTCGCACTCCCGCCGGCTACCCGTCGGAGGTCACTCGGGCGCGCCTCACCGCCGCGGGGCGCACCCACCGCACGCTCGAGTCCGGCCACGACGCCCCGATCACCGCCCCTGCCGAGGTGGCACTCCTGCTGCTCGAGCTGGCTGCCGCCGTCTCCCCGAAAGGTTCCTGATGACCACCGAAGCCGTGCCTCCGCGAGTCGCCCGCTCTGCGCTCTACGTGCCCGGGGATGCTCCCGACAAGCTGCGCTCCGCGCTCGGGCGCGGCGCCGACGAGCTCATCGTCGACCTCGAGGACGCGGTGCTGCCGGACCGCAAGGAGCTGGCGCGCGACATCGTGGCGGCGTGGCTCGACGGGCTGCCGAACACCGACGTGGGGGTCTGGGTGCGGGTCAACTCGGGGGCGGTTGGCCTCGATGACATTCGCGCGATTGCGACGTCCGGTGCGCTGTCTGGCGTCGTACTCGCGAAGGCCGAGGTCCGCGACGACGTGGTCGCGGCCGCGCGGCTGTTGGACTCGCTCGGATCCGGGGCGCGCATCGTGCCGCTCCTGGAGAGTGGTGCCGCGATCCTGCGGGCTGCCGAGATCGCAGCGGCTCCCCGGGTGCACCGACTCCAGGTGGGGAGGCCGACCTGAGGGCCGACCTCGGTGTGACGCTCGGGCCTGACGAGCGTGAGCTGTTGTGGGTGCGCTCGCAGATCGTGGTGGCGTCGGCGGCGGCGGGCATCGCGCCGCCGATCGCTCCGGTGTCCACCGACTTCCGTGATCTCGATGCGTTGCGGACCTCGACCGAGGCGTTGGCGCGCCTGGGGTTCGTCGGGCGGGCGTGCATCCATCCTGCGCAGGTCGCGGTCGTCAACGACGTCTTCACTCCGGGCGAGGAGGTCGTCGCCGAGGCGCGGGACGTGCTGGCCGCCATGGCTGCCGCTGGCTCGGGGATCGCGCTGGACTCCCGGGGTCGAATGCTTGACGAAGCCGTGGCCAGGCAGGCCCGGCTGGTGCTGGCGCGGGCCGGTCGCTGACGACGTACGAAAAGTTGCGGGGAACGTTTGACTGGGGCTATGCCTACTATCAGATATCGTATATTCTCCCTCGTGAGACGTAGGCCACACCCGAGTCGTGGCCGCCCGAGGAGGAAACATGCAGTTCCGATCAAACAAGCGCAGGGGAGTGGCGGCGTTCGCGACCACTGCCCTGGCTGCAGGCGCGCTTGCTGTGCCTGCAGTCCTGTTGGCCGCCCCGGCGCAGGCAGCGGCTGGCCCGATCAGCTACACCTGTGACCTTCAGCTGGCTGGCGGCTTCGCCTCCTACGGCGGGGAGCGAGCAGCCACGCTGACATTCGACACGGACGCCCCGGACGAGTTGGCCGACGGCGACACCGCGACGCCGACGCTGACTGCGGCACTGCGCTTCGACCAGGCCTACATCGATCTGTTCAAGCCCAGTCCGGTCAACCGGATGGGTGGCACGATGACGGCCACGACCGACACTTCCGGCGTTGCTGGTAGCGCCGAGCTCACCTTCGCGCAGTGGGACCGCGAGGGTGCGATGGGCACCGACGTGGAGGCCTTCGACCTGGTCGGGACCGGGAGCTGGTCCGTGATCACCGGTGGTGCCACCGACATCGAACTCGGCGTCTCGACCCTGGAGGGTGACCTCTACATCGGCACCTCCTTCAGCCCGAGCAACACGACCGTCCCGACCGTCTGCACCCCGGACTCGGGGAGGCCACGATCATCGACACCGTCGGTGCGATCGAGGACGAAGAGCCGTCGATCGAGAAGGACCTCAACCTCAACTGTGCTTTCGGTTCCAATGAGTTCGCCTACGAGACGGACGTGACATTCGCAGCGCAGGCCACCGAGACCGGTGTCGACCTGACTGCGGAGCTGGAGGACATGCCGAACACAGCGCCGCCGTTCGTCAGCCTCCCGGGACAGGAGTTCGTGGCCACGCTCGGTACCGATCTCGGTGACCTGACCGGCACCCGGACGGGTGACTTCCAAGGCGGGACCCCCGTCGCGATCCCCGTGATGAGCGGTTCGGTTGCCGGCTCGGGCGATTCGTTGGCCATTGCGGTTGAGGAGTTCGACCTCGCCGTGGGCTCGTCGGCCAGCATTCCGTGCACCCTCGAGGCTCCCGTGGAGTTCGAGGTGCCGGTGACTGAGCTCCCGGTGGAGCCGATCGTGAAGGACCTCGCCCTGAACTGCACGTTCTCGGGCAACGACTTCGCGTATGACACGGACGTCCAGTTCAGCGCTCAGGCGACCAACGGCGGCTCGGTCCAACTCTCCGCCGACCTCGAGGACATGCCCAACACTGCGCCGCCGTTCGTCAGCCTCCCCGGGCAGGAGTTCGTGGCCACGCTCGGCACCGATCTCGGTGACCTGACCGGCACCCGCACGGGTGACTTCCAGGGCGGCACTCCGGTGGCGATCCCGACGATGACCGGTGCTGTTGCCGGGGCCGGTGACACTCTTGCGGTGTCGGTCGAAGAGTTCACCCTCGCCGTTGGCTCTGCCGCGACCATTCCCTGCACCCTTGCGACGCCGGCCGAGTTCAACGTGCCCGTGACTGCAGCGCCGCAGCCGCCCGCCCCCAAGGCCGTCAAGACCAGCAGCAAGGCCACGGCGAAGTACGCGAAGAAGGCCAAGAAGGCGACCATCAAGATCAAGGTCAAGGCCGCTTCCGGCACCCCCAATGGCAAGGTCAAGATCGTCGTCAAGGCCGGCAAGAAGAAGGTCGTCGCCAAGAACGTCAAGGTCAACAAGAAGGGCGTTGCCAAGCTGGTCCTCAAGAAGGCCAAGCTGAAGAAGAAGGGCAAGTACAAGGTCAACGCCGTCTACCAGGGCAACAAGCAGTTCAAGAAGTCCAAGACCAACGTGAACTTCAAGGTCAAGTGACACCCACCCCCTCGGGAGGGACAAGCCCGAAGCGCCGTTGATCGACGCTGGCGGCACGCGAGACAAGGCCAAGGGCCCCGGAGCAACAGCTCCGGGGCCCTTGCCGAGTGGTCGCGCCCCTCGTGACCACCCCGCCCCACCCCTCGGATGTCGAGCCCGGTTCGTTGGTCGAGCCTGTCGAGACCCCGCGCCTACCCCGTTGGTCGAGCTTGTCGAGACCCCGCCGCCGTTGGTCGAGCTTGTCGAGACCTCGTTCCGGCAGCGCGGCCGGTGGTTGTCCACAGGTTGAGTTCGTGATCGTCGGGTTGTGTCGGAGTCAAATGTTGGACTGGTTCCATGATCGAAATCGACGCCCGGCACCAGCCGTACGAGGTCTCTGACCTTGATGGCGGGACGCTGCTCGGCTTCCTGGCCGAAGACCGGGTCGTCGAGTTGAAGATGGTCCGCAAGAAGCTGCGTTTGGCTTATCAGTGGGCGATCATGCACCCGCCGTCTCCGGACAAGCCGAAGGCGGTGGTGGGTGACGAGACCCTGTTCCCCACCGACTGTGAAGACAGGATCTCGGGTGACGGCACTCCTGATGTCGCGTTGTTCGCGGTGGAGGAGCTCGCCGCATCAGGTGGGATGTCGCGTGCTGCTGGGTTCGCGTTGGTCGCCGACGCCCTCGATCTGGTGCACCGGTTGCCGCAGCTGTGGGCGAAGGTCGAGGCCCTGGAGGTTCCGGGGTGGAACGCCCGCCGTGTCGCGCTACTCACGAGGAAGTTGTCGTACGCCGCTGCACGGTGGTTCGACGAGCAGCTCGCTGCGACCGGCCTGTCGGGGTGGCCGACGATTGAGAAGTGGTTGGCGATGGCGATCGCGAAGTTCCACCCCGAACTGGTGAAGGACCCCAGCGCGGCGAAGGGGAAGGCGGATTGGGGTGTGTGGCTGCACCACCCCCACGCCGGACACGAAGAAGGAGCCGGCGGCATCGCCGGCACCTCCGAGCTGCAAGCCGTCGGCGACTCGCTGGATCTCACCCGGTTCATGGATCTCCTCAACTCCGAGGCCGAAGCCATGCGGCGCCTCGGTGACACCGACGACGTGAACCAGCGGCGTGCGAAGGCGATCGGGCGGCTCACCGACGACACCGAACAACCCACCCTCACCTACCCCACCCTCACCGACGACGACAGCAGCACCGACAGCACCGACATCGGTATCGACGCGGGTATCGGCGACAGCGAGAGCGGCACCGGCAGCAGCACCGGTACCGGCACCTCTTCCGCCGTTGCGGCGGCGGGTGGCGAGCCGGTGCTGGGCAACCCGGTGCTGGGCGAGCTGGTGATTGGGGTGAAGCCGGGTCGGTTGGTGACGACACCGGGCCCGTTCGGACGCCGTCGTGGGTTGCGGGTGATGGCCCACGTCAACCTCGCGGACCTGTTCGCGTTGGGCCTCGACCCCCACGAGTTGGGGTTGGACGGCGACGGGATCACCTCCACCGACCGGTTGGGGCAGGTCCTCACCACCCAGCTACGAGACTGGATCACCCGCCACGGTTCCCTTGCGACCATCACCCCAGTCGTCGACCTGAACCGCACCGATGCGGTGGATCGTCACGATCCACCCGAATGGATGGACACCCTCGTCCGACTCCGTGACCCACACTGTGTGTATCCCAACTGTGAACGTTCCAGCTGGGACGCCGATCTGGACCACATCGACCCCTACCAACCACCCGGTGAGGGTGGCCCACCCGGACAAACCCGGCCCGAGAACCTCGCGCCGTTGTGTCGACGTCACCACCTGATGAAAACCCACGGCCACTGGCGCTACCGCCGGACCAGGGACGGAACCTATATCTGGACCAGCCAGCACGGCAGGACCTGGCTGGTCACCCCACAGGGAACCCTCGACACCACCACCACCAACACCAGCTGAGCCCAGCTGAGCAGCACAGGTCACAAGCAGCGCCTGCCAAACAAGCACCACCCGCCCACCCCGGGAGAACACACGCTCTCCCGGGGCACAGGCACGCCCACACACCGGAGGCAGGTCTCGACAGGCTCGACCAACGAGGTGGGGCGGCGGGGTGGTCTCGACAAGCTCGACCAGCGGGGATGGCGTGGGTTCGAGAACAGGATGCCGGTGGTCGAGCCTGTCGAGACCCCTCTGACCCGCGGGGAAAGGTCTCGACAGGCTCGACCAACGGCGTACAGGTCGACCCAACAGGCGTACATGGTCTCGACAAGCTCGACCAACGGGGTACAGGCCGACCAACGGGGTACAGGCCGACCAACGGGGTACAGGCCGACCAACGGGGTACAGGCCGACCAACGGGGTACAGGCCGACCAACGGAGTACAGGGGCGGGGTGGGACGTCCGGGGTTGCCGACGGAGCGTCAAGGGGCTTGGCCGCGGCGGGCGCCCACCCCACGCAACCCACCCAAAGAGCCGTGCGCACGACGCGCCGCCCCAGCGAGGAGGCTGCCCCGGACGGCACGGCCCGGGGCAGGGTCTCGACAAGCTCGACCAGCGGGGGTGCGGCAGGGGTCTCGACAAGCTCGACCAACGGCGGGGTGGGGCGGCGGAGGGTCCGGCTCGACGGGATCGGGGCAGGGGTGAGAGTCAGAGGCCGTAGCGGGCGAGGACGTCGCGCTTGCGGCTGATGCCGGGAGTCATGAAGCGCCGCGCGATCCGGCTGGTGGTCAACCAGGCGATCTCGTCGCCGTTCTTCGTGCTGGCCAGCATCCGTGCCACCAACTCCGGTGCAACGTCATCGACGTGGTCGGTGAGGATGTTGAGGATCCTGCGCTGCGAGCGCACGCTCTCCGGGTCGGCAGCGGCCTCGCGCAACCATCCTTCGGTGATCAGGATCCCCGGCCGGACCTGGCCGACGCTCACCCCGGTGCCTTCGACCTCCTTGGCCAGCGCGCGAGTGAACAAGTCGAGCCCGCGCTTGGTGGAGCCGTACACGCCCATGTTGGGGCGGACCTTGCCGTCGCTGCCACCGCCGAGCACGTTGAAGACCTTGCCGGATCCTTGCGCGCTCATGCCGCGCACGGCGGCCTGCGCCCCGAAGATGGTGCCGAGCATGTTGGTCTCGACCATCGTGCGCACGGCGTCGGTCGGGGTGTCGACGATCGGCGTGGTGGTGTGCGCATAGCCGGCGTTGTTGACCCAGATGTCGACGTGGCCCAGGGCGTCGATGGCCGCCTCCCAGAGGGCGACGGGCGACTCCGGGTCGCTCACGTCGACGGTACGGCCGACGACCGTGCCGGAGCCGGGCTCCTGACGCAGGCGTTCGGCAGCCTCATCGACGCTGGACTGTCTTCTGCCGGTGACGACCACGCCGGCGCCGCGGCGCCGGAACTCGCGGGCCAGTGCGAAGCCGACCCCTTGGGTGCTGCCGGTGATGACGACGTTGTTCACTGCTCCTCCTGGGAGACCTGGACGATCACCTTGCCGCGGTTGCGGCCAGACATGAGTGCGGCGAAGGCTTCGCCGGCCAGTTCGAGACCGTCGTAGCGGTCCTCGGGTGCGTGGATGCGGCCGTCCGCCAGCAACGGGGCCACGCGACTGACGTGCTCGGCGGCGAGGTCCTGGTGGTCGTAGACGACCATGCCGTGGGCCGTCGCGCGAGCCGCCATCAATGCTCCGGCGCGGAGCCGGGTCGGGGAGCGCCGTTGCTCTGGTCGATCAGGCCGATCAGCGAGACGCGTGCGCCGATCGCCAGGTGCTCCATGACGCCGTCGAGCACTGCCTGGTCGCCCATGTGCAGGTAACCGTCGATCCGCTCGGGCGCGGCCGCCCGCAGTTGCTCGACCCAATCGGGAGCGGTGCGCACCACCACTGTGTCGTAGCCGAGCGAGGTGGCGATCTCACCCTTCGCCCGGTCGCCGACGAGCGCCACGGTCCGAGCGCCGGCGAGCCTGGCGAGCTGGCCGGCGAGGAGCCGACGCCACCGGTGGCCGAGCCGATCACGACGGTGTCGCCCGCCTCCGGCTGCAGGTGGCGGGTGTGGGCGGCGTACGCCGTGAGGCCGGGCATGCCGAGCACGCCGAGGACGGCAGAGGTCGCTACGCCCGGGGGCACGGTGACCGGCTGCGCCTGCGTCGCCGGGAGTACGACGTGCTCGCGCCACCCGACGTCGGCGATGACTCGCGTGCCGATCGCCAGGCCGGGGAGGAACTCTCGACCACCGTGCCGACGCCCCGGCCGGGCAGGGTCTGGCCGATGCCGACGGCGGGCTCGCCGAGGTGCCCGACATCGAGCAGCGAGCGCAGGTAGGGGTCGAGCGACAGCGCCTCGACCTGGACCACCACCTCACCGTCGGACGGTGCGGGAAGGTCCAGCTCGACGACCTCGAAGTCGTCGGCGGACGGCGCACCATCGGGTGTGCGTGCGACGGCGACGGCCCGGGAGGTCATTCCAAGCAAAGATGTCATGTAGATATAATATATACATGACGGGTTCCAGGATCTACGGTCCGCTGATCTCCACTGCGCAGATTGCCCAGCACGAGCGCCTCCTGGTCGATGTCTTCGGCATGGAGGTGACTGGCGGCGCCTCCCTGGGCGCCGAGCAGGCCCGACACCTCTTCGGCACCGAGTGCCCCGTCGAGCTGGTCGCCCTGCAGACGCCCGGCGTCGAAACGGGGGCGGTGCTGGTCCGCTTCGACGCCGACTCGCCCGTGGCCCAGCAGCCGGTGCGGGACGCCGATGGCCGGATCCTCCGTGACGCCTTCCGGGTCATCGACTTCTACGTTCCCGACTTTGCTGCGGCGCTCGATCACGCGGCGGCCGCAGGCTTCGCGATGCACACCGAAGAGGCGTCGTACGAGACGAACGAGGGGGCCTTCAAGGAGGCCCACCACACGGGTGCCGACAACGTCGTGACCGCGTTCCTGCACGGCGACGCCGGCTTCTTCACCGACTTCGCCGAGGTGCGGGACCGGATCGCGAGCGAGCCGATCAGCATCTCGCTTCCGCTCACCGACGCCGCGCCCACGGTGGACTGGTATCGCGAGACCTTCGGCTGGGAGGTCGTCTACGAGTACGACTTCGTCGACGCTTCGTTCTCGGCCCTCATGGGTGTGGAGGAGGAGCTCCGAGTGCGGTCGGTGACCGTCGGACCGAGCCGGCAGCAGACCTATGTCAACATCGTCGACTACGGCCTGGCCACCGATGCCGGTGGCTCGTTGGCCGGCCGCAGCGTTGCACCGCGCCGTGGGTTGCTGGGCCTCGCCGTGCTCACCGACGACCTGGACGATGTGGTCACCGCGGCGGGCGCGGCGACCGTGGACCTCGACTTCCCGCCGTACGGGTTGACGCGCGCGGCGACCGTCAACGCGCCCTTCGGCTCCCCGCACCTGGTGGTGGAGCGGAAGTAGCTCCCACCAAAGACAGCGGCAGTCTGGTGTCACTCAGAGACACCAGACTGCCGCTGTCCTGCTGCCGCGCCGGTTACCTCAGCTGACGCCGGATCGGTTGAGGTAGAGGCCACCGGGCTCGTCGGTGGTGACCTTGCCGTCGGTCATGATCTGCTTGCCCCGCAGGAAGGTGTCGGTGACCTTGGCGGTCAGCTCGGCGCCCTCGAACGGCGTGTACTCCTGCGTCGACTCGGACTCCGCGGCACGCACCGTCCAAGTGTGGTCGGTGTCGACGAGGGCGATGTCGGCGTCGAGGCCGATCCTGATCGCACCCTTGCGCCCGCCCAGGCCGTAGCGCTGCGCCGGGTTGGTCGCCGTGAGCTCGGCGATGCGGGCGAAGGACAGGCCGCGCTTGCGGCCCTCGCTGACCATGCCGGCCAGCAGGTACTCGGCGCCACCGAAGCCGGACTTCGCGAGGAACACGTCCTCCTTGGGCTCGCCGAACTTCAGCTCCTCCTTGCAGCAGGCGTGGTCGGAGACGACCCAGTCGATCTTGCCGTCGAGCAGGAAGCCCCACAGTGCCTCGACGTCCTCGCGCGGGCGCAGCGGGGGATTGACCTTGCCGCCGACGCCGTGCGCGGTGTCGCAGTCCGCGAGCAGGTGGCCCACGGTGACCTCACGACGGAAGTCGATGTGTGGGAACGCCGCAGCCATCGTCAGCGCGGCCTCGACGGCCTTGCGCGAGGTCAGGTGCAGCAGGTTGATCGTCGGCAGCTGGGTCTCGTGGGCGAGGTAGGAGGCGATGGTCACGGCCAGGCCCTCGGAGTGTGGCGGCCGCGAGGCGGAGTAGGCCGGCAGCCCGGTCAGGGAGCCCTCCTCCTCGACCAGCTTGGTGTAGGCCGACATGATCTCGGCGGTCTCGCAGTGCAGCGACAGCGAGATCTGGTCGGCGAGCTCGGGGTGCGCCTCGCGTGCCTTCTGGACGCCACGCATCACGAACTCGAAGTGCGCGTAGTCGTAGCGCTCACCGGGCGGCGTCATGAGGAACGCCGACTGGTCGTCACTGCGTCCGTGCAGTCCGTGGCTGCCGTAGAACATGAAGACCTTGAACGAGGTCACTCCGTGCTCGCTGACGAGCGCGGGGATCTCGCCGATCTGCTCCTTGCTCATCGGCGCCAGGTGGTAGGCGTAGTCGATCAGCGCATTGCCGTCGCTCAACGCGAGCACCTCGGGGAAGAAGTCGGCATACGGGCCGCCCTTGTTGAGGTAGTACTGCCCGCTGCGCATGTAGGACAGCGAGGTGGTGACACCGCCTTGGGCAGAGGCGCGGGACTCGGTACGCACGTCTTCCGGCAGCGGGTTGTAGATGCCCCAGTGCTGGTGCGCGTCGACGACGCCGGGGAAGGCGACCTTGCCGCCGCCGTCCACGACCTCGACGGCGAGCGCCGGATCGAGGCCGGCCTCGATCCGGACGAACCTTCCGTCCACGATGCCGATGTCGACCGACTGCGGCTCGCTCTCGCCGTCGACGACGACCGAGACGTTGGTGATGATCAGGTCGAGTTCACTCACTGGGCTGCTCCTCGCTGGAAGGTGGTGGAGAGTGGTTCAAGGACCGACGTGAGGTCGGTGGCGTGCTGCAGGGCGAGTACGTCGTCACGCACCTTTGCGGCAGCGTCGTCGGGCAGCCGCCCGGCGACGTTGTCGCGGAACTTGGTGGCCAGCTCCTCGTCGGAGAGCGGCCGGGCGGGGCCGCCGCGGTTGGCCAGCACCTCCTCGACCAGCACCTCGCCGGAGGTGGTGGTCACGGTGACCACGGCCGGGAACTGGAAGGGATAGATCGCGCTGCACCGCTCGTCGCCGACCACGTCGACCTTGGCCATCAGCGCCCGGCGGGCCGGGTCCCGGGCGAGTTCGTCGGAGTAGTCGTCGAGTGCGGTGCCCAGCCCGCCCCCGCCGAACAGGCCGGCGGCAAACGCGTAGGGACCGGAGAACTGGGCCTGGTAACCGGTCTCGGGGCTGCGCTTCACCTCGAGGGGCTCGCCGATGGTGCGCACCGTGGAGGTGGCCACCCCCACGACCACCCGGGCCACGTCGGAGGGGTGACCCCGCGCTCCCGGAAGGCTCGCCCGGCGTCGACCGTGGTGTGCGTGAAGTGGTTGGCGGGGTAGGGCTTGAAGAAGATCCCGGGCACCGACCACTCGGTGCCGAGTCCGTCGGTCACGGCAGTGGGGAAGAACTGGCCGTGGAGCCAGGCCTCGAAGAACCCGAAGCGGCCCTCGAGCACCGTCGGCGGACCCGTGAAGCCGCGCCGCACCAGCTGGGCGGCGGTGACACCCGCCTGCGCAGCCAGGCCGCAGTGCAGCCGCTTGACGGTGCCGCCGGTGCGGTTGGCCTCGATGACGCCGGAGGCCATGGACGCGGTGAGGCCCAGGGCATCGGCGATGCCCTGCTCGTCGAGGCCGTAGGCCATGGCAGCGGCGACGGCAGCGCCCATCGCGCCGGTGATCGACGTGGCGTGCTGCCCGTGCTCGAAGAAGACCGAGTTGCCGAGGTCGGCGTCGTAGCCGGCCATGCCCAGCCGCACCGCGACTTCGAGGCCGACGGCGATCGCACGGACGGTGAGCTCGCCCGACGCGCCGGCATGCTCGGCCGCGGCCAGAGCTGCGGGAACCACGCTGGCGCTGGGGTGCAGTACCGACGGCAGGTGGGTGTCGTCGTAGTCGAGGGAGTGCGCCAGCACGCCATTGGCGAACGCTGCCTGGGCAGCGCTGACCAACGTCCCCTCGCCGACCACGGTCGCCTGCGGGTGCCCGCCCTGGTCGAGCACGTGTCCGATGGCTGCGGCGCTGGTCGGCAGCCGGTGGGCGGCCACGCAGAGGCCGAGCACGTCGAGGGTGCGTTGGCTGACCGAACGCACGACGTCGTCGGGCACGCCCTCGGCTGCGCAGTGCGCTGCGAACGACGCCAGCTGCTGGGACAGCGTGGGGCCACCGTCAGGTGTGTACGTCGGGTTGCCCGCGAGCTGGGCATCGGCGGCGGGGGACCAGGCGCTCATGCTCCGACCACCGCCAACGGGCGGACCGGGAGCCGGTGGCGCCGAAGAACTTGAGCGGGCTCATCACGAAGAGGAACTCGTGGACGCCGGCAGCCGCCAGGCCCTCGAGGTCCATCGCCTCGATGATGTAGATGCCGCGCTCGACGAGCAGGACCCGGTGGGCCGGGAGCAGCCCGTGACCGGCACCCGGCTTGAGCTGCTCGTAGGCGATCGTGTCGGCGCCGGTGGCGTGGATGCCGAAGTCGGCCAGGAAGGTGGCGCCGGGGGCCGAGACGCCCGGCACCCCGGTCGACAGGCCGCGGTAGGTGTCGCCGTCACCGTTGTCGAAGTGTTGTCCCCAGCCGGTGCGCACCAGCACGACGTCACCCTCGCGGATCTCGGTGTCCTGCTCGGCGAGGGTCCGCTCGAGGGCGGCGACCGTGATCTCCTCGCCGGGCTCGAGGCGACCGACGCCCAGCGCTCCGGGCACGTCGAGCAGCACCCCGCGACGTACCATCGGCGCGATCGTGTGCGCGCCGTGATCGACGAACTTCCCACCGACCTGCGCCGCCTCGGCGTCGGTCCCGCCGTGCAGCTTGCCATCCTGCGAGACGTGCGCCAGCGCATCGACGTGGGTGCCGACGTGGGTGCCCATCGAGATCATGTCGTTGGCCGCGGACCCGCCGTCGGGGCGGACCATGTCGCCATGGCGGCGCGGCATCGCGTGCCAGTACGCCGGGTGATTGGGCGACTGGGGCATCCCGACCGTCAGGGTGCGGCCCAGGTCGTGCACCTCCAGCCCGCGGGCGGCGGCGTCGAGGAGGAGTGCGGTGGTGTTGGTGGCCGGGGTGTTGGTGGCTGCCATGGGTGCGTTCAGTTCCTCACGGGTCGGGATCAGGAGATGGCGCCGCGGGAGCGCAGGAGGTCACGGGTCTCGCGGTCGAGCCCGAGGGCCTCGAGCACCTCGTCGGTGTCATGGCCGCGGTCGCGGCCGGTGAAGCGGATCGCGCCGGGGGTCTCGGACATCCCCCACATCACGTTGTGCTGGAGCACGGAGCCGAAGTCGTCGTCGGGGACCTCGACGAGCAGTTCCGTCTCCCGGACATGCGGGTCCTCGACGATGTCCTTGGCGGTGTAGATCGGGGCGATCGCAGCGCCGGCGTCGGCGAAGGCGTCGACCACCTCGTCGCGGGTGCGGGCACCGATCCACGAGCCGACCATCTCGTCGAGCTCGTCCGCGTGCTCGGCGCGGGAGTGACCGGCGGCGAACCACGGCTCGGCGATGACCTCGGGGTGGCCGACCAGGTGCATCACCCGCTCGGCGATGGCCTGGGCGGAGGTGGAGATCGCGACCCAGTGGTCGTCGGAGGTGCGGTAGGTGTTGCGGGGCGCGTTGTTGGTGGAGCGGTTGCCGTGACGCTCGCCGATGACGCCGGTCTGCTGGAAGACCGATGGGCCGGGGCCGACCGCGGTCATGATCGGGTTGAGCAGGTTGAGGTCGATGACCTGACCGGTGCCGCCGTTCTTCTCCCGGGCATAGAGCGCCATCGACACTGCCGAGGATGCGGCGATGCCGGCGATCGAGTCGGCCAGGCCGAAGGCCGGCAGGGTGGGTGGTCCCTCGGGTTGCCCGGTGAGGTGGGCAAATCCGCTCATTGCCTCGGCAAGGGTGCCGAATCCGGCGCGGGAGGCATAGGGCCCGGTCTGCCCGAAGCCGGTGACCCGGACGATGATCAGACCCGGGTTGATCGCATGCAGGACGTCCGGACCGACGCCCCATCGTTCGAGGGTGCCGGGGCGGAAGTTCTCCACGATCACGTCGGCTTGGGCGGCCAGGGCCCGGAAGATGTCGGCGCCGTCCTCCTTGCTGAGGCTCAACCCGAGTGTGCGCTTGTTGCGGGAGATCTCCTTCCACCAGATCGGCACACCGTCCTTCGACGGACCGTGGCCGCGCATCCCGTCGCCTGCGGTGGGGTGCTCGATCTTGATGACGTCGGCGCCGAAGTCGCCGAGCAGCTGGCAGGCCAGCGGACCGGCCAGGATGGTGGACGCGTCGAGGACGCGGACTCCGTGCAGAGGACCCATGAGAAGAATCATATATGATCTAGGACCATGCGGGTTGATGTAGTCGTGGTCGGAGCCGGAGCAGCTGGTCTGATGTGCGCCCTGCACGCGGCCCGCGGGGGTGCACGGGTCCTGGTGGTCGAGAAGGACGACCGGGTTGGCGGCACGCTGCACCTCAGCGGCGGCCACCTCGCCGCGGGCGGATCGCGTCGCCAGCGGGAGTTCGGCATCGTCGACTCACCCGCCGAACACCGGGCCGACGTCGCGCGGATCAGCCGCGGGACGGCGCGCGACGACATCGTCGAGGTGGTCACGGAGCACGCACCCGCGACCGTCGACTGGCTGGCCGACCGCGGCTTCGCCTTCGATCCCGCGACGCCGCGGATCGTTCACGGCCACGAGCCCTACCGCATCCCCCGCACCGTCTATGGCGTCGACGAAGGACTGTCGATCCTCGCCGTGCTCGAGGCCGAGGTCGCCGAGGTCCGCGCGTCCCATGGCCTCGAGTTGTGGACCGGCGCCGCCGTGACCGGGCTCGTCGGCGGCGGGGAGTCACCCGTGACCGGGGTGGAGGTGCTCCGCCGCGGTCGGGAGCAGACCGTCGAGGCGGCGTACGTCGTGCTGGCGACGGGAGGCTACGCCGCCGACCCGGAGCTGTTCGAGGAGCTGGAGGGGTGCCGCTGGTGTCGGCAGGGGCGCGCACCTCGACCGGTGACGGCATCCATCTCGGACGGTCGATCGGTGCCGGGCTCCAGGGGGCGGGCAGCCACCTGCCCACCTTCGGTGGCCTGCCCGACCCGATCTCGCCGGGGCGAGCGAACTGGCACGACCGGCAACGGCTCACGAGCGAGCGCCCGCCGTGGGAGATCTACGTCGATCGTGAGGGCAGTCGTTGGGTGGCCGAGGACGAGCCCTCGATCGACGAGAAGGAGCGTGCCCTGACCAGTGTGCCCGAGCAGACGTTCTGGACCGTCTTCGACGACCGCGCACTTGCTGCTGCCACGGGGGAGCAGCAGATCGTGGTCGGGAAGGAGCCCGAGGAGGTGCGGGCGATGGCCAACGCGCGCCCCGGTGTGCATGCGGCCGAGTCGGTGTCGGCCCTGGCCGAGGCCGCTGGCATCGACCCCGACGGGTTGGCCGCCACGGTCCGCGCCTACAACGCCGCGGTGGTGACGGGAGTCGACCCCGACTTCGGGCGCATGCACCTGCCGGCGCCCATCGAGCGGGGGCCCTTCTATGCGATCCGCAACCACGCGATCACGCTGGTCACCTTCCAAGGCCTCGACACGGACGCCGACTGCGGAGTGCGTGACGAGGCCGGTGTGGTCGTGCCCGGCCTCTTCGCCGTCGGTGAGGTGATCGGTGCTGCCGCCACCTGCGGCAACAGCTTCTGCGGCGGCATGCTGCTCACGCCGGCGCTCACGCTCGGTCGGCTGTTGGGGGTGCGTCTGGCGGATCAGGTCGTGAGCCAGCCACCGCCGTCGACGACCAGCGTTGCGCCCGTGACGTAGGAGGCGGCGTCGCTGGCGAGGTAGAGCACGGCCCGAGCGACCTCGGTGGTGGTGCCGAGACGTCGGAGCGGAGCGTTGCCGGAACGTGACTTCTCGTCGCCACCGGCGACTCGCCGCACCCCTTCGGTGCCCGCCATGCCGCCCGGCGCGACGACATTGACCCGGATGCCGTCGGGGCCCCACTCGATCGCGCAACTGCGACTGAAGGCATCGATGCCCGCCTTGGCAGCCGTGACATGGGCCTGCTGCGCCATGCCCCGGTACTGCGTCGCCGCCGAGATGTTCACCACCGAGCCGCCGTGCTCGCGCAACCAGGCGACGTACGCGGCCTGCGAGACGTTGAAGGTGCCGACGAGGTCGATGTCGACGACCGCCCGGAACCCGTTCGTGCTCATCTCGGCCACCGCGGCAGGAAAGTTGCCGGCTGCGTTGTTGACCACGATGTCGAGCCTGCCGTGCCCGGAGAGCACGGCGTCCATCGCCGCGCGCACCTGCTCGGCGTCGCGCACGTCGCAGACGGCGTACGTCGCACGGATGCCTTCGGCGTGCAAGGTCGCCACGGCCTCGCGCAGGTTGGGCTCCTTGCGGCTGCAGATCGCGACGGCGGCGCCGTGGCTGCCCAGTTGCCGGGCCACCTCGAGGCCCAGGCCGGTGGCGCCGCCGGTGACCAGCGCCACCGATCCGGTCAGCAGGTCGGTCCGGAAGGGGGACTGCATCAACCGAAGGCCTTGGTGATCAGGCCGGGGAGGTCGGGGTAGCGGGCGAGGTGGGCACCGCCGTTGATGTCGATGTTCTCGCCGGTGACCCACTCCGCGTCGAGCAGGTAGGCGACGGCCCGGGCGATCTCGTCGGGCTCCCCGCTGCGGCCCAAGGGGGTGTTGTCGATGTAGTCGTCGCGCACGCCCGGGATCTCGACGGCGCCAGCGGTCAACGGGGTGACGACGAGGCCGGGGGAGACGGTGTTGACCCGCACCCGCCGCGGCCCGAGCTCGAGTGCGGTGACCTGGCTGAGCATCACCAGACCGGCCTTCGCGGCGCAGTAGGCGGCCAGGCCGGGGCCGGGCTGGCGAGCGTTGAGGGAGGCGAGCGAGACCAGGGCGCCGCCGTCGGTGATCCGCTTGCCGCCGTGCTTGAGCACCAGGAAGGAGCCGTTGAGACAGACGTCGACGGTGCGACGGAACTCGGCCGCGTCGTGGTCGACGACGGGAGCCAGGGTGCTCACGCCAGCGCAGTTGACCACGCCGTCGAAGGCGCCGAAGTGGTCGACGGTCCGGTCGAAGAGCGCGGCCACGCTCGTCTCGTCGGTGACGTCGACGGCTGCGCCGAGGTGGTTGCCGTCCAGGTCGGCAGCAACGTCGGCGGCTCCGGGGCCGTCGAGATCGGCGACGGTCACGCGGTGGCCGAGGGAGGCGAGGTGTGCTGCCGTGGATCGCCCGAGGCCGGAGGCCCCACCGATCACGACCGTGGTGCGCGGGTTGCTCATGTGCAGGTCCTGACTCTTGTCGAGATTAATTGACGTGTGTCAACTCTAGTGCCTAAAGTGAGTCACGTCACCCCTGACGCTTCGAGGGTGACATCACCGCGGGGTCGGAACTCGCCCCTCCAACTGATTGGGAGTCGCGATGAGCGCACCTCGCACCGCCGTGATCGGCGCCGGCATCAGTGGCCTGACGACAAGCAAGATGCTCCTCGACTACGGCGTGCCGATCACCTGTTTCGAGTCGTCGGACCGGGTCGGTGGAAACTGGGCCTTCGGCAACCCCAACGGTCACAGCAGCGCCTACCGCTCGCTGCACATCGACACCTCGAAGCACCAGTTGTCCTTCAAGGACTTCCCGATGCCGGAGCACTACCCGGACTTCCCGCACCACACCTTGGTCAAGCAGTACCTCGACGACTACGCCGATGCGTTCGACGTACGCCGCCACATCCGTTTCGAGACCGGCGTGGAGCAGGCGCGGCCGAAGGCAGGCGGTGGCTGGGAGATCGAGACGTTCGACGGCGCGGTCGAGGAGTTCGAGTTCCTCGTGGTCGCCAACGGGCACCACTGGGACCCGCGGATGGCGTCGTTCCCCGGTGAGTTCACCGGCATCCAGATGCACTCGCACGACTACATCGACCCGCGCACGCCGATGGACTTCCACGGTTTGCGGATCCTCGTGATCGGCATCGGCAACAGCGCGGCCGACATCACGGTCGAGCTCTCGTCCCGGGCCCTCGAGACCGAGGTGACCCTGTCGACGCGCTCCGGCGCATGGGTGGTGCCGAAGTATCTCGCCGGGGTCCCGGCCGACAAGTACTACAAGACCTCGCCGCACATCCCGCTGTCGTGGCAGCGCTGGATGTCGCAGGTCGGCCAGCCGTTCATCTCAGGACGCCCGGAGAACTACGGCCTGCCCAAGCCCAACCACAAGTTCGGTGAGGCACACCCGACGCAGTCGGTCGAGCTGCCGCTGCGTCTCGGCTCCGGCGACGTCACGGCCAAGGGCAACATCAGCCGCTTCGAGGGCGAGACGGTGCACTTCGAGGACGGCAGCTGCGCCGACTTCGACGTGATCATCCACGCCACCGGCTACAACATCACCTTCCCGTTCTTCGACCCGGAGTTCATCTCGGCACCCGACAACCAGATCCGGCTCTTCAAGCGGATCTTCAAGCCCGGTGTCGACGACCTCGCCTTCGTGGGCTTCGCGCAGGCGACCCCGACGCTGTTCCCCTTCGTGGAGGCGCAGGCGCGGCTGGTGGCGGCGCACCTCACGGGCAACTACGAGCTGCCCGGCGTCGACGAGATGGAACGCGTCATCACGGCCGACCAGGAGAAGTACACCGCCCACATGGTCCCCAGCGCGCGGCACACGCAACAGCTCGACTACTTCATCTATGAGCACGACCTGCGCACCAAGGAGCTGCCGCAGGGTCGGGCCCGGGTGCGATGAGCAGCGCTGCTGCCGATCGCCTCGACCGTCGCGGTCCCAAGCGGGGAGACGAGCGACGGACGGCGTTGCTGGCTGCCCTCGAGGAGATGCTGAAGGAGGGTGTCGGGCTGGAGGACGTGCAGATCGCAGAGATCTCCCGACGGGCCGGGGTGACCCGGTCGGCGTTCTACTTCTACTTCGAGAGCAAGGCCATCGCAGTCGCCGCGCTGATGGACCAGCACTATGCCGAGTCCGCCGCCGCGGGGGAGATCCTGCTCGACGTCTCCCGCGATCCTGCTGAACGGATCGAGGCCGCACTGCGAGCGCTGCTCGCGTCGGTCGGCGATCGGCTGCCGCTCTACCTCGCCATGTTGACGGCTCGCGGCCCCAACCCGGTCGTGACCGAGCTGTGGGAGTCCGATCGGGCTTCGTTCGTCCCGGCGGTCGCGGCGATGATCCGCGACGAGAGGTCGGGCGGCCGAGCTGTCGACGGGCCTGACGCCGAGGCCCTGGCCACGGCCCTGCTGGACCTGAACGACCGCGCGATGGAGAGCCATGCGCGCGCTGGAGCACACACCACCGACGAGCGGATCGCTGCGCTCGTCGCCATCTGGGTCAGGAGCATCTACGGATCATGAGCATCGACATCGACATCGCGACCCCCATGAGGTCGCCTTCGAGTCCGGCGGCACCCGGTGCGCCGGCTTCCACATCCCGGCCGCCCACGACGAACTCGGCACCGCGGCCGGTCGTCCCGTGGTCGTGCTGGCCCACGGGCTGGCCGGCACGGTCGACTCCGGGCTGGTGCCCTTCGCCAGCGCCTTCGCCGCGGCGGGCGTGGAGGCCTTCGCTTTCGACTACCGAGGGTTCGGCGCCAGTGAGGGAACGCCTCGTCAAGTGGTGTCGACCCGGGCGCAGGTCGAGGACTGGCGCGCCGCCGTACGTGCCGCGGCACAGCTGCCCGGCGTGGACCCGCAACGGATCGTGCTGTGGGGCGTCTCCCTGGCCGGTGGTCACGTGCTGCGGATCGCCGCCGACACCGAAGGCATCGCCGCGGTGATCAGCGTGGTGCCGATGGTCGACGGCATGGCCGCGGCCAAGCACGCACTGCCGCACCACTCGGTCGGGCAGCTGGTGCGCTCGAGCCTGACCGGCATCGGCTCCCGCCTCTCCACCAAGGTCGGACGTGGACCGGTGATGATGCCCGTCGTGGCGCACCCCGGGCAGCCGGGCGCGCTCACCCTCTCGGGTGCCTACGAGGACTACCTGTCGATTGCCGGCCCCACCTGGCGCAACGAGGTCGCTGCCGACGTGAGCCTCGAGCTCGGCACGAAGGCGCCGCTGGAGGCCGCTGCCCAGATCACCTGCCCGGTGCTGGTCCAGGTCGCCGATTTCGACCGCAGCGCGCCGCCGCAGGCTTCGATGGCAGCAGCGGTCAGGGCCCGCGCCGAGGTACGCCACTACCCGGGCGACCACTTCGACGTGTTCCCCGGCAAGCCGTGGCACCAGCCCGCAGTCGAGCATGCGCTGCACTTCCTGCGCCGACACCTCACCCCCACCACCCCTCCTGACCCGCGAACCTTCAGTTGGATCGCGCCAACCTTCAGTTGGATCGCGCGAACCCGCGGTTCTCGACACGATGACGCAACCTTTCACCCGGCTCGGGGGTCGTGTGGGGTGTGAGTCGACGTGACGGAGAGGACCGGCATGGGGATGGATCGGGTGCAGGAGTGCTTCGAGGCCTCCTACCGCCGCCTCGTCGGCCAGCTGTACGCCGTGTGCGGCGACCTCACCGAGGCGGAGGAGGTCGTTGCGGAGGCGTTCGTGCAGGCCGCCTCCAGGCCGGGGCAGTTCGCTCGTGTCGAGAACCCCGAAGCGTGGCTGCGCACGGTGGCCGTCAACAGCGCACGTTCGCGACACCGGCGCCGCAAACTCGGTGAGCGCTTGGGAGTCACCCACGCCATAGCACCGCTGCACCCGGAACTCTCCACTCAACGGATGGCGCTCGTCCAGGCCTTGCGGGCGTTGCCGACTGGGCAGCGCGAAGCCCTCGCCCTGCACTACCTGACGGACCTGCCGATCCAGCAGGTTGCCGACACGCTGGGGTGCCTGTCGGCACGGTCAAGGCTCGGTTGAGCCGCGGGCGGACGGCGTTGGCTGCGTTGCTCGCCAACGAGGAGGAGACCCATGCCTGACATCGACGACCTGCTGAACGACCCCGAGTTCGGTCACGATGTGGCTGCCGACGTCCAACCGCCGGCCTTCGGGCTCTTGCGAGCCGCAGGCGTGGGTCGCAGCCGCCGCCGGCACGCGCTGGCGGGCGGCGCTTCGGTCCTGGCCGTGCTCGCGGTGCTGGGCGGCGTGTGGCTCGGAGCCGGAGGGGATGACGATGCCGGTGCCCCGGCCGGGACACCGGAGCGAGGGGCCAAGCCAGACGGCGTCGACCGAGCCGAAGGAGTCGGCCACGCAGGGCCGGGAGCGTCCGCCAGACGACGGGAGGCCATTGGCGCAGGAGCCCGCGTGGTTCGAGGGTGAGGACTCCTATCTCACCCAGTTCACGTTGGCCCCCGGTGAGGACGTGGTGGCCGGAGTCTGGGCGTGCACCAAGGCATGCGATGGACTCAAGCAGCTGCTCGTGGTGAAGACCGGTGACGAGCGCGTGATGTTCGCGATCCGGCCCGAAGGAAGGTTGACGGCTGCTGGGGGCGGGGAGGTTCGTGTTTGCTCCGTTCAAGCCCGGCGCCGAACCTCGGCTGTTCGACGCGGACGGCGAGATCATGCTGCACGCGTCGACCGATGAGGGACCACTGGGGGAGGGTGAGCTGCTGACCCAGGTCAATGGGAGCGGCGTACCCATCGTGGCGCTGAGGGCAGTGGATGCGCGCGCCGCGACGACCCATCCGGTGCCGATGCCAGAGGGTGAGAGGCTGCGCACGGTGTTCGCCGACCGGAGCGGCCTGACCGCCGAGGGGGAGAACTCGATGTGGACCAGTGACGACGGCGGTGACACCCGGATGCGCAACGACGCCGACCGCGGTGGACATCTCACGGCGTTCGTCCCGAGCGCGGCTCCCGGGACCAGGGTGATCCTGCTCGGCGGCGACGGAGCCACCTTGTTCCCGGTGCAGCGAGTCGTCCGACTCTTCCCGGACGGCACGAGCGCGGCGCGCGACGTGGACCTGGACCCCCGGTTCTATCTCGGCGGGATGATCCGTGAAGACGGTGAGCTCGTGATGGCGTTGCTCGGCGGGAACTGAATGACCGGCCCCAGCTCTTCAAGGGCTCTCCCCGACGGCAGCGATCTTCGCGAGATCGAGCCGATCGGATTCGAGGACGCAGCTCGACATGCACAACGTCAGTTCCGATGCCCATCTTCTCGTGGCTGCGACCCTGACCGTGACCGGGTGCTGGTCAGCACCGACGGTGAGGTGTGGAAGTCGGTCCGCAGTCGCTGAGCAGGACGTTGCGGGGAGGTCATGCGAAGGCGGTGCCGAATGCCTCCCGGTAACAGCGCATCGGCGGGGTGGAGTCAGGGGTCGAGGTGGCAGCCACGACGGCGCGTACGACGGCCCGGGTCACCACCGCGTCGGCGTGCGTGAGGAGCTCCTGGTAGCCGAAGACGTCACGGGGTTCGCGGGCGCCGGTGGCCATCGCAAGAGGGTGTCGCCGTCGAACATGGTGTGCACCGGTTGATCGCGCGCGCCAGCCCGTCGTGGCCGATGCCCGCCATCTTCTGGCACTGCGCCTCGGTCAGGGTCGCGTCGGTGGCGATCACCCGATCGTGGTGGCGAGTGGCGCCCGCGCGACAGGGGAAGTTCCTTCGCGGCGGCTCCTCGCTGCTGCCGCCTCGGCAACGTCGGGGCGGCGCAGGTCGGGCAGGT
>NZ_JAKGRW010000010.1 GCF_021555175.1 Nocardioides alcanivorans | reverse complement strand
CGCAACTGCCAGCACCGCTGCCAGGGCGACCACGAGCCAGTCGGCGCGATAGCCGAGGTCGTAGCCGGCGTAGTAGGCGAAGAAGAGCACCACCCACACCAGCCCGCCGGCCCACAGCGCCCAGATCGGGTCGCGGCCACCGGCCGGAGCCTCGGCCGCCGACCCCACCAGCGCCATGAGTACGCCGGCCAGTGCGATCACACCGACCGCTGCCGCGAACGCGATGCCTTCGCCCGGGTCGCCGTACATCACGATGAAGGTGGCGAACACGAGCACAGCGGCGTCCACGACCACCACGCTGCGCGGCAGGGACGGGCGCCACAGCACGATTCCTGCGGCCGCCGCCGTCGTCCCGGCCACCAGTGCGGCACCGAGGTGGCCGGTGTCAGCGGAGGCCCGACCGACGTTGGCCAGTGCGATCCCGGCGAGGAGCAGCGCCGGCAGGAGGGCGAGACAGAGCATCCGGGGCGCGGGACCGTCCGTCGGCTGCTCCCGGGTGACGAAGGCCCGACCGACGAGTGCCGCCTGCAGTGCCAGCAGTCCCCAGGCCCAGGCGTCGTCGCGCCACACCGCGCCCCACGTGCCGAGGGCGGCGTGGGAGAAGCTCGCCGCGGCGAGACCGAGGAAGACACCTCCCAGCAGGTCCGAGCCACGGTGTCGTGCCGACAGCGACAGCCAGGCGAGTGCGAGCACCATCCCGACCGTCGCCCCCCACAGCTGTGGCTTGCCACCGTCGACCACCTGGACGACGACACGGGCCAGGAGCGCTCCCACCAGGCACCAGGTGGCCATCACTGCCCTGCGATGCGCTCCGCTGTCACGCAGCAACGAGAGCAGCACCCCCGGCGCAGCGACCACTGCGAGCGCGAAGAGACCCATCAGCTCCGGGGCGTGCTCGCCGCCTGACCGAAGATGGTGATCAAGGACGGTGCCCAGACCCGTTGCAGGTCGACGAGCAGCCAGAGGCCGACGCCCACCTCGAGCACATGGCGGTTCACGCGATACATGGGGACATCCTGCCGCGTGACGCGCCCGGACGCTCCGCGGAGCGCGACACGCGGCCAGTAGGCTGGCGAACGTGAGCGCGACGATCCCGATCTTCCCCCTCAACACGGTGGTCATGCCGGGACAGGTCGTCCCACTCCGGGTCTTCGAGGACCGCTACCTGCAGATGGTGGAATACCTGCTCGACGAGGACGATCCCGCGCAGCGGCTCTTCGGCACGGTTGCGATCCGTGACGGGCACGAGGTCGGGACACCGGTGCAGTCCTGGTTCCGGATCGGCTGCCTGCTCCAGCTCACCGAGGCCGAAGTCGCCCCCGACGGCAGCGTCGAGATCGAGGCCGTCGGCCGTTCCCGGATCCGGCTCGACCGGCTCCACCAGGACGGCGACTATCCCGAGGGAGAGGTCGAACTCCTCCGTGACCCGCTTCCCGAACGTGCCGAGGAGTTCGTGCTCCGCGCCACGAGCACCTTCGACACCTATCGACACGTGCTCTCCGACATCAGCGGTGAGGAGTTGCTGATGGGCGCGCTCCCCCAGGACCCGACGATGCTGTCGTGGAGCATCTCCGCCGCCAGCATGCTCACCATGCCGGAACGACAGGCGCTGCTGGAGGAGTCCGACGTCACCCTGCGACTCGCTCTGGCCACTGAGCTGCTGGAGGAGGAGATCCGCACGATGTCGGCGCTGCCGTCGCTGCCGGCACTCGGCATTGGCCGCAACTCCTGGAGTCCGAACTGATGGCCGCCCGCAGAGCGCCCGCCGGTACGCCGGCAGTGGCTGCCCTCAGCGCAGCCGGGATCAGGCACACCCTGCTCGGCTACGATCACGACCCGCGGGCCACCAGCTACGGCCTCGAGGCCGCGGAGGCGCTCGGGGTCGATCCGACCTCGGTCTTCAAGACGCTGCTCGCCGACGTCGACGGCTGCCTCGTCGTGGCGGTCGTGCCGGTCACGGGGCAGCTCGACCTCAAGGCGCTCGCCCGGACGATGGGTGGCTCGAAGGCCGCCATGGCCGATCCCGCGATTGCGCAGCGGGCCACCGGCTACGTCGTGGGCGGCATCTCCCCGATCGGGCAGAAACGCACTCACCCGACGGTGATCGACGAAACCGCGATCCTGCATGAGACCGTGCACGTCTCCGGTGGTCGACGCGGTCTCGAGGTCGCGCTCGCACCCGATGACCTGGTCGAGGTCACCGAGGGACGGTATGCCGCGATCGCCCGGTGACTGACCTCGTGGTCAGGCGTCGTGGGACACCGGCTGCTGGCCGGACGGCGGCACGTCGACGGCTGCGGGGTCGACACGGCGTACGGCGGCGTCGCCCGGGAACCCGACCAGCACCAGCACGGAGCCGACGAGTGCACCTCCCGGGAAGCCGAGGAACCAGGCGACCGGTGAGGCACGCAGTGCCGCCTGCACGCTCGGGTAGCCATCGGGGTAGTCGGCCGTGAGGTCGATCGGAGCCGGCTCGCCGGGGCCGATGAGTGCCCCGACCCCGACCATGACCAACCCCGCCACGATCGCCGACCCCACGACCAGGCCGAGCGTGACGAGCTCGTCGTGGTCGTGGATCCACAAGAAGATCGCCCCCAGCACCAGCCCCAACGGCACGGCGACCGCGAGATAGAGCCCGGTGCTGCGGAACTGTTGGTCGGGCTCGAAGAACGGTCGGCCGCCATCGATCAGATAGGTGTGGGTCTCCGGAGCCGGCGACCACCACCAGAACCAGCACCCCGCAGCCACCACTCCGGCCACCACGAAGGCAGCGAGCGTCACTGCGGCCTGGCGGAGGAGACCCGCGCGAGAAGCGCGCTCGTCGGTCACTGTCCCAGGCATCCGGGCCCCAGAAGTTGCTTGAGGTCGGCGAACAGCGCCGAGGAGGGTGTCACTCGCAGCCGGTCATCGAGACGGAGCACGGTCGTGGAGTTGCGGGTCAGCAGCCTCAACTGCACCTCCGTCATGCCCGGATGCGTCGCCAAGACGTCCTTCAGCGACTCCACCACCGGCGGCGTGCACCGGGTGGACGGCAACGAGATGACCACCGGTCCCGACGGTCCGTCGTTGAGGTCGGGCAGGCTGACCTCCTGACCGCGCAGTTCGGGCTGGTCCTTGTCGCGTGACAGGTTGCCCTTGACTCGGATGATCGAGTCCTCGGCCAGATGGGGGCCGGCCAGTTGGTAGGCACTCGGGAAGAAGAGCACCTCGATGGCGCCATCGAGGTCTTCGAGGGTCACCGTTGCCCAGGCGTCGCCGCGCTTGGTGATCTTGCGCTGCACACTGGTGACCAGGCCGCTCACCGTGAGCATCGAGCCGTGGGGCCGGTCCTCGTCGAGCATCAGCTGACCGATGCTGCAGTCGGTGCCCTGGGAGAGCACGTGCTCCAGACCCAGCAGCGGGTGATCGGAGACGTAGAGACCCAGCATGTTGCGCTCGTTGCTGAGCAGGGTCATCTTGTCCCACTCGTCGATCTCGGGGATCGTGACCGAGACCCCGAACCCGGAGTCCTCCTCGGAGAGCCCTCCGAAGAGTGAGTCCTGACCGATGGCCTCGTTCTTCTTGATGTCGACGTACTGGTCGACCGCAGCCTCGTGGATGGCCAGCAGCGCCCGCCTCTTGTGCTTCATCTCGTCGAAGGCGCCGGCCTGGATCAAGGACTCGATGACCCGCTTGTTGCAGACCGTCGAGGGCACCTTGTCCATGAAGTCGTTGAAGTCGCTGTAACGCCCCTTCTCACGGCCGAGGATGACGCCGTCGACGACGTTGTGCCCCACGTTGCGGATCGCGGTGAGGCCGAACCGGATGTCGCGTCCCACCGGGGTGAAGTTGGCGGCCGACTCGTTGACGTCGGGGGCAGCACCTGGATCTTCATCCGGCGACACTCGTTGAGGTAGATCGCCATCTTGTCCTTGTCGTCCTTCACGGACGTCAGGAGCGCAGCCATGTATTCAGTCGGGTAGTTGGCCTTGAGGTAGGCGGTCCAGTAGGTGATGACGCCGTAGGCCGCTGAGTGCGACTTGTTGAAGGCGTAGTCGGAGAACGGCAGCAGGATCGCCCACAGGGTGTCGATCGACTCCTGCGGGTAGCCACGCTCGAGCATCCCTGCCTGGAAGCCCGCGTACTGCTTGTCGAGCTCCTCCTTCTTCTTCTTGCCCATCGCGCGGCGGAGGTTGTCGGCGGCACCCAGGGTGAAGCCGGCCAGGACCTGGGCGATCGCCATCACCTGCTCCTGGTAGACGATCAGACCGTAGGTCTCACCCAGCACCGGCTCGAGGGCCTCCTCGAGTGCGGGGTGGATCGGCTCGATCGGCTCACGGCCGTTCTTGCGGCGCGCGTACTTGTTGTGTGAGTCGGCGCCCATCGGGCCCGGACGGTAGAGCGCGCTGACGGCGGTGATGTCGGCGAACTTGTCGGGCTGCATCGACCGGAGCAGCGCTCTCATGCCACCACCATCGAGCTGGAAGACGCCCAGGGTGTCACCACGGCCCATCAGCTCGTAGGTCGCCCGGTCGTCGAAGGGGAGCTCCTCGAGCACCACCTTCTCGTCGCGGTTGGCCTCGATGTTGACCAAGGCGTCTTCGAGGATCCGGAGGTTGGACAGACCCAGGAAGTCCATCTTGACCAGACCCAGCGACTCACACATCGGGTAGTCGAACTGGGTGATCACCGCGCCGTCCTGGGGCCGCGTCATGATCGGCACGATGTCGATCAACGGCTCGCTGGACATGATCACGCCGGCAGCGTGCACACCCCAGTTGCGGATCTGCCCCTCGAGACCGACCGCGGTCTTGTAGATCGTGCGGACGTCGACGTCCTGGTCGTAGAGGGTGCGGAACTCGCCACCCTCGCCGTAGCGCTTGTGCTGCTCGTTGAAGAGCTCCTTGAGGGGCACGCCCTTGCCCATCACGTCGGCCGGCAGCGCCTTGGTGATGCGGTCACCGATGGCGAACCCGTGATCGAGAACGCGCGCTGCGTCCTTGATCGCAGCCTTCGACTTGAGTCGGCCGAAGGTGGCGATCTGCGCGACCCGCTCGGCGCCGTACTTCTGGGTGACGTACTGGATGACCTCACCACGCCGTCCGTCGTCGAAGTCGATGTCGAAGTCGGGCATCGAGGGACGCTCGGGATTGAGGAACCGCTCGAAGAAGAGGCCGTGCTCGAGGGGGCAGAGGTCGGTGATGCGCAGGGCGTAGGCAGCGATGGAGCCAGCGCCCGAGCCACGGCCGGGGCCGACCCTGATGCCGTTGTCCTTCGACCAGTTGATGAAGTCGGCGACCACGAGGTAGTAGCCGCAGTAGCCCTTCTGGGAGACGATCCCGAGCTCCATCTCGACCCGGTCGCGGACCTCCTGGGTGAGCCGGTCACCGGGGTAGCGCGACTCGATGCCCCGCCACACCTCCTTGCGGAACCAGGACTCCTCGGTCTCGCCCGCGGGGATGTCGGCCCGGGCCATGTAGCCGCCGGTCGACTCGGTGAACTCGATGTTGCAGCGTTCACCGATCTCGACGGTGTTGTCGCACGCCTCGGGCATGCCGAAGCGGTCGGCCCACAGCTCGCGCATCTCGGCCGCGGACTTGATGTAGTAGCCGCCACCGTCGAACTTGAGCCGGTTGGGGTCGGCCAGGCGCTTGCCGGAGGCGACGCAGATCAGGGCGTCGTGGGCGTCGGCGTCCTCGGGGTTGTTGTAGTGGGAGTCGTTGGTGGCGATCGGCCGGATGCCCATGTCACGGCCCAGCCGGAGCAGGTCCTCGCGGACCCGCTTCTCGATGTCGATGCCGTGGTCCATCAACTCGAGGAAGACGTTGTCCTTGCCGAAGATGTCCTGCAGCTCGCCGGCCTCGCGCAGGGCCTCGTCGTACTGGCCCAGGCGCAGCCGGGTCTGGATCGCACCACTCGGGCAGCCGGTGGAGACGATGATGCCCTTGCTGTGCTCGGCGAGGATCTCCTTGTCCATGCGGGGCTTGTAGAAGTAGCCCTCGAGACTGGAGCGGGAGGAGAGCCGGAAGAGGTTGTGCATGCCCTCGGTGGTCTCGGCCCACATCGTCATGTGGGTGTAGGCACCGCCACCGGCGACGTCGTTGCCGCCCTCCTCGGCGACGTCGCCCTTGCCCCAGCGCACCCGACGACGCTCACCACGCGCGGTGCCCGGCGTCACGTAGGCCTCGATGCCGATGATCGGCTTGACGTCGTGCTTCTTCGCCTTCGACCAGAAGTCGTAGGCACCGTGCAGGTTGCCGTGGTCGGTCATGGCGATCGTGGTCATGCCCAGATCGCGCACCCGGGTGAAGAGCCCATCGAGCAGGGAGGCGCCGTCCAACATCGAGTATTCGGTGTGGACGTGGAGGTGGACGAACGAGTCACCGGAGCCAGCGGCCATGGATGTGAGCAACTCCTGGGGGTTGAGACGGACGGGAGCTCACGACGCAGGGACACCTGCCTTCGTGGCGGGCAGGAAGACAGCCTACGTCGTGTGCAGGGCCATCTTGGCAGGGCACTCCGACACTTCTCGGCGACCGGCGTGACCAGCCCCACGGCTCACCCGACGGTGCCGGCGCCGAACCAGGTGAAGTCCCGCCCGTGACCGTGGGTCCACGCCACGGCGTGCCCGTCGATCCCGAGCACGAACCGATCGCTGCGCCGTTCCGGAGCCGCCCTCGCGACCTCCGGCAGCACGTCGGGGTCCTCGTTGCTGATCCACCGGCAGGCGCCCTCGGCCACCAGGGCACGCATCATCTCGTCGAAGTCGCGGCGCCGTTCGTGGGGCAGGTAGGCGATGACGGCCGTGTGCTGCACCACCGGGACGCCCCACCGCCCGGCATCGGCCAGCAGCCCCGGCAGCAGGTCGAACAGGTCGCCACGGCGGATCTCAGGCGGTTCGGCTCTTGCGACCGCGATGGCCTGCTGGAGGAGCTCACGCCGGTCGTCCTGCTCCGGCCAGACCAGGTTGGTGAGCCAAGCGGCGGCGTCATCGGTGGTGACGTCGAGCGGGTTGAGGTCTGCTCCTGCTCGCCACCGGACGTCAGGATGCCGGGTGGGCACCGGGAACGGAGCGAGCGGGACCGAGACGAGCGTGGGTCCCCCGCTTCCGCGCAACTCCCCCAGCGGCGACCAGTCGTAGTCCCAGCGGTCCGGATGAAGGCAGAGCCCACCTGAGGCACCGACCTCGATCAGCGCGATCTCGCCACCGATCTGGCCCAGCGCCGGCACGAGTGTTGCCATCCGGCCCGCCTCGTTGGTCTGGGTGGCACGACTGAGAATGGTGGCGCGGATCCCGCCGTCCTCCAGGAGGACGTGCCGGAAGCCCTCGTAGGGGCCGGGCGCCGGAGCGCCGTGCCAGCGGGCCGCGGCGAAGACGAGGTTGGGCTGCTGCTTGACGGCCGGGAGCCCATCGAGCCAGGCGAGCACCTCCTCGTCGTCGGCGACGCGGCGACTCCAGTCGACGAAGCAGGGCGAGTCCACGGCATGCTCGGCGAAGGCCTGGTACTGCTCGCGCGCGCCTCCCCACGGGTCCATGGACCGAGGCTACGCCGATGCGCAGTTCAAGGCCGCCAGCTCAGCTCGATGTCGGGCTCGCGCTCCTCATTGCCCGAACCGTCGGTGCGACGCAGCTCGGCGAAGCCGTGCCGTGCGTAGAAGCGCCGGGCCGCGAGGTTGGTCTCGAAGACCCACAGCCCCACTCCCTCGGGCCGCACTGCCTGCACCAGGGCGAGGAGCGCGGACCCGACGCCGGTGCCGGCGTGGTGAGGGGCGACGTACAGGTGGTCGAGCCAGGTCGGGGTGGCCGACGCGAAGCCGACGATCTCCTCGTCCCACTCGGCCACCCAGAGATCGACGGACGTCAGGTCCCACGCGGCGACCCAGCGACGTACCTCCACCTCGGGACGCGCCAGGGGCGGCATGGCCGGATGGGCTGCGCGGCGAGCTCCGATCATCACGTCGGCGACCTGCGGAAGGTCTTCGACGCTGCCCGGGCGCAGGCTCAGGGTCGCCGCCACGGTCAGTGGGCGTCGCGGATGACGTCGAGCGCGTTCTGCAGGTCGTCGGGGTACGTCGACTCGTAGGTCACGTAGTCACCGGTGCCCGGGTGCTCGAAACCGAGGCGTACGGCGTGCAGCCACTGCCGCTCCAGGCCCACCCGGCGCGCCAAGGCGGGGTCCGCCCCGTAGGTCATGTCACCGACGCAGGGGTGCTTGAGCGCCGACATGTGCACCCGGATCTGGTGGGTCCGGCCGGTCTCGAGGTGGATCTGCAGGAGGCTCGCGAAGCGGTGGGCCTCGAGCGTCTCGTAATGGGTGATGCTGTGCCGGCCGTCGGCCATCACGGCGAACTTCCAGTCGGACTTCGGGTGCCGGCCGATGGGGGCGTCCACGGTGCCCTCGTGCGGGTCGGGATGGCCCTGCACGAGTGCGTGGTAGGTCTTGTCGACGGTGCGCTGCCGGAAGGCGTTCTTGAGCCGCGAGTAGGCGTACTCCGACTTGGTGATCACCATGACGCCCGACGTGCCCACGTCGAGGCGCTGCACGATGCCCTGACGCTCCGGGGCACCGCTGGTGGCGATGCGGAAGCCAGCGCCGGCGAGATGACCGACGACGGTCGGGCCCGTCCATCCCATGCTCGGGTGGACAGCGACGCCGACGGGCTTGTCGATCACCACGATCGAGTCGTCGTCGTGGATGATCTTGATGCCCTCGACGGTCTCGGGGACGACGGCCAGCGGGTCCTGCTCCTGCGGGATCGTCACGTCGAGGGTGGCTCCGGCAGTGACCCGGTCGCTCTTGCCCACGCCGCTGCCGTCCAGCTCGACCAGCCCGGTGGCGATCAGCTCGGCCGACTTGGTGCGGGAGAGGCCGAACATGCGTGCCATGGCCGCGTCGACACGCTCCCCGTCGAGGCCTTCCGGGATCAGCACCACGCGTTGTTCACTCATCGTTGCTCCCGGGCAGCTCGGTGGTCTTCTCCTCCGCTGCCTCGCGGCTGCCGTCGAGACGGATGCCACGGACCGCCTGGACGATGATCACGAAGGCGGCGACGTTGATGCACATGTCGGCGACGTTGAAGACCGGGAAGTTGGGCAGGGCGAGGAAGTCGACGACGTGGCCACGGAAGAAGCCGGGCTCGCGGAAGAGCCGGTCGGTGAGGTTGCCTGCGATGCCGGCCAGCAGGAAACCCAGGCCGACGGCCCACAACCTGCTGGAAACCCGGAACGACAGCACGAGGACGACGATCGCCGCGATGCAGGCGAACCCCGTCAGCAGCTCCGTCGCCGAGGTGCCCATGCTGAAGGCGGCCCCGGGGTTGTAGACCAGGCGGAGCCCGAGGAGGTCCCCGAGGATCGGCTTGGTCTCGCCGATGACCAGGTGGGTCTCGGCGAGATGCTTGGTCGTCTGGTCGACAACCAGAAGGACGACGGTGACTGCCCAGAGGAGAAGCCTGCTGGTACGCCGATCGCCGGGTCGGGAAGGTGAACTCCGGCCGCTGGAACTCAGCGGCGCTCCTCGCGCTGCTTGCATGACATGCACAGTGTCGCACGCGGGAAGGCCATGAGCCGCATCTTCCCGATCGGGTTGCCACACGACTCACACACGCCATAGGTCTTGTCGTCGATGCGCTCCAGGGCGTGCTCGATCTGGGCCAGCATGTCGCGACTGTTGTTGTAGACGCTCAGCTCGTGGTCGCGCTCGAAGCTGGAGGCGCCGATGTCGGCCTGGTCGTGACCGGCTCCGTCACCGGAGTCACGCAGGAGCACGGTGATCTCCTGCTGGTGTTCCTCCAGCTCGGCACGCAGCCGCTCGGCCTCGCCCTTGAGCTCTCCGACGACCTCCTTGAGCTCGGCCTTGGTCCACTCCGACTCGTCCTCGCGCACCGCCAGCTTCGCGGAGGTCCTGGCGGTGGGGACCTTCTTGGCTGGCGCGCTCTTCGCGGCTGGTGCGGCCTTCTTGGTTGGTGCAGCCTGCTTGGCAGGCGTCGTCTTCTTGGCTGGCGCCTTGGCCGCGCTCTTCTTGGCCGGCGCAGCCTTCTTCGCCGACGCCGCCTTCGTTGCTGCAGCCTTCTTGGCAGGCGTCGCCTTCTTGGCTGCTGCTTTCGTTGCCGCGCCCTTCTTCGCCGGCGCCGCCTTCTTGGCCGGCGCAGCCTTCTTGGCAGGTGCCGCAGCCTTGGTCGAACCCTGCTTCGGCGCCACCTTCTTCGCCGGCGCTGCGGCCTTCGCCGCCTTCTTCGCCGCGGCCTTCTTCGCCGGCGCTGCGGCTTTCGCCGGGCCCTTCTTCGCTGACGGCGCCTTCTTGGCAGGTGCCTTCTTGGCAGGTGCCGCCTTCGTTGCTGCCTTCTGCGTGGCGGCAGAGGATTCGTCCTCCCCGCGCGGCTTCGGTGACATGACGCGCTTCACCGCCGCTGCGGCACTGCCCATCACTGACTTCCTGCTGCTGCGCGCCATCGGGACTCCGTCCTGTCAGACCGACGCGCGACGGTCGTCACACTCGGTCAGGTGGGAGGGAGGCTAGTGGGTGCCGCCGGCTTACTCAATGCGCCACGCACATCTGCGGGACCCGCTGCTCAGGGAAATGGCAGCGGCGGCCGGCTCCCGCTGGGAGCCGACCGCCGTCGTACGCGTGGAGCGAGGAGGTTCAGCCCTCTTCGTCACCCAGGATCGAGCGCAGTCGCTTCGGGGCCGGGCTGGCCTCGGCGATCTCCGCGCCCGTGTCGCTGTTGGCGTTGAGCGAGTTGAGCTGCTCGGTGAAGTAGCTCTTCAGGCGCGAACGGTATTCACGCTCGAAGGAGCGCAGACCCTCGACGTCTGCCTGGAGCTTGTCGCGCTCCGTCTCGAGGGCACCGAACATCTGGGTCCGGCGCTCCGCGGTCTCGGAGTCGAGGAGCTGGGCACGAGTACGTGCGTCCATCTCCGTGCGGTCGGCCTTGGCCTTGGACTCCGCCTCGAGGCGCTCGGCCTTGGTGCGGGCCTCACCCACGATCTTGTCCGCGTCGTTCTTGGCTTCCTCGACAAGCTCGTCAGCGTTGCGCGTGGCGATCTCGAGCAGGCGCGCTGCCGCACCCGAGGCCTGCGCCACGGTCTCGACCTTGATGGTCTCGACCTGTGCCGGTGCGGGAGCCGCAGCAGGCGTCGGAACCGGAGTCGGCTCCGGCTCAGGCTTGGTCTCGACGACCGGAGCGGGGGCCGGCGCGGGCACGGGCTCCGCGGCCGGGACCGGAGCGCCGGACTGCGCTGCGGCCAGCTTGGACCGCAGGTCCTCGTTCTCCTTCGTCAGTCGGGCCAGTTCTGCTTCCACCTCGTCGAGGAACTGGTCCACCTCACCCATGTCGTAGCCCTCACGGAGCCGGACAGGAGTAAAGCGCTTGTTGCTCACGTCCTCAGGCGTCAGCGGCATGACCTCACCCAATTCGTCTGTAGTCACGGTCAGTTTCTTGTCCCGAACAATAGCGCCTGGGCTCAGGGCCCAGACAGGTCACCGGGTGCCGTGGGACTGACGGCGACCGGCAAACGGCTCACAGCAGCAACGCTGCGTTGAGTTGCAACAGAAGGTATGCCCCCACCAGCACCAGAAGGAAACTGAGGTCAAGGGAGATAGTCCCCAGACGCAACGGCGGCACCACCCGTCGCAGTGCCTTGATCGGCGGATCGGTGGCCGAGTAGACGACCTCGAGGAGCACCAGCAGTGGTCCCCCGGGGGACCATTGCCGGGCGAAGATCTGCACCCAGTCGAAGATGAAGCGCACCCACAGCAGGGCTATGAACACCCACAGGACGATGTGGATGATCTGTCCGATGATCACCTGGCGTCAGCTCTGATTGAAGAAGCCACCCTCGGCGATCCGCTGCTTGTCCTCGGCCGCAACGGTGACGTTGGGAGGAGACAGCAGGAACACCTTGGCGGTGACCCGCTCGATGGATCCGTGGGTGGCGAAGATCAGACCCGCAGCGAAGTCGACCAGGCGCTTCGCGTCGGCGTCCTCCATCTCGGACAGGTTCATGATCACGGGCACACCTTCGCGGTAGTTCTCACCGACGGTGCGGGCCTCGTTGTAGGTACGGGGGTGGAGGGTCGTGATGCGAGACAACTCGGCAACTGCTCCTGAAGTCGGGACCGGCTGGGGTCGACGGCGCTCGGCCAGGTCGGCAACGGGCGCCGGACGGCGCTCCTGCTGGCGAGCCGGCTCCTCGGCCTGGTCGTCGAGCTCCTCGTCGTAGATGCGGTCGCTTTCCTCGACCAGGCCGAGGTACTCACCGATCCTGCGCATGGCGCCGCTCATGAGTCTTTCCTCCGGTGTTCTGCGCCCAGGTCGGGCACGTTGGATGTTGGTGACATTACTGGACCGAGGGCCTCTCCCCGAGGACCGCGCGGCCAATTCGTACGTGTGTCGCGCCATGCCGGATCGCCTCCTCGAGGTCTCCGCTCATGCCGGCCGAGAGGACCGTGGCATCGGGGTGATCGGCGCGGAACCGCTCGGTGATCACGGCAAGCCGAGCGAACGCCTGGTCGGCGTCCGCACCGAGCGGTGCGACTGCCATCAGGCCGGCAAGCTCCAGCCCTTCCGCCGCGACCACGGCCTCCGCCAGCGCGGCCAGGTCGTCCGGATGTACGCCGGAGCGCCCCTCGCCCTGCTCCGGCGGATCGAGGCTCACCTGCAGCAGGCAGGGCAGCACCGCCCCACGCTCGACGGCACCGCGCGAGAGCCCACCGACCAACTTGCGGCGGTCGACCGACTCCACGACGTCGGCATAGCGGGCCACGGCCGCGGCCTTGTTGGACTGCAGACCCCCGATGTAATGCCAGCGGAGCCCCAAGTCGGCTGTCTCAGCCGCCTTCTCCTGGGCCTCCTGGTGACGGTTCTCCCCCACGTCGGTGACGCCGAGGTCGGCCAGGAGACGGACATCACTGGCCGGGAAGTACTTGGTGACCACGGTGAGCGTGACCTCGTCGGCGTCACGTCTCGCGGCCCGACAGGCGCGGGCGATGCGCTCACGGGTGCGGGCCAACCCGTCGGCAAGTTCGTGGCGGCGGCTCAACGCGCCTCCCTCTCCACATGATCAGTCCGACCTGGCGTCCCGAACGCTCCGCGTCACGGCGGTGCGAATAGTGATCGGGCGACTCCTTGGTGCACACCCCGAGCTCGGCGACCTCGGCGACCTCCGGCCGCGCGAGCTGTGACCGCACGCCGGCCGCAAGGTCGAGCGACGGCGTACCCCACGACGTGGTGGCGGCCGCTCCGGGCACGAGCGCCTCCACCTCCCGCTGCAGAGCGGCGGGCACTTCGTAACACCGCCCACAGACGTGGGGCCCGATGCGAGCGACGATGGTGCGGGCACCGGCGGCGACCATCTGATCGAGGGTGACCCCGAGCACGTCGGAGGCGAGCCCGGCCCTACCGACGTGAGCGGCAGCAACCACCCCCGCGCCGGGATCGGCGAGCAGCACCGGCACGCAGTCGGCAACCCGCACCACCAGCACCGTGTCGGGGCTGACCGTGACCAGGCCATCGCACTCGGGTGCCGGGTCCTTCGGCCCCTCGAGCGCGGTGACCACGCTGCCGTGCACCTGACGCATGTCGACACGCTTTCCACCCGGGGCGAACTCGGCCATCACCCGTTGCCAGTTGGCCTCGGACTCGGCGACGCGGTCGGGGGTCGGCAGCGCCAGGTCGAGCTCGTCGTACGGCGCCTCGCTGACGCCGCCGAACCGGTCGGTGAAGGCCAGGTCGACGGAGCCGATGCGCTCGCGATGGGTGAACAACGGGGCTTACTTGAGGAAGTCCGGGACGTCGAGGTCGTCGTCGTCGAACTCCACCGGGCGCGGGGCCTGACGCTGCACCGGCTGCTGTGCCGGCTGCTGACGCTGCTGAGCGGGCTGCTGCTGAGCAGGGGCGGGCTGCTCCTGCTGCTGGACGGGCCGCTGGGCAGGCTGCGCCTGCTGCTGCACCCGGTCGGTGTTGCGCTGCCCCGACAACGCCTGGGCAGCTGCCCGGGTGTCGGCCTGCGTCTGCTGCGGAGGCTGGCGCCGGAGCACCGTGCCTTCGTCACGGCGCTTGGGCATGCCGCCGTCGAACCCGGCAGCGATCACGGTGACCCGGACCTCGTCGCCGAGAGCGTCATCGATCGTGGCACCGAAGATGATGTTGGCCTCGGGGTGCACCGACTCGGCCACCAGTGCGGCGGCCTCGTTGATCTCGAAGAGACCCAGGTCGGAGCCACCGGCGATGGAGAGCAGGACACCGTGGGCGCCGTCGATGCTCGCCTCGAGCAGGGGCGAGGAGACAGCCATCTCTGCGGCGGCCACCGAGCGGTCCTCGCCCCGGGCCGAGCCGATGCCCATGAGCGCCGATCCGGCGTTGGCCATGACCGACTTCACGTCGGCGAAGTCGAGGTTGATCAGACCGGGAGTGGTGATCAGGTCGGTGATGCCGGACACACCCTGCAACAGCACCTGGTCGGCCTGCTTGAAGGCGTCCAGCACCGACACGTTGCGATCGCTGATCGAGAGCAACCGGTCATTGGGGATGACGATGAGGGTGTCGACCTCTTCGCGCAGCTGCTCGATGCCCTCCTCGGCGGAGTTGGCACGACGACGGCCTTCGAAGGCGAACGGGCGGGTGACCACGCCGATCGTCAGCGCGCCGAGCGAGCGGGCGATGCGGGCGACGACCGGAGCACCACCGGTGCCGGTGCCACCGCCTTCTCCAGCGGTGACGAACACCATGTCGGCGCCCTTGATGACCTCTTCGATCTCGTCGGCGTGGTCCTCGGCCGCTCGGCCACCCACTTCGGGGTTGGCACCGGCACCCAGTCCACGGGTGAGTTCACGACCGATGTCGAGCTTCACATCGGCGTCGCTCATGAGCAGGGCCTGTGCATCGGTGTTGATGGCGATGAACTCGACGCCCTTGAGGCCGACTTCGATCATCCGGTTGACGGCGTTGACACCGCCCCCACCGATGCCCACGACCTTGATGATGGCCAGGTAGTTCTGTGCTGCTGCCACGTCGTGCGTGCCTCTCCGATCGGTGTCGTCCAAAGATCCGGTGGGACCCGTGAACCTGACTTGGTGCCTTGTGGGGAAGAACCGATCGGTTGCCATGAACCCTAACCCTCAACTGAAGGGTTATAGTTATGTCAACCTCTCGA
>NZ_JAKGRW010000009.1 GCF_021555175.1 Nocardioides alcanivorans | reverse complement strand
GCGGCGGCGGGAGGGATGGCATGGCTCGGCGGCGACCCGGGGTCCGCGCCCACCCCTCCGCCGCGCGACCAGGCCACCCAGCTGGCAGGTGCCCACGCTGCCATCGCCGCCCTGCTCGCGGTCTTCTCCCGTCGACGCACCGGTCAGGGTCAGTTCGCCGAGATCTCCGTGCAGGAGGCCGTCGCGGCCACTCTCGAGACCGGTGCGATCTCCTGGATCCACGCCGGCACGACCCCCGGTCGGACCAGCGGCGTCTACGCTCACGTCGCCCACCGTGTCTTCCCCACCGCGGACGGGTACGTCGCTGGCGGGTACTCGGGATCGAACCGGATGTGGGACGACCTGCTCGCCTGGATGGTCGAGGAGGGCGAGGCCGAGGACCTGGCCGACGAGATCTGGCAGGACCCGATCCATCGCTGGACGCACCGGGAGTACGTCGACACGGTGGTCGCTGCCTTCTCGAAGCGTCGCAGCACGGCGGTGATGGCAGCGGCTGGTCGGGAGCGCTCGCTCCCGTGGGCAGCCGTCGCCACCGCCTCCGACCTGCTGGACAACCCCCAACTCCGGCACCGGCAGTTCCTCGTCGACATCGAGACCGACGACGGCACCGTACGTGACGTCGGCTTTCCCTACGAGTCCCCAGCGCTCTGTCGTCCCGTGCGGTTGACGGCACCACGTGAGGTCGACGTCGACGTCACGTGGTCATGCCCCGCCGCAGCGATGACCATCCACCGTGCCGCCGGAACCAGCCGCGACACCTCGCCGCGGGCCCTGTCCGGGGTCCGCGTCCTCGATCTGACCTGGGTCCTCGCTGGCCCCTACGTCACCCGGACACTCGGCGACCACGGTGCCGAGATCATCAAGGTCGAGTCACGACATCGACAGGATCCGACTCGGTTCTCGCCGGGGATGCGGCTGCGTCCCGAGGCTGGTCCCGACGACTCCGGCTACTTCCTCAACTTCAACCGCAACAAGCGGAGCCTGGCGCTCAACCTGCGGAGCGAGGAAGGCCCGGCGCTGCTGCGTGAACTCGCGGCCCAGGTCGACGTGATCGTCGAGAACTTCTCCCCGGGACCCTCGCCAAGTGGGGTCTCGGTTGGGAGCAGCTGCGCGAGCTCAACCCGCGTGTCGTGCTGGTGTCGATGGCAGGAGTCGGCTCGGACGGGCCGTGGCGGAGGGCAGTGACCTTTGCCGACACCCTTGCCGCGATGTCCGGACTCACCCACGAGACGGGCCAGCAAGGACATGCACCGCAGGGCCTGACCTTCGGGCTGGGCGACATGGTCGCCGCGAACGCCGCGACCCTGGCCACCCTCGAGCACCTCATCCGCGAACAGGGCGGCCACGTGGGCCTGTCCCAGTTGGAGGCCATGTCGGCCCACCTCGGTACGGCGCTCATCGAGACCCTGCTGCCCGCCGAGGCGACGGGCGAGGGCGCCACCGCCGGTCCACTGACCCTTCGCACCTCCGGCGAGGACCGTTGGCTGACCGTCGGGGTCACGACCTCCGCACACTTCACGGAGGCCGTGGCGGCCGTCGTCGGCGACAGCACTGACGATCCCGTCCTGGCGCTCACCACGACGGCCGCGAGGTCCGACGGGGACGCGCTGGCCGCCGCCCTGCAGCAACAAGGTGTCCCGGCGTACGCCGTGAGGGACGGCCGAGACCTGGTGGCCACCGATCCGCAGCTCGCCGCGCGCAACTTCTACCCGGTCCAGCAGCATCCGCTGGCCGGCGAGGTGCAGGTCGAGGGAATCGTGGCCCACCTCTCGACGACCCCCGCCCGGATCGTGTCGCCCGCGCCGCTCCTGGGGCAGCACACCGACGAGCTGCTCGAGGAGATCCTCGGCCTCGACCACGACCGCATCCGCCACCTCCACGATCTGGGAGTCCTCGAATGAGCCTGACCGACAGTCCCACCGCCGACCGCGGCTTCCGTTTCGAACGCGAGGGCGACGTCGCCACGGTGACCCTCGCCAACGGTCCCGCCAACACCGTCGATCCCGGGCTGATCGAACGTCTCATCGAAGCGTTGCCGGAGCTCACCGAGGATGCGAGCGTCCGTTGCATCGTCATCCGGGGCACCGGCCGCATCTTCATCGGAGGCGCCGACATCCGGGTCATGCGCCAACTCGACCCGGAGATCTATCGGGCGATGCGTCGCTGGATCGAGGTGCAGGCAATCCTGGAACTCGCTCCCAAGCCGGTCATCGCCGCGCTCAACGGTCACGCACTGGGCGGCGGTGCCGAGCTCGCCCTTGCCTGCGACCTGCGGATCCTGCACGCGCGGGCGACCTTCGGGTTCCCGGAGAGCAGGCTGGGGATCTTCCCCGGCGCCGGCGGTTCCCAGCGGCTACCTCGCCTGGTGGGCCCCCACCGGGCGAAGCGGCTGATGATCGACGGCACCCGACTCAATGCCGAAGAGGCACGAGCACAAGGCCTCGTCGACCTGGTCGCAGGCGACGACTTCGACGAGGTCGTCGCCGCTGAGGCGCGCCGACTCGCCGCACTCCCCACCGCCACGATCGGCCTGATCAAGCAGGTCGTCACCGAGGGCCTCGACCTCCCGCTCGGCGATGCGCTCGAACTCGAAGGACGTTACGTCCGGGCGAACCTCGACCTGGCCGACGCAGCCGAGGGCCTGCAGGCCTTCCTCGACAAGAGGGAGGCGCGCTTCACCGGCCGCTGAGGCGGATCAGTTGAGCATCGACGAGCGCGACAGCCGGCTCGTGGTCGCCAATAGTGCGTGGGCAAGCTTCGGAACGTCGGCGCGGAACGTCGGCGCGACGATGGAGAGCGCGCCCAGCAGGAAGTCACTGCTGCTGAAGATCGGGACGCCCACCGAGCAGTAACCCTGGGCGACCTCTTCCATCTCGGTGGCGTAGCGGTTGATGCGGACCTTGCTCAGCTGCTCGACCAAGAGTCCCGGAGCAATGGTGGTCGAGGGCGTGAGCCGGGCGAGTTCGCCGGCCAGCACTTCCTCCACGACGGACGCGGGTGAGTAGGCCAGGATCGCCTTGCCGCTGGAGGTGCAGTGGAGCGGGGCCCGGCGCGCAATCCGCGACGGTCGCGCGGCCTGTGGTCCGCTGGCGATCTTCTCGAGGCAGAGGAGTTCCATGCCGTCGCGGACATAGAGCAGCACCACTTCCTTCGTGGTGAACTGGAGGCTCTCCATGAACGGTCGAGCCGCATCCCGGAGCACCCGGTAGCGCGGCACCCGTGATCCGAGCTCGAAGGCACGCATTCCGAGTCGGTACTCCTGGCCCGATCGCTCCAACATGCCCCAGTCCAGCAACTCCTGGGCGAGCCGGTGCACCGATGCCTTGGAGATGCCCGTGCGACGCGACAGCTCCGACAGCGACAGATCCACGTCGTCGAGGCGGAAGGCCTCCAGGATCAGCCGGACCTTGCCCAGCACACTGTTGGCCCCCTGCCCGAGGCCTTCACCGTAGGGACGGGCCTGGCTCGCCATGATCACCCGTTCTTCCTCGTCTCGGCGCCGCCACGCAAGGTCAACGTCGTCCTCACCAAGACCTCCACCAGTCTACGCATCTCCTGCACATCGACGATGTTCATGCCGAGCGTGAAGTCGACTGGCCCACCGTCCGGCGCCTTCATCACCTTCGGCATGCCCACCCGAGCCGTTGGAACTCCCCGAAGGCGCAAGATGTTGGCGTCCGTCGCACCGCTGTTGGCGAGGATCAACTCATGGGATCGACCGGCCACCCGCTCCCAGGCTTGGGTGGTCGCACGGACGATCTCGGAGTCTCGAGCAGTCCGGGTCCCGGGTACCGCTGCGATCTGCCTGGCCCGGATCGGCACCTCCAGCTCTTCCGAGAGTGCTCGCAGTTGCGCCCGCACCTCCCGGACCACCTCCGGCGCCGTCTGGTCCGGGGTCATCCGCACATCGAGGCGCAACCGCACCGACGCCGATGTCGAGGCGGCAAGCCGCTCGAAGCCACCGACCACCGAGGAGACGACACCTTGCGGTCGCATCGAACCGACCTCATGTGCTCCGGCGTACTCGTCGAACCAGGTCTCGAGCCGCTCGATCACCGCGGCTGCGACAGCGGTGGCGTTGCGATAGGGCAACCGGTCCCGGCTACCCACGTAGCTGTGCAGTCCGGGGACCTCGACATCGATCCAGACCAGTCCGACCTCCTCGTGGGAGACGTTCCACCCCGGCTTGGCGATCACCGCGTGGTCGGTCGTGAACCCGCGCTCGAGCAAGAAGGTGGCACCGACTCCGTGCCCGGTGTTCTCCCTGCCGGACACGCCGGCCCCGGGTACGGCGAAGCTCGGCATCCCACCCGCGCCGAACCCGGCTACGACGTCACCGGGCAGGGGCACGCCGCTGCGAGACAGTGCCTCGACCGCCACCATGATGGCGGCCACGTGCCCCTTCGGATTCCCCGCTGCGAGGCCGACGACCAGATCGTCGTACACCTTCGCCTGCGGCAACATGTCGGCACGCATCGTCGAACCGGCCCATGGCAGGTCCAGCGCCGGGTCCCCGGTCGTGAAGGTGTCCAGCGGTGCGTAGAGCAGCAGGGACTTCCCGTCCTCCGGACCCCTCAGCACACCCGCCGCGTTCGCCTGACGGTCATCGATGACCTGTGCCGAAGCGTTGAGCCCCACCGCGCCGAGCCGGCCGGCGATCCACTCCGAGATCGGCCGTTCAGCTCCCGTCGGGCTGGGGATGTCGACCAGGCCGCACACCGTCTCGAGAAGGCGGTCTCGCGTGGCCTCGGCCATCACCGCGCCGACAAGGTCCTCGTGGTCGCGCTGGTCGGTGGTCATCAAGCCCCTCCGCCGCGGCCCTGGCGGCGACGCTGCTCCGGAAGTGCACGCGAACCTCCGGCAGGTCGCCGATGCGGGCCGAGAACGAGTCACCTTCCGTGATCGGCACCATCGGCCCCAACGAACCGGCCAGCACCAGCATCCCGGCGCGCAGCGGGTTCCCTTGACGGCTGGCCTCCCTGGCCAACCACGCCAGGCCACGTAGTGGATCGCCCATGCAGTTGTCACCGCCGCTGCCGGACGAGACGACCCCGCCACCGCAGCGCAGCTCCATCCGGAGCATCCGCAGGTCCCAGTCACCCAACGGCCGACTCTCCGGGGAGAGCACGAACATCCCACTCGACGCGTTGTCGGCGATGGTGTCGACGGCGGAGATGTCCCACCCGCTGATGCGGCTGTCGACGACCTCCAGGGCGGCGTAGACCGCACCTACCGCAGCGCGCGCCTGCTCGGCGTCCACGTCCGGTCCGTCCAGGTCGTCTGCCAGCCTGAAGGCGATCTCCGCCTCGACCAACGGCTGCAACAGGCGGCGGAGGGGAACCACGCCGTCATGGGCCACTTGCATGGTGTCCATCAACGTGCCGATCGTCGGCTCTGCGACCCCGAGTTGCGCCCGCACCGCAGAAGACATCATGCCGAGCTTGTGGCCGACCACCCGGGCACCGCTGATCTCTGCGAGCGCGGTGACGTGCCATTGCACCGCATACGCTGCGTCCAGAGCGTCGACACCGATCAGATCGCGAATCGGACGACACGGCCTGTTCGTCGTCTGGGCGTGCCGTAGCCGCTCAGCTGCCTCGACGACTGCCGGGTCCAAGGCACTCGCCCCGGGGGTGCTCACGGCGTCTCCTCCGGCACCAACACGGCGCGGCCCTGCAGCTTCCCGGCGCCGAGCAGTTCGAGGGCGCGCGGGGCCTCCTCGAAGGTGAACCTCTCCACCCCCAGGGTCACCTCTCCGCTCACGAGCAGCGGCATCAGTCGGTCGGCGAGCTCTCTTGCCTCGCGGTCGCGGCGGATCATGTTGACCGGCAGGAGCGCCACGTCCTGGAGCAACCAGTTGGGCAGGTCGAGCGTCACGTCGGCGCCGGCGACGTAGCCGATGCTGACGGCTCGACCACCGGGGCGGATCCATCGGCACCGATCGCCCAGGCCAGACCCGCCGAGCGTGTCGACCAGTAGGGAACCCGGTCGCTCCTCGGCAAGCCGGGCCGCATGCTCGGCATCGTGTGCAAGCACCGCCTCGACGCCCGGCGGAAGCGTCTCCGCTTGGGCCTCGTCGGCGACGACACCCAGCACGGTCGCTCCGTCGCGCAGGGCCAACTGGGTGACCATCGAGCCAACCGCACCGGCGGCTCCGCCGACCACCACGACCTCGTCAGTCGATGTCTCGATCCCCGCGAGTCCCCACTGTCCCAACTTCCCGACACTGTGCAGGCCAACCGCGGCGGTGGTCAACGGGACGAAGAACGTGGCGCCGATCTCTGCCGGCATGCCTTCGGGAAGCACCCGGAGATGCTTGTCCGACGCGACCACGAACTCCGCCCAGGTGCCGTTGCGCTTCAATCCGAGTCCGCCGCCGCGCAGCATGACCAGGTCTCCGGCATTCATCGAGTCCGACTCGACGACGACGCCGCACCCCTCGACGCCACCGACGTACGGCAGGTCCGGCTTGATGCCGAAGTCGCCGCCGGCAACGGTCCGGTCCAGGTGCGCCACCGCGGCGGCCTCCACCCGCACCAGCGTCTCCCCGTCGCCCCGCTCCGGGCGCTCCACCTCGTCGACGACGGGAGGGACGCCCCAGCCGTGGACCCGAACGGCCCGCATCGTCACCATGCGCCTCAGCCGATCGCGTGCTTGGCGAGGAACCCGAGGCTCAGCGGGTTGTAGTCGGCGGCACGCTCGTGCTGCGGCCAGTGTCCGCACTCGTCGAAGAGCACCAGCTCCGAGCCCGGGATGTTGTCGTGCATCGCGTTCGCCTCGGGCGTCTCCCCGAACGGGTTGTTGCGCCCCCAGACGATGAGGGTCGGCGTGGTGATCTGTGCGAGGTCCTCAGGCTTGAGGATGTTGCGAAGTCGGATCTCCATGCTCTGCAACGAGAGCAGGTTGTCGATGTTCGCGACGAACTCGGGCTGGTGATAGATCCGGTGCCGGCCCTGCACCAGTTCCTCCGTCGCATCGGCCGGGTCGTTCATCAGCAGCTGCATCCGCTTGCGGGTCAACTCGACGTCGTCGGTCTCGACCGCCCGACGGGTGCTGGTGCGGATGCGCTCCATCACCTCCGGGTTGGCGACCGTGCCGCCTGCACACAGCAGCTGCAGGGAGGCGACCCGTTCCGGCTGGTCGATCGCCAGACGACCGCCGACCCACCCACCCAACGACTCACCCACGATGTGGGCCTTCTCGATGCCCTGCGCATCCAGGTAGGCAGCCAGGTGGTCGCGGTAGCGTGCGATCTCGTACGGGCAGTCCGGCTTGCCGGTGTATCCGTGTCCGAGCATGTCGATTGCGTGCACGGCGTACTTCTCTGCGTGCGACGCGATGTTGCGACCGAAGGCTTCGAGGTGGCCAGAGGTGCCGTGCAGGAAGATCACGGGTTCGCCGGCGCCCGCCTGCAGGGAGCGGGTGGGGACACCGCCCGCGTCGACGGTGGTGACGCGGAAGTCGAGTCCGGCGAGCTCGTTCCAGATGGTGGTGGGGGTGGTCATGACTTCTCCCGTGATGAAGTCGGCGGTCGCCGACGGGTGGCTGGGGCGGCACGCGCAAGGGCGGCTACTGGTTGATGCGGTGGACCTGGGTGTTGATCCGGTTGTTGATCGCGGGCAGCACCGGCTGGTGCATCGAGATCCGGTTCGACGCGTAGCGGAGCCCGGCTCCGACTGCGACGACGGACAGGAGGGCGAACAGGAGCTTCATGCGAGGGTTCCTCCTTCAGGAGTGGATCAGGGGTGGTCCACCGAGTGGAGGAAGCCGTCCACCACCGCGTGGTAGGCGGCAGGGCGTTCCTCCTGCAGGTGATGGGAGGTGTGGTCCATGACGTGGAGGTTCCCGCGCGGGATCATCCGCGACAGCATGAGCGGATAGTCCGGCGTGAGGAAGGCGTCCTCTCGCCCCCACATGAAGAGCACTGGCGCCTCGATCTGCCCCAGCTGTCCGGTGAGGTCCTGCCAGTCGCCCCGCGGCGAGTCCGACATCGCGGCGAGTGCCGTCTCCTCCGGGTCGAGACTCTGCCGGTGACGCATCTCGACGGTCTCGTCGGGAAGCCGGTCGGCGTCGTACCACTCAAGACGCGTGATCAGCTCCCGCATCTTCTCCTTGGTCGGACCCTCTCCGCCGTAGTAGACGTCACGAGCCGCCCGGCCTCGATGGCCACGCTCGGGCAGCGGCGCCAGCGGGCCGTAGAAGACAGGCATCGATCCAGTGACGACCAGCGACCGCACGCGTTCCGGATAGTGGGCCGCCACCGCCAACGCGATGGTGCCTCCCCACGAGTTGCAGATGAAGTCGGCCCGGTCGATGCCGAGCACATCCATCAGCGCGACGGTCTTGGCCGCGTGGAAGTCCCACATCGGTCCCGTGATCCGGCACTTCTCCGACTTGCCGTACTGCAGGATGTCGACCAACAGACAACGCCGATCGGAGGCGAAGTACGGCGCCACGGGCCCGAAGTCGCTCCAGGCCGTGCAACCGGGGCCACCACCGTGGAGGAAGATCGTCGCCGGCCCGGCTCCGAGGTCGTGGTAGTGGTAGGTGACTCCGTCGGCCTCGACGTACTTGCTCTCCGGAGCGGGTCCGGCGGCAGGCGAGGTGAGGCGCTGGTCGTCGACGATGGTCATGCAAGAACTCCTGATGTGCGGTGGGGATCGATGACTGCGGTGCCCATGCCGGTGAGCCACTCCGGCATCGGCGAGTAGCAGAGGGATTCGCCGGGGGCGAAGCCGAGGGCGGACGCCATGGTCAGCCACGTCCGCAGTTCCTGACCGCCGTTGCCGGCGACCTCCTCGATCCCGGCAGTGGTGAGATCGGTGTACTTCTCCAGGTCGCCGGCCTCGAGGTCGGCGAGGAACTGGTGGTCGAACTCCTCGAAGATGCACGGCTGGGCGGCGACGATGATCTCGCGACGGCGCTTGTCGAAGCGCTCCCACTCGCCACGCCCGTTGAGCCAAGCGTCGACGAGGAACTCCTCGTCCTCGTTCTGCGGATCTGCCCAGTCACTCGGCCAGGGCAGCTGGTGCGACAGCCCACCCGACGCGATCACGGCCACCTTCTTGTCGTCCGACACAGATTCGATCGCTTCCGCCAGCCGCCGGCCGAGCTCCGCACAGCGTGGGAGCGTCGGCAAGGGTTGGGCGAAGACGTTGATCACCAGGGGTACGACGGGGATGTCGACGCCGTCCAACAGGTACTGGATGGCGTGCGACTGGCCGTGATCGATCTGCATCCGCGCCGAGATCGCAACCTCGACACCGGCCTCGACCAGATGGGTGGCCAACTGCTGTGCGAACGCCGGATCCGTCCGCTGCGGTCCCTTCGGGGTCTGCGCCTCCCCAGCCGCGATCACCTCGCCCACACCCAGGGTGAACGCCGGGATCATGTCGAGGAAGAAGCCCCGGAAGTGGTTCGACCCGATGATCACCGCGACGTCCACTTCGGCGGCGATCAACCGCTTCCGAACGTCCGTGAGTGAGTCGCGGAACGCAGCGGCACGGTCGGTGTGGACCACGTTCTCCCAATGGGTGTTCATCAGCGTGGAGTGCGATGCACCCACGCCGAGCACGATGGAACCCACGATGCGTCCCCTCAGCTCTCGATCGGGTCGGGCTCGATGCCCTGGTCGGCCAGCTTCTCGAGCCGCTCCTCGGTGACGTCCTCAGCAAGCTTGCGCCACTTCAGCAGCGACTCGTCGGGGCGGTAGAGCTTCTCTGGCGGAGCGTCGGTGACCTCGACCATCCACTTGTCCTGGCTGGAGAACTGACCGTGGAAGAGCCAGCGCACCCAGCCCAGGTACTTCGGGTAGAAGCCGAGCACCTTCTTGCCCTTGCGGAACTCTGCGAGCACACCGACGTACAGGTGGTTGTCCTCGTCGACCGGCACGTAGAACTCGTAGTGGATGAAGGTCGGGTAGACGATGCGGAGGATGCCGGGCATGCACACCGAGGCGAACCCGGGGAACTCCTGCGCGGCGATCACCGGGTTGGGCTCCTTGCTGTGCGCGGTGTTGCCGAGGTTGCTCACCTGGTTCGGGTCGCTCGGCGGCTTGACCTTGTACCAGGCCTTGCTCGTCCAGTGGCCCAGACCGGGGAAGTCGGCGTCGTAGTGCTGCTCGGTCTGCATGCGGTAGATCCAGCGACCGCGGGGCACGATCTTCGTGATGTTCCAGACCGGCATCGGCTTGAACATCCGCCACAACGCGGTGCGGTGCAGGAACTTGGCATGCCCCTCGTCGAACCCGTTCTCGCACGCGAATCGCCAGTTGCCCTCGCGCGGCTGGATGCGTGATCCGATCACCGCGGCGTTGGAGACCAGCTCCTCGGGGAGGTGCTCGTCGATCGGGTAGGGCTTCTCGCCGTCACCGACGAAGATCCAGACCATGCCCAGACGCTCCTCGACGTCATAGGTCTGCTGGGTCACCTTGCCGCAGATGGGTGACTGCGGCCCGTCGGTGAGGGCACCGACCAGTTCGCCGGAGTCCAGCGCGAACGTCCACCCGTGGTAGACGCAGGAGAGGGTGCCCTTGAACTGCTGGTTGCCGCAGCTCAACGGCACACCCCGATGGGGACACCGGTCGTTGAGGGCATACACCGTGCCCTGGTCGCGAATGATCACGATCTTCTCGCCGAGCAACGTGACCTGCTTCGGCTTGTTCGTCACCTGATTGCTGAAGCACACCGGATACCAGTAGCCGCGAAAGCCCGCCTTGGCGGCTTGGTAGTGGGGCCAACTGCGCCAGTCCTGACGTCCTGGAAGCTTGGGCGCGCGGTGCTTGCGAGCAGGCTTCACAGCCGTGGACGCGGCTGCGGCTGCGCGCTTCGGGGCGGTGTCGTTCACGGTTGGCTGGTCCTCGGTGCTGGTCATGTCTGGCTCCGGTGGGTCGAGTGGCCGCCACCACGGAGGTCTCCGAGGATCTGGCGAGGTGGTCGTCCGGTTGCCGTGAGGACACCATCGCGTGACGCGTGCCACCAAGGAGTGCGGTTCGTCCACCGGAACACCGGGTCGGATCGCTGTGTTCTGCCGACTTTTCCGGGGCCCGGTCCGGTGAGCGATCCAGCACTGCAGACCCCTGCGTGGTCGCTTCCTACAGTCACAGGACCTCGGCGTCGGTCACTCACGCCAGCGAACCCGAACCCTCACACCAGGAGATCCCGGTGACCCCGATTTCCCCCTCCGATCACCAGTCGATCGACACCGACGTCATCATCGTCGGCGCTGGTCCGACCGGCCTCTACGGTGCCTACTACGCAGGCTTCCGCGGGCTGCGCACGGTCGTGGTCGACGTACTCCCCAGGTTGGCGGCCAGGTCATGGCGTTGTATCCCGAGAAGCAGATCCGGGACGTGGCAGCGCTGCCCGGCATCCGCGGACGCGACTTCGTCGCCAACCTCGTGGAACAGGCCGATGCGTTCAACCCCACCTATCTCCTGGGTCGGCAAGCGGTCACCCTGGCCAGCAATGGGGAGGGCCCGGTCATCACCCTCGACGACGGGACCGTCGTGCGCGCGGGTGCCGTCGTGGTGACCGCGGGCATCGGCACACCGAAGGCGCGGCCGCTGGAGACCGGATCCGAGTGGCTCGACCACGCGCTGTCCTACTTCGTGGTCGACCCCGAGGTGCACCGCGACCAGGACGTCGTGGTGGTCGGCGGCGGCGATTCCGCACTCGACTGGGCGGACGCCCTCGGCTCCATCGCGCGCTCCGTCACCTTGGTCCACCGGCGCGGCCGCTTCCGCGGCCACGCCGCCACCTTGACCAGGGTGGAAGCATGCGAGAACACCACGATCGTGACCGACAGTGAGGTCACCGCCTTCCACGGCGATCGCGCTGCCGGACGCCTCGAGAAGGTCACGTTGCAGCACAAGGACGGCACGGAGCAGGTGGTTCCCGCCGATCACGTGATCGCCGCGCTCGGATTCATCTCCGACATGGGACCGCTGCGCGACTGGGGCCTGACGCTACGTGGCCGCTCGATCGAGGTCGACCGGTCGATGCGCACCAGCATCCCCGGCGTCTTCGCGGCCGGCGACGTCGCCGACTACGACGGCAAGGTCAAGTTGATGTCCGTCGGCTTCGGCGAGGTCGCGCTCGCCGTGAACCATGCCGCCGTCGACCTCGACCCGGACCTCACGCTCTTCCCCGGTCACTCGACCGACGAAGCCTGACACCCAACGCTCCCGGAGGTACTCGCCATGAGCTACATCATCGGACCCGAATGCATCGACGAACTCGACCGCTCCTGCATCGAGGTGTGTCCGGTCGACTGCATCTACATCGGCGACCGCAAGAGCTACATCAACGGCACCGAGTGCATCGACTGTGGCGCCTGCGAGGTCGAGTGCCCGGTGTCGGCCATCGTGGTGGACCGAGTCGCGAAGAAGAATCCACTGTTGAAGGAGTTCATGCAGGACTCCATCGACTTCTTCGAGCAACCGTTGCCCGGGCGCAGCGACGCACTCGGCAACCCCGGCGGCGCGGGTGATCTCGGCGACCTCGGGGTGGACACGAAGTTCGTCGCCGACTACGCATCGTGACAGCGTCGGCGAAGCTGGGGCCGTCGGAGGAACGATGACCCGACTCGACCACTCCTTCCACCCCGGGACCGCTCCGACCGACCCGGCACGGCCACCGGTGTTGCTCCTGCATCCGTGGTTCGGCTGCCACCAGATGTGGGCACGGCTGGCCGAGCGCCTCGACGCACCGTCGTACGCCGTCAACTGGTACTCGCTCGCCAACGGCCTCGACAAGGAGGGATGGGCCGCATCGGCCTCGCCCCACGGGCTCGCGCGCGCAGCGTTGTCGTTGCTCGACGAGCTGGGCCTGGAGCAGGTTGACGTCATCGGCAACAGCGTGGGCGGGGTCGTCTCGCAGATCCTCGCCGCCGAGCACCCGGAGCGAGTACGCCGACTCGTGCTCATCGGCACGGGCGCTGCGCTGAGCGGTCCGCCGACCGCGTTCGGGGCGCTCGTCGGCCGCTGGATCGAACAGCCCCACGAACGGGAGGACCTGGCAGGCCTCCTCGTGGACGCGTTGGTGGCGATTCCGTTCTCACCTGCGGACCGGGAGGACTACGTCGGAGCAGTTCGAGCCGCTGATGCCGAGTTCCTTGCCGCTGTCCTGACGGCCGCTCGTTGCACCGACCTCCGACCGGTCCTGTCCTCGATCCGCGCATCGACGTTGGTCCTGCGGGGTGAGCACGATGCCGCTCGCACCCGTGACCACGTGGCCGAACTGGTAGCCGCCCTTCCCGATGCGCGTGCAGTGGAACTGGCCGGCCGCGGGCATTCCCCCATGGTCGAGGACCCTGCGCTGACGGCGTCGTTGATCCTGGAGCATCTCCGCGCCCGCTGAAGGCAAGCAGCGGGACGCCCGACGGACGGACCGGCCGAAGCGCAGTTGCCAAGGCGTTCCGTTCACCGATCCACGGATCGCGCCGGATCCACGGCACCGCGCCTACCGTCCGGACAGTCCCCGGCCTCGCTGGGAAACCTCGACGACATGCAACGAAGGAGCGGCCTGATGGTGAAACGGATTCGGATCGGCGTGCGAACCCCACCCTGCCGACCGGCACACGAGCTTGCCGAGTTCGCGACGACGGTGGAGCGAGCCGGCTTCGACACCCTCTACGTCCCTGACTCCCAAACCCTCTGGCGGGATGCCTTCCTCACCCTGTACGCCGCCGCGCTGAGCACCTCCACGCTGACGTTGGCGACCGCGGTGTCCAACGTCGTGACGCGGCACCCCAGCGTCGTCGCCGGTCTGGCACGCAGCATCGACGAGGTGGCGCCCGGTCGCTTCATCCTCGGCCTGGGAGTCGGCCACAGCTCGGTGGAACCGATCGGGCTCCCGCCGAGCAAGGGCGCCGAACTCCGTGGCGGCGTCGATCAGATCCGTCGCCTGGTGCGCGGGGAGGAGGTCCGCTACGGCGACGCGGTCGCGCAGCTCCGTGACGCGCGACCAGACGGTGTGCCCATCCACGTCGCGGCCACCGGCCCGCGCAACCTGCGCCTCGCCGGTGGGATCGCGGACGGCGTGATCCTGTTGTCCGGAGTGGCCGAGGAACCGCTGACCCGGGCGATCGCCGCTGTTCGAGAAGGTGCCGAAGCGGCTGGTCGTCGCTTCGAGGACATCGAGATCACCGTGTCGGCGCACGCGCTGGTGACCGACGACGTCGAGCGGGACGCCCGCATCATCAAGCCGATCGCGGCCGCCATCGCGCAGCGCGGTGGCGGACAGGCGCTGGCCGCCGCCGGAATCGACGTCGCCGTACCTGCTCACGTTCCCGAGGTGGTTCCCGACCTCGTGCACGCAGAGGACTGGGATCATGCCGTCGAGGTGTCGTCTCGCTGGATCAGTGACGCCGACGCGGTCGCCTACGCCCGGTCGTTCGGACTGTTCGGCACGCCTGCCGAGATCGTGGCGCAGATCCGCGCCACCCAGGAGCTCGGGGTGACCGGGATCTTCTTCCAGCACGTCGGATCGTGGGACCTGCCGGACGCATTGGTCACATCGGTCGGTGCCGAGGTCCTCCCACTCCTCGCCGAGCAGCACTGAGGTGACGCCGACGGGAGGGGCTGCGTCCAGCAGCCTCGACCGTGCCGCACTGGATGCGACCCAGGTCGGCAGCGCGATCGCTGCCGCTGTGGCGGTGCTGGCGGCGGTACTGCTGCTCCATCGCGATGCTCGAGTCAGCACAGCATGAGCCCTCGCCACCTGAGCGGTGCAGCTGCGGCGGTGGTCACGGTCTCCGTGCCGCCCTTCCTCGTCGGCGCACTCACTGCGCGCATCGGGCAGGACCTGGAGTTCGGCACCAGAGAGCTCGGCATCGCGCTGGCGGGTTGCTACACGGTGACCGCCGCGCTGTCGCCGGTCGCCGGGAGGCTCGTGGCGAGAATCGGGGCGGGCACCTCGCTGCGCATCGCGTGCCTCATGACGACGGCAGGCCTGGTGGGCATTGCCACCGCGACCAGTGCCCTGCAGCTGATCCTCTCCGTCGCGTTCGTGGGCATCCCGAATGCGCTCACCCAGCCCTCCAGCAACGAGTTGCTGGCCCAGGTCGAACGGCCCCGGTTGCGGGCCTTCTCGTTCGGGCTGGTCCAAGCTGCGATCCCGACGGCCACCCTGATCGCGGGGGCCGTGCTGGCCGTGGCCAGCTACAGCACCGGCTGGCGCGCATCGATCCTGACGGTGGCGGTGCTCAGCATCGCCGCGCAGTTCGTCCTGCCGCGGGAAGGTGAAGGCGCTCGCATCACCTCAGGCGTCCCCTCCAATGTGTCTTGCGGGACGACCGAAGCGATCGGTGGACGCTCGCTGATGGCCGCGCTCGTGGTCAGCGGCTGTCTCGGCTCCGCTGCCGCGACGGCGCTGCCGTCGTTCGCGGCCACCACCGGACTCGCCGTCGGGACGACAGCGTGGGTGGTCGCCGGTGCCCAGATCACGGGCAGCCTCGTCAGCATCCTCGTCCGGGTTGCGGCTCCGGTCGCAACCAGTCATGCGTCACTGCGGCGGCGCCTGCACGCCGTCGCCGGGCTGCAGGCGCTCGGGCTGGTGGCCATGCTCGGCATCGCCACGGAAACACCCGTGGGATTCGTCGTGGGGAGCATCGCCGCATTCGGGTTCGGCTGGGGTTGGAACGGGCTCTACAACCTCGTGGTGGCGCTTGCCCGGCCGAGCGAGGTGGCTGCCGCGACCGGCCTGAGCCAGGCCGGCGTGTTCCTGGGAGGCACGGTCGGCCCGTTGGCCTTCGCCATGATCGCTCGCGACGAGCACTTCGGCACCGGATGGCTCGCCATGGCCGGGTTGATGTCCCTCGCCGCGCTCGCTGCCCTGCACGCCGCCCGTCGCGCCGGGCAGGGCCGCAGGGTCCATCGACTCCAACGGATCCACTCGTGACCATCCGCTTGCGGCACGCCGCCACCGGCTCAGGTGGTGCGGGCCAGGAACTCTCCGACCACCTCGGCGAACGTCACCGGGTCGTGGTCGACCGAGGCCACCCCGACACCGGGGAGCGTCGCTGGCTCGGCCTTGGCCAGTCGCTCGAGATGACGGCGTACGTCGGGCAGCGAGAAGCTGTCGAGCTCACCGCAGACGACCAGGGTCGACGCCTGCACCTGCCCGATCCGATCCTCCATGCGATAGGCGTTGACCGCTTCGTGCCCCTCCTCGACCCGATCACCGAGCCGTACGGCATCGATCACGAGCCGCTGACGCAGGTCCGGACGGTCAGCCGGATAGAAGGGTGCCCGCCTCTCGAACAACAACCGGTAGTGGCTCCCGTCGTCGGAGATCGGGACCTCGTCGATGGGCGGGCTCTGCGCCACCCGCTCACGACGCGGGGCATCGACGTACGGCACGCCGGAGAGAACCAGCGCGCTCACCTGGAGGGGACGTCGTGCCGCGACCTCCATGCCGATGACACCTCCGGTGTGGTGACCGACGACGGCGCACGGGTCCAGCCCGAGCGTGTCCATCAGGTCCTCGACCCCGTCGGCGAACAACTCGATCGACCACGGCTGTGCCGGTACGTCGGAGGAGCCGAAACCGAGGGTGTCGGGAGCGATCACCCGGAACCGGTCGGACAGCAGCGGGATGACGTCGCGGTACTCGTCCCACGAACGCGGGGTCTGGTGCAGCAGGAGGACGGCCGGACCCGAGCCTTCCTCGACGTAGTGGATCTGGCCGTGACGGGTGTCGGCGTAGTGCTTTCGCATGAGAGTCTCCGGTTCGTGGGTTCAGGGACGGGGCCAGGGAGCAACCCGGCCGTGCTGCAGGAACGGGTGGAGGTGATCGAGGCGTGCTCGGGGTCCGAATCCGGTGGCCACCTCAGGTCTCCTTGCTGGCGAAGGTGACGACTGCACGCCCGGAGACCGTACCCGTGGCCAGTCGCGCAAGCCCGTCGGCCAGCTGCGCGAACGGCAGCTCCTCGATCCCGAAGGACAGCTCGCCGGCGACCAACAGGTCGATCAGCGGGGGCAGGACCTCCGCGGACCTGCTGGCTCGACGCATCATGTTGAGCGGGAGGAGTTCCACCTCGCTCAACAGCCATCGTGGCAGGTTGAGGGCGATCCGCACTCCGGCCGTGTAGCCGACGAGGACGACACGGCCCGTCGGACGGACGGAGGTGGCCATCACCTCAGTCAGGACGTCCCCACCGACGGTGTCGATCACGACGTCGATGCAGCGGTCGCCCATCTCCTCGGTCCCGATCACCGGCTGCACTCCCGGCACGAGCAGGCCAGCTCTGGCCGGGCTGCGCACCAAGCCGTGGACCTGCGCACCGGCGCGGAGCGCCAGTTGTGCCGCAAGCTGGCCGACGGCACCCGTCGCCCCCGTGACCAGGACACGTTCGCCTGGTTGCACGTCCGCCACGTCGTGGACGGCCGCGTACGCCGTGGCTGCAGGCTGGGGAAAGGCTGCGGCCAGCGCAGACGACAGCCGCGGGGCCGCCGCGGTCAGGGCGAGGTCGGGCACCGCGGCGTACTCGCTCCAGCAGCCGGCACGTGTGGTCCCGATGCCGTGTCCGCGCACCAGGACCCGGCTCCCCACATCGAACCGTTCGGAGCTCACCACTCGCCCCACCGCTTGGGTGCCACCCGTGTGCGGAAGATCTGGTCGCACTCCGAAGCCGCCGCGGGCGATGGTCAGGTCGAGGTGCGTCAGCGGCGAGGCCTCCACCTGCACCAATGAGTGAGCGGGCTCGACACGAGGCACCGCCACTCGCTCAAGACGTGGTGGGGAGCCGAACTCGTGAAGCCGTGCGGCAGTCATCCACCCGCGGGAATGATTCACCTGGCGAACACTCGCGGTCGAAGGTCACGCCACGGGCGGATCGCTTCGAGCTCGGCAGCAACCGCGATCAACTGGTCCTCGCGGCCGGCGGCGGCAACGAACTGGACACCGAGTGGCACGCCGTCGTCGGTCAACGTGGCGGGGACGGAGATCGCCGGCTGCCCCGTGGTGTTGAACGGCGCGGTGAAGGTGAGGACGTCGACGGACTTCTGGATGCCGTCCTCCTCCTGCCAGGGCCACCCCACAGGTTTCGGCCGCGAAGCGAAGACCGGGCTCAGCAGGAGATCGAACCCGCCCGTCCACCATGCCGCCATCCGAGCCCGGTAGGCGCCTTGCCACGCAAAGGTGTCAGCGAGCTCGACCCCCGTGATGCTCCGCCCGCGCCGCAGCCAGTGCTCCGTGACCGGGTCCAGGTCACCTGGCGCGGGCGGACCGATCTCCCTGGCAAGCCCGTCGACACTCTGGACGACGGTGACGCTCAGGGCATCGAAGAAGGCCGGAAGGGCTCCGGGATCCATCAAGGCTTCGGGATGGGCCTCCACCACCTCATGGCCCTGTTCGGCCAGCTGGTCGGCGACCGATCGCACGGCAGCACGCACCTCGGCGGTGACCTGGGGTGCATGGTCCGGAGCGTGGTCGAGGACACCGATCCGTAGCCGCGACGTGGGTCCGTGCAGGATGCCGGACAGGCCATCCGGCGGGAGCGGTCGAGGAGTGGTGGCATCATCGGCCGCCGGACCGGACACGGCGTCCAGCACGGCGGCGGTGTCACGGACGGTGCGGGTGACCACCGCGGGCGTGCTGTGGCCCCAGCGGTTCGCGGCACCAGGACCGGCGCTGATGCGTCCGACCGTCGGCTTGAGACCGACAAGATGGCAGAACGCAGCCGGCATCCGGATCGAGCCACCACCATCCCCGCCCTGCGCCACCGGCACCAGCCCGGCCGCCGTGGCAGCCGATGCACCACCACTCGAACCGCCTGAGGTGAGCTCGGGTTGCCAAGGATTGCGGGTGACGCCGTGGACTCCGGACTCGCTGACCGAGAGGACCCCGAACTCCGGCGTGGAGGTCTGGCCGACCACCACGAACCCTGCTGCCCGCATGCGGCGGATCATCTCGGCATCCCGAGTGCCCTTGCGCTTCGAGCGAGCGACCCAGGTGCTACCGAAGTTCGCCGGGTCTCCCACGCTCTCGTTGAGTGCCTTGGACAGCGTCGGCACCCCCGCGAACGGGCGGGTCGGGTCGATGTTGCGTGCTTCGTCCAAGGCCTGGTCGTAGCGACGATGGACCACGGAGTTGATCTCCGGATCCACCGCCTCGATCCGCTCGATCGCCGCCTCGACGAGCTCGATCGCCGAGATCTGGCCGGTCCGCACCAGCTCTGCCTGCGCGATCGCGTCGACATCGGTCAGGGAAGTCATGCCGACACCTCGTGGGTGACTTCCGCTTCGCGCGGATGGTGACAGGCGACCAGGTGGCCGCTGCCCTCGTCCGCCAACGGTGGACGCACCGTGGCGCACAGGTCGTCGGCCATGGGACAACGCATCATGAAGCTGCACCGGGGCCCCTCACCGCCGCTTCCCGCCGAACCGCCGGAACCGGACTTCGCCGCTGCGTCCAGGTCGCCGCGGCTTCTCGGGTCCGGCGAGGGGACAGCAGAGAGGAGGACCTTCGTGTACCAGTGCTTGGGCTCGTTGAAGACCTGCGAGGTCTCCCCGAGCTCGACGACCTCACCGGCATACATCACCGCCACCCGGTCGCTGATCTGACGGACGACCGCCAAGTCGTGGGAGATGAAGAGATAGGTGAGGTCACCCTGCTTCTTCAACTCCTCCAGCAGCTCCAGGATCTGTGCCTGGACCGAGACGTCCAGCGCCGACGTCGGCTCATCGAGGATGACCACCTCGGGGCCAGCGATCAGGGAGCGGGCGATGGCCACCCGCTGGGCCTGGCCTCCGGACATCTCGTGGGGGAAGCGTCCCGCGGCGTCAGCCGGGAGATCGACCTCCTGCAGGGCCTTCGCGATGCGGGCCCGCACGTCCTCACCCTTGCCCAGGGAGCTGCCGAGCGGTTCCCGTACCGAGGTGCCGATCCTGAGTCGAGGGTTGAGTGACCCGAGCGGATGCTGGAAGACCATCTGCAAGCGGCCGGAGAGCGCCGTCCGTCCGCGCCGTGCGAGCTTCTTCCCGTCGAGCTTCACCGCGCCGGCGGTGGGCGTCTCGAGGCCCGCCACCAGTCGAGCAAGTGTCGACTTGCCGGAGCCGGACTCGCCTACGACGCTCAGGACCTCCCCTCGGCGGATGTCGAGCGAGACTCCACGTACCGCGGCGATCGTCTGACCCTTGACGCGGAACGTCTTGTGAAGATCCTGGATCTCGAAGACTGCGGTCTCGTCCTCGTGCTCCGAGGGGATGCCAGGGCCGTCGAGGCGAGGCATCGCGTCGAGCAGGCGTTTGGTGTAGTCGTCCTGCGGCCGCACCAGCACTTCGCTCACGGGCCCCTGCTCGACGATCTCGCCGTTGAGCATCACCCCCACCCGGTCTGCGGTCTGGGCGATGACACCCATGTCGTGGGAGATGAGCAAGATGCCGACCCCGAAGTCGTCACGCACCTGTCTGAAGAGCTGGAGGATGCCCGCCTGCACCGTCACGTCCAGGGCCGTGGTCGGCTCGTCGGCCAGCAGCAGCTGCGGGTCACCGGCCAGGGCGAGGGCGATCGCCACCCGCTGCCGGAGCCCACCGGAGAGCTGGAAGGAGTAGTGGCGGGCCCGTTTCCCGGGCTCCGGCACCCCCACCTTCTCCAGGACGTCCACGACCGCACGCGCTCTTGCCTTGCCTCGGAGGCCACGATGACGCCCGATGACCTCAGCGATCTGGTTGCCGATTCTCATCGACGGATCGAGCGCGCCCATGGCGTCCTGGAAGATCATGCCTGCGTGACCTCCCCGGAGGTCCCGCCAACCCCGGCGGTCCAGGGCCGAGACGTCCTGGCCACACACGGTGAACTGGTCAGCTCTGACCTGAGCGGTCTTGGGCAACAGGCCCATGCATGCCATGGCCACCGTGCTCTTCCCGCTCCCGCTCTCACCGATGAGGCCGAGGATCTCCCCCGGGGCCATCGACAGCTCCACCCCGCGGATGGTCGGCGCACCCGCGCCGTAGCTGATGTCGAGACCACGGATGTCCAAGACATTCCCGGCACCTGGACCAACCTGCATGACTGACTCCTTAACTCAAGACCACGTGCGGTGGGTTCACTTCGCCGTCGCCTTGTGGAGCAACAGGCGGGTGTTGGACGGTTCCGCCTTGAAGTCGAGTCCCGGCGTCCAGGTCTCCCAGACCTGGACGGATGCATAGGGCACGAGGATGTAGGCCTGCTCCGCGATGTAGTGGTTGATGGCGGCGTACGCATCGGTTCGCTCCTCGTCGGAGAGATCCCCCTCGACGGCCTCATCCATCATCTGCCACAGGGCCTCGTCATCGACCTTCGTGGCGGCGCCTCCTTCGGCGAACCACAGATCCAGGTACTGACTCGGGTCGGCGTTCAGCGCCGCGGTCAGCTGGACCATGTCTGCGTTCCAGTCGCCGGACAGGATGGAGCTGACCAGACGACTCCATTCGACCTGGCGGATCTCCACCTTCACACCGATCTCGGCGAGTTGCTCCTTGACCAGCTGGGCGGTGGCGATCTTCTCGGGCGAGTCGGAACGGATGGCCAACGTCAGCTTCACGTTCTTGGCACCAGCCTCGGCGAGGAGTCGTTTGGCCTCCTCCACGTCGTGCTCGTAGTAGGGCATGTCGTCAGGCGTGTCGCTGCCGAAGGGGTCGCCCGGAGGCACGGCACCCGAGGGCACTCCGGACCCTTGGGAGCCGATCTCGATCAGCTGGTTCCGGTCGACTCCGAGGCTCACGGCGCGACGTACCCGCTCGTCGGAGAGCGGCCCCTCCTTCATGTTCAGGGCCAGCCAGTAGGAGCCCACGAAGTAGGACTCACCCATCTCGTAGCCGGACTTCTCCAACTCCTGCTTGTTCTTCGTGAGTCGGATCTGCGTCATGTGGATCGCGCCCGAGCGAAGAGCCTGGACACGGGTGGACTCGTCGGGCATCACCCGGTACTCCACCGTCTTGATCTCGGGCGCACCGTCCCAGTAGTCCTCGAAGGCCGAGGTGCTGATCGTGCTGCCTTCCTTGAACTGGTCGAGTCGGTAGGGACCGGTGCCGTTGGCCTGGGTCTTGATCTCGTCCTCGGAGACCGACTCCACCCACTTCTGGTTGACGATGCCGCCGCTCCAAGGCTGGGCCAGGAGGCGAGGCAGCGACGCCTGCGGGCGCGAGAGCTCGATGACCACGCGGTCCTCGGCGGGGGCCGTCACGGACTTGATCCTGTAGAGAGAGCGGTAGGGGGAGTTCTGGTCGGGATCGATGACCCGCTCCAGGCTGAAGACGACGTCGGCGGCAGTCAGCTCGGAACCGTCGTGGAAGGTGACCCCCTCGCGGAGCTGGAACTCGTAGACGGTGGGCGACTTCATCTCCCAGTCCGATGCCAAGGCGGGCTCCACGGTGCGCCCGTCCTCGCCGAGGCGGAGGAGCCCCTCGTAGAGCTGGGAGACGACACGCTTGGCGTCGTGCGCCTGCGCCATGATCGGGTCCAGACCGCTCAGCGGCTGGGTCTCGTCGGCGATCACCAAGGTGTCCCCGGAGTCGTACTCGTCACTGGCAGTCTTGGAGCCACTTCCGCAGGCCCCCAGACTGAGCAGTGCCAGAACACCGACAAGGGCAACGGCCCTGTTCTTGAGTTTCACTATCCTGATTCCCTTCGATTGCTCGCCCCGGAGCGAGGTTGATGCTTCTGCGACGCGGTCACACGATGGATTTGCGCGAAACAGCGAATCCCTCCCCGATGAGGCCCCATCCGATGGATGAGAGAACGAGGGCGCCGGCGGCGCCCATGACCAGCCACGGCGAGCCGACCATGTAGCTCTGGGATTCGAAGACCATCCGTCCCCAGCTCGGGGTCGGAGGTTGGACGCCAAGGCCCAGGTAGCTGAGCGATGACTCCAGCAGGATCACGATCGCTGCGGTGTTGGCCAGCTGGATGGTCATGACCGGCAGCACGTTGGGCAGCAGGTGCTTGGCCGCGATGACCGGCCCGCTCACGCCCGAGACACGCGCCGACTGGATGAACTCCCGCTCTCGCAGCTCCAGGCAACGTCCCCGCACCACGCGCGCGAAGTGCGGCACCGTGACCAAGGCGAGCACCAGCACGAGGGTCAGGGTGGTGGGTGAGAAGACCGCGACGACACCCAGGGCGAGCAGCATCGACGGGAACGAGAGAAGGAGGTCGATCAACGACATCAGGATCGAGTCGGTCCAACCGCCCACGAGGCCGGCGATCAAGCCGATGGTCGAACCTATGACCATGGCCAGCATCGCGCTGGACAGCGCGATGGTGAGCGACACCCGCCCCGCCTGGCTGATCCGGACGAAGTAGTCGCGACCGACGTCGTCCGTGCCGAGCCAGTGCGTGGCGTTCGGAGCCTCGAAAGGCACCCCAGCCACTTCGGTCGGCGAGAACGGTCGGATGAATCCGACGCACCAGGCCAGCGTGAAGAGCACGACCAGCAGGCTCACCCCGGCAATGACCTCGGAGCGGGACCGCAGGGATCGAAGGCGCTGGCCGCGTCGTCTGGATTCGGTCGACACGGGGGACGTAGTGGCGTCGGTCATCGCTTGGCACCCACCTTGGGATCGATGAGGGGATAGGTCAGGTCGACCACGAGATTCATGAAGACGTAGACGGCACCCAGCAGCAGGAGGCAGGCCTGGGCGACGGCGTAGTCCTGGTTCTGCAAGGAGTTGACGGTGAGTTGACCGATGCCGGGGATCGCGAAGACGTTCTCGATCAGGACCGCTTCGCCGATGATTCCGGCCATCTGCAGTCCGGCGATGGTGACCACGGGAGCCGAGGCGTTCCTCATGCCGTGCCGCACCATTGCCTGGGTGCGAGAGGCGCCGGTCGACAACGCCGTTCTCATGTAGTCCTGCTCGAAGGTGTCGATCATCGACGTCCGCATGTATCGGCAGATGGTCGACCCCAGGGGCAGTCCGAGAGCGAGCGCCGGGAGCAGCAAGCTCTTGAGGTTGCCGACCGGGTCATCTGCGAAGGGCACGTACTGCAAGGTCGGCCAGGCCGGGAACCAGGTGGTGGCGGCGAGCACGAGGACGACGCCGAGCACGAAGACCGGCGTCGCAAGGCCCAGGAACGTGCCCGTCCTGGCAATGCGGTCGAAGATGCCACCACGGTTCAGGGCGGCCAGAGCACCGAAGGGCACTCCCCACAGCACGGAGATCAACGTCGCGGCGATCGCGAGTTCAAGGGTGTTGACCAGTCGGTCCGCGATCAGTGAGCTGACCGGGAGCCCGTTGTACAACGAGACTCCCAGATTGCCCTGGAAGATCTGGCCCAGCCACCTGAAGTACTGGGTGACCAGCGGGTCGCCCATCCCGAGCTCCGCGCTGATCCTGGCTCGGGTGTCCGCATCGCTGTACGGCCCCGCGAGCACGTCGACCGGCGAACCGGGCAGCGCCTGGACGAGGACAAAGGCCAGGATGGACAGCAACCACAGCACGAACACGCCCCGGAGCAGCCGCCCCACGATCATGGCCGCGACCGGACTCAGCCGCACGGCACGAGCCCAGGACGGAACCTCGAACCGACGGCCCCGCACCGACTCTGGTGTACCAATTGCCATGATTCCCCTTCCATTGGCCGCTCAGTGTTGTGTGGGCCACACCCGGCGACCATATGGCTGGTTCGCTCAGCGGAACGTCCGACGAATTCGACGGTTTTTCCGCTGAGCGGACCATTCCTGTCTTCGCTCGAGGGGGTCCGCGTCGATCATGCGGGCAGCCATTCACCGCTACTGGAGGTACTCATGACGCAGGCCGACGACACAGCAGGTATTCCGGCACTCTCCCAGGCCGATGAGGACTTGCTGCGCGCGCGGCTCGACGCGTTGAGCAACCTCCTCCTCGACACCAGCCGCCAGATCCACTCCCGTCCGGAGATCCGTTTCGAGGAGGTCTTCGCCAGCGGGCTGCTCGCATCCCACCTCGCCGACCACGGCTTCGACGTGGAGCGCGGCATCGCAGGACTCGAGACCGCCTTCACCGGCACGTTCGACACCGGCAGGCCGGGCCCACGGGTTGCGATCTTCTGCGAGTACGACGCGCTTCCCGAGATCGGCCACGGGTGCGGTCACAACGTGATCGCCTCGTCCGGACTCGGTGCAGCGTTGCTCGTCAAGGAGCTCCTGGCAACGGACACCGCACTCGGGGGCGTCTCGTCGTGGTTGGCAGCCCTGCCGAGGAGGGTGGCGGCGGGAAGATCCCGATCATCACGAGCGGCCTGCTGGACGACATCGACGCGGCAATCATGTTGCACCCCTCCGGAGAGAACCTCTCGGCGATGCGCACGCTCAGCCGGTCCAGCCTGACCATGACCTTCACCGGACGCGCTGCGCATGCGGCTGTCAGCCCTCACGACGGGATCAACGCCTTGGATGCGGCCGTCCTGACGCTCAACGCGATCGGGCTGCTCCGGCAGCAGATGAGTGACGACGTCCGGATCCACGCGATCATCACCGAAGGCGGCGACGCCCAGAACATCATTCCTGAGCGTGCGGTGATCGAGGCCTCGGTCCGCGCCGAGGACCCGCGCGCCCTCCTCGAGAACGTGCAGCCCCGCGTGGAGAACTGCGCCCGCGGCGCTGCGATGGCCACGGGAGCGGCGGTGACGATCGAGGAGGGTGGCCCGACGTACCTCTCGATCCAGCCGAACCCGGTGCTCGAGGCGATCGTCGACGCGAGCTACGCCCGGATCGGACGCATCACCGAACCGCACCGCGAGGAGGTCTTCCCGGGTTCGACCGACATGGGCAATGTCAGTCAGGTCGTGCCGTCCATCCACCCCAACATCGAGATCGTTCCGGGTCTCACGATGCACAGCCGACGTGCAACGGAGCTGGTGGGCGGCGAGCACGGCGACAAGGCCGTGCTCGACGGAGCGTTGATGCTTGCGATGACAGCCACCAACCTCTTCCGCCACCCCGCGGTCGTCGACGAGGTGAAGGCCAACTTCGTCGAGGGGATCCGACCCACCTGATCGACGCGGCCCCGGATGGGACTGGTGCCCCGCGCCGGCCCAGGACCACGGATGCTCGGGAGACCTGCCACCCCGAGCATCCGAGGAAGCCGCTTGAACATGAACTCGACCTCACCGCGCGAGAGCCGCACTCGCTTCGAGGAGATCACCGGGGGCCTGGCGGCGCCGATGATCGCCGCCCCGATGACCGGTGTCTCCAGTTTCTCGCTCGTCGACGCCGTCACCCGCGCAGGCGTGGCCGGCTCCTTTCCCGTGCACAACTGCACGTCGCCGCAGGAAGTCGACAGGTGGCTCACGTCCCTCGCCGCACGGGAGGCGTCCGAGCTGGGTCCGGTGATCCCGAACCTCGTCGTCCACCGCACGAACAAGCGTCAGCCCGAGGACCTCCGGGTCATGGTGGAGCACCGCGTTCCGGCCGTCATCACCAGTGTCGGATCTCCTGCACACGTCGTACCCGTCCTGCACGGGGCCGGGATCCAGGTCTGGAGCGACGTCGCCTCGATGAAGCACGTTCGCCGCGCCATCGACGCAGGCGTGGACGCCTTGGTCCTGCTCACCGCCGGCGCTGGCGGCCAGACCGGCTGGGCCAACCCCTTCCCCTTCATCCGCGCCGTTCGGCAGCTCTGGGACGGTCCCGTGATCCTCGCCGGCGGCGTGTGCGACGGCACCAGCCTCCTGGCGGCCCAAGTCGCCGGTTGCGACCTCGGGTACGTCGGCACTCCCTTCATCGCCACCCTCGAGAGCGGCGCTTCCGATGCGTATCGCTCGGCAGTGGCTGCGGCCGACATCGATGACATCGAACTCACCTCTGACCTGACCGGTCTGGCGACCTCCATGATCCGCAGCAGCAGCGCTCGTCCGCAACGCACCGAGGCGGCCTACGACGCAGCGGTGGTGACCGAGCACGGCGGAGACGTCATCGGCGAAGCCGGTCTCTTCAGCGCCGGCCACACCGTCGCCGGCATCCACCAGGTCACCCCTGCTGCCGACCTCGTCGCTCGGTTCAGCGACGAATACCGTCGGGCCCGAGCAGCCGCAACTCTCTGAGCCGTGGTTCCGACGACTGGTGGACGCCGGGAGTCCACGAGGCTCTCGACGAGGATCAGACCCGCCGGGGTCCGGGGCCTTCGTTCGCCAGTTCGTCTTCGGGATTCAGGAGGCGGCACGCCTTGAGCGACAGGCAGCCGCACCCGATGCACCCGGTCAGCTCACTCTGCAGATGATCGAGCTGGGCGCGACGCAGCTCTATCTCGGCACTCCACAGGCGGGCGACCCGCTGCCAGTCCCGCTTCGAAGGAGGATGGTCCAGCGGCAGGCTCGCGAACACCTCTTGAACGTTGCTGAGGGGGATGCCGAGCCTCTTCGCAACGACGACGAGCGAGATCCGGCGCAACATGTGCCGGCGGTAGCGGCGCTGGTTGCCCGCCGTACGTGTGGAGGCGATGAGCCCCATCTGCTCGTAGAAGTGCAGGGCAGAGATCGGGACCCCGGTGCGGTGGGAGACCTCGCCGATCGGCAACAGGTCCTCCGGCTCCAGGGACATCCACGGCTCCTTGCGTTCGAAAGTCATGCCCCTGCCGGGCTTGACCTCAAGACTACTTGAGGTTCTAGCGTTCCCTTCGCCATGCCAGTCGAGGCGACGCAATGGGTGCAGCGGGTGCCCTCTGTCTCGATCGAGGCCGAAGGGACCGTGCGGAATGACGCAGGCACAACAAGACACCGAGCTGCCCGGCACGTGGCGGGAGCTCCTGGGCCGCGAGTACGCGCCCATCGCAGCGGTTCTCGCCGGCGGCGTGCTCCTGGAAGCGAGCAACGTCTACCTCACCACGAGCCTGCTTCCCACGATCGTCGGTGAGATCGGCGGGGCGGAGTTCTACGCATGGACCATGACCACCTTCCTGCTGGCTTCGGTGGTCACCGCGATGCTCGTCAGCCGGATCCTCATCCAGAAGGGCGCTGTGGGTGCCTACCTGGTGGCGTTGACTCTCTTCGCGCTGGGGTCGCTGATCTGCGCGCTCAGTCCGTCGATGACCGTCCTGCTCCTCGGCCGCACGGTGCAAGGCCTCGGCGGTGGACTACTGGCGGGACTGGGATATGCGCTCATCCAACGCGCGTTGCCGGAACGGCTCTGGGCTCGCGGCGCAGCGTTGGTGTCGGCAATGTGGGGAGTCGGCAACATCGTCGGCCCAGTCGTCGGAGGCACGTTCGCGCAGTTCGACGCATGGCGTGCGCCGTTCATCGGGCTCGCCGTCGTGACCATGCTGATCGGCGTACTCGTGCTGCGGTCGATGCCCAGGACAGCGCGAGGGCGATCGAGCGAGACCGTGCCTTGGGGTTCACTGGTGCTGCTCGCCAGCGGTGTCGGCGCGGTGAGCCTCGCCAGCGTCGTACCGGCGGGGGTCGCGAGCGCGTCGGCCCTGGTCGTCGGCATCGCCTTGGGCGTGCTGTTCCTCCGCCACGAGCGGGACGGCCGCAGCGGCATCCTGCCCAGGGTCACGTTCTCGCAGTCGTCCTCGGTCCGCTGGGTGTATCTGGCAGTAGCGGTTCTCGCGTTCGGAATCGGCACGGAGGCGTTCATCCCCCTCTTCGGACAGGAGATCGGGGCACTCGCTCCGCTGGTCGCGGGCCTGCTGGGAGCCGCGCTCTCCCTGGGCTGGTCGGTGACTCAGATGTTCGCAGCCAACGTGTCGGCCGACCGAGGTCGACGACGGCTGATCATCGCCGGACCACTGGTCGTGGCCATCGGACTCGCGGCGTACGGCGCACTCCAGCACGAGGGTCCGTCGAACGTGGTCATCGGCTTGTGGTTCGTCACCTTGTTCGTGGCCGGCGCCGGCATCGGCCTCGGGTTCCCCCACCTGACGGTGGCTGCCCTCGGCAGTGCCGACGGGGACGAGGAAGGTGCGAAGGCAGCCGCCGCCGTGAGCACCGTCTTCATGATCGCGAGTGCCGTCAGCGCTGCCCTGGCCGGGGTGCTCGTGAACCTCGGCTCCATGAGCCTCTTCCAGTCCGCACAACTACTGATGCTCGTGTTCGCCGGCATCTCCGTCGTCGGAGTGGTGGCCGCCCGTCGAGCCGCCGCCGGTGTTGGTCACCAGAGCTGAGAATCCTGAGCCCACGCATCCGCACACGTCAACGAGGAGAAGCGCATGAATCCGAACAGCCAGATCACCGTCCTTGGCCTTGGCTCCATGGGGTCCGCGATCGCACACGGTCTTGTCGACCGCGGATACACCACGACGGTGTGGAACCGGACCGCGGCGAAGTCCGTCCCGTTGGCCGAAGCGGGGGCCAGGGTCGCAACGACCGCCCAGGAGGCGGTCCTTGCGAGTCCCCTCGTCATCATCTGCCTGCTCGACAGCGCGGCCTCCGACGAGGTGCTGGGTTCCCTGGGCCCGGAGGTGGCGGGCAAGGTGGTCGTGAATCTCACGACCTGCGCTCCCGAGCATGCGCGGGCGAACGAGGCCTGGGCACTCGAGCGTGGGGCAACGTATGTCGACGGCAAGATCATGGGAGATCCCCGGATGTCGGTGGCCCGAACCTCATGCTGCTGTTCAGCGGCTCCCCAGACGCGTTCGAGGAGCACAGGACGACGCTCGAGTCGTTGGGAAACGTGGCCTATCACGGCCCGGACGCCGGCATGGCCGCTGTGGAGTTCATGGCACAGGTCGCCATCGGTTACGAGTTCCTGATCGGCTTCTTGCACACCCTTCGGCTGGTGAGTGCCGAAGGCGTTGACGTTGCCGAATTTGCGCGGCGTGTCTCGGCCTCCATCGGCGGCTACGCGGCCCTGGTCGACGCCTTCGGCGTCGCGGTCCAAAGTGGCGAGTACGGCCCGGACCTCGGCTCCCTGAACGTCCAGTCTGCGCTGATGGACGACTTGGTCACCCATCGCGAATCCAAGGGAGTCGAGGCCGTGCGCATGCGGGAGGTCAGGGACTTGATGGCCCAGCGGATAGCTGACGGACACGGCGACCACGGGTTCTCGAGCCTGTTCGAGCTCCTGGAACCCAGCGGTTCACGAGCCAGCTGACGCTGACGTTTCGCAGAGAACTTCGAGATTCGACGCGCGGCCTGTGAAGGTCAACGCAGAGCCTCTTCGATCTCGCCGCTCGGTCACGAAGCCGCTGTCCCGGTGGCGTCGTGGGAGTGCATCGCGCGAAGGGCGCGAACGAACTTGGCAGCCAGGGCGAGGCTGTCTGCGCTGTCGGGTCGCAACACGGCACGCGCCGACTCGAGCTCGTCGATCGCTGCCAGGTAGGGCGTGGCGGCGGGATTCTCGAGACCGTGCTCATGGGCGCGGGCGAACTGCCACGCGATCTCGTTCGTGATCGCCTCGCTGACAATCTCGAACTCGATGCCGACGGCGTACGTCGGGGAGAGGTTCAACCGGGTCATGACCATCCCTTCGTCGTTTTCCGATTCTGCCACGGCACGCGATTCTGACTTCGTTCGTCGCAGTGCCCGCGATTCGATCCCCGGCCACTCCCGAAGAATGTCCACGTCGAGCACTTCAGCCAGGGGCGTCCGAGCAACGATCGCTCATCAACGACCATCAGCGGTCCTCACACAGCCCGATGAACGCCCCCAGCTCCAACACGCCCCGAGCAGTGCTCGGCATGAAGGCAGTCAGTGCCTCGGAACGGATGAGCACCGCTCGCCACTGCGCTCGCGACACCGCGACGTTGACCCGATTGCGGTTGAGCAGGAAGGACATCCCGCGCGGCACGTCACCGTGGGAGGAGGCGGTCATGGAGACGATCACGACCGGTGCTTCCTGGCCCTGGAACTTGTCCACCGTGCCCACAGGGACGCCGGCCAGGCCGGCCCGGGTGAGCGCGTCACGGATGCAGGTCACCTGAGCGTTGTAGGGGGCAACCACCCGAAAATCGTTCTCACCCAGAGGGCGCGGAGTCATCTCTGCCGCGGGGTCCAGCCAGGACAGGCCCAGGTGGGCCCGGACTTGGCGCACGACCTCCTCGGCCTCCTCCGGCGAGTCCACCCGGTTGTGCTGGTGCGACAGCGTGATGACCTGCAGTCCCGGCTTGACGCCTTCGAGCCGACGCTCCGAGGCCGGTCCCGCCGAAGTGAGGCGACCGTCGTAGGAGAGCGTCGACACCTTGGCGCAGAGCGCCGGGTGCATCCGGTAGGACAGCCCCAGGAAACAACCGAGCGCGGGCGGCAGGGTGTCGTGGCCGTCCATCAACCAACCGAGCGCGGAGTCGTCGACCGGCTCTGCATGGGAGCCCTGACTCACCTGAGGGAGCTGTTGCGGGTCACCGAGCAGGAGCAGACGTCTGGCGGCGGCCGACACGGCGATGGTGCGAGCCAACGAGAACTGGCCGGCCTCGTCGACCACCAACAGGTCGAGGCTCTCGCGCGCAATCTTGTTGGTGTTGGTGAAGTCCCAGGCTGTGCCGCCCACGACGCAGCCGGTCTCGACGTGGTCGTCGAGGTAGGCCGGCAGCTTCGACACGGTGGTCCAGCGCGGATCGGTGGCGTGCTTGGCCGCTCCCTTGGCCACCAGCGCCGGATCGAGACCTGCCCTCACGACGGCGTCAAGCATGTTCTCGACGACCGCATGGGACTGCGCAACCACACCCACTCGCCAGCCGTGCTCCTCGACCAGCTCCTTGATGACCCGGGAACCGGTGTAGGTCTTGCCGGTGCCGGGCGGGCCCTGCACCGCCAGGTAGGAGTTGGCCATGGCGGTCAGCGCGGTCACGACGTCATCGACGGTCGAACCGGTACTGGGCATCCCGCCTCGGGGCAGCCGTGGTGGTCGACGCGCCATCAGGTCGAAGACGGCCCGCTCCGGCAGCGTCGCCGCATCAGCGGCAGCGGAGGCGACCTCGTGGATCGCCGTACGGATGCTGGTGGTGGGCGGTGGTGGCGCCGGCACGAGCGCCACCGGCAAGTCATCGAAGACGTCGTCGGGTGGGCAGCCCTCGGTCAGCAGCATCACCCTCGGATCGACGGGATCCGGCTCCAACGCACCGTCTCGCCGAGCGGCGTACGGAGCACCGTCTGGACCGAAGGACTTCGCGGGAGCCGGCGTCGCATAGACGACCTGGCTCTCCTTCGGGGCGCTCCCCGGCGTCCAGTCCCCGACGAGCCGGAGCGTGCGGCGGTGGTTCGTGCCCCTCCCTTCGGGCGGTGTCCAGCTCTGCACGACCTCGGCGGACTCGACCACGAAGATGTCGCGAGCACGCCCCCAGTCCTCGATGCGGTGGCCGAGCCGCTCGAAGTGTCCCCACCAGTACTGCTTCTCCTCGCGCCGGTCGTAGTCGAGCGCGGTCGCAAGCATCGCGTGGGCCTGTTGCTCCGGCGTCCGGCGCGCCGCAACCGCTCCGCCGGCCTTCGCCATCAGCGCGATGAAGACGGGGTCGTTCTCGGAGAGCTCCTCGCCCTCCTCGGTCTTGGTGCGCGCCACGATCTCATCGCGAACGCCTGCCTCCGTGGCCCGCTCGAGCAACCAGTCGCGCAGCCGGAGGGTGGAGAGGCAGTCGTATTCGTTGTAGTCGGCCAGCGCCGCCTGCCGCTCTCGGGCGGTCAAGGGGTCGGTGGCAAGGAACTCGCGGAACTCCTGATAGGCGACGATCGACGCGGCGCCATCGGCAACGTCGCTCTCACGCAGCTGCTCGCCCATGTAGAGCGGCTCGAGCTTCTTGATGCTGTAGGAGGGCTGACCGACCTGCACGGAGCCGCGCACGATCGCATAGAGGTCGACGAACACCTCGGAGCGGAGCAGGTCGTCGAGTTCCTTCTCGCGGGTCTGGTAGCGCATCGCGAGCCGTTTGAGCGCGGCGACCTCGTAGGGCGCGTAGTGGTGGATGTGGAGGTCGGGGTGCTGGAGACGGCGGGCGGCGACGTCATCGATGAACGCCACGAACGCGTCCCGCTCCTCGGCCCAGCTGTGCGCCCAGGTGGGCGTGTAGTGCCCATCAGCGTCGAGCACGCCCCAGAGGTATTCGAGCCCGACCCGGCTCGGGTCACCCTCCTCGTGCATCGGGTCGCCCTCGAAGTCGAAGAACAGGTCGCCGGGCGAAGGCGCCGGCAGGCGCCGCAGTGTGTCGGCAGCCGTCGCGGTGAGGCGGTATTCGACCGGCATGTCGCCGGTGTCTGCGCCCCTTGACTCCATCTGCCGCCACTGCAGGTCGGCTTGGGCACGGAGCTTGGCGAACGTCGCACCCACCATGCCGTCGGGCTGCACGGTGGCCGAGGCGAGGTCGGCAACGGTGGCGATGCCCACCTCACGGAGCTTGCGGCGCTGATCCATCCGGACCCCGGCGACGAGGAGCACGTCATCGACCTCTGCCGCGGCTTCGGTGCACTCGTCGCAACGCCCGCACGCGACGTACCGCTCGTCTCCCCATGCCGCAGCCCTGCCACTCGCCGCGTGGGTGGCGAGCAGCTCGCGCAGCCGCGAGCGACGTTCCTCGAAGACGGGGAGTACGTCGGTGGCCGGGAACTCGACACGCTCGCCGTTGCCGAGCAGGAGGGCGACGGTCGGCGCCAGCGGCAGACCCAGCGACCGGATCTGGGCGGCGTAGGCGCCGAGCTGCAGCAGTGCCTGGGGCTTGGCCGAGCGGGCGAGCTTGGCGTCGCAGACCAGCCAGCCGGCCTCGGTGCGCTCAACGAAGTCGGCATAGCCGAAGAACTCGCCGTCGTAGAAGGCGGCCTGATGGATCGTGGTGGGCTCGTCCTCGAACACCTTCAGCGTCGCCTGGGACTCGTCGCGCAGCGAGCCCTCCTCGTAGGACGCCATCTGGCGGAGCTCGACCAGCCCGCCACGTGCTCGGAACTCCTCGAGCAGCCTGGCCTCGTGACGGTTGCCGAGATCGGCGATGTGCCGCTGGAGCAGGTCTTCCTCATGGATGACGCGCGGCGCACGGCGCAGCTCGTAGTCCATCGCCCGGAGCAGCGCGTATTCGCACTGCGCCGCGACCGACAGGTCCGATGCGCTCCAGCGGAGCGTGCCGTCGATGAGGAACACCGCGCCTCCTTCTGTTGACGTCCAGCTTCAGCGTGGCAGAGACCTCCGACAGTCGCTGGCACACACCCTGCATGCGGAGCAGGGCGCGCAGCAAGACCTCGTTCGCGCACCTGAGTGACGCCAACCTCCGGGGAGGTCGGAGCACCCGTAGACTACGGCCGACCAGTAACCATCAGTTGAACCGAAGAAGACGATGAGGCGTGGGCGCCGAAACGAGTTTCAAGGGAGCGGCTGACGCCGACGCCGTACCGGTGTTCTTCCTCTCCGACAGCACCGGCATCAGCGCGGAGACGATGGGCAATGCGCTGCTCATCCAGTTCCCGGGTCTCCGCTTCGAACGGACGGTCGTCCCCTTCATCTCCTCGGTCGAGGAGGCGGCAGAGATCGTCTCCCGCCTCGACAAGGTGCTGGACGAGAGCCCGCGCACGCCCCTGGTGTTCACGACCGCGGCCAACGACGAGGTCCGTCATGCCCTGCAGCGCACCCGGTGTCCGGTCATCGACTTCTTCGACCTCCACCTCCGCCCGGTCGAGGAGATCCTCGGAATCCGTGGCGCGCGGGAGGCAGCACTGCTCCACGGTGTCGGCGACGTCCAGCGCTACAACAGCCGGATGCAGGCCATCGAGTACTCCATCGAGCACGACGACGGACAGAGTGTGCGCGGTTTGGAGAAGGCCGACGTGATCCTCCTGGCGCCGTCGCGCTGCGGCAAGACGCCGACGTCCATGTATCTGGCACTCCAGCACGGGCTGTTCGTGGCCAACTACCCGTTGGTCGAGGAAGACCTCTCCGGCACCGACCTGCCCGCCCCGGTGCGAGACCTGCGCGACCGATGCTTCGGCATGACCACGACACCGCGGCGCCTTGCCGCCGTACGGGAAGAGCGGCGGCCCGGATCCAGGTATGCCTCGCTCGACCAGTGCACCTTCGAGCTGCGCCGGACGAGTGAGATGTTCCGCCGCCACCGCCTTCCCGTGATCGACTCCTCCACGAAGTCGGTCGAGGAGATCGCCACCCTGATCCTTCAGCGCCTCAAGAAGATGCCCGCCGAGAACCAACCCACCGCCAGCCCGTCGTCGCCCAGGAGAATCCGATGAGCGCCTCCGCCAACATCCGCCCCTTCGCCGAGCTCGGCCTCAACGACCTGGAACAGGTCGGGGGCAAGAACGCCTCGCTCGGCGAGATGGTTGCCAACCTCTCCTCGCTCGGCGTGAAGGTGCCCGACGGCTTCGCCACGACCGCCGACGCCTTCCGCCGCTTCATCGGCGACACGGGCCTGGCGGAGGAGATCTCCCGCTCCCTGCGCGACCTCGACGTCAACGACACCCAGACGTTGGCCGAGGTGGGTCGCACGCTGCGCGAGAAGGTGGCCGGACAGCCGTTCCCCGCTGACCTCGAGGCCGACATCCGGGCGGCGTACGACGGCTTGGTCGCCGGACGCACGGAGGTCTCGTTCGCGGTGCGCTCGAGTGCGACCGCGGAGGACCTGCCCGACGCCTCCTTCGCCGGCCAGCAGGAGACCTTCCTCAACATCGTGGGCATCGACGGCGTCCTGCGGGCGATCCGTGAGGTCTTCGCCTCGCTCTACAACGACCGCGCCATCGCCTACCGCGTGCACCACGACTTCGACCACGACGACGTCGCGCTCTCCGCGGGCGTCCAGGAGATGGTGCGCTCCGACGTGGGCGCCTCGGGTGTCATGTTCACGATGGACACCGAGTCCGGGTTCGACGACGCCGTGTTCGTGACCTCCTCCTACGGACTGGGCGAGGCCGTCGTCCAGGGGGCGGTGAACCCGGACGAGTTCTACGTCTACAAGCCCGCCCTGCGGGACGGCCGCCCGGCGGTGCTCAAGCGCGGTGTGGGCTCGAAGGCCATCAAGATGGTCTACACCGACGACAGGTCCGTGGGCCGCACCACGGAGTTCGTCGACACCGACCCCGCCACGCGAGGTCTGCTCAGCCTCACCGATGCCGAGGTGGAGGAGCTCGCTCGATACGCGTTGGTCATCGAGGAACACTACGGCCGCCCGATGGACATCGAGTGGGGCAAGGACGGCGTCGACGGCGGCCTCTACATCCTGCAGGCCCGCCCCGAGACCGTGATGTCACGCGCGGGTGTGCGGCAGCGGTTCCGCATGGGCGCGCACCAGGGCGAGGTGATCGTCGAGGGCCGCGCGATCGGGCAGAAGATCGGTGCGGGCGCCGTACGCGTGATGACCTCGATCGACCAGATGCACGACTTCAAGGACGGCGAGGTGCTGGTCGCCGACATGACGGACCCCGACTGGGAGCCGATCATGAAGCGCGCGTCGGCGATCGTCACCAACCGCGGTGGACGCACCTGCCACGCGGCGATCATCGCCCGCGAGCTGGGCATCCCCGCTGTCGTCGGCACGGGTGGCGGCACCCGCGAGCTCGCCGATGGTCGGGAGGTGACGGTCTCCTGCGCGGAGGGTGACACCGGGCTGGTGTACGACGGTCGGCTCGACTTCACCGTCGAGGAGACCGAGCTCCAGGCGATGCCCGAGCTCCCCACCAAGATCATGATGAACGTCGGCACCCCGGAGCAGGCGTTTGCTTTCGCGCAGCTGCCCAACGCCGGCATCGGCCTGGCGCGGCTCGAGTTCATCATCAACCGGCAGATCGGCATCCACCCCCGGGCGCTGCTCGACTTCGACTCCCTCGAGGAGCCGCTGCGCTCGGAGATCGCCGAGGAGATCAAGGCCTATTCGACGCCCCGCGACTTCTTCGTGCAGCGCATCGCCGAGGGCGTCTCCATGCTCGCGGCGGCCTTCGCACCCAAGCCGGTCATCGTGCGGATGAGCGACTTCAAGTCGAACGAATACGCCAACCTGGTCGGCGGCGAGCTCTACGAGCCGCACGAGGAGAACCCGATGATCGGCTACCGCGGAGCCTCGCGTTACCTGTCGGACGACTTCGCCGAGTGCTTCGCCATGGAGGCCGAGGCGCTGCGTTACGTGCGCGACGAGATGGGCCTGACCAACGTCAAGATCATGATTCCCTTCGTGCGCACGGTGCCGGAGGCCGAAGCAGTCATCGCACTGCTCGCCGAGCACGGACTCGTGCGTGGTGAGAACGACCTGCAGGTGATCATGATGTGCGAGGTCCCGTCGAACGCGATCCTGGCCGAGCAGTTCCTCGAGCACTTCGACGGCTTCTCCATCGGCTCCAACGACATGACCCAGCTGACCCTCGGCCTCGACCGCGACTCCTCGCTGGTCGCCGACTCCTTCGACGAGCGCGACCCTGCGGTGCTCTTCATGCTGGAGCGCGCGATCAAGGCCTGCCACGCTGCCGGCAAGTACGTCGGCATCTGCGGTCAGGGCCCCAGCGACCACCCCGACCTGGCCCAGTGGCTGCTGGATCAGAAGATCGACTCGATGTCGCTCAACCCCGACACCGTCGTCGACACCTGGCTGGCGCTGGCGAAGTAGCCCGACCCCGCTGGTCGAGCTTCTCCCGCTGGTCGAGCTTCTCCCGCTGGTCGAGCTGCCTCGTTGGTCGAGCCTGTCGAGACCCACCCCGCCGGTCGAGCTTCTCCCGCTGGTCGAGCCTGTCGAGACCCACCCCGCTGGTCGAGCTTGTCGAGACCATCCACCGTGCCCCGAAAGGTGCGCAGGGGCGCAGTGTTGCCCGACCGAGCGGACCGCCGGGACTCAGCTCGCCACCAGAGTCACCACCTTGGCCAGTTCGTCGCCGTCCCGAACGACTGCTTGAATTCCTGCACCCGCTCAGGATGCTTGTGCAGGAGGTAGCCCAGGTCAATCGCTGGCTGGGTGGTCAAGACGGTCAGGAGCGCCGGGACAGTCTGCCGGAGGGTACGTCGGGGAGCGAGAGGGTTTCGATGCGAGGCACCGGTGCCGGAGCTTGAGCCAGCAGATGCGTCCTACCGCCCAGAGTGGGCTACCCGCGATGGCACACCATCTTCAGTCAGAGCGCCCGTCCAAGGGGGCTGCTGCACGACGAACATGCGGGAGTGTCGGCCTCTGTTGCGGGTTAAGGTGTTGGAGGCCCGCGAGCGAGCAAACCGGCGGCGGGCTCGTACGGCGTTGTTCACCACGACTGCCGGTGGCATTCGGGAGAATCCCCGTATGAGTCGAAGCTGTGACCAGTGCGGGCACGATACTCCCACGCGCGGCGGGGAAGGTCGTTTCTCAGTGCACGATCGTGACGGCAACGCCGAGGTGCTGCTCGGCCCTCGGATCGCCTCCGACACGGACCGGTGCCCCGGTTCGCTGCCGTACCCGGTGGATGACCAGAAGGTGCAGTCGATTCACGCGACTTCCGGCGGGCTGCCCGGTCTCGGGAAGCGCCGATGACGGGCAGTTCGGCGAGAGGCCGCAGCACGTGAGCGAGCGATATCTGCTGTCGTCGAGCGTGTTCAAATACTGGCAGATTGACTTCCAGAAGGGGACCATCCGCATTGTCGCGCAGGACGGTCGGGACGTCGAAGAGGAACTGGAAGCCAGGTATCGACCGGAGGACTCCCAGATCGCTTGCACAATCTTCGATTGGGAGAAATGGTGGATCTGGTCGATCACCACGCGGGATGACGTGATCGTCACGGAGGGGTTCAATCCGAACTCTCCCCCGCCGTTCAACGGGCGAGCGTCGGTCTACCTCGACCAGAACCGGTGGCGGACCGTCTCGGACGCGTTGCATAACCCAGAGCGGGTGAAGAACGAGGAGGAGCGCCGCGCCGCTCTCGACCTGATCCGGCTTGCTGTGGACGGTGGCATCGTCATGCCGTTGTCGATGGGGCACGCGCTGGAGACGGCGGGGCTGCACGGCGACCGCCGGTACGAGATTGGGGTGACGATGGCCCACCTGTCGAGCGGGTGGCAGATTCGGAACCCGGTCGACCTGTGGAAGCACGAGGCGGAACTGTCGATCCGGACTCACCTTGGACTGATGGACGGTGCGCCGGTCATACATCCGATCGTGACCGAGCCGGGGGCGTTGTACGGGTCTGACACATCGTTGGGAATCACCGACGAGACACCCGATCAGGACAAGTTCATGGCGATGTTGACCATGCCGAACGTGTTGCTGTCGATGCTGGTCGAGCCAGAGCAGACGCCGAAGCACCCGCTGACGACGTGGATCGACCACCATGCCCGCATTACGACCCAGATTCACGCGGAAGGCATGCCCAAGGACCAGCGCCGTCGGCTGGCTCGACGCCGTTACTGGAACGAGAACATCGGTTTCTATGCGGCTGCGTATCGGCGGTTGACGAACAGCGCAGACTTCCCGACGTTCAGCGACCGCGAGTTGGTCACGTTGCTAGCGGGTTCACCAATGGTGGGACTGGTGTCGGAACTGTTCGTTCGGAGGTTTATCGACCACCAGAGCAAGTGGCGTCGGAACGACTTGATCGACATGTTCCACTTGTCGACCGCCGCTGCGTACGCCGACTACGTGTGCGCGGAGACGCATACCGGTACGCAACTTCGTGACGCCCAGCGGGCGTTGAAGCGGCCTGTAACGGTGTTCACGTCGCTGGATGCTTTGGTGACGGCTGTTCGTCGTGATGGGGCGCGAGCCGCGTCCGAATGCATGCCGGTCGAACCGCAAGACGACGCGGACGAGTAGGCGTGACGCGGGAGGACGGCGCTTCGTCGACGCGCGGGTGCACCAGAATGTCGTCATCATGACGACCTGGACCGTTGCACTTACTGCCGTCGGCGCTGTCGGTACTTTCGCGCTCGGACTGTTCGCTGACGCTTAGCGCACTCGCCTCGGGATCAGAGCCTCGAAGAACGAGCGGACTGAGCTGCGAACTATCGCGCGCCAAGATCGCCGGGAAGAGTTCGAGGTTGCCGCACTACTCGAGCTGCAAGAAGTTGTCCTGACCATGGCTCGGCAAGTCGGGCAGGGGAACCACTCGGACGAAATGCACTACCGCACTACTGGCAGTTGGATAGCCGGGGCTTCTCCATTTCCGGAAGCCGCCGGAGGGGAAGCGAGCCTCGCGGCCGGTCGCTCCTTCTTGAAACTAAAGGCGCGGATACCGTCAGATGACCTACGGCGAACTCTCGAAGAGTTCCGTGAAGCGTGCACCGCCGCCACGCTGACTCCCGCTGGCGACGGCGCAAATGACGCCGCTATGCGGGCTGAGGCGACCGAACGTATGACGCTCATGGCCTCCCGGCTGGAGTCGGCTCAGGATGCCATCGGCGCTCGCGTCAGAGAGCTCTACGCCACCTGGCGGATCCGTCGATGCAACGGCGTGGTGGCGGCTCGTCGACTCCGTCTATCCGCCGCCTTCACCCTCCTCAGTGCGCTAACATTGCGTGCTCCGTGCAGCCTGGCTTGGGTCTGGCTGTTGGTTCGACTCCAATGGGGTCACCGCCAGTGTGCTTCTCATTGCCGCACCTCTGCTTCTCAACCTCGTAAGCGGACTCAAGAACCGGATTTCGAAAGCAGGCAGGACGACAAAGGGAGGGGTGCGTATGACGCGAGTCACCGCATGGGTCTGTTCGACCTTCTACAACATTGGCTGTGGCTTGGCAGGCGGCATCCTGTCCCAGACCAGGCGGCACGGTGCATCCTGCTAGCTGACGCCTCGGCGTGCACCCACAACGCCGGCGGGTCGACGGCTTCCCCTCGCCCTCCTGAGGTGCGTCAATCCGCCGCGAAGGTCGCCTAGGTCTGGCTACTTCCGGGACGACAACCAGGCTGCCGCGCGGTCGCGGTTCGCTCTGTAAACATCAGGGATCGCGTTGAGGCGGGCGGCGATGACCGCGGCATCCACCAGTTCTGCGTCCAGCAGAGCCGCTACGAAGTTACGATCCTTCTCGCGCAGCGCACACAACTTCGCCACGCAGAGGTCTTCCTTGTCCAAGCACCAGCCGGTGAACTCGGGATTGCCCGAGGGAGCGGTGGTGTTCTTGTTCTGCACCTTGACCAAACGACCGCGCCAGCCCTCGGGCAGCACCGCGGTGTCAAGATCGACGCCGTCGATGTGGAAGCCGTGAAGTTCGTCGAAGGGTGAGAACTCGCCGGCCACGCCTTCGAGCAGGTCAGCGAGGCGAGCGGTCTCAGTGTTGCCCTCTGCGATGGGCAGGATGTCGACCTCGACGGACATGGTGGCTTCCTGAGGCAGCTCGGTTTCGTCGAAACTCCCCAGAATCGATTGAGATCCAACGACGATCAATTCTGTCGTGCCGATGATCTGGCACGCCGCTCGAATGGCGTGTTCAAGTTGGTCGCGCCGCATCAGCCAGCCATCTGGAGTACGTCGGAACGCTCGTCTTGCGAGAGGATCCCGCCCATCGGAGAGACTTCGCGCATCTCGATCGAGTCACGGTCCAGGCCGGTCAGGAGGCGTTGGAGCCCGAGAACGTCGCTGTCTTGGATCAATGACGTCCAGCGCTCCAGATTGCGCACGTGCGGCTGCCCGGTCACGTTGCCGCGAAGGCGTTCGAGATTGCGCTCGATCGTGGGGCGCCACTCCTTGAGGTTTGAGCGGCTCAGATGCATGGAGAGTTGGCGATGGAGAAGCCAGGACCGGCGCTCAGAACGGGTCAAGTTGGGCACCACCGGTCGACGTACCACCTCGAGGCGGTAACCCATGCAACACAGCAGACGATCGAGTTGCGCGTCGCTCAACTGCACCTTGCCGGACAGGAACTGGCTGATGCTGGGTTGGCTGACGCCGCTCACCCGCGACAGCCAGGACTGGGTCACGCTCGTCTTGAGCATCACCTCTCGAAGCAGTTCGCCACGGTCGGACATGCTCCGAATATAGCAAAAATGCTATAGGGCGCCGCCCTCGTCCAGGCACTTGTCGATGGTCGAGACTCAGCGGGCGGGCACCTGCGCCCGGTCCCCGCGAATGCCCCGGCGGCGACTCACCCAAAGTACCTCCGCAGATGCTCACGCAAGTGCGGATCGACGACGTACAGGTAGGTCCCGCGGATGCCGCGGGTCAGGAGCACGGCGTAGATGTTCCGCACGTACTCCAGCAGATCATGGTCCGACAACTTCTGCCCCGGGTTGTTCTGCACACCCTTCTTGTCGAAGTAGTTCCGCCGGTCAAAGGACAGCCGGCCTGTTGACGGGTCGAGTCGGAGGTCGCGCCCGATGATGACACCCGCATAGTTGAGGTCGTAGCCCTGGATCGTGTGAATGGAACCGACCTCTTCCAACGACTTCGGCGAGTCCACCCAGTCCACGACACGACTGTTCCAGCGCAGTTCGATGCTCTCGTCATCGAACCGGATGTCAGTGTTCGCCTTGTCCTTCTTGCTGTTCCACGGCCAGGCATAGCCCGCAACGACGCGGGCCAGCCCGGTCTCGGCGTCGCGTTCCCTCACGGCGGAGACCATGTCGCCGGCCCTCTCGAAGAAGCGGACGTCGTACTCACCGAAGTCGATGCGACGCTCGGGCGGCGTGGGCCCGAGCACCTGGCGCACATAGTCGACGTAGTCCGATCCCGCCCGCACGCGCAGCTGGGACGTGAGGACGTGAAGACGTCCTCGCTGACCTGCACGAGCCGCAACATCCTCCAGCACCTGCGGGTCCAGATCGGCCGGCCTGACGCGCTGGAGTACGTCGATCAGCAACAACTGCTGATGGCTCATCTCCTGGATCCAGTCCAGCTGGGTCTTGCTGGGGTCATCCGCGCCGAAGAGCTTCTCGTTGATCTCTCTGAACTCGCGGTTCTTCTGTGCAGACGTCTGATTCGCACGCTGGTTGAGGCGGTGTGCTTCATCAACGATGAGCAGGTCCCACGTTCTGTCGCTCTTTCCGACATCGAACGGAGACAGCACGCTCACTTCCCCGAGGCCCGGAGTCCGCGCGAACACGGCTTGGATCGACTTCCGCAGCGACTGCTGCGGCACCACAACGCCGATGTCGAGATCCGCAAGGGTCGATGTGTTCTCTGTGGTGAAGAGTCCGGCGAGCACCGACTCGTTCTCCAGTGGTTCACCGTCCCAAGCCCCCAAGTCACGCAGGAGCTTGGTGAGGAAGACAGCCACGACCGTCTTCCCTGTGCCAGGCCCACCCTCGATCACCAGCGACCCACCAGGACCCGCACGAAGATCAGCAAGCAGGCTCTCGGTGATGGCAATGACCGCATCGCTCTGCTCGCCCGTCAAGGTCTTGAACGGCGACAGCTTGAAGAGATCGGAGTTCTCGATCTCCTCGATCGTGGTGGTGAACAACCCCTCCGCGCGCAGCTTGTCGAAGATCTCGCGGAAGCGCTCCCGATAGTCATCACGCTGGTAGTAGTTGCCCGATCCGCCACTGGTCTGGATGTTGAGCACCTTGAAGCGGCCCTCACCAGCGAAGAGGCCGATCAAGTAGGCCTCAAGGTCCAGGCACGCCGACTTGTTGAAGGCGTCGTCGATGATCACCCGCGCCTCGCCGAGGTGGGACTTCTTGTTCCCGTCAAGATGCTGACGAAGGCGAGACGTCGCGTCGACCGACTCCCCGACGTACAACTCCGTGGAGTCGTTCAGCGTGTAGACAACTGGCCAGTCCCGGTGTTGGTCGGCAAGACGACCCCACGCACCGAGTTCGCCACGCTCGAGTCGAAGAGACTCAATCCGGAAGCTGGTCATACTTCGTGCTCCGCCCACGCGCCTTGTCAGCCGGATACTTCGATCGAGTCGTCTCGAGTTTGTCCATCACTATGGCGTCCGCATCCAGGCCGAGTCGGTCCGCCAACAGGAAGCAGTAGGTGAGGACGTCAGCCAACTCCTCCTGAACACGTCGGGGGTCGCCGTCTTCTGACCATTGAAAGCACTCAAGCAACTCGCCCGCCTCGATGCTGATCGACTTGGCCAAGTTCGCCGGCGAGTGGAACTGCGTCCAATCGCGTTCAGCCATGAATTGGCGCAGCGCATCGAGGACCCCGTCAGAAGCCATGGGTGAACCCTAGACCGCCGCAACGCTCAACCGAGACCGAACGGCGAGGCGGGATGCTTCCGAATGGACAAGGCCAATCTCAGATATTCGGGCGCACGTCCCATTAGCCTCGACCACTAAGGACGGCGAGGAGCCGCCCACAAGTACGACGCAGCAGCTGACTGGGGAGCGTGAGATGAGCGAAGAGTCCTGGCACGAAGCAAGACTCATTCCGACGTCGGGCATCAACGGCGCTGAAGAACAGGAGCGTCGAGCCACCTCTGCCCTGCTCGCCGTACTCGGCGCTGTGAAGGAGTTCGGGCGGGGCTTCGTGAAGCCATTCGGCGCACCTGCTGGAAGCATGGAGTGCTACATCGAAGTCCCCTTCGTGCTCGGCGAACGCCGCCTCTATCCAGATGGACTCATCAAGGTGTCGCGCGGATCCAGGTCATGGACCGCGCTCGTGGAGGTGAAGACCGGACCGAATCAACTCAAGACGGACCAGATCGAGTCCTACCTCGACATTGCACGCGAGCAAGGCTTCGACGCCGTCATCACCATTTCCAACGAGATCCCTCCTGTCCCTGGGCAGCACCCCACCGCAGTCGACAAGAGGAAGCTGCGCAAGGTCGCGCTGCACCACGTCTCCTGGTCGCGGATCCTCGCCGACGCAGTGATGCAGAAGGAGTTCCGCGGCGTCGCCGATCCCGATCAGGCTTGGATCCTCGGTGAACTCATCCGTTATCTGGAGCACCGGAAGTCGGGCGCACTCGAGTTCGACGACATGGGTGAGTCGTGGGTGTCCGTGCGCGACGCCGTACGGGCCGGCACGCTTCGGCCTACAGACAAGGGAATCGTGGAAGTCGTGGCGCGATTCGACGCTCTCCTGCGTTTCGCCAGCCTGCAACTTGGACGCCAACTCGGCACCGAAGTGATCCCGGCGCTCAGCCGGAAGGAACTTGCGGACCCAGCCGTACGGGTGCAGACGCTGAGCACGTCCCTTTGCCAGACGGGTGTGCTCTCAGGCGCCATCCGCATCCCCGATACCGTCGGAGACATCGTCATCACGGCAGACCTGAGGGCATCGCAGGTCACCTGCCACGTCGATGTTGACGCGCCCCGGGAAGGTCGCCCGACCACACGCGTGAACTGGCTCGTTCGTCAGCTCAAGGCTGCCCCAGACGCCGTGCGCGTCGAGTCGTTCGTCGTGCGCGGGCGCGGTTCGGCCGCCGCGGAACTTCTGAGCGCAGTCCGAGAAGATCCCCGCAGTCTGGTCCAGGAGGCCGACCGGGAGATCCGCACGTTCCGCGTCGCGACGAGCAGTTCCCTTGGCACCAAGCGTGGCCGCGGTCGTGGAGCATTCATCGACTCGGTGCTGACTGCGGTCGACGACTTCTATGCAGACGTTCTCGGTTCACTCCGGGCGTGGTCTGCCACGCCACCCAAGCTGCGGCCCTCCGACCCGGATGCAAAGGGCGTCGACCCGGAGGTGCCAACGTCACTTTCGTCGACGGACTATTCGTCCCAGGACGAACCAACTCACTACACCTCGGGACCGGCACCTTCACCAGACGCCGGCGATGCGCACACGCATCTGGAAAGCGTGTCTGCGGCCGAAGGGGAGTGACTCAGAGTTGTCTGCACGTGTAGTGCGGCGGAGCACTGGCAGCCGGACAAGTGGCGCCAACGGCCTGCGGTTCTGCCTGAGCGTTACGCCGGGTCTGCGCGGCCGTGAATGAGGTCTTGGATCCTCTGGTCTGGGTAGGGCGCATGTACGCCGCGCAGTTTCAGAGCACGCTCTCCCCGCGCAACTCCCGGTTGTCTCCGTTGGTGCCACCACCCCCGGATCCAGAGGCGGGCCGAGCGCCGGCCAGGTAACCAGCCAAGGTCCCGAGCAGGGTGTAGATGGCCGTTCGAGCTTCAGTTGTCAGCGAGGAGGTCACCGCCAGTGCACATCCCAGGGCAGCGATGACGATGATCCCGAAGAGCTTGGCGAAGTTGGACGAGAAGGTCCCGCCCTTGAGGATCCGAGCGGCCTGCAACACGGAGAGCAATGCGAGGGCGACGGCGCAGAAGACGAGAAGGGCGTTCTGAGTGCTCACGGAAACACCTCCCTGTGGATGCCCCGACTGGGACAATTTTCTCAAGGCTAGGAGTCGGTGCGGACGGCGTCGTCATCCATGATCGGTATCTCGCCGGAGTGAGTGGTTTCGACAAGCTCAACCAACGGGGCGAGCGGTTTCGACAAGCTCAACCAACGGAGTGAGTGGTTTCGACAAGCTCAACCAACGGGGAGCGCTCACCCAGCGGGGAGACGAAGGACCCAGTCGCGCGGCCATCTGGGGGCACCATGTGTGCGTCCGCCGCACCGATCGGTCATTTCCACTCGGCAACGTCACCGCGGCCGCTCGTCCGCCACTAACGTTCGACCGTTGCCCCGGCTCGGGCGCCTCTTCGAGGTCACACCGGTGTTCCTTCCCTCTGACCACCGCATGACCAGAAAGAGATCCCGTGCTCCTACTACGCCGCCTCGGCGTTGCCATGCTGCTCGCTGCCAGCAGCATGGTTGCCCTGTCCTTGTCCGCACTCCCTGCCCACGCCGACCAGCTCGGGCCGCAGATCGCGCTGAATCCCGGCGGTGGTCTTCTCGCCAACGGCTCGGACGGCTTGCGGTTCGTGATCAACGCAGATTCCACACAGTCGTACCCGGGAGCAGACTCAGTCATCTACCGCGGCACCAACCAGTACTGCTGCAGCGCCGGCGCACCGATGCTCAACATCGGCGGCACCTTGTTCGGCCAGGCCGGCCCCGCCTTCAACCTCAGCAACTGGACCTCCCTGACGGTGCTGGCCACCACCGGCAGCACGGCTGTCGGCAACCTGACCAGTTCGAAGGGCAATGCGAGCGCGACGGTGCGCTACGTCGCCACGAAGAACTCACTGCAGTACGTGATGGAGCGCCACGTCAGCTACACCTACCCCAACGACTTCGTCACCGAGAGCTACACCTTCACGATCCCCGAGGGCAACACGGAGCAGGTGAAGTTCTACCTCGGCGGCGACACCGCCCCCGGCGGCTCGGACAGCGGCCTGGGCGTCATGATGACCGCACCGGTGCGGACGGTCATCTCGCTCAACCCGAACTCCGGCATTCAGTTCGGCTTCCGCGAGATGCCCGGCTCCAAGCCCTTCGACGGAGCCACCTCACAAAGCTTCTACACGCCCTACCCGCTGGTTGAATTCGGCCAGGACATCGGGTTCTACGCCCAACCTGGCCCGGGCGTACACGACGCCGGCCTGATGGTGCAGTGGAACCTCGGAAGCACTCCCGGCACCCAGACTGCCTCCATGCAACAGTTCGCCAGCGAGCAGGGCACCAACCTGACGGCCGGCTTCGACCGCGAGTTCGCCGTGGCCGGCGAGAGCGTGCTGCTGAATGCCTCCATCGAGAACACCCACACGACCGCAGCAGCCGCCCTCGACTTCCAGGTGACCCTGCCCGCAGGGACGACCGTCGCGCCCGGCGCGCAGAGCAACGCCTGCGGCGGCACCCTGACCGCGCCGGTCGGCGGCACCTCGACCACCGTGACCGGCGCCCAGGTCGGTGGCCTCACCAGCTGCGTCGTCACCGTGCCCGTCGTGGCGACGACGTACGGCACCTACACGATGTCCGCAGCCAACGTCACCACCTCCGGCGGCCTGACCAACAACGTCGGTACCTCCTCCTTCTATGTCCCGCTCGCTCCCGAGATCACCGTGACCGACCTCGGCACGCTCGCGGTAGGCGCACCCATCGACACAGCGATCTCCTCGCTGGGTGCGCCGCCGCCGAGCTTCGCCGTGACCGCGGGCTCGCTCCCGGCCGGTTTGACCCTCGATGCAGAGACCGGCTCCCTCACCGGCACCCCGACCACGGCCGGCCCCTACTCCGTCACGATCACCGCGACCAACGCCGGTGGCAGCGACAGCCAGCTCTTCACCGGCGCGGTGGAGCGTGGGACGTCCGGACTCGGCGGCACCGCCACCCCCAGCAGCGCCACGTACGGCGACACAGTGACCCTGGAGGTCTCCGACCTTCCCGCGTCGGCCACCGGCACCGTCGCCTTCACCAGCGGCGAGACCACCCTCTGCTCGGTCACCCTCCCCGCGACCTCCTGCACCACGAGTGCCGATCTGGTGCCCGCGACGTACCCGGTGCAGGCCTCCTACAACGGCGACGACAACTGGCTGCCCCGCAACGAGACCGTCACCAGCTTCAGCGTGGCGGCTGCCGCGACCACCGTCAGCGGAGCTCTCGCCGAGCACACCGTGCGGTACGGCGACGACGTGTCGGTCAGCGCGTCGGTGACCCCTGCTGCAGCCGGCGGAACCATCGCTGTCAGCACCGCCGGGCAGACCCTGTGCACCATCACCCTGCCCGCCACCGCGTGCACGATCGAGGAGGACCTCGCACCCGGCACGCACACGATCGCGCTCGCCTACTCCGGTGACGCGCCCCGCTACCTGGCCTCGTCTGCCCAGGCCGGCACGCTCCAGATCAACCGCGCGGTCCCGGCCCCGGCACCTGACAGCCCGGTCGTCTCCACCTACGGCGACGACATCGAACTCGAGCTGCCGGGCCTGCCCACTGCCGCGACCGGCACCGTCACCTTCAGCATCGACGGCGACGAGCTCTGCTCCTACGAGCTCGATGGCGATGCCGAATCCTGCACCGTGGACGGCGGGAGGCCGGCCGGTGACTACGTCATCGACGTCGCCTATTCCGGCGACGACAACTTCGAGCCCATCACGGAGGTGATCGACCTGCTCATCGAGAAGGCCAGCACCTCGATCGGCGCACCCGCCGCACTCACCGGCACCTACGGTCAGGCCGTGACCGTGGCTGCAACCGGAGTCCCTACAGGCGCCACCGGCTCCCTCACGGTCAAGCTCGGCAACGACACCCTCTGCACGGTCGCGGCGAGCGACGGTTCGAGCTGTGCCCTGCCCGCCGACCTGCCGGCCGGCGAGCACAGCCTCCTGGTCTCCTACTCCGGAGACACCAACCACCTCGGGTCCGACGCCGTCACGGTCGTCACCGTCGAGCGTGCCGGCACCGAGATCAGTGTCGACGACGTGATCCGCACCGATCGCAACGTCGCGGCGAGCGTGGAGGTCTCCGGCCTGCCCGCCGCAGCCACCGGCACCGTCACGATCGTCCACGACGAGCAGGGAGTGCTCTGCTCCTTCGACGTGGCCGACGCCAGCAGCTGCTCGACTCCCGCCGAGCTGCTCCCGGGCAGCTGGGAGCTGACCGCCGTCTACTCGGGCGACGCCAACCACTCCGGCTCGGAGGCCGACTTCACCCTCGAGATCGCCCGCGACGACACCCAGGTCGAGACGGCTGCGACGCTGACCGGAACCTTCGGCACCGCGACCACTCTCACGGTGTCGGGACTTCCCACCGAGGCGACCGGCGACGTCACCGTCTCGTACGACGAGGCTGGAACGACCGTCGTACTCTGCACCTTCGCGGTGCCCGGCACCTCGTCGTGCGAACTGCCCGCCCACCTCCCGGCCGGCGACCACGAGTTGACCGTCGACTACTCCGGCGACGTCAACCACAAGCCGTCGTCGAGCCGGACCGCACTCGAGGTCGACAAGCTGGCGACGGAGATCCTGGCCGCCGACGTCGTCACCACCGAGGTCGGCAGCGCTGCCGAGATCAGCACGTCGGGCCTGCCGGAGACCGCGACGGGCACCATCACGGTGTCAGTGGCTCCCGCCGCCCGGGCGGCTGCCCGGACGGCTGCTCGGACGACGCCTGCGGCCGGTGCCGTGCTCTGCTCGTTCGACGTCACCGAGGCGTCTTCGTGCGAGACCAGCACCACGATCGCGGCGGGGACCTATCGGATCCTGGTCGCCTACTCCGGCGACGACAACCACGTGCCCTCCCAGACCCAGGGGCGGTTCGTGGTCGAGGACGTCGTGACCGACGACGGTGACGACGTCAAGCCGGACAACGGTGGCAGTGACAACGGGAAGGACGCGCGCGACAGCGGCCAGCTTCCCGACACCGGCGCACCGTTCGCCTGGCTGCTCGCCCCGCTCGGCCTCGCACTCCTGGCGAGTGGCGCGACGTTCGTGTATGCCAGTCGGCGGCGCCACGAGGTGTTGTGACCCGAGCGCTCCGCCGTGCCATCGAGCCTCGACTGCTTCCGGCAGTCGAGGCTCGATCTCGTCATGGCGGCGTCTCGCGCGACGACCTCGAAGCGGTGTCCCCACAGCGGCTGCCACGAGCGGTGGCATGCCTGTCCCGCGCCAACTCGCACCACGGAGGACGCGTGTCAGCAACCGAGGAAGACCGGCCTGCGCTTGCCCAGGAACGCATCCACCGCACCACGATGGTCGTCGCTGCCACCACAGCGCTCCTGCTCGACTCCCTCGGCGGCAAGCACCTCGTCCAAGGCGGCACCGGAGGCACCCAGGCTCAGCAGCCGTTTGGTCGACGCGTAGGCAACGGTCGGTCCTGCGGCCAACCTCTGGGCCAGCTCAGTGGCAACGCTGCGCACCTCACTGACCGGCTCGACCGGACCGGCGAAGCCCCACGTCGTTGCCTCCTCCGGGGTGAAGCTCCTTCCGAGCAGGAGCAACTCGCGCGCGCGTGCAGCACCGATCATGCCGGGCAGTGTCGTCGAGACGCCCGAGTCGCAGGTCAGGCCGACCTTCGTGAAGGCGGTCCCGAGGGTCACTCCCGCACCCCACACCTGCAGGTCGCAGGCCAGCGCGAAGCCGAGGCCCGCACCGACACAGGTGCCGTGGACCGCTGCCACCACCGGCTTCGGCATCGTGGCCAGCAGACGGGTGATCGGACTGAAGTGCCGACCCACGGTCTCCGACGCCCGATCGGGAGCGTCACGCAGGGTCGAGGCCAACTCCCCAGGTCCTGACCCACGCAGAAGATCGGCCCCGCGCCGGCGAGCAACACCGCCCGGACCTCGTCGTCCTCGGCGATCCCACCCAGCTCGGCGACCAGCGCATCCTTCAGCGCCGTGTTCAACGCGTTCCCGTCCTCGGGTCGGTTGAGCGTCACTCGCGCTAGGCCCCCGGACCGCTCGACGAGCAGCACCGGCTCGGCGGCCATCAGCCGATCCGCTCGTGGACCACGACCGGGTTGCCGAACGGGTCACGCAGGGTCACCCGTCGTTCGTGTCCGCCCTCGACGATCTCGCCGACATCACCGTCGTCCGCCGACCATGCAGCGAGGAACGCTTCGAGGGACTCGACCTGCAAGGACACCACGATCCGGTCCTCGACCGGTTGCTCGACGGGAGCGGCGAGCCCGAGAGTCACCGATCCGTCCCCCACGGCGGCATAGCGATCGCCGTCGCGGAACCGCAACTCCAACCCGAGGCGCTCGACATAGAAACGGGCGGCCGATTCGACGTCGGCCACCGGGACGATGACATGTCCGATCTTCATCAGCGGAACCTCGGCATGACCTCGCGGGCGAACCGCTCAAGGATCTCCACCGACTTCTCGATCGGGAGTCCCAGCCACTGCACCCGGAAGACGAAGTGGTTGTAGCCGGCATCGGAGAAGTCCTGGATCTTCGCCGTGATGTCGTCGGGAGACCCGAAGAAGAGTGCCTTCTCCTTGATCCCCTCCACTGCGTGGCGAAGTAGTCCATGCCGTACTGGACGTACTCGTCGTACGACCTGCGAACCGGGTCGCCAGCGATCTCGAAGGCATCCTCGACGGAGTCGGCGACGCACAGGTCACGGTGGATCGGGAAGGTCATCCCGGTCTCGTCGTGGCCGGCCTCGCGCAGGCTCTGTCGGTAGTCCGCCAGATTCCCGACCGCCCAGTTGCGACGCACGTTGCTCGGCGCCAACCAGGAGAGGCCCTGACCGGCGATCCGCTTGATCCCGACCGGCCCGTTGGCACCGACCCAGACCTCTGGCCCACCCTCCTGTGCCGGCAGCACACTGCATCGCACGCCGTCGAGCGTGAAGTGCTTGCCCTGGTGATGGACCGGCTCACCCGACCACAGCTTCTGCATCACCTCGAGCGACTCGTTCATCCGGGAGACACGCGTCCGCCGATCGATCCCGAACGAGTTGAACTCGTCCTCGCGGTAGCCGGAGCCGATGCCGAGGACGAAGCGACCGCCAGACATCTGGTCGATCGTCGCGATCTCTTCGGCCCAGTGCACCGGGTGCCCCAGCGGCAGGATCAGGATGCCGGTGCCGATCTGCATGTCGCCGGTGTGGTCGAGCAGTCGGGAGAGCAACGGCAGCGGTTGCGGTGTGCTCAACGACGACAGGTAGTGCTGGATGCCGAAGAGCGAGTCGAAGCCAAGATCACGCACATGCTGCGTGAGCTCGATCAGCTCCCCGTGCGACGACCGAGGTCGTCACCGCGTTCGTACTGGTGGTCGAGCAGGATCCCGAACTTCACGCCAGATCAGTCCTGCTCGGCACGGGTGTTGCTGAGCCGGAAGTACGGCGCCACCCGCTGGTCGCGGTCCGCCAGCGCGGCGCTGACACCCCGGTCACGACGTTCCTTGAGGAAGTTCCAATCACCTTCGTCGAAGGAGGCGTTGGTGGCCCAGCCATGGCCGACCCAGCCCGTCATGGCACCGAGTCCCTTGCCGCGGGCCTCCATGATCACCTGCATCATCGACTTGCCCATCATCAGCGAGTCGAGGGGCATGAAGGCAATTGCGTCGGCGTAGTCGTCCACCCACTTCTCGAGCTCGTCGCGCTCGACGACCTTGGTGACCAAGCCCTTGCGCTCGCCCTCCTCGGCACCGATGGCGCGCATGGTGAGCATGACGTCCTTCATGGTCGTCAGGCCCATCTTCTCGATCCAGTGATACATGTCCTGCGGCGCGGGACCGAGGTAGCGGAAGGCCGGGTGGGTGAACCGCGCGTCGGGGGTGGCGATCACGATGTCCGCGGAGAGCGCGATCTGGAAGTGGCCGCCGTAGCAGTAGCCCTGCACCTGGCAGATGGTCGCTTTGAGGGACTCGATGATCGGGCGGGTGAAACCGGAGCTGAGCACGTTCCGGTCCGGCAGGATCCGCTGGCGCTGGGCCGGACGACGACGCGAGGCCTTGTCGGTGCCGGACTTGTAGCCGATGTAGTGGCCGAGCTCGGCAGCGTCGGCGCCAGTGCCGAAGTGCTCGCCGTTGCCCTTGAAGACGATCACCTTGACCCGGTCGTCGGCCTCGGCCTCGCGGACCAGGTCACCCACGCGCTCGAACGCTGCCACGGGGATGGCGTTGAGCAGTTCCGGCCGATCGAAGCAGATGGTCGCGACCGATCGCTCCTCGTCGACTTCGTAGGTGACGTACTTCTCGATGGTCGCCTGGTCGGTCACCATGTTCTCGGCATCCCACTGGGTCGCCAGCAGTTCTGCCTCGGTCTTCTTCATGATGTTCCTCTCGTATGGGTGCTGCATGATTGACGTGCCACGAGGTGCGGCCCGTGGTGCCGGGGAGCAGGTCTGAGCTCAGCGGAAGGCGGGGAAGACCTCCGTGGCGAAGAGATGCAGGGACCGGCGCACCATCTCCGGCGGCATCCCGAGCCAGCCGGGCCGGAAGATGATGTGGTTGAAGCCCATGTCACGCAGTTCCCCGATCCGCTCGATGAGCAACTCCGGGGATCCGAGGAGCAGGGTGTTGGCGACGAGGTCGTCGAAGCGGTCCCGCTGCCAGCGCAGAGCCGGGTACTCGGCGTACGTCGAGTACTCGCGGCGCGCATACTGCATGCCCTGCTCGACGGCCTGTTCCGTGGTCGGGGCGCAGAACACCTCGAGGCCAACCGGCCTCTCGATGCCGTCGGTCGGCAGCCCGAGCCGCTCCCGTTCCTCGTCGAAGATCGCGAGGTGCTTGGGCAGGAAGGTCGGATTGGGCGAGTTCCCGGGCGCGTACCAGGCGTCGCCGAGGCGGGCGGCGCGGCGTACGGCGATCTTGCCGCCGGCGCCGACCCAGATCGGAGGGCCGCCGGGGGTCAACGGCCTCACTCCGATCTGGGCGTCCTTGAGGGGATAGAACTCCCCGTCGTGGTTCACGGTCTGTCCGGACCACAGCGAGCGGATCAGCCGCAACGACTCGTCGAGGCGACGGAACCGGGAATCCGGGTCGACGGCGAAGGCCGCAAGTTCGTTGTCGCGATACCCGGCGCCGACCCCGAGCACCACCCTGCCACCGGAGAGCTGGTCCAAGGTGGCGAACTCCTCGGCGATGTGGACCGGGTGGAACATCGGCATGAGCAGGATTCCGGTGCCAAGCATCATGTCGCCGGTGCGCGGGATCAGCGCTCCGAGCATCGAGACGGGCTGCGGCGTCGCCAGGTTGGACAGGAAGTGGTTGATGGTCCACACCGAGTCGTAGCCGAGCTCGGCGGCGGTCTCGACCGTGCCGAAGAGGGCGTCGAGATGCGGGCGCAGGTCCTCGTCGTGGGGATACTGGTGCGAGGCCATGATGCCGAACTTCACGACGCGCCTCCGATCCCCGTGGGTACGGCGCCACGCTTGATCTTGCCCGCCTCGCTGCGCTCGAGCTCGGGGACGAACTCGACCCGACGTGGGGTCTTGAAGTGCGCCAGCCGCTCCCGGGCTTGGGCGATGAGGAGTTCGGTCAGCTCCGCGTCGCTGGTGCCCGGGTCGTCGACGCGCACCACGAGGGCGGTGGGCACCTCCCCGAGCCTGTCGTCCGGTGTCCCGACGACACGTACGTCGTGCACCAGCGGATGAGCGCGCAGCTCGTCCTCGATCTCCTCGGGCCAGACCTGGAATCCACCGCACTTGATCATGTCGCGCTTGCGGCCGGACAAGAAGAGCACACTGTCCTCGTCGACGTATCCGATGTCACCGGTGTGCACCCAGCCGTCACGGACCAGCTCCGCAGAGGCCTCCGCATCATCGACGTAGCCCCGGGTCATCTCGGAGCGGACCACGATCTCACCGGCGGTGCCGCACGGCTGGGCCACTCCGTCGTCGTCGCGGATCTCGAGCTCGACACCCGGATAGACCTTCCCGGCGGAACCCGGCTTCCACAGCCCGGCCCTCATGTCGCGACCGGTCCAGCCAGCGATGTGACCGGACTCGGTGGAACCGTAGTTGACCAGGATCGGCACGTTGTAGCGTTCCTCGAAGGCCTTGCGCACTGACCAGCTGAGTGCCTGACCGGCCACCAACACGTGCTTGACCGAGCCGAGCGGGAGCGAATCCTGCGCGTGCACGATGTCGAAGAGCATGGTGGGCAGCAGGAAGAGGTTGTCAAAGCGGTGCCGCTCCAGCAAGGTGCGCATCCGGTCCAGGTTGAACCGTTCCCACACCACGCAGCCGCGGCCGACGTGGAAGGCGAACAGCAGTGAGTGCTGGCCGCCGCTGTGGAAGAGCGGGAGCGCAATCAGGTTGGGCACGGTCTCCGCATCGACGGTTCCCGCTTCGGCACTGCCGGTGGAGACCTTCGCCAGCCGGGCCAGGGAGTCGCGGATCCCACCATGGGTGACGCTGACCGCCTTGGGGCGGCCGCTGGTGCCACCGGTGAAGAGGATGCAGGCCTCTTCGTCACCGGCGACGTCGACGGCTGCGAACTCGGTCGGGTTGCGCCACTCCAGCGGCTCGACTCCGTCGAGCGCTCCGGCAAGGCTGCGCACCTTCATCCGGTCGGAGACCGCGGCGACCACGTCGGGCCTGGCGGCGTCGACGAGGAGGAGGACCGGCGCTGTCTTCTGCAGCGACTCGGCGAGCTCGTGCTCGTTGTAGAGGCTGCTGATCGTGACCGGGATCGCCCCGATCTTCCAGGCACCGAAGAGGAGCAGGGCCACCTCGGGACCGTTGGTGAGGTAGGCCGCGACCCGGTCGCCGCGGCGTACCCCGGCGTCCTGGAGTGCGGTGGCGATGCCGCCGGCGAGCCTGTCGGCCTCACCGAAGGTGAGGCTGTTCCCGGCCTGGTCGAAGAGACCTGCCACTCCGGGCTGCTCGGCGGCGCGGTCCTCGAGGATCACGCCGAGGTTGGGGTTCATCGAGTGCCTCCTGAATCCTGCTCTGCGAGGTGCGGAACGACGTCTGCGCCGAAGCGGGCTATCTGGTCCATGGCCTCGTCCTGGCTGGCGCCGACGAACTGGAGCCGCAGCGCCACCTCGGTGATGCCGAGTTCGGCCTCCCAGTGGCGGAGCTTGGCGACGATCTCGTCGGGGGTGCCCACCAGGCAGTCCTCCTCGATGTAGCGCTCGAGGTCGATGGACTGGGCGTCGTCCCAGGACTTGTAGCCGGCGTACTGCCGCTGCAGGTGCGGCCGGATTCCGGCGACGGCGGCCTCATGGGTGTCGGCGACGAACGCTTCGCGGCTCATCGGGTAGGCCCGTTCGGCGCTGTGACCGTGCTCAGCCAGGGTCTCGCGATAGAGCGCCAGGTTGGCAGCGAGTTCACCGGTGCCGCCCTTGGGGCCGATCAGCCAGGAACAGCCGAGTCGTGCAGCGCGGCGGATGGCGGGCTCAGCGAAGGCGCCGATCCACACCGGAGGTCCGCCCGCCTGTGCCGGGCGCAGGGCGAGCGAGGCGTTGGGCACCTTTCCCCAGCTGCCCTCGAGGTCGAGCGCTTCGCCAGCCCACAACTTCTGCAGGATCGGGACGTACTCCCGCAACCGCACCAGGCGATCGGGCCAGGCGACGCCGAACGCCTCGGTCTCACGCCTGCGGTATCCGGCACCCATGCCGACCGTGAGGCGTCCGTTGCTGAGCACGTCGAGGGTGGCGAGTTCCTCGGCGAGGGCGACCGGGTTGAGCAACGGTGCCAGGAGCACGCCGAACCCGAGGCGCACCCGGTTGGTCTCTCGCGCCAGATAGGCGGCCAACGGGATCGGCTGGAGGAAGGCCGACTGTGCCAGGTAGTGGTGGCCCAGGAAGAGCGTGTGGAAGCCACCCTGCTCTGCGGCATTGGCCTGGGCGAGGACGTCGTCGATGCCCTGGGCGACGTCGGCGTCGGCGTCGAACTGCGCGCTCAGGAAGAGACTGGTCTTCACCCTGCAACAGCTCCGACCGAGTCCGCCTCCACGGCACCTTCCTTGGCACGGAAGTGCGGAATCACCTCGGTGGCGAACTCCTCCATCGAGCGCAGCGCCTCCTTGCGATCCAGGGTGGGGATCCGCAGCCAACCGATGTAGTGGTTGATGCCGAGCTGCTCCTGGAGCTTCTCGATGGTCTCGATCACCTGTTGGGACGAGCCGAAGTTTCCGCCGTGGGTGAGGGTTTGTTCCAGGGTCAGCAGATCGATGTTCTTGGCGACCGCCTCGTAGTAGCTGCGCTCCTGCTCGACCGCCTCGCTCGAGCCGGGGATGATCTTGCCGACCGACTTGTAGTAGTTGAGTGCGGCTTGGGCCGCCTCGGTCAGCCCCTGCCTGCTGTCCCCGCACCAGACCTGCTGCATGAACGGCAGGTCGAAGTTCGCGATGTCATGTCCGTTCGCCTCCATGGCCGAACGGTAGAGGTCGAAGTTCTTCTTCATCAGCCCCAGCGGCGTGAAGTTGGGCGAGGTGATGATCGGGTCACCGATGGTGCCGCGTTCGGTGAAGTTCTCCGGGGAGACCGTGCCCTGCAGGATGCGGGGACCGCCAGGGGTGTGCGGTCGCGGGTACGTCGTCATGTTCTCGTACTGGTAGAACTCGCCGTCGTAGGAGAAGTTCTCCTGGCTCAGGGCCAACCGGACGATCTCCAGCGTCTCCTTGTAGCGGGCCTTGGACTCGCCGAGCGGAACGTCGAAGCCGGCGAACTCGATCGGCGCGTAGCCACGGCCCACCCCGATGGTCACGCGTCCCTGGGAGAGGACGTCGAGGGCCGCGATGTCCTCGGCGAGACGCAGCGGATTGTGCAGGGGGATCACCAGGACGGCAGTGCCGATGGTGATCCGCTTGGTCCGCTCGGCCACCGCCATGCCGAAGTTGAGCGGGCTCCCGAGGATGCCGTACTTGGAGAAGTGGTGCTCGGCGAGCCAGACCGAGTCGAAGCCCAGCTCATCGGCGAACTGGATCTCGTCGAGGGTGTCACGCAGGACCTGGTGGTCTGAGCCCCCTTCGGCAACCGGGAACAGGTTCATGATTCCGAACTTCACTGGGTTCTCCTTTATTCCGACCAGACGGTATGTTAACTGCCGAGGGATCCCCCGGCAAGCGGTTCGTGATGGATCAGCTTCGAGCTGCGATGCGCAGGGCGCCGGCGCGGCGACGGTGCCAGGCGGAGCTGCCCAGCCAGTTGTCGAGCACCATGGCCCGCCGCAGGAACAGGTGGGGGTCGGCCTCCATCGTGATGCCCATCCCCCCGTGCACCTGGATGCAGCGCTCGGCGGCGAAGACAGCAGCCTTCCCCGCTGCGGCCTTGGCCGCGTGCACCTGCATCTCGGCCTCGTCCCTGTCGTTCTCGACGGCCCAAGCAGCGTGCAGGGTGAGATCCCACCCTGCCTTGGCAAGGGCAACCGCCTCGGCCAGCTGGAAGGCCACTCCCTGGAAGGAGCCGATCACCCGACCGAACTGCTGCCGCGTCCGGGCATGGCCACCGGCCAGCGCGATCGCGCCCTGGGCCACGCCACAGAGTTCGGCAGCCGCGACCAAGGTGGCTCGTTGGACACCTCGCCCGGCAGACAGCGCCTGCCCAGGAGCCGAGGTGATGTCGGCAAGCGGCCGGGACGGGTCGAAGGAGACCCGTTCGCGCACTGCCGCGGGAACACCGATGGTGAGGCCGTCGACACCGAGGGTGACCACGGCCTCGGCACCCTCGACGTACGGGACCAAGGTCTTGGTGACCGGGGCGGCCGCAGTGCCGACCAGGTCGAGCCACCCGGCCACGCCGGGCTCGTCGACCGCGGGAACCCAGCGCTGGCTTCCGTCGAGCGCGGGCGCCAAGTCACTCCCGGACTCCACCGCCAGTTGGATGGCCGCAGCGTGGGCCGGGAAGGCCGAAGGGGCCAAGCCCTGACCGAGCGCCTCGACGGCGACGGCCAGGTCCACCAGGCTGGAGCCGACCCCGCCGGCCGACTCGGGTACGCCGAGCACGCTGAAGTCAGCGAGCAGCGCGGCATCGACCTCGGGAGCCTGCCAACCCACGTCCAACGCGGTCCGCGTGCCGGGACGGGACCCTTCTGCCATGGCCTTGACGGTCTTGGCTATGTCGGACTGCTCCTGCGTGAACGTTGCTCTCATCGACTGCCTCCACTCAGCGCGAGCGGGGCAGGTCGAGGACCCGCTCCGCCAGGATCGACTTCTGGACTTCTTCGGAACCGCCCTCGATGGTGTGGGCGCGCGCCCGGAGATAACGACGCATCCGGGCAGCGGCAGCCTCGTCGTCCATCAGCACGCCGGCGGTGCCGTCGAGCTGCACCGCGAGACGGTTCGCGTTCTGGACCACCGAGGCCCACAGACTCTTCAGCGCCGAGGTCTCCGGCCCGGGGACCCCACCGGAGCGGGTCTCCCCCACCATGCGCATCGAGCCGACACGCACCGCCTCAGCGGTGCAGTGCAGGTCTCCGACGGCATCGATGACGGCCTGGTCCTCGGTGGCCCCCTTCTCCACGGCGATGTCGATCACCCGGTCGACGGCTTCGCGGGCCCAGACCCACAGGTTCAGGGCCATGCTGCCGCGCTCGAAGGCCAGCGTGGTCAGTGCGACACTCCAGCCGTTGCCGAGGCCACCGAGCACATCCTCGTCGGCGACGAAGACGTCATCGAGGAACATCTCGTTGAACTCCTGGTCGCCGTTGATCATCGTCAACGGGCTGACCTGGAACTTGTCCATGTCTGCCAGGAGATAGCTGATGCCCTTGTGCTTGGACGCCTCACCGTCGGTGCGGACCAGGAGCATGCACTTGGACGCATGGTGGGCGTTGGAGGTCCAGATCTTCGAACCGTTGACCAGCCAGCCGCCATCGACCTTGACGGCCGAGGTGCGCAGGCTGGCCAGGTCAGAACCGGAACCTGGCTCACTGAACCCCTGGCACCAGTACTCCTCGCCGGCCAGGATCGGTGGCAGGTAGCGGGCCTGCTGCGCCGCGTCGCCGTGCGCGAGGATGGTCGGTCCAGCCAGCATCATGCCGACGCCGTTGAGGGGATACGGCGCACCGCGACGGGCGCACTCCTCGTTGAAGATCGCTTGGGAGAGCGCGTCCAGTCCCCGGCCACCGTGCTCGGTCGGCCAGGAGAGCCCCACCCAGCCACCGGCCGAGAGTCGGTCCTGCCAGATCCGCGACCACTCCTCGCGCTCGGCCTGGGGCAGGGATTCCTGCTCCGGGATGTCGGCCAGGGCCTGCTCGATCCAGGCTGCCGCCTCCTGCCGGAACGCCAGTTCCTCGCGAGTGTCCTCGAAGTCCATCCTCAGCCCACCTCCAGGGCATCGTGCAGTCGCGACTTGTAGAGCTTGCCGTTCGGGTCTCGTGGCAATTGTTCGTGCACGACGTAGTCATGCGGCCGCTTGGCGGCAGCCAGCCGCTCAGCCAGGTGCTGACGCAGATCCGTCAGGGCGGCCTCGATGCCGATCCCTTGGGGGACGAGGGCGATGTGCGCCACCGGGACCTCACCGAGATCCGCGTCGGGACGGGAGACGACCCCGGCATCGGCGACCAATGGATGCGAGAGCAGCACAGCTTCGATCTCGGCCGGATAGACGTTGACGCCGCCGACCAGGATCATCTCGCTGGCGCGGCCGGTGATGTAGAGGAACCCGTCCTCGTCGACGTGGCCGATGTCCCAGACCGTGAGCAGGCCGTCGCGCCGCGAACCCGCAGTCTTCTCCGGGTCGTTGTGATAGCCGACGACATCGTCGCCCTGCCGCATGTAGACGATGCCCGACTCGCCGGTGGGCACTTCGACGCCGTCGGCGTCGAGGATCTTGAGGGTGGAGATGGAGGCGGCCCGCCCCACCGTGCCCGGATGGGCCAGCCACTCGTGCGGGCGAGCGATGGTGGTGCCGACCTCGGTGGATCCGTAGTACTCGTAGACCACGGGGCCGAACCAGTCCATGATCCGCTGCTTGACCTCCAGGGGACAGGGCGCCGCCCCATGGATCACGTACTCGAGCGAGTCCACTCGCGCGTTGGCGCGGACCTCTTCGGGCAGTTGCAGCAGGCGGTGGAAGTGGGTCGGCACCATGCTGGTGCCGGTGACGCGCTGCTTCTCGACGCGCTCCAGGAAGCCTTCGGGAGACCAGCCCTCCATCAACACCAGCGTGCCGCCGGCGTGGAGCGCGCCCATCGCCGGCGTGATGTTGGCGGAGTGGTAGAGCGGCGCGGACACGAGCCACGCAGCGAAGGCGGAGCGCTCCATGCCGAACTCGTTGAAGAGCCACAGATAGGTCTTGGCGCCCTCGTCGGCCGTGGCACCGGAGAGCGGACGGCGGACTCCCTTGGGCCGACCCGTGGTGCCGGAGGTGTACATCATCAGGGAGCCGGCAGGGACGTCCTCCGGCGAAGTCTCCGGCATACCGACGGTCAGCGACGACCAGGGCAGGCCGCCATGCGCGGGGTCGCCGTCGACGACGACCGGCACGCCATCCGCTGCTGCGACCACCGCCTCCTCCGCCCGGGCCGAGCAGACCGCGAGCTTGGCTGCACTGTCACGGAGGATGTGTTCGATCTCGTGACGGGTCAGGTGGTAGTTGATCGTGACCAGGTAGAGGCCGCTCTGCATGGCTGCCAGATAGAGCGCCACCATTCCAACGGAGTTGGACATCACGCAGGCGACGGTGTCCCCCTCGACCAACCCGTGGTTCTCCTTGAATCCGTGGCTGATGCGGTTCACCTCGGCGAAGAGCTCGCCATAGGTGAGACGTTCATCGTCCGCGTCGATCAAGGCAGTGAGGCCCGGTTCGGCGCTCGCCCACAGGCGAAAGCCGGTGCGAATCTCCTCAGCCATCCCAACCCCTTGAACTTAGTTCCGACCATTCGGTATGTTCATGTCAACCATAGAGGGGAACCCGAACGGATGTCTACACCTCAGCTCGGCCGACTCGCAGAGTTTCACCGGAAGAAGCAGCTGGCGCCGCCCACCGACCTCGGTCAGGGCATTCACGCCCTGACCATTCCCCTGGCCGGCTCCCCGCTGCGATCCGTCTTCATGTACGCCGTGGAGACGAGCGACGGGCTGGTGCTCATCGATGCCGCCTATGACCACCCGACGTGCTGGGACGCCTTGAATGACGCCCTCACCGAGATCCGCCAGCAGGTCAGCGACGTCATCGCCGTCCTGCTCACCCACAACCACCCTGACCACATCGGCCTCGCCGCCCGCATCCGGGAGGTGTCCGGGGCCGACCTGGTCATGCACGCACGTGACGACTTCCTCGGGCAGCGGCGAGAACGCGGAGGATTCCTCGAACAGCTGCGGACGGTGCTCGGGCAGACCGGGGCACCGGCCGACGTCATCGAGGAGATGTATGTCGCAGCCACCAAGGTGGCCGTGCACCACGAGGACCTCGTCGTCCAGCGGTTGTTGAACGAGCCGGAGACCGACCTCGTCTTCGGCGACGTGACCGTCCGCGCCGTGCACACGCCCGGCCACACCTGCGGTCACACCGCCTATCTGCACCCTGCGGGCGTGGTCTTCACCGGCGACACCCTCATGCCGGAGGGTCACACCCAGCTCGCGCTCGCCCCGCTTCCCTCCGACGACCCGACCGGGGATCTGCTCGCCACCCTGGAGCGGATCGCTGGCCTCGACGCCGGGCTCGTGTGCCCCGCGCACCAGTATCCGTTCACCGACCTCGCAGGTCGCTGCCGAGAACTGGTCGACTGGCACACCGAGGAAGCGGAACGAGCCCAGTCCGTGGTCGCTGGGCTCGGTGATGCACCGGCTGACGCATGGCAGGTCGCTCCCTCGATGTCCTGGGCCAAGCCCTGGGACGCGATGGGCACCAACAGCAAGCGATTCGCCCTCGTCCACACCCACTCCCTGCTCAAGCACCGACCGGAAGGCCAGCCATGAGCCCCACGACGACCCACCAGATGTCCGCGGCCGCGGTCACCACCCCGTCTGCGAGCGACCCCGCCGGCGCGCTGGTCATCGGCCGACACGACACACCTGAACCGCCCGCGGGCTGGGCACGGATCGACGTACGGGCAGCCGCGATCAACATGCATGACGTGTGGATGCTGCGTGGCGTCGCCCCGCTTCCCGGTCCGTGGCCCTGCATCCTCGGCAGCGATGCGGCAGGAGTCGTCGACGGCCGCGAAGTGATCGTCTACCCCGTCGCACCGGCCAGTCCCTCGGATCCGGCAAGGCCGCGCACCACCGTCGCGCAGGGGACCTTGCTCAGCGACGTGGGCCCTGGCCTGCTCGCGGAAACGGCCGCGGTTCCCGCGACCCACCTCATCGACAAGCCTGCCCACCTCTCCTGGTCGGCTGCGGCTTCACTGCCGACCTCGTGGCTGACCGCCTATCGGATGCTCTTCACGAAGGGCCGGCTCCGCGCCGGCGACACCCTGCTGGTCCAAGGTGCCGGAGGCGGAGTTGCGACCGCGGCGGTGATGGTCGCGAAGGCGATCGGAGCCAACGTGATCGTGACGTCTCGTTCGGCTCAGAAGCGGGAGCAGGCCCTTGCGCTCGGCGCCGACGTGGTGCTCGAGACAGGGCAGCGGGTTCCGGCGCTGGCCGATGTGGTGATCGAAACGGTCGGACCCGCCACGTTCAGCCATTCGCTCGCGGCGACGGCGCCGGGCGGCCGCGTGGTGACCTGCGGCGCCTCCACCGGCTTCACCGCCGAGGTCGACCTGGCCAGGCTGTTCGCCCGCGAGATCTCGGTGAGCGGTTCGACGATGGGCACCCTGGAGGAGTTCGCGGCGCTGGTCGCCCTGGTCGAACGCCATCAGTTGACGCCCGTCGTGGACAGCACCGTCCCGCTTGACCGGGCACCTGATCAGGTCCGACGGATGCTGAGCGGCGACGCCTTCGGCAAGCTCTGTGTGAGCATGCCATGACGACACGGAAGCCGGTCGTCAGGATCGCCCGCAACGGCCCCGTCCTCTGGGCGCGGATCAACCGGCCGGAGGCCGGCAACGCCTGCAACGGCGCGGTGATGGCCGGGGTCGACGCCGCCCTGCAGCAGTCGGCCAGCCCCGACGTGAAGGCGCTGGTGCTGACGGGCACCGGGACCTCGTTCTGCGCTGGCGCGGACCTGGCCGAGGGGACGGCCCTCCTCGACGACCAACCGGCCCTCCTCGCCTACCTCGACAAGGGTCGCCAGATGGTCAGGCACCTGTTGTCAGCGCCCGTGCCCACCATCGCTGCCGTCAACGGTGCGGCTTATGGGGGCGGGTTCGAACTCCTCCAAGCCTGTGACATCGCCGTCGCGGGCGCCAGCGCCCGCATCGGGGACCGCCACCTGAAGGTCGGCCAGGTCCCGGGTTGGGGCTCGAGTGCCATGCTGCCCCGGCGCATCGGGGCTGCCCGGGCCCGACGCCTGCTGCTGACCGCAGAGACCTGGACCGCCTCCCAGGCCCAAGAGCACGGCCTGATCAGCGAGGTCGTTCCGGACGCAGAGCTGGAGAGTGCCACCCAGGCACTGGCCGAGCAGCTCGCCTCCCTGGATGTCGCGGCGGTCCGCCGGATGCTGGCCCTGGTCCGCGACCCGGGCCCAGACTCCGCCTGGAACCGCGAGTGGGAGGTCCTCGTCGAGCACATGGGCAGCCAAGCAGGCGCCTCCGCAGCCGCAACCCTCGCGCGCCTACGCTCCCACTGACCGACTCCCGGTCCCCGTCTCGCTCCGGTCGCCGGTCGACGAGGAACCGGCGACCGGAGCGAGTCAGCTACCCATGGGTCCAGGCAGGCGTGAGACCAGGCTGCATCGCGCGCAGCGTCCGCTTGAGGACCTTGCCCGACGGGTTCGTCGGGAACTCGTCGACGAGGTAGATCTCCTTCGGCTGCTTGTAGCCGCCGAGACGAGTGCGAGCATGCGATGCCAGGTCCTCGACCTTCAGCCCCGGGCGGGCCATGACGAACGCGACCGGCACCTCCACCCAGACCGGGTGGGGCGCCCCGACCACGGAGACCGCGAGCACCTCAGGATGCTCGGCCAACGCTGCCTCGATCTCGGCGCTGGCAATGTTCTCCCCGCCGCTGCGGATCATGTCCTTGAGCCGGTCCCGGATGAAGAGATGGCCGTCGGAGTCGAAACGTCCGATGTCACCGGTGTGGAACCAGCCGCCCCGGAAGGCGGTGGCGGTCGCCGCGTCGTCGTCGAGATATCCGGGGCTGACCTTCGGACCGCGGGCGACCACTTCCCCGTCCGTCCCGACCGGTACCTCGTTGTCGTCCTCATCGACGACCCGGACGTCCACCCACGGCACCGGCGTACCCACGGATCCCTGTTTGGACTCAATGTGCGCGGCGTCCATGTAGGTCAAGGCACTGCAGGTCTCGGTGAGCCCATAGCCCTCGATCAACCGAGCACTCGGGAAGAGACCACGCGCCACCAGGTGCAGCGGACGGGTCACCTGCGAATAGATGACCCACCGCACGCTGGTGAGCTCCGAGGCTGCCTCGTCCGCCTCCGCGGTACGCCTCAGCATGTCGAGCATGGTGGCCCCGAGCACCATGCCAGTGACCCGCTCCTCACCGATCACCCGGAGCACCGCGGCTGGGTCATAGCGCCGTTGCAGCACCATGCAGCCGCCTGCGTGCCAGACCGCGTAGCCCGGGATGTCGGTGCCACCCACGTGATAGAGCGGAGCGAAGTTGAGCAGCCGCTCCTGCGGGCTGAGGCCGAGTTCGACGACGTGCACGTGGATGTTGGCGTTCACGTTGCCGTGGGTGAGCTTGACGCCCTTGGGGAGCGACGTGGTGCCGGACGTGTAGACGATCCGTTGCAGGTCGTCCGGCCCCAGCTCGGCATCGGGAACCCGCTGTCCCTGCGCACCCTCGATCAGCTCGGGCACGGAGACCCAGCCGTCGATGGGCTCCAGCGCCAGACGAACGAGCGCAGGTGACACCAGGTCCACCGCCGTGCCCGTCGTCTCGGCGAACTCGGGCACGGTCGCCACCGCCTGCACGTCGGCACGTCCGATCAGTTGGACCAACTCACCGCTGGTCAGCCGGAAGTTGAGCGGCACCAGGACACCCCCGAGCTTGGCCAGCGCAAGGGCAAGGATCAGGTACTCCGGCACGTTGTTGGCAACCACGGCGATGCGGGATCCAGGCCCGAAGCCTCGCGCCTGCAACGACGACGCCAGCGCGTTGACGTCACGATCGAGGTCCCGGTGGGTCCAGCGTCGTCCTTCGAAGACGAGCGCCTCGGCATCGCCGAAGCGCCGCGCGTTGCTGAGCAGCATCCGGCTCAGATTGGCAGTACTCATCTCGCTGCACCTTCCTCTTCACGCAGCACTCGCTTGAGCACCTTGCCCGAGTCGTTGCGGGGCAGGGAGTCGGTGAGAACGAAGTCTCGCGGCACCTTGAACTTGGCGAGGTTGTCCCGGCAGTGCTCGCGCAACGTCTCCTCATCGAGATCCGTGCCGGCATGCGCGATCACGAAGGCCTTGGGGACCTCGTCCCACTTCACGTCGGACACGCCGATCACGGCGACCTCGGCGACGGCCGGGTGCGCGGCGAGGACCCGCTCGATCTCGGCGGTCGCGACGTTCTCGCCCCCGGACTTGATCAGGTCGGTCCGCCGGTCGACGAACCACAGGTAGCCGTCGGCATCGAGATGGCCGATGTCCCCGCTGAGGAACCAGCCGTCACGGCGGCTTCGTGCGGTGGTCTCCTCGTCGCGCCAGTAGCCGGCCGAGACCTTGGCCCCGCGAATGATGATCTCACCGTGTTCCCCGGAGGGGACCTCGTTGTGGTTGGTGTCCACGATCCGAATCTCCATGCCCGCGACCGGCTGGCCGAGCGAACCGACCTTCTCCATCTCGTGCGCGGCGTCCATGTAGCAACAGCCGTTGGTCAGCTCCGTCATCCCGTAGGTGTCGATGAGCCGAACCGTGGGCAGTGCCTCCTTGACCTGCAGCCGGACCGTCGGCGCCACCCCGGCGAACAGCAGGTATCTCAAACCGGCCAGGTCCTCCATCCGGTGGAGCTCCTGGATCCCGAAGAGGATCTGGGCAGCGAGCACCAACCCAGTGATCCGCTCCGACTTCACCACGGAGGCGATGTCATCGGGTTTGAACGTCGGGCACAGGACCATCGTGCCGCCGGCGACGAAGGTGGCCAGGCCGGGCGCCTCGAGTCCACTCACGTGGAACAGCGGCGCCGAGACCAGGATCCGGTCGGCCGCGGTCAGTTCCAGCTCCAGCACCTGGGCGTAGTGGTTGGCGGCGACATTGCCACACGTGTGCATCACGCCCTTGGGCCGCGACGTGGTGCCTGAGGTGTAGAGCAGTCGATGCAGGTCGTCCGGCGACTTCTCAGCGTCGGGTACCCGCACCTTGTCCGGCACACCGGCCAACAGGTCGTCCAACAGCGGCCCGGATGCGACCGACTGCTCCTGGTTGCCGATGACCAGGCGTACGTCGGTGGCGGCGACGATCGCCTCGGCGTCGGCGTGGAAGTCGTCGTCGACCAGCAGCACCTCGATGCCGGCCTGCTCGATGATCCACGACTGCTCGGTGGCGTGCAGTCGCCAGTTCAGCGGCACCGAGGCAGCGCCGAGGCGGCTGATCGCCAGCAACTCCAACACGTACGTCGCATGGTTGCGTGCCAAGATGCCGACCAGGTCGTCGGGCCCGATTCCCGCAGCCGCGAGGGCTGCGGCGTGTCGATCGACATCGGCGTCGAGCTCGGCATAGGTCCACCGGCGGTCACCGTCGACCAGCGCCTCGTGGTTGCCACGCCGGTTGGCCTGTCTCCGCAGGGCGAGGGTGAAGTTGGCGGTGGACATCAGGAACCGTTCCCTGCTTCTCGAGCGCGCAGGGCCAGGATCTCCTCCCTGGTCGGGAGCGAGACGAACTCGAGCAGGTTCCCGTCCAGGTCACGTGCAGCGAAGGCATGGATGAAGCCATAGTCCGGGAGCATCACCTCGTTGGGCGGCGTCAGGCACTCGCCACCGTGCTCGATGACCCGGTCATACACCTCGGAGAGCTCGTCGCGCGGCACCTCGAAGCTGAGCAGGAAGGTGCCGAGCTCGAGGTGACCGGCGCTGGCCGTACGCCGCTTGACCCCGTTCCACTCGATCAGTTCCAACTGGCCGACCTTGCTGGGCCCCTGGAGGTACTGCACCCTCCCGGTGGTGCCCGCAGGCAGGCCGAGCGAGGTCTCCACCTCGGGGCCGCCGACGTCGGTACGCAGGGTCTTCCTGTAGCCCAGCGCCTTCTCGTAGAACTCGGACGCCTTCTCCACGTCCGAGACGGTCATCGCCACGTGGTGCACTTCGCTGACTGGCATCTGTTGGTCCCTCCCGGGCTGGTTGATGTTGGCGGGCTTCAGCTGCCCTGGAGTGCTTCCAGGATCAGCGCGACTTCGTCGTCGCCGTCCTTGGGCACGACGAAGTCGTCGAGGTCGAGGATCTCCTCGAGCGCGTCGTGGACTGCCTCGGGCTCGACGGGCTCCCGACCGCCGTACCAGCCTCGCGTGGAGCCCACGAAGAGCCGGGCCACTCGGCCACCGCTCGCGGAGAGCACATGGTGAGTCAACTCGCACCGCTCGGACACGAGGTAGGTGGCGACGGCAGCGACGTGTCTCGGGTCGAAGTGTTCGGTGAGCTCACCGAGCAGGCCTTCGGTCATCCGGGTGGCTGCGGTCGGGGAGAGTGCGTTGGCCAGGATCCCGTGCCGGGCTCCCTCCACCGAGAGCACGTTCATCAGGCCGAGCAGCCCGGCCTTGCCGGCGGCATAGCTGGCCTGGCCGTAGTTGCCGAGCAGCCCCGAGGCCGACGTGGTGAGCAGGATCCGACCGTAGCGCTGCTCGATCATGTGCGGCCAGGCAGGACGGAGCACGTTGAACGCGCCGCGCAGGTGCACGTCGAGGACGGGGTCGATGTCGTCGCCGGTGACCTTGGCGAAGCTGCGGTCACGAAGGATTCCTGCGTTGTGGATCACCGCGTCGACCCGACCGAACGTATCGACGGCCCGGGCGACCACGGCCTCACCTCCCTCAGGGGCGGCGACCGATTCCGTGGAGGCGATGGCGGTACCGCCCGCCGCCTGGATCTCGTCCACCACGCTCTGGGCAGCGGCACCGTCCCCGCCGACACCGTTGACGGTGCCCCCGATGTCGTTGACCACGACGCTCGCACCACGCGACCCGAGCATCAGTGCGTGCGCGCGCCCGATGCCGTTGCCAGCACCGGTGACGATGACGGTGCGACCGGAGAAGTCGATCGGCGTGCTCATGCGGTGCTCTCTTCCGGCTCCTGGTCCAGCGCGTTGCCCAGCACCGCAACGAAGGCGACGCAGGATCCCGGCTGGCCGCCCAGATTCTGGGTCAGGGCAAGCTTGGCGTCAGGAACCTGACGCTCGCCGGCCTCGCCGCGCAGTTGCAGCCAAGCCTCGAACATCATCCGGAGGCCGGTGGCCCCGATCGGGTGGCCGAACGACTTCAGGCCGCCATCCGGGTTGACCGGAAGCGCACCGGAGAGTTCGTAGCGTCCATCGATCACGTCCTTCCATCCCTGGCCTCGCTCGGAGAAGCCGAGATCCTCCATCAGCACCAGTTCGGTGGGGGTGAAGCAGTCGTGCACCTCGGCCAGGTCGATCTGGGTCGCCGGATCGGTCACACCGGCTTGTTCATAGGCGACGCGGGCGGCCTCGACCACCTCAGGGAAGGTGGAGAAGTCGTAGCCATCCGTGGCCAAGCCCTCCCCGATCCGGAGACGAAGCCCATGCCACGCAGGAAGATCGGCTTGTCCGTGTACTGGTAGGCGTCCTCGGCCCGGACCAGGATCGCGGTGGCCGCACCGTCGGAGACACCGGAGCAGTCCATCACGCCGAGCATCCCGGCGATCCGCGGAGCCCTTTCGACGACATCGGCACTGACCGGCTTGCGGAACTGGGCCCGCTCATTGAGGGCGCCGTTGGCATGGTTCTTCACGGCGATCGCGGTGAGCACCTGCCGCAGGGACTGGTCATCGACCCCGTGCGCGCCCTGATAGGCAGGCGCAAGCAGCGAGAAGCCAGCCGGCGCGGTCCAGTCCACGTCGGAACCGTCCGCCGGCGGCCAGACTGCAGTCAGGCCGGAGACGTTCGCGTCCTTGAGCTTCTCCACCCCGGCGGCCATGACCATGTCATAGGCGCCGGAAGCGACGGCGTACGCCGCGTTGCGGAAGGCTTCTGAACCCGTGGCGCAGTAGTTCTCCACCCGGGTCACCGGCTTGCCGCTCATGCGCAGTGGCTTGGAGAGGGTCTGCCCACTCATCCCAGAACCTTGGGTGCCGACCCAGAAGGCGTCGACATCGGCGAGGCTGAGACCCTCGATGCTCGCGACTGCTTCGTTGACGGCGTCGACGACGAGGTCGTCGGCGGAGCTGTTCCAGTGATCGCGGAACGGCGTGCAGCCCATCGCGACGATGGCCACGTCGTGGATCATGCGGTTAGTCGACATCGGATCCCTCCACGGGTCGCAGCTTCCAGAAGTAGTTGTGAATGCCATCGGTGGTCCACATCCTGCGGAAGACCGGACGCATTCGGGAGCCGACGATGACGTCGTCGGCCGCCACGTCGGTGGCATAGCCACTCAGACGGCCACCCCCGTCGAAGTCGGCGACGATGACGGCGACGGCGGGGACCGGCATGGTGGTGAGCAGGTCCTGGGTGACGCTGACGACGGTGGCATCGCTCGCGTGCAGCAACTCGGGCTTGCCACCCTGGGTCGAGCCACAGCCGGCGCAGGCCTTTCCGGGTGGCGCGGTGACCGCGGAGCACTCGGGGCAGCGCACTGCCTCGAGGCGGTACTTCCAGCTACGGCGTCGGTGCATCGGCGGTGCCGCCGGAGGGGCTGATGCGGGGCGCGCCGGTCCCTGCACGTCGAGCAAGCCGCGCCAACGCAGGTAGTCGGCATAGGCAACCGGGGTACGCCGTGCCACGAGATCGGCGACCGGACGGCCGCGCCGGGCAGCGCGCACCCCATCGCCCACACGGAGCAGCCAGGCGTCGGCACCATCGGCGGCGGAGACCAGGAGGATGGTCTGACCGGGCTCGGCGCGGTCCAACGCGTCGGCCAGGAGCAGGCCCGGGTGCGCCGCACCGGTGAAGCCGACAGCGGCCTCGAGGGCAGCATCGGATCCGTCGGAACCCAACGCCTTGCGCAGCGCGGCGGCCGCACGTGGGTTGGTGGAGCTGACCACGACCACGTCGGCACTCTCCACGCCGGCCTCGACCAGAGCGGAGCTGACCGCGCCGGTGGCGGCCTCGACGAGGATCTCGGCGGTGAACCGCTCGTCCCAGGTCCGGTCGGTCACCTCTCCGGGGAGGCGCCAGCGGTCGAGGATCTCCACTGTGCGAGCACCACGACCTTGCACCTCGGCGGCATCGGCCGGCCCACCGATGAAGGCGACGGCGGCGTCGCCCTGGCCCAGCTCGTCAGGTGCGCCGGGCCGGGTGATGCGGATGTCGGCGGTGACCGCGAGCGAGGCGGAGTCGATCGCGAGGTCGAGGGCAGTGAATCCGGCCCTGTGCCCGGTCAGGTCCACCGCCGGAACGGACTCGCCCAGACCGAGGGCCTCGTGGACGACGGTGGCGGCGGTGCGGGCGACGTACGGCGCGGACGTGGTGGCCAGCAGCAGGCGGCGGGCTGACTCGGTGGCCTCACCGAGCATGCCGGCAACCTCGACCGACATGGTCAGCGCGTCCTCGTCGTGGTTGGCCACGCTCCGGGAGCGTCGACCGCCGGGGGCGGGGCCAGGACCGAGCCGGGTGTCGTTGAGCAGGTGGATCGGCAGGTAGGCGGCATACGCCGAGATGCCGAGACGTTCAGGCATGAGTTGCTGTGGCTCCGTTCCATTGGGGCACCGCGGCGAGGAGCCGCTTGGTGTAGTCGACCTCCGGCTGGTGCAGCACGGTGTCGACGGGGCCGATCTCAACGATCTCGCCCTTGTACATGACGGCGATCCGGTCACACAGGTCGCTGGCGAGCATCAGGTCGTGCGTGACGAAGAGCAGTCCGACGCCGAGGTCGGCTGCAAGGCCGCGCAGCAGGACGACCACTTCGGCCTGGGTGGTGACGTCAAGAGCCGTGGTGCATTCGTCGGCGACGACCAGGGCAGGTTCGGTGACCACGGCCAAGCCGATGGCGACGCGCTGACGCAGTCCGCCGGACAGCTGGTGGGGATAGCTGTCCAGGACCCGAGCGGTGTCGGCGATACGCATCCGTTCCAGCACGCGCGCGGACCGCTCGGCGATCTCGTCCTTGCCTATTCCCGGCACGTGGCGGCGCAGCACCTCCGCCAACTGGTTGCGCACGGTGAAGAGCGGGTTGAGCGAACGTGACGCGTCCTGGAAGACCATCCCGACGTGTTGGCCGCGGATCGAGGTGGTCCGGTCGACGTTCGGGGCCACGATCTCCTCACCACGCAGGGCGATGGAGCCGCCGGCGACGGACACGTTGTTCTCCAGCAGACCCAGCACCGAACGAGCCAGGGTCGTCTTGCCGCTGCCGGACTCGCCGACCACCCCGACCACCTCCCCGGGGCGATCGAGAGGCTGACGTCGTTGAGCAGGGTCAGGTTCCAGTCCATCACGGCGGCGGTGATGGTCAGGCCGTTGACCTCGAGAAGCGGTTCGGTGGCGTTCATCGCTTCCTCTTCCGGGGATCGTTGTGGGTGAGCAGCGCGTCACCGAGGAGGTTGACCAGGAGCACAACGACGGTGATCGCCATGCCGGGGAAGGCAGCCACCCACCAGGCATTGGAGAGGACGTCCTGTCCGGCGGACAGCATCGCTCCCCAGCTGATGTCGGGGGAAGGACACCCATGCCGAGGAAGCTGAGCGCAGACTCCACGAGGATCGCCGTACCCACCTGCAACGAGCCCAGGGCAACGACGGTGCCCATCAGGTTGGGGATGATGTGGCGGACGACGATCCGCGGCTCGGAGGCACCCGCGGCCCGCAGACCCATCACGAACTGCCGTTCGCGGACCTCCATCGCAGCTGAACGGGTGACCCTGGCGCACGGGGCCCAGCCGGTGAGGGCCAGGACCAGGAAGAGCACCGGCAGCGAACTGCCCCGGTTGGCGATGATCGCGAGAGCGATCAGGATGAAGGGCAGGGCAAGTTGGGCATCGATGAGGCGGGAGACCACGACGTCGACCCAGCCCCGGTAGTAGCCGGCGACGACCCCGATCAGGGTGCCGGGGCCGATCGCGACGAGCGCACCGATGACGCCGATGAAGAGGGTCAGCCGGCCGCCGGCGACCATCTGGCTGAGGATGTCCTGGCCCAGCCGCCCGGTGCCGAGCGGGTGGTCCCAGCTGCCGCCGGCCATCCAGGCCGGTGGAGACAGCGTGTTGTCGAGATCCTGGGCGTTGGGGTCGGGCAGGAGCCCGGTCATCGGCAGGACCACGACGGCGACCGCGATGGCGAGCAGGGGCAACGAGAGCCAGAAGGCGGACGTGCGGCGGCCCTTGCTTCGGCGGCGGGGCGTGGCGACTTCGTCGAGCGCGACGACTGCTTCCGTCACGACGCTCACCTCACTCTCGGGTCGATGACGGCATGGAGCACATCGACCAGTTGGTTGAGCAGGACGAAGGAGACGGCGCCGAACACGACGATCGCCTGGACCAGCGGGAAGTCACGGAACTGGATCGCCTGGAGGGCGAGTTGGCCCAGTCCCGGCCAGGCGTAGACGTATTCGACGGCGACGGCGCCGGACAGCAGCGTGCCGGCCTGGAGGACGACGATGGTGAGCACGGGCAGCGAGGAGTTCTTGAAGGCGTGCTTCCACACCACGCTGCGGGTACTCAGGCCGCGGGCGCGTGCCGCGTCGATGTAGGGCTCACGGAGCACGTCGCTCATCGTGGCCCGGGTGAGTCGCGCGACGTGTGCCATGGGATAGAGCGCCATGGTGAACGCCGGCAACACCAGGTGCTGGAGGCTGCCCGACTGGCCAGCGGGGAGCATCCCCACTGGACCGCGAAGAGCAGCACCAGCATCATCCCGAGCCAGAAGACGGGGATCGACTGGCCCACCAGGGCCAGGGCGGACGCCATCCGGTCCCACCAGCTTCCCTCGCGGGTGGCGGCCAGGACCCCGAGGGGTACGCCGACCACGACGGCGATGAGCATGCCGGCACCGACGAGCTGCAGGGTGAAGGGGAGCCGGTCGAGGATCATGGTCAGATTGGGTTGGTAGAACTGCAGTGAGTTGCCCAGGTCGCCGGTGAACACCCCGCGCAGATAGTCGAAGTACTGGGCGAGCAGTGGCTGGTCGAGACCGAGCTCGGCGCGCAGCTCCGCGCGCTGGTCCTGGGTGGCCATGGGGCCGAGGATGGTTGCCGTCGGATCACCGGACAGGCGCCCCAGGGCGAAGGCGATGCTGATCGCGATCAACAAGGTGACGAGGACCGCGACCACCCGGACGAGAATGCGGCGGATCATTGCTTCTCCCTCCATCGGGCTCCCGGCATCGCGTCCAGCAGCTTGCGGGTGTAGTCGTGTCGGGGCGCGCTCAAGACGCTTGCTGTCGGACCCGCCTCGACCACTTCACCGTGGAGCATCACCATGACGTGGCTGCACAGGTTCTGCACGACGGCGAGGTCGTGACTGATGAAGAGCATGGACGCACCGCTGTCGGCGAGCGACTCACGCAGCAGGTCGAGGACGTCGGCCTGGACGGAGACGTCGAGACCAGACGTGGGTTCGTCGGCCACGATCAGGCGAGGCCGCATCAGCAGGGCACGAGCGATGCAGACACGTTGTGCCTGTCCCCCACTGAGCTGGTGTGGATAGCGGTTGAGCATCTCGGGTCCCAGGCGCACCTTCTCCAGAAGGGCCGTGTCGCTGATCCAGGAGGTGCGCTTGGGCTGCAACTTGCGCAGCTCGCGGAATCCTGACCGCACCGATTGACGCGGGTCCAACGAGCCGTGGGGATCCTGGAAGACGACTTGGACCTCGGGGCGCAGGGCCCGCAATTGTCGCTTGCCCAGCGTGTCCAGGTCTCGGCCGAGGAGTTCGATCCTCCCCGACGTGCGGGGGCCCAGGCCGGTGGCGGCCATGGCCAGCGTGGTCTTGCCCGAGCCCGACTCCCCGACCACGCCGAGGGTGTCGCCCGGCTGCATGGTCAAGGAGACGCCGCCGACTGCCCGGAAGAGATCCCGGGTCTTCTCACGCCGGTGCTCGACGACGAGATCGGTGATGCTCAGCACCGGCCATGTCGGCGTGGAGGAGTCCACACCGACATGGCTGGTCTCAGGAGAGGTGCTGGTCATGTCAGTCGACAGTCACGCCAGTGAAGTCAGTGGCGTTGATCGGGTTGTAGACCAGGCCGGAGACGTTGTCGGCCGTGGCGATCGCGTACACCTGACGATAGAGAGGGATGTAGCAGTTCCTCTCCACGACCGCGATGCGGTTGATCTCGTCGAACACCGATTCCGCAGCCTCCCGGTCCGGGGCAGTGACGGCCTCGTCGGCCATCGCGTCGAGTTCCGGCGACCCACAGTTCTTGGTGATGGAGGCGGAGCGAACGAAGCCGTTGACGAAGAACGACGGCACCGCGACGTTCGGGACCGCGGCGAAGATGTAGAGACCGTCCAGCTCGCCGCCTCCGACCTGGGTGACCAGGCTGCCGTAGTCGATCGGGTTGTACTTGACCGTGAACCCGACGGCCTCCAGCTGGCCACCGACGGCCTGCGCAACCTCTTCGATGTTGACGTACTGCCCAGCGGGGTAGGTGAGCCTGATCTTCACCGAACGTCCGGCCATCAGGTCCTTCGCCTTGTCCACGTCCTGGGTGACGACATCGTCGGGTTGTTCACCAGGCTTGACGTTGAGCAGGCCGCCGTCGGACGCCGCAGCACCATTGAAGATGCCGTTGACGATCTGATCGCGGTCGACCGCCAGGGCCGCCGCCTTCGCGACGTCGGGATCGTCGAAGGGAGCCTTGTCGGTCTGCAGGAACCCGACGATCTTCATGGCGGACTCCGTTGCTATCACCTCGAGTCCGGCCTTCTTCGCTTCTTCCTGCTGGGTGGGGGCAGGTCATAGACGACGTCGGCACTGCCGCTGCGCAGCAGGGCCAGGCGCTGAGACGCCTCGGAGGACCAGCTGTAGACGATCTTCTCCGTCTCGGCTGCGTCACCCCAGTAGTCGCCGTTGCGAACCACCGTCATGTCGCGGCCCGCGCGCTGTCCCTCGAAGAGGTAGGGCCCGGTGCCGATCGGTGCAGCGGAGAAGCCCTCCGGTCCCTGCTCCTCGTAGTACTTCGGCGGGATCATGTAGATCGTGCCGAGATTGTTGACCAGGTCGTACTGCGGTGCCTTGGTCTTGATCACGAGCGTCGTCGGGTCCGGTGCCTCGAACGACTCGGCGTTCGTCCAGAACGACTTGAGGATCGAGGTCGGTTCGTCGCGGACCTTGGTCAACGCGAAGACGGCTGCTTCGGCGTCGGCGGGCTCGCCGTTGCTGAAGGTGACCCCGTCGCGCAGGGTCAACGACCAGGTGGTGTCGTCAGTGCGTTCCCAGTCGGTGACCAAACCGTCCTTGGTGGGCTCGAGATCGAGGTCAGTGTGAACCAGCGGTTCGATGACCGTGTCCCAGACGACTTGGCCGGAGCGAGCGCCGGCGATCGGGTCCAGGGTGGTGGGTTGGGCGGCCAGGACGACCCGGAGGGTGTCGGAGCTGCTCGTGGCGGAGCTGTCGCTCCCACATGCCGCGAGACCGGGCAGCATCAGCCCGGCCACGGCGAGGACGGTCGCCGAACGACGCATCCCCTTGCCCTTGCGATTGAACATGGTCCCTCATCTTTCCTGCGGAGTGTCGAGCTCTGGGGCATGACTGGGATTGAAGGTTTCCGAGACGACGATTCATAAAGTACCGACCAGCCGGTATCAAGTCAACAGAGAAATGAGACCGCTGTCACATGAGCACTCGCAGCTCACGATTTCGCGTCCCGACGGCCTCGCCGGACGGGCCGGTCGCGGTCAGCACCGCGTCGAGGTTCGTCGGCGACAGTGCGGCATCACGCGCGTTCGTCGAGCCACCGCGAGACGACGGCCACGAACTCCTCGTTCTCCTCGACGTAGGGAAAGTGACCGGAGTCCGCGAACTCGTGGTAGGCGGAGCCGGGGATCAGCCCATGGGTACGACGTGCCCCGACCGCCACCGGGAAGGTCCAGTCGCGCGCCGCCCCGAGAACGAGGGTCGGCGTGTCCGCGATCTCCCCGATTCGACCGGAGAGATCGGAGTTCTCCCAGACTCGCAAGGTGGCATTGAAGGCAGCCGCGCTGCCCCCACTGGGCATCGGCACGTCGCGACCGAGGAAGTCGGGGTCCGCGAAGTACGCCGACCGCACCTGCGCGGTGATCTGGTCGAACTCGGCGTCGCTCGCCTTGGGGACCATCAGATGGTCCCGGATCGTCTCGAACTGCTCGTCACTGTGACTGGCGATGCGGGCCTGTCTCATCGACTCGTCCATGTGGTCCAGGATCGACGTCGAGCACGAGATGACGAGGGCATCGAGGTCGTCGGGATGGTCGATCGCGTAGGACTGCACGACGTACCCACCGAAGGAGTGGCCGAACACGCTCCACGTGTCCACGCCGAGAGCGAGGCGGAGCTCGTGAAGGGCATCGGAGAGCCGATCCACACTCGCCCACTGCTCATAGTCGACTGGGGTGTCGCTGCCACCATTGCCGGGCAGGTCGACGTAGATCACGGTCCGCCGGGTGCCGAGGGGTCGAGCCAGGGCCGGAAGCCCTGGTGTCCGTAACCCATGCCTCCGTGCACGACGAGCAAGGGCGCTCCTGCACCGACGACCTCGCAGTGCAGTCGATATCCGTCGACCCCCACCTTGCGCGGGCCATTCTCCAACTGGACCATTTCGACACCTTTCCGGGCTGGCTGCAGATATCCGGTTTACATTCATACCGACTGGTACGTATGATCTCACCATGTCTACCACCTTGTCACGTGATCGCGGCGCTCGGATCGCCGTCGTCCGCTATGACAACTCCGCGCAGGGCAACAGCTTCGGGCTCGACCAACTCACCGAACTCGTCACCGTGCTCGAGGAAGCAGCCGCCCATCCCCACTGCTCGGTGATCCGGCTCGAGATGGCCGGACGCCACTTCTGCGGCGGTTGGGACACCCGCTCGTTCCCCGATCTGGCCGCCAGCGGCCGCGACGCCGTCAGCGCGGGCCTGCGCGAGAGCGACGAAGCCCTGGCCAGGATCCGCGACCTGCCCGTCCCGGTCGTGGCTGGAGTCCGCGGCAAGGTGATCGGCTTCGGCGTCGGCCTGCTCAGCGCCCTGCACATGAGCCTTGCGGCGGACGACGTCCAGCTCTCACTGCCGGAGGTCGGCTTCGGCTTCGCGCCGGCCGGGGTCGGGCACACCATCGCGCAGCGCCTGCCGCGGCCCCAGGCCTACGCACTGCTCACCCATGGCAGTGCCGACGCACCGCAACTCGCCAGGTGGGGGTTGGTCTCCCGGGTCGTCGCAGCAGATGAGCTGGATGAGCAGGTCACTGCCCTGGTCGACACGCTCGCCTCGATCCCTGCCGGAGCCCTGCGTGCCCTGGTCGAGGTGGTGGAGTCGAGCCGAACGACCGGCCGACCAGACCAGGCGTATGAGATCTCGGCCTGGACGGTGGTCGCCGCCCTGGCCCAGGGAGGCGACCGATGAACCGCTTGACCACACACTTCGCACCGGGCGAGCCGGCGTGGGTGGAATTGTGCACGGCCCGGCCCGATCAGGCCGAGGCATTCTTCCGGGACCTGATGGGCTGGACCGTACGTCGCGAACAGCTCGGCCAGGGCAGCTACCGGATCTGCGAAGCGGACGGCCACGACGTGGCAGGCATCATCGACGCCGCTCTGCTGCACTCAGGACGTCGGCACGGCTGGATCACCTACTTCGCCGTGGACGAGATGGAGTCGGCCATCTCCCGAGCCATCTCCTTGGGCGCAACGGTCCTGCTGGAACCGCGACACCTGCCGGCAGCCGGCACCGGAGCCACCATCGTGGACCCGCATGGCGCCGTACTGGGGCTCTATGAGGCAGGCGCTCGGGCCGGGGTGGAGACCCTGAACTCGATCGGTTCCCTGTGCTGGAACGAGATCTCCACGGGTGACCCCGCAGGGACTGCCGCCTTCTACGGCGCGCTCTTCGGATTCACCACCGACCAGCTCCGCTCCACGATGGGCCAGCCCTATTCCGTGCTCAAGCTGGAGGGGCGTCCGGTGGCTGGCCTGCTGGCTCTGGAGAGCAGTTGGCCCAACGAGATCCCTGCCCGCTGGGTCCCCTACTTCAACGTCGCCGCACTCGACGACTCGATCGAGCAAGTGGTCAACCTGGGCGGCGCCTCAGTGCTGGGGCCGGTGTCGAGTCCCAACGGGCCGCTCCACGTCGTGCATGACTCGGAGGAGAATCCGCTCTATCTGATCGAGCTGGAGTCCTCCCTGCGCACCCCTCGTCCGCATCGTCTCGTCAGGCAGGACTCCATGGCTGAGCCACGCACCACGCCCCTCTTCGACTCGCGCGAGTTCCGTGACGCCTGCGGGCAGTTCCCGACCGGCGTCACGGCCGTCACGGCCGTCACGGCCGACGGCCGACTGGCCGCCTTGACGGTCAACTCGTTCACGTCGGTCTCGCTCGACCCACCCCAGGTGCTGTTCTGCTTGGCCACGTCGTCGTCGAGCTTCTCCGTGCTCGAGGTGGCGCAGCGGATCTCGGTCCACATCCTGCGCGAGGACCAAGAGGATCTGGCCCGTCGTTTCGCCACGTCAGGACTGAGCGGCGAAGCCAAGCTGGAGGGTGTCGAGTGGGCATCGGGCCCAGACGGCGTGCCGATCATCGAGAACACCGCGGCCACTCTCGTCGGGCACCCGGGGCAGCTGATCACGAGTGGTGACCACGTCATCATCCTCGTTGACGTCGACGAGGTGCACCACAAGCCCTCGCAACTGACTGCCCTGGGTTTCCACCGGGGCCGGTTCCTGATCCCGGGCTCCTGACACGGCGACCGGGGGCGGCGACCGGCCCGGCCACGCGACACACGCGTCGGACCGGTTCGGTCGCCGCGACCTACTTGCTCGGGAAGGCGGCCCGGTCCACAGCCAGCCCGTCGAGGACCATCGCGGAGAACTGGTCGGCCACGTCCTGGATCTTCATGCTTCCACCAGGGCGGAACCACTGGAAGGCCCAGGCACACATGCCGAGGATGCCGAAGGTGACCAGACGCGGGCTGGCGTCCGCCCTGAGTTGACCGGCATCGATGGCGGCTTGCACCGTGTCCCGGAAGAGCAGGTCGACCCGGTCCCGCTTGGCAGTGACGTCAGCCAGCCGCTCACCGGTCAGGTTGCGCCGCTCCTGCTGGAAGATCGCGACGTGTGGCCGGTGCTCGGCGACTCCCTCGAGGCTGAGCAGGATCAGGGAGCGAATCTTCTGGATCGGATCTCGGCCGCTCTCGGCGATCGCCACGGCTGCCTCCCACTGGGAGGCGAGGTATTCGTCCTGGATCTGCCAGAGAAGGTCTTCCTTGCTCTGGAAGTGGTGATAGAAGGCCCCCTTGGTGAGCCCCGCTTCGGAGACGATCTGCTGCAGGGACGTCCGATCGAAGCCTTGCTCCTCGAAGAGACGCAGAGCGCTGTCGACCAGTTGGCTCCGGGTCCGTCCTGGGTCATAGCCGTCGGGCCACCGGCGTCGACCGGACTTCTTCTCCTCTGACATCACTCTTCCCCGTTTCGACGAATCGCTCAGTTGTAGTAGCGAAAGACTATGTCCGCGACGCAGCAGACACTGTCATCTGCAGTTCGCTCCACGGTGACACGCGCCGAGGCCTGTACCCCGTCCCCGCCCCGGAGCGCCGACGCGGACAGCAGTGTTGCGCGCGCCCGGATCACCTCGTCGGGCTTCACGGGCGAGACGAAACGAACCTTGTCGAGTCCGTAGTTGACCCCCATCGAGGTCTCCTCGACCACGAGGATGTCGGCCAGCATCAGCGGCACCAACGCGAGCGTGAAGAACCCGTGCACGATGGTCGACCCGAAGGGTCCCTGCGCGGCACGGTCAACGTCGACATGGATCCACTGGTGATCCCCCGTGACGTCCGCGAACGCGTTGATCTGCTCCTGACTGATCCGGTGCTCACCGCTCTCACCGAGCGCCGTACCCACGATCTCGAGGAGGTCACCGGGCTTGGAGACGATGGTCGTCATCGGTGCAGACATTTCGTGACCCTTCGTGGATAATACCGACCGGAGGGAATGCTAGCACTCGGACGGGCCACCAGGCCGGAGAGCTCCTTCTGGCGTCAGCTCGTGCTCATTCCCGACGAATGGATCGATGACCATGCCTCACCGCGACACCAACACCCGATTGATCTCGCGACTCCCCGACGGCCAACCACTGGAACGCCTCGCCGACATCATCCGGGCCCGTGCCGCCGCCACCCCGGACGGCGTGGCGATGCGGACCCGCACCGGCGCCACGACCTTCCGCCAGATCGATGAGCTCTCGTCACGCATCGCTCGACGGCTGGTCGCCGTCGGGGTGCAGCCCGGCGACCGCGTGGCCTGTGTCTCCAGCAACTCTCCCGAGTTCCTCGCCGTCCTCTACGGGGCCGCCAAGATCGGCGCGATCGCGACAGCCGTCAACATCCTGCTCGCCCCGCGCGAGGTCACCTGGATCGTGGAAGACGCAGATCCACGCGTGGTCTTCATCGGCTCCGGCGAGCAGCACCTCGCTCCCGCGGTCGAGGCTGCTGCCGGGGCACCTCTCGTGGTCGGGGCGAGCACCGCAGCGCTCGAGGAGTGGGTCGGTGACCTCCCAGCCGTCGACCCACGGGCCGACGCGGGCGGGGAGCAGACCGCACTGATCCTCTACTCGTCGGGCACCACCGGCAACCCCAAGGGGGTGATGCTGACCGGCCACAACATGGCCCAGGCCCTCGCTGCCGTCCAGAACCTCCTGGAGCTCGACGAGTCCTCGGTGGCCATGGCCCCGATCCCGTTCTTCCACATCTCTGGCCTCGGCCTGGCGTTGGTCGCCACCTTGGTGGGCGCCGAGCTCCTCGCCTTTACTCCCGGAGCGCCGGACGAGCTCCTCAGCACACTGCGCGAGCAGCACGTGACCCACGCCGTCGTGGTGCCCACCGTGATCCAGCGACTACTGGAGTTGCGCGACGCCACGCCTGGTTGCCTGCCCCAGTTGCGCTACGTCATCTATGGCGCGGCCCCGATCACGCCGACACTGTTGCGTTCCGCCATCGCGACCCTGGAATGCCGATTCGTGCAGAGCTATGGCTTGACGGAGTCCTCCGGCGGAGTCACCATCCTCGACCACGGCGACCACCAGCGCGGCCTCACCGAGCCTCGGTTGCTCAGATCCGCGGGCCGCCCCCTTCCGAGCGTGGACCTACGCATCGTCGACCACCTGACCGGCGACGACACCGCGGTCGGTCAGCCCGGCGAGATCTGGATCCACGGTTCACACTGCATGGCCGGCTACTGGAGCAATCCCCGGGCCACCGAGGAGACCTTCTCCGGCGAGTGGCTGCGCACCGGCGACGTCGGGTACGTCGACGAGGAGGGCTATCTCTTCATCGTGGACCGCCTCAAGGAGATGATCATCTCGGGCGGCGAGAACGTCTATCCGGCGGAGGTGGAGCGCGCCCTCATGGCCCGCCCCGACATCGTCGAATGCGCGGTGATCGGTCTCCCGGACGAACGCTGGGGCGAGGTGCCCCTGGCAGTGGTCGTCAAGGCCGCGGGGACGAGACTCACCGAAGCTGAGCTGATCGAGTGGAGCCGGACCCAGGTGGCCCGCTTCAAGGCACCCAAACGGGTCCTCTTCGTCGATGCCCTGCCCCGCAACGCGAGCGGCAAGGTCCTCAAGCGCGCGATCAGACCCGATTCCGCCACCCTCACCCCCGGAAGGGATTCCTGACCCATGGAACGGACAGTCTTCAACGAGGATCACGAGTCCTACCGGCTCACCTTGCGGAAGTTCATCGAGGCCGAGGTCGTCCCCCACTACGACGAGTGGATGGCGGCCGGCGCGGTTCCCCGCTCGCTCTATCGCAAGCTCGGCGACCTGGGCATGTTCGGCATCGAGGTCCCCGAGGAGTACGGCGGCGCCGGGGTGACGTCATTCAAGTTCGCGGCGATCGAGTGCGAGGAGACGGCTCGCGCTGGGATCATCCTCGGCAGTTCAGGCGTCCATGTCGCACTCTGTCTCCCCTACCTCCTGCAGCTGGGGACACCGGAGCAGCTGAAGGCCTGGCTGCCCGGCTTCGTCACGGGCGAGACGATGTTTGCCATCGCCATGTCCGAGCCAGGCACGGGATCCGACCTGGCGGGGATGACCACCAGTGCGCGTCTTGACGACACCGGCACCCATTACGTCCTCAACGGCGCCAAGACATTCATCACCGGCGGAGCGCAGGCGGACCGCATCATCGTCTGCGCCCGCACTGCCCCGTCCAGCGAGACCGACCGCCGCTTCGGCATCTCCCTGCTGGTCGTCGACACCACGACGCCGGGGTTCTCGGTGGGACGCAAGCTGAACAAGGTCGGCCTGCTTGCCTCGGACACCGCCGAGTTGGCGTTCAACGACGTACGGGTGCCCCGGGAGAACCTGCTCGGCGTGGAGCACAAGGGCTTCCACTACCTGGGGGACAACCTGCCGAAGGAACGGTTGAGCATCGCCTTCGCGGCATACGCCCAGGCTCGCGCAGCGATCGACTTCACCGTCGCCTACGTGCGCCAGCGCGAGGTCTTCGGCAAGGCCCTGGTCACCTTCCAGAACACGAAGTTCGAGTTGGCTGCCTGCCAAGCCGAGGTCGATGCAGCGCAAGCAGTCGCAGACCGCGCCCTGGACGCACTCGATGCGGGCACGCTGACCGCGGCCGAGGCAGCCTCGGCCAAGCTCTTCTGCACCGAGGTCGCCTCCCGCGTGATCGATCGATGCCTGCAGTTGCACGGCGGCTACGGCTACATGACCGAGTACCCGGTGGCGCGTCTGTATGCCGACAGCCGTGTGAACCGGATCTATGGCGGCACCTCCGAGGTGATGAAGATGATCATCGCCAAGCAGATGGGCCTCTGAGCCAGGGACGGGTCCGACACGTGACGGCACCGATGCGTGCCGAGTCCGCCTGACTTGGCTGCGCCCCGGGCCGCGGTCCGTAGACTTCCCCACGTGCCGATCCTGCTGACGCTCCTCGACGGAGTGCGCTGGCAAGGCAGAGCAGTCCCCGGTGATCGGGCACAGGCCCTCCTCGCAGCGCTGGTCGACGCCGGGCGCACGGTGAGTGCGGAGCGGCTCGTCGCCCAAGTGTGGGGCGACGGCACCCCCGCCAATCCCGGCAAGGCCCTGCAGGTGTTGGTCTCCCGGGTGCGGCAGGTCATCGGCGCGGAGCACCTCCGCACCGACGGCGACGGTTACCGGCTCGCGCTCACCGACGACCAGGTCGACGTGCTCCACCTCCACACGGAGACCCGGCTCGCCAGCGGCTGCCTCGGCACCGACCCGGCCCAGGCCCTCCTCCATGCGGACAACGCCCTCGCCACGGCCCGCGGACCACTCATCGACGCGCCCGACGGGCCACTCGGCGACGTACTCATGGGCGCGGAGCGCGACCAGCAGGCTGCGCGGGAGGTCCGGGCTCGGGCGCTCGTCCGCACCGGCCGCGCCGCCGAGGCCCTCCCCGAGCTCGAGGCGATCGCCGACCGGTCGAAGGACGACGAGCCCCTCCTCGTCGATCTCCTCCACGCGCTCGCCGCCGCCCGCGGACCCGCTGCCGCGTTGGAACGCTACGAGACCCACCGCGCCGACCTGGCCGATCGGCTCGGCACCGACCCCGGCGCCGAGCTCCAGCGCGTCCACCGCGAGCTGCTGGCGGCCGACCGTCCCGTGCGCGAGGGCCTGATGTACGACGCCTCCCCTGCTCGGCCGCGCCGACGACCTGCGCAGCATCAGCGGACTGCTCACCTCCGCGCGGGTGGTCTCCATCGTCGGCCCGGGCGGTCTCGGCAAGACTCGGCTCGCCCATGCGGTCGCCCGCGAGGCTCCCCAGCCGGTGGTCCACTTCGTCGAGCTCGTCGGCGTCACCTCTCCCGATGACGTGGTCGGCGAGGTCGGCTCCGTGCTCGGCGTGCGTGACTCGGTGAGCGGCCGCCGAGCGTTGACACCCGAGCAGCGCGCTGACGTACGTGCCCGTATTGCGCAACAGCTCGACCAGGCTCCCACGCTGCTGGTGCTCGACAACTGCGAGCACGTCGTCGACGCGGCGGCCGACCTGGTCGCCTTCCTCGTCGCGACCACCCGCGAGCTGCGGGTGCTCACCACCACCCGCGCACCGCTCGCGATTGCAGCCGAGCACGTGCACCAACTCCCGCACCTCGGCAGCGACGACGCGATCGCGCTCTTCCGCGCCCGGGCGTCGGCCGCACGACCCGGCGTACGTCTCGACGACACCGAGATCCACAGTGTCGTCGACCGCCTCGACGGATTGCCGCTGGCCATCGAGCTCGCCGCTGCAAAGGTGCGGGTGATGGCTCCCGCCGAGATCGCGCGCCGGCTCGACGACCGGTTCGCGCTGCTCCGCGGCGGCGACCGCAGCGCACCTGACCGGCACCGCACCCTGCTCGCGGTCATCGACTGGTCGTGGGCCCTGCTGGCCGAGCGTGAACGCCGCGCGCTGCGCTTCCTCTCCGCCTTCCACGACGGCTTCACCCTCGACGCCGCCGACGCGGTGCTGGGTGGCGACGGACTCGACGCGGTCGAGGATCTGGTCGAGCAGTCCCTGCTCGTCGTCACCGACACCGACGGCGGCACCCGCTTCCGAATGCTCGAGACCGTGCGTGAGTTCGGTCGGCTGCAAGCCGAGACCGTGGGCGAGGCCACCGAGATCAGCACCGCGGTCCGCGCCTGGGCGGTCGAGTACGCCGACACGTGGGGTCGCCAGCTCTTCAGCCCCACACAGGTCGAGGCGATGGCAAGGTTGCGCGCCGAGGAGACCAACCTTGCCGATGTGCTGCGCGAGGCGCTCGCCGCACCTGACCCCGCAGCCTCATCGGTACTCTTCGGACCACTCGCCGGCTACTGGGGAATCAGCGGGGACCACTTCCGCAGCATGACCTCGACCCCTGCCTTTGCCGAAGCGCTCGAGGGGTGGACGCCACCGCCTGAACTCGCCGATTCCGTCCGGGTCGCTCTCTGCACGGCCCTCTTCAACGCGCGACTGGCATCCCCCGCCACGGTCGACCCTCTGTTGGCGCTGCTGGGAGAGCTCGGCGCCGACTCCTCGGTGCCGTCCGTCCGGGCACTGACGACGGTGATGCTCGCCGAGGTCCAGGGCGACCGGGCCGACTTGACCACCGACCCCGACCCGCTCGTGCGTGGCCTGTCGTTGCAGTTCGCCGCCCACGAGCTGGAGAACAGCGCCGATCCGCAGGGCGCCATCGACGCGGCCCGTGAAGCGCTCGCGTTGGTGCCGGAGGAGGAGGGACCTTGGCGCCGGGCGATGCTCGACACCGAGCTCTCCGGCCTCCATGCCCAGCTCGGCGACACGGAAGGCGCTGCCGCCCACTCCCGCGCAGCCATCCCGGTGCTCGAACAGTTGGGTGCCTTCGACGACGTCGTGCAGGGGCGAGCCGTGCTTGCCGTCGCGGCACTGGAACAGGGTGACCTCGACGGAGCCCGGCGGATCCTCGACGAGATCGATGAGGATCTGATCGGCGCCACCCCGGCACCGACCTGACCGCCACGCATGCGCAGATCGCGCTGGCGAGCGGCGACGTACCCACCGGCCTGAGACTGCACCGCGAGGCCGTGGAGCACGCCCACGCCCTGCATCTGCCCGGTCGCAACGACCTGCTCACACCGTGGTCGATCCATGCCGAGGCCACCGCGCTCTCCGCCTTCGCGCAGTACGGCGAAGGTGATGACGGCGTCGAGCTGTGGGAGTCCCTGGCCGCGAAGGCCCGCGACGTGCTCGACCCGCAGCGTCCCTTCATGGACTACCCCGTCGCCGGGCTCGCCCTCGTCGGCATCGGTGTCTGGGCGCTGCTCAAGCAACCGAGCCGGGTGGCCGACGCCGTCCGCCTGCTCGTGCTCGGCAACCGCTTCGCCTACCCCGGCTTCGCACCCACGATGCGCTGGGAGCGCATGCGCGTGCTCTGCGACGAGCGCGCACCGGGGTTGGTCGACACGCTGCAGGCCGAGTACGCCGGACGGCGCGGCCCCGATCTCATCGACCAGGCCCGCGCCGCCGTCGAACAGATCCTGTAACGCCTCCGGCGGTCGAGCCCCCGGAGGTCGAGCCCGTCGAGACCCCCGGAGGTCGAGCCTGTCGAGACCCCGTCAGTGATCTCGACAAGCTCGATCAACGGGACCGGAGCTCGATCAACGGGACCGGAACTCGATCAACGGGACCGGAGCTCGATCAACGGGACCGGAGCTCGATCAACGGGACCGGAGCTCGATCAACGGGACCGGAGCTCGATCAACGAGGTCGGAGGTCGAGCAACGAGGTCGGAGGTCGAGCAACGGCATCACATCTTGCGGGAGTAGTTCCGAACCGCGAGAGGCGAGAAGATCGCGACCACGGCGATGCAGCCGAACAGCGCCCAACCGACCTGGCCGGTGAGATTGCCGTCGTTCATCAGGTCACGCACCGCGGTCACCACGTGGGAGACCGGATTGATCTTCACGAAGGCCTCAAGCCAACCCGGGAGCGTCTCCATCGGCACGAACGCGTTGGAGAGGAAGGTCAGCGGGAACATGATCATCATGCCGATCCCCTGCACGGCCTGCGCCGAGCGCGCCACCGTGCCGAGCCACGCGAAGATCCACGACAGCGACCAGCCGGCGAAGACGGTCAACGCCCACCCCGCGACGACGCCGAGCACGCCTCCACCGGGGCGGTAGCCCATGGCGAGGCCGACCCCGATCGTGATCGTCGCCGCGATGCCGTAGCGGACCACGTCGGCGAGCATCGGTCCGGCCAGCGGGGCGATCCGTGCGATCGGCAGCGACTTGAACCGGTCGAAGACGCCCTTGTCCATGTCCTCCCGCATCTGCGTGCCCGTCGCCATGCAGGCGGTGAGGGCGGTCTGCGCGAGGATGCCGGGGATGATCAGCGGCAGATAGCTCGCGACGGATCCCGAGATCGCGCCGCCGAAGATGTAGGCGAACATCGCGGTGAAGAGCACCGGCTGGATCGTCACGTCGAAGAACTGCTCCGGGTTGCGGCGCATCTTCTTGGTTGCTCGCCAGGCCATGGCGAGGGTCTGGTGGACCGTCTCCTTGAGCGACGGTCGCGCGGCGAGCACCCGCTCGGGGGTCGTCGTCGCAGCAGCTGCTGGAGCGTCAGGAAGCAGTGTGGTCATCAGGCCACCTCCTCTTCGTCGTCCTCGGCGTGGTGACCGGTGAGGGTCAGGAAGACCTCGTCGAGGGTGGGTTGGCGGACGGCGGCGGTGGTGATGTCGACCCCGCCCTGGCGCAGCGCGATGAGTACGTCGGCTGCCTGGTTGGTGTCGGCGAGTGCGGCGTTGAGTCCGCCTGCCTCGGGGGTGAGCACCGGCGCCTCCATGAGGATGCGCTCGACGATCTCGGCAGCCCGAGCCACCTGGTCGCGGTCGGCGACGCGCAGGTGCAGGGTCGAGCTGCCGACGCTGGCCTTGAGCTGGTCGGGGGTGCCCTCAGCGACCTTGCGGCCGTGGTCGATGACCGCGATCCGGTCAGCAAGCTGGTCGGCCTCGTCGAGGTACTGCGTGGTCAGCAGGATGGTCGACCCCTGCGCGACGAGCTCCCTGATGGTGTCCCACATCTGTCCGCGGGTACGCGGGTCGAGGCCGGTGGTCGGCTCGTCGAGGAAGATCAGCGGCGGTCGCGCGATCAGTGAGGCAGCCAGGTCGAGGCGGCGTCGCATGCCGCCGGAGAAGTTCTGGATCTGGCGGTCAGCGGCCTCCTCCAGCCCGAAGCGACCCAGCAGATCGGCCGCCGTACGCCGTGCCTGGGCGGTGGACTGCCCGAGGAGGCGCGCGAAGAGAATCAGGTTCTCCGAGCCGGTGAGGTTCTCGTCGACGGAGGCGTACTGCCCGGTCACGCCGACGAGCTGACGGATCTTGTGCGGCTGCTTGTGTACGTCGACTCCGAAGATCTCCGCCCGGCCGCCGTCGATCGGCAGCAGCGTGGCGAGCATGCTCAAGGTGGTGGTCTTGCCGGCGCCGTTGGGCCCGAGGACCCCGAAGATCTCGCCGCGGCGTACCTCGAGGTCGATGCCGTCGACGGCACGGAAATTGCCGAAGGCCTTGACCAGGCCCGTGGCGTGCACTGCGTTGGTGGCAGTCATGGTTGCTCCCTTCCGGGCCGGGGGTCCACCCGGCCGATGGAAGGAGCATGGGCGCCGCCGGTTTCACCGTGGTTTCAGTGCGGCTTCACCTCTCCGGAGACGCACGACGTCCTGCATCCCGGTCGCGCGGGCAACCGGGATGCAGGACGTCGTCAGGTCGTCAGTCTTCGACGGGTTCGAGCACGAAGACCGGGATCTCGCGGTCGGTCTTCTCCGCATAGGAGGCGTACGTCGGCCACGTCGCCACCGCGTGCGCCCACCAGACCGCGCGCTCCTCGCCGGTGGTCACGCGGGCGCGGTAGGGCTTGGCCTCGGGGCCGTCCTGTACGTCGACCAACGGGTGCGCGACGAAGTTGTCGTGCCAGTCGGGATTCTCGGGGCCTCCACCCTTGGAGGCGACGGCGGCGTAGACGCCGTCCTTCTCCACCCGCATCACCGGATTCTTGCGGAGCTTGCCCGACTTCGCGCCGACGGAGGTGATCACCACGATCTTGTCGTCGGTGCCCGGGAGGACATTGGCCTCCGCGCCGCCCGACGCCTCGTAGGCCGCCACCTGGTCGCGGACCCACTGCTGACTGCTCGGCTCGTACTCACCTTGAAGTGTCATGAGGTGACAACCGTGACCCCGCGCCGGGTATTCCGTCATCCACTGGTCGAGCCCGCCTCGCCCATCCGTTGGTCAAGCCCGGTTCGGTGGTCGAGCCTGTCGAGACCCGCCTCGCCCACCCCGTTGGTCGAGCTTGTCGAGACCCACCCCGTTGGTCGAGCCTGTCGAGACCGGACCGGAGGTCGAGCTTGTCGAGACCCACCCCCGTTGGTCGAGCCTGTCGAGACCTTGCCCACCGCCGTTGGTCGAGCTTGTCGAGACCTCGTTCCAGCAGCGCCTGGTGGTGGTTGTCCACAGGTTGGGTTCGTGATCCCCGTGTTGTGTCGGAGCCAAATGTTGGACTGGTTCCATGATCGAAATCGACGCCCGCCACCAGCCGTACGAGGTCTCTGACCTCGATGGCGGGACCCTGCTTGGTTTCCTGGCCGAAGACCGGGTCGTCGAGTTGAAGATGGTCCGTAGGAAGCTGCGTTTGGCTTACCAGTGGGCGATCCTGCACCCGCCGTCCCCTGACAAGCCGAAGGCGGTGGTGGGTGACGAAACCCTGTTTCCCTCCGACTGTGAAGACAAGATCTCGGGCGACGGCACTCCTGATGTCGCGTTGTTCGCGGTCGAGGAGCTCGCCGCATCAGGTGGGATGTCGCGTGGTGCCGGGTTCTCCCTGATCGCCGACGCCCTCGACCTGGTCCACCGGCTCCCGCTGTTGTGGGCGAAGGTCGAGGCCCTGGAGGTTCCGGGGTGGAATGCCCGTCGTGTCGCCCTGCTCACGAGGAAGCTGTCGTATGAGGCGGCACGGTGGTTCGACGAGCACCTCGCGGCCACTGGTCTGTCGGGGTGGCCGACGATTGAGAAGTGGTTGGCGACGGCCATCGCCAAGTTCCACCCCGACCTCGTCAAAGACCCCACCACGCCGAGGGGGAAGGCGGATTGGGGTGTGTGGCTGCACCACCCCCACGCCGGACACGAAGAAGGAGCCGGCGGTGTCGCTGGTACTTCGGAGTTGCAAGCCGTTGGTGACTCGTTGGACCTGACCCGCTTCATGGACTTGTTGTCAGCCGAGGCCGAGACGATGCGGCGCCTGGGTGACACCGACGACGTGAACCAGCGTCGTGCGAAGGCGATCGGGCGGCTCACCGACGACACCGAACAACCCACACTCGACTACACCAACGCCGACAGCGCCACCGGCGGCGACAGCAGTACCGACGTCACCGACGGAAGCGACAGCACCGGCATCGGTACCGATGCCGGTATCGGCGGCTGCACCGACGGCGCGGCCGTAGGCCTGGTCGACGCTCCCGCCCCGACCAACAGCACCGGCACCTCGTCCGGCGTCCCGTCCGACGTTGCGGCGACGGGTGGTGAGCCGGTGCTGGGCAACCCGGGGATCGGGGTGAAGCCCGGTCGGTTGGCCACGACACCGGGACCGTTCGGACGCCGGCGTGGACTGCGGGTGATGGCCCACGTCAACCTCGCGGACCTGTTCGCGTTGGGCCTCGACCCCCACCAACTCGGCCTCAACGGCGACGGCATCACCTCCACCGACCGGCTCGGACAGATCCTCACCACCCAGCTACGCGACTGGCTGGCCCGTCACGGTTCCCTTGCGACCATCACCCCAGTGGTGGATTTGAATCGCACCGATGCAGTGGATCGTCACGATCCACCCGAATGGATGGACACCCTGGTCCGACTCCGTGACCCGCACTGTGTGTATCCCAACTGTGAACGCTCCAGCTGGGACGCCGACCTCGACCACATCGACCCCTACCAACCACCCGGTGAGGGTGGTCCGCCAGGGCAAACCCGGCCCGAGAATCTGGCGCCGTTGTGTCGACGTCACCACCTGATGAAAACCCACGGCCACTGGCGTTACCGACGGGCCAGGGACGGAACGTATATCTGGACCAGCCAGCACGGCAGGACCTGGCTGGTCACCCCCAAGGCACCCACGACACCACCGAGAGCCACTGAGCATCACGGCTGGCAAGACACCAGAAGCAGCGCCTGCCAAACAAGCACCACCCGCCCACCCCGGGAGAACACACGCTCTCCCGGGGCACAGGCACGCCACCAGCCTGGGAGAGGTCTCGACAAGCTCGACCACCGACGTACGGGCTCGAGCGGCGGGGATGCCATGGGCTCGAGAACGGGATCCCGGTGGTCGAGCCTGTCGAGACCCCTCAGACCCGCGGGGCAAGGTCTCGACAAGCTCGACCAACGACGCACGGGCTCGAGCAACGGGGACGCGGGGCCGGGGTGGGACGTCCGGGGTTGCCGACGGAGCGTCAAGGGGCTTGGCCGCGGCGGGCGCCCACCCAACGCAACCCACACGAAGAACCGTGCGCACGACGCGCCGCCCCAGCGAGGGAGGTTGCCCCGGACGGCACGGCCCGGGCGGGGTCTCGACAAGCTCGACCAACGGGTCACCAGCACGGCCCGGGGCAGGGTCTCGACAAGCTCGACCAACGGGGCACCAACACGGCCACCGGGGTGCGGGGTCTCGACAAGCTCGACCAACGGGTCACCGGCACGGCCCGGGGCAGGGTCACGACACCCACGTGCAAGGTCTCGACAAGCTCGAGCAACGGGAACGCTGCGCTCAGGCGTTGGCGCGCTCCAAGCGCACGATCACACTCTTGAACGCCGGCTGGTTGCTCCCCGAGGCGACGCTGCCCAGCGGCACCAGGACGTTGGTCTCCGGGTAGTAGCCGGCCGCGCATCCGCGCGGCGTGGGATAGGGCACCACGGTGAAGTCGGCAGCCCGTCGCTCGCCGTCGGACCACACACTCACCACGTCGACCTTGTCGCCCTGCGCGAGGCCCTGCTCAGCGAGGTCCTCGGCGTTGACCAGCACCACCCGGCGGTCGCCGTGGATACCGCGATAACGGTCGTTGCTCGAGTAGGGAATGGTGTTCCACTGGTCGTGCGAGCGCATCGTCTGCAGCACCAGGTGGCCCGGCGGCACGTCGGGGATCGAGCCGGAGTTGCGGGTGAAGATCGCCTTGCCCACCGGCGTACGGAAGTGCCCCTCGTTGACCGGGCTGCCCAGCGGCAGCCCGCCCGGCTTCACCACGCGGGCGTTGAAGTCGTCGAACCCGGGCACCACCCGCGAGATCCGGTCGCGGATCAGGTCGTAGTCGGCCTCGAAGGCGGCCCACGGTACGTCGACCCGGTCACCGAGCGTGGCGCGCGCCAACCGGCAGAGGATCGCCACCTCACTGAGCAGGAACGGCGAGGCCGGCTCGAGCCGACCACGAGAGAGGTGGACCTCGCTCATGGAGTCCTCGACCGTGACGAACTGCTCGCCAGTGGTCTGCCGGTCCCGCTCGGTGCGGCCCAACGTCGGCAGGATCAGGGCCGTCTCGCCGCAGACGGTGTGGGAGCGGTTGAGCTTGGTGGAGACATGGGCGGTGAGGCGGCACCTGCGCATCCCGGCCTCGGTCACGTCACTGTCAGGGGTGGCCCGCACGAAGTTGCCAGCCATGCCGAGGAAGACCTTGACCCGGCCCTCCCCCATCGCGCGGATCGCCCGCACCGCGTCGTACCCGTGCTCGCGGGGCGGGTCGAAACCGAACTCGGCCTGCAGCGCATCGAGGAAACCGTCGGGCATCTTCTCCCAGATGCCCATCGTCCGGTCGCCCTGCACGTTGCTGTGGCCGCGCACCGGGCAGGCACCGGCCCCGGGCTTGCCGAAGTTGCCGCGCAGCAGCAGGAAGTTGACGATCTCGCGGATCGTCGGCACCGCGTGGGCGTGCTGGGTGAGGCCCATCGCCCAGCAGACGATGATCCGGTCGGCACGGAGCACCTCGTCGCGCACCGCCTCGATCTCTTCACGCGTGAGGCCGGAGGCGGCGAACACCTCGTCCCAGTCGGTCTCCCGCACGTGCTCCGCGAACTCCTCGAAGCCCACGCTCTGCGCATCGATGAACTCGCGGTCGAGCACGGTGCCCGGGCGCTCGTCCTCGGCCTCCAGGAGCAGCCGGTTGAGCGCCCGGAAGAACATCAGGTCGCCACCGATGCGGATCTGCAGCAACTTGTCGGCGATGTCGGTGCCCTTGCCCACGACGCCGCGCGGCTTCTGCGGGTTCTTGAAGCGCTTGAGCCCCGCCTCGGGCAACGGGTTGACCGCGATGATCCGGCCGCCGTTCTGCTTGCACTCCTCGAGGGCCGAGAGCTGGCGCGGGTGGTTGGTGCCCGGGTTCTGGCCCACCACGAAGACGAGGTCGGAGTGGTGGATGTCGTCGAGGCTCACCGTGCCCTTGCCGACCCCGATGGTCTCGTGGAGGGCGGTGCCGGACGACTCGTGGCAGAGGTTGCTGCAGTCGGGGAGGTTGTTGGTGCCGAAGGCGCGGGAGAAGAGCTGCAGCAGGAACGCGGCCTCGTTGCTCACTCGTCCTGAGGTGTAGAAGGCCGCCTCGTGCGGCGAGTCGAGGGAGTTGAGCTCGTCGGCCAGCAGCCCGAACGCGTCGTGCCACGCGATCGGCTCGTAGTGGTCGGAGCCGGGCCGCTTCACCATCGGCTCGGTCAGTCGGCCCTGCGCGTTGAGCCACTCGTCACTGCGCTGGGCGAGCTCGGAGACCGGGTGCTCGCGGAAGAAGTCGGCGCCGATCCGGCGCGAGGTCGCCTCGTCGTTGATGTGCTTGGCGCCGTTCTCGCAGTACTCGTTCTTGTGCCGGTGCCCGACTGCCGGGTCGGGCCAGGCGCAGCCGGGGCAGTCGATGCCGTCGACCTGGTTCATGTTGAGCAGCGTCAACGCCGTCCGCTTGGGCGACGTCTGGGCCAGGGAGTACTCCAGCGCCTTCTTGACCGCCGGTACGCCGGCGGCCCACTCCTTGGGCTCGCTCACCTCAAGGTCGGGGGTGGACTCGTGCTTCGGCGCCTTGCGCATGTCGGCTCCTCCTCGGGATCGCGATCAACCGTGGGGCCAGCCGGGGTACGCCGGCGGCTCCTCGACCACATCCTCCACCCTGCCGTCCCGGATGGCACCGCGCCAACTCACCCCCGCATCGCCCAACCCCTCGATGTAGGCCGCGAAGTGATCGAGCGCGGTGCGCACCCAACCCCGGAGCACCCGCTCCGACAGGCGGCGGAGCAGCGGCGGCGCGTCGAGGGTCATCGTGACCGTGACCCGACACCGGCTGGGGCCGACCTCCTCGAAGTGCACGTCGCCTCGGTGCGCGAGGCGCCGATCCAGACTGCGCCAGCGCACGTGCGAATCCGGCTGCTGCTCGACGATCTCGGCCAGGAACTCGTGGTTCACCGGACCGAGCCGCACCGCCCAGCGGGTCAGCGATGGTCGCGTCACGTCGACGGCGCGCACCCGAGCGAGGAACCTTGGAAAGCTCTCGAACTGGGTCCACTGGTCGAAGGCGGTGCGCACCGGCACCGCCACCTCAATGCACTCCCGCACCATGCCCATGGGGACCTCCTCCGATCCCCGGTGCCCACCACGGCCGAAAGCAGACCCGGACACGTCCCCGCGACGGTTCACCTGCACCCGTTCGGCGCCACACCGACCCGATCGACTTCCCGCGAGGGTTCACCTGCACCCGTTCGGTGCCACCTCAGCGGACCTTCGGACCCTCGCGGCGTCGTACGCCGGCAAGCAGCTCGGGCGCGGCCCGGAAGGTGATCTCCTGCACCCGCCCGTCGACGATGCGGAAGTCGAAGGCGACCTTCGGCTCGCCGCGGTGGATCCAGGCGGCACCGGGGCGTTCGCCGAGGAAGACCGAGAAGGCGGCGTGCGCAGCGCCGTTGAAGAAGGTGGCCACCTCCTCGCGACCGGCAATGCGCTCGGGAGTGCCGGCCAGCAGCGCAGCATCGTCGGCAGTGATCACGGCGTCGGGGGCCAGCAGTTGCAACAACTGGGTGAAGTCACCGCCCCGGGCCGCCGCCATGAACGCGTCGACGACCTCCCAGTCGGCGAGCTGGTCCTCCGGCGCGGGTTGCGCGACCTTGGCGCGGGCCCGTGAGGCGAGCTTGCGGGCCGCGACCGGGGTGGTGTCGAGCACCGAGGCGATGGTGTCGAACTCGAAACCGAAGCTGTCGTGCAGCACGAAGGCCACCCGTTCCTTGGGGCTCATCCGATCGAGCACCACCTGCAGGGCCACCCCGACCGTGTCGGCCAGGGCGATGTCGTCGGCCGGGTCGGGCGCGGTCCCGACGACCTCGATCTCCTCATCCGGGATGGGCACCTTGACCCGGAGCCGATCCAGGCAGAGACGGGTGGTGACCGTGGTCAGCCAGCCCGGGAGGTTGTCGATCTCGGTCCTGGTGCCGTGCAGGCGCAGCCATGCCTGCTGCACCACGTCCTCCGCCTCGGCGGCGTCACCGAGCACCTGGGTGGCGATCCGCAGCAGCCGTGGACGCTCGGCCTCGAACGCAGCCGTCTGGTCGTCGGGAAGTTTTTCGGCCATGGTGGTCACACTTTCATTCCGGGGTCCGTCAACTCCATGACGGACACCGACGCACCGGTGTGACCACGAGATGGAGATGAGACCGCATGAAGACCATGACCTGCACCGACCTCGGCGGCCCCTGCGAGCTCGCGCACACCGGCGAGACCGCCGACGACGTGATCAACGCGCAGGACCAGCACCTCAAGGACGCGGTGAAGGCCGGCGACGAGGCACACGTGCCTGCCCGCAAGGAGATGAAGGGGCGCTGGATGCACCCCAAGAAGTCGCTCGGTTGGTACAACGACGTCAAGCGCCGCTTCGCCGAGCTGCCCGAGGACTGACGTGCCGCTGCGGCGGCGTACGATCGAAGACATGCGTACGACGACCCTCGCGTGGTGGTGGCTGCTCCCAGCAGCCGAGTGACGCATGTTCGCGGGCTGCACAGCAGCCCGCGACGGTCGTGGTGTCTTTCCTGTGCAGCCCTTCTCGACCGAGAAGGAGAAAGCACATGGATTCCTACGCCGCCACCGTGGCGCGTATGCCGGCCCTGGAGCAGCGGATCGCCGAACATCCTGAGGAGTTCCGCATCCTCACCGGCGACCGCCCGACCGGGCGGCTGCACCTGGGCCACTACTTCGGCACCATCCGGGAGCGGGTACGGCTGCAGGATGCCGGCATCGACACGTTCGTCCTGATCGCCGACTACCAGGTGATCACCGACCGGGAGGCGATCGGTGACGTCGCGGGGCACGTCGCCAGCGCACTGCTCGACTACCTCGCTGCCGGTCTCGACCCCGAGCGCAGCACGATCTTCGCGCATTCCGCGGTGCCGGCGCTCAACCAACTGATGCTGCCGTTCCTCAGCCTGGTCACTGAGGCCGAGCTGCACCGCAACCCGACCGTGAAGTCCGAGCTCGCCGCCTCGGGTCGCGCTCTCAGCGGGCTGCTGCTCACCTATCCGGTGCACCAGGCGGCCGACATCTGCTTCTGCAAGGGCAACCTGGTGCCCGTGGGCAAGGACCAGCTGCCCCACATCGAGCTGACCCGCACGATCGCGCGCCGCTTCAACGAGCGCTACGGCCGCGTCTTCCCCGAGCCCGCGGCGCTCCTCACGGAGACCGCCGAGTTGCCGGGCCTCGACGGCCGGAAGATGTCGAAGAGCTACGGAAACGCCATCGCCCTGTCGATGACCGCCGACGAGACCGCGGCCGCGATCCGGCGTACGCCCACCGACTCCGAGCGTCGCATCAGCTACGACCCAGCCGCCCGCCCAGGTGTCTCCGCCCTGCTGACCACGGCCGCCGTCTGCAACGGGAGCAGCCCGGAGCTGTTGGCCGAGGAGATCGGCGATCGCGGCAGCGCCGCCCTGAAGGCGCTCACCACCGATGCGGTCAACAGCTTCCTGGCGCCTCACCGCGAGCGCCGGGCCGAGCTCGCCGACGACCCGTCGTACGTCGCGGAGGTGCTCCGGCGCGGCAACGAACGTGCCAATGTGGTCGCCGAGGAGACGCTCACCGAGGTGCGCGAGGCGATGGGGACGGTCTATGCCGCGCTCTAGAACGGCGGCGGCGGCGAGTCGAGCCAGGCTCTGGAGTCGACCGGGCCGGTGAACTCGGACCAAGTGGGTGCGCGATCCTTGTCGACCAGCGCTGCTCGGACGCCCTCGATGAAGTCGGCGCTGAGGACGACGTCGCGGGCAGCGGCGCGCTCCATCGCGAGACAGTCGGTCAGGGACCGCTCCCGGCCCCAGGCCATGAGCTCGAGCGTCACCGCCAGGCTCTGCGGCGACACTGCGTGGAGCATCTCGAGCGTCCCCTGCGCCCACGGACTGCCGTCGCGTTCGAGCCGTTCGATGATGCCCGTGACGGTGGCCGCGCCGAAGCAGTGGTCGATCTGCTCGCGGTGCGTCATGAGTGTGCTCGGCAACCCGATGTCCGGGGCGAGCGCACGCAGCACCGAGTCGATCGGCCCGTCGTGCGCAGCGAGGAGGTCGGGGATCGTGGTGAGGTCAGCGGGGGCCACCAGGTGCGTGGCCATGCCGATCGCCAGCGCGTCGGCAGCGTCGATGCGGGCACCGGTGAGGCCGAGGTAGGCCCCGATGTGCCCGGGCAGCCGGGGCAGGAAGTAGGAGCCACCCACGTCGGGGAAGAAGCCGATCCTCGTCTCCGGCATCGCGAACGAGGCGTTGGACGTGACGACCCGGAAGGGGCCGTGCACGCTGATGCCCAGCCCGCCGCCCATGCAGATCCCGTCGATCAGCGAGACGATCGGCACCGGGTGGTCGCCGAGCTTGGCGTTGACCTCGTACTCGGTGGCGAAGAAGCGGTCGCTCTCCTCCGGCCTGCCGTCCAAGGTGTTCTGCCGGACCTGCCGGATGTCACCGCCGGAGCAGAAGGCGCGGTCGGATGCCGACTCGATGGTGATCGCGCGCAGGTCTTCGCTCGCCCACCCGTCGAGCGCCGCGTTGATCTGCTCGACCATCGACAGGTTGAGCGCGTTCAGCGCCTTCGTGCGGGTCAGGATGATCCGACCGACTCGGCCGGTGCGGGTGACGTGCACATCGTCGGTCACTTCTCGACTCTCCTGGCTCTGCGGGTGGCTTCGCGGTGGTCGCGCTGCGGGTGGCTGCAGTCTCCCGCAGCCCCGCCCGCTGGTCGAAATGACACGTCCATCAGGTTGCCCTCACACGTGCAGCACCCGAGAGATCGGTCGTACGACGCCACCCTCACCGGCGCCCGGCTACCTTCGAGCCAACGATCGACGACGAGGAGTGATCCATGGCGAGCGACAACACCGAGGGCCAGAAGACCTGGACCGACCGCGCCTGCGCCTGGGTTGCCAACGACGAGTTGTTCGACCATCTCTTCGCACCCGTGACCGCGGCGGTCCTGGCGGCAGCCGACATCCGCGACGGCGAGAGCGTGCTCGACGTGGGATGCGGGTCCGGAACGCTCCTCGAGGCCGCTGTCGCGAAGGGTGCCTCGGCCACCGGGGTGGACATCTCTGGACCGATGGTCGAAGCCGCACGGATCCGGGTGCCGACCGCGAGCGCGACCGAGGCAGACGCACAGACAGCCGATCTGCTCGCCCTGCCCGGGGCGCTGTTCGACGTCGTCATGTCACGCTTCGGGGTGATGTTCTTCGCAGACCCGATCACTGCGTTCGCCAACCTCCGGGCGGCCGCGCCGGACGGACGGCTGGCCTTCGCCTGTTGGCGATCGAGGGACGAGAACCCGATGTTCAGCCAGGGCATCGACCTGCTCAACGCAGAGCTCGTCGCGCCACCAGCGCCCACTCCTCCCGGTGAGCCCGGACCGACGTCACTCAGCGATCCGGACCGTCTCGACGACGTACTCTCGCGGGCTGGTTGGCGCAACGTCGACCTGCAACCGCTCGACTTCGTCTGCGACTACGGCTCCCTGCACGGCACCGACGGCGTCGAGGAGCGGCTGTCGATCATCCTCAGCACCGGCGGCCGGGACGCCCGCGAAGAACTCGAGCCGCGGCTCGGCCCTGCGGGCTGGCAGTCATTGCTCGACCGGGTCCGTGGCACGCTTCGGCCGGCGAGCGGGAGCCTCACCCATCCTGCGGCCGTCTGGCTCGTCACCGCCGACTGACTGGGCACCGACGACACCGCGTTGGGCTCAACCTGCGGGATCGAGCACGGCCATCGTCTTGCCTGAGGTCCGCAGACCGGCCGGATCGGCCATCGCCGCCGCCACCTCCTCGAGGCTCAGCAGATCGGTGAGCATCGGCCGGAGGTCGCGTCGGGCCAAGAGATCGAGGCCGGCATCGAAGCGTTCCGGGTACTCGAAGGCACCGCGGATCTCCAGCTCCTTCATCATCACGAGCAGCATGCTCACCGGCACGTCCTCGAGGTGCACGGAGGCCATCGAGATCCGGGCCCGCGGCGCGGCGTGCCCGATGATCTCGGCGAGCATCGAGGGCTGACCCGACGCCTCGACGTACCCCTGCGTCAACGGCGTCCGCGCCTCCGGATGCATCCCGTGGAGCTCGGCCAACGTGCCCCACAGCGCGGGGTCGCTCGGGTCGAGTGCGGCCTCGGCGCCGAGCTCCAGCGCGATGGCGCGTCGCGTCGCGCCCGGCTCGACGACCACGACCGAGGTGATGCCGGCGTCGAGCAGCGCCGCCAGGGCAGCCAGCCCGACCGGCCCGGCACCGATCACGGCAACCTTCGCCCCAACAGGCAGTTCGAGGCGCTCAGCCGCGTTGATGCCGACCGCAACGGGCTCGGCAAGGGCGGCGTAGGTGAGGTCCATGTCGGCCGGAACATGCAGGATTCGGCCGTCGTCGGCGTCGCGCACCGGCAGCAGCTCGGCCAGCCCTCCCGCCGGTGCACCGTTGCCGGTCCGCCCGGTCCGGTCGTCCCCCGGATGCACGACCACGCGGTCCCCCACGGCAACGGTGCGTACGTCGGCACCCGCCTCCACGACGACGCCCGACATCTCGTGGCCCAGCGCCATCGGTGCGCCCCGGTGGTGCGACGCGCCCCCGCGTTTCACGTAGGAGAGGTCGCTGCCGCAGATCCCGCAGGCCTGCACCCGCACGATCACGTCGCGCGGACCCGCCACGGGTTCGGGCACGTCATCGACCGAAACGGTCCCGTCGCAGATCCTGATGGCTCGCATGGCCGCACGGTGCCATCGTCGAGGGCGCAGCAGAAGGGGCGGTGCCGTCCTGCAGGAGGCGCCGAGCTGACGTCTCGACGCGCTGGAGGTGTTGTTCTCGACGGGTCAGAGGCGAGAGCCGAGGGCATGGGCGAGCGTCACCGCAGTCAGGCAGGCGGCCAACGACAGCACGACGTTGAGCACGGCCTGCCGACGCGCGCCGGACTCATGGAGTCGCCACGTCTCGAAGGAGAAGGTGCTGAAGGTGGTCAACGCGCCGCAGAAGCCGACCCCGATGCCCAGCACCACCTCGCGGGGTACGTCGTGGCCGACGGCGAGGCCGGCCACCAGTCCCAGCACGGCGCTGCCGATGACGTTCACCGTCAACGTGCCCCATGGCATCGGCGTCTGGCGGCGCGCCTGCACCGCGCGGTCGAGGAGGTAGCGCGTAGGTGCCCCGAAGAACGCACCCAGGGCAACGAAGAGCACCCCGCTCACGGCGCCTCCACCCCGAGCAACCGCCGCACACCCGACCAGCCGGCGTACGCAGCACCGACACCGAGGAGCACGCTCACCGCGAGATAGCCGACCGCGACCGCGGGGTGGCCGTCACCCACCAGCTCATGGCCCTCCAGAGCGTAGGTGGAGAAAGTGGTGAAACCGCCGAGCAGCCCGGTGCCCAGCAGGGGCCGCGTCAGCGGATGGACGGTCCGCGTGAACACCCATGCCATGAGCGCACCGAGGGCGCCCGAGCCGACGACGTTGATCGTGAACGTCGCCCAGGGGAACCCTCCGGCGGCGGTCGGCCAGGATTCCTCGAGTCCGTGGCGGGCAAGTGCACCGACCATGCCGCCGAGCGCAACGACGGCCAGCACCCGCCAGAGGTTGCCACTCTCGGCACGTTGGTCGGGGACGCTGAGGTCGACGTCTGGGTCGACACCGGTGATCGGCCGAGGATCGTCTGTCATGGACTTGCTCCTACCTGGCAGGAAATGTGCGAGGTAGGGACTGTTGGCAACGCGTGCGTTGCGGTTGTCGGCGAGCCCCACCGCCATCGCGGTCCACCCTAGTGGGTGGCCACCGAAAGTACGTAGCGGACCCGTGCTCCGGGTGCTCGACAACGCCGTGAGATGCGGCGGACCACCGCGTCAGCGGGGACGGGGCCAGGGTCGCCCTTCACGGGACTCGACCGCTGCGTTGAAGCGGTGCAGCAGTCGCGCGAGCGCGGTGATGTCGTCACCCGACCAGCCGGCAAGGATCTCGCGCAACCCGCGGTGCTTGATGTCGCGGTCCTGCGTCAGCAACTCGGCGCCCTCAGGGGTGAGCTCGAACTTGCGCGCGATGCCGCCCTCCGGGTCGGGGATCCGCCGGATGAGCCCCTTGCGCATCATCGCGGCCGTTTGCCGATTGAGGGTGGAGGCGTCGAGAGCGAACGCGGCGCTCATCTGCGGGATCGACAACGGACCCTCGATCTCGATGCGACTCATCAAGGTGTAGGCACTGCGCTCGAGCTTGAGCACGGTCTCAGTGTTCCCCGGCGACATGTGGCGTCCCAGGAGCATCCCCTCGAACTCGATGCCGTGCAGCGCCGACTCGATCGCGGGGGCAACTTCTCCGACTGCATGGCCCCAGTGTATCAGGCACAACTTGTGTATCAGGCAATGAATGTGCAGGACACACTGTCGAGATCAACGGGCCCCAGCACTGACCTCGGGCAACGAGCGGCCGAGTACCGCACCGACCGTACCCAGCACCGCCAGCAGCACGAGCGCCGCCTCGTTGCCCCACAGGGCCAAGGCACCCGTCATCGCGCCGGCAGCCAGCAGCAGCACCCCCATGGCGGTGTTGGCGACCGCGACGTATTCCGTGCGCCGGTCACCCTCTGCCACGTCGACGACGTACGTCTTGCGGGCCACCCTGGTGCCCAGGTGCACGAGCGCCAGCAGCAGGTACGTCGCCGGGTAGAGCCATTCGGACTCCTTGACGGGCGGCACCAGCAGCAGGAGCAGGAAGGCGGCGATCACGACCGAGGCGCCGAGGGAGCACCAGACCATGAGCAGCCTGGAGGACTTGTCGGCGAGACGTCCGAAGACCCGGCCGCCGAGCAGCTGCGCCACGCCCTGCGCGATCACGTAGAGCCCGAGGCCCGAGAGCACGTCGCCGCCGTTGGCCACGCCGAGTGCGACGACGAAGGGCGGGCTCAACGCCGAGACCAGCAGCAGCGACCGCACCCACACGAAACGACGGAAGGTGTCGTCGTCGCGCAACAGGTGCCAGGTGGCGCGCACCCAGCCCTCGTCCTGGTCGGGGTCGAGTGTCTCGCCCTCGGGTTCGCGCACGGTGGCGAAGACGAGCAGCGCCAGGATCCACGCCACCGCCGAGCCGAGCAGGAGCACCGCCACCACCGTTGCGTCGGCCTCCACCCAGAGCTCCAGCACCAGCCCCAAGACGAGGGCAAAGGCACCGGCCAGCACCGTGACGATCCCGTTGATCTGTCCGCGCTGGCCCTTCGGGACGGTGCGGCCGAGCACGTCCTTGCTCGCCAGCGAGCACAGTGCTCGACCAAGGGCGAAGACGGTCAACGCTCCCAGAACCACCAGCCCAGCGGTCCAGCCCTCCCAGCTCAGTGCGGCCAGCGCCATCACCGCGGTGGCGACGGCCTGGGCTGCGCCGCCGGCGACCCACGCCCACTTGCGGGCGCGCAGGCGTCGTACCCACGGAGTCAGTGCTGCCTGCGGCAGCATCGAGCCGGCCTCACGGATCGGCACGAGGAAGGCGAGGAGGACGCCGGGAGCTCCGACCGCGCTCATCAACCAGGGCAGGACCGTCTTGGCATTGACCACCTCGTCGCCGATGCCCTGGAGTGCCTGCGCCCCGATCTCCCGGGTGCCGTTCGCCTCGATGTGGGCGCGGGCCTCCGCAGCGAGGTGCTCCTCCTCGTGCTCGCCCTCGGCGTGCACGAGCCTCGAGTAGAGGGTCACGGCTCCTCCTCGTTCTCCGACCGGCCTCAGCATGGCACCTGCCTGCGGCGGAGGAGCACCACTTGTGTCCCCAAGTTGCCGTTCTTGCGTGCCGAACCGAGTCGTCCCCCGCTGCCTCCCCGCGCCCCGGCCGCGACGCGCATCGGCAAGACTGACGCTCGTCCATCACCACCCAGTCGAGGAGCTCCAACCCAGTGGCCACCCCCAGCCGGATCCAGGCACCCCAGATCGACCGCATCCAGCTCGGAGAGCTGCGTGACGGCGACCCGGACGACCTGGAGCGCAACACCGACCTGGAGGGCGTGCAGTACGACGGCATCCGCGATGGTGAGCTCGACCTCGGTGGCGGGAGCCTGATCTCGCAGTGTTCCTTCCGCGACCTGGTCGTCGACGAGCTGGGACTCGCCTCGTCCCGGATCCGCGAGACCCGTTTCGACCGGGTGGCCACCTCCGTCCTCAAGATGGCGCGCACCAACCTGATGGACGTCGAGTTCTCCGGCGGCCGCCTCGGCGCCATCGAGGCCTATGACCTGCGCTGCAAGGCGGTGCACTTCAACGGGGTGAAGATCAACTATCTCAACCTGCGCGGCGCCGAGCTGGTGGACGTGCTCTTCACGGACTGCATCATCGATGACCTCGACCTCAGCCAGACCAAGGCGATGCGAGTGCGCCTCACGGGCACCCGCATCGGCAACCTCAACGTGCGCGACTCGAAACTGACCAACGTCGACCTCCGCGGCGCCCGGATCGAGACCGTCACCGGACCCTTCGCGCTTGCCGGCGCCGTACTCTCCAGCCAGCAGGTCGTCGACCTCGCGCCCGCGATGGCACGCGAGGTCGGCATCATCGTCGCCGACTGATCGGGTACGCCGCCCCACCGTTTGCGCGACCTCGGCCGCGATCCGCGCGACCTCGGCCACCGTGGGGGCGCTCTCGGCAGGTCGGGGTGTGGCATCGTCGTTCCATGGCGGTGGTTGATGACGTCCGACACCTCGGGTCGGCCCTGGAACGCTCCTACGAGGTCCACGTCCGCGGCTGCCTGAAGTTCCGGGTCAAGCAGATCGTCTACGTGGCGTTCTCCCTCGACGAGTCCGTGATGGGCTTCGCCTTCCCGAAGGAGGAGCGGGAGGGGCTCGTCGGCGGTGACCCGGCAAAGTTCCTGCTGCCGTCGGCGTCCGACCTGCGCTTCAACTGGGTCCACGCCGACCTCGCCGCACTCGATCCGGTCGAGGCACGCGAACTCGTCGTCGAAGCCTGGCGCATGGTCGTCCCACAGAAGCTCTCGCGGGCCTACGACCTCGCTCCGTTCGACCTCACCCAGCCAGGCCCTCGCCGCGAGCAGTGAGGCGGGACGGCCCCAAGGCCGGGAGCCGTCAGCCCCAGTGCAGCCACGATCTGCGACCATGCAGGCGAACATCACCCAGCAGCGGTGGGCACAGGGGAGAACGCATGGCAGACGGACAGGCGGCAACGACAGGGACGCGAGAGCTCCCGGAGTGGGCCGTGGGCAACACCCACCGCGGAGGTCCGCACTTCGGCGATCTCGTCGAGCAGATCCGCTCGGTGATGGACGCAGCGCGCCAGGTCGACGCCGACGACGACCTCACCCGCGAGCTGATCGAGGACCTCGGCAAGATCACCGCCCGCATGGAGGCCGCCAGCGTCTCCGTCGAGCAGGCGCCGGCCGACTCCCGCAAGGACCTGCCGTCGCGAGGAAATGTCTCACTGCCGCCCATCACGGTTCGCGAACTCGGCCCTGAGGGCGTCGTGGTCGAGACGACCTTCCGCCCCTTCCACATGGGTCGGGGGCTGCCCACGGCGGCATGGTCTCGTTGCTGTTCGACGAGATCTCCGGCTACGCAACCATGGAACGTGCCACCCGTGGCTTCCCCCGCACGGCCTACTTGAAGGTCGACTACCGGTCACTCACGCCGGTGGGTCGCACCCTGCGCGCCCGGGTGTGGGTGGACCGGATCGAAGGGCGCAAGCTCTTCGCCCGGGGGACCCTCCACGACGGTGACAGGTTGTGCGCGGAGATGGACGGCCTCTTCATCGAGGTCATCGACCCTCAGGGCTGACCGACAGGACAGGTCACGAGCTCGGCGGGCAGAGGCAGAACGGATGCCCGTCGGGATCGATCATGACCCGCCACATGTCGCCGCCCGGCTGCTCCTCGGCCTGTGATGCCCCCAGCGCGAGCGCATGCGCGACACCAGCGGGCAGGTCGGCGACCCGGAAGTCGAGGTGGAACTGCTGCGGGTGCTCCTGGCCGGGCCACTCGGGGCGCGCGTAGTCGGTGGCGGTCTGGAAGTTGAGGGTCGCCGTGCCGTACTGCGTCTGGGCATATCCGTGTTCGGGGTATTCCCCGGTGACCTCGCCGCCGGTCAGGTCGGCATAGAAGTGGGCGAGCCTGATGGCGTCGGAGCTGTCGATGGTGAAGGCGATCAACTCGGTGACGGGATTGGTGGTGGTCATGCCGACCACTGTGCCGCAAACCTCCGACGGACCGCGAGGGCCCGCACTCACCCCGCAGCCATCTCCCCCGTCTCGGGCGTGCCCTCGGCGCGGCCGTAACGCAGGTGGACGGTGCCGCGCCGGCCTGCCTGCGGCGGCTGGAGGAGGGTGAGATTCATTGGCACCTCACCACCGTCGAAGATCGACTTGCCGACGCCCAGGACCACCGGGTGGAGCCAGAGGTCGAGACGGTCGAAGAGCGACTCGTGGAGCAGCGTCTGCACCAGGTTCAGGCTGCCGACGACCTTGATGCGTCGGTGCCGCTCCTTGATCTCGCGCACCGAGTCGACCAGATCGGCCCCCAGCTGCTCGGACCCTGTCCACGAGAGGTCGGGCCGGCCCCGAGAAGCGACGTACTTCGGCACCCGGTTGAAGAGGTCGGCGAAGTCGCCTTCCTGGTGCGGCCAGTAGGCGGAGAAGATCTCGTGGGTCCGTCGTCCGAGCAGCAACGCGTCGGTGCCCTCGTACGCCGCGGCGACCTGATCGCCGAAGGCCTCGTCGACCAAGGGCGCCTGCCAGCCGCCGAAGGGGAATCCGATCGGATCCTCGTCAGGCCCGCCGGGCGCCTGCCCGATGAGGTCGAGGGTTGCGAACAGCTCGAGGTCGATGAGTCCGGTCATGGCGTGGCTCCCTGGTTGTCGTGGTCACCTGTGTGGACCTGCCGGGGAGCCAGGACTCATCGCACCACGCGGTGGACCGTCGACCCGCTGCTCAGCTCCCGCCCGCCGGCAGCGCTTCGAGCTTGATGTCCGGGTTGTCGCGAGCCGTGGCGTTGGCGCGCCACTGGTCGGTGAAGATCGCCAGGTGGGTGCCGTCGGAGCGCTGCAGGACCTCACAACCACGCTTGCCGGAGAGCGCCGAGGCACCAGCGGCATCAGTGACGCGAGCGACCTGGTAGTCGAGGCGGGAGAGCCGGATCGGAGAGTTGAACTCGTTGGTCATCCGCTCCTGGACCACCTCGAACTGCATCGGTCCGACTGCCGCCAGCACCGGGCTCTGGTCGCCGCGGAGGTCGGAGCGCAGCACCTGCACGACGCCTTCCTGGTCGAGCTGCTCGATGCCGCGGCGGAACTGCTTGTAGCGTCCGATGTCGGCGGCAGTCGCGGTCATGAAGTGCTCGGGTGCGAAGGTCGGCACGGGCGGGAACTCGATCTTGTCGCCGACATAGACGGTGTCCCCGACCCGCAACGCCTGGGCGTTGACGAAACCGACGATGTCGCCCGGGTAGGCATGCTCGATGGAGGAGACGTCACGGCCGAAGACCGCCTGCGCATACTTCGTGGCAAACGGCTTGCCGGTCGACGCGTGGGTGACGACCATGCCGCGGTCGAACTGGCCCGAGACGATCCGGGCATAGGCAAGACGGTCACGGTGTGCCGAGTTCATCCCGGACTGGACCTTGAAGACGAAGGCGCTGAACTCGTCGTCGGGGTGCCGCGGCGATCCGTCGACGCCCTCGACGGTCCCGGGCGCCGGCGCCAGGTCGAGCAGCAGGTCGAGCAGTTGGGCCACACCGAAGTTCTGCAGGGCGCTGGCGAACATGACCGGCGTGGTCACGCCGGCCAGGAACTTCGCCTGATCATGGTCGGCACCGTCCGCGGCGAGCAGCTCGTGCTCCTCGACGGCATCGGCCCACACCGCGGCGTCGACCTCCTCCACCTCGTCGGCGGACATCCGTCGCTCGGGCGCGCGGGACGCACCACCCGCCGTACGCGTGTACTTCACGAACTCGCCGCTACGGCGGTCGAGGACGCCGCGGAAGTCGCCGGCCTCGCCGACGGGCCAGGTCAACGGGGTCGGGCGCAGCTTGATCTTCTGCTCGATCAGGTCCATCAGCTCGAGCGCGGTGAGGCCCGGCCGGTCCCACTTGTTGATGACCGTGACGACCGGGATGCCGCGCAGGGCGCAGACCTGGAAGAGCTTGAGCGTCTGCGGTTCGAGTCCCTTGCCCGCGTCGACCAGCATCACCGCGGAGTCGACGGCCGAGAGCACCCGGTAGGTGTCTTCCGAGAAGTCGCTGTGACCCGGAGTGTCGACGAGGTTGATGACGTGGTCGCGATAGACGAACTGCAGCGCGGCCGAGGTGATCGAGATGCCGCGCGCCTTCTCCATCTCCATCCAGTCCGAGACCGTGGCGCGACGGTTGCCCTTGCCATGGACGGCGCCCGCCTCGGTGATCACCCGGGCATGTAGGGCGAGGGCCTCGGTGAGGGTGGACTTGCCGGCGTCGGGGTGGCTGATGACGGCGAAGGTACGGCGGGGGCGCTTGTCTGACACTGCACGAACCTACGCCGAGTGGGCCGGGAGCCGGAAAATCACGCAGCCACCGTCGCGACGACGGCGGCCGAGTCACCAGCTCACAGGTCGAACTCCCCGGGCGCGAGGCTGCGGAGCACGCAGAACTCGTTGCCCTCCGGATCTGCCATCACGACCCACGACTCGGCGCCGGTCTGCCCGACGTCCACTCGCTGCGCACCGAGGGCCTCGAGCCGGGCGACCTCCTCGGCCTGGGTGCAGTCGATCGGGGAGAGATCGAGGTGCACTCGGTTCTTGACCGTCTTGGCTTCGGGCACCAACGCGAAGAAGATCGAAGGAGCGAGGGGCTCCCGGCGTACGGCGTCCAGCAGCTCCGCGTTCGAGCCCCGACCAGGTCCGATCTCGACCAGGTCGGCGGAGGCCTCGAGCTCGGAGTAGCCCAGCGCCGCGCACCAGAAGGCGGCGAGCCGGGCCGGGTCCGCGCAGTCGATGTTGATCTCGGTGAGTCGGGAGGTCATGCCTGCGCCGCCGGGGTCCGCTCGAGGTCTCGAGCCATCGCGTCGGCCATGGCCTGCTCCCGGCCACCACCCGCGCGCAGTCCGGCGATGACGTTGCACCTGTCCTCGTCGGTCCGGTTCTGGCTGCGCTTGGCCTTGGCAGTCACGGACTCGATCACGAACTCGATGCCCACGATCGCCTTCGCCTGCTGGGCGACGAAGGTCTCCGGTGCATCGGTGACCGCCCAAGGGGTCGGGCGATCGCGCTCGTTGAGGTCGGTCAGATCGCTGATCGCCCGGTGCAGCCACGCCTCGTCGCGGCGTACGGTCGCCCGGCCCCGGAACTGGACGGCCGAGTAGTTCCAGGTGGGTACGACGCGGCCGTGCTCGGTCTTCGCTGCATACCACTCCGGACTGATGTAGGCCTCCGGCCCGGTGACGACCGCCAACGCGGGCGAACCGTCCGCGATCTGCCGCCAGTGGTCGTTGGCCAGCGCCATGTGGAAGATCAGCCGCTCCCCGTCCCAGATGACCGGGAGCCGAGTTGCCCGCGGAAAGCCGTCGGCACCGACGGTGACGAGCTCGGCGGCGCCGACCTGCTCGACGAGCGGTCGCACCTCGCGCTCGTCCATCATGTTGAACCGGGGGTGTACACGATTTCCAGCCTGCCACGTCACCAAGTCGCGGGCCAGGGACAGCGGAAGCTTGCTGCTCGTATGTGGCACCGAACAGCCGCCATCCCTCGAGAATCACCCCAGCGCTGCAACGACCTTCGCGCCGGTGGCGGCAATGGCCTCGGCATCACCGGGCGTCGGCACCCACGGCAGACCGAGGCGGTCACGCGACTTGTCGACGTAGCGCGGGATCACGTGCAGATGGAAGTGGAAGACCGTCTGCCACGCGTCGGCGCCACAGCAGTTGAGCAGGTTGACCCCGTCTGCGCCGAGTGCCGGCACCGCAGCCTTCGCGATCCGCTGCGCCGCGAGAGTGACCGCGGCGAGGTCGTCGGCAGGGATCTCCATCAGGTCCTTGCTGTGCCGCTTGGGAACCACGAGGAGGTGGCCGTCGGAGCCGGGGTTGATGTCCATGAAGGCGTACGTCGTCTCGTCCTCCGCCACCTTCACGCTCGGGACGGTGCCGGCAACGATGCCGCAGAACAGGCACTGATCAGTCATGCCCTGCACTGTAGGGGTGCTTCCGTCCGACGGACCGGATCACCCTCGCGAGTGGAGTTCCCCGACGACCGTGACGGCGGCGATGAGCACGCCGGCAAGCAGCAGTCCGAGCCCGAGGTGCGCCTGGAGGGCGAGGGCACCAGCTGCTGCGCCCAGCAGGATCAGGGCAATGGCGAGCACTCGGCGAGCAGTGCCGCCAGGCCGGTGGGCACCGACTCGTGAGTCGGCGGCGAGTCCGGTGATCGTGCTGGTGACGACCACGGTCGTGACGTCCTTGACCGCGATGTGCCGCGCCACGGCTGCCTGCATGCCCATGGCTGCTGCAGCCAACGTCGTGGTGGTCACCATCACCGGCTGCTCGGGATGGTTGCCCGCGACCAGCAGCACCGCCCCCAGCCCGAACATGACCAGGGCGACCAGGCCCAGCAGCACCGCGGTGACCCGACTCCACCCGGTCATCGCCGTGCGCTGCGCCCTTCCGGCGATCGCAGCTCCGACCATGAAGCCGAGCAGCGCCAACGCCGGCCCGAGCACCGGCAGGCCGGTGTCGCCGACCAGGGCCATGCCGAGGATGACCACGTTGCCGGTCATGTTGCCCGTGAAGACCTTGTCCAGCCCCAGGTAGCCGACGGCATCGTTGATGCCGGTCGTGAACGTCAGCACCAACATCAGCCAGAGGTGCATCCGGCTCGCAGGAACGGCCCGCAGCCTGTCCCTGCGCGTGGGCGCCGCTCCGGTCTCCGCGGTGGGTGCGGTCATCGGCCATCTCCTGTCGTCACGCGTGGCGTCGGTTCCTCGCGTGGAATTGTCTCCCGCACCGGGCGAGCCACGACCACGGGATGCGGGAACGCGGTGCGGCGCCGACGCCGTTCGTTGGAGTGAACCTGCTGCCTTTCGGCTTGATCGGAGCAGTTTCACTCCATCGAAGGGGACCGGTTCACCCCGTGGCCGCGTTGGCCGGCGAGGCCTGCCGGAGCATGGAGCGTGCCGGGAGGACGGCGGCGACGATCGGGATCACCACGCATGCCACGAGGATCGCGCCCAGGCTCACCCACGGGATGGTCAGCGGTACGTCGTCCAACCCTGCGGTCATCGGGATCCTCAGCAGCACCCCCACCGTGACCGTGGTGATGGCCCCCAGCGTCAGTGCCACCCCGGCGACCAACCCGGCTTCGGTGACCACGAGGCGGCGCACCTGCTCTTCCGTCGCGCCGATGAGACGCGTGGCGATGAACTCGTGCCGCCGCTGCCGGCTGCCCATCAGGAGCGTGTTTGCGATGGCAATCGCGGCATAGACCGCGGCCGGACCCAACACCAGGATGACGCTCAGCTGGTTGTTGGCGCGGGTGTCCTCGTCCCGGTCGGCCACCCACGTCGCCGCCGGCACCGCTTCCCCGGTCGTCAACTCACCAGCGAGGTCGTCGACGAGGTCAGCAGCAGGCACCCCTGTCGTCGGCACCACGAACCACGTGTCCGACGGTTCGCCGCCGTGCTCCGCAGCGAGCGCCCGCGGCATCAGGAACGTCTGCTGCAGGTTGTTGGCGTCCTCGACCTCCGCGACCACCCTCAGCCGCATCCGGCTGCCGTCCGCGAAGCGCACCCGGACCTTGTCACCCAGGTGGATCCCGTAGTCCCATGCGTAGGAGCGGGCGATCGCCATGGTCCGACCCGTCAGGTCGCCGAGATCACCCTTGTGCACCCGCGTGCCACGAGCAGCCGCGGCCACGGCCGGGTCGATGCCCTCGAAGGTCTCCTCCATCGAGTCGTCCGTCCGCTCGATCGTCACCTGCAGCAGCAGGCCGTTGTCAGCCGCCTCGACGTCGGGCCGGGCCTCGATCGTGCGAGCGTCCCGCGCGTCCGCACCGGTCACCACGACGGGCGCCTCGAGCTGCTGCCTGGTCACCCCGTTGTCCCAGTCGGCCGCAAATGAGAGCGACAGGATGAGACTGCCCGCGATGGCGGAGATCGCCAGGATCGGCGCGGCCAGCGACGTCGTACGACGCGGCAGTGCCAGCAGGTTCTGGCGCGCCAGGTCGACCAGCACGTGTCGCCGCATCCCGAGCGTCAGCAGCCGCACCAGCTGGGGGATCAGCACCGGCCCCAGGCAGACGAGTCCGATCACGATCAGCTCAGGCACGAAGATCGCCAGCACCATGGCGAGCTCCGGGCTGCCCGCGCGAACTCCGATCAGCATGGCACCGGAGCCGACCAGGCAGAGCACCCCGGTCAGGGCCCGTCCCCAGCCGATGCGGCCACGCTCGACGGCCGCGTCACGCATCGCTTGGATCGGGGCGACCTTCGCCGCGCGCTTGCCCGCCGCTCGGGCGCCGAGGAGGGCGACCGCGAGTCCGATGCCGGACGCGATAGCCAAGGGAGCCCACGGAGACACGATCGGGATCCCCTCAGGGGCCAACCCACGTTGGTGCATCACCCACAAGACGATCGGCGCGAGCAGCCACCCCAGCGCGCTCCCGACCACGGAGGCGACCACGCCGACCACCAGCGACTCGCCAAGGATCATGCGCCGCACCTGCTTCGGCGTTGCACCGACGAGGCGCAGCAGCCCCAGCTCACGCTGCCGGGCATTGACCGCGAAACCGAACGTGCTCGCGACGATGAAGATCGCCATGAAGCCGGAGAAGGTCGAGACCACCCCGAGCATCGCCATCAGGTCGTCCAGGGCGACGAGCAGATCGGTGTCGGCCGGGTCCACGGTCGTGGAGAAGGCCTCCACCGACCAGATCAGGATTGCGCTGAGGGCCAGCAGCGCCACCCCCAGGGCGAGCGCAACGAAGGAACCGGCGAAGAGCGGCCAGTTGCGACGTACGTTCTTGTGACTCAGCTGGAGCATCATCGTTCGAGCTCGCTCATGTGAGCCGCGATCTGCGCTGCGTCCGCACCGATCAGGTTGCCCACGATCAGGCCGTCCTCGAGGAAGAGCACCGAGTCCGCGTACGCCGCCGCCACCGGATCGTGGGTGACCATCACGACGGTGAGCCCGTCGTTGTCGACGGTCGAGCGCATCAACTCCAGTACCTGGCGACCGGTGCTCCGGTCGAGTGCGCCGGTGGGTTCGTCGGCGAAGACCACGTCGGGCCGTGCCACCAGGGCCCGCGCAATCGAGACCCGTTGCTGCTGACCGCCAGAGAGCTCGGACGGGCGACGGTGGTACTGCGAGGCGAGCCCCACCCGGTCCAGCGCATGACGCACCATCGACCGGCTCACGGTGTTGCCGGCCAACCGCAACGGGAGCGCCACGTTGTCGTGCGCACTCAGCGCCGGCAGCAGGTTGTAGGCCTGGAAGACGAAGCCCATCGTGTCGCGACGCAGCTCGGTGAGCTGCACCTCGGAGAGCCCGCCGAGGTCGACGCCGCCGACCCGTACCCGACCCGAGGTGGGGACGTCGAGCCCGGCCGCGCACTGCAGGAGCGTCGACTTGCCCGACCCCGACGGACCCATGATCGCGGTGAAGGAGTGCGCGGCGAAGGTGTGCGTCACCCCACGCAGCGCGTGGACCTCACCCGCGCGCGACGAGTAGGTGCGGGTGACGTTGTCCAGCACGACGGCGTGGTCGACGCCGCTCGAGCGGAGGGTCTGAGCGAGATCGGCTCGCGGCTGGCGGGTTCGCATCTTCATGTCACCCAGCCAATCGTCGTCCGAGCCTGGACACGATGGCCTGGCCGAGAGTCCTGGGGTAGCGCCTGCGCTACCGACAAGCCGCGGCGCACGGCCTAGGGTCGTGCCCATGGAACGACCCTCGACCGCAGGCGCCGCGCCGACTGCCTGGGGAGCGCTGGCCGGCAACCCGCTGAGGTTCCTGACCTCGTCCTGGCCGTTCCGTTCGTGGCTCTACCTCGCCGGGTCCTCGCTGGTCGGTCTGCTCACCTTCGTCGCGTTCCTCGCGCTCGCGCTGACCGGCATCGTGACCAGCATCGTCTTGATCGGCATCTTCCTGCTCGCCTCGATTCCGCTGCTCTTCATGGCCGTCGGCGACCTCGAACGTCGCCGGCTCACGGTCATGTCACCGGGCCAGCCGCCCCTCCCGAGCCCGCATCCGCGACTTCACGCACCGGGCCCGCGCGCCTGGTTGCGGCAGCGTCGCAAGGAGTCGATCCCTGGCCGCGAGCTGGGTTACGGCGTGATCCTCGCGGTTCTCCTGTGGTGGGTCGACATCGTGGTGGCCGTCAACGCCGTGCTCCTTCTCTCCCTCATGGCGTTGGCTCCGCTGTTGGCCCACTACGAGGAGTTCGTGGTGCTCGGATGGAGCGCCGACTCCCCGTTGGAGGCGGTGCCGGTCGGCATCGTCGGGTTCTTCGCCTTCTACGTCTTCTTCGCGTACGTCGCCACCGCACTCGCCGCAGCCCAGGTCGCCCTCGCGCGGATCCTGCTGGGCGCCAGCGACAAGCAGTTGGAGCAACGGATCACGGAGCTGCGTCGCTCCCGACTCGACCTGGTCGACGCCTTCGAGACCGAACGCAGACGGATCGAGCGGCACCTCCACGACGGGGTCCAGCAGCGGCTGGTCGCCCTGACGATGACGCTGGGACGTGCCGAGCTCGACGTACCCGAGGGGCCCGGACTGGACCTGGTGCGCCAGGCGCACGGTGAGGCCGAGGCGGCGCTCTCCGACCTGCGTGAGGCGGTTCGCGGGATCCACCCGCGGGTGCTGATCGATCACGGCATCGAGGCGGCGGTGCACGAGGTCGCCGACCGGATGCCGATCCCCGTGGCCGTCGACATCACGCTGTCCGAGCGCCTGCCGGCTCCGATCGAGGCGGCGGCCTACTTCGTCGTCAGCGAGGCGATCACCAACGTGGCACGCCACGCCGAGGCGTCGTCGAGCCGGATCACCGGCTGGGTGCACGAGGGCAACCTGGTCATCACCGTGACCGACGACGGAGTGGGGGCGCGAGCATCGGCGCCGGCTCCGGACTTGCCGGGCTGATCACGCGCCTCGACGCGCTGGGTGGAAGGCTGGAGGTCGACAGTCCCCTCGGTGGTCCGACCCGGATCAGGATGGAGTGCCCGTGCCGGATCGATCCCTGAGAGTGGTGATCGCCGAAGATCTCGCCCTGCTGCGGGAGGGCCTGGTCGGCATCGTCGAACGGGGTGGCCACGAGGTGCTCGCGGCCGTCGACACCGCGGAGGCCCTCGTCACCTGGGTCCACAACGACCCTCCCGACGTGGTGATCACCGACGTACGCATGCCGCCCGGTCTCTCCGACGAGGGGTTGCGTGCGGCGGCCACGATCCGCGAGCAGCACCCTGGGGTAGGCATCCTGGTGTTGTCGCAGTACGTCGCCGACGCCTACCTCACCTCGCTGCTCGAAGCGCCCGGCCCCGGCGGCACCGGATACCTGCTCAAGGACCGGGTCGGCCACGTGCGCGAGTTCCTCGAGAGCATCGATCGGGTGGCCAGCGGCGGGATGGCGATCGACCCTGAGGTCGTGCGACAGCTGCTCGGCCGGCGCCGCGACGACGGTCCACTCTCCGCACTCACCGAGCGGGAGCGCGAGGTGCTGGCGCTGATGGCCGAGGGACTGACCAACGGCTCCATCGCTGCCCAACTGGTGGTCAGCGAAGCGGCGGTCCGCAAGCACGTCGGCAACATCTTCGCCAAGCTCGACCTCGAGCAGGGCACCGACCGACGGGTCTCGGCCGTGTTGACCTATCTGCGCGGTTGACCCGCTCCCCGACGTCGGGGCTCAGCGCGAGACCTCGACCTCCCGCACGATCCGCGAGAGCTTCTCCGGATTGCGCACGGCATAGATCCCGCTGACCAGTCCGTCGTCGACCCTCAGCGAGATGATCCCGTCCAGCTCCCCGTCGAGCCTGATGAGCAGCGCGGGCCAGCCGTTGACGAGCACGCTCTCCACCTCCAGCGCCGCGCCGAAGCCTCCGAGCGTGGCCAGGCCCGCGCGGAGCAGGCGCGACACCTTGTCGACCCCGCTGACCGGGTTGGGAATCGCCTGCTTGATGCCACCGCCGTCGCCGACGATGACCACGTCGGGCGCCAGGATGTCGAGCAGTTCCTGGAACTCACCAGTGTCGAGCGCCCGCTGGAACGCCGACAACGCGCTCTCGGCGTCGGCTCGCGACGTGACGCCCTGCGGCCTCCGCTCGGCGACGTGGGTCCGGGCCCGGTGCGCGATCTGCCGCACGGCCGCGGGTGTCTTGTCGACCGCGGTGGCCAGTTCCTCGTAGTCGAAGCCGAACACGTCATGCAGCACGAAGACCGCGCGTTGCGTCGGAGTGAGGGTGTCGAGCACGAGCAGCATCGCCATCGAGAGGCTGTCGGCGAGGTCGACGTCGTCGGCCACGTCGGGGCTGGTCAGCAGGGGTTCCGGCAACCATTGGCCGACGTAGTCCTCCCGGCGCCGAGAGAGGGTGCGGATCTGGTCGAGGGCAGCGCGCGTCACGACGCGCACCAGGTAGGCACGCGGGTCGGCGATCTCCGACTGGTCGACACGGGACCACTTCAACCAGGTCTCCTGGACGACGTCCTCGGCGTCGGCCGCCGATCCCAGCATCTCGTAGGCGACGGTGAAGAGCAGCCCCCGATGGGTGACGAACGGATCGGCTGTCACGGGGCAGGCACCTCCTGGCGGGTCGGGGTGGCGAGCGGCTGCAGACCACAGGCTTCGGCGTACTCCGCGGACCGGATGCCCATCGCCACGTTGCCGCGGGCGGTCATGTTCATCATGCCCACCTTGGCAGTCAGTTCCACGAGTCCGGCCGCACCGATGTCCTCGAGCAGTGCTGCCGACATCGCCTCCGTGACGGTCGGCGGGGTCTGGCACATCGCTGCGGCGTACTCCATCACCCGTCGCTCCACCGCAGTGAACACGTCGGACTCGCGCCACCGGGGCACCTGCTGTGCCTTCTCCTCATCGAGGCCCTTGTCGTGCGCCATGAAGTAGTGGAGGTCCAAGCAGAAACTGCAACCGATCTCCGCTGCCGCTGCCATCGCGGCGAGCGTGCCCAGGCTGCGGTCGAGCTCGTGCCACTTCTCGGTCCTGGCACCGAACTTCATGGTGTCCATGAAGACGGCCCTGTGGTTCCACATGACTTCAGCGCCCTCGGGCACCGAACCGACCTTCTTCTTCATTGCGAACTTCAGCACCGCCCCGAGGACACCGTCGAGCTGTTTGCGGGGGATGCGGGTCGTGCCTGTCATCTTCTTCTCCTGTCGTTGGTGACTCGACATGAAGACGCCGGCCGGCAAGGTCCTGTGACACCCCGCCGAGGACTTCTGCCGGGATCGAGCAAGAACGGTCATGCGCCAGACCCCGCCGAGGGTCGATGCTGGTGTCATGCCCGTTGGTCCACCCACGCCCGATCCGTGGCGGCGCCTGCTCGACGCCGTGCTCGACGCCGACCACCAGAGCCTCGACGACATGGCGAACGGTGCCCACACCTCGCCGTTCCACTTCACCCGTCAGGTGCGCGCCCGATCAGGGGAATCGCCTGTCGCCATGCGGCGACGGGTGACCCTCGAACGTGCCGGATGGCTGCTGCAGCGCGGCATGTCGGTCACCGATTGTGCCTTCGACTCCGGCTATGAATCGGTCGAGGGGTTCTCGCGCGCCTTCACCCGCGCCTACGGCCACCCGCCGACCGCGATGCCCCCGCCGGCGAGCGCGGCCACTGGCTCCCTGCCCCCAACGGACTCCACTTCCACTCCCCCACGGTGCTGTACGTCGACTCCGGCGGTGCCGAGGAGCAGTCGGCCGGCGACGTGCTCGCCCTGCTGGTGCGCCATGACCTCGATGACGTGCGCTCGCTGCTCAGTGCCGCGACGGGACTCACGGACGCCGACTACCGCAAGCAACGCCTGCCTGACCACGTGGTGCTCGAGTGGCACGGGCCGGAGGAGTCGATTGCCGACGTCCTCACCACGCTGGTGCGCAGCAAGCTTCCGTGGCTGGCGACGATCGAGGGCAGCACTGCTCCGGCGACGGACGCACCCGACGACGTCGCGCACTTGGCCCTCGAGCACGACGAGATCGCGGCCCGCTGGCTCGCGATGATCCGCGGCGTCGAACGGCGCGGAGCCTGGGCAGACCTGGTCATCGACGCCTTGTGCGAACCGCCGGAGTCGTTCCTGATGTCGCAGATCGTGGCCCACGAGCTGACCTTCTCGGCCCACCGCCGGCAGCTGATGCGCTGGATGCTCAACGATGCCGGCGTCGTACGGACGACCGCGCTCGACCCCGACCCGATCATGTGGCACCGCGCCACGTGGCAACCCCCGACGCCGACCAACAGGGATGGAGAGCCATGACCCGTTTCCGCTTCTACACCGCGACCACCCTCGACGGCTTCATCGCCGACGAGCACGACAGCCTCGACTGGCTGCTCGACCAGCCGATCGACGAGAGTGGTGCGCTCAACTACACCGACTTCATCGGCGACATCGGCGCCCTCGTCATGGGCGCCACCACCTATCAGTGGGTGCTCGACCACAACGAGTCGACAGGTGAGTCGTGGAGCTACACCCAACCCACATGGGTGTTCACCCACCGCGACCTCGCTCCGGTGACGGACGACGTGCGGATAGTCTCCGGCAGCCCGACCGACTTCCGGCAGGAACTCGTCGATGCCGCGGGCAAGAAGGACGTGTGGATCGTCGGCGGCGGCGACCTGGCTGCCCAGTTCGCCGCCGCCGGGATGCTCGACGAGGTGATCGTGTCGATCGCACCGGTGACGCTCGGCGCTGGCCGCCCGCTGTTCACGAAGGCATACGACCTGGAGCTGCGCGAGTTCGACCGCAACAAGGCATTCCTTTGCGCGCGCTACGACGTGGTGGGCCCGCGCCCCACGCGGTGAGCCCATCCGGTCACTGCGGCATCTCGACCCACTGCACCAGTTGCCAGACCAGTCCGTTGTCGTCGGCGAACTGGCAGTAGCGCTCACCCCAGGGCTCCGTCTCCGGCTCCGTGACGACCGTGGCGCCACCGCCGGCGATGCGGGCGAACTCGACGTCCAGGTCGTCGACGACGAAGGCGATCAGCATGCCCTGACCGGCCGGGCCAGCGATCTCCTGCGGCTTGAACGTCGACAGCCCGGTCCGCAGGAAGACGACGTTGATGCCCGCGGTCGGGTGCTCGAGGGAGACGAAGCCGTCGGCCGACATCGTCTCCGTGAACCCGAAGTGTGTCGTGGCGAAGCGTGCGGAGGCGTCGACGTCAGCGACGTTGAGCGAGAGGGCGGTGGACGTGACCTGCATGTTGCTCTCCTTCGATAAACTCTGTACGGCGTACAACGTACGGCGTCATGGAATGATTCCCGACATGGAGTTGCAATGCCGCGGTCGCTGATCGACCTGCTGTGGCGCGAGCATCCGAGTGCGCCGGCACCCGGCACCCGGGGGCCTCGCGCACGCGTCTCCACCAGCGCCGTGGTGGACGCAGCGCTCGGCCTGGCCGACGCCAACGGACTCACCGCCGTCACGGTCCGACGGCTGGCAGCAGACCTGGGCGTTTCGCCGATGTCGGTCTACACCCACGTCAACAGCAGGGACGACCTGCTGGTGTTGATGGTCGACGCCGTGCACGCGCGGATGGAGCGAACGTCGTACGGCCGTCTCAGCTGGCGTTCGCGGGTACGCCGCGTGGCCGACTCCAACCTGGCGCTGCTGCGCTCACACCCGTGGCTGCTGGACCTCACCGACGAACGGACCGCGCTCGGGCCCGGCACGATCGCGAAGTACGACCACGAGCTCGCTTCCTTGGCCCCGCTGCGACTCGCCCCGACGACGTGCGACGCAGCGCTGACCTTCGTGCTCGACCACGTCCGCGGCGCCGCGCGGGCGCTGCGCCCCGACCCACGGGCAGGAGAGTTCGCGCAGCACTGGCCACAGTGGAGCGAACGTCTCGCGACCTATCTGGGCGATGACCACCCACTCGCCCAGTCGGTCGGTGCAGCCGCCGGCCAAGCGATGCAGGGCCCCTCCGACCCGTTGCTGGCGTGGGAGTTCGGGATCACTCGGGTGCTCGACGGACTCGCTGCATTGGCGCCCTGAGGAAGGTGTCCCGGGCGACCGGCGGTCAGTCGGCCTCCGAATGGGTCACGTGGGAACAGCTGCCACTGTGGTCGAGCTCCAGGCGAGCACCGATCCTCCCACCGTCGAAGTAGCAGTCGCCCTCGGTCATGGTCGAGATGCCTTCCGGACTCTCGACGTCATAGAAGAGGTCCTCCATGTCGCCGAGCAGCTCCAGGTGCCGCGTCACCGTGGCCGAGACCTCGTCGGGAGTGACACCGCGCGGCACCGAGAGCGTGACGAAGTCGATGCCGTAGGAGCGGACCACCGCGCCCTCGGCCAGCCCCGCGGCCAGCTTCTCGAAGAGAGCCACCTGCGCGCTGTCGGGGAATCCGAGGTCGGAACCGATCAGCCATCCGTACTCATCACCGGCCTGCACGCGCCACGAGGCATCAGGGAGGTCACCGTGTGCCTTCTCGAGATCGGCAAGCATCGTGAGCACGGCGTCCACACTCGACTCGGCGACGGTGAGCGTGTACTCCGTGAACACATGTGGCGCCCTGGTGACGTCCTGCGTGTTCACGTAGGCCTTCACGGCCCCCGAGGAGAGCACCGACATCGCCGCCGCGGCCGCCTTCGCCACGTCGTCGGCATCGGCTTCGGCCTCAAAGCTGCGGAGATGGATCACGTCGTCCCCGAGCACGATGTCGAGATCGCCCTCCTCCCCCTGGTGCGCGTCGCTGAAGGCGTCGTACGCCGTCGTGACCACCTCCACGACCGACTTCGTACTTGCGTCCTCCTCCATCCGCACGGAGAGCGCGATCTTGCCGGAGTCGAGGGTGACGGGCTTGCTGTAGTCGAGGCTGACGTCGGAGACACCGGACAGTTCGGAGAGGACCTCGCGCAGGTCGCCGGCCTCCGATGATCGATCGGGGCCGGCGCAGGCGGAGAACAGTGGAACCGAGAGGAAGACGAGGGATGAGAGGAGCACAGCGGGCTTCATGCCTCAAGCCTCACGAAACAGACGGGCGACGTCATGAGGCTGCGTACTCATTCCCGGGCATCACTGCACGACCCCGCGCCCGTGGTCGTCACCTCATCTTCTTGGCCGTGACCTTCACCAGCTTCTTGACCCGCGCCTGGGGCACCTTTGCGTCCTCCCGGTAGGCCTGGGCCACCGCAAGGCGCTTGCCCTTGCGGATCACGACGACCGCCACGCGGTCGACGTGACGGCCACGGTGGTCGGTGAGAAGTGGCCCTCTCTCGATCTTGAGCATCCCGAATCGCTGCTCACCGACCTTGGGGACGTGGTCGAGCCGCTTCACCTTGAACTTCCGTCCACTGCTCGTGGTGAACTTCGAGCACTTCTTCGCGACGCGCTTGTATGCCCTGAAGGCCGACTTGGCCCGCTTGACCGACTTGAACGCCGCCACCTCGACGGCGGCACCGCTGTCGACGTAACCGCCGAGGGAGAACGAGTACGCGGACTTGGCCACCACGGGCGCGTGGTCGCCGCACGTCTTGGTCGGCACCCAGATCTCATCGCTCGCGTACTTCTCGGGCAGCTCCCCGTTGAGCTCAGGGAAGATCTTGACGAGCGCCGACCTGCCGGGCACGTTCTTCTTCGTCACCTTCGCTGCTTGTGCCGGCGGCGCAGAGCCGAGGAGCAGCGCAGCAGTGAGGGCGCCCACCGCGAGGGCGGACATGCGGCTGCGATTCACTGATACCCCCGGAGTTCGTGATGGTCTGGGGTCATCCTCACCCGTTCACGCACGGACCAAACCGCCAGGAGATGGATCGGATGCCCCAGGTCACCGCACGTGTCGTCGTACCGCTCGACCCGGCCACGGCCTTCGCGGTGTCGCAGACCACCGGCGAGGTGCGGCTGACGTGGGACCCGTTCATCCGCGAGCAGCACTTCCTGCACGGCGCGACCACGCCCGGCAAGGGTGTGCAGACCCTGACCAAGGCACGGATCGGGCCGACGATGATCAGCCGGTACGCGTCGTACCGCCCACCGACGAGTGTGGGCATGACGATGGTGAAGGGGCCGTGGTTCTTCGCCTCCTTCGGTGGCGGCTGGCGGTTCAAGCCCACCGACGACGGTGCCACCGAAGCCGTCTGGAAGTACACCTACGCGATCAGGCCGTCGTGGCTGCGCTTCGTCGCCGAGCCGATCGGCCAGTGGTTGCTCGGGCGCGAGATCCGCGCCCGCATCGACGCCTTCGCAAGAGCCTGCCAGGACCCCGACGTGCTCGCTGCGGTCGCCGATCCCTCAGCTCCCTGACGGGGTCACAGCCCCGCGCTGGCACCCCATGTGCCGGCGAAGACGAACTCCGACAGCTCCTTGCGCACGCGCGGCCGCCGGTCGCGCTCGACGAGGGCCGGGTCGGCAGCCGACGGATCGCCGTACGTCCCGATCGCGATGGCGGTGGTGACGCGCCAGTGCTCCGGCACGCCGAACTCCTCGGCGACCCCATCGTGGTCGAAGCCGGCGAACTGGTGCGCGGTCAGGCCGAGCAGACCTGCTTCGACGGTGAGCATGGCGGCTGCCTGGCCGAGGTCATACATCGCATAGTCGGAGAAGGCCGGCGCATCGTCCTCCGGGCCCGAGGCCACCTGGTGGGCCGTGATCAGTACGGCGCTCGCGGCCGGCACCCACGAACGGTTGCCGGCTGAGAGGTGCTTGACGAACCGGTCGTGGGTCTCGTCGCCCCGACACGCGACGAGAAAGCCCCACGGCTGGCTGTTGCCCGCCGACGGCGACCACTGCGCAGCACGGAGCAGCCGCGCCAGCTGTGCGTCGCCGAGCACGTGCTCGGGGTCGAGGATGCGCAGGCTCCGCCGGTTGCGCAGCACATCGGACAGGTCGCCGGTCAGTTCGGTGGTCACGCAAGGGCAACTGCGCGCAACGGCAGGAGATTCCGTGCAGCCGGTCGCACACCCGTGTGCTGCGAGTGCCGTGACACGTCGAGGGCTGTTAGCCTCCTCCCCATGACCTGCGTGAAGCACTAGGAGACCGCGCCGACCTCGGCGCGCTGTCTCCGACCTCGCTTCCACGGCCCCTCGGCCGCTTCACGCTCTGGAGTTCTCGATGTCCCGCACCCACGGTGCTGGCACCTACCGCATCCTGCTCGCCGACAACCGGCTGCGTCGGACCTTCGCCCTGGCCATGCTGGGCCGGCTGGGATACGCGGTGTTGCCGCTCAGTTTCATGTTCACGGCCGCCGAGACGTCGGGGTCCTTCCGCACCGGCGCTGCAGCGATCGGCATCTTCGGCTTTGCCGGCTTGTTGATGCCGTTCCAGGCGCGGCTGATGGATGCACGGAGCCAGCGCGCCGTGCTGCCTGCCTTCGGTTCCATGTTCCTGGCAGCGATGACCGTGGCCCTGGTCATGGCCGCCACCCATGTCGACTCACCCATCGCCTGGTTCGCGGTGGCCCTCTTCGGAGGCGCGTCAGCGCCTTCGCTGGGTCCCGCAATGCGGGCCCAGTGGCGGGCCGCCACCACCGAGGCCGACCTGCCCACCGCCTACTCGCTGGACTCCGTCGCCGAGGAGTCTGCCTTTCTGGCCGGGCCGGTGATCGCCGCCGGCATGCTGGCCCTGGGGCCGGCCTGGCACGGCGCCCTGCTGGCGGCGATGCTGATCCCTGTCGGCGTGATCGGATTGGCCCTGTCTCCGTGGGCATCGATCCGACGGGAGGCGGAGGACGGTCCACGCCGGGGGATCCTCGGTCCGCTGCGCCGCGGCCGGTTCCGGGTGCTGCTGGTCGTGATGGCCGTCGGCGGATTCGCCGGCAGTCTCCACCTCACCTCGGTGGCCGGTCTGGCAGATCTCTCCGGCATGCCGGCAGTCACCGGACTCGTGGAGGCTGGTTGTGGCGTGCTCGCGGTCCTCGGCGGACTGTGGTGGGGAAGCTCGCCCGCGCCTCCACCTGGGCCTTCGACCTCGCGTCCGTCTCACTGACGCGGGGCCTGCTGCTCCTGGCCTGCGGCCTGGCTCCGTCACTGGGCGTGGTCTCCGCGGCACTGATCGCCTCCGGGGTGTTGCTCTCCCCGTGGTTCGTCTCAGCATTCACGGCTGGTGACCGGCTCAGTGATCCGACCCAGCACACCGAAGCGAGCACCTGGGTGACCACGGGGATGAACATCGGCTCCTCGTTGGGTGCCGGCAGTGCCGGTTGGGCAGTGGCAGGCGGCCACCTGTCCGTCCTGTTCCCCGTCACGGTGGTGGCCCTCGTCGGCGCGGCCGCTCTGTGCCCCTTGCTCACGACGCAGCAGGACGGCGGGCGAACCGGCTGGATGCGCGCGTGACGGATGGCCCTCAGGCCGTGATGCGTGGAAGCCGCTCGACACCGCTGATCACGTCTTCGGCGGAGGCCGTGGCGATGTAGCTCAACCTGACGTGGGGAAGCGTGGGCCCGGTGGCGACGTACGCCGTGCCGGGGGTCAGCGCGACACCGGAAGCGAGCGCGGCGGCGACGTACTGGTCGGCATCGTGGTGTGACGGCAACCCGGCCCAGAGGTGGTAGCCACCCCGCGGGACGAGGCGCAAGGAGCTCTCTCCGAGCACTCCGACGAGAGCGGCAGCGGTTGCGTCTCGCCGGCGGGCGAGCTCACGGCCCAACGCGTGCATCGCCCGGCGCCAACCCGGTGCCGTGACCACCTCCAGTGCCGTCAGCTGGAGCGGCGTCGGGACGGCCATGGAGTCGATGACGAAGGCGGCACGCAACCTCGCCATCACCGGCCCACGTGCAGCCACCGCCGCCACCCGCACGTTCGGCGACGTCACCTTGGTCAGGGACCGGATGTGGACGACCGCACCGTCCGGGTCCTGGGCGATCAGCGGAGGCGGGAGCGGCGCGGCGTCGGCATGAGCCATGTGGCGGGCGAAGTCGTCCTCGACCACGAACGCCCGGTGCCTGCGGGCGATCTGCAGCAGCTGGGCCTGCCGCTCAGCCGTCATGGTCGCGCCGGTTGGGTTCTGGAACAGCGGTTGGACGACGACCACACGGGCCCCGGAACGTTCGAGGGCGGCGTCGAGGTCGTCGGGGCGGATGCCGTGCTCGTCCATCGACACGGGCACCGGACGCAGGCCCGCCGCCAGCACGGCCGCGATGGTGCCCGAGTAGGTCGGCGTCTCGATCACCACCGGATCCCCCGGCTGGGTCAGCGCCCGGCTGATCGTGGCCAGGGCGCTCTGTCCACCTCCGCAAACGAGGAGGTCGTGGCGGCTGAGCCCGCCGCCGATGTCGGCGCTGAACCAGTCGCGCAGCTCCGGCAACCCACCCGCCGGCGGCCGTCCCCATGCCTCGGTACGTCGTGCCGCCCGTCCGAGCGCCCCGCTCAGCAGGGCGAGGGGCTGCAACTGCGGGTGGAGGTAGCCCCCGACGAGGTCGACGACGTCCGGGCCGGGCGTGGTCAAGGTGTTGAGGAGGGCCGCGCTGGTGAGGCGTCGCCTGTCGGCGCCGGCGACGTTCTCGGTGATCTCGAGCGCTGCGTCCTGCCAACTGGTGTCGCCGACGAGAGTGGAGACCCTGCCGTGGGCCCGGAAGGTGCCGGAGCCCGGACGTGATTCGACGAGCCCCCGCTGGGCCAGGAGCGCAAGGGCATGCGCCACGGTGGTCGCGCTGGCGCCGAAGCGCTGCACCAGGGCGCGCTGGCTCGGCAACTTCGTGCCCGGCGGGTCGGCTTCGACCTCGGCGGCGAGAGTGGTCGCCAGCGCCTGCGCTGCGCTATCGTTGTCCATGACGGTTCAGAGTAGCGCTATCGCTCGCGCGGAGGAAGTGCCATCGACCAACCCGGGCGCCCTTCTGGCCGGCCTGGGCGTGGTCGCCTTCTCCTTCAGCTTTCCGGCCACCGTCTGGGCGCTGGACGGCTTCGGCCCGTGGACGGTGACCGGATTGCGCGGCGTGCTGGCCGCACTCCTGGCCGGGGGCACGCTCGTGGCGCTGCGGGCACGCCTTCCTGCCCGTGGGGACTGGCCAGCGCTGATCGTCGTCGCCATTGGATGCGTGCTCGGTTTTCCCCTGCTCACGGCGCTCGCACTGCAGACCTCCGGCACGGCGCACTCCGCGGTCGTGATCGGCGCACTTCCCATGGCCACCGCGGTGATCGCCGCACTGCGCACGGGGGCACGCCCTTCGGGAGTCTTCTGGGGCGCGGCATCCGTCGGCGCCTTGACCGTGCTCGTCTTCACCCTCGCCCAGAACCACGGGCGGCCGACCCTCGGCGACCTCTTCCTCGTGGCCGCACTGCTGCTGTGCGCCGCCGGGTACGCCGAGGGTGGGCGGTTGTCGGCCCACCTGCCGAGCTGGCAGGTGATCGCGTGGGGCGTGGTCATCGCCGCGCCCGTCAGCATTGCCGTCAGCGCGGTCGCGTTGGCCCACGAACCCGTTGAGTTCACCGGCAGCGCCGTCGGCGGCCTGGTGTACGTCGCCGCCGTGTCACAGTTCCTCGGCTTCGTGGTCTGGTACCGAGGCATGGGTCTGATCGGGGTGGCGCGTGCCAGCCAGCTCCAACTGGCACAACCGCTGCTGACCCTCGTGTGGGCCGTCGCACTGATGGGCGAGGAGCTCACGGCCGCCGTACCTCTGACCGCCGTCATCGTGCTCGGCTGCATCGTCGTCACCCAACGCGCCCGCACCGGCTGAGCGCGGATCGTGGGCCCGTCGGGTCCCGATCACCACGGCCCCGGCGGCGTCTCGACGCGGATGCCGTTGTCACCTGCTGGCGTCATCCGGACCGGGATGCCACGATCGATGCATGAAGGTCCGGCGCCGTTGGCCCGCAGGAGTTCTTGCCACTCTCCTCGTCCTGACCGGCTGCACCTCGACGACCTCCGAGGACCCCGACGCGGACCCCTCCGCATCGGCAACGTCTCCCTCGTCCGACTCACCGACGCCCGACCCCACCGCACCCACGAGCCAGGTCACGGAGCCACCACACCCGATCTCCCTGGCGGCACTCGGGCAGGCCGACCTCACGGGTGGCGACCTGCGACTGGGCGCCGTGCGGGAGCAGACAGCTGCCTTCACCTCCTACGACGTCACCTTCGCCTCGACCTGGGCCGGTGCCGGCACCGGCCGCCTGAGGATCAGCGGCGTGCTCAACGTGCCGACAGGCCCCGGGCCGTTCCCGGCCGTGGTGCTCGCCCACGGCTACGTCGATCCGGCGATCTACAAGCGCGGCCAGGGCATGACCCGGGAGCGCGGACGCCTCGCCGACCGCGGCTTCGTGGCCCTGCACGTGGACTACCGCAACCACGCCGAGTCCACCGATGACCCGCGCGTGGACACCGCCGTACGCCTGGGCTACACCGTCGACGTGATCGCTGCCGTCCACGCCCTGCGCGACTCGACGGACGTGGCCGTCGACCCCGACCGGATCGCACTCTTCGGCCGGTCCATGGGCGGTGGCGTCGTGCTCAAGGCGTTGGCGCTGGAACCGGGGCTCGTCGCTGCCGGCGTCACCTGGGCATCGGTCTCGAGTCTCGAGGCTCAGAACTTCGAGCACTTCATCGCCTCGGATGCCTCGCGGGCCGACCTGCGTGCCGCCCTCCGCCAGCGACACGGCCTGCCCGATGACGATCCGGCGTTCTGGCGCGGGATCTCGGCGCGGCCCGCCTTCGACCAGATCACCGAACCGGTGTTGATGGCCCACGGCAGGTACGACGACACCTGCCCACCGCAATGGGCACGCGCCAGCCAACGCACCCTCACCGCGGCCGGCGTCGACTCGACCCTCGAGTGGTACGACGACGGGCACGCCTTCGGTCCCGCCTTCGACGCCGCGATGGACCGGACCGTGACCTTCCTGCAGGCACGGATGCCGGGTTGAGTCGGCGCTACGGGGGTCACCTGGAGCGGATCACGCGCCAGAGCAGGAGGAGGGAAGCCAGTTGGAGCAGTGCGATCACACCGGCCAATGCCCGCACGTGATCGAGGACGAGCGCGCCCGCGAGGACTCCACCCACCAGCGCACCCATTCCTTGCACCGCCGCGAAGACGCCGTAGGCCGTGGCGCGCCGCGCGGCCGGCACGAGATCAGCGACGTACGCCTTGACCGTGGAGTCCTGGACACCGGTGGCGATACCCCAGATGCCGACACCGATCAGGACCACCCCGAGTCGATCGGCGAACACCATGAGCGGGACCGCGGCCACCAGCGGCGGCACGATCAGGAGCGTGCGAGCCCCCAACGATCGAACGCGTCGCCGGTGGCGAGTGCCGCAATCGCCGCGGCAGCCATGCCCAGCGCGTAGGCGAGCGGGACCGCGGCCAACGACATCATTCCGGCATCGACGAAGCGGTAGGAGATCACCCCAAAGGTCATGAGGCCGGCGGTCGCGAGCGCGGCGGACGCCGACAGCAGGTGGAAGGCACGGGGCAACCCTCGGCCGAACGCAGCGGCCACGAACGGCGTTCGCACGGCCTGCGGCTGATCTTCTGGATCGGTCTCGGTCAGGCCTGGCGCCCGCCTTCGCAGTAGCGCCAGTATGAGCAGGGACAGCGCACCGGGCACGGCGAGCACCGCGAATCCGGGCCACAGCACGCCGGTCAACGCCGTGATCCCGGCCAGCAGCAATGGTCCGGAGAAGCCACCCACCTGGTCGAGGGCCTTGTGCACAGCAAAACCTCTGCCCGTGCCCGTGGGCTTGGCCATCCGGGCGAGCAGCGCCGACTTGGCGGGGCTGCGGACGGCCTTGCCCGTCCGCTCGAGCAGGATCAGGGTGACCGCCACTGCCAGACCCGCCCCGCCGATGAACGGGGTGATGGCGAGCAGTGGCACGCACACCGCCGTCATGCCGTAGCCGACCACTGTGAGCCGCCAGTGACGGTGACTCCGGTCGGCCCAGGGGCCGGTGACCAGGCGCAGCATCAGCGCGATGGCCTCGCCGGCGCCGGTGACCAACCCGACCGTCAACGCAGAGGCGCCGAGCGAGCCCAGGAACGGCCCTGCCATGGAGCGCATGCCCTCATAGACCATGTCCGCGGCCAGGCTGACCATGCCGAACCCGAAGATGGCCTGCCAAGGCGTCCAAGCGCGCCGCGGTCGTTCACTCGCAGCGGCCGACGATGTCTGGGTCACGTTGCACGATCATCGCACTGCGAGGTTTGCTCTAGGGTGGCCTCCCCGCCCTGCTCCGGGCATCGGCCCAGGAGGTGATCCGATGAGCACCGTCGATCCAGCAGTACGTCGTCGCGACGACCTCTTGTCTCGCCGGGGCGATCGAGGCACGCTCGCCGTCGCGATCTCGGGCCTGCTCCTGATCGTTGCGGGCGCGAGCGGAATCGGCATGTTTGCATCGCTGATGTTCGAGGACCTCCGTCACGGCGTGATCGACTCCGTCTTCGACGACCGGACGACGACGATGTCGCGCAGCATGTGGCTGCTGCCGGTCACCATCACCGTCGGGGTGGTGCTGGTGTTCGCCGGCTCGGGCATCTACAACTGGGCGCTGCGTCGCTACCTCGGCGGCGAGGCGCCGTGGTTGCTGGCGGGGCCGATCGGTTTCGCCGCCTTCACCTGCGGCTTCATCGCGCTGGTGCCGACCTGGCTCGAGCCGATCAGGATCGGCACCGCGGTCGACCCGATCTTCGAGACCGATGACTCGTGGGGCTGGGGCAGCTGGATCCTCTACCGGAGCAACATCTGGATGCCCGTCCTGTTGGTCGCCATTGCCCTCCTCTTCGCCTGGGCGGCCCGGGCCAGCGCGCGGACGCGGCGACGCATTCTGGAGGAGCGCGACCGTCTCCTGCAGACTGGGCAGCGAGTTCCGGGCCAGATCCATGACGTGAAGGTCCACTACTCCTCCGACGACAGCGGTTCTCGTCGCGCGACCGGCGCCACGCTGACGGTGAGCTATCTCGACGGCGCCCACGTGATGCGCTTCGTCGAGCGGGTCACCCGCGGCGCCGGAGCAGTCGAGGGATGCAGCCGCGCCGAAGTGCTCTTCGATCCACTCCGGCCCGACGTCGAGACCTCCGTGTTCGTCACCTTTCAGCGGATGCCGCTCCCCGGCGACTGGATCGGGCCGACTCACAAGAGCATGGGCCGGCCACGCTGAGCGCCCGGCTATAGTCTGCCCACGTGAGTCGCGTGTCGACGGCGGACAGCGCCGGGCATGGAGGCGAGCGAACCGAACAGGTGCGACATGCCAGTCAGCTTCAACCACACGATCATCGGGGCCCACGAGCCCCAACTCTCCGCCGACTTCTACCAGGCGGTCCTGGGCGCCCGACCGGCTCCCAGTTGGGGGCCTTTCGTCAACCTGACGTTGGATGACGACACGCTGCTGCAGTTCGCAGTGGCCCCGGTGAACGATCCGATCCACATGGCCTTCCTGATGACCGCGCCCGAGTTCCACCGCGGTCTCGGTGTCCTACGGGAGCTCGGCGTCGACTACTGGGCCGATCCGCGCATGCAGCGGCCACAGGAGATCTCGGACTCCGAAGAAGACGGGCTTCGCGTCTACTTCCGAGACCCCTCCGGCCACTTCTTGGAGATGCTGACCAAGCCGTATCTCTGATGCCAACGTCCAGCATCACGTCGACCACCTCGTCGCACGGCTCGACGACCCACCAGGTCAAGCGCCAGGAGTGAAACCCCGTAGACCTGAAGTGCACTCCAGGAGTGACACTGGGACCATGACCCGCCCTGTTCTCACCATCGCGCAAGCGGCCGCTGCACTCGGCCTGACGATCGACACCCTGCGCTACTACGAGAGGGACGGGCTCCTCCTCCGTCCGGTGCCACGCTCGGCGAGCGGTCACCGTCGCTACGACGAGGAGGACGTGCACTGGATCACGCTGGTGACCCGGCTTCGCTCCACGGGCATGCCGATCCGCGACGTACGCCGCTACGCCGACCTGGTACGCGCCGGCGACGGGAACGAGCCGGAACGACTGGCGTTGCTGCAGAGCCATCGCGAGGAGGTGTTGCGCCAGCTGACGGAGGTGACCGGCCACCTCGGCGCGATCGACCACAAGATCGGTATCTACGAGGACCGGCTGCGACGGGCGTCGCAACAGAGCGCTTGACCTGGAGCGCACTCCAGCATGTTTGCTGGGCAGCATGACCCTTTCCACGCGCACACTCGGCACCGACTCCCCGCTCGCCGTCTCCACCCTGGGCCTCGGCTGCATGGGGATGTCGGAGTTCTACGGCACCCCCGACGAGGCTGCCGGCATCGCCACGATCCACCGCGCCCTCGACCTGGGGGTGACCTTCCTCGACACCGCCGACATGTATGGCCCCTTCGTCAACGAGCAGCTGGTCGGCAGGGCGATCGCCGGTCACCGTGACCGGGTGCAGCTCGCGACCAAGTTCGGCAACGAACGCCTGCCTGACGGCTCCCGCCTCCGGGTCAACGGCCACCCCGACTACGTCCGCAAGGCCTGCGACGCCTCGCTCCAGCGCCTCGACGTGGACCACATCGACCTCTACTACCAGCACCGCGTCGACAAGACGGTCCCCATCGAGGAGACGGTCGGTGCCATGAAGGAGCTCGTCGAAGCCGGCAAGGTGCAACACCTCGGACTGTCGGAGGCATCGGCTGGCACGATCCGGCGCGCCCATGCCGTCCACCCGATCACCGCGTTGCAGACCGAGTATTCGCTGTTCACCCGTGACCTCGAGGACGAGATCCTGCCGACGCTGCGCGAGCTCGGCATCGCTCTGGTGCCCTACTCGCCGCTCGGCCGCGGCCTGCTGACGGGAGCCATCGTCTCCGCGCCGCCCAGCAGCGACAGCCGCGGCAGCGGCTACTTCCCGCGCTTCAGCGGCGACAACCTCACCACCAACCTCACCCTGGTCCAGCGGATCTCCGAACTGGCAGCAGCACATGGCTGCACCCCCGGCCAGTTGGCCCTCGCCTGGGTGCTCGCGCAGGGCGACGACGTCGTACCCATCCCCGGCACCAAGCGGGTGGCCTACCTCGAGGAGAACGTCGGCGCAGCCGAGCTGCACCTGACCTCCGACGACCTCAAGGCGCTCGAGGCCGCGGTGCCACGCGGGGCGGTCGCCGGGGAGCGGTACGGCGACATGGGCACCATCGACGCGTGAAACCGGGCGGGGTGGCGCCCGCCCGTCCCCGCTCTCGCTGGAAGAACACCACTCACTCAGCGGGAGTGTCGCCAAACGGCCAGGCCTGCGCAACACACTCCTGCTCGGGTCCGGTTCCCGGTCCCGCCACCACGACGTCTCGCGCCCGGCCGAGTCGGGCGCGCCCCTCCTGAGGAGACCTCATGCGCACCGGCATTGCATCCCCGATCCTCGCCCTGTCCGGCGGCCGTCCGGCCTGGGAGCACGAGGCCGGTCCTGCGGAAGTGGTCACGTTGGCCCGCGCGGCGGATCGCCTCGGCTACGAGTTCCTCACCTGCCCCGACCACGTCACCGTGCCGGTGGGATTCAGTGGCGGCGAACGCTTCTACGACGCCCTGGCGACCTTCTCCTACTTGGCTGCCGTCACCGAACGGATCCGATTCCTACCGTTCGTGCTCGTCGTGCCCTACTACCACCCGCTCGAACTGGCGAAGCGCTACGGCACGCTCGACCACTTCAGCGGTGGGCGACTCAATCTCGGCGTCGGGGTGGGGCACCTGGAGGAGGAGTTCGCCCTTCTCGGCGCACCCTTCGACGACCGGGGTCCCCGCGCCGACGACGCGCTGCGGGCACTGCGTGCCTCGCTGGGCCGACCGGTCGCGACCTACCACGGCACCCACTACTCGTTCGAGAACATGGCGATCGAACCGCACGCCGTCCAGGAGCACCTGCCCATCTGGGTCGGCGGAAACACCCGCCGAGCACTGAATCGTGCCGTCACACTCGGCGACGGGTGGGCTCCGGCCCCAGTCGCGTTCCGCGGGCCTGACGCCGACCGGCTCCGCTCCATGCTCGCCGAGGTCGACTCCCCCGAGGGCTTCGACGTGCTCCTCGGCACGGCCGACCCCCTGGACCCCATCCGGGAGCCGGAGCGCGTCGCCGACGTCCTCGGGGAAGCCGCGGACGCGGGAGCCACCGTGCTGCGCCTGACAGTGCGTCACGACTCGTTGGAGGAGTACCTCGAACAGCTCGAGGCCTATGCGGAGTCAGCAGGGCTCCCGATCCAGCGAGACTGAGTCCCTACCAGCCCAGGATGGGCGACGACGGGCCGAGCCACTCAGGCCGACGGGCCGAGCCACTCAGGCCGACGGGCCGAGCCACTCAGGCCGACAACCCGCGGTTCCAGGCCGGCGTACCGAGCAGGACCGCCCGGAGGCTGCGGCCGCGAGCAATCCGCACCGTGCTTCCCGGGGCGACCCCCAGCAGCTCCTCGGGCAACAGGTACGGCGTCGCCGTGATCGTCGTGCCGTCAGCGAGACGCAACTCGAGACGCACCAGCGAACGTGGGCCGAGCACGTCTTCGCCGATCCCCAGGGCGGTCACCTGAGCCGTGGCGATCGTGCCGGTCGCCACGGCCTCTTCCGCCGCGTCGGGCAGCCATCCCTTCGCGATCCGCGCCTGCACGTCGAGCCTGTCGAGGTCACGCACCTCTGTCTGCGGCTCGATGTGCACGAGGTGCCGCATCGTGGGGTGGCGACGAAAGCCGAAGAGAGCACCGAACTGCGCCTCACAACCACTCGTGGCCTCCAGCCATACCTCGTCGTGGACGAGTCGACCCGAGGAGTCCTCACCGGTCACCCGGACGCGGTGCTTCCCGTCGCTGCTACCACCCCAGGTACGGACCGAGCAGTCGAGCACCCGCGCGACCTCGAGCTCCGTCCCAGGCACCGGGCGCTCCTCCTTGACCCCGGGCGGGAAGCCGCAGCAGGCGCCGACGAAGGCGACACCCAAGGCGATCGGCACCGTGATCGTCCAGGAGTGCGGCCACAGGAGCAGCACACCCAGCCCGCCGACAAGGGCGAGGAGCAGGGCAAGTGCAGCGACCCGCAGCCGACGCACTGCCACCCGGACCGCGGCGCTCTGGGCCGCCACCATGAAGTGGTCGGGCTCCCCGGGGCCGACGACGGCGGTCATCCGCTCCGTCATCTCAGTACCATCCCGTTCCGAGCCGCCAGATCCCGTCGGGGTCGAGCGCCACCGGGAGCTTCGCCGTACGACGCACCAGCGCGAGTTCCGCCGGGCGCAGGAAGCCGGCCACCTCGTGCTCGACCTGTTCTCGATCGCGGAAGCGTGCCCGGATCTCGACGTGACCGCGGTGGACCCGTCCGGTCGGCCGCACCTCCTGCGGCTCCACGACGGCGGCGCGGCCGGGCAGGGTGAGGGCAGCAGCAGTCGGCAGGTCCATCACACCGAGGCTCACGCGGTGCTCGAGCAACACTCGCCTGGTCTCGTCCTCGGAGAGGTTCTGGGCGATCTCGAAATCGCCGTCCTCCTCCCGTCGCACGGGGACGAGGGCCCCCACCCGGGCGTTGTCCGGGCGGCCGATGTCGATCGGCACGGGGATCGCTGCCGGCGAGTCGGGCAGCCGCAGGACGAGCACGCCCGTGGTGCTGCCGTCTTCGTGGGAATCCTCACCTCCCGTGCGCCGCACGATCTCCCCGACCACGTGCGCGGGTTCGAAGTCCCCGACCCGCGGGGTGCCGAACCAGGTCGCGACATCGACGGGCTCTCGGCCCCACGTCTCGGTGCGCCCGCGGAGAGCCTCTTCCGGGTCGTACACCCGGAGCGGCTCCCGCAACTGCTTGTAGAGCGCGGTCGTGATCCACCAGACGAAGAGCAGGCCCGCGGCAAGCCAGAACGAGATGATGGCGGACCCGATGACCATGACCCGCACCTTAGATGAGTTGTTCCATGGGGAAGTGGCGGACTCGGAGCACCCCGCGCCGCCCAACTTGTCTGAGGAGTTGTAGGTTCGTCCCGCGCCCAAAGGTCGTTCCGGGGCGCGAACGTGCTGAACGAGAGGGAGTCGATGACCGACCACGCGGTCCTGCAACTGGAGTCCGTCCACTTCGTCCGCGAGTCCCGCCAGATCCTCGTCGACGTCGATCTGACCGTCCGCGCCGGAGAGCACTGGGCCCTCATCGGGCCCAACGGCGCTGGCAAGAGCACCGTGCTCAGCATGTGCGGCGCAGTCGAGCACCCCACGAGGGGCAGCGTCCACGTGCTCGGCCACAAGCTGGGTCGGGTCGACATCCGCGACCTGCGACGCTCCATCGGACACGTCAATCCGCGGCACCCCTCCGCTCGCCGCTCACCCCGCGCGAGGTGGTGCTCACCGGCGCAACAGGCACCACCGAGCTGATGCCACGCTGGGAGCCACATCCGACCGAGAGCGCGCGGGCCGACGAGCTGGTCAAGCTGCTCGGACTGGATGCGCTCACCCGAGCCACCTGGCCCACCATGTCCCAAGGCGAACGCGGCCGAGCCCTCATCGCCCGCGCACTGATGCCGGACCCGCCACTCCTGCTCCTCGACGAACCGTCCACCGGGCTCGACGTCGCCGCTCGCGAACAGCTCCTCGCCACCGTCGACCACCTGCACCGGTCCCAGCCGGAACTCGCGACGGTCTTGGTCACCCACCACCTCGAGGAGCTCCCCGAGACGACCACCCATGCTGCACTGATCAAGGACGGCCGACTGATCCACGCCGGCCCGGCGCAGGACGTGCTGACCACCGAACGGGTCACCGAATGCTTCTCCTACCCGATCGAGATCGGCCACCACGCTGGCCGCTGGCATGCCCGAGCACTGCCTCAGCGACCTCACGGTGATGGTCACGCGACGATCCCCGACCGCCGCTGAGCCACGACTTCAGGACGCGGCGGAGGGCCAGTTCGCCAGGATCGCGTCGAGTGCGACCAAGGTGGCAGCCCAGGAGTCCGCGGCGCTCCGCTCGGAGTGACTGAAGCCTCCGGCGAGCTCAAGCTCCACGAACCCGTGCAGCGTGCTGTTCATCATGCGCAGCGCGTCTGTCGCATCAGGCTCCTCCAACGCATAGGAGCGCAGCACGGCCCGACTCAGCGCGGCGTGACGCGCCCCGGCACGAGCGGCACTCGAGCCGGGCTCGATCTCGATCCGCATCGAGGCGTACTGCCCCGGGTGCTCGGCAGCGAACCTGCGATAGCCGTCGGTGAGCGCAGCGAGGGCGGCACGGCCCGACAGCCCGGCGATCGCGGACGCCACCTGGTCAGCGAGTTCGTGGAAGGCCGCCTCCGCCACCCGGACCTGGAGCTCCCTCAGGTTGCGCACGTGGGAGTAGAGGCTCGCGTCCTTGACCCCGAATCGTCTGGCGACGGCGGCCACCGTCACCTTCGCGAAGCCGATCTCGTCCGCGAGCTCAGCGGCGGCCTGCGTCAACACTTCCGGCGTCAGTCCCGCACGGGCCATGAGGCGCCTTCCATTTGATCCATAAACCTAGGTGTCCTAGGCTGCTACCTAGATATCCAAGGTTACCGTACGGCAGGAAGCGCCCGTGAACGTCCCGATCATCACCCGCGACCTCGCTCCCCTCATCCACGGGGCAGCTGAGCTCGAGACCACTGCGCACGGCATCAAGCCCCACCGACTCCCGGCCTGGGCACGCGCACAGTGCGATGACGGGCAGCTCGCCATGGCGGAGGCCAAGCCGTCCGGCGTACGCCTGCGCTTCCGTACGTCGGCAACATGCGTGGAACTGGTGGCACTGCCGACCAAGTTCGCCTACGTGGGCGTCCCGCCCGGCCCCGAGGGCCTGTATGACCTGCTGGTCGACGGTGAGCTCTTCGCCCAAGGGGCGGCCGACAGCGGCCACACCCTGCTCATCGACATGGCACGCGGCGGCATGGAGCACCAGCCGGGCGAGCCCGGATCCGTGACCTTCACGGGCCTCCCCGCGAAGGAGAAGGAGGTCGAGATCTGGCTGTCCTTCCGGGAGGTCACCGAGGTCATCGAGCTGCGGACGGATGCCCCCGTACTGCCAGCCACTCCCTCGACCAGGAGGTCGTGGCTGCACCACGGCAGCTCCATCAGCCATGGCTCGGACGCCGCGAGCCCGTCCCGGACCTGGCCGGCGATCGCGGCAACGCTCGGTCAGGTCGACCTGACCAACCTCGGACTCGGTGGCAGTGCGCTGCTCGACCCGTTCGTCGCACGCACCATCCGCGACACCCCCACCGACCTGATCAGCGTGAAGATCGGCATCAACCTGGTGAACCTGGACCTGATGCGCCGACGCGCATTCGGCCCGGCCCTGCACGGCTTCCTCGACACCATCCGCGACGGGCACCCCGACGTACCCCTGCTCGTGGTCTCCCCGCTCTTCTCCGCGATCCACGAGGACACTCCCGGACCCGCCATGCCCGTCTTCGACGACGGACCGACCCGTTTCCGCGCCGCCGGCGACCCGCGCGGCGTTGCCGCTGGACAGCTGACACTCACGGTGATCCGCGAAGCGATGAGCGGCATCGTCGAGCAGCGCAGGAGCACCGATCACCACCTGCATCTCCTGGACGGGCTTGCCCTCTACGGCAGCCATGACAGCGAGTCACACCCGTTGCCCGACAACCTGCATCCCGACGCGGCGACCCACGAGCTGATCGGAACGAGGTTCGCCGAGCAGGTGTTCTCCGACGGCGGCGCGTTCAGCGACCAGGCTGTCTGAGCCTCCACACCAGCACCGCCGCCACCACTCCGGCCACACACGGCAACAGCACCAGCAGGCCGAACAGCGGCGCGAGACCCACTTCTCCCGACGTGTCCTGGGTCAGCGCCGCAGTGAGGGAGACGCCGAGACCCAGAGTCGCCATCACGGTCACCACCAACCGCGCCCGACGCTGCCTGCGGACGGCCACGATCGAGACCAGCCAGCCGACGACCCCAAGGCCACCCAGCGTCGCCAGGAGAGCGAGCCACGCGGTCACCGCCGAGTCGACCCGCCCGTCGGAGTAGGCCGGATAGCCGTCACGGATGTGGTCCTCGAGCACCTGTTGGGCCAGCAACGGAACGCAGGCGGCGATGACTGACAGCACGAGACCGGCACCGAGGAGGGCAAGCACTGCTCGCTGACGCTCGGCGTTCACCATCGGTTCTCCTGCACGCGAGAGGGGATCGACCTTGGTATTTTCGTACATGTAAATAAAGTAGAACGTCGAACGCGCCGTTGTCCAGCACGAAGATGACGGCGGCCCCACGACTCGACACCTGCTGGGAGGATGGGAGCGTGCCTCGATCGAACGCTTCGCCCGGCCGCACCGGGCGGCCACCACGGACGTCGCGCAGCGACGTCCTCGCTGCGGCCCGTCTGATCATCGAGCGGGACGGCTGGGAGAAGCTGACCGTACGGCGCCTCGCCGGCGAGATCGGGGTGAGCCCGATGACCATCTATCACCACATCGAGGACCGCGGCGACCTCCTGGTCCAGCTCGTCAACGACCAGCTCGCCCGGACGCCTACGCCCGAGTTCCCGGAGGACCCCCGCGACAGGATCGTGGCTGCCGGCGTTGCCGGACGGGACGCACTGGCCGCCCAGCCCTGGATCGCCGAAGTGGTCACGACCGATGGTTTCCTCAGCCGGCTCGGCGGCACCTCGATCTGGATGGTCGAGGCCATCGTGTCCGGAGCACTCGCGTCGGGCTGCACCGCGGAGCAGGCGATCCTCGTCTTCCGCAACACCTGGTACTTCACCGTCGGCGAGATCCTCGTCCGGGCAAACACCCGAACCCGGCGTGCTGACGCGGGAGCAACTGCATCAGCTGCCATCTTCAGCCACCCGGATCCCTCGGTCAGTGATCACGACGCTGCCGAGCTGCCGGGCCTCGCAGCAGTCGGCAAGCACTGGGTCGAGGTCTCAGCGCGTGACACCTTCGCCGAGGGTCTCGCCGCGCTCGTCGATGGCCTCCTCAGCCAGGCGGCCCGCCAACGGGAGCAGTGAAAACGTGTTGGCACGCGAGGCCGGGCGACGATTGACTCACCGACATGAGCAACTCGCCTGAGGGCTTCGGTTACTCGGTCCGCAAGGACGGATCGGTGTCCATCACCCACCACGGCCGCCCCGCGGGCACACTCCGCGGCCAGCGCGCCGCCGACTTCCTCGAGGACGTCGAGACGGCCGACGACCAGGAGTTGATGGCCCGAGTGACCGGCAACTACAAGCACGGCAACGAACGCACCGCCCGCGACCATCCACGCAACCGCAACCGCTGAGCGCGATGGCACCACGCACCACCGCCGAACTTGGCAGCAACTCGTGCTGCGATGTCCGAAAATCGCTGGTCGCAAAGCCTCTGCCACCGTAGCGTTCGATCGTGCCCACTTCCCGACCCTGGCTACCGCTCGCGGCGGTGGGGTTCACCCTGGTCGCCTGGGCCTCGGCATTCGTGGCCATCCGGCATCTCGGCGAGGAGGTGCCACCGGGCTCGCTGAGCCTGGGCCGACTCCTGGTTGCGGTCCTCGCACTGGGGGTGATGGTCCGGCTCTCCGTGCCGGCCGTTCGGCGACGTGTGCCCACGAAGCGGGAATGGCCACTGATCATCCTCGGGGGCGTGTCGTGGATCGGCATCTACAACGTCGCGCTCAACGAGGCAGAGCGTCGGATCGATGCCGGAACCGCTGCGCTGATCATCCAGATCGGGCCGATCATCGTGGCGCTCCTGGCCACCTTCCTCTTCCGCGAACGTCTCACCCAGTGGCTGCTGATCGGACTCGGCGTCGGCTTCGCCGGCGTGGTCATCATCGGCCGTTCCTCCTCCGAGGGCGACAACGGCGACTTGGTCGGCGTACTCCTCACGGCACTCGCTGCGGTGACGTTCGCAGTGGGGGTGGTCACCCAGAAGAAGCTGCTCGTGGGTGGGATGACGGCCCTGGAGATGACCTTCTGGTTCTACGTCGTGGGCGCGGTGGCCTGCCTGCCGTGGTCGGTCGAGCTGGTGGGCGTGGTCCGCGACGCGACCGCGTCCGACCTGATGTGGATCGCCTACCTGGGCATCGTGCCGAGTGCGCTGGCATTCGTGACCTGGGCCTACGCCCTCAGCCACTCCGATGCCGGCAAGTTCGCACTGTCCACGTTCCTGGTGCCCTTCATCACCACGTTGATGGCCTGGCTGGCGCTCGGCGAAGTGCCTCCGGCACTGGCCTTCGTCGGCGGCGCGATGTGCATCATCGGAGTCCTGCTCACCCGCCGGAAGCCGCGCACCCTTGAGCAGGTCCCGGAGCCCGCACCGGGGGCAGCTCGGTAGTCGAATCCCGATGCGAATGGGAATCATTCTCATTTGTGGGTTAAGGTCTCCGGCGTGCCTTCCTCCACGTGCGCTCCTCCCGCGGCCAAGCAGACCGCGCCGCCCTCCCGACTCTCGTTCCCCGCCGTCCTGACGCTCCTCACCATCGGGCTCGCCACGGGCATCGTGGTGTGCATCGGTATCGGCCCGATCGGCGTCAGTCCCGCAACCACCCTCAAGGTCCTGGCCGCTCATCTCCTGCCCGGCGAGCACACGGCCGACTGGTCGCTCGTGGAAGAGCGGATCGTGTGGGTCTTCCGAACGCCCCGGGTGCTCCTGGCGGCACTCGTCGGCGCGAGCTTGGCCCTGGTGGGGGTGATCCTTCAGGCCGTCGTGCGCAATCCACTCGCTGACCCCTACTTGCTCGGCGCGTCCTCAGGAGCAGCACTCGGCGCGGTGATCGGTCTGGTCCTCGGCGCATCGGTGCCGGGACTGCTGGTGTCGGGCTCGGCCTTCGGCGGTTCCGCGCTCGCCTGCTTCCTGGTCTATCTCCTCGCATCACGCGGTGGACGCATCGAGCCGCTTCGCCTGGTGCTCGCCGGCGTCGCCCTGTCCTATCTCTTCAGCGCCGTGACCAGCTGGATCACGGTCACCGCCGAGCACGGCAAGCTTCCAGGTCTGCTCTTCTTCCTGCTGGGCAGCATCTCCTCTGCCTCATGGGCGACCTTGGCCCTGCCGGGTGCCGGACTGGCGCTGGGTGCGGCGTACGCCTGGTGGCGCACCGGCCACCTCAACGCCATCATGACCGGCGACGAAACGGCCACCTCACTCGGTGTCGACGTCTCACGGTTTCGGGTCGAGACGCTGCTGGTCACCTCACTGATGGTGGGGTGCGTGGTGGCCGTCGCTGGTGGGATCGGCTTCGTGGGCATGGTGGTTCCGCACGCCTGCCGCCTCCTGGTCGGCGCCGACCATCGCCGCCTCTTGCCCGTCTCCCTGCTCGGCGGCGCCCTGCTGCTGGTCGCCGTCGACACCGTCGCTCGCACTGCGGCCGCTCCCCGGGAGCTGCCGATCGGCGTGGTCACCGCTCTGATCGGCGCTCCGTTCTTCCTCTGGCTGTTGCGCAGTCGCCCAACCGGGGGCATGGCATGAGCGCAACTCACCCTGCGGTGGAGATCCGGGACCTGCACGTCACGATCGACCGGAGCACCATCCTCGAGGACGTCTCGCTCGAGGTCCCGAGCGGACTGGTCGTCGGACTGCTCGGACCGAACGGCTGCGGAAAGTCGACACTGCTCCGGGCCACGTACGGTGCCCTCCGACCACGACATGGAGTCGTGCGCACTGCCGGTCTCGACGTGGCCACCACCCGGCCGAGGGACCTGGCACGCCGCTGCGCCGTGCTCAGCCAGGACCATGCGACCGATCTGCAGCTCCGGGTGATCGACGTGGTGCTGCTCGGGCGCATCCCGCATCCCCGCCGCCGCGACGGCGGATCCGACATTGCCTTTGCCGAGCACTGCTTGGGCCGCGTCAACGCCACAGCGATGGCCGAACGTGACTTCGCGACACTGTCCGGCGGCGAACGCCAGCGGGTGTTGCTGGCGCGCGCACTGTGCCAAGAACCTGAGGTCCTGCTCCTCGACGAACCCACGAACCATCTCGACGTGGCGCACCAGCTCGACCTGCTGGAACTGGTGCGCGCGCTGGGCATCAGCACCCTCGTGGCGCTCCACGACCTGACCCTCGCTGCCGCCTACTGCGACCGGATCGTGCTCCTGAAGAAGGGTCGGCTCGTCGCCCAGGGCACCCCCGAGGAAGTCCTCACCAACGCGCGTGTGGAGCAGGTGTACGGCGTCGCCTGCGACGTGCTCACCCACCCACTCACCAGCCGGCCACTGATCACCGTCGCTCCGCGACGAACCGCAGGACCCGAAGCTCCGCCAACCATCCACTCGACGTCGTCCGACGTCAACTGATCTGAGGAGTCCCATGTCCTTTCCCGAACCCGCACGACGTCGCAGGCTGCTCCCTGCCTCGGTCCTCACTGCGACCGCGATGGTGGCGACCGGCTGCGGCACGGTGTCACACAACGAGGCCGCGGCAGAGCAGGGCGGTGAGGGCTATCCGGTGACCACCTCCGGCTGCGCTGGCCGAGACGTCGCCGTCGCCTCCCCACCACGACGGGTGGTGACCATGCACCCGAGCATCACGGAGGTCCTGATCCAGCTCGGCGTCGGGGACCGGGTCGTCGCGCAGGCCCAGTCGGGGCTCGGTGAACCCTCTGCCGAGCTGGCTGACGAGGTTGCGGCCGTCCCGACCCTGAGCACCGACAGCCCGCCGGACAAGGAGACGCTGATCGAGCAGGAGCCCGATCTCGTCCTGAGCGGCACGGAGTACGAGTTCAACACCGAGATGGGGTTCGCTGGCTACGACGATCTCGAGGCCCTCGGCATCCCGGCCTACACCGCTGCTGCCGGCTGTGCAGAGCGGCGCTCCAGTGGGACGGTCGCCGACACCTTCGTCGACCTGGCCTTCCTCGGTCAGGTCTTCGACGTGTCCGAGCGGGCAGCGAAGCTCGAGGACGACGCACGCGGCCGCCTGGAGGCCGTCGCTGAGCAGATCACGGGGATCCGTCCGGTGCGCACCGCCCTCGTGTATGTCGAGGGCGGCAAGCTCTATGCGATCGGCGGTGCCGTCGAGGCCGACATCCTCCGCCTTGCCGGTGGTGAGAGTGTGTTCGCTGACGACCAGGGGCTCTTCACGGACTTCTTCGCTGCCGAGGTCAACCCCGAGGTCGTTCTTGCCAAGGACCCCGACGCGTTCGTCTTCAGCGTCACGGACGCCGAGCACGAACGGAAGACCCGCGAGTACCTGACCACCACGTTCGCCCACACTGCTGCGGTTCGGGAGGGCCGACTGGTGGCCGTCGACAACACGTTCGTGCAGCCCGGGACCCTCAGCAGCGTGGAGGGCGTGGAAATCGTCGCCGAGGGTCTGCACAGGTGAGCCCACCGACCGGAGCCGTCACGGCGGAACCGCCGCGGCTCGACCGGGACCTGCTGCTCTTCACCGCGGCGCGGATGGTCGCGGTCGCAGGGTCCGGGATCACGGCGGTGGCAACGACAGTGCTGGTCTACCGGCTGTCCGGGTCAGCGTTCCTCACCTCGCTGGTGGCCGCCGCGCAAGTGGCGCCCTACCTCGTGTTCGGACTGCTCGCAGGTGCGATGGCGGACCGGCTGCCACGCCGTCGGGTGATGGTGACCAGTCAAGGTCTCTGTGCCGTCGCACTGCTGAGCATCCCGGCGGCCCACGTCGGCGACCACCTGGGCGTCGCACAGGTGCTGCTCGTTGCCCTGCTCCTTGCCACCGGCTTCGTGTGGTTCGACGCAGCGGCCTTCGGAGCGCTCCCCGCCATCGTCGGACGCGACCGCCTGGTGGCAGCGAACAGTGTGGTGTGGACCAGCACCACGATCGTCGCGGTCGCCGCGCCCGCGGTCGGCGGTGTCGTCGTCGTGACTCTCGGCCCGGAGTGGGCGCTGGCCGTCGACGCAGCGGCGTACCTGCTGGCTGCTGGCCTCATTCTCCGGATCGCCGCATCGATGGACCCCCACCACACCCGAGGAACCGTGCCGCGTCCGGGCACCAGCATCCGAGCGGACATCGCGGAGGGCCTACGTTTCGTCGCACGGCATCCGCTGGTGCGGTCCCTCACTCTGATCGGTGTCGGCAACTCACTCGTGGCGGGTGCCGTCACCGCGCTGCTGGTCGTGTTCGCCACCGAGGAGGTTCACGTCCCTTCAGAGGGACACGGGCTCGGGGTGATGCTCGCAGCCGTCGCACTCGGTGGCCTCCTGGCCGCCACCATGCTGTCGTGGCTGACCGCCAGGATCCCCACCGGGCGCCTCACCCTCGCCGCACTGGCCCTGGGGATCCCCTGCCTTGCCTGTCTGGCCGCGGTGCCGCCGTATGGGGTGGCACTTGCGTTGCTGGTGGTGTGGAGTTGTTCGAGCACGTTGGTGATCCTCAACGGGATCGCCGCGAGGCAGCGTGTCACGCCGGATCACCTGCAGGCTCGGGTCAACACCACAGCCCGCCTGGTCGCCTGGGGCGGCACGCCGTTCGGTGCCGTCACTGGCGGCATCGTCGCCGAGGCAGCGAGTGTCCCGATCGCACTCGCGGGTGCCGCCGCAGTGCTGTCGGTCACCGTGTTCCTGGGCATGACCGCTGTCTGAGTACGTGTCCTGAGCCGGGCGCGCCACCGGTTCAGCGGGCTCGTCAGACCAGCCCGAGCTCCGCGCCCAGGCGGGCAGTGAGATCGGGGGCGGCGTACGCCTCGATCTCGACGATCCGACCGTCGACGACGGTGAACGCCATGATGCTGAACAGTGCGCCGTGCAAGGTGGTCACCGCGCCAGCGGCCCCGTTGACGTAGGCGGGGTGCACGATCCGGTCGGGGTGGGCATACATGATCGCGTTGCCGGCGACCTTCTCGGCGCCACGGTGGCCGGTGATGCCCGAACCCATGTCAGCGTGGAGCACGACGTCGGGATGGAGCACGGCGACGAGCCGCTGGAGGTCGCCGTCACGGGCGGCAGCGAAGAAGGCATCGACGACCGCACGCTGCCGGGTCAGGTCTGCGTCGGGTGAAGGTGCCCGGCCCTGGACACGACGCCGCGCTCGACTGGCCAGCTGGCGGGTCGCGTCACGGGACTTCCCGAGGATGGGTGCGATCTCGTCGAAGGGGAGCGCGAAGAGGTCGTGCAGCACGAACGCGAGCCGCTCCGCTGGCGAGAGCTGGTCGAGCACCACCAGCAGGGCGATGCCGACGGAGTCGGCGAGCAACGCCTGGTCGACCGGGTCGCCGGCATCGCCTTCGAGCGTGACGACCGGTTCGGGCAGTCGCTCCAGCCGCTCATCAAGGGAGTCCTCACGGTGCGTCGCACGGGCCCGCAACACGTTGAGCGAGATCCGGGACACGACCGTCGTGAGCCAGCCGCCGAGATTGTCGATGTCCCCGGGGGCCGCATCGTCGCTACGGCTCAACCTGAGCCAGGCCTCCTGGACGGCGTCCTCCGCCTCCGCGGTGGAGCCGAGCATCCGGTAGGCAACGCCGAACAGGTGCCGGCGGTGCTCCTCGAACCGGTCGGTCAACCAGTCTTCGTGTGCCATCTCTCGCCCTCCGCCTTCTCGTCCCTGGTCCCGATGTCCTGACCCGCGAGACACGACAGATGTGACATACGGAGGCGAGCGAGGAGAGTTTCGTCCCGGCTGTCACATTCGGATCGCGCTGCGGGTCAGGGATGGCACAAGGACGAAACCACATTGTCGAGGAGTACGAGCGATGACCATCCAGCCCCGCATGGCCAACCCCGCCACGATCATTCCCCAGGCCTACAAGGGGATCGGCAACCTCTTGGCCGCATCCGCATCGGGCGGCCTGCCCACAGCCACGGTCGAGTTGGTCGCGTTGCGCGTGAGCCAACTCAACGGCTGCGCGGCCTGCATCCAGGGCCACGTCGTCACGGGTCCGACGGTGGGACTGACGCCGTCGCAGATGGTGGGCCTCGCGGCCTTCCGCGAGTCCCCGTTCTTCGACGAGGCCGAGAAGACCGCCCTTGAGCTCACCGATGCGCTCACCCGACTGGCCGGTGCGACGAACGCGGTCCCCGACGAGCTCTGGCGCGAGGTCACCAAGCACTACGACGAGCAACAGGTCGCCGCGCTGATCCTGACCATCGCCACCCACAACCTCTTCAACCGGATCAACATCGCCGTGCGCGAGCACGCGGAGCAGCCCTTCTGGACACGGTGAGACAACGACGTTCCACGCTGCGGTGGTGGGCCTAGCCCCACCACCGGAGGGGACCCAGCGCCATGGCGCGGGCTCCCTCACCCGCGAAGACTCGAACCATGACCATCGAGCGCTCCGCACCCACCCTCCGCGCCGGCCACGGCGGCTCCGACTTCGCCGAACTTCGCCGCCGCGTCGATGCCGCCGGGCTGCTGGACCGACGACCCGGCTACTACCTGCTCCGGTTCACCCTGGCCGGTACGGCGCTCGTTGCTGCCTGGGCGGCCTTCGTCGCCATCGGCAGCACGGCCTGGCAGTTGCTCACCGCCGTCGTACTGGCCGTGGTCTTCGCACAGCTGGCCCTGCTGGCCCACGACATCGCGCACCGGCAGGTCTTCCGGACCCGCCGCCCGAGCGAGATCGCCGGCCGCCTCGTCGGCAACCTCGGGGTCGGGATGAGCTACGGCTGGTGGATGGACAAACACACCCGGCACCACGCGAATCCGAACCACGAGGAACTCGACCCGGACGTCTCCCCCGACCTGCTGGTGTGGTCGCAGGAACAGGCGCGCAACGCGCGCGGACCGGCTCGGTTCATCGGCAAGTACGAGGCGTTCCTCTTCTTCCCGCTGCTCACCCTCGAGGCGTTCAACCTCCACGTGTCGAGTGTCCGCGCAGTGCTGCGCCCCGGCCTGCCGAGCCGGAAGCTGGAGGCCGGGCTGCTGCTCGCCCACGCGGTGATCTATCTCAGCCTGGTGTTCACGGTGCTCTCCCCGGACTCGCCGTCGCGTTCATCCTGGTCAACCAGGCGGTGTTCGGCGTCTACCTCGGCTGCTCGTTCGCACCCAACCACAAGGGCATGCCGACGCTGACCGGCGCCAAGGAGCCGGACTACTTGCGCAAGCAGGTGCTCACCTCACGCAACGTGCGCGGCGGCCCGGTCACCGACATCGCACTCGGGGGTCTCAACTACCAGATCGAGCACCACCTCTTCCCGAGCATGCCGTGCGCCAACCTGCGCCTGGCACAGCCGATCGTGCGCGACTTCTGCGCCGAACGCGGGGTGGAGTACGCCGAGGCCGGGCTGGTCGAGTCGTATGCGATCGCCCTGCGCCACATGCACGCGGTCGGTGAACCGCTGCGTGCACGTGACCAGAGAGGCCCGCGGCGTCAGGAGTGACAGCCGTCTGCGTCGCAGACGATCCCCGCCTCGGGGTCCGTCGCCGCGATGCGACGCAACTCGGTGATCGTGTCGGGGAGGCGCTCCAGGGCCGCCCGCTCGACGTGCACCAGGTCGAGCTGCTGGCGCGCGCGATGGGCAACGACGAGGTCGAGGTCCTCCGGCAGCTCACCGTCTTGGAGTTCTTCAAGCACCATGAGCACCTGGACGGCGCCGTCGCGTGGAGTGGGCTCGTCAGCGCCGACCGGCACAGGACCGAAGCCCACCGACAACCACACGTCGTCACTGACCTCGCGCACCTCCAGCATGGCGGCATGGAGGTGTACGCCGGCGGCCGCGACGGCCGCGGGCACGACCCCGTGATCCATCTCGTAGGGGTCCACCGAGACGTCCCCGATCGCCACGCGGTCCACATCGACGTCGGACAGCCGCTCCCACACCGTGTCGATCTCCGAGACGGTCGCACGGCTCGTGAAGCGCACCTCCTGAATGCCTTCGTCGTCCACCACGACCGCGCTCACCACGCCCCGCTCGTCACGCAGGTCGTCGACGAGGCGGTGCAGACGTTGGGTGTCGGAGCGATACCAGAGCGCACCTGCCACCACGATGACGACGACCGCCGCCACGAGGACGATCCGAGGACCGGAGAGCCTGGTGCCCGAGCTGCTCACTGTTGGCGACGAGCCACGTCAGGCCACCTGCGCGGACTTCACGTAGGCGACGATCGCATTGGCGTGGCCGTGGCCGAGGCCGTGCTCGTCCTTGAGCCAGGCAACCACTTCCATGTGCTTGGCGGTCTCCAGCCGTCCGACAACGAGGTCGAGCCACTCCTGGATGGGCCGCCCGTACTTCTGCTCGATGCTGGGGAAGTAGGACGCAGGTCCCTTGGCTGTCTCACCCGGCGCGATCTCGGGTGCCTTCACACGCTTGTCCACCATGGAGACAAGGTTAGTGCGCCGCACTGCGATGAATCGGAGATCCGGCTCAGGTCTTCACCTGCAACCTGACACACGGTCAGCCGAGGAGGAGACATGGGCAAGGTCGCCTGGGGATTCACGTCGTCGATCGACGGCTTCATCGCCGGCCCGGGACACGACATGGGATGGATGTCCGCCTGCGAACCGCTGGCGGAGGGCACCACCGAACGCATGGCAGCAGCAGTCGCCGTGATCATCTCCGGACGAAACGGCTACGACGCGGCGAAGGAACAGCAGGATGAGCGGGACAAGACCACCTCCGCGGCGTACGGCGGTGCCTGGTCCGGGACCGAGATCGTGTTGACCCACCGGCCGGAGGAGCTCGCCGACGACCCGACCGTCGTACCGCTGAACTGCGACATCACGACAGCCGTCCGTCATGCGCGACAGATCGCCGGCGACGGGGACGTGCAGATCATCAGTGCAGACATCGGGCGACAGGCGCTCGAGCACGACCTCGTCGACGAGCTCCAGGTGTTCGTCGCCCCGGTCTTCCTCGGCGACGGAGTCCGGATCTTCGACGTCCCCGGCGGGCGGCGGATCGACTGGGAACTAGTGGAGATCTACGAGGACGGTCTGCGCAGCTTCGGACGGGCCTACCGGCCCAGGAGACGTTGACGCCGACCGGGCCACGGGCGGTGTCGGGAGTGTCAACGGGCTGCTGACGACACGCGTCCTCGGCGTCACCAGGTAGGCGGTGGCCACGGCCAGCCCGATCCGCGGCAGGTCGGAGCTCTTGCGATAGGTCAGGTGGAGTGACTCGCAACGAGGTGAGAACTTCGCCTTGAACGCGTGGAGCGACGCGAACCCGTAGAGCGGTTCGAGGACCTGAGCGGAACGCTCCAGCATGCGCTGAAGCCATCCGTCCGGCTCGCCGATGCTGCGTGTGAGCGGCGCCGCCGACAGCGACACCGTCTGGGCACCCTCACCCTGGAAGGCAAGGCACGACTCTGCGATCAGGAACTCGATCACCGGTTTGAAGCCGTCGTCGGGTCGGCGCATCAGATCGAGGGTCCAGCCGTCGATGCGTCCCCCACCCCCGTGGATCGGCATCCAGGAGAGGAACCCGTGCACCCGGTCCTCGTCGTCGAGTGCCAACGCGACGCGAACCCGTGGGTCCATCGCATGGTCGACGCCGCCCAGGGTGAAGCCGAGCTCGGGGTGCGCTGACGCCGCAACCAACCGTCACTGATCGCGCGCACCTGCGCGATGATCCGGGGATCCGCATCCGCGAGGGTGACCAGCTCGAAGCGGATCCCGTCACGACCGGCCCGGTTGCGCGCCGTACGGATGTCTTGCCACTTCTTCCCGCGGAACTCCAGATCGGTGAGGTCCAACAGGGTGTCCTCGCCGATCTGGAGGTTGCGGCCACCGATCGCCCGGGCAACCGGCCCGCTCACCGCGAAGTGGGAGGGGATCAGGTGCTCGTCGGCGCAGAGTGCTTCGAACGCCGCCGGGGCACGACGGATCCAATCGGTGGTGCCGATCGGGTCACCGAGCGCGAGAGCCACCCCGAGGTGCCGTCGGTAGGCGAGGTAGCCCCCGCCCTGCGGGTCGTAGAGGTAGCGCACGCCCGGCCACGTGGTCATCCAGGAGATCGAGCCGCCACCCTCACGTTGCAGGTGATGGACGGCGCGGTCACGGTTGACGACAGCCTGCTGCCGGGGGCGACTCCTGGAGCCGATGACCAGGCCTGCGGCGACGGCGATCAGGTGCACCAGGTCGGCGAGGTTGCCGATGAAGAGGAAGGAGGAGACGACGTAGGCAACCAGCGTGCCCCGTGCGAGACGACGTACTCCGGTGCTCATGAACGCGGTCATCACGGCGCCGACGGCCAACGCACCGCCCGACGGGCCGACGTCCAGTGCCTGTGCCATCGCACCCGGGCCGAAGGCCAGGATCAAGGAACTGGCGGCGAGCACGCTGCCGACCTGGGTGCCCAGCCAGAGCAACGCCGTACGACGCGTGCCGAGTCGCGGTTCCGCGTAGCCGACGCAGAGCGCGAAGCTGGCCAGCACCGGGAGGTAGCACCACGGTGCGATCGCCAGGAACGGTCCGGTGAGCAAGCCCCACCACTGGCCGGACGTCAGGGCGGCCGGGCCGTAGGCGAGGTCGCGGCCCCAGGCGTGGTCGAGGATGCCACCGGTCATCGCGCCCGTGGCCAGTCCCACGACCACGATGAGCAGCAGGCCGAACACGGTGAAGGGCCGGCGGCGCACGGCGGCGAGGCGATCCGGCGTTCGGGGCGGTTCAACGGCAGTGGCTGACATGCCTCCAGCCTTGTCGGAAGCAGGGCCGGCGTCAGTAGTGCTGTGCCCCCAGTGGGGGTAGTGCTGGGACTACCCCGGCCGATGCTCGCATCGGTTCTGCCCTCGGCAGAAGCACTGCCCCGGACGCCGAGTCAGTGGCTAGCATCGCGACATGGCTCATCTGCTGCCGCTGCGCCCACCGTCCGACCAGCCCGAGCCCGTGGCGCCCGAACCACTGTGGCGCGAGGTGACCGGCGAGCTGCTCCGCGAACGACGCCATGCCCGTGGCGAGAAGCTGAGCGAGACTGCCAGCCGGGCCGGCATCTCGACGCAGTACCTCTCCGAGATCGAGCGGGGCCGCAAGGATCCCTCCTCCGAGGTGCTCTCCGCCGTGGCCGGTGCCCTCGACCTCACCCTGCGTGACCTGGCTGCTGCCGCCGCGCGCCGGTTGTACGTCGTGTCGTCGGGTCCGACGTCGCTCCCCCAAGGCATCGGTGCCCTGCGCGGACCACTGGCGTTGGCCGCTTGACCGAGTTCAGCGGCGGCTGATCACCGCGTCGGCCAGTCCGTAGGCGACTGCCTCGTCGGCGCGGAAGATCCGGTCACGGTCGGTGTCGCGCCGCAGCGTCTCGACGTCCTGACCAGTGTGCTGGGCCAACGCCTGCTCCATCTCCTCGCGCACCCTCAGGATCTCGTCCGCAGCGAGGATCAGGTCCGGGATCGTGCCACGTCCCTGCCCTGACGGCTGGTGCAGCATGACCCGGGCATGGGGCAGCAGTGTCCGCTGCCCCGGCGCCCCGGCCGCGAGCAGGAGGGCAGTGCTCGAGAAGGCCTGCCCCACGCAGGTCGTCGCCACCGGTGCCCGGCAGAAGCGGATCGTGTCGTAGAGCGCGAAGGTTGCCGGGATCGAGCCGCCCTCGGAGTTGATGTAGAGGTTGATCGGAGCGTCGGGGTTCTCCGCATCCAGGTGCAGGACCTGCGCGATCAGGGCGTTGGCGACACTGTCATCGATCTGCGTGCCGAGGTAGACGATCCGCTCCTCGAGGAGACGGCTGTAGACATCCATCACCTTGTCGCCACGCGGCGTACGACTGATCACGTTGGGGATGGTGTAGGTGCTCATCGGTCGACCTCCTTCGTCGGGGCGGCAGGCTGCAGCCCGGTGGTCCGGCGCGGGTGCGGGCGGAGTTGCTCGAGGTCGGTCACGAGATGGTCGAGGAATCCGTAGTCACGGGCCTCCGCCGCGGTGAAGACGTGGTCGCGCAGCGAGTCCTCGAAGACCTGCTCGAACGACTTCCCGGTGCGTTCGGCGATGACCCCGAGCACCGTGTCGCGCATCTGGCGCAGGTCATCGGCCTGCAGCTCGATGTCGACGGCGTTGCCGCCGATGCCGGCGGACCCTTGGTGCATCAACACCTTGGCGTGCGGCAGTGCATGCCTCTTGCCCTCGGTGCCGCAGCACAGCAGGAACTGACCGGCGCTGTAGGCCATGCCCAGGGCCACCGTGGAGACGTCGTTCGGGACCAGGCCCATGGTGTCCGCGATGGCCAGCATCGCGGGCACCGAGCCGCCGGGAGAATTGATCCAGAGACTGATGTCGGTCTCCGGGTCGTCGGTCGCGAGCAGCACGAGCTGAGCGCACAGCATCGCACCGATCTCGTCGTCGAGTGCTGAGTCGAGCAGCAGGATGCGGTGCCGGAGCAGGTCCTCTGCGGTTCGCTTGCCGAGGGCCAGGGTTCGGGGTTCGTCGGTCATGCCCCGAGCCTGACGCCGCGGCGGCGGACGCAGAAGGGCGTGCCGCTCGCAGCGGATCTGCTCTCGGCGGAGTCGCTACACGGGCGCTCCGACGCCCCACGGGCTGGTGCGCGATCGGGCACGTGTCAGCGCGGCCGAGGTTGTTCGGCGGGAGACGGCACACGAGTGTGCGTCACGCGATCACGGCCGCCGGTTCCAGAACTGGTGGGTCAACCCGCTGGGGCTGGTGAGCGACTCGACCGCGTAGTCGGCTGCCACGTCATCGAGACCCTCGAACAGGGAGACCCCGCGCCCGAGAGTGACCGGCACGATCGCCAGATGCATGAAATCGATCAGTCCGGCCGCCAGGAACTGGCGCACCGTCGTTGGCCCGCCACCGATGCGTACGTCGAGCCGACCTGCGGCCGCCCTCGCCTGGCCGAGCACGTCCTCCGCACTGCCGTCCACGAAGTGGAAGCTCGTGCCGTTGGCGAATTCGATGGGAGGACGCGGGTAATGAGTCATCACGAACACGGGGGTCTGGAAGGGCGGTTCGTCGCCCCACCAACCGCGCCACTCGTGGTCGGGCCATGCGCCCTGCTGCGGACCGAACTTGCGCCGCCCCATGATCTCGGCGCCAATGCCCTGGCCCCACGTGCTGGTCAGCGCATGGTCGAAGGTGACCGGACTGTCGTCGACGCGGTCGATCCCGTGGATCGCCCTCCCGTCGAAGCGGCTGAAGAGACGTTCGGCGCCACCGATCGGTTGCTCCAAGGTCACCTCCTCCCCCGCGGCGTACCCGTCGAGCGAGACGTTGAGGTTGTGGACCCTGGTGCGTGACATGTCGACTCCTTCGAGCGGTTGGTGACCTGGACTCATCAGTGGTGGGCAGTGGACCACGAGGGATCGCGCCCGGTCTGCGCGAGGGTCAGGTCGAGCCTCGAGGCGTCCGCCTGAACGGCCACGACCGGGCCGAACGGACCTTGGCCTGCCGGCAGGCCGCTGGCGAAGAGGTCGAGGAAACGGTCGATCACGTCGAGTTGGTCGGGGCCGACCCGGAGCACCTGGCCCGTGGCGCTTGCGAGGTCCCAGCCGTGCACCGTCAGCTCCTCGACGGCGACCACGGCGTTGTCCGCGGCATCCATGTCGATCCCGCCGGCGGACACGCGGCCGTGCCACGCCTCCTCCGCCGCCCAGGCGCGGGCGAGTGCGTCGAGTTGCCGCGGGATCTCCACGCGCCAGTCGGGTACCAGCGACTCCGGCGGTGCGCTCGGCTGTTTGTGGGCATTGTCGGTGAAGACGGTTGCGAACTGATGGACGTGCGCAAGCAGGTCGGCAACCGTCCAGTCCGAGCAGGGCGTCACCTCGCCGAGCTGGGCCTCCTGAACGCCCGACACCAGGCGCTTCATCTCCTCCGTGGCTGGGCCGAGATCGAACATGCCCTTGCTCCTCTGCCGTCGTTGCGGTCGGTGCGGAGGTCGCCGCACCACGAGGTAGACCGGGGTCCCGGACCGGAATCATCGGTTCTTCGCGTGCGGGTCCCTCGTCCGGCGGCGCGACTCCGGGGTCCGGGTCTTCGCCGACGCCTGAGAGGCCACCGCTGGCTGGTCGCGGCGCGGGGCTCGTCTGCCTCCTAGGTTCGTCGGTGGAATCTGACGTCTCCGTCTGGGAGGTGTTGGGTGGTGTAGGTGTCGTCGTGGACGACGCGGTGGTGATGGGCACACAGCAGGACCCCGTTGTCGAGGTTGGTGTCGCCGCCGTGGCTCCATTCGAGCCAGTGGTGGGCCTCGCACCAAGTGCCGGGGATGTCGCAGCCCTCGGCACGGCACGTGGTGTCGCGCAGCAGCAGCGCCCGGCGTTGGGCCTTGGTGAACAGCCGTTGGGAGCGGCCCACGTCGAGGACCTCCGAGGCAGAGCCGAGGACGGCGGGGATGACGTTGGCCATGCACGCCAACCGGCGGGCCTCCTGTGCGGAGATCTCCTCGGTCGCCTCGCCCGGCAGCACCCCGTGCAGGGCCGCTTCGCCGAGGTCGGCCCGCAACTTCTCCAGACCCAACGTGACCACCAGCGTGGTGGCATCCCCGCCGTGGATGGGTAGCCGGTCGGGGTCGAGCGTCTCCAGCAACTGCACCAACGCCAACCCCAGCTTGTGGGTGTGCCGGCCACTGCGGGAACAGCCCGACGCACACGTGGCCGGCAACGGCGGGGTGTCGTCCGCAGCCTGCGGCTCGTCGCTGGCCGCCGGCCCCACGCCACCCAACTGGTCCACGCGACCCTCCCGGTCCGCGCCACCCAACTGGTCCGCGCCGTCGCCTTCCTTGCCGCCGCCGACCTGCCGGTTGCTGCCCTTCTCGTGGCCTTCCTTCTTGTCGCTCTCCTTCTCACTGTTCTGGCCGTCGGCGTCCGTCTCCTGCTGCTCGGGGGTGTCGTCCTGCTGCTCGGTGTCGTCCTGCTGCTCGGGGTCGTCCGGTTGGTCGGTGTCGTCCGGTTGGTCGCTGTCGGTGTCGGTGTCGCTGCAGTGCTGGTGGAGGCCATCGGGGTTGCGGGGACTGGTGTAGGCGTGCAGGAACCCCGACAACCGCTTCGCCGCCGCATCGGGCAGCAACGCCGACAGGCGAGTGGTGCCATCACCCTTGGACCGCATCGACAACTTCGTCTTCGCCCACGCATTGCGCTCCTCGGCGCGCAGCTGCCGCTCCAAGATCTCATCGGCGACCTCGGGAGCCACGGTGAACAGGATCCGCCGGCCCAGCCACGCCAACTGACGCGGGCCGAAATCGGCCGCGAACTCGATCAACTTCTCCTCCGCCGCCAACTTGGTCTCAGCCGCGACCTCCTCCGGTAGCCGGTCCAGCGCCCGCACGATCGTGCGAGCCTGGTCCACCGTCACGCCACCGGCAGCGACCGCAGTCCCCAACCGGGGATACCGGTCATCCAACGCTTGGGCCAGCCGCAGATCCGCCCGCGCCTCTTCTGCCCGAGCCCGGGCGTTCGAGGCCAGCCAGTCCGCGACGTCACGACCACCCTGCGCGGCAGCCACGTCACCGGCCACCGCCATGGTCCGCAACCGCAACTCCGCCGCCGCCGACTCGACCCGCGAGGCCGTCAACAACGCCGCAGCCTTCTCCGGCGTCGACAAGAACGCCGGGTTCGCGCTGGTCACCTCACCCAACGCCGCCAATGCGGTGTCCAGAGCCGCGTTGATCGGGTGCACCATCCCGTGCTCACCTCCTTCCCTTCTCTTGCTTCATGTGCAGTTGCTTCTTCGTGTGCTGTTCGAACGCTCTGCTTCAGGAACTTGCGCTCGTTTCCCTCGAGTTACCCCACCTCCGATATCGACTGCAACCACCGTAGGAAACCGCTCCGACACTTCACGGAGACGGCGAACGCCGCCTGTGGACAAGCCCCCGACGAGGGCAGCAACTGGTCTCGACAAGCTCGACCAACGGAGCCGGGGCCGAGGATTGGCCGCCGACGGGGCCGGGTCTCGACAGGCTCGACCAACGAGGGGTCTCGACAGGCTCGACCAACGGGGCTGGGTCTCGACAGGCTCGACCAACGGGGCCGGGTCTCGACAGGCTCGACCAACGAGGGCCGAGGCCGAGGATTGGCCGCCGCCGCGCGGGGTACGTTGCCCCACTGCCGCCGAAAACGATCGAAGGACAGCAGATGGCAGACAACGACTTCCTCGAAGTGATCGAGACCGAGGTGAGCCACGACCCACAGAACCTCGCGCTGCGCGAGGACTTCATCACCCTGCTGCTGGAGGCAGACCCGGACCGCGCCGCTGCCGAGCTGACCACCTTCGAGGCCATGGGCGGCGACCCTGCCCGCGTGCGCGTGCTGCGCGCTCGTGTGATGGCCGCGCGACTCCGAGGAACGACGGCGCCGCCCAGCGAGCCGGCAACGCCGAGCGCACCGGCACCGATCCCGACGCCCTCCGTGGCCGACGTCGAGCACGAGGATGCTGCGCCCGGCCTGTGGGACGCCGAACGTCCGGCCGTGACCCTGGCTGACGTCGCCGGACTCGCCGAGGTCAAGAAGCATCTCGACGAGACGTTCCTCGCCCCGCTGCGCAATCCCGAGATGGCGGCGGCGTTCGGTCAGAAGCCCGGTGGCTCCCTGCTGATGTACGGCCCGCCCGGGTGCGGCAAGACCTTCATCGCCCGGGCGATCGCCGGCGACCTGGGGGCATCCTTCATCCACGTCGCCCTGGCCGACCTGATCAGCAAGTGGATCGGTGACAGCGAGAGGGCGATCCAGGCCGTATTCCGCGACGCGCGCGCGTCCGCGCCCTGCGTGATCTTCTTCGACGAGTTCGACGCGCTCGGCGGACGGCGTACCTCCGGCGGTGGCGGATCGCAGTCGATGCGGATGATCGTGACCCAGCTGCTCGAGGAGCTCGACGGTGTGTCGAGCGCGAACGACGGCGTCTACTTCCTGGCCGCGACGAACCGCCCGTGGGACATCGATCCCGCGCTCCGGCGTCCGGGTCGAATCGACAAGACCGTCCTCGTGCTGCCACCCGACTCGGTCGCCCGCGCCGCGATCCTCGGGGGCGACCTCGACGGCAAGCCGGTCGACGGCGTCGACCTCGCTCGGGTCGCCGGGGCAACCGAGGGCTTCTCAGGCGCCGACATCGCGCACGTGGTGAAGGTGGCCCTGCAGTCGGCCCTGTCGGAGTCGATGGCGGCAGGCTCCGTCGTACCGGTCACGACCGAGTCGCTGCTCACCGTCGCGAGCGGAGTCAGCCCGTCGACCACGTCGTGGTTCGACCAGGTGGCACCGGTGCTGGAGTACGGCGCCGACGACGGCACGTTCGACCAGTTGCGTGCCTACCGTGTGAAGCGCGGCATGCGATGAGTAGCGACGAAGGCGTCGACCTCGTCCAGAGGGACTCCGACATGGCGTGGGAGCTGTTCGAGGTCCAGCCCACCCACCCCGAGATCGCCAAGATCGCGCATCGAGTGCTGGCCCAGGACCCCAGGCGAAGCGGGATGCGCATCCTGCTCGCGATGCACAGCAAGGCGAGCGGCGAGCCGGACGCGGCGCGCGAGATCCTGCTCGACGTGATCGGCCGGCGCGACCGGCAGTTCGTGAACGCCGCCCGCCAGTTGCGTGATCTCGAGCAGGACGAGCACCACCATGCCGAGGCACGGCGCTGGGCTGAGATCGTCCTGCGCGAGGACCAGGAATACTGGCTCGACTGGATGGAGTTCGGTGCCATCGCCGCCCTCGCGGGCGACTTCGAGTTCGGGTGGAAGACGCTCGACGACGCGGTCGAGCACTGCGCGCGCTCCGAAGCGGACGACCTGCCTTCGGCGCTCGTACGACGGGCCATCTTCCTGCTCCAGAGCTATGCGCCGCCGGAGCGCTTCATCCCGGCTGCCGAGGAGGCCATGCGCGCCGACCCCTCGGACGAGTTCGTCGGAGTGCCGCTGACCTGGGCCTATCTGCACCAGGGGCGCTTCGACGATGCGGAGGAGCTGTGCCTGCGGATGCTGCGATTGAACCCGACCGAGGCCCTGCCGGAGATCGCCCTCACGATGATCCGCACCATGCGAACGACGATCGACGAGAACGGCTTGTCGATGGACCAGGTGCACGACGCCGGCATCCTCAAGCAGTACTGGAACCAGCAGCGTGATGAGCAACTCGGCATTGATCTGGCCTCGGCACTGGATGCGTTGGAGCAGGTGATGCCGGCGGACCTCCGGGCAGCCCTACGTCCTCCCGCCGACGACGAGACCGCGCAGAACTCTCCAGGGGACCAGCAGATCGCTGCTTGGCACGACGGGCAGCGGCCGGGCACCGGCTCCGCCTGGGGGTTGATGGCGACTTCCGGCTGATGTCCGCCGCCGAGGTCGGGGCAATGGATCAGGAGATCGAAGCGAATCCCGAGTCCCATCCCGAATGGGAGGAAGTGGTCCTCAGCGATGCCTACACGCAGCTGATGACCGACGACGCGGGTGGCTACGTCATCGCCACGGCACCCGGGCCGCTCGTGATCCGCCGCTCAGGCGCCGATGACCAGCACTTCGCGCGCAGCCTCGCGGACTGGGTCTGGGATCGGGTGGCGGCGTTCGGCGGTCGCGACCCCCGCCCCGTACGGCGCGAAGACGAGAGCAGTGCCTCGACGAGCGACCCACTCGACCCCCACCCCGACGTGCTGGCCGAGCTCGACCGGCTCAACGATGCCTGCCGAGCTGCCCCCGGCGACACCGATCCCCAGGTCGAGCTCTGGACCGCGGTGACTGCCCTCGACCACTGGGTGATCATCAACCGCGGCACGCCCGAGGCCCCGCGACCCTACTCACTCGCCGGTCAGCCGGGCGCGATGCTGTGCGTCTACAGCAGCGCGACCCGCGCGAAGGCGGCAGCGTACGCCAGCGGCCTCGTCCCTGACGGCGACCCTGTTCCGCTGCTTGCCGTGCCGCTGCCAGCAGCCCTCGACTGGGTGATGTCGTTCGGCGAGCACGGTGTCGTGGGGGTGACCATCGACCATCCGCGGCTCGGCGCCTGGTGTCCCTTGGCCAACCTTCCCCGGCTGCGGCAGCTGCGCGAGCAGTAGGAGGGGTTCACACCGCCGCGGCAGCCCGTCCCGCACGACGACCGAAGAAGCTCCCGTCGCCGAGCGAGCAACCGCTCGCATAGTTCGAGGCGGCGATGCCGAGCGTCGTACGGCCGGCCGCGTAGAGGCCCGGGATGGCGTCACCGTCGACGTCGAGGACGGCACCGTCGACCGACGTACGCAGTCCGCCCAAAGGAAAGCCGGAGGTCTGGCCCCGTACGTCGAAGATCCCGATCGGACCCTCGAGTGGCCGCAACCACTGCGCAGCCTTGTGGAAGAGCGGATCTGCGCCGGCTGCCGCGCTCCGGTTGTATGCATCGAGCGTGGCAGCGAGGGAGCCCTGAGGGAGTCCGGCCTCGGCCTCGAGCTCGGCGACATCGTCGGAGACCCAGTTCGGCGGCGGGATCATCCGGGTCCCCTTGGGGGCGGCGACCGCCTCGTCGACCGCACGCTGATCGGCCACGATCAATGCCTGGTTGCGCTGCTGCAGGGCGGTGGCGACGCCGATCCGCCCGGGGTAGGTGTCCTCGTTGATGAACCGCTGCCCGAGGCCGTTGACGACCAGGCTTCGCGCCATCAGTCCGGGGTCCGCGTGGATCGCGACCTCGCAGTTGTCCATGTGGGCGACGTCCGCGCCCACCCACTGCGCCGCACGCATCGCCTGGCCGTCGTGCTCCTCGATGGCCGAACCGGGCCGGCCGGAGAGCGCCGGGACGTGCTGCTCGACGAGCTCCGCGTTGTAGGCGAAGCTGCCACTGGCGAGCACGACACCGCGGCGGGCGCGGATCGCCACCTTCTCGCCGTACGTCGTCACGACGATCCCGCAGACGCTTCCGTCGGCGTCGATCACCAGGCGCTCGAAGCGCGAGTCGGTCCGGAGGCGTACGCCGGAGGCGAGCGCGGTGTCGACCAGCGGTTTCACGAGCATGTAGCCGCCCCCGCGTTCGCCGGTTCGCTTGTCCGCCATCTGCGGTAGGTGACCGCGCGGCGCCGGGCGGATCGTCTCCGCGAAGGGATGGGCGTTCTCACCACCGCAATACATGAGTCCCTCGTCGGCGGCCGGCTCCCAGCCGGGCTGGTCGAAGAACTTGGCCCGGAACGGCACTCCGCACGAGACCAACCAGTCGAAGTGCTCGACACTGCGCTCGGCATAGATCGCCAACTTCTCGTCGTTGGTCCCGGTGCCGAAGGCAGCCTTCATGAAGGCATACATGTCGTCGGGCGAGTCCTCGAACCCGCAGGCCTTCTGCAGCGCGGTGCCACCGCCCAGGTAGATGAAGCCGCCAGCCATCGCCGCTGCGCCGCCCCAACCCGACGTCCGTTCGACGGCGAGGACCGAAGCCCCGGAGGCCGCGGCTCCAGCGGCCGCAGCAGCGCCGGCGACGCCGAACCCGACGACGACCACGTCGGCCTCGTCATTCCAGGTGGACACCTCGGCTGCGGTCAACGGTCGGGCGCTGCGGCGAACGGGTTTGGTCTCCACGTGGTCCTCCTTCAGGATGTCCCGCCACGCTAGGCAAACCGCCGTTGCCAGGACGGGCTTGTCCGTTCACCGGGAGCGCCAACGTGCACGTTCGCGGCGGGACGGCGGCCTGCGGATCACGGCCCGGTCCATCGTCAGAGTGCGACGGTTCAGTGCCCCACCCGGCCGGTGTCGTAGGCCCACATCGCGATCTCCACCCTGTTCCGGGCGCCGATCTTGGTCAGCAGGCTCGCGACGTGGGTCTTGGCCGTCGTCAAGCTGATGAACAGCTCGGCGGCGATCTCGACGTTCGTGCGGCCGACGGCAACCAGTCTCAACACCTCCTCCTCGCGTTGGGTGAGCGGCACGATCGGTTGGGTACGGCGTTTCGACGAGGCCCCCGCGGCGAGGGTCGCCAGCAGCCGCCGGGTGATGTTCGGCGCGATCAGGGCATCGCCGACGGCGGCGGCATGGACGGCTTGGACCAGCAGTTCTGGCCCCGCATCCTTGAGGAGGAATCCTCGCGCGCCGGCCCGAAGCGCGCCGTGGACGTATTCGTCCAGGTCGAACGTCGTGATCACCACCACCGCGATCGGGTCCGCGACGTCCCGCCCTGCGAGGAGCTCCGTCACCTCGATGCCGTCCAACCCGGGCATCCGAATGTCGACCAGGCACACGTCGGGGCGAAGCTGATGCGCCAGCTCGACGGCGGCGAGACCGTCGGCGGCCTGACCGACGACCTCGATGTCGGGCTGGGCGCCAAGGATCATCGACAGGCCGGTGCGCACCAGATCTTGGTCGTCGGCCACCAGCACGCGCACCGTCATCGGGGCACCTCCACCGGCAGCTCGGCGTCGACCGCCCACCCGCCCTCAGGTGTCGGCCCAGCGTGCAGCGTGCCGCCGAGCAACTGCACGCGCTCGGTCATCCCGCGCAACCCGAAGCCATGGGTCACTGGCCGCGCCGGGTCGGTCCGGCCATCGTCGGTCACGCGGAGTCGCAGCCTTCCTGCACCCCCGGTGACCTTGATCTCCACCCGCGTGGCGTTCCGGGCGTGCCGCAGCGCATTGGTCAGCGCCTCCTGCGCCATCCGATACACGGCCGCGTCGACCTGGGGCCCAAGTCCGGCCAGATCACCTGCCACCTCGACGTCGACGACGGGGGCTGGGTCGCGACGGGCCAGGGACATCAGGTCGGCGACGCCGAGTTGCGGAGCGTACTCGGCCGGTGCTCCATCGCGCAGTACCCGGACCATCGCCCGCATCTCCGCCAGTGTTCGCGACGCTTCCCCTTCGATGGCCGCAAGCGCATCGAGCGCCGCTTCCGGTCGAATCCCGGCCATCGCCCGGCCAGCCTGCGCCTGCACGGTGATCGCCGAGACATGGTGGGCAACCGAGTCATGCAGCTCACGCGCGAGGCCGACCCGTTCCTGGCTGCGGACCTGGTCGAGTGCCCGACGCCAGCTCTCGGCCCGGTAGCGGAACGCTGCTCCGCCCGCCACAGCTGCCGCCAGGATGGCGAGCCCGCCGAAGAGCTCGGTCGCCCCGGTGTAGTCGGTCGCGATGCTGAACGCAGCACCGACCAGCACCACCGCCAGCCCGAGCACGATCTGACGGCCTGAACCCCAACGGACCAGCGCGTAGACGAGCACCAGGATGTAGCTCATCGTGTGCAGGCCCACCCCCGAGATCCCGGCCAGCTCGCTCGCCAAGCCCAATGCCGTGCCGGTGCCGAAGCCCACCACGACACAGACCAACGGATGGGTACGCCGCCACAGCAGCACCGGTGCGAGACCGACCGCCACGATCGTCACGACCGGCCGCCAGGTGACGTCCTCGCGGAGGATTCCCTCGAGCAGCGCCGTCACCATCACCACGCCGACCAGCACCCGGTCGCGCCACGCCCGTTCAGGTGGGTCGGCGGCGCGGGGCTCGTCCCAGAGCGAGCGCACGGCGGTGGTGATCACGCGCCCAGCCTAGGGACTGCCGAGGCGCCGGGGACCGGCCGAAAGAACGAGACGCCGCTCCTCCCCATGGCGGAGGAAGGTCCGGCCTCGACGCCGATGTGCTCGAGCCGGCGCTCCACGAGCGTGGAAGCATGCACATTCCGATCACCGGGCGGATTGCCCGCCAGTCAGCGCGCCGGCCATGGCTCACCCTCGGCGTCTGGGCGGCGCTGCTCGCCGTCGCCTTCATCAGCGCCGGCACCATGGGAGAGCACGTCACGTCGGCCCAAAAGAACCTGGTCACCACCGAGGCGGACCGCGCCGCGGAGCTCGACGCCGACCTGCGCGCGAGCGTCGGGGGCCAAGAACTCTTCGACGAGTCCGTGATCGTCACCTCTACGGCACACCATTACGGCGACCCGGCATTCGACACCGCCATCGCCGAGGTCACGACTGCCCTGCAGGCCACCCGAGGTGTCGTGGACGTCGTCACCCCCGCGCTTGGCGCGCCGGTCGCGCCGAACGGTACGTCGGCGATGGTGCAGTTCCAGACCACGGCGGACACGGCCGTCGTACAAGCAGTGATGGATGCTGTCGACGCCTTGGAGCACGACGGCGTCGAGACCTTCGTGTTCGGCGCCGAGTCCACGGCGCTCGCGTTCAACGAGCTCGCTGCCGACGAGCTGGCCAGGGGCGAGCTGTTCGGCCTGGCGGCTGCACTGGTGATCCTGGTCTTCGTGTTCGGCGCGCTCGTGGCTGCGGGGCTTCCGCTGCTGGTGGCGATCGTGTCGATCGTCACCGCCACGGGTATCGGCGCGGTTGTCGCCCGTGCCCTGGACAGTGCTGGCCTGCCGATCTCCGACTCGCTGACGATCTTCGTCGCGATGCTGGGCCTGGCCCTCGGCATCGACTACTCGCTCCTCAGTGTCCAACGCTTCCGCGAGGAGCTCGCTCGCGGCGCGAGCACGATGGACGCCATCACCACGACCGGCTCCACGGCCAACCGGGCCGTGCTGTTCTCCGGTGCCACCATCGTGGTGGCGCTGGGCGGGTTGCTGCTCGTGCCGCTGAACATGTTCCTTGGCATCGCCGTCGGGGTGATCCTGGTGGCGGTCACGTCGGTGACGTCGGCGCTGTTCCTCCTGCCTGCGCTGCTGGGGCTGCTGGGTCACCGCGTCAACAAGGGGCGCGTATCGAAGGCGCAGCCAGGTGACGAGTCCGTGCGGTGGCGGTGGCTGTCCACCCTCGTCGTGTCGCGCCCGGCACTGGCGGCCGTGCTGGGTGTCGCGGTCCTCGCAATCGCAGCGTCGCCCTTGTTGACCATCAAGCTGGCCACCGCGGGACCCGACGACATGCCGGAGGACTTCGTCGCGCACCGGGCCAACGAGGTGCTCGTCGAGGAGTTCGGCTGGACGGACACCGCCACGATGGTGGTGATCACCGGGGCCGCAGGAGATGCCAGTGCCGTGGACGGCCTCGCGGCCGAGGTGGAGTCGGATCCCGGCTTCGCCGGCACCACGGTGGACTGGCGCGGGACGACAGCCTTCATCGACACCCACGACCTGTACGACGCCGGCGACTCCGAGTCGACCGAGGCCATCGACCGATTGCGGACCGTGCTCATCCCATCGGCCCTGGCCGGGAGCGATGCGACGGCAGTTGTCGGCGGCACCCGGGCCTACGCCATGGACGAGCTCGAGCTGCTCACCAGCCGCGCGCCGTACGCCGTGGCGATCGTCCTGACCGTCACGTTCCTGCTCCTGCTGGTGATGTTCCGCTCGATCGTGATCCCGGTGAAGGCCATCATGCTGAATCTGCTGGGCACCCTTGCCACGTTCGGGATCGTCGTCGCGACGTACCAGTGGGGGTGGGGAGTCGCATTGTTCGGGTTCCCCCACCTGGACGGCATCTCGCCCTACATGCCGGTGATGATCTTCGCGCTCGTGTTCGGCCTGTCGATGGACTACCACGTGTTCCTACTTGCTCGGGTCAAGGAACGGTACGACGCGACGGGCGACACGTTGGCTGCCGTGATCGAGGGTGTCACCCGTACCGGCCCCCTGATCACCGGTGCAGCGCTGATCATGGTGGCTGTCTTCTCAGGCTTCGCGGCCGCCGGGATCCCGGAGCTGTCGCAATGGGGCTTCGGTCTCGCGGTCGGCGTGCTGTTGGACGCCGCGGTGATCCGCGTGCTGCTCGTGCCCGCCGCGATGGTGTGGCTGGACAAGGCCAACTGGTATCTGCCGCGATGGCTCCACTGGCTGCCGACCCTCACCCACGAGCCAACTTCCGCACCCACCCCGGACGAGTCACGCGAGCCGGCACTCGAGTGACTCACCAATTGCCGCTCGGCAACACAACAATCACGTTGTCGTTCGCCCACCGTCCCCGGTGCGCAACACGGAACAGCGTGGGGGCGGCCCGGATCGAGCGAGCTCGTCAAGAGCGAGACCCTAGTGAGCCATGTCGACGAAGCGGCTGTAGTGGCCCTGGAAGGCGACGGTGATGTCGCGAGTGGGGCCGTTGCGGTGCTTGGCGACGATCAGGTCGGCCTCGCCGGGGCGGGTCGATTCCTTCTCGTAGACGTCTTCGCGGTGCAGCAGGATGATCATGTCCGCATCTTGTTCAAGCGACCCACTTTCACGAAGGTCGGAGGCCGCCGGCTTCTTGTCCGCACGCTGCTCCGGACCACGGTTGAGTTGCGAGAGCGCGATGACGGGGACTTCGAGTTCCTTGGCGAGCAGCTTGATCTGACGGGAGAACTCCGAGACCTCGAGCTGACGGGACTCGACCTTCTTGCCGGACGACATCAGCTGCATGTAGTCGATGACGATGAGACGGAGGTCGTGGTTCTGCTTCAACCGACGGGCCTTGGAGCGGATCTCCATCATCGTCATGTTGGGGCTGTCGTCGATGAACATCGGCGCCGACGAGACCTCGCCCATCTTGCGAGCCAGCCGCGCCCAGTCGTCGTCGTTCATGTTGCCGTTGCGGATGTGGTTGAGCGGCACCTTCGCCTCGGCCGAGAGCAGTCGCATCGTGATCTCGGCCTTGTTCATTTCGAGGCTGAAGAAGACACTCGCCATGTTGTTGTGGATCGACGCCGAGCGGCAGAGGTCGAGGGCCAGCGTTGATTTGCCCATGGCCGGACGCGCGGCGACGATGATCATCTGCCCCGCGTGCAGGCCGTTGGTGAGCTCGTCGAGGTCGGCGAAGCCGGTGGGCACGCCATAGATGCCCTCTTCACGGTTGCCGATCGCCTCGATCTCGTCGAGGACGCCTTCCATGATGTCGGCCAGCGGTGCGTAGTCTTCGGCCGCCCGCTTGTCGGTGATCTTGTAGACCTCGGCCTGGGCCTCGTCGACGAGCAGGTCGACATCACCCTCACCGGCGTAGCCGATCTGCGCGATCCGGGTGCCGGCGCCGACCATCCGGCGCAGGATCGCCTTCTCGCGCACGATCTCGGCGTAGTACTCCGCGTTGGAGGCGATCGGCACGTTGGCGGCCAGCGTGTGCAGATAGGCAGCGCCGCCTACCTTCACCAGCTCACCTCGCCGCTGGAGCTCGGCAGCCACGGTCACCGGGTCGGCCGGCTCGCCACGGCCGTAGAGGTCGACGATCGCATCGTGGATGATCTCGTGCGCGGGCCGGTAGAAGTCGGCGCCGCGAGTGACCTCGCTGACGTCGGCGATGGCGTCCTTGCTCAGCAGCATCGCGCCGAGCACGCTCTGCTCAGCGGCGTTGTCGGACGGCGGCGTGCGGTCGCCGGCTTCGCGTGGCGCCTCGCCCGGCTCGTAGGCAGCGGGGCCATCGCCCCACTCCTCGAAGTCCGGCGGAAGACTGTCGACGTGATCGTCCACGCTCACCCTGGCCACTCCTTCACCACTCGTGTCCTGCGGTATGCCAACAGGTGTAGCGGGCACCCCGACACTTGCCGTCGAGCACGGCAAATCGCCCCGGATCATGAGGTTGCCGAGCCCGCCTTCGCGCGACAGTACGTTGCCGATGACGCAACGCGACAGCGGCCTATCCACAGGCACCTGTGGATAACTGTGGACGGGTGGTGGAAGAGCAGCGTGTCGCTGTGCACTGGCTGGGGATCACCCTGTGGAATCTCGAACCCCACACACCCCAACACGGCCCTGACCTGCGGATATACGTTTTCACACCTGTGGACAAGAAGAAGGTGAAAGAAATTTCGTTCACCTGTGGTCCACCCGGGGTTCGCTTGTTTCTTTGTCGACATGGCGCCGGTCAGGTGTCCGGTTCCCACAGAAGTGCGCGAGTTGTACACAGCCCAATAACGCGCATCGACAGGCCGTGTCAAGGCGGATCAACCCTGTGTGGACGCCAACTGTCTCGCGATGGAAGGATCTCCCCCGTGACCACCGGCCAGGATCTCCCCGTGCAGCGTCTGACGCGCTCCGCCTGACGTGGCAACGGAGACCTCCCGCCGCCGCTGGATCCCGCTCGGACGCACCGACCGCGAGATCCTCGCCCTGGCGATCCCGGCCTTCCTGGCGCTCGTCTCCGAGCCGCTCTTCCTGCTCGCCGACGCCTCGATCATCGGTCACCTCGGCACCACCGAGCTCGCCGCACTGGGCGTGGCCGGATCCGTGATCACCACGGCCATCGGTCTGTGCATCTTCCTCGCCTACGGCACCACTGCCTCCGTCGCTCGCAAGCTCGGCGCCGGCGACCTCCGCGGCGCGCTGGCCCAGGGCATCGACGGGGTGTGGCTCGCGGTGCTCATCGGCACCGTCGTCACCGTGCTCGGCATGACGTTCGCCTCCGATCTCGTGGGGCTCTTCGGCGCCGCCGACGCCATCACCTCCGATGCCGCCGACTACCTCCGCATCGCCTTCCTCGGCACCATCCCGCTCCTCGTGGTGCTGGCCACCACCGGCGTGCTCCGCGGCCTGCTGGACACGCGTACGCCGCTCATCGCCGCGGCGGCGGGCAACCTCTTCAACATCATCTTCAACCTCGCGCTCGTGCACGGGTGGGGACCGCTGCCCGCCCTCGGCCTGGTCGGCTCCGCCTGGGGCACGGTGCTCGCCCAACTGCTGATGGCCCTGGGCCTCGTTGCGGTCGTCGTGCGCGGCGCCCGCCGCCAGGGTGCACCGCTGAGCCCGGACCTCCCGGGGGTCCGCGCCGCCGGACGTGCCGCCGTACCCCTGCTCGTCCGCACCCTCACCCTGCGGGCCTCGCTCCTCGTGACGACGTACGCCGTCGTGCAGGGCGGCGACGACACCTCGGTGGCCGCCCACAACCTGGCCTTCGCGCTCTGGTCGTTCCTGGCGTTCGTGCTCGACTCGCTCGCAATCGCCGCCCAAGCCCTGACCGGGCGCGCCCTCGGCGCCGGAGACCTCGACTCCACCCGACGACTGACGCGCCGGATGACGTGGTGGGGCATCTGGTGCGGGGTCGTCACCGGACTGGCACTGGCACTGGCCAGCCCTGTCGCCGGGCATCTCTTCACCAACGACGCCGCCGTGGTCGACAAGCTCGCTCCGGCGCTGCTCGTTGCCGCTCTCGCCCAACCGATCGCGGGTGTCGTGTTCGTGCTCGACGGGGTGCTGATCGGTGCGGGCGACGGCAACTATCTGGCGTGGGCCGGCGGCGTCGTCTTCTTGGTCTACACACCCTTCGCGCTGCTGGCCACCGGCCTCGTCGGCGTGTGGTTGGCCTTCGCGGTCGCGTTCATGGGCGGGCGGTGCGTGACCCTCGTGCACCGGGCCAGGGGCACCAGCTGGATGGTCTCCGGCTGATGCCCCTGCTCGCGGGCGGTCAGCCAGCCAGCCGCGACTCCCGGTCGTAGTTCAACCCCAGGTGCGCTGGCTGTCGCGCCCAACGGAACGCGAAGACCATCACCAACAGGGTTGCCACGAACGGCAGCATCTCGATGAACTGGTGGGGGATGCCCAGGCCCATCACCTGCGCCTTTTGGCCCAACGCATCCATCGCCGCGAAGAACGCTGCCCCTGCCACGACGTACGCCGGTCGCCAGCCACCGAGGAAGGCGAGTGCGATGACCAGCCATCCGCGACCGGCAATCATCCCGTCGGTGTAGATCCCCGTGAAGTGCAGTGGGAAGTAGGCACCGGCGATGCCGATCAATCCCGAGCCGACCACAGTCGACCAGGTCCGGGCCAGGGTGACGTTGACGCCGAGGCTGTCGGCCGCCTTGGGGTTCTCGCCCACCGAGCGGAAGTTCAGGCCTGCGCTGGTGCGCTGCATGAACCAGTAGAGGACGATCGACAAGACCACGGCGAAGTAGAAGAGGTAGTCCTGCCGGAAGAGTGCCTCACCGATGACGGGGATGTCACTGAGCACCGGGATCTCGAACTTGGTGAGCGTCTCGACCTTGGGTGGAGTCATCGTGACACCGATGACCTCCCGGTAGAACAACCCGGCAGCACCCGTCGCGGCGAAGAAGAGCGCGAGCCCGACCACGAACTGGTCCAACCTCAACTGGGTCGTCATGTAGGCCAGGACCAGGCCGATCACGGCTCCGGCCAGGAAGGCCATCAACAGGCCGGTCATGTTGGAGCCGGTCTTGTAGGCGGTGATGAACCCGACGGACGCACCGAGGGCCATCACCCCCTCCTGGGTCACGTTGAAGACGCCGGTGCGACCACTGAGCACGGTGCCTTGGGCGGCGAGGGTGAAGACCACCCACATCGGTGCGACGAGGACGAGGAAATCACTCATGCGGCAGCCCTCCTGAGCCGATCGCGGACCACATCACTGAGCAGCAGCAGGAGCAGGATGAGTGCCTCGATGACGAGCATCATCTCCACCGGCACCTGTGCCATGAGTTGCATCGTGCCGGCACCGAACTCCAGCACCGCGATGCCGAAGGCGATCACCGGCAGCGCGATCATCGAGCCCCGCGCCATCAGCCCGACGATGATGCCGAGCAGCAGGAAGTTGGACTGCATCCCCTCGAGCATGCGTCCGTGCACACCAGCGACGTCGATGGCGCCGGCCAACCCTCCGGCAGCGCCTCCCAGGAGGAGGCCCGCGCCGGCGAGCTTCGTCGTACGCACGCCGTTGACCATGGAGGCCCGCAGGTTGTCGCCCACGGCGCGCATCTCGAAGCCGGTCGGAGTGAACTTCATGCCCACGGCGATGAACAGAGCCAGCGCGAGCACGAGGATCACGCCGCTGTGCAGGCCCGGCGCCTCACCGATCAGAGGCAGTCGGGCCCCCTCACCGACCGGGGTCGTCGCCGGGTGCCCGGCTCCCGCGTCCGGCCAGACCTTGGTCGCCACCCAGTCGATCAACTTGAACGACACGAAGTTGAGCAGCACCGTGCTGAGGATCTCGTTGACCTTGAACCGCACCAGGAGCACGGCCGCGATCCCCGCCCAGACGGCACCCGCGAGGACCCCCGCGATCAGCGTGGCAGGGAGGAGTACGACGGTCGGCAGGTCCGAGAAGGTGATGCCGATCGCGACGCCTGCCGTGGCGCCGACCAGCATCTGCCCCTCCGCGCCGATGTTGAACTTGCCCGTCGCCAACGGGATGGCGAACGCGTAGGCACACAGCACGATCGGCACCCACTTGTGGAGGGTCTCGATCATGCCCAGACGGCTCTCGAACGAGCTGGTGAGCACTGCCCGCAACGCCTCGACGGCGTCGTAGCCCATCAGTTGGATGAGCAGGCCGCCGATGAGGAAGGCCACCACCACCGAGAGCACATAGGGCACCACGACCCAGGCGACCTTGGACACCACACCGGCCCGGGGCGGGGCCGGCACTCCTGTCGTGGCGCTCATGCGGCGCCCTCCTCACCGAGTCCGGTCATCCGGCGACCGACCTCATAGGGGTCGACCTCGCCACTGGCCCATTCACCCACCTGCGCTCCTTGATAGAGCGCGACCACGCGATCGGAGATGGCGAGCACCTCGTCGAGGTCCTCGGAGACCAACAGCACCGCGCAGCCCTCGTCCGTCGCGGCGCGGATCTGCTCGTAGACGAACCGGGTCGAGCCGATGTCGAGTCCTCGCGTCGGGTTGTGGAGCACCAGGAAGCCGGGCCGGTGCGCGAAGGCTCGAGCAAGGATCACCCGTTGGATGTTTCCGCCGGACAGGTCACCGGCCCGGGTCGCCGCCGAGTTGGCGCGGATCGAGAAGGTCGCGATCGCCTGCTCGGCACGTTGCTTGGCTCCCCGCCAGTCGATCAGTCCACCCTTCCGCGCCCGCGAGGCACGGTGGGAACCCAGGATCAGGTTCTCCGTGATGCCCAGCTTGGGAAGGATCCCGTCGCGGTGCCGATCCTCCGGCACGTAGGCGACACCGCTGTCGAGCCAGGTCGCCGTCGGGGTGCCACTGAGTTGCTTCTCGCCCACCTTCAGCTGGCCGCGCAGCGGCGGCCGTACTCCGGTGAGAGCCTCGGCCAGCTCGACCTGGCCGTTGCCGGCCACCCCGGCGAAGCCGACGACCTCGCCGGCCCCGACCGTGAGGTCGAAGTCGTGGATCAGCTCCACACCGTGGTCGTTGCGCACGGCAGCCCCGGTGACGACCACCCCGGGCTCGAACGTCCTGCGCTCGTGCGTCTCCTCGACGATGGCCTGCACCGCGTCGTACGACCCGTGGCTCTCGCCGACCATGACCGCAGCGAGGTGCTCCTGATCGGTCTCGGACCGCTCCAGGGTCTGCACCCGGGCACCGTCACGCATCACGGTCATCCGGTCGCACACCGCGAGGGTCTCGCGGATCTTGTGGGTGATCAGGATGACGCTCATCCCCTCGTCCACCATCGTCCGCAGCGAGGCGAAGAGCGCATCGACCTCCTGCGGAGTGAGGTTGGTGGTGGGCTCGTCGAGGATCAGGATCTTGGCGCCGCGATAGAGGGCCTTGAGGATCTCCACCCGCTGTCGCACACCCACCGGCAGCTGCTCGATCGTCGCGTCCGGGTCGACCTCGAGACCGAAGCGTCGGCTCAACTCGACGATCCGGTCGCGCGCTGCGGCCATCCCGCTGCCGTGCGATCCCTCCGGGCGGGTGCCCAGCACCACGTTCTCGACGACGGTGTAGTTCTCGACCTGGAGGAAGGTCTGGTGCACCATCCCGACGCCGAGGGCGATGGCGTCCTTGGGTGAGTTGATCGAGACCTCCTCACCGTCGATCCGGACCGCACCGGAGTCGGCCGCATAGAGACCGAAGAGGACATTCATCAAGGTGGTCTTCCCGGCACCGTTGCCACCGAGCAGACCGTGCACCTCCCGGGCGGCGACCTCGAGGGAGACCGCGTCGAGGGCACGCACCGGGCCGAAGGTCTTGACGACCTCGTGCATGTGCAGGCGGGGTACGTCGTTCATCACCACCAGCTCACTTGACTTCGGACTGGTTGAGCTTGACGGTGATGCTTCCGTCCTCCACGCCCTTCACTGCCTCCTCGGCAGCCTGCTTCGCCTCGGCCGGCACGGTGTCGCCGATGGAGACGTCGGTGCCCTTGCCGAAGCCCATGACGTAGACACCACTGGTCTCGCCGTCCTTGATCTTGGCGAGGATCTCCTGGAGCGGCAACGAGAAGTCGTAGAGGACCGTGGCCGCGTAGTGGTCGGGGTCGTTGGACGACTTGTCGGTGTACTTCACCGTGATCCAGGTCTTGCCGACCGGCTCGTCCTTCATCGCCTCGAAGGCGCCGACGACACCGAGGTTGAGCGAGGTGATCACCACGTCGTTGCCACTGTTGAGCAGCTGCGAGGTGAACTGGGTGCCCTTGACGGTGTCGTTGAAGTCGCCCGTCCACACCGACTGCAACTTGGCCTTCTTCCCCGAATCGGTGATGCCCTGTTCGAGCGCGTGCACCTCGGCGTAGGAGAAGGGCAGCGAGAGTCCGCCCAGGTAGCCGACCTTGCCCGACGTGCTCAGGTGCGCAGCCAGGACACCGAGGGGGTAGAAGACCGTGTGGAAGTTGCGGTCGATGACCCACAGGTTGTCGGGCTGGTCGGCAGGCACACCGTCGAACTCGGCGATGAAGTTGACGTCGGGGTTCTCCCGGGCGACCGTCGCCGTGGCGTCGTAGAACTGGGAGCCGTGCGTCCACACCACGCCGTAACCCTGGGAGACGTACTGCCGGAGCTTGCCCTCGATGTCGGGCACTGCGACGCTCTCGGCGTACGACGTGTCCGCACCGTCCTTCTTCACGGCCTCGAGTGCCTGCAGGCCGATGGCGTTCATGTCGGCGTCGGTGACGGGGCCGGAGAAGATGGCGGCCACCTTGTCGCCGTCCCCCGATGACGATCCTCCGCCACAGGCGGAGAGGACGAGGCTGGCGCCCAGGGCGACGGCCACAGCAGCATGACGAAGGGAACGCATCAAGGTCTCTCCTGTTTCGTTGATGATGCCCATCAACCTAGAGCCGATGAGACCTACATCACCGTGGACAGATTCGCCCAAAGTGGAGCCCGGTCTTTGGCGACACCTGTGGCTGCCGGTCGGTCAGCGGCAGCGACCACCCCGCCGAGTCGCCCGTGCCGGCGCCTATCCTGAGCCCCGTGAGCAGCGACGAGTCCGCGGCCGAGCGGGCCCGCCCCGAACGCCGGCCGATGACCGCGCTGCAGCGGATCGCGATGGGATTGGTGGTCGTCGCACTCGACACCTTGGGCCGCGTCGACATCCTGCCCGACCCGATCGGGTGGGCGCTGGTCATCTGGGGGTCGGCGCACTGGCCCTCCCTGCCCGCAACGCGCTGCTCATCTCCGCCTGGGTTGCCCTGGCCACCTCCGCTGTCCTGTGGGTGCCTGCAGCCAAGGCTTGGGTCGCCGACGCAGACCTCGCCCTGCAGTGGGCGACGTCGCTGCCCGACCTCGCCTTCGTCGTCATCCTGTCGCGGGCCCTCGTCGGCGCGGCCCGGGCGCGGCAGCCCGTCGACCGGTCGGTCGCCGGTCGGTTCGGCGTCGCATTGTGGGGCGCCGTCATCGTCACCGCCATGGTCCCGGTCGGCTCGGCCGCCGACTCGGGAGCGATCGTCGAATATGCCGAGATCGGCTTCGTGCTGCTCTGGCTCTACCTGATCTGGAACCTCTTCTCAGTGCACGCGCGGCCCTGGCTCGGCGGCCCAGCACCGGCCCAGCGCCACTGACCGCGCAGCCGTCCGCCACGTCGCGAGACGCAGACGTCCCCGGCACCCTTCGCGGGGCACCGGGGACGCTGGAGCGACGACGTCAGCTGCAGGTGACGACGATCTCGAACTTCTTCTCGAAGAGCTCCGTGGGCTTGGCGGTGTCGGTGCCCTGCGCCGTACCGGTCACGGTGTAGGTGTCACCGTCGACCGCGACGTCGGCGGAACCGAGCTCGGCGCCAGCCATGCCCGAGACGGCGAGCGTGACGCCGTCGACCATGATGCCCAGCGACTCCACCTTCGGGGTGTCCTCGTCAGTCATCACCAGGCCCAGGCCAGCGGACGCGTCGGCGCTGCCGACGGTGATCTTCCCGCCCTGCTTCAGGCACTGGATGTTGGAGGTGTCCAGCCCGGCAAGCTCCTCGCCGTCGACCTTCACCGTGGCCGCGCCGTCCGCGGAGGTCGCCGGGGCGTCGTCCTCCTCGGTGACGGGCGGTTCGGCGTCGTCCTCGGTGACGGGCGGCTCCGCGTCGTCCTCGGTCGCGTTCTCCTCCGTGGTCTGGCTGGAGTTCTCGTCCGACTTCTTGTCGTCGTCGCTGTCGTCGCCACACGCGGCGAGAGTTCCGGCGAGGGCCAGCACTGCGACGCCCGAGACCAGGACCTTCTTGATCCTCATGAGTTCTTCCCTTCGTCTGGACGGACCCGCTCCGAGCCCGTGGCGGCGCGGGTTCCGCCCACGGTCCACCGCAACTCACCGTCTCCGCGGAGCCCGCCCGGCAAACGTGTCGCGGCCGTCGTCTCATGCGGGACACGTTGTGACCTCTCACACAACACCGCATGCCGGGTCAGCCCACGGTTCCCCGCACCGGCAGGGCGCAGCACTCACCCGCGCCCGAAGCGGGCGTCCACCCAGCCCGTCACCAGATCCGCGAGCTCATCGCGGGCGCCCTCGGTGAGGAAGTAGTGGTCAGCGTCCAACTCGTGCGATTCCTTGTCGCTGGCTCCGATCAGATCGAAGATGGCCGCAGCATCGCTGGGGAAGACACCCGTGTCCGCGTTGCCGTTGACCACGAGGGCAGGCACGGTGATCTTCGGCAGGTGCGCGCTCGCTCGCGTCTGGGAGTCCTCCAGACTCCACAGCGACAGCCAGGTGCGAAGCGTGCAGGCCGATGCGATGCCGAAGACGGACTTGTTCGCACGCTCCGGCACCCCGCCGTAACACATGTTGGGCTCACGTTTGGTGGGCTCCAGGGTTGGATCGACCATGCGCGGATCGGCCCAGGTGCGCGCCACCGAGAACGGCCGGTCGTGATAGCCGGCTGCCGTCAGCCGCTCGAGCTCCGCCTTGACCCAGTTGGTGATCCGCTTGTTGCGCGCCTCCTGTGCCGCCCGATAGCGGGCGACGAACTCATCGCTGTACGACGGTCCGTTGGCCGGGTTGAAGAGGTCCAGTGTCGAGTCGGTGGCGACAGGATCGGCCTCGTCCACCACGGATCCGTCCATCCAGGCGGTCAGGACGTCAGGACGCCCCAGGTGGGCGGCAGTGGAGATGTAGGCGTCTCCCGGCAGCAGTTCGTCGGCGCCGCGCGCCAATCGCATGCCTTCCAGCGGTCGCACCACGGCCTCGACGGCCTGCGATTGGTAGGAGGCCATGAGCGACCCGCCGCCGGAGTTGCCGAGCAGCACCACGATCTCCGCTCCCGCCACCTCCTTCAACCATCGAACGCCGACACCGATGTCCGAGAGCGCGTGATCCAGCAGGAAGTGTGCCTCGTCTCCGCGGAAGCGGGTGTTCCAACCAAGGAAGCCAAAGCCCCGCTCTGCCAAGAACTCGGCCATGTAGTGCTCGGAGAAATCGATCTGGTAGTGGGTCGCGATGAAGGCGATCCGGGGAACTTCCCGGAAGGCCGGTGGTAGACGCCCTGACAGGGGTGTCCACCGGCACCCGCCCGTGGAAGGTTGAGCGAGGGGAGCCCCACGAAGGTGCGCTCGACGGCCATGTCCACTCCAATCTTACGAATATGACATTGCATTCGTATCAGAACGGAGGCGCCACCGTCCACCCCTCCGCCACCGAGCCAACAGCGACCGCCCGCAGCGGGCAGGGAGGCCCGGCCCGGCCTACCGGAGAACGCGCAGGATGGGGTCGCGGCCTGCGCGCGGCCCATCGCCCGACACCGCCCCGGGCTTCACGGCTTCCAGTAGATCGAGCGGAACCAGATGTCCGCCAGAGTCTCGATGCACGCCTCGTCATCGACCGTCGCGGCACGGCCGTTGGCCAGTTTTTCGTAGCAGAACTGATTGAGCATCGCCACGATGGCCTCGGCCGCCAAGCGGGGATCCACGCCGGGGCAGTAGCCCCGCGACTGCGCGCGCACGATCGAGCGGGCGATGCCGGCGACGGGCTCCTCGCACAAGGAGTCCCACACCTTTGCGAACTCGTCGTTGACCATCGCCAACTGGTAGACGCCCACCATCTCCGCCAGCCGTTCGCGGTAGGTCTCCCAGTGGGCGCGCGTGGCGATCCGAACCCGCGACCTGGCGTCCGTCGGAGCCGTCGCCTCCGCAATCAGAAGGCGTTCCCGGGCCTCGTCCTGGAACTGGCGGGCCCAGTGCTCGAGCAGCGCCTCCTTGGAGTCGTAGTAGTTGTAGAACGACGCCGGCGACTTGCCAGCCTCCTTGACGATGTCGGACAGCGTCGTCTTCAAGAACCCCTTCTCGGCGATCAGCTTGCGCGCCGCCGCATGGATGGCCTCGAGCGTCTCCCGTCCACGCTTGGTCGGTCGGGCCTCTTCACTCACCGCGTCCCACTTCCTCTCCCCCGTTCCACCCGGCCGCCACCACGACCAATCCGGCGCCCCGGCGTCCCGGCGAACTTTCCGCCTGCCTGCTTTGTGGCCTCACCTTAGCGACCCACGTTCCGGACTGGCCAAATACAAACCTGATGTTAGGATCGTATTTGAGGAAAGGATCTGACCATGACCAACACCCAGTTCGAGCTCCGCGGCTTCAACCACGTCGCGCTGGTCTGCTCCGACATGCAGCGGACCGTCGACTTCTACAGCGGCGTGCTGGGCATGCCGCTGATCAAGACCGTGGAGCTCCCCGACGACATCGGGCAGCACTTCTTCTTCGACGCCGGCAACGGCAACTCGCTGGCCTTCTTCTGGTTCCGGCATGCCCCCGACGGAGTCCCCGGCATCTCCCACCCGGAGGAGAAGCCCGGCTTCGGCGAGTGGATCAGTGCGGTGAGCTCCCTCAACCACGTCGCCTTCGACGTACCGGCCGAGAAGTTCAGCGAGTACCGCGCCAAGCTCAAGGAGGCTGGCGTCCGCGTCGGTCCGATCGTCAACCACGACGACAGCCCCTCCCAGGTGGCCACCGAGATGCATGAAGGGGTCTACGTGCGTTCGTTCTACTTCCAGGACCCGGACGGCATCCTGCTGGAGTTCGCCACCTGGCTGCGCGAGTTCACCCCGGAGGACGTCCGGCACCAGCCCGCCACCGGCACCGACCGCCGTCCACCGGTCGACGCCTGAGAATGCCGCAGCCGTCCGAGCACTCATCGAGGACACTCTTCGAGAAGGTCTGGGACGAGCACGTCGTCGTCCCAGGTGACGGCGGCCCCGACCTGCTCTACATCGACATGCACCTGCTGCATGAGATGACCTCACCCCAGGCATTCGCGGGTCTGCGCGCTTCCGGCCGGCGGGTACGTCGTCCTGATCTCACCATGGCCACCGAGGACCACAACGTCCCGACCTTCGGCGTCAACGAACCCATCAGCGACCCACTCAGCCGCCAGCAGATCGATCTGGTCCGCCGCAACTGTGCCGACTTCGGCGTCCCGCATCACCCCATGGGCAGCCGCGGCAACGGCATCGTGCACGTGATCGGCCCGGAGCAAGGCCTCAGCCAACCGGGCAGCACGCTGGTCTGCGGCGACTCCCACACCTCCACCCACGGTGCCTTCGGGGCGCTGGCCTTCGGGATCGGCACCTCCGAGGTGGAGCACGTGTTGGCCACCCAGACACTGTGGATGCGCCGGCCGGAGTCGATGGTGGTGGAGATCTCGGGCGCTCTTCCGTCCGGCGTCACGTCCAAGGACGTGGGCCTCCACGTCATCGCTGCTGTCGGCACCAACGGTGGTGCCGGCCACGTCATCGAGTACCGCGGCGATGCGGTTGCGGCAATGACGATGGAGCAGCGGATGACGCTGTGCAACCTCACCATCGAGTGCGGCGCTCGAGCCGGGATGGTCGCCCCCGACGCGACCACCTTCGCCCACCTGGCCGGGCGTCCCCATGCGCCCTCAGGGGAGTTGTGGGACCAGGCCCTCGCCCACTGGACCACGCTGCGCACCGATGACGGCGCCACCTTCGCCCGTACCGTGCGGATCGACGCCGCCGACATCTCGCCGCGGGTCACCTGGGGAACCGATCCCTCCCAATCGGTGCCGCTCGACGGCCGGGTTCCCGAGCCCGGGCAGTACGCCGACGCGAGCGCTCGTGCCCGCGTCGAGCAGGCCCTGGCCTACATGGACCTGGCCCCTGGTACGCCGATGCGCGAGATCGCGGTCGACACGGTCTTCATCGGTTCCTGCACGAACGGGCGGTTCGAGGATCTCGCAGCCGCAGCCGCCGTACTCCGGGGACGCCGAATCGCTGACGGGGTCGACGCGATGGTGGTGCCGGGCTCACGGCTGGTCGCCGACCGGGCAGAGGAGGACGGCCTGGCCGACATCTTCCGGGCCGCCGGCTTCAGCTGGCGCAGTTCCGGATGTTCGATGTGCACGGCCATGAACCCCGACGCGCTCGGTCCGGGCAATCGCTCGGCCTCGACCACCAACCGCAACTTCGAAGGGCGCCAAGGTCCTGGCGCGCGCACTCATCTGGTCTCGCCCGCCGTGGCCGCGGCCACCGCCGTGGTCGGTCGGCTCGCCGCCCCCGACGACCTCTGACAGCTCTCGAGCTCAACCCTCCCCGGCGAGGTAGGACTCCCGCACCTCACGCTTGAGCAGCTTGCCGGTGGGCGTGCGCGGCAGATCGGTGACGAACTGCACCCGGCGCGGTGCCTTGTAATGGGCGATTCGCGCACGCACGAACTCGATCATCTCGGACGCCAGCGCTGCGGAACCCTTGGCGTCGTCGGCCAACTCGACGAGGGCGACGACCTCCTCGCCCATCTCTTCATGGGGGACGCCGAAGACAGCGGCGTCTCGCACGGAGGCGTGCTCGAGCAGGGCGTTCTCCGTCTCCTGCGGATAGATGTTCACACCGCCGCTGATGATCATGAAGGTGGCCCGGTCACTGAGGTAGAGATAGCCGTCCTCGTCGACGTGACCGATGTCCCCGAGCGTGCTCCAGGACGGGTGCGCCGGATGGGAGACACTGCGGGTCTTGGCGTCGTCGTTGTGGTAGTTCAGTGCGGCGCCGGGCGGCTCGAAGTAGATGAGGCCGATCTCGCCGGCGTCGAGCTCGCGGCCGTCGTCGTCGCAGACGTGCACCTGCCCGACGATCGGCCGCCCCACGGTGCCCGGATGTGCCAGCCACTCCGGGGAGGTGCAGTAGGTCATGCCCACGCCCTCGGAGCCGCCGTAGTACTCGTGCAGGACCGGACCCCACCAGTCGATCATCGCCCGCTTCAGGTGCGGCGGACACGGCGCGGCCGTGTGCGAGGCGACCCGGAGCGAGGAGACGTCGTACCGCTCCCGGACCTCCTGCGGCAGCGCCAACAGCCGGTGGAAGTGGGTCGGCACCCACTGACTGTGGGTGACCCGGTGCCTCTCGATGAGCACCAGTGACTGCTCGGGGTCGAAGGCGTCCGGGCAGACCACCGTTCCGCCGGCGACCTGCGTCGCGATCGAGAGGAAGAGTGGCGCCGCGTGGTACAGCGGTGCCGGAGTCATCGTGACCGTCTGCTGGTCCAGTCCCAACAGGGGCACCAAGTAGGGCTGGCGGGGGTTGCGCACGTCCCGCCCGGAGAGGTCGCGCTTCACGCCCTTGGGGTGACCGGTGGTGCCGGAGGTGTACATCATGAAGTCGCCGCGCGGCTCGTCGACGAGTCGCTCCGCCGGCATCCGCGCAAGGATCTGCTCGTAGCGGTCGAAGCCGGCGTGGTCCCCGCCGAAGACAAGTCGGTCGGCGCAACCATCGACGTCCGCCAACGCCTCGGCCAGGAGCGGCGCGAAACGAGTGGAGACCACCACTGATCGGGCACCCGAGTCGGCGATGACATGGGCCACCTCGACGCTGGAGAAGTGCCAGTTCACCGGGGTGAGGTGCAGGCCGCTGCGTAGCGCCGCCCACACCACCGTGAAGTACTCGGCGCAGTTCTCGGCCAGGACCGCGACCCGGTCGTCGGGCCGGATCCCTTCCGACCACCAGTACTGCGCCAGTCGGGCGGAGCTCTCGTCGAGCTCCCGGTAGGTCAGGGTGCGACCGTCAGCCATCACCACCGCGGTCTTCTCAGGCGTGCTCTCGGCATGGGTCCCAGGAAACACTTCAGTCCTCCTCAGTCGGGCGCACTTCACGTGCCCGGACCAGCGCGGTCAGGGTCGCGTTGACCGGCGCCGCCAGTCCTGCCTTGGCGGCCTCACGCGGGACCGCCCCGTTGATGACATCGATCTCGCTCGCCCGACCTGCCTCGAGGTCGAGCAGCGCCGACGGCTTGGCCAGAGGCATGCGAGCAGCGAAGTCCCGCACCAGCGCCACCGGATCCTGGACCTCCAGGCGGACGCCGACAGCGCGGGCGACCTCCCACGCCTCGGTCGCCGCAGCCCGGCTCACGGCGCCGAGATGCTCGTCGTCGCGCACCTCGCTCACGGTCAGACCAGTGAGGGCGCACGGTGCGCTGTAGGCCACGTTGCAGATCAGCTTCTCCCACTGCATCGGCAGGATCTCCGGCACCGCCTCGGCGTCGAAGCCGGCCAGTTGCCAGGCCTGGGCAATCTCCTCGACCTGCTCGAGCCTCCCGCCGCCGTGTGCTCCGAAGCGCAGGGCGCGCATCGCGTTGTGGTGGGCGCTGCCCGGACTCCGCAACGATGCGCCGAAGCCGCTGGCGATGCCCACCACCAACCGCTCCGCCCCAACGATCTCCGCGACCAGCTCAGCGGAGCCCAGTCCGTTCTGGATCGTGAGCACCTGGGTGCCGGGGCCGAGCAGTGGGGCGAGGGAGGCCGCCGCGTCGGCGACGTGCGCCGCCTTGACCGCGAGCACCACCAGGTCCACCACTGCCGCTGGCACCTCGGTGTGGGCGGAGATCCGCACCACCCGGTCCCCGTCCGGTCCGGAGAGGGCCAGGCCGTGCTCGTTGATCGCGCGCACGTGATCGGCCCACGCATCGACGACCAGCACCTCGTGGCCGACCGATGCCAGCCGCGCGGCGTAGACGGATCCCATCGCGCCGCAGCCGACGACGGCGATCCGTGTCCGCTCCAGGGTCATGCCACCAACCTCGCGATGTGCTGGTCGAGACCGCCCTTGGCCTCGAGTCCGAAGCCTGGCTCGTCGGACGGGACGATCAGACCGCCCTCGACCCGGCAGGCGTCGGTGTAGCCACCGAACGGCTGGAAGACGCCCGGATAGGCTTCGCAACCGCCGAGGCCGAGGCCAGCGACGATGTGCAGGTTGAGCATGTGCCCGCCATGAGGCAGGGCTGCCGCGCGGGCGAATCCGCGCCGCTCCATCTCGGCGATCATGCCGGCGTACTCAGTGAGTCCGTAGCTCAGCCCCGCATCCATCTGCAGCAGGTCGCGGTCGGGCCGCAGCCCGCCGAAGCGCAACAGGTTGGTGACGTCCTGCACGGAGAAGAGGTTCTCGCCGGTGGCGATCGGGCCGCCGTACGCTTCAGCCAGCTCTGCGGTCAGCGCGAAGTCGAGCGGGTCGACCGCCTCCTCGTACCAGCGCAGCCCGTAGGGCTCCAGGGCCTGGGCATAGGTGAGGGCGCGATCGCGATCGAAGGCACCGTTGGCGTCGACGGCCACCCGGGAACCGCCGCCGGCGACGTCGATGGCCGCTTCGAGCCGCCGCAGATCGCGTTCCAGGGGAAGCCCGCCGATCTTGATCTTCACCGCTTCATAGCCGGCATCGCGGTACTCCCGGACCTCGGCACGCAGCGCGGTCACCTCGTCGCCGTCGCGGTAGTAGCCACCGGCGGCGTAGACCGGCACACCAGCGGCAGCGGCGACGGTGCCGAAGTGCCGCGCGATGGTGGCGTACGCCGGCTCATCGGCATGCTTGGCCAAGGCGTCCCAGCAGGCCAGCTCGAGCGCGCTCGCCGCCGCCGCCCGGTCGCCGTGACCCCCGGGCTTCTCGTCACGCATGGCGCACGCGAGCACCCGGGCCGGATCCAGCAAGCCCCCTTCGGGCGCCTGCAACGTCGCCGGGTCGGCGGCCAGGACCCGTGGGATCATCCGCTCCCGAAGGATGCCGCCCTGTGCGTGTCGCCCGATGGAGTTGAAGGCCACCCCCACCACCGGCACACCCGCACGGCGGACGTCGGTCACCACCGCGACCAGGGAGACCCGATGGTGGGAGAAGTCCACCACCGCGTTCGAGATCGCGCCCGAGAGAGGGACATCGATCTCACGAATCTCGACGATACGCACGTATTACCTCCGTGAAGTGTGGGGCGGCCCCGTGCGGGAGCCTCCGGACCGTCATCCTTGGGCGCGGTCCATGGTCAGGTTGAACTCGAAACGGTCCGCCGGGTGGAGCGAGACCGTGGTCAGGTGTCGAGTTCCCGCAGTGCCGATGTAGGTCCGCAACACCTCGAGAGCGGGGGAACCGGCGTCGGCCTCCAGCAGTTCTGCCAGCTCGCCGGGTACGGCGCGCGCCCGGAGTCGCTGGTCCACACGGGCCGTCACCACCCCGGTGCGCTGCTCGATGATGTCGTTGACCAGTCCGTCGGGCCGCTGCACCGCATCACCCACCCGCTCCGCGACATCGGGTGCCAGGAACAAGTCGGTGTGGCACAAGGGGCGCTGGCCGGCGTTGAGCAGCCGCAACATCTGGACGTGCACCATCGGCGTCCCCTCGGTGAGGCCGAGCCGGACGGCGAGGCCACTGTCGACCACCGTCGCCCGGCTGCTCAGGAAGCGCCGCACCGTCTCGGTGGAGTACTGCACCAGCTCGTTCATGGTGGTGACGGTGCGCGCGTAGCCGACGGGCGGACGGACCGCCTCGACAACGGTGCCGATCCGCCGGCGACGGGAGACCAGGCCGAGGCCCGCGAGTGTGTCGAGGGCAGAACGGACCGTCGCCCGGGAGACTCCGAACGTCTCGGCCAGCTCGATCTCCGTCGGCATCTTGCTGCCGACCGGATAGACCGCGGCCTCGATCTGTTGGATCAGTTCCTGCGCGACCGCCTCATAGCGAGGAGCGGAGCGGACGGTCGCTGCTGATTCGAGCGTCATGGATCAGGCCATCGCACTCGGGACCCGGCAGATGTCGCTGTGCGCCATCTGCGCCTGCACCAGCCGCACCAGGAACTCGCCCTTGTCGGCGGCGGCGTCCGGGTCCTGCCACCGGTTGTCGGTCTCCCGGGGATCAGTGTCGTGCAGGAAGAGCTCACCGAGCTCGCTCCCTCGTAGACGGAGATCCGTCCCGAGTCGGTGACCAGGGTGCGCATCCGCAGCGGCACCCCCGCCCCGATCGCGTCGAACATCTCGTCCTCCTCGATGTAGACCTCGTCGCGGACGCTCGCCTCGGCGTCGGTCAGCACCGCGACCTGGCTCCGCCCATGGACGCCGGGCATCGGGTCGGCGCCGGCCAGGTCGAGGAGCGTCGGCCCGATGTCGAGCGTCGAGGCGAACGCGTCACTCCTGGCGCTGGCACAGCCCGGGCCCGAGAGCACGTAGGGCACCCGGATCGGACCCTCGTAGTGCATCGCCATCTTCAGCATCACGCCCTGATCGCCGAACATGTCGCCGTGGTCGCTGGTGATGACGAAGACCGTGTTCTCCAGTTCGCCGCGCTCCTCGAGCTCGGCGACGATCCGACCGACGACATCGTCGATGAAGGTGATCGCGCCGTACTGCTTGGCGAGCGCTTCGCGGAACTGCTCCTCGGTCGCAGCGAACGGCATCATCTTGCTCGGCTGCTCGCCGCGCTTGCGGCTCCACTGACGCAGGTGCGGCATCGACCGGGTGTGGTCGGCCCAGAAGGTCTCCGGCAGCTCCAGCTCCGCGGGGTCATACATGTCGTAGTAGCGGCCCGGCGGGGTGAAGGGATGGTGCGGATCCGGGAACGACATGTGCAGGAAGAACGGCTCGCCGGCCGCCTCACGGATGAAGTCGCCGGAGCGCTCCCCACCCAGGCCGTCGGATACAGCTCCTCGGGCATCGCCGGCCGATAGACCTGGCGCCACGACGAGGAGACCTCGAGCGCGGCATTCTCACCGCGCTGCGCCGGGTCGAAGCCGCGGTCGCGGAGCCAATGCTCGTAGTGACCACCGCAGTAGTCGGCGTGGTCGATGGCGAGCTCCACGTGCTCGAAGCCGTAGAAGTCCTCGGGCATCTCGACCCAGCCGGCGCGATGCCGCTCCAGGTTCTCGTACTGGTCCCAGCCCGCGGGCCAACGCCGATCGAGTACGTCGCCGGCCGCCGCGGAGCCGAACACCTCACGGCGGTGGCCGGCGGCGACCTTCGGGTGGTGGCCGATGTTCTGCAGGTGCGCCTTGCCGACGAGACCGGTGCGGTACCCAGCATCACGGAGCCGACGTACGAACGTGTCCGCGTCATGGTCGAGCGGGATGCCGTTGAAGCGGGTGCCGTGCGAGGAGGGCACCCGTGCGGTGAGCAGGCTCGAGCGATTGGGCATGCATACGGGGTTCGCGACGTAGCCGCGGTCGAAGACGGTGCCGCGCTCGGCGATCGCGTCGAGATGCGGCGTACGCACCACCGTGTTGCCGCCGAAACCGAGGTGGTCGGCTCGCAGCTGGTCTCCGGTGATCAGCACGATGTTGGGGCGCCGGCCGTGCTCGCTCATGAGACCGCCCTCTCCCGGCCCTGCCAGTGCCGCTCGCGCAGCACCCGCTTCAGCACCTTGCCGGTCGCGTTGCGCGGCAACTCGGTCACCAGTTCGACCGACCGCGGGCACTTGAAGCCCGCCAACCGATCCCTCGACCATGCCAACAACTCCTCCTCGTCGAACGTCTGCTCCGCCCGGGTGACGACGACCGCGTGCAGGGTCTCGCCCCACCGGTCGTCGGGGATCCCGATCACCGCGATCTCCGCGACCGCCGGATGCTCGCCGAGCACCCGCTCGATCTCGGCCGGGTAGACGTTCTCCCCGCCGGAGATCACCATGTCCTTGGCCCGGTCCACCAGGCTGAGGTAGCCGTCCTCGTCGAGCACGCCGATGTCTCCGATCCGCCAGTAGCCGTCGGGGTCAGTGCCTCGGCTGTCGCCTCGGGGTTGTTCCAGTAGCCGTCGAACGGGAGGCTGCCTCGCACCAGGATCTCGCCCGGGGTCCCAACCGGTACGTCTCGCAACTGCGCGTCGACGATGCGCAAGTGCCAGCCCAGGGCCGGCTTGCCCGCGGTGTGCAGTCGTGGCGAGTCCGGCGTGTGATCGGCGGGGTCGAGCGTGGAGACCGGGAAACCGCCGGTCTCGGTGCACCCGTAGTTCTGCCGGAAACGGCAGCCGAGGATCTCGATCGCCTCACGCAGCAGGGCCGGCGAGATCGGTGAGGCGCCGTAACCGATCTCGACAAGGGCAGAAAGGTCCGGCGCGGACTCCCGGGAGCGCACCTCGTCGATGAGCATCGCGATCGCCGTCGGCACCAGGTTGGTGAACTGGATGCGGTGCTCGACCAACGCGTCGAGGAAGGCCGCGGGGCGGAAGGAGGAATGCACGTGGGCCGTGCCGCCGATGAAGAGCGGATAGGTGACGTTGGCAAGTCCGGCAAGGTGGAAGAGCGGCATCGCGCGCAGGTGCCGCGAGCCGGGCTGGGCCTCGGGAACGGTCAGCTTCAGATACATCGCAGAACTCATCAGGCGCTGATGGGAGACCGGGACGAACTTCGGCAGATTGCCGGTGGTGCCGCTCGTGTGCAGCAGCACCGCCGGATCCTGCGGAGAGACCCGCACGTGGGTGGAGTGAGGGCGCGGACGGGCGAAGGTGGGCTGCGCGGCCTCCTCAGTGGTCACCGTCACCGGGAGCTCGACTCCGGCAGCGGCGAGCAGAGCAGTACCTGGCTCATCGACCAGGATGCCGCGCGGGCCGGCGAGGTCGACCAGGCCCGCGAGCTCCTGGGGCGCCACCCGATGGTTGATCGCGGCCGGTACCGCACCGAGGTCGGTCAGTGCGAAGAGATGGGCCATCCAGTCGGCACTGTTGTGGGCGAGGATCGCCACCACGTCGCCGGCTCCGATCCCGCGCTCCGCCCAAGCGCCGGCGAGTCCGTCGATCCGAGCGGCCAGCTCGGCGTAGGTCAGCGACGTACCGAGGTCATCGACCAGGGCGGGAGCATCCGGGTCGACCTCGGCCCGCCAGGCCAGGAGTTGGTTCCAGTTCAGCATGTCTTCCTCTCAGCCGGTCCGGCCAGGGCACGTCGGCGGGTGTGGGGATCGAGCGACGGGGTGGCCGCCAGGAGATCGGCGGTGTAGGCCTGTTGCGGAGCCGAGTAGACCTGCTCGGCCGGCCCCTCCTCGACGAGGCGGCCGTGATGGACCACCGCGAGCCGGTCGCTCACGTGGCGCATCAGCGCGAGGTCGTGGCCGATGAACAGGTAGGCGACACCCGTCTCACGCTGGACGTCGTTGAGCAGGTTGACGATGGTGCTCTGCGTGGAGACGTCGAGGGCGCTGACCGGCTCGTCGCAGACGATCAGGGAGGGACGACTCGCCAGGGCACGGGCGATGCCGATGCGCTGCCGCTGCCCTCCGGAGAAGGCGATCGGACGACGGCTGGCCATCTCGGGCTCCAGGCCCACCTGGGTGAGCAGTTCGGAGACCCGGCTCCGGATCAGCGACGCGTCGTTCGACTCGTGAACGCGGATCGGCTCGGCAATGATGTCCTCGATCGTCCACGCTGGGTTGAGCGAGGCGGTCGGGTCCTGGAAAATCGCCTGCACCTCCCGGCGGTACCACTTCGGCACTCGCTTGAAGGCGGTGACCTCGTGGTCCTTGAACCAGATGCGACCGGACTGACAGCCGAGCAGGCGCAACACCGCGCGCGCGATCGTCGTCTTGCCGGAGCCGGACTCACCGACCACTCCCAGCGTCTGACCTGCACCCAGGGTGAGGCTGACCCCCTCCACCGCCGGCACCGACCGCGTGAACCACCCCCGCGAGGGGTAGCTGATCGTGACGTCCTCGATCCGCAGCAACTCCTCCGCCATCTCAGCGGCCCCCTCTCGACTCGATCTGCAGCAACTCCTCGACCCGGATGCACCGTGCCCGCCCGTCCGGCGTCTCCACCAGCGGCACCGAGGCCGTGGTGCACGCAGGTACGGCGGCCGCACACCGCGGCGCGAACCGGCAGGCATCGGGCCAGCTTCCGGGCACCGGCACGCCCCCGGGGATCACCTCGAGCGCCGTACCGCGCGGCCGGTCCTGACGCGCGGACTCGATGAGCGCCGCGGTGTAGGGGTGCGACGGCGAGGCGAACATCGTCTCCACCGAGCACTCCTCGACGACCTCGCCGGCATACATCACCGCCACCCGGTCCGCGAGCTGGGCGATCATGCCGAGCTCGTGGGTCACGAAGATCATCGCCATCTTGGACTCGTCCTGGAGGTCGAGCAACAGGTCGCCGATCTGGCGCTTCAGGGTCACGTCGAGCGCCGTGGTCGGCTCATCGGCGATCAACAGCACCGGGTCGCAGCTGATTGCCAGCGCCACCATGGCCCGCTGCGCCATGCCACCGGAGAGCTCATGGGGGTAGTCGCCGATCCGGTGCTGCGGCTCTCGGATACCGACCCGCTGCAGCAGGTCGATCGCCCGGATCCGCGCCTCCTTGCGCGAGACCTCCTGATGGGTGCGGAGCGCCTCGGTGATCTGGTTGCCGATCGTGAAGGCGGGGTTGAGCGCACTGCTGGGCTCCTGGAAGACCATCGCGATCCGGTCACCCCGGACCCCGTTGAGGTCACGCTCGCGCAGGCCGAGGAGCTCCTGCCCCTCGAGCCGGACCGACCCGCTCGTGGCGACCATGCCGTGCGGGAGCAGACCCATCGTGGCGAGCGCGGTGATCGTCTTGCCGCTGCCGGACTCGCCAACCAGCCCCAGGGTCTCGCCCGCATGCACCGAGAACGACACGTCCTCGATGATCTGCACGGTGCGGGTGTCCGCAAGGTAGGAGACACCCAGCCCGCGCACGTCGAAGAGCGGCGCCTGGGCTCCGCCCGCCCCACCGACTCGGCGCGGGCCGTTCTCGACAACCTGGGCGGACGACGTGGGAGGCACGGCGACGGTCGTCCCGACGCCGGGACCGGCCAGTTGCCGCAGCCGGCGCCCCAGCTGCCGTGGCTCCCCACGGAGCACCCCGAGCAGCGCATCTCCGACGAGGTTGAGGCTCAGCACCGTGAGGCCGATCGCAAGGCCCGGTGGAATGATCAGGAAAGGCTGCTGGCTGATGAGGGTGCCACCCTGGGCAACCATCACGCCCCACGTCGCGGTCGGTGGTTGGGCGCTCAGGCCCAGGAACGAGAGCGCGGCCTCGGCGAGCAACGCTGCGGCCATGGTCAGGGAGGTCTGCACGACGAGCGGGCCCATGATGTTGGGCAGCACGTGTCGACCGAGGATCCGCGTCCACGGCACGCCGGTGACGTGCGCCGCCTCGACGTACTGCTGCTCACGGACCACCAGCACCTCACCGCGGGTGACCCGCACGAACGTGGTGGAGAAGATCAGGCCGAGTGCAAACATCGCCTGGACGACGCCGGGGCCGATCGCGGCAATCACCGCGATGGCGATGATCATGCCGGGAAGGGCCGTGACGGCGTCCACGATCCGCATCGTCACCTTGTCGAACCAGCCGCCGAAGAATCCTGCCGCCAACCCGACCGGTACGCCGATGACAAGTGCGATTCCGGTGGCCTCCAAGCCGGCGAGCACGGCGCTCCGGCTGGAGTACACCAAGCGCGAGAAGGTGTCACGTCCCAGCAGATCGGTCCCCAGCCAGAAGCCACGAGAAGGGCCTTCGAGCGAGTGGTCCAGGTTGCGGGCCAGGGGGTCGTGGGGCGAGAGCAGCCCGGGCGCGAGAGCGGCGAGAGCCACGGCGAGCAGGAAGAGCAGTCCGAGGACGGCCAGTGGGTCGCGCACGATGCCACGAAGCACACCGGCGAAACGTCCGGGCGTCGCCACCGTGGGAGCCGCCGGAGTCACTGAAACAGGGTTGCTGGTCACTGGGGCCTCACCTTCGGGTTCACCAGGCCGTAGCCCAGGTCGACGAGCAGTTGCGCGGCCGCCACCGCCAATCCGGTCACCACCACCACGCACTGGATCACCGGCATGTCGCGGGTGTTGACGGCTTCCAGGGCCAGCCCGCCGAGCCCATGGATGCCGAAGACCTGTTCCACCACGACGGCGCCACCCAGCAGATGTGCGAAGTGAAAGCCCATCGTCGTGAGCACCGGTCCGCAGGAGTTCTTGAGGGCGTGCTTGCCGATGACACTCGACCTGCGTAGACCCATGGCCCGCGCGGTGCGGATGTAGGGCTTCTGCAGGGTCTCGATCATGGAGGAGCGGGCATGGCGGGCGAGCATGGCCGCCACGACGGCACCGAGGGCCAGGGCGGGCAGCACGAGAGAGGAGAGCCAGGGGCCGATGCCGAGCTCCGGCGGGCTGTAGCCCGTGGCCGGGAACCAGCCCAGGCGCATGCCGAAGAAGGCGACCAGCAGGAGCGCCAGCCAGAAGGCAGGCATCGCGAGTCCCGCGGTGGCCAGGATCATGATCCCGCGGTCGACGAGGCTGCCCGGCCGGAGCGCGGCGAACGATCCGGCCGGCACGCCGATCAGGACGCCGACGAGGATGCCCGCGACGGCGAGGGTGAAGGTGACTCCGAACCGCTGGGTCACCACCGGGAGGACCTCGCTGCCGTCAAGCAGCGAGCGGCCGAAGTCACCCTGCACCGCGTGGGTGATCCAGTTCCAGTACTGCAGGGGAGCGGAGACGTCCAGCCCGAGCTGGCTGCGGACCTGAGCGATCTGCGCATCGGTGGCCGACGAACCGGCGATCGTCTCGGCCGGATCCCCGGGCACCAGCTGGATCAGGAAGACACTGATCAGGGAGACGAGGAAGAGCAACGGCACCAAGGCCAGCAGTCGACCACCGATGAGCTTGAGCATGGATCAGTCCTTGGTCACGCCGCGCAGCGAGGGACCCATCGGCCAACCGGGCGCAGGCTTCACGCCGCTGAGGGTCGAGTTCCACGCGATGGTCGAGTGGTCGGTGTAAAGGTTCTGCCAGATCGCCTCGTCGCTGATCTCGGTCAGCATCGACCTGTAGATCTCGTCCTGCTCGGCCTCGTCCTCGGCGTCCAGGGCCTGCTGGTGGAGGGCGCTGATCTCGGGAGAGGCGACCTGGTAGGGGTTCATCGGGCCGTTCTCTGCCACCCGCACGCCGTACAACTGCTCGGGATGGATCTCCTTGATCGGCGTGAGCATCGCGTCGAAGTTCTTCGAGCGGTTCTCCTGGTCCAGCGTGCCCGGCTGGATGAGCTTGATGTCGACCGTGATTCCGACGTCCTTGAGGTCCGCCTGGATCGCCTCGGCGGCCGACGTGAAGGTCCCGAAGGTCGGAATGGTGAACCGGGGATTGGCGACGCCCGACTCGCGCACCAGCTGACGGGCCTTCTCGGGATCGAACGCGTAGCCGGATTCGAGTCCGTCGACGTGGAAGGGCGAACCTTCGGAGAAGACCTGCGTCATCGGGGTCGCCTGGCCCATGAGGACGGTGTCGACCAACGCTTGGCGGTTGATCGCATAGCCGACCGCCTGCCGAATCTTCTCGTTGGCGAGCGCGGATCCGGAGTCACGAGCGACGAAGTGCAACAGCCAGTGGTTCCCCTCGGAGACCGCCGACTCCAGATCGGACTTCTCGACCGTGGCCACCTGGGTACGGTCCACCTGGGCGAGGTCGACCTGACCGCTGATCAGTGCGTTGGAGCGGGCAGCCGCGTCGGTGAGCACCTCGATCTCGATGCGCTTGAGCGACTGGACCGCGGTGTCCTCGAACTCCTGGTTCGGCGTGTAGACGTAGACCACCCCGGCCTTGGTGGCCTTCTGGTCGAGCACATAGGGCCCGGTGCCGACTGGCGTGGTCGCGATCTCACCGCCCGAGGTCGCGGCCGGCGAGGCAACCATGCCGGCCACGTCGGTGAGAGTCAGCGGAAGCGCCGGCGACGGCGCATTCAGGGACAGCACGACCTCGCTGTCGCCCTCCACGTCAACGGACTTCACGTTGGCCAGGGCGGCGGCAGCCGGGCCGCCTGCCTGCTGGTTGTGCTCCAGGGCCGTGACGACCGCCGCAGCGTCGAGGTCCGTGCCGTCGCTGAAGCGTCGGCCGGAATCGATGGTCATCCTCAACTCGGTCTTGTCCAGCGTCCAGTCGCTGGCCAGGCCCGGCTCGATGCCGCCGTCCTCGCCCACGGTGAGGAGGGTGTCGTACACCGGGTCCAAGAACACGCGCTGTCCCTGTCCGGGGTTCAGACCAGGGTCGAAACTCTGGACGTCGACCACCGTTGCCACCCGGACAACGCCTTCGGAACCCGCTGCATCGTCGGCTGCTCCGCACGCCGTCAGCAGCGCGCCGACAACGGTCAATGCTGCCCCGGCCACCAGATGACCCCGGTGCTTCTTCGCTACCCGCATGACCTCTCCTCTGAATACAAACCTAACATCAGGTTTGTTTATAGAGGTGTGACGCCCGTCTCGTCAAGGTCCGGACCATAAGAAGCAAAAGATCCCTGATTCGCCTCAGCAGCTCGATCTGCATCGATTGGTACGTATCAAACCGCGCGCCCGGCTCGTCGCGTCGACCAACTGGCGCGACCCGGTGGCCACCACGAAACTCCCCGAAATGCACCTCACCCCCGGCCCGTGAGGGCCGAGGGTGAGGTGGTGGATCGGGGTGCGGTCAGGCGCCGACCACGTTGAGGGCCACCTTGGCGGACACCTCGTCGTGGAGCTTGACCGAGACCTCGTGGGCGCCGAGCGCCTTGATCGGGTTGCCGACCACGATGGTCCGCTTGTCGACCTGCTCGCCGGAGGCCTCCGTCAGAGCGGCGGCGATGTCGGCCACGGTCACGCGACCGAAGAGACGGCCGCCTTCACCGGAGCGGACAGCCAGCTTGACCGGCTTGCCCTCGAGCTTGCCCTTGACCTCGACCGCGTGGTCGTGGTCGCGCAGGGCGCGGGAGGAACGGGCGGCCTTGATGGACTCGATGGTCTTCTCGCCACCACGGGTCCAACGGATCGCGTCGCCACGGGGGATGAGGTAGTTGCGGCCGTAGCCGTCCTTGACCTCGACCACGTCGCCAGCGGCGCCGAGGCCGTCAACTTCCTGGGTCAGGATGAGCTTCATCGTCTGATCTCCTTCTTCCCGCTCAGCGACCGGCGGAGGTGTAGGGCAGCAGCGCCACCTCGCGGGCGTTCTTGACCGCAATGGCCACGTCGCGCTGGTGCTGGACGCAGTTGCCGGTCACGCGACGCGCACGAATCTTGCCGCGGTCGGAGATGAACTTGCGGAGCAGCGTGGTGTCCTTGTAGTCGACACCGGTCGCCTTCTCCTTGCAGAACTGGCAAACCTTCTTCTTGGGCTTGCGAATCACTGCCTTGGCCATTGTGGTGCTTCCTTTCTGAAGCCCGGCATGCGCCGGAATGGGTGTTGGCTAGGGGTAGGGAGATCGGATCAGAACGGAGGTTCTTCGGAGCCACCGACACCGGGGGCACCCCACGGGTCGTTGGCCGGAGCGCCACCTTGGCCGCCGCCCTGCGGAGCCGGAGTGGCCCACGGGTCGTTGGCCGGAGCAGCAGCCTGACCGCCACCGAAACCGCCGCCACCCTGGGCGCCGCCGAAGGAGTTGCCTCCACCGCCGCCGCCCGAGAAGCCGCCGCCACCCTGACCGCCGCCGCGAGCGGCGCGGGTGACCTTGGCGGTCGCGAACTTGAGGCTCGGGCCGATCTCGTCGACCTCGAGCTCCATCACCGTGCGCTTCTCACCCTCGCGGGTCTCGTAGGAGCGCGCGGTGAGGCGTCCCTGAGCGACGACACGCATGCCGCGCTGCAGGGACTCCGCCACGTTCTCGGCAGCCTGACGCCAGATCGAGCAGCGCAGGAACAGCGCCTCGCCGTCCTTCCACTCGTTCGTCTGACGATCGAACGTGCGGGGGTGGACGCGATGGTGAAGTTCGCAACCGCTGCACCCGAAGGGGTGAAGCGCAGCTCCGGGTCGGCAGTGATGTTGCCGACCACGGTGATGACTGTCTCGCCTGCCATGTCAGGACTCCTAGCTGATCCGTCTGATGTCTGTGCCCATCGTGCCGTCATCCCCCGACAGGAGCCAGAGGTTCTGCACAGGCACAGGAAATCAGAATGGTGGGTGAGCGCTCAGCCCACCCGGTGGTCCGACGGCAGCCGGACCGGGTCAGATGCTCAGGCCGCGGCCCGCAGCACCTTGGTGCGCAGGATCGACTCGTTGAGGGAGAGCTGGCGGTCGAACTCCTTGACCGTGGCCGGCTCGGCCTTCAGGTTGATCACGACGTAGGTGCCTTCGGCGATCTTGTTGATCTCGTAGGCCAGGCGGCGACGTCCCCAGACGTCGACGTTGTCCACGACACCCTTGTCGTTGGTGATCACGGCGAGGTACTTCTCGAGGCTGGCCTCGACAACACGCTCGTCAATCTCGGGGCTGAGGATGACCATCACTTCGTATGCACGCATAGCGGTCTCCACCTCCTTTGGACTCGGCGGCCACGGTCTCTCCGTGGCAGGAGGGCATTGCGTTCGTCCCGGATGCGCCACCATCTGGGTGGGCAGAGCCGAAGGACACCACAGACTAACAGCGCCCCGGCGTACGTCGTGAATCGAGAAAGCGGGTTGGCACCGGTGCCGCTGGGTAGGGTGAACGCGTCATGAGCGCACACGTGGGGGCACCGCTGGCCGGACGCTACGTCCTGGTCGACCAGATCGGCGCCGGAGGCATGGGATCGGTGTGGCGCGCCTGGGACCTGCGCAACCAGGCGTTCGTCGCCGCCAAGCTGCTGACCCACACCGACAGCGGCATGCTGCTGCGCTTCGTGCGTGAGCAGTCGCTGCGCATCCAGCACCCGCACGTGGTCGCGCCCAGCGGCTGGGCCGCCGAGGACCATCTCGTCGTCTTCACCATGGACCTGGTCCGCGGTGGGTCGGTGCACACCCTCCTCGGCGACCACGGCGCGCTGCCGATCAGCTATGCGACCGTCGTACTCGACCAGACCCTCCAGGCCCTCGCCGCGATCCACGAGGCCGGTGTCGTCCACCGCGACATCAAGCCCGCCAACCTGCTCCTCGAGGCCACCGGCACCGGTCGTCCACACGTGCGGGTGGGCGACTTCGGCGTCGCGGCGCTGATGGACGACGTACGTCTCACCATGCACCCGGGTGCCATCGGCACCGACGGCTACATGGCCCCCGAGCAGCGCCTCGGCGCACCGCCCAGCCCACAGCAGGACCTCTATGCCGTCGGCGTCGTCGGCATCCAGATGATCACCGGCCTCGGCCCCCGCCACCAGAAGGGCATCCCGGCCGGCCCCTCCACGACTGGCTCGCCTGGCTGAGCGCCGACGAGGCCCACGCTCGTCCCGAGTCGGCCGTCGCCGCGCTGCAGGCCCTGCGTCAGATCGGGGTCCCCACCGGCACCCCGTGGCGCCAGGACCGCGAACCCCCGGAGGTCTTCGACCAGCTCAACGACGTCGCACCTCCGGCCGTCCCCAGCGGCTCCGGCTCGGGTGCCGGGTCGGGCGGCAGCGGGATCACCCAGTTCGGCACCCGCCCCCAGCCGTGGTCCGGTACGCCGCCCGTTGCCTCCGGCGCGCCCGTGCAGCGGTCCGCCACCACCTTGGTCGCCGCGCTCGTCTGCTTCCTCGGCGCCATCGGCCTCGCCCTCGCCGCCGTGCTCATGCTCCTTGCCTGACACCGGTTGCCGACTGGTGGCGGCGGCTTGCTGCCACCTGGCGACACCAAGTCGCCGCTGTCTCCGGATTCACCTGGAGATCGGGCCGGAGCGGTCGAGGATCGCGGTGAGATCCGTGCCGGCGGGAAGGGTGCCGTAGGAGTGACCCCAGTCGCCGCCGAGACGGGTGGCGCAGAAGGCATCGGCGACAGCAGTCGGTGCGTGGCGCACCAGCAGCGATCCCTGCAACGCGACGGCCATGAGCTCGACGAGGCGGCGGGCCCGCATCTCCAACTCCGCCGGGTCGGCGAGCTCCGCACCGATGCGCTGGACGGCGGCGTCCAGCCGGGGGTCGGCGCCCGCGGAGAGGGCGAACTCGGCCATCAGCGCCTCCACGGAGGCGGGTTCGCGCCCCAGTGCCCGCAGCACGTCCAGCGCGTTGACGTTGCCCGACCCCTCCCAGACGGAGTTGAGCGGCGCCTCACGGTAGAGGCGCGGCATGCCTGACTCCTCGACGTAGCCGTTGCCGCCCAGGCACTCCAACGCCTCGGCAGTGAAACCGGGACCGCGCTTGGTGACCCAGAACTTGCCGATGGCCGTGGCCAGGCGGCGGAAGGACTGCTCCTGCTCGTCGCCGCGCACCGCCCGGTCGGCGGCTCCGGCCAGCCGCAGCGCCAAGGTGGTGGCGGCCTCGGACTCGATGGCCAGGTCGGCGACGACGTTGCGCATCAGCGGCTGGTCGACGAGCCGCCGCCCGAAGGCCGCCCGGTGACGTACGTGGTGCACCGCCTCGACGAGCGCCTTGCGCATCATTCCGGCCGATCCCGACACGCAGTCGAGCCGGGTGCAGGTGACCATGTCGATGATCGTCTTCACCCCTCGCCCCTCGGGGCCGACCAACCAGGCAACGGTGCCGTCGAACTCCGGCTCCGAGGAGGCGTTGGAGCGGTTGCCGAGCTTGTCCTTGAGCCGCACGATGCGGAAGGTGTTGCGGGTGCCGTCGGGCAGCACCCGCGGCACCATGAAGCAGGAGAGCCCACCCGGTGCTTGGGCGAGCACCAGGAACAGGTCGCTCATCGGCGCCGAGGTGAACCACTTGTGTCCGGTCAGCGTGAACACTCCCGACTCCGCCGTGGGCGCGGCAACCGTCGAGTTGGTGCGCACGTCCGAGCCACCCTGTCGCTCGGTCATGCCCATGCCCGCGATGAGCCCGCGCTTGGTGGTGGGCACCCGCAGACCGGGGTCGTAGACGCGCGAGCTGAGCAGCGGCTCGTAGGTCGCCGCCAGCTCCGGGTTGTGCCGCAGTGCTGGCACCACCGCGTAGGTCATCGTGATCGGACAGCCGTGGCCGGCCTCGGTGTGCTGCCACGCCAACGAGGTCGCGGTACGGGCCACGTGGGCGCCGGGCCGCGGATCACTCCAGGCCGCGCCGGCCAGCCCCTCGGCGACCGAGGTGCGCATCAGGTGGTGCCACGACGGGTGGAACTCGACCTCGTCGATGCGGTGACCATAGCGGTCGACAGTGCGCAGCTCCGGCTCGAAGTGGTGGGCGTCCTCGGCCCACTGCTGCGCCTCGACACTGCCTGCCAGCAGGCCCACCCGGCGTACGTCGGCCTCGGCCCAGCCAGCCCCCTCACGGTGGAGCCCCTCGATCAGGGCCGGATCGGCCGCGGCGTCGTAGGGCGCGTGCGGCGGCGGCTGGTTGGTGACCTCGTGCGGGGCAGGCAGCGTGACGTCCATGGCACCCACATTACGCCGTAGAATCAAATGATGGAAGGTCTGTAATAACGCGAACATCTAGAGTTCACCCGTGCTCAACGACCTCCGCCCACTCAGCGCACGATCCCTCGTGCTGAGCCTGCTGCTGGGCACCCACCCGGCGGAGATCCCGGTCAGGAGCCTCGTTCCGGTCGCCGAGCAGCACGGGGTCAGCGGCGCGACGCTGCGGGTCGCACTGAGCCGGATGGTGCAGGCAGGCGACCTCGTCACCAGCGATGCCAGCTATCGCCTCAGCGACCGGCTGCTCGCTCGCCAGGCCAGGCAGGACGAGGCCCTCGCTCCGGACACCCGGGACTGGGACGGCAGCTGGCACCAGGCGGTGGTGACCGCGACGGGCCGCGACGCCGCGCGTCGAGTCGACTTGCGCCGGGAGCTCCTCGACGCCCGCCACGCCGAGCTCCGCGAGGGCGTGTGGCTACGGCCCGACAACCTCGAGCCACCGGCCTGGTCGGACGCCACGGTCGCCGACACCGTCATGCTGCACGCCCGCCCCGACACGGACCCCGGCGAGCTGGCCGCACGGCTGTGGGAGCTGGATCGCGTGGACCCGGCGCGGCCGGCTGCTCGCCCAGCTCTTCGCCGACGCCTCCGACCCCGCCCGGCGGATCACCGTCGCCGCCGCGACCGTGCGCCACCTGGGCACCGACCCGCACCTCCCTGGCCGAGCTCCTCGCCCGCCACCTGGCCGGCGCCGGAGCTGCGGGCGACGTACGCCGGCTACCGCGCCGGAGCTCTAACGCGCTGGGATCTCGACCTGACCGACGGCACCGATGGCTCGAATGACCGCGAGGGTTCACGTGTGAACCCTCGCAGCAACTGGCACGGACGAGCGCTCACCGCGACGGTTCACGTGCACCCTCGCAGTGCCCGGGCGCTCTGCCGCGTGCCGTCTGACGTACGGCTCAGCGTCGACTGAACAACAGCCCGAGACCGACCAGT
>NZ_JAKGRW010000008.1 GCF_021555175.1 Nocardioides alcanivorans | reverse complement strand
CTCGCCGATCAGGCCTTCCCGAGCCAGTCGGACGCCGAGTCGTGGTTGGGTGAGTTCTTCCCCGACCTCGCCGACGCGGGGGTCGACCAGGTGACGCTGCTCGAGGCCGACCGCGAGGTCTACGGCCCGATGTCCCTGAGCGCCTGACGGAGCACGGGAGAGATGCAGCAGTACCTCGACCTGGTCCAGCAGATCCTCGATGAGGGTGTCGACAAGGGTGACCGCACCGGCACCGGGACCCGCAGTGTCTTCGGCCACCAGATGCGCTTCGACCTGCGCAAGGGTTTCCCCCTGGTCACCACGAAGAAGATCCACACCCGCTCGGTCTTCGCGGAGCTGCTGTGGTTCCTGCGCGGCGACACCAACGTGCGTTGGCTGCAGGAGCGTGGTGTCTCGATCTGGGACGAGTGGGCAGACGAGGACGGCGATCTCGGCCCGGTCTACGGCTACCAGTGGCGTTCCTGGCCCACGCCCGACGGCCGGAGCATCGACCAGATCAAGGGCCTCGTCGACGGCATCCGCACCAACCCCGACTCGCGCCGCCACATCGTGTCGGCGTGGAACGTGGCCGACGTCGACGACATGGCGCTGCCGCCGTGCCACACGATGTTCCAGTTCTACGTGCGCCCCGTCGAGGACGGCCCGGCCGAGCTCAGCTGCCAGCTCTACCAGCGCAGTGCCGACGTGTTCCTGGGGGTGCCGTTCAACATCGCTTCCTATGCTCTCCTGACCCACATGGTCGCCCAGGTGACCGGCCTGGCGGTCGGCGACTTCGTGCACACGATGGGCGACGCCCACCTCTACAGCAACCACCTCGAGCAGGCGCAGCTCCAGCTCACCCGAGACCCGCGCCCGTTGCCCACCCTCTGGCTCGACCCGTCGGTGACCGAGATCGATGCCTTCGACCTGCCACACATCGAGGTGCGCGACTACGACCCGCACCCCGGCATCAAGGCGCCGATCGCGGTATGACGCTCACCTTGATCGCTGCCCACGCCCGGGGCCGGGTGATCGGCAACGGGCCCGACATCCCGTGGCACAGTCGCGAGGACTTCGCGCACTTCAAGGCAACGACCCTCGGACACACCCTCGTCATGGGGCGGCTCACCCACGAGTCCATCGGCCGTCCGTTGCCCGGCCGGCGGACCATCGTGATCACCCGCAACCCGGACTGGGCCGCTGACGGTGTCGACGTCGCGCACTCACTCGACGAAGCCCTGGCCCTGGCCGAGGGATCCGAGGTGTTCGTGGCCGGCGGCGCGCAGATCTATGCCCTCGCGCTGCCACGCGCCACCCACCAAGTGCTCACCGAGATGCACATCGAGGTGGAGGGCGATGCCTTCTACCCGGCCTTCGACGAGGCCGAATGGGTCGAGACGAGGCGCGAGTCCCGCAGGGATCTCGACCCGCCGCTCGACTGGGTCTGGTGGGCCCGACGGTGAAGATCGTCATCGACGTCCATGCCGCAGAGGCGCCGTACGAGCAGGTGAAGTTGCAGATCGTCGCCGCGGTGGATGCCGGTGTCCTGGCGCCGGGCGACAAGCTGCCACCGGTCCGTACCCTGGCCACTGAGCTCGGCCTTGCCGCCAACACCGTCGCGCGCGCCTACAAGGAACTGGAATCCACCGGGGTCGTCGCGACTCGTGGTCGGGCCGGGACCGTCGTGCTGGGCCCCGGACGGGAGAGAGCCGTCCGCGAGGCGGCGGCCGGCTTCGTGTCGCGCATGCGGGAACTCGGCGTGAGCGACGCGGAGGCCGTCGAGCTCGTACGTCGGACCCAAGGTTCCTGACCTTCATCGTCTTGCCAGCCAGTGGCAGGGTGGGCCCCATGGAACTGCGCATCTTCACCGAGCCCCAACAGGGGGCGACCTACGACGACCTCCTCCGCGTCGCCCTCGCCGCCGAAGACCTCGGTTTCGGGGCCTTCTTCCGCTCCGACCACTATCTGGGGATGGGCACCGAGGGCCTGCCCGGTCCCTCGGACGCATGGACCACCCTGGCTGGCCTGGCCCGCGACACCAGCACGATCCGCCTCGGCACGATGATGACGTCTGCCACCTTCCGGCATCCCGGCGTGCTGGCCATCCAGGTCGCCAACGTCGATCAGATGAGCGGGGGCCGCATCGAGCTCGGCATCGGTGCTGGCTGGTTCGAGGCCGAGCACACGCAGTACGGCATCCCGTTTCCGGCCACCGCGGACCGTTTCGACCGCTTCGAGGAGCAGTTGGCGGTCATCACCGGGCTCTGGACGACGCCGTTGGGGGAGCGCTACGACTTCGCGGGTGAGCACTACCAGCTCACGGACTCGCTCGCGCTTCCCAAGCCCACCCAGGACCCGCACCCGCCGGTGCTCATCGGAGGACTCGGCAAGCGCCGTACGCCGGCCCTCGCTGCCCGCCATGCCGACGAGTTCAACCTGCCGTTCGTCTCGCTCGAGACCACACGTGACCAGTTCGCCCGGGTGCGCGCGGCGTGCGACGCCGTGGGCCGCAACCCCGATGACCTCACGTGGTCCAACGCGTTGGTCGTCTGCGTAGGAAGGGACGAGGCCGAGATCGCCCGTCGGGCCGGCCGGATCGGGCGTGAGTCCGACGAACTGCGTGAGAACGGGCTCGCTGGCACGCCGGACGAGGTGATCGCCAAGATCAAGCAGTACGGCGAGGTTGGTGCCGAGCGCATCTACCTGCAGGTGCTCGATCTCGAGGACCTCGACCAGCTGCAGCTCATCGCCGACGAGGTCATGCCGCACGTCTGAACGGCATGACCGTGGCGGGTCAGATCCAGCCCGGGTCGCGCAGGGCTGCTGCGGCCTCCTGCCGCGACACGCGCGAACGCGACGACGTCCGGCAGCGCCCGGCCACCTCGACCAGTGGCTGGGCGTCGCCCTGCGGCTGCTCCACCACCACCAGCTGGTTGCCGTCATCGAACGTGAGTCTGAGACCGATGGACGCGTCTCCTCGAGGTGAGTCGATGTCGAGGAGGACGGCGGTCACGGCCCCGTAAGGGGCGCCACGCACGCCACCGCGGAGACGTTCGACCACGAGCCCGCCGTCGAACGTGTGCAGCATCAGGTGTGCGGCCTTGCGTCGACGAGCTCCGCCGAGGGTGGCGAGGAGGCCGCTTCGGGCCTGCTCCGAGCCGAGGCTCGTGCGCACCTGGGTGCTGCGCTCCCAGAAGCCGAGTCCGGCCCCGAGCGCGAGCTCGTAGGCTCGGTGCGTCACGTCGCCGCATGTGTCGGCCATCACACCTCCCAGTGGACGGCGGTCAGGCTAGTTGGGGCAGGCAAGCTCTGTCGAGGGCTGCCCCCGCGTGGTGGCCGCGTCCTCGCAGACCGAGCTGGGCGAGCCCATCCGCATCGGGCCCGGCGGAGAGGGATAACCTCATGCCATGACCTCCGCTGCTCCGCAGGCCCCGCTCGGCACCGTGCTGACCGCGATGGCCACCGCGTTCAACGACGACGGTTCCGTCGACTTCGTGGGCACTGCCCGCATTGCCCAGCACCTCGTGGCCCACGGGCACGACGGACTGGTCGTCTCCGGAACCACCGGTGAGTCGCCCACCACCAGCATCGAGGAGGACGGCGAGATCCTCGCCGCCGTGCGCAAGGCTGTCGGTCCCGACACCAAACTCGTCGCCGGCGTGGGCACCAACACGACCGTGCACTCTGTCGAGTTGGCCAAGCAGGCCCAGGAGCGCGGCGCCGACGGCGTACTCCTGGTGACGCCCTACTACAACAAGCCCTCGCAGAAGGGCCTGCTGCACCACTTCGAGCAGGTCGTCGCCGCCAGCGACCTGCCGGTGATGCTCTACGACGTGCCCAGCCGCACTGGCACGACCATCGCCTTCGACACCTACCGGGTCGCAGCGCAATGGGACCAGGTCGTCGCGGTCAAGGACGCCGTCGGTGACTTCGTCCGTGGCCTGAGGATCTCCGAGGAGCTCGGGCTGGCCGTCTATTCCGGTGACGACGGCAACAACCTCGGCTGGCTCGCGCATGGTGCCGTCGGCTTCGTCTCCGTCGCCGGCCATGCCGCTGGCGACCAACTGCGAGCCATGCACGACGCCTGGTTCGCGGGTGATGCGGCCGGGGCCCGACAGATCTTCTCGCGGATGCTCCCCGCGATCGACGCCATCATGGGCGTCCCCAACTACGGAGCCACGACCGCCAAGGCAACCCTGCAGTTGCTGGGAGTGATCGACAACCGGTTCGTGCGAAGCCCGCTCGTCCCGCTCGACGACGACGAGGTCGTGGCCCTCCGGGCCGGGCTCTCGGCGTCCGGCCTCCTGTGAGGGGCCCCATCCGATCAAAGGAGATCGATGAGCCATCCGCATCCTGAACTGAGCGAACCCAGCGCGCTGCCGAGTGGGGGTCTGCGGATCACCGC
>NZ_JAKGRW010000007.1 GCF_021555175.1 Nocardioides alcanivorans | reverse complement strand
TATCGTGAAACGCTTTCGCGTTTTTCGTGCGCCGCTTCAGCCGGGCCTGACGATGGCTGATCGTCGCCCCGCCCGGAGTCAGGGACCGCGAGGAGCCGCCGACCGGCGGCCTCCCGTGGGGCTCGGCGCCCGGGCGCGGCGACGACCAAGCGGCCAGCGCGGTCGCGGTCGCGGTTCACCGGCCGCGCCACCGTGCTCTTCGTGGTGGTCGCGGTGCTCACCGTCTCCTGTGCCTCCAGCCTCAAGGCATGGCTGCAGCAGCGCGAGCACATCAGCGATCTCCAGGCCCAGATCTCCCAGAGCGAGCAGGAGATCTCGGTGCTCGAGCGCGAGAAGCGGCGCTGGAAGGACGATGCCTACGCCGAGCAGCAGGCCAGGCAGCGCTTCGGCTTCAGTGATGCCGGGCGAGAAGGCCTATCGGGTGCTCGACGGGGAGGGCAGCCCGCTCGACGTCGACGAGCCCCTGAGCGCGCCGGCCGGCGCCGAGGAGCCGCTGCCAGAAGCGTGGTGGGACGTTGCCTGGGAGTCGGTCCTGCTCGCCGGTGATCCGCCCATCTGAGGAAGAGATCGAAAAGGTCCACTCCCGCAGACAGATTGAAGGCGCCCCAGCAGTGATCAGCCCTGACGACGAAGCCGCAATCGAGGCGCAGTTGGGCCGCGCCCCGCGTAGCATCGAGGGCATCGGCCACCGGTGCCCCTGCGGGAACCCCGACGTGGTCACCACGCGGCCCCGGTTGGAGAACGGAACCCCGTTCCCGACCACCTACTACCTGACCTGCCCGCGGGCGGCCTCCAGGATCGGGACCCTCGAGGCGTCCGGGTTGATGAAGGAGATGCAGGCTCGCCTGGGAGAGGACCAAGAGCTGGCAGCTGCCTACCGTGGCGCCCACGATTCCTACCTCGAGGCGCGGGAGGCCATCGGCCACGTGCCCGAGATCGCCGGTATCTCCGCCGGCGGCATGCCTGATCGGGTGAAGTGCCTGCACGTGCTCGCCGGCCAGTCGCTGGCGCAGGGCCGGCGTCAGCCCGTTGGGCGACGAGGTGCTCGACCTGCTGGGGGAGTGGTGGGCAACCGGCAGCTGCGTGGCCGATCACGCGGCGACCGAGCAGGACTGACTCGTGGCCATCGTCGCTGCCGTCGACTGCGGCACCAACACGATCAAGCTGATGGTGGCCGACCTCTGACGCAGCCACGGGCGCACGCCGAGGTGCTCGTGCGCGAGTCCCGGATGGTGCGCCTCGGCCAGGGCGTCGACCGCACGGGTGAGTTGGCGCCCGAGGCACTCGAGCGCACCTTCGCCGCGTGCGACGAGTACGCCGCGCTGATTGCGCAGCATCTGGTCACGAGGGTCCGTTTCTGTGCCACCTCTGCGGCCCGCGATGCCCGCAACGGCGAAGTCTTCGCAGCCGGCGTCGAAGCGCGCCTCGGCGTACGCCCCGACGTGGTCGCTGGTGTCGAGGAGGCCCAGCTCTCGGTTCGACGGCGGCCGTGCGCAACCTGGCTGCCGTGCACCCCGGCCCGCTGCTCGTGGTCGACATCGGTGGCGGGTCGACCGAACTGATCCTGGGCGACGTCGCCACCGGCGCCCGGCGGACCTTCTCGATGGACATCGGGTCCGTGCGACTCCACGAGCGCCACCTGTCCGACGATCCGCCGACCGAGGGCCAGCTCGCGGCGGCCGTCGGCGACATCGAGGCCGCGCTCGACGCCTGCCCGGTCGACCCGGCCGAGGCCGCGACCGTCATCGGCGTGGCAGGCACGATCCTCACCGTCGCGGCCGGAGTGCTCGACCTCGACCGCTACGACCGCGACGCCATCGACCAGTCGGTGCTGGGACGCGACGCCGTGCACCGCCAGACGGAGGAGTTCCTGGCGCTCACCGTCGAGCAGCGCCTCGCGCTGCCCTACATGCACCCCGGCCGGGCCGACGTGATCGGGGCCGGAGCCCTGGTGCTCGACCGGGTCCTACGGCGTACCCACGTGTCGACCCTGGTGGTCTCCGAGGCCGACATCCTCGACGGCATCGCCTGGTCGCTGGCAGGCTGACCCGACAGACGGAGGTGGGAGCTGACATGAGCGAGGAGCTGCCCCACCCGATCACCGGTGAGCCGTTCACCTCGCCGGTGCCGGCGGCGACGGGCTGGCCCGACGACCTGGCCCGGCCCGACACCCCCGTTGCCCGCTCCGCGGCCGGCGTACGTCGTCAGGCGGCCGGGGCACGCGACCTCACCGAGCTCGGAGCCCGGGTGAGTCGATGTCACGCCTGTCCACGGCTGGTCGCCTGGCGCGAGGAGGTGGCGACCGAGAAGCGTGCCTCGTTCCGCGACGAGCCCTACTGGGGCCGTCCGGTGCCCGGCTGGGGCGACCCGGAGCCTGGCGTGGTGGTGATCGGCTTGGCTCCCGCTGCCCACGGCGCCAACCGGACCGGCCGAAACTTCACCGGTGACTCCTCGGGGGACTGGCTCTTCGCCAGCCTGTACCGCACGGGTTTCGCCGCGCTGCCCACCAGCAGGCATGCCGGAGACGGCCAGGTCCTCACCGGCGTCCGCCTGGTCTCCCCGGTGCGCTGCGCCCCGCCACAGAACAAGCCGACACCGCAGGAACGCGATGCCTGCGCTCCGTGGATCGCCCGGGAGCTGGAACTCCTGCTGCCGCACGTGCAGGCGGTGGTCGCTCTGGGGGCCTTCGGCTGGGCGGCGTCCCTCAGGGTGCTCGCCCGCGCTGGTTTCGAGGTGCCGTCGCCGTCGCCGCGCTTCGGACACGCAGCCGAGATCACGCTGGCCCGCCCGCTCGGCACAGAGCGCGTGACCCTGCTCGGCTGCTACCACCCCAGCCAGCACAACACCTTCACCGGTCGGCTCACCCCTGAGATGATCGATGCGGTCCTCCGACGAGCAGGAGACCTGGCGGCCGGTCCCGGACCCACGGCTTAGACTGCCCCGGTGACTCTCCACGCCATCACCGTCCTGGGCCACGATCGCCCCGGCATCATCGCCCAGTCGACCGCCATCCTCGGCTCCCTCGGACTGAACCTCGAGGACTCCACGATGACGTTGCTGCGCGGTCGCTTCGCGATGGTGCTGATCAGTGAGGGCGCGGTCGACACTGCCGCCATCGAGGCTGCCCTCGCACCGTTGGGTGTGAGTGGCGACCTGACCGTGGCAGTCCGGGAGCTTCCCGACGAGGAGCAGGTCCGCCGCGAGACCACGTCGTGGATCCTGACCGTGCACGGCGGCGACCGTCCCGGCATCGTCTCGTCCGTCGTGGCCCAGGTGGCTGCCGTCGGCGGCAACATCACCGACCTCACCACCCGTCTGTCCGGTGAGCTCTACCTGCTCGTGGCCGAGGTGGAGCTGCCCGTCGGCGTCGACGTGGACGCCGTCCGCGCAGCGCTCGATGCCACCGCCGACGGTCTCGGCGTGGGCGCGACGCTCTCGCCGGTCGAGGCCGACGAGCTGTGAGCGACGTCAACGACCGAGTGCTCACCTGGAGCGAGACCGAGCTCGGCGTCGAGGGCACCGTGCTCGACGTCGTGCGCGCTCCTGACCGGGTGCTCTCCACCCTGGGCGAGCAGGTCGACCCGACCGACCCCGAGATCGTTCAACTGGCAGCCGACCTGGTCGCCACCATGCAGGTCTCGCCGGGCTGCGTCGGTCTGGCGGCGCCGCAGGTGGGGCGCGGTGTGAAGGTCTTCTCGGTCGACGTCTCCGAGCACCCCAAGACACGTGATCACCACGGTACCTTCGTGCTCTGCAACGCCGAGGTCGTCGAGTCGTCCCGCAATGAGAAGGCGCGCGAGGGTTGCATGAGCGTCCCCGACTTCACCGGTGACGTGAAGCGGGCAACCCGGGTGCTCGTCCGCGGCCAGTTGCCGGGCACCGGCGAGGTCGTCGAGGTGCGTGCCAACGCCTTCGAGGCACGCGCGTTGCAGCACGAGATCGACCACTGCGACGGGTTCCTCTTCCTCGACCGGGTGGCCGGGGCGCACGCGATCCACCCTCGCAAGACCTATCTGTAGCCTCGGGCCCCAAGGCCCCCGTATCCCAACGGCAGAGGAAATCGCCTTAAAAGCGACTCAGTGTGGGTTCGACCCCCACCGGGGGCACCACGCGTACGCCGGCCGCGCCGCTCAACTGCGCTGGTGCGACTCCGAACGCACGAGGGAGAGTGCGAGCATGGGGCCGTCGGCCAGCGGCCGCGTGGTCAGGTCGGAGCCGAGGTCGCGGGGCAGCGCCGGGACGAGGCCGACCCCGACGCGGGCCCGTACAGCGGCGCTCACGAGGCCGGACTGACAGCATCGCCAGACGACGTCGGCGCCCGCGGGCTCGGGGCTCGGGGGCAGCTCCGAGACCACGGCGACGTCGAGCAGGTCGGTGGGGCCGATCTTCTCCAGCTCGGCGAGCGGGGAGCTGCTCGTCATCAGCACGTCGATGCCGCCGGTCCAGAGGTCGTCGACCTCGACACAGTCGGGCAACGGGTCGGTCAGCACGCGCAGCAGCACGCCGACGTCGGCCGACCCGTTCAGCACCTCCTCGGCGACCTGGGGGTTGTCGACAGCGACGACCTCGACGGGGGAGTGCCCTCGTGGTCCCCGCCGAGCAGTGCGAAGAGTGCCCCGGTGGCGAGACCTGAGGTGTCGACGTACCCGGCGGCCACGCGCAGAGGAGCGATCGGCCCCGGCACGTCGGCGGCCCGACGCAGACGCTGGGCGGCGTCGATGACGTCGAGCACCTGAGCGAGCAGACGCTCCCCTCCGGCGTGACCCGGGTGCCGGTGCGACGCCGCTCCAACAAGGTGACGCCCAGCTCCCGCTCGAGGTTGCGCACCGATTCGCTCAGCGCGGGCTGCGAGAGGTGGACGTGCTCGCTGGCGCGACGGAACGAGCCGTGGCGGGTGACTGCGGCCAGGTGTTCCAGCTGTTCGATCCGCATCGCCGCTCCCTCTGGTGGGGATGCCGGTGGGGCACCCATGGTCAAGCACGGTCGGCGTGGACGCCGACCGCTCACTATTCTATACAAAGTCAGGTGAGTTAACGAATAAACCTGCTGAAGAATGAGGCGGCAGACGACGGTCCGTCGCCATTCGTTGGAACCAAAGGTGGAGTCGACGCGTTGTCACTGTGTAGGTGTTGCCTACACTGGAACCAAACAGGCCATCCACGCCGCCCCGGCCTCCAAGGAGAGACCAGCATGCAGAGCAACAACCCGGTGTTCGCCAAGTCCGAAGGGTTCAACGGCCAGTCCGCGCACCAGGCCACCCTCGGCACCGACCCGTCCCAGTGGGGTGTCGGCGCTCCCGGCGCCACGGGACTCCACGACTACCGCCCGATGACCATCGACTCGGTGGTCCAGAAGACCGCGATCTCGCTCGGTGTCGTCATCGTGACCGCCTTCGCGACGTGGATGGTCACTCCGGAGATCACCGACTCCGACAAGCTGAGCCAGGTCTACATGGCCGCCATGGTCGGTGCCGGAGCAGCGTTCATCCTCTCCATGGTCAACTCCTTCAAGAAGGTCATCAGCCCGGCTCTGGTGCTGCTCTTCTGTGCGGCGGAGGGCATCGCGCTCGGCGGCATCAGCAAGGCCTTCGAGGCGATGTTTGCCGCTGAGGGCCTCGTGACCAATGCCGTGCTTGGCACGTTCGCGGCCTTCGCCGGCACCTTGGCTGCCTACAAGTTCCTCAACATCAGCGTCGGCGACAAGTTCCGCAAGGGTGTCGTCGCTGCGATGTTCGGTATGGTGGGCCTCGGCCTGCTCTCGCTGGTGCTGAGCCTCTTCGGTGTGCAGACCGGCCTCTTCGGCTTCGGTGCCCTTGGCATGCTGACCGCCGTCGTCGGCCTCGTCCTCGGTATCTTCATGCTCATCATGGACTTCGACTTCATCGAGCGTGGCGTCGCGGCCGGCCTCCCCGAGGCCGACTCGTGGCGGGCCGCCTTCGGTCTCACCGTGAGCCTGGTCTGGATCTACACCAACCTGCTGCGCATCCTGGCGATCCTCAACCAGGACTGACACCTCAGGCATCCAGGGGGCCCGGCCGATCGGTCGGGCCCCTGTGCATTTCTTTGTGCACCTGGGGCCCGACCGTCGGAGCAGTCCGATCAGGAGCTGTTGAGCCAGGCAAGGACGGCGAGCACCCGCCGGTTGTCATCGGAGTCGTTGGGCAGGTCGAGCTTGTGGAGGATGTTTCCGACGTGTTTGTCGACGGCCTTGTCGGAGATCCCCATGCGCGCCGCGATGGCGAGGTTGGAGCGTCCCTCGGCCATGAGACCGAGGGTCTCGGCCTCGCGGGCGGTGAGCCGGGCGAGGCGGTCCTGCGGTGTGGCACCACTGACCAGTGCCGCCACCACCTCCGGGTCGAGCACCGTGCCGCCGCCGGCCACTCGCCGTACGGCGTCCACGAAGGCGTCGACGTCGGAGACCCGGTCCTTGAGGAGATAGCCGACGGCGCCCTCACCGCTCGCCAGGAGCTCTCGGGCGTAGAGCGGCTCGACGTACTGGCTCAGCACGAGCACCGGCAGGCCCGGGCGGGCGGCGCGAGCGGTGATGGCGGCGACCAGTCCCTCGTTGCTGAACGTGGGTGGCATCCGGATGTCGACCACGGCGATGTCGAGGTCGGGCGCGGTCAGTGCCGTGGTGAGCGTGGCCGCATCCGCCACCGCTGCGGTCACCTCGAACCCGGTTGCCTCGAGAATGCGGATGAGCCCGGTCCGCAGGAGCGCCTGGTCCTCGGCGACCACTGCCCTCAGCGGTCGGGTGGTGTCGGAAGGGTCGGGCACGGCACCTCCAGGGTCACCACGGTCGGCCCGCCGGGCGGGCTGGTCAGGACCATCTTGCCGTCGAAGGCCGCCAACCGCTTGGCGACCCCGGCGACACCGGCGCCGGCCGGGTCGGCCCCGCCGACACCGTCGTCGCCCACCTGGACGCGTAGCAGGGAACCATCGTGCGTCGCGGTGACCCAGGCACGGGTGGCCTCGGCGTGCTTGAGCGTGTTGGCAACACACTCCGCGACAGCGAAGTAGGCGGCGGACTCCACGGGCGCGGGCAGCCGGTCCTCGAGGTCCAGAGCCAAGGTGACCGGGATCGGCAACTGGATGACGAGCGCCTCGATCCCGCCGGCCAGGCCGCGGTCGGCCAAGACCGGCGGATGGATCCCGCGCACGACGGTGCGCAGGTCCGCGAGCGCGGACAGCGTGGTCTCGCGAACCTCGCGCAACAACTCGCTCGCGGTGGCGGGATCGGTGTCGATCAGCTTCTCCGCCAGGCCGACGTTCATCCCGATCGCAGCGATCCGCGCCTGAGCGCCGTCGTGGAGATCGCGTTCGATGCGACGCACCTCGGCTGCCGAGTGGTCGAGGGCCTCGGAGCGGGATTCGGCGACCTCCGAGACTCGCCGTTCCAGCTCCTCGACGCGGCGATGGCCGAGGAGGCTCCGGTCGGCGAGGGCCCGAGCCCGCGCCAGTGGTGGCGTGATGAACCACCACGCCGTCAGGATCGGACCGGACAGGAAGAGCAGGAACAACCACCATCCGCTGAAGTCCACGATCGCCCCGACGACGTAGACGACGGGCGCAGCCAGTGCCAGTGCCGGGAGGGCGCAGAGCACGAAGCCACCGGTGGCGGAGAACCACAGATGGGCGAAGTCGCGCCAGCGAGCGGGGTCGCGCACCCAGGTCGTCAACCGGCCGACGACTCCCTTGCCGGTCGTGGCGGCGTAGTCGGCGTCGACCGGTTCGCCGAGCAGGTTCGCGGCCACACGGCGGCTGACATTGGTCAGGAGCTGCGTCAGCGGCACCACGACGAGGGCGAGCGGGATGCCGACCAGCACCAGCGTCAGCGGCCAGATGATGATGCCGAGGATGCCCAGCGCCAGTGCCGGCGCGAGCAGCAGTGCCTGGGCGGCGGCGATGCCGGTCAGGCGCAGGCGCTCGACCAGTCCGGTGCGGTCCACCGGAGTCGGTCCGATCCAGGCGAGGTTCGTGGGCATCGTGAGGAATTGTGTCATCGTGAGGCGTCGGCCGACTGCAACGGCGATCCGGTCGTCGCTCGCCGCACCGCCGCATGTGCCGAGACGACGGTCAGAATGACGGCAGCGCCTGCAAGGACGGGCGGGAGCCACAAGGTGCCGTTCGGGACGATGCCCTCGTCGCGGGCGATCGCGAACGGCAGCACGGTGGCGGAGGCCGCGACCAGTCCGAGGAACACGCCGACTGCTGCCACGACTGCCGCCTCGGTGAGCACCGAGCGACGGACCTGACGGCCGGTCGCTCCGAGCAGCTGCAAGCGGGCGAGTTCGCTGCGGCGGTGGGAGATCACGGCGGCGAAGGCATTGATCACCATGATCGCGGCGAAGAGCGAGATCATGCCCACGACCACGTTGTTGAGCAGGGCGAGCATGTCGCCCTCGGGAATCGCCTCGTCGAGTGCGAGCGTCGATGCTGACCAGCATCAGGACGCCGACACTGGCGGAGGTGAAGACGATGACCGGAGCGAGGACACCGGCGAGCAGATGCGAGCGCCGGGCAGTGTTGTGGGCAGCAAGGTGGCCGGGGAGCCCAGCCGGCCGACCAACGGGCCGGTCAGGGCAGAGCTCCAGCGCAGCAGGGTGGGGGCGAGCAGCGCCAGTCCGAGGCCCACCAGGATGCAACTGGATCCAGAGGTCGCCATCGCGGCCATCGGGTCCTCGGAGTTCGCACTCCACGGTGATCGTGACGACCGCCATCGTGACGCCGTACCCCGATCAGGAGCAGGGCACCGAGCACCCGCCACCACCGCATCCGGCCGGAGCCGGAGGGGCCGCTGGTGAGGCCCAGACGCGCCGGGCCGTTGGTGGCGCGACGCGAGGCGATGGTGGCGGCCGCGAGGCTGGTGACGACGACGGCCAGCGCGGTGGCGCCGACCGAGGCGACCCCGGCGTCGTAGGTGACGGTGTCGGCGACCAGGCCGCCCCCACGGACCAGGGCCAGGAGCGCATGGCCCGCAGAACCAGGCCACCACCGCTCCCAGCGCAGATCCGACGACGGCGACCAGCAGCGTCTCCACTCGGATCATTCGGCGTGCCTGCCGTGGCGTGCTGCCGAGGGTGCGGAGCGTGGCGATCTCGACGTCACGCTGGCGGACGGTGATCGCCAGGGTGGAGGCGAGGGAGAACAGGGCGATGGCAGTGCCCCACGCGCCGACGACCAGGCCCATCGTCGACAAGGTGTCGCGGTCCACCGCCGACATCGGACCTCGGGAGGTCTCGAAGACCGTGGCGAACGAGCCGATCAAGGCGGTGGCGAGGAAGATGGAGACGAAGGTTGCGGTGAAGGCGGTCGCGCGGTGGCGCAGCGACCGGACGGCCAGCGAGATCATCGCGCCACCGCCGAGGCCACGAGGTCGTCGAGGTGTGCCAGTTGGCTGGCGACGGCATCGGCCGTCGGGTGCGCCATCCGACCGGCCACCGTCCCGTCGACGAGGAAGATGACGGCATCGGCGTGGGCAGCCGCGACCGGGTCATGGGTGACCATCAGCACGGTCTGGCCGAGGTCGTCGACGCTGTTGCGCAGGAGCGACAGGACCTCACGGGCGCTGGTGGAGTCGAGGGCACCGGTCGGCTCGTCGGCGAGGACGATCGCGGGCTCGTTGAGCAGGGCCCGAGCGATGGCGACCCGTTGTTGTTGGCCGCCGGACAGTTCACCGGGCAGGTGGCGGGTCCTGTCGGCCAGGCCGACGCGGGCGAGCAACTCACGGACCCGCTTCCGGTCCACCCGGCCACCGGAGAGCCGTCGGGGGAGCGCGACGTTCTCCTCAGCGGTGAGGTAGGGCATCAGGTGGAAGCTCTGGAAGACGACACCGATCTCGGTGCGTCGGAAGACGGTGCGCCGGGTCTCGGACCAGTCCGTGACGTCCTCTCCGGCGATCACCACCCGGCCGCTGGTCGGTGCTTCGAGGCCGGCGGCGCAGTTGAGGAGGGTCGACTTCCCGGATCCGGAGGGACCCATCACGGCGACGAAGCTGCCGGTCTCGACGCTGAGGTCGATGCCGTTCAGGACACGGATCGCACGGGCCCCGTCTCCGTACGTGTGGGTGAGTTGGTGGACCTGCAGGGCGGGTGTCGAAGTCATGCCTCAACGCTAGGAACGCGCGGGCCTGCCATCCATGGAGTCAGACCGCTGATCTGCAGTGGGGATTTCCCTACCTGACTCGTCGCTCTCCGGGGCCTGGGTGTCGGGGCGGGGACCCTGCTGGCGGTGACGCAGCGCGACCCAGAGGCCGCGTACTCCGCGACGGGATCCGCCGACCTCGGTGCCGCCCAGCTCGGTGCCGGGCGTCTTCGCTGCCTGTACGGCGGCCCGTGCGATCGGCAGCACGCCTTCGCCCCGGCGCGTCTCGGGCAGGATCTGCTCCTCGGGGATCAGGTCGAGCGCGGCGAGGACGGACGGAAGCAGCACCGACGCCATGGAGGCGTATCCCTCTGCGGACGGATGGAACTGGTCGGGTCCGAAGAAGGCCGCGGTGTCGGCCGCGAACTCGGGGCCGAGGATCGAGCTCAGTGACACGGTGCGCCCGTCGGCTTCGACGACGGCGATCGCCTGGGCGGCCGCGAGGCGTCGCGACCACGAGCGGGCCACCTGCTTCAGCGGCGGTTGGATCGGCTTGATGGTGCCGAGGTCGGGACAGGTGCCGACGATGACCTGGATGTCGGCGGAGCGGAGTCGGTTGACGGCTTCGGAGAGCAGCCGGACCGATGACTTGGGTGGCACTCGGTGGGTGACGTCATTGGCGCCGATGAGGATCACTGCGACCTCGGGTTCGATCGGCAGTGCTGCTTCGACCTGAGCCGCAAGATCACTGCTGCGCGCGCCGACGACGGCGAACGAGCGCAGGTAGACCCGTCGGTCGGCACGTTCACTCAGGCCGGAGGCAAGCACGGCCCCGGGCGTCTCGATCACGCCGTCGACTCCGTAGCCGGCAGCGCTCGAGTCGCCGATGAGGGCGACCTTGATCGCCGGGCCCGGGCGGTTGCGGCCATACCAACCGGTGGCGTCCGGGGGCGTGCCGGTCGCGTTGCCGATGCGCTTGCGGGCCATGGCCGCTTCGAGCCGGAGCAGGCCGTAGAGGCCCCCGCCAGCAGCGGTCAGCCCGCCACCGCCGAATGCGGCGGCGGCCGCCAGTTTCCGAGCTGCTGCTGCCTTCCCCACAGGGGCCACCCTAGTGGTGGAGCCAAGGCGCCCGGACCCCGGTCGCGCGGTCCGCCGCGGTGGGGACGACGAGTCCTGAGGGTGCTCCCGGTGGCGAGGTCGTGGGGTGCGGCTCCGAACAGTGGGAGCAGAACCGTCGTGCGGGCGCACTTTGCGCTGCGGCTGGGTAGCCTGACCGACGTGGACTACGTGAACTCACTCCTCGACCTGATCGGCAACACCCCGCTGGTGCGGTTGCAGCGGACCTTGGACCTCGAGTCCGGTGACGAACGAGGTGAGGGGAACGGTCCCCTTGTGTTGGCGAAGGTCGAGTACATGAACCCCGGCGGCTCGGTGAAGGACCGCATCGCGACCCGCATGATCGAGGCGGCCGAAGCGAGCGGCGAGCTGCAGCCGGGCGGCACGATCGTGGAGCCGACCTCGGGCAACACGGGGGTCGGCCTGGCCATGGTGGCCCAGCAGAAGGGCTACAAGTGCATCTTCGTGTGCCCCGACAAGGTCAGTGAGGACAAGCGCAACGTGCTCAAGGCCTACGGCGCCGAGGTCGTCGTGTGCCCGACCGCCGTGGCGCCGGAGCATCCGGACTCCTACTACAACGTCTCGGACCGTCTCGCGTCCCAACCGGGTGCCTGGAAGCCCGACCAGTACTCCAACCCCCACAATCCGCGGTCCCACTACGAGACCACCGGTCCGGAGATCTGGCGCCAGACCGATGGCCGAATCACCCACTTCGTCGCGGGAGTCGGCACCGGCGGCACCATCAGCGGCATCGGCCGCTATCTCAAGGAGCAGGCCGCGCTGGCCGGACGCGACGTACGGATCGTGGGCGCCGACCCCGCTGGCTCCGTCTATTCGGGTGGCTCCGGCCGTCCCTACCTCGTCGAGGGCGTGGGTGAGGACTTCTGGCCCGACACCTACGACCGTGGCATCGCTGACCGCATCATCGAGGTCTCCGACGCCGACTCCTTCGCCTTCACCCGCCGGCTCGCACGAGAGGAGGCGCTGCTGGTGGGCGGTTCGGCCGGCATGGCGGCCTTCGCCGCCGCCCAGCTGGCGGGCGAGTTGGAGGGCACCCCTGAGGGCAAGGATGCCGTGATCGTGGTCCTGCTGCCGGACTCGGGACGCGGCTACCTGACGAAGGTCTTCAACGACGAGTGGCTCTCCACCTACGGTTTCCCGACGGGCGCGCCGAGTGACACCGAGCGGACCGTCGGCGACGTGCTGCGTGGCAAGTCGGGCCAACTGCCCGACCTCGTGCACACCCACCCGGCCGAGACGATCGCCGAGGCGGTCCACATCCTGCAGGAGTACGGCGTCTCGCAGATGCCCGTCGTCCGTGCGGAGCCGCCGATCGTGGCGGCCGAGGTGGCCGGCTCCGTCTCCGAGCGCACCCTGCTCGACGCGTTGTTCACCGGCGCGGCGAAGCTCACCGATTCCGTCGAGCAGCACATGTCGCCGCCGCTGCCCACGATCGGGTCCACCGAGCCCGCCTCGGCGGCAGTCGAAGCACTCCAGGCCGCTGACGCACTGCTGGTGCAGGAGGACGGGAAGCCGGTCGGGGTGATCACCCGGCAGGACCTGCTCTCCCAGCTCGCGGTCGGCTGAGGGCTGGTCGGTCCTCGGAGGAATGTCGCGATCGGGACCAAGGTCCCTGTTGTTGGAACCACCCGTCTGGGAGGTGGCGACCACCCTTTTGGTCCGGACTCGTCCCGGGTTCAACGAATTCGCTGCGAGACCATGACGGGTTGGCCATGGTGGTGCTCGCCTGGATCGGGACGCGCACCCAGCGGGGAGTGTGCGCAGGTCCATGGCCATGTCACCCAGGGGGAAACCCGTGCAGATCCGCAAGAGCATCGCCATTGCCGCCGCAGGCGCCATCGCCGTCGTCGGTCTCGGCACCACCGGCGCCGTTGCCGACAAGGTCATCGGCTCGAAGGGCATCAAGCAGGACGCCATCAAGTCCAAGCACATCAAGGACGGCACCGTGAAGCCGAGGGACCTGGCGTCGGGCCTGCTCGACAAGGTCAACACCAGCGCCAAGTCGAGCGTCGACGTGCAGGTCGCCCAGCTCGAGGAGGGGACCCTCATCGAGAAGATCGGTGGCCCGATCAACGACAACAACACCGACCTCGACACGACGCTGACCCTCGCCAAGGGCACCTACTTGGTGACCGTGGACGGCTCGTTCTTCAACCGGGCCGGCGCGCTCGGCGCCGACGTCTACCCGCAGCTCTCGCTGCAGGTGGAGAGCGGCGAGGCCCCCGGCTTCCAGTGGCAGCAGGACGGCGACATCAGCCCGAACGCGCTCCTGCCGGAGGTGATCAACCGTCACATCTCCGTGAGCGGCACCACCGTGCTCACGCTGGAGAAGAAGACCACGATCGGTCTCGTCGCGCACGGCTACACCTCCACCCAGGGTAGCCAGGGCAGCGGTCAGATCGAGGTCGACAAGGCGACGCTGACCGCGTCCAAGATCGGCTGACGCTCCACCTCGTCACCGCAGGCCGGCACCCGTCACGGGTGCCGGCCTGCGGTGCGTCCGGGGCGTGGCAGGATGCGCGACGTGGGAATGACGAGCAGCATCGAGATCCAGGCCCGGATGCGGGACATCAACGCCGGCGGCCATGTCGACAACGTCGAGGCGATCCGGGTGATCGGGGAGGCGCGACTGCGGTTCCTCGGCATCCCCGGTAGCGGGCTGGGCCTGCTCCACCGTCTCCCGCGGGGCATGCGCGATCTCGTGGCCTCGGAACGCGTCGACTTCCGCTCCGAGATGCGGTTCGCAGCTTTCCAGAGTTTCACCGTCACCCAATGGATCGGCCACGTCGGCCGTTCCTCCTTCACCGTCCAGTCGGAGTTGCGACTGCCCGACTCCGGCTCCCACGCCCCCGCCGTGGTGGGCGAGACCGTCGTGGTGCTCTTCTCCAGCGAAACCGACTCGTCGTGGCCGTTCAGCGACGAGGTCCGTGCCGACCTGCAGGAGTACGTCGGCCCCGCCGTCGAGCTGCGAGACCGCCCGGCCTGACGTGTCCAGCTACCTCACCCTCGCCCGCGACGGCGAGGCCGAGATCGAGGTGAAGCGGAGCCGGTTCCGCTGCACCCTCGTGCGGGTCGAGGAGGAGGCCGACGCGCGAGCCGTGGTGGAGCGGTTGCGCAAGGAGCACTGGGACGCCCGTCACCACTGCTCCGCCTTCGTCATCGGGCCCGGCGCAGACCTGCAGCGCTCCTCCGACGACGGAGAGCCCGCGGGGACGGCAGGTGCACCGATGCTCGAGGTGCTCCGTGGTCACCAGGTGAGTGACGCCGTCGCCGTGGTCACCCGGTGGTTCGGTGGTGTGCTGCTCGGAGCCGGTGGACTGGTGCGCGCCTACGGTGACGCCGTACGCGTGGGTCTCGAGGAGGTCGGCACGCTGCGGCGAGACCTGCTCACCCTGCACGACCTCGAGGTGGGCCATGCCGAGGCGGGGCGGGTCGAGACCGACCTGCGCAGTCGCGGCATCACCGTGCTCGGCGCCGACTACACCGCTGTCGTCACGCTCCACGTCGCACTCGGCGCGCACCAGGTCGAGCGATGGCCTGAACTCGTCGCCGAGCTCACCACCGGCGCCGGCCACACGACGTACATCGGCTCACGGTGGGTCGACGTCTCGGTGTGAGCGATCCAGTGTGAATTCCGTGCAGATCTGGGGCCGAAGAAATGCACCGGACTCACACTCGTTGGAGGAGTCAGCTGACCTCGCCGTCGACGTACAGCCAGCGGCCGGCGCGGCGGGCGAAGGTGCTGCGTTCGCGAAGGAGGCCATGGCTGCCGTCCTGCTCCCACGACGCCTCGAACTCCACCACACCGGTGTCGTCGTCGCTGCCGCCGGCGGCCGTGGCGAGGACCTGCAGGCCGATCCAGTGCAGCGTCGGGTCCGGGCGTACGTCGTCGGGCCGGGTGCGCGGGTGCCAGGTACGGAAGAGGTGGTCGGCATCCCCGACCGCATTGGCCGTGTAGCGCGAACGCATCAGCTCCTCGGCAGTCGTGGCGAGCGACTCGCCACGCAGCAACCGACCGCAGCAGGAATCGAGCGTGGCGTCGTGTCCACACGGGCACGGAGTCGAGAAGGCATGCACACAGGCGAGATTACGACGCCCCGGTTGTGACGACGGGGCTAGCGTGTGTCTCGTGATCCCCACCGAACGCCCCGCACCCACGACTGTCGGCGCCCTGCGCGCCTCCGGACATGAGTTCCGCACCCTGCGCGCCGAGCTGCGCGCCAACCTGCTGGCCGCACTGGCCGAGGGGCGTGATCCGTGGCCGGGCCTGCACGGCTTCGAGTCGACGGTGATCCCACAGCTCGAGCGCGCCCTCATCGCCGGCCACGACGTGGTCCTGCTCGGCGAGCGGGGTCAGGGCAAGACCCGACTGCTGCGCACCCTGGTCGGGCTGCTCGACGAGTGGACCCCGGTCATCGAGGGCTCCGAGCTCGGCGAGCACCCCTTCCAACCGGTCACTCCGGCGTCGCTGCGCCGGGCCCAGGAGCTCGGTGACGACCTGCCGGTCACGTGGCGCCACCGCAGCGAGCGCTATGCCGAGAAGCTGGCCACGCCTGACACGTCGGTCGCCGACCTCATCGGTGACGTCGACCCGATGAAGGTGGCCGAGGGTCGTAGCCTGGGCGACCCCGACACGATCCACTTCGGTCTCATCCCGCGCTCCCACCGCGGCATCGTCGCGATCAACGAGCTGCCCGACCTCGCCGAGCGCATCCAGGTCGCCATGCTCAACGTGATGGAGGAGCGCGATATCCAGATCCGTGGCTACGTGCTGCGGCTCGACCTCGACCTGCTCGTCGTGGCGTCGGCCAACCCCGAGGACTACACCAACCGCGGACGCATCATCACCCCGCTCAAGGACCGCTTCGGTGCCGAGATCCGCACCCACTACCCCCTCGAGCTCGAGGCGGAGGTCGCGGTGATCCGGCAGGAGGCCGATCTGGCGGCCGAGGTGCCCGACTTCCTGGTGGAGGTCCTCGCCCGGTTCACCCGCAACCTGCGCGAGTCGCAGTCGGTCGACCAGCGCTCCGGTGTCTCAGCCCGTTTCGCCATCGCCGGTGCCGAGACGATCGCGGCGGCCGCCCTGCACCGGGCCACCGTGCTCGGGGAGGACGAGGCCGTGGCGCGGGTCGTCGACCTGGCGACCGCGGTCGACGTGCTCGGGGGCAAGATCGAGTTCGAGTCGGGCGAGGAGGGGCGCGAGACGCAGATCCTCGAGCACCTGCTCCGCACCGCCACCGCTGAGACGGTCCGTACCCACCTGCGCGGCATCGACTTCGCGACGCTCATCGACGCGATCGACGCGGGTGCCTCGGTCACGACCGGCGAGCAGGTCTCGAGTGCCGACGTACTTGCGGCGCTGCCGGACCTGCCGCCCACCGAGCGTGGGGAGGCAGACATCTACGATCTGGTCGCCGACCGGCTCTCCGCACGTACGCCGGGGAGCGGGCCAGCGCGATCGAGCTCGCGCTGGAGGGACTCTTCCTCGCCCGCAAGATCTCCAAGGAGCTCGCCGACACGGGAGAGACCGTCTACTCGTGACCCGCCGACCCGACCGCCACCGCGCCCGCTACGGCACCTACGTCGACGGGCCGGATCCGCTCGCGCCTCCGGTCGACCTGGCCGAGGCTTTGGACGCGATCGGCGAGGACGTGATGGCCGGTTACAGCCCGGAGCGGGCGATGCGGGAGTTCCTGCGCCGGGGCAGCCAGGAGCGCGAGGGGCTGGAGGACCTCGCCCGCCGGGTGGCGGAGAAGCGACGGGAGATCCTGCAGCGGCACAATCTCGACGGCACGATGCAGGAGGTGCGCGAGCTGCTCGACCGGGCGGTGCTGGAGGAGCGCAAGCAGCTGGCCCGCGACGTCGACCTGGACGACACCGACCGGGCGTTCGCCGAGATGCAGCTGGAGAACCTGCCGAGCTCCACGGCCGCGGCCGTCTCCGAGCTGTCGAGCTATGACTGGAAGTCTCGCCAGGCCCGCGAGGACTACGAGAAGATCAAGGACCTGCTCGGGCGGGAGATCCTCGACCAGCGCTTCCAGGGCATGAAGCAGGCGATGGAGGGGGCCACCGAGGAGGACAAGGCGCGCATCAACGAGATGCTCTCCGACCTCAACGATCTGCTGGAGAAGCGCAACCGGGGCGAGGACACCGCCCAGGACTTCGCCGAGTTCATGGACAAGCACGGCGACTTCTTTCCCGAGAATCCCGAGGACCTCGACGAGCTGCTGGACACCCTCGCGCAGCGCTCGGCAGCCGCTCAGCGGATGCTCAACTCGATGACGCCGGAGCAGCGTCAGGAGCTCATGGAGCTGTCCGCGCAGGCCTTCGGGTCACCGGAGCTCGCCCAGCAGCTCGACCGGCTCGACGGCAACCTGCAGTCGGCGCGCCCCGATCTGAACTGGGGCGGCTCCGAGGAGTTCACGGGCGAGGAGGGGATGGGTCTCGGCGACGGGACCGGTGCGTTGCAGGACCTGGCCGAGCTCGATGAGCTGTCGGAGCAGCTGCAGCAGTCCTACGCCGGCGCGCGCATGGACGACGTCGACCTCGACAAACTCTCGCGCCAGCTCGGTGACCAGGCGGCGGTCGATGCCCGCAAGCTCGCGGAGCTGGAAAAGGCGCTGCGGGAGTCCGGCTACCTCAAGCGCGGCTCCGACGGTCAGTTCCGGCTCTCGCCGAAGGCGATGCGCCAACTGGGCAAGGCGTTGTTGCGTGACGTCGCCGAGAAGATCTCCGGGCGTCGCGGCAGCCGTGACGTGCAGCGTGCCGGCGCTGGTGGAGAGTTCTCCGGCGCCACCCGGCAGTGGGCGTACGGCGACACCGAGCCCTGGGACGTCACCCGCAGTGTGCTCAATGCGGTGGTGCGTGAGGCCGGTGCCGGACCGGTGGTCGAGCCGCGTTCGTCGGTGGTCGAGCCGCGTTCGTCGGTGGTCGAGCCTGTCGAGACCCTCCGTCCCCGCGTACGCCTCACCATCGACGATGTCGAGGTGGTCGAGACCGAATCACGCACCCAAGCAGCGGTCGCGCTGTTGGTGGACACGTCGTTCTCCATGGCGATGGACGGTCGCTGGGTGCCGATGAAGAAGACCGCGCTCGCCCTGCACCAGTTGATCCGCACCCGCTTCCGCGGCGATCACCTGCAACTGATCTCCTTCGGCCGCTACGCCGAGGTGATGGAGATCGAGGAACTCACCGCGCTGGATGCGATGTGGTCGAAGGGCACCAACCTCCACCACGGGTTGCTGCTCGCCAACCGGCACTTCCGCAAGCATCCCAACGCCCAACCGGTGCTGTTGATCGTCACCGACGGTGAGCCGACGGCACACCTGGCACCGGACGGGGAGGTCTGGTTCTCCTACCCGCCGCATCCCGTCACACTGGCGAGCACGGTGCAGGAGCTCGAGAACTCGCGTCGGTTGGGGGCGCACACGTCGATCTTCCGACTTGGTGACGACCCCGGCCTGGCACGCTTCGTCGACTCCTTGGCCAAGCGGGTCGACGGCACCGTGACGGCACCGGAGCTCGAGGACCTCGGGGTGGAGGTCGTCGGCTCCTATCTCGGTGCCCGGGATGCGAAGCGGGGAGCGAGCGACGGGGGCTCGGTGCCCAAGCAGGGGCGCGGCCAGGACCGGGGCTTCGGTGGCTGGTTCGGCAATCGGGGGTTCTGGGTCGACGAGTGACCCGGATCGCCGGCGTGACGGACGGGTTCAGGCGGCTCGGGTGGCACGTCGTACGAGTGCGCCGACGAGGAGGACCGCGAGGCCGAGCAGCCCGATGAGGGCACCGCGGACGACCCACGGGTCGACGCTGGCCAGGGCCACGACCTTGGGTGCAGGCTCGGCGTGGACGGTGACCTCGCTGCCGCCGTCCGGCGGGTCACAGGTGAGCAGGGCCGGGTCGTCGTAGCTGTTGAACTGGACGAGCGGGACGTAGTCGCCGATCTTGCCCGGACGAGTCGCCCCGGTCTTCAGCTCGCGCATCTGGAGTGGCGCTCCGTCGACGTCGGTTGCCGTGCACGTCGGGGCTGTGTAGGCATCGAGGGACCAGACCCAGACCGACCCGTTGTCCGTGCGCACCTCGTGCGGCTGACCGTCGGTGGGCACCGCGGTGTCGTCGGCCCAGTCGTAGCCGCCGACCGACCGGGACATGCCGAAGCCGGCGAGGGCGATGCCGACGATCACCAGCACGAGTGCGACAACGATGCTGGGGGAAATCCTGCGCATGACCTGAGGCTAGCCCGTGCGAACAGGACCGTGGCCCGGCCACCCACCTCGCTGGTCGAGTCCGTCGAGACCTTGCCCACCCGGAG
>NZ_JAKGRW010000006.1 GCF_021555175.1 Nocardioides alcanivorans | reverse complement strand
TAGCCAAACGTTTCAGCCCCTCAGATCAGATTGTTTAACGTTCGCAAAACTACCGTGACTTCAGGGAACCGACCCGTCGTTTTTTCGTGCGCCGCATCGCCAGCTGATGCGCTGCCACGGCCTGTCCGGTGTCCACCGCCGCCGCTGGCGCCACCAGCAGCGGTCTGAGGCGACGTGGCCCGACCACGTGCAACGTCAGTTCACCGCTGAGCATCCGGACCGGTTGTGGGTCACCGACATCACCCAGCACCGCACCAGTGAGGGCTGGGTCTACTGCGCCGCAGTCCTCGACGTGTACTCCCGCCGGGTCGTGGGCTGGTCGATCGCCGACCACCTGCGCACCGAACTGGTCGTGGACGCCCTCGAGATGGCCAGGCTGCGGCGCAAGCCGGTCGGTACGATCCTGCACTCGGACCGCGGCACCCAGTACACCTCTTGGCTCTTCGGCCACCGCTTGCGCGAGGCCGGTCTGCTGGGGTCGATGGGCAAGGTCGCCTGCGCCTACGACAACGCACTCATGGAGTCGTTCTGGGGATCGATGCAGATCGAACTGTTGGACCGCCGCTACTGGACCACACGAGCCGAGCTCGCGAACGCGATGTTCGAGTGGATCGAGGCCTTCTACAACCCCGTCCGACGCCACTCCGGACTCGGCTACAGGTCACCCGTCGAGTTCGAACGCCTTCACACCGCCGCCCAACCAGCGGCATGATCACCACACCAAAACCGTCCGGGAAACCGATTACAGGTCAGTACTCCGTTGGTCGAGCCTGTACTCCGTTGGTCGAGCTTGTCGAGACCTCGTCCTGACGCCCCGGTGGTGGTTGTCCACAGGGTGAGTTCGTGATCCCCGGGTTGTGTCGGAGCCAAATGTTGGACTGGTTCCATGATCGAAATCGACGCCCGCCACCAGCCGTACGAGGTCTCTGACCTCGATGGCGGGACCCTGCTCGGCTTCCTGGCAGAAGACCGGGTCGTCGAGTTGAAGGTGATCCGTAAGAAGCTGCGGTTGGCTTACCAGTGGGCGATCATGCACCCGCCGTCTCCGGAGCACCCGAAGGCGGTGGTGGGTGACGAGACCCTGTTTCCCACCGACTGTGAACAGCCGATCTCGGGTGACGGCACCCCCGATGTCGCGTTGTTCGCGGTCGAGGAACTCGCCGCCTCGGCCGGGATCTCACGTAGTGCCGGGTTCGCGTTGGTCGCCGACGCCCTGGACCTGGTCCACCGGTTGCCGCAGCTGTGGGCGAAGGTCGAGGCCCTGGAGGTTCCGGGGTGGAACGCCCGCCGTGTCGCCCTGCTCACGAGGAAACTGTCGTACGCCGCTGCACGGTGGTTCGACGACCACCTCGCCGCGACCGGCCTCACCGGGTGGCCGACGATCGAGAAGTGGTTGGCGATGGCGATCGCGAAGTTCCACCCCGAGCTGGTGAAGGACCCAAGCGCGGCGAAGGGGAAGGCTGATTGGGGAGTGTGGCTGCACCACCCCCAAGCCGGACAAGAAGAAGGAGCCGGCGGGATCGCTGGCACCTCCGAGCTCCAAGCCGTCGGTGACTCCTTGGACCTGACCCGATTCCTGGACCTGTCCTCAACTCCGAGGCCGAAGCCATGCGGAACCTCGGAGACACCGACACCATCGACCAACGCCGTGCCAAAGCGATCGGACGGCTCACCGACGACACCGAACAACCCACCCTCGACCTACACCGGCAGACGCCACCAGCGCCGGCGACAGCAGCAGCGGCACCGAGCAGCAGCGCTGACGGCGCTGCGGCAGCGGGTGGCGAGCCGGTGCTGGGCAACCCGGGGATCGGGGTGAAGCCGGGTCGGTTGGCGACGACACCGGGCCCGTTCGGACGCCGGCGTGGACTGCGGGTGATGGCCCACGTCAACCTCGCCGACCTGTTCGCGTTGGGCCTCGACCCCCACGAGTTGGGGTTGGACGGCGACGGCATCGCCTCCACCGACCGGCTCGGACAGATCCTCACCACCCAACTACGAGACTGGATCACCCGCCACGGTTCCCTCGCAACCATCACCCCAGTCGTCGACCTGAACCGCACCGATGCAGTGGATCGTCACGATCCACCCGAATGGATGGACACCCTCGTCCGACTCCGTGACCCACACTGTGTCTACCCCAACTGTGAACGCTCCAGCTGGGACGCCGACCTCGACCACATCGACCCCTACCTTCCACTTGGTGAGGGTGGCCCACCCGGACAAACCCGCCCGGAGAACCTGGCGCCGTTGTGCCGACGTCACCACCTCATGAAAACCCACGGCCGCTGGCGCTACCGACGGACCAGGGACGGAACCTATATCTGGACCAGCCAGCACGGCAGGACCTGGCTGGTCACACCCCAAGGCACCCACGACACCACCGACACCAGCTGAGCATCAGCTGAGCACCACGCTGAGCCACCGGCCGAGCACCACCGGGTCACAAGCAGCGCCTGCCGAACAAGCACCACCCGCCCACCCCGGGAGAACACACGCTCTCCCGGGGCACAGGCACGCCCACCACACCGACCAGAGGGGCGGGGTCTCGACAAGCTCGACCAACGGCGTACGGGCTCGACCACCGACGTAGGGACTCGGGCAACGGCGTACGGGCTCGAGCAACGGGTGCGGCAATGGTCTCGACAAGCTCGACCGGCGGGGATGCCATGGGCTCGAGAACAGGATCCCGGTGGTCGAGCCTGTCGAGACCTTGCCCCGCGGGGTCAGAGCTGGTCTCGACAAGCTCGACCACCGGAGCGTAGAGTCTCGAGCAGCGGCGTACGGGCTCGAGCAACGGGGACGCGGGGCCGGGGTGGGACGTCCGGGGTTGCCGACGGAGCGTCAAGGGGCTTGGCCGCGGCGGGCGCCCACCCAACGCAACCCACCCAAAGAGCCGCGCGCACGACGCGCCGCCCCAGCGAGGGAGGCTGCCCCGGACGGCACGGCCCGGGGCCGTGGTCTCGACACCCACGTGCAAGGTCTCGACAAGCTCGACCAACGGGGCACGGGCACGGCCCGGGTCGGGGTCACGACACCCACGTGCAGGGCCTCGACAAGCTCGACCAGCGGGATACAGGCTCGACCAACGACGTAGGGGCTCGACCGGAGGGGTGCGGTGGGTGGGTCAGCCGCCGATCGCGGACATGGGGCGAGCGGGCTGGAGGAAGCTCACGTCATCGATGCCGTGGCCGGGGAGCTTGGGAGCCATCGCGCGGACCCACAGCTCCGCGAGCTCGTCGTCACTGGCGCCGGCACGCATCGGCGTACGAAGGTCTGACTCCTGGCGGGCGAAGAGGCAGTTGCGGATCTGTCCGTCGGCTGTCAGCCGGACCCTGTCACAGTCACCGCAGAAGGGGCGGGTGACCGAGGCGATCACTCCGACGGTGGCAGGGCCGCCGTCGACGTCGAAGAGCTCGGCCGGTGCGCTCCCCCGCGGCTCACCGTGTGGGGTGAGTACGAACTCCTTCTCGAGGATCCGGAAGATCTCCTCCGCGGTGATCATCTCGTCACGGTGCCACGCGTGCTGCGCGTCCAGAGGCATTTGCTCGATGAACCGCAGGTGGTAGCCCTCCTGCACGCACCAACCCAGCAGATCTGCGGCTTGATCGTCGTTGACGCCCCTCAGCAGCACGGCGTTGACCTTGATCGGCCCCAGCCCGACGTCGCGGGCAGCCGCCAGACCGGCCAGCACGTCGCCGAGCCGGTCGCGTCGTGTGATCGTCGCGAAAGTGTCACGATCGATCGTGTCCAGGCTGGCGTTCACCCGGTCGAGGCCCGCCTCGGCCAGGGCCGCCGCAGTGTGGGCAAGTCCGAGCGCATTGGTGGTCAACGAGATCTCGGGACGGTGCTCCAGTGCCGCCGTACGCGCGACGATGTCGACAAGGCCACGTCGAACGAGGGGCTCACCGCCCGTGAAGCGGACCTCCTCCACCCCCAGCCGTTCGGTGGCTATGCCGATGAGGCGCACGACCTCGTCGTCGGTGAGCACCTGCTCGGTGGGCAGCCAGTCAAGACCCTCTGCCGGCATGCAGTAGTTGCAGCGCAGGTTGCACCGATCGGTCAACGAGACGCGCAGGTCCGTGGCCGTGCGGCCGTGGGTGTCTCGCAGGGGCAACATGGCGCAAGTCTAGGCCGTGCATCGTGAGCGTGAGCACAACCACCGCTCGCGCGCCCCGGCCGGCTGCCGCCCATTGCGGTCGGCTCGATAACCTCGGAAGGTGCGCAAGCTGTCATTCCTCGCCTCGCGGCGGTGGATTCTCTTCCTGATTGCCGTCGTCGTGCTCTCTTGGGGCGCCTGGTGGCTCGGTGAGTGGCAGTTCCACCGGCTCGAGGACCGCAAGGAGCAGAACTCCGTCGTCGACCGCAACATCGACGCCGCGCCGGTCCCGGTGGACGAGGTCTTCAGTACGGATGCGGGTCTCCCCTCCTCCCAGAGGTGGCGTCAGGTGACCGCCACTGGCGAGTACGACGTCGACAACACCATCGTGGTGCGCTACCGCACCCGAGACAGTGCTTCCGGGATCGATGTCGTGGTGCCCTTCATCACGAAGGACGGCACGGCCCTGGTCGTGGATCGCGGCTGGATGGCCACCGACAACTCCGGTACCCGCCCCGAGGACGTCCCGGCCCCGCCCGAAGGCACCGTGACCATCGTCGGCTGGGCACGGCAGGACGCCACCGGTGACTCGACCAAGGTCGACGGCCACTCGACCCGCGCGATCAGCAGCACTGCCATCGCTGAAGCGACCGGGCTCACGACGTATCGCGGGTTCGTGGACGTCACTTCCGAGGATCCCGGACCGGAGACCTCGCTCGAACACGTCCAGGCACCGGATCGCACCAACGGGCCGCACTTCTTCTACGGACTCCAGTGGTGGTTCTTCGGGCTGCTCGCCATCGTGGGCTTCATCTGGATGGCCGTCGACGAGTACCGAGGCAAGACGGGCAAGCGACCAGACCGCGAGCTGCGCAGGCAGCGCCAACGTCAACGTCAGCGGTCCAACGCCGCCGCCCGACAGGCTGTCATCGCCAAGCGAGCCGCGATGGAGGCGGAGGCTGCCGCCACATCACAGCGAGCGAAGGATTCCGCCGTCGACGGGGACGATCGCGCCCGTCACGAATGAGGCGCCCGGCGACGCCAGGAAGGCCGTGACGCGGCCGAACTCCTCCGGTTCGCCGTAGCGTCCCAGCGGGATGGCGGCCTCGTGCGCCGCGCGCGCCGCTGCAGCGTCGCCGGCGCCCTCGTCGAGCTCACGGACCCGGTCGGTGTCGATCCGGCCCGGCATCACGCCGTTGACCCGGATGCCTCGGGGGCCCAGCTCACGAGCGAGGTCCTTGGCGACCATGGCCAGTCCTGGTCGCAGCCCGTTGGAGACCGCGAGACCGGCCAGCGGCTCCTTCACCGACGTCGAGAGCACGAAGGTGATGGAGCCATCCCCGCCGAGCTTCTCGGCCGCGGCGCGAGCCAGCCGGACGGCACCGAGGAACACACTCTCGAACCCCTGGCGCCACTGCTGGTCCGTGGTGCCGGTGACGGTGCCCGCCGGCGGACCACCGACGGAGATGATCACTCCGTCCAACCGTCCGAAGCGCTCCACGCAAGCCGTCAGCAGTCGCTCCGGAGTGGCTGGGTCTGCGTTGTCGGCCACCACTGCGGCCACGTGTTCCGGGTGCGCAGCCAACAGCTCCTGCATCGAAGCCTCGGAACGGCCAGAGATCACCACCCGGGCGCCGTCGGCCAGGAGTTGCTCTGCCGTCGCTCGCCCCAGCCCCCGACCACCCCCGGTGATCAGGTAGACGCGATCGTTCAGTTGGAGGTCCATGCGGGTTCCTCATGTGGGTCGTTGCGGAACTGGGTACGGTGCAGGTCGGCATAGAGCCCACCCTCGGCCAGCAACTCCTCATGGGTGCCACGCTCCACGACACGACCTTCGTCGACCACGAGGATGACATGCGCGTGCCGCACCGTGGAGAGCCGGTGGGCGATCACCAGCGAAGTACGCCCGGCCAACGCCGCATCGAGCGCCTGCTGGACGGCCACTTCCGATTCGGAGTCGAGATGGGCGGTGGCCTCGTCGAGCACGACGACGGCGGGAGCCTTGAGCAGCAACCGGGCGATGGCCATGCGCTGCCGTTCTCCGCCCGACAGCCGGTGGCCACGGTCCCCGACGACAGTGTCGAGACCGCCGGGAAGACTGCGCACCAACTCGGCCACGCGCGCCGATTGCAGCGCCTGCCACAGTTCCGCCTCGGTGGCGTCCGGTCGGGCGTAGCGCAGGTTGGCAGCGATCGTGTCGTGGAACATGTGCGCATCCTGCGTCACGTATCCCACCGCGTCCTCCAGCTCGTCCAGGGCAAGGTCGCGTACGTCGACGTCACCGACACGCACGGAGCCCTGGGTCACGTCGTACAAGCGAGCGACGAGATTGGTGATGGTCGACTTTCCCGCACCGGACGGTCCGACCAGCGCGATCATCTGCCCCGGCTGCGCGGTGAAGGTGATCTCCTCCAGGACCTGTCCGGACTGGTGGTGGTCTTCGCGGGCAACCTTCTCCAGCGAGGCGAGCGAGATCTCGTCGGCACGCGGGTAGCGGAACCCGACGTGGTCGAACTCGACCCGGAGCGGCCCGCGCGGCAGGTGCTTGGGCTCCGCCGGCTCCGTGATGCTCGAGGGCAGGTCGAGCACCTCGAAGACACGCTCGAAGCTCACCAGCGCGGTCATCACGTCGACGCGCACGTTGGAGAGCCCCTGCAACGGGCCCAGCAACCTCAGGAGCAGCGTGGCAAGAGCGAGCACGGTGCCGACCGACAGCTCACCCCGGATGGCGAGCACTCCACCGACGCCGTAGGCAACTGCCGTCGCGACGGCAGGCACGGTGCCCATCGCACCGGCGAAGATCCGGGTGAGCAACGCGATGCGTACGCCGAGGTCCCTCACCCTGGCGGCCTTGGTGGCGAAGAGCCGATCCTCGTGGTCGCGCCGTCCGAAGAGCTTGAGCAGCAGGGCGCCACCCACGTTGAACCGCTCGGTCATCTGGTTGCCCAGGTCGGCGTTGCCGTCCATCTGGTCCCGTGTCAGGTTGGCGAGTCGCTGGCCGACCCATCGCGAGACGATGAGCAGCAGCGGGAACATCACCAGGCAGGCGAGCGTGACCTGCCAACTCAGCACCAACATCGCCGCTCCGACGACAACCACCGAGATGCTGTTGGACACGGTGCTGGCGAGCGTGGTCGTGAAGGCCCGTTGGGCGCCGACCACGTCGTTGTTCAGCCGCGACACCAACGCACCGGTCTGGGTACGCGTGAAGAAGGCGATCGGCTGGCGCTGGACGTGCCCGAAGACCCGCGTACGCAGGTCGAAGATGAGTCCCTCCCCGATGCGCGAGGAGAGCCAACCGGCCACGACGGTCAGCAGCCCGCTGATCACCGCCGCAACCGCCATGATGCCGGCCAACATGACCACGAGGCCGGTGTCACCCTTGAGGATGCCGTCGTCAACAACCCGCTGCACCAGCAGCGGGGTGACCACGACCAGGCTCGCGTCGAGCACGGTGAAACCGAGGAACCAGGCGATGAGTCGCCGATGTGGCTTCGCGAAACCGAGGATCCGGCGGAGCGTCTTGCGTTCGATCCTCGAGTTGACCACCGTGCGGTCAGAGCGAAGGTTGCGCCACGTGGCGCCCGCGCCGCCCATTCCCGACATGGTTCACCTCCTCGATCGAGTGCAGTTGCTGCGCCGACTCAACGCCGAGGAGGGCCGGTTTTGTTCCGGACGGGAGCTCGTCGAGCGAGACCAGCCTGTTGATCAGGCCAGCGAGACGATGTCGGCGTAGTCGTCGGACCAGAGGTCCTCGTCACCGTCGGGGAGAAGCAGCACCCGGTCGGGCTCAAGGGCGCGCACGGCACCCTCGTCGTGCGTCACCAGGATGATCGCGCCCTCATAGGTGCGGATGGCTGCCAGCACCTCTTCGCGCGACGCCGGGTCGAGGTTGTTGGTCGGTTCGTCGAGCAACAGCACGTTGGCGCTCGAGACGACGAGGCTGGCGAGTGCCAAGCGGGTCTTCTCACCGCCGGAGAGGACGCCGGCCGGCTTGTGCACGTCGTCGCCGGAGAAGAGGAACGATCCGAGCACGCTCCGGGCCTCGGTGTCGGTCAGCTGTGGCGCCGCGCTCTGCATGTTCTCCAGCACCGTGCGCTTCACGTCGAGCGTCTCGTGCTCCTGGGCGTAGTAACCGATCTTGAGACCGTGTCCGGGCACGACCTCACCGGTGTCGGGCTCGTCGATACCGGCCAGGATCCGCAACATGGTGGTCTTGCCGGCGCCGTTGAACCCGAGGATGACCACGCGGCTCCCTCGGTCGATGGCAAGGTCGACGTCCATGAAGACCTCCAGCGAACCGTAGGACTTCGACAGCTCCCTTGCCGTGAGCGGCGTCTTGCCACAGGAAGCCGGGGACGGGAACTTGATCCGCGCGACCTTGTCCGACTGGCGCTCGCCCTCAAGGCCCGACATCATCTTCTCGGCGCGCTTCAGCATCGACTGTGCGGCCGACGCCTTGCTGGCCTTCGCCCGCATCCGGTTCGCCTGATCGGTGAGGGTCTTGGCCTTCGACTCCGCGTTGGCGCGTTCGCGCTTGCGTCGGCGTTCGTCGGTCTCGCGCTGGGAGAGATAGGCCTTCCATCCCATGTTGTAGGTGTCGATCTCTGCGCGATTGGCGTCGAGATGGAGCACCTTGTTGACCGTCGCCTCGAGCAGCTCGTTGTCGTGGCTGATCACGATCAGCCCGCCCTTGTAGTTCTGCAGGAAACCGCGCAGCCAGACGATCGAGTCGACATCGAGGTGGTTGGTGGGCTCGTCCAGCAGCATCGTCTCGGCGTCGGAGAAGAGGATCCGAGCCAGCTCGACGCGGCGACGTTGGCCGCCGGACAACGTCCTCAGGGGCTGGGTGAGGATCCGGTCCTCGATCCCGAGGCTGCTGGCGATGGTCGCAGCCTCGGACTCGGCGGCGTAACCGCCTCCGGCGTGCAGCTCGTTGTCGGCGCGGGCATAGCGCTTCATCGCCCGCTCGGCCACGGCCGGGTCGGTCGACCCCATGTCGCGCTCGGCCTCGCGGAGGCGGCGGACGACCTCGTCGAGGCCGCGTGCGGACAGAATCCGGTCGCGTGCGAGGACCTCCGGGTCGCCCACCCGAGGGTCCTGCGGCAGGTAGCCGATCTCACCGCTGCGGGTCACCTGCCCGCCCGCGGGCAGTGCTTCGCCGGCGAGGATCTTGGTGAGTGTCGTCTTGCCGGCACCGTTGCGCCCGACCAGCCCCACCTTGTCGCCAGCGGCAACCCGGAAGCTGACGTTCTCCATCAGGAGTCGCGCACCGGCCCGAACTTCGAGTTGCTGGGCAGTGATCATCAGAGCATCTACTCTACGGGTGGCACTCCGGACCTTCGCACCCGGTCAGCTCACTGTCCGGCCCATCGGAAGGCACACAGATGAAGTTCAACCCCAAGGCCAACATCGGAGCCGGGCGGGTCAGCGACGCGGGCAGCGGCGGTGGGGGCGGCGGCGCCGGCAGGCTGCCCATCCCCACCGGCAAGATGGCTGGCGGCGGAGGCATCGGCCTGGTCATCGTGATCATCGTCCTCGTGGTCTCCCAGGTCATGGGTGGCGACGGCAACGGCGGCTCCGGCAACTCCGTCGCCGGCGATCCCAACGCCTACGCCGAGTGCCGGACGGGTGAGGACGCCAACGAGAGTGAGCTGTGCGCACGCAAGGCCGTGGCGCTCTCGTTGGAGAACTTCTGGGCAGCGCAGGGAATCAGCGGTTTCGAACCGGCTCCGATCATGACGTTCAGCGGTTCGGTCAACACCGCGTGCGGCAACGCCACCTCAGCGGTGGGCCCGTTCTACTGTCCCGGCGACCGCACGATCTTCCTCGACCCGTCCTTCTTCGACGACGTCCTCGCGGGACAGCTCCGGGGCAAGGGCGGCGACTTCGTGGAGCCCTACGTGCTCGGTCACGAGTACGGCCACCACGTCCAGAACATCACCGGCCAGATGCGCAACGTGAAGACGCAGAAGGGTGCGAACAGCGACGCCGTGAAGCTTGAGCTGCAGGCCGACTGCTATGCCGGGGCGTGGACCCGCGCCGCGGAGGGCACCACCGACGAGTCCGGCGTGCAGATCTTCTCCGACATCGACGAGGCCGACATCCAAGAAGCGCTCGACGCGGCCTACACCGTGGGCGACGACCACATCCAGAAGGTCTCCGGCGGACGTGTCAACGCCGATGAGTGGACCCACGGCTCCTCCGCACAGCGCATGGAGTGGTTCCAGCGCGGCTACCGAGGCCAGGGCTGCGACATCTGGAGCTGAGCGAGAGCCTGGCCCGCGCGGGTCAGAGCAGCTTCTCGATCTCCGGAAAGAGCCGCTGGAGCGAGCGCAGGTAGGGCGCCACCGCGGGATGGCGGAACTTCGCGGCCAGCGCCCCTTCTCCCGCTGCGGCTCGGGCCAAGGCCCACTCGGCGCAGTTGAATGCGGTGAAGACAGCGGTCACCCGCGCACCGGTCTCCACCTGCTCGCGGGTCGCCGTACCCCTGGCCAGACCCAGCAGGTGCGCATCGACGAGCGGAGCCAGCGCCTCGCGGGCGCTGAGGGAGAAGTAGCCGAGATCGGCACCCACGGGGCCGGTGCCGAGCGTGCCCCAGTCGATCGCCACGACGTCGTCGCCCGAGCGCCCCAGCATGTTGGCCGGGGTCGGGTCGCCGTGTTGCAACACCTGGGGCAGGGTGTCGAGCTGGTCGAGGAGGTCACCACGTCGCTGCCAGAGGCGGTCGGCGACGTCGGCGACCGTCGTCCGCGCCAACGTCGGCCAGCCACCGTTGTGGGCCACCCGGCGCATCCGGTCGCGCAGCTGGTTGCGGGCGAGGTGCAGGTGCTCGACGGGCTCGGTGGCGAACGTGCCCAGGCAGCGTGCGATCACCAACCCGTTGTTGGCAGCATCCTCGACCCACGGCTGGAAGATCGTGATGCCGTCGGCGTCCTCGTCCACCGCGGAAGGACCCGGGCCCCGCAGGCCGCGAGTGCTGTCGAGCAGGCCGGCGGCCTGTACGTCGGCGTCACGGCGCCACCACGCGAACGAGTGCGGATCGGTCAATTCAGCTGGATCACCGGGTGCTGGTGCCGCGAGGCGTTTGACCACCATCGGCTGCTCCCCCAGCACAGCACGCCATACCCCCAGGGTGCACGGCCCCCGACCTCCGGGGAGCGCGTGCCATCCGGGCTGCGGCTGCCACATGGCCGCATGATCGCACGCGCAAGGCACCGGTTGGGGACATTTGCTGCTCGACGAGTCAGAGTCGCTTGCGGATGAACCGCACGCCCTCCATGGCCCGCGGTCCGTCGGAGCCCTGCAATGCCATCACCGAGCACGTACTGCCGTCCGCCAGGTCCAGCGTCGCCCAGGGCGCCCCGCGGGGCAGCTTGATGCTGATGACCTGGGCCCATTCGAAGTCGCGGCGCTTGTAGCCGTTGATCACGGTGAGGCCACGCTCCGTGACGTCGACACGAGACCTGATCAGCGCGTAGAAGACGGCCGCGATGCCGATGCCCATCAGGATCGCGGTGCCCTTCTGGAAGAGGTCGAAGTCCTCCTGCACCGATTCCGGGAGGAGCACCCACAGCGCCACGAAGCAGACCAGCAGCAGCAGACCACCGACGGTCCCGACGATGCGGACCCCGAGGGGCGGAGCGTGCGGGGCAGCTCCGCGTCAGAGACGGCAGGCACGGATGTCCGTCAGCAGAATGCCGCGAGCGCCCAGGGCGAAGAGCTCGTCCATCAGGCGCTGAGCCCCGTCGCTGGGCACCATGGCACGAACGGCGACCCATCCTTCGCGATGCAACGGTGAGACCGTCGGCGACTCGATGCCGGGCGTGAGCGCGACCGCATCGGCGACGCGGGCGCTCTGGATGTCGTAGTCCATCATCACGTAGGAGCGGGCGACCAGCACGCCCTCCAACCGCCGCAGGAAGATCTCGTGGCCGGGGTTCTGCTCGGCACCCGCTCGGTTGATGAGCACCGACTCGGAGTTGAGCACGCACTCACCGAAGGTGGTCAGGCCGGCCGCCCGCAACGTGCTGCCGGTCTCCACCACGTCGGCGATCACGTCGGCGACACCGAGCTGGATGCTGGTCTCGACCGCACCGTCGAGACGGGTCACCGACGCGCTGATGCCGCGTTCGGCGAGGAAGGCCCTCACGATGCCCGGATAGGACGTGGCGATGCGTAGCCCTTCGAGATCCGAGAGGTCGTCGTAGCGCCCCGCAGGCCCGGCGAAGAAGAACCGGGACTTGCCGAAGCCGAGCCCGCGCAGCTCATTGGCGTCGGCCCCGGAGTCGAGCAGCAGGTCACGGCCGGTGATGCCGATGTCCAAGGTGCCCTCACCGACGTAGAGCGCGATGTCTCGCGGACGCAGGTAGAAGAACTCGACGTTGTTCTCGGCGTCGATGAGCGCAAGTTCCTTGTTGTCGCTGCGCTGGCGGTAGCCGGCCTCACGCAGCATCTCCGCAGCGGCCTGCGACAGTGCGCCCTTGTTGGGTACGGCGATCCGCAGCGGAGCGGTCGGGGTGTCAGTCATCGAACTCTCTTCACAGGTGTGCGTAGACGTCGTCGAGGGTGATGCCGGTGGCGATCATGAGCACTTGGGCGTGGTAGAGCAGCTGGGAGATCTCCTCCGCGGCAGCTTCCTTGCCCTCGTGCTCGGCGGCCATCCAGGACTCGGCCGCCTCTTCCACCAGCTTCTTGCCGATGGCATGGACCCCGGCATCGAGCTGTCGCACGGTGCCGGATCCCTCAGGGCGGGACTGGGCCTTCTCGTTGAGTTCGGTCCAGAGTTCCTCGAACGTCTTCACGTCTGCCAACCCTACGGCGTCGCGGCACCGACCGGGGAACCGGTCCCTGCCGGGTGGGACGGCCCCGGCGACCCAGAGGTCACTCGAGGAAGCCTCGGCGGATCTGCCGCAGGGTGTTCGCGGTGACCAGTGCTGCCGAGGTCGCCTCCCACCCCTTGTCCTCGTTCGAGTCAGGCAGGCCGGCTCGATCCAGTGCCTGGGCCTCGTCGTCACAGGTCAGCAGGCCGAACCCGATCGGCACGCCGGTGTCGAGAGCCACGCGGTTGAGTCCGTCGGTGGCGGCGTTGCAGACGTAGTCGAAGTGCGGCGTGCCGCCCCGGATGACCACGCCGAGCGCGATCACTGCGTCATAGTTGGCAGCAAGGGCATTGGCGACGACCGGGAGTTCGAAGGCCCCCGGCACCCGCACGATGGACGGCGCCTCGACCTGGTAGGCCTTCAGGCAGCGCTCGGCTCCGGCCAGCAGTCCGTTCATGACTGGTTCGTGCCAACTTGCGGCCACCACGGCGACCCGCAGGTCGTGGCAGTCGATCGGCTTCTCGTCGGGGGCTCCGGCTCCGCTCATCGGGTCACTCCTTGTCGTCGGTCTGGACGGATGCGCTGTCGAGATCGGGCAGCTGGTGGCCCATCCGGTCGCGCTTGGTCATCAGGTAGGCGATGTTGTGGTCGTTGGGATGCGGCGTGAGCGGCACCCGTTCGGCCACGCGCACACCGTAGTCCTCGAGGTTGGAGACCTTGTCGGGGTTGTTGGTGAGCAACCGGACCGAGGAGACACCGAGGTCCCGCAGGATCTGGGTTGCGGCACCGTAGTGGCGGCCATCGGCCGGCAGACCCAGGTCGAGGTTGGCGTCGACGGTGTCACGACCGCCGTCCTGCAGCTGATAGGCCTGCAGCTTGGCGACCAGCCCGATCCCGCGGCCCTCGTGTCCGCGCAGGTAGACGACGACGCCACGGCCCTCCTCATCGATGCGCTCGAGCGCCTCGTCGAGCTGTGGACCGCAGTCGCAGCGGAAGGAACCGAAGACGTCTCCGGTGAGGCACTCCGAGTGCACCCTGACCAGGACCGGCTCGTCACCGGAGATGTCTCCACGCACGAGCGCCATGTGCTCGCTGCCGTCGACGCTGATCTTGTAGCCGAAGGCAGTGAAGTCGCCCGAACGGGTCGGCAGCCTGGTCTCGGCAACCCGTTCGGCCAGCAGCTCCGTCCGGCGGCGATAGCGGACGAGGTCCTCGATCGAGATCATCCTCAGACCGTGCTCGTCGGCGAAGGCCCGGAGCTCGGGAGCGCGCTTCATCGTGCCGTCGTCATTGACGATCTCGACCAGCACGCCGGCCGGGGTGAGCCCGGCGAGGCGGGCCAGGTCGACCGCAGCCTCGGTGTGGCCACGACGGACCAGCACGCCACCCTCGCGGTAGCGCAGCGGGAAGACGTGGCCCGGCCGGGTGAGCTCCCACGGCTCGGTCGCGGAGTCAGCGAGCACCCGAGCGGTGTGGGCCCGATCCGCGGCAGAGATGCCCGTGGAGACCCCGTCGCGTGCGTCGACCGACAACGTGTAGGCGGTGCGGAGCTTGTCACGGTTGTGCGGCGTCATCAGGGGGATCTCGAGACGGTCGAGCATCTCCCCCGGCATCGGCACACAGATCACTCCGCTGGAGTGGCGGATCGTGAACGCCATCAGCTCAGGCGTGGCCTTGGCCGCGGCGAAGATGATGTCGCCTTCGTTCTCCCGGTCCTCGTCGTCGACGACCACCACGGCCCTACCGGCCGCAATGTCTGCGATTGCCTCCTCGACGGGGTCGAGACGAACGCGGGTGGATTCGGTCATCGGTGGATCTCCAGGTGGTGGGTTGGGTCAGGGACGCTCGGTGGGACGCAGCGCGTCGACGTACTCGGGGCGAAGGAGCCGTTCGACGTGCTTGGCGATCACGTCGACCTCCAGGTTCACCCGATCGCCGACGGCGCGGAAACCGAGGGTGGTGCGGGCGAGCGTTTCGGGGATGAGGCTGATGGTGAAGGAACTGGCGCCTGCCTCGACCACGGTCAAGGAGATGCCGTCGACCGTGATGGAGCCCTTGTCGACGAGGTAGCGAGCCAGGTGGTCGGGCAACGAGATCTCGACGACCTCCCAGTGCTCGCTGGGCTCACGGCGCAAGATCTCCCCAACGCCGTCGACGTGGCCCTGCACGATGTGGCCCCCGAGCCGCTTGTCGGCGGTCACCGCTCTCTCGAGGTTGACCCGGTCGCCCGGGACGGCGCCGAGCAGGGAGGTCTTGTCGAGCGTCTCCTGCATGACGTCGCAGGTCCACAGGTCGACCGCGCCACCGGAGGTCGATCCGGTGGTCACCACCGTCAGGCAGCAGCCGTTGACCGCGATCGAGTCACCGAGGTGGACGTCGTCCAGCACGGTCTCCGCACGGATGGTCAGTTGGAGGGCGTCACCCTGAGGTCGGATGTCGGCGATGGTGCCGAGCTCCTCGACGATGCCGGTGAACATGGTCAACGCTCCTTCACGGGGCTGAGGGTGAACCTGACATTGCACGTGCTGTCCGGCGCAGTGAGCACGGCGACGTCCGTGACGTCGAAGTGCTGGGCGTCGGTGATCGTGCGGATGCCGAGATCGGCAACCGCCGAGCGGCCGGAGCCGAGGAGCATGGGAGCGACGTAGGTGACCACCTCGTCGACGAGGCCGGCCCTCAGGAAGGCTGCCGCGACGGTGGGACCACCCTCGAGGAAGAGGTGGCGGCTGTCGCGCGCCCACAAGGTGGCAAGCACCTCGTGGGGGTCACGACTGCGGACGTGGAGCGTCTCCGCTTCGTCGTCGAGCACGCGTGCACCGGCGGGGAGGTCACGCTCCCCCATCACCACGCGGAGCAGCTGGTGCTCGAGGAGGCGATCGTCGGCGTCCCTGACGGTGAGTGCCGGATCGTCGTCGATGACCGTGCCGGTGCCGACCAGGATCGCGTCGCACAGGGCCCGCAGCCGGTGGGTGTCGCGTCGGGACTCCGGCGAGGAGATCCAGCGACTCGTGCCGTCGTCCGCAGCGCTACGGCCGTCGAGAGTGGCGGCGAACTTCCAGGTGACGAAGGGCCTGCCCATCTCCATCGAGCGGCTCCAGACCCGGTTCACCTCCCGCGCCTCGGTCTCCAGCACGCCGCCCTCGACGTCGATGCCTGCTGCGCGGAGACGCTCGGCACCACCGGCCGCCGTCGGGTTCGGATCTGGCTGGGCGTAGACGACGCGGGCCACACCGGCGTCGATCAGCGCTTCCGCGCAGGGGCCGGTGCGCCCCGTGTGGTTGCACGGTTCCAGGGAGACGAGTGCCGTGGTGCCCCGGGCGGCGGGACCGGCAGCCGCGAGCGCGGCAGCCTCGGCGTGCGGCGTACCAGCACCTCGGTGGAAGCCCTCGGCGACGACCGCGCCGTCGGGCGACAGCAGCACGCAGCCGACCCGGGGTTGGGCCCGAGAGGTACGCCGGGACTCGCCGCGATCTCGATGGCGCGTCGAAGTGCGCGCAGCTCATCGGTGCTCGCCACGACCATCGCCCCTTTCGGTGTCCGCTCGCGGACTCCGGGGCTGATCTGCTTGATCCGACCGTGCTCGGCACGGTCGGACTGCGTGTCTCTTCCCATCCGGACTTTGACCGTCGGTCCAGGAATCTCACCTGGTCAACCGGTCACTGGCTGTGACCGGGTCGCGGACTGTAACCGCCGGCTCGGAATTGCACCGACCCCAGAGCACGCGAGTTTGGAAAACTCGTCTGTCACGATCCTGCCACAGGCCACGAAACACATCGCCACCAGTGTCCCGAGTGTCGGGACGCGCCCGCCTGTTTCAGCGGGTGGAGGCGACCTCCGCCAGTGCCCGAAGCTCGTTGACCATCTTGTCGGGATCCGCCGCGGAGTAGACCGCCGAGCCAGCGACGAAGACGTCGGCACCTGCCTCGGCGCACCGTTCGATTGTCTCCACCGACACCCCACCGTCCACCTGGAGCCAGGTCTCCACGCCGTGCTTGTCCATCATGGCGCGAGCGCGGCGGATCTTGGGCAGGCAGAGGTCGAGGAACTTCTGGCCACCGAATCCGGGCTCGACGGTCATGATGAGGAGCATGTCGAGCTCGGGCAGCAGGTCTTCGTAGGGCCTCGATCGGCGTGGCCGGCTTCAACGCCATGGAGGCTCGGGCGCCCTTGGCGCGGATCTCGCGGGCCAGTCGGACCGGCGCCGCTGCCGCCTCGACGTGGAAGGTGACGGAGCCGCAGCCTGCCTCCACGTAGGCCGGGGCCCACCGGTCGGGGTCCGCGATCATGAGGTGCGCGTCCATGGGCAGGTCGGTCGACCTGGCCAGCGACTCGACCACCGGGATCCCGAGCGTCAGGTTGGGCACGAAATGGTTGTCCATCACATCGACGTGCACCCAGTCCGCGCTGCCGATCCGCCCCACCTCCCCTGCCAGGTTCGAGAGGTCTGCGTTCAACACGGACGGCGTGATCTGGATGCCCACGGTCAGCCACCCTATGCCGCTTCACCCGCCCCCGCGAAGTCGCACCTGTTGTCGCGCGAAGGAGCAGGGCAGGTGGTGCTACTTCGTGGGAAGGGCGATGGTGAGCATGAAGGCGCAAGGGGTGAGGGCGTGCACGGAGTGGACCGCGTCCGGGATCGGGAAGAGGGTCCCGGTGCTGAGTCGAGCCGCTCGTCCCTCCCACCGGAACTCGAGGTCGCCCCGAAGCACCTGGAGCACGGCTGGACCGGGCGCCGTGTGATCCGAGAGCTCCCGACCGGTGTCGAGCGCCATCACGACACCGCGGAGACGGTCGCCGTGCACCACCGTGCGGGCAGTCCGGCCCGACGTGTGGTCGTCGAGGTCGGTCATCAGTTCCTCGATCAGTGCGGACAGGTCGATCTGATCGTCGTTCGTCATGTTTCCTCACCCTCCTCGGGATCCGCGGTGCCAGCTGCCTCGTCGCGCTCCGCCCAGGCGAGCAGCGGAGCGATGTCGAACACGTGTTGATCGATGTCGGCATGCAGGTCGCCGACCCGCCCGAAGCGCTCGGGCATGGTCAGGATCGTGAAGTCGTCGGGCTCGACATCGTCGATCTCCTCCCACGCCACGGGCGCCGAGACCAGGGCCCGTGGCACGCCCCGCACGGAGTACGCCGCCGCAATGGTGTGATCGCGAGCGTTCTGGTTGTAGTCCACGAAGAGCTGGTGCGGGTCGCGGTCCTTGCGCCACCAGGCCGTGGTCACGTCACTGGGCGCACGACGCTCCACCTCACGCGCGAAGGCAAGCGCCGCGCGGCGCACCTGCTTGTGGTCATGCTCGGGTTCGATACGCACATAGACGTGCAGGCCCGATCCGCCGCTGGTCTTGGGGAATCCACGCACGCCCAGCTCATCGAGCACCTCATGGGTCACCTTCGCGACGCGACGCACCTGCGCCCAGTCGGACTCCGGGCCCGGATCGAGGTCGATGCGCCACTCGTCAGGCTTCTCGGTGGCTGCGCGTCGGCTGTTCCACGGGTGGAACTCGACGGTCGACATCTGGACCGCCCAGATCACGCTGGCCAGCTCGGTCACGCAGAGCTCGTCAGCCGTCCGGTTCCACCGGGGGAAGTGGAGCTCAACGGTCTCGACCCAGTCAGGAGCGCCGGCCGGCAACCGCTTCTGGTGGACCTTCGGACCCGTCAGCCCCTTGGGGTAGCGGTGCAGCATGCAGGGCCGCTCGAAGAGGGCGTTGACGATGCCGTCGCCCACCGCGAGGTAGTAGTCGACCAGGTCCATCTTGGTCGCGTCGATCTCCGGGAAGTAGACCCGGTCGGGGTTGCTCACCCGCACGACCCGGTTGTCGACCTCCACCTCGACACGCTCCATGGGCCCGAGCCTAGCGGTCAGTCGACGCGACGCAGCAACGCCAGGAACATCGCATCGGTGCCGTGCAGGTGCGGCCACAGCTGCACCGTGCCCTCAAGCGAGCCGGCACTCGGCGGCGCATCCTCGGCGTGCAGGGCGCCCAGCGCAGGATGGGCACGCAGGTCCTCCAGCACCACGTCCGTGCGTTCAGCCACCACAGCATCGACCACACCGACGGTCTCCGCGAGCACCGGAGAGCAGGTTGCGTAGAGCAGCAGGCCGCCGGAGCGCAGCGAGTCCAATCCGCTCTCCAGGAGCGAGGTCTGGAGTGCCACCAACTCCGTCACGTCCTCGGGACGTCGACGCCAACGAGACTCAGGACGGCGTCGCGAGCGCGCCCAGTCCCGAGCACGGTGCGTCGACCAGCACCCGGTCGAAACTTCCGGCAGGCCAGGCCGGTCGGGTGCCGTCGGCGGTGATCACACCTCGCACACCCCCGGCACTGCGCGTACGGCGTTGCTGACCAGAGCGGCCCGGTGCGGTTGCCGCTCCACTGCGAGCACCCGGGCGCCCCGCTGTGCGGCGAGGGCAGCCAGCAGCCCGGCCTTGCCGCCGGGCCCCGCGCACAGGTCGAGCCACTCGGCGTCACGGCCACCGAGACGGGCGCCGGCGAGCGCAGCCGCCACCAGTTGCGAGCCCTCGTCCTGGACCGCGGCCCGCCCTTCGGCGACGGCAGGGATCTCCCCCGGGTTGCCACCGGCCAGGCTCACGGCCCACGGGGACCAGGACAGGCGGGTCGCGTCGGCGCCCTCCAGCTCGTCGACTTCGCAGAGACCGGGACGCGCCACCAGTGTCACTGCGGGCGCGACGTTGTCTGCGGAGAGCATCTCCTCCACCTGCTCCTCGGAGCCACCACAACCAGTCCATGCCTGAGCCAGGAGGTCGACCACCCACGTGGGGTGCGACGTACGCAGGGCAAGCTGGTCGTGGCCATCGCCGGGCGCGACCTCCGCCAACCATTCGTCGAGGGAACGCCGTGCGACCTTGCGGAGCACCGCGTTGACGAAGCCCGACGGTCCCTGACCGATCCGGGCCCGGGTGAGCTCGACCGACGAGCTGATCGCCGCGTGGTCAGGCACCCGCATCGCCAGCAACTGATGCGCTCCGAGCCGCAGCACATCGTGGACCGCTGCCTCGACCTTCGCCAAGGGGCGGTCGATGCATGCCGCCAGGATCGCGTCGTAGGTGCCCTGCCACCGGATCGTGCCGGATGCCAGCTCGGTGACGAATGCGGCGTCGCGTCCGGAGAGCTGACGGCGAGCAAGCACCGAGGGCAACACCAGGTTGGTGTAGGCGTCGGCGTCACGGACCGCGCTGAGCACCTCGTGAGCAGCCAACCGCGGCCCATCCACCCGCGGGCGCCTCCCGGTCCGGGGGCCACGTCGACGGTCGGTCATGCATCACCTGTCAGGAAGGCGCGCCGCAACTTGGCCGGCGCGAGTCGGAGCCACGAATCGGTGATCACCTCTCGCAACTCGGCAACGGTGATCTCACCGAGCCGGGACTGCTGCACGAGGTAGCCGTCGTGGCCATCGAAGTGCGAGATGGTGAAGAACGGGCCGTCACCTTCCACGAGCGCCGCCTTGACTCCTTGGTCGGGAGCCCACAGCACGATGAGGTCGTCATAGGGCTGCCCGGTCTCGGCGTCCAGGGCGGTGCTGTGTGGTTCGCGGTAGAGCAGGAAGCCCTTGGGCTTGGCCTTCGTCGCCGGATCGGAGACCAGCCAGGTGGGCACGCTCCCCAGCTGGTGCCGAAGTGGGTGTGCGGCAGCGAGCCACAGATCTCGTCGACGTCGTCGGGAGTCGCCGGGCGATCGGCTGCCGGGCCCACCGTCAGGCCCCGAACCGGACGCCGGACTCCACCCGAGCTCCACGCGCCCAGTCTGCGGCGCCCATGAGCTTCTTGCCGAAGGCCTCGACCTCACCCAGCCGTACGGCGTGGGTGCCGGTGCCGACGAGCACCTCGTTCTTGAGCACCGAGAGTTCCCCAGCGGGCAGCGAGACGTCAGGGACCAGCGTCACCGCACCGAGCTTGAAGCGTTCCCCGCCGAAGGTCGTCCAGGCACCGGGGAAGGGTGAACAGGCCCGGATCCGGCGGTCGACCGCAACGGCGGGCTCCGACCACTGGACCTCGGCGTCCTCGGTGAGGATCTTCGGCGCGATGGTGATCCCGTCGCTCGGCTGCTCCACGGCAACGAGCGTGCCGTCACCGATGCCGTCGAGGGTGCGGACCAACAGCTCGGCCCCGCCCTCGGCCAGCCGACCCAACAGGTCGCCAGAGGTGTCGGTCGGTTTGATCGCCTCGGTCATGACCCCGAAGGTCGGCCCGGCGTCCAACGCCTTGACGATGCGGAAGGTCGTCGCACCGGTGACCTCGTCGCCGGCCCAGATCGCGTGCTGCACCGGGGCGGCGCCACGCCACGCCGGCAGGCACGAGAAGTGGAGGTTGATCCACCCGTGCTCGGGGATGTCGAGAGCCGACTGCGGGAGCAGGGCGCCGTAGGCGACGACCGGGCAGGCGTCGGGTGCCAGCGCCCGCAACTGCTCCTGGAACTCGGGGTCACGAGGGTGCTCGGGCTTGAGCACCGGCACACCGAGTTCGTCAGCTGCCTGGGCGACCGGGGAGGCCACGAGCTTGCGGCCTCGACCGGCGGGGGCGTCAGGACGCGTCACCACACCGACGAGCTCGTGCTCGGAGTCGGCGATGGCACGCAGGGAAGGCAGGGCGACGTCGGGGGTACCGGCGAAGACGACACGCATGGGTTGATCTACCTCAGATTCCGAAACCGTTGGTGGGGTGGGGAGAGAACTTGACGGCGGGCTTCTCGAGACCGAACCACTCGGACTCCCGAATCTCCCGCATGGCTGCCTTGCGGGCCGCGGCGTCGAGCCGATCGATGAAGAGTACGCCGTCGAGATGGTCGGTCTCGTGCTGCAGGGCGCGGGCCAGATAGTCGCTGCCCTCGATCGTCACCGGCTCGCCGTGCATGTTGAACCCCTTGGCGACGACGAAACGGGCGCGCTTGCAGTCATAGGTGAGCTCGGGCAGCGAAAGGCACCCCTCCGGGCCGTCCTGCTCCTCCTCGGAGAGGTCGAGCGAGGGATTCACCAGGTGCCCGACCTCGCCGTCGACGTTCCAGGTGAAGACCCGCAGCCCGACGCCGATCTGAGGTGCAGCCAGTCCGGCACCGGGCGCCTCGAGCATGGTGTCGGTGAGGTCGTGCACCAAGGTGCGCAACTCCTTGTCGAAGGTGGTGACCTCGATCGCGCGGCTGCGCAGGACGGGGTCGCCGAACAAACGGATGGGCTGGATGGCCACGCTGCTCCTCGGGTCGATGCGCGGCACAGTCTAGTTGGGCGGGAGGGTCAGATCATCAGAGGCTGATCGGATCGACCTGCACCCGCACCGGGTCGAGCTTGCGGGCCGACCGCTGCTTCTGGAGGTCGACCAGCGAACGACTGAGTGCCGCGCCCAGATGGCGTGGCACCCGTAGCACGACCCGCTCCTGCTCGGGCTCCTTGCCGGTCACCGGGACCGGCCCCAGCACGTCAGCACCCTCGGGGAGGTCGAGCAGCACCAGCGCATCGGAGAGGGCGCCGGGGCTCCCCTGGACCGTGGCCATCCGGCTGGTCGGCGTGAGTCGGGCGGAGAGCCGTTCGTCCAGTTCCCGGGCCGCGGCGCCTGCCGGGTCCCAACGCACCAGGGCCTGCAGCGTGGGGAGTTCAGGGTCGCCCACTGCCAGCACCCGCCCTCCCACTGCTGACAACGCCGCCGCGTTGAACCAGCGACGCAGCGCCTCCTCCTCCGCACGGAGGTCGTCGCGTCCCAGCATCAGCCACGTGTCGAGCAGGAGCACCGCGCGATAGCCGCCGTCGGCCACGGGTTCTGCTCCTGGGGTGGCCACCACGAGGCACGGGTCGGCGCCGACCCGGTCGATCACCCGGTCTCCGGAGGAGCTTCGCACCATGGTGCCGGGGAACGACCGCCCCAGCTCCTCGGCCGTGCGGTCGGCTCCTCGCACGGGCGCCCGCAGGCCCCGGTGGCCGCACTCGGTGCAGGACCAGTCCGCGTGCTCGGTGCCGCACCACTGGCAGACGGGTGGCTGCTCGGGTCGGGACTGGGTGAGAGGACCTTGGCACGGCACGCAACGCGCCGGTGTGCGACACCGCTCGCAGGCAAGACGCGCGGCGTAGCCCGAGCGGGGGTCTGCACGAGTACGGGGCCCTCCCGCAGGGCAGCACGGATGAGCTGGTGTGCCTCGTCGGGGATCCGGGAGGCCGCATGCAGCGGGTCACGTTCACGGCTCCAGTCAGTGGCGCCGGTGACGGCCGCGCGCACCGCTCCACGGATCGCCTCACGTGGTGCCTGCAGTGGGTGGGCCCATCCGGTGCGGACGAGGTATTCGCCCTCGACGGTGCGGGCATGACCGGCCACGAGGGCAGCGGTGCTCTCTTGGTGCGCCCGCAGGAGAAGCACTTCCCGCACGTGCGGGTAGGGCGCTCGTTGCTCGGCATGCAGGTCGTCGCCGTCGTCCCAGATCGCGACCAGGCCGAGGTCGTGGACGGGCGCGAACGCCGCGGCCCGATTGCCGATCACGATGCGTCGCTCACCGCGGGAGACGGCAAGGAATGCGCGGTAACGCGCGGCCGGCCCCTGGTCGGCCGTGAGCACCACGTGGTGATCGGGGCCCAGCGCCTCGGTGAGGGCACGGTCGAGCCGGTCCACGTCGCGGGCATCCGGCACGCAGACGATGGAACCCAGCCCTGCGGCGTACGCCGTCACGACGGCACCGCTGAGCACCTGGGGCCACTCGGTGGCCGGGGGCACCGCGAGGACGGCGCGCGGAGCGCCACCGGCGGTGAGTGCGCCGAGGTAGTCGAAGCCGTGGTCGAGTCGCTCCCAGTGGGCACGCAGCGCGGCCGAGAGCTCCGGCCGGGTCGGTGGGGCGGCACCGGTTGCAGTTGCTCGTTCGGTGGTGGCGTGGCGGGGCGGGACCGCCAGCCTGAGCACGTCGGCGCGGGTGCCTGCATAACGCTCCGCCACCGAGCTGCTGAGGGCCGCGATCGCAGGGCTGAGCACCGGCTCGGGACTCACCACCCGGCGCAACGGCTGCAGCCGCCCCTCATGGTCGCTCACCGCGGACCGGCCGACCACGAACCCGTCGACGTCGTGACCGGCGAACCGCACCTTCACACGAGCACCTGGCACCGCCTGGTCGGCCAGCTTCTCGGGCACCAGGTAGTCGAAGGCACGGTCGAGATGAGCCAGCGGCAGGTCGACGAGCACCTGCGCCACCGGGTCGACCTCGGCGACCGGATCGGCGCCCTTGCGGGCGGGCGCGCGGCGCAGCCCGGCACGCACCATGCCCGGCAGCAACTCGGGCTGCACCCGCTCCTCGCTCATGTGCGAATTCCTACCAGTCGGCACCGACACGGATCGACTCGGACCCATGTCCCCGGACTGCTCCGAAATCAGAGCTGCCCCGGACCCTGCGATCCGGGGCAGCGTCACGACGAGCATCAGCCGGCGACGGCAGCCTTCAGCTGGTCGACGCGGTCGGTCCGCTCCCAAGTGAACTCGGGGAGCTCCCGGCCGAAGTGGCCGTAGGCGGCGGTCTTCGAGTAGATCGGTCGGAGCAGGTCGAGATCACGGATGATCGCGGCCGGGCGCAGGTCGAAGACCTGGAGCACGGCCTGCTGGATGATCTCGTCGGGCACGGTGCCGGTACCGAAGGTCTCGACGAAGACACCCACGGGCGACGCCTTGCCGATGGCATAGGCGACCTGCACCTCAGCCCGGCGCGCCAACCCGGCGGCAACGATGTTCTTGGCCACCCAGCGCATGGCGTAGGCCGCGGACCGGTCGACCTTCGAGGGGTCCTTGCCGGAGAACGCGCCGCCGCCGTGACGAGCCATGCCGCCGTAGGTGTCGACGATGATCTTGCGGCCGGTCAGACCGGCGTCGCCCATCGGACCGCCCACGACGAACTTGCCGGTGGGGTTGACCAACAGGCGGTAGCCCTCGGAGGGGATGTCGAAGGTCTCGAGAACGGCGTCGATCACGTGCTTCTTGATGTCGCCCTCGAGCGTGGCGTGCTCGATCTCCTCGGCATGCTGCGTGGAGAGCACGACGGTGTCGATACGCACCGGACGGTTGTCGGCGTCGTACTCGATCGTGACCTGGGTCTTGCCGTCGGGGCGCAGGTAGGGCAGCGTGCCGTCCTTGCGTACCGAGGAGAGACGCTCGGCCAGGCTCTGCGCGATCTTGATCGGCAGCGGGAAGAGCTCCGGCGTGTCGTCACAGGCGTAGCCGAACATGAGGCCCTGGTCGCCGGCGCCGCGCTTGTCGAGATCGTCCTCGGACGAGCCGACCCGCGACTCGTGGCCGTCGTCGACACCGGCAGCGATGTCGGCCGACTGTCCACCGATGGCCACCTGCACGCCGCAGGTGGTGCCGTCGAATCCCTTGTCGGAGTGGTCGTAGCCGATCTCGAGGATCCGCTTGCGGACGAGTTCGGCGACCGGCGCGTAGGCGTTGGTGCGGACCTCGCCGGCCACGACGACCAGGCCGGTGGTCAGCAGGGTCTCCACCGCAACCCGGAGGTTGGCGGGGTCCGTGTCGTTTTCCAGCAGGTAGTCGAGAACGGTGTCGCTGATCTGGTCAGCGATCTTGTCCGGGTGACCTTCGGTCACGGACTCTGAGGTGAAGAGGCGTCCTGCCACGGTGGTGCTCACTCCCAACGAATGTGTGGAAAACACGTCGATACTGCGTGTTGCAACGATAGCGGTGGGCGCCGGTTACGAACCGGGCGTCCAACCATCGACATGGACAGTCTGGCCCGATCAGGCGAGACGGGGAACCACCTGGTCCCAGATGGCATGGGCGATCTGCGACTTGGCCCCGCGCGGCACCGGTGTCTCGCTGCCGTCGGCGCCGAGGATCACGGCCTCGTTGTCGGTGCTGCCGAAGACGGCACCGCCACTCACGTCGTTGACCACCAGCAGGTCGCAGCCCTTGCGGGCCAGCTTGGCTCGCGCCAGGTCGAGCACCGAACCCGTCGTGTCACCGGTCTCGGCGGCGAATCCGACGACGACCTGTCCCGGCTGGAGGCGCTCGGCGGCGAGCTGCTTCAGGATGTCGGGGTTCTGCACCAGCTCGATGGCGGGCGCGGAGCCGTCGGGGGCCTTCTTGATCTTGGCGGTCTCACTGTGCACCGGCCGGAAGTCGGCGGGCGCAGCGGCCATCACCACGGCATCGGCACCTGCGGCTGCCTTGAGTACGGCGACCCGCAGCTCCTCGGTGGTGGTCACCTCGACGACGTGCGCACCGGCCGGCTGCGGCAGTGCGACGTTGGCGGCGACGAGGGTCACCTCGGCGCCTCGGGCCAACGCGGCCTGTGCCAGCGCGATGCCCTGGCGGCCGGACGAGCGGTTGCCCAGGAAGCGGACCGGGTCGAGGAACTCCCGGGTGCCCCCGGCGGAGACGACGACGTGGCGGCCCGCCAGGTCACTGCTGACCGTGCCGCGCGACAGGACGTCCTGCGCCAGCTCGAAGATCTCCAGTGGCTCGGGCAACCGTCCCTTGCCGGTGTCCTTGCCGGTCAGCCGGCCCTCGGCAGGCTCCATGACGAGGGCGCCGCGGGTGCGGAGCACCGCGACATTGGCCTGGGTGGCGGGGTGCTCCCACATCTCGGTGTGCATCGCCGGCACGAAGACCACCGGACACCGCGCCGTGAGCAAGGTGTTGGTGAGGAGGTCGTCGGCCAGTCCGTGCGCCGCCTTGGCCATCAGGTCTGCCGTGGCGGGGGCGACCAGGACGAGATCGGCCTCCTGGCCGATCCGGACGTGGGGCACCTCGTGCACGCTGGACCAGACGTCGCTGGCCACGGCCTTGCCCGACAGTGCCGCCCAGGTCGGCGCGCCGACGAACTCCAGGGCTGACGCGGTCGGCACCACCGTCACGTCGTGACCCGACTCCTTGAGTCGGCGCAACACTTCGCACGCCTTGTAGGCGGCGATCCCCCGGCAACGCCGAGGACGACCTTCATCGGAGGACCCGCAGGGTCACTCGGTCGGGAAGGCAGCCTCGGCAGCGGCCTTGGCGGCAGCTTCCTCGGCGGCGAGCTCGGCCGGGTCGACGTCTTCACAGGTCAGCAGGTCGGCGTTGATCTCGCGGAGCGCGATCGACAGCGGCTTCTCCTGCACGTGGGTGTCGACCAGGGGCCCGACGTACTCCAGCAGGCCTTCGCCGAGCTGGGAGTAGTAGGCATTGATCTGCCGGGCGCGCTTGGAGCTGTAGAGGACGAGCTTGTACTTCGAGTCCGTCTTGGTCAGCAGTTCGTCGATCGACGGGTGGGTGACACCCTCACCGTTGGGGGCAGACACGTAAAGAGGCCTCACGTTCAAAGAGATGGGTTGGAGCCGGGACCGCGAAATGACCGAGCTGGTCAGACGGTCCGCATCAAGGTTAGCAACTCACCCGCGGCTTCACGAACTTCGTGGTTGACGATGGCCACGTCGAACTCGCTCTCGGAGGCCAGTTCGACCCGCGCCGTGGCCAGTCGACGCTCGCGTTCCTCCTCGGTCTCGGTGCCGCGGCCGACCAGCCGGCGCACCAGTTCCTCCCACGACGGCGGCTTGAGGAAGACGAAGAGTGCCTCGGGCATCGTCTCCTTCACCTGGCGCGCGCCCTGGAGATCGATCTCCAGCAGCGCGGGGCGTCCGGCCGCCAGCGCATCGTCGACGGGGCCGCGGGGCGTGCCATAACGGGCCGCGGAGTGCACCACGGCCCACTCCAGCAACTCCCCTGCGCCACCATCTCGTCGAAGCGCTGGTCGGAGACGAACCAGTAGTGGACGCCGTCCACCTCCCCGGGGCGCGGGGCACGCGTGGTCACGGAGACCGAGATCCACACGTCAGGATGTTCGTCACGGATCACGCTGGCCACGGTGCCCTTGCCCACGGCAGTGGGTCCGGCCAGCACCACGAGCCGACTACGGGACGGCTGTCCCGGCTGCTGAGTCATCGATCCCTCAGTCGCGCGCAGCGAACTCGGCCTCGAGGGCCGCAACCTGCTTGACGCCCAGCCCCCGGACCCGACGGCTCTCAGCGATGTTGAGTCGCTCCATGAGCTGGCTCGCCCGCACCTTGCCCAGGCCCGGCATCGCCTGCAGGAGGTCGATGACGCGCATCTTGCCGACGACCTCGTTCTCCTGGCCCTCGCGGATCACGTCGATGATCGAGGCGCCGGCGTGCTTGAGTCGGTTCTTCACCTCAGCCCGCTCCCGTCGGGAGGCGGCGGCCTTGTCCAACGCCGCCTGGCGTTGCTCGGGAGTCAGCTGGGGCAGTGCCACGGGTGGTTTCCTCGTCGTTCGCGCGCGGGTGGGGTGTCGCTCACCCTAGTCACAGCCGACGAAACGGGGCAACGCCGGGGCGGCTCCCGTCAGACGGGTCACAGGATCTGGACGTCGCAGACGTCGAGCGCCTGTTGGGTGATGCCCTGGGCCGCCTGCCGGGTCTCCACGCTGCGCACGTTGCGCACCGCGCCACGGACCCGCTGGCGCTCTGCCTTCGACAACCTCGTGGGTACGCCGTCAGCGAGCTCCTCGGGGTCGACCGCGATCTCGGCGAGCACGTCGCGGAGGTTGCGCAGCGACGTGAGATAGGTCTGCCACTCGTCCTTGAGGTCGCTCGGTGACCCCTGGGCCAGCTCCTCGAGGATCGGCAGGGCGTCGAGGAAGGCTCCTGCGCCTCCTTCATCAGCAGTGCGCGTCAAGGTCGCCGAGGCGTCGGCGATCGCCTTGCAGTAGTCGGCCCGGCGTTCCTGCTCGCTCTGTTGGCATCCGGTGAGGGCCGAGCCCGCCAGGACAGCCAGGACCACGGCTCCCCCGACCCGGCGCCGTGCGGAGACGTCCATCGGGCTCATCGCACCAGGCTGGCGAACTGTTCGTTGCCCCGAGCGGCCGCCTCACGCAGTGCGGCAACGGTGGGTCCGGCCCCCAGCACCTCACGCGAGGACGAGGGCAGCACGTGGGCAGCAGCGGCGCCGAACACGCGGCGTACGTCGTCGGGTGTGCCACCCTGCGCTCCCACGCCGGGAGCGAGGATCGGACCGTTGAAGTCGAAGCTCTCCCCACCTCACCGATGGTGGCACCGACCACGGCGCCGAAGGATCCCAGCGGTTCGGCACCCGCGTTGAGCTCGGCGAGCGAGTCGAGCACGGTGCCTCCCACGGAGCGACCGGTGGCGGTGGTGGCGTGTTGGAACTGCGGGCCCTCGGGGTTGGAGGTGAGCGCGAGCACGAACACACCCGCGTCGTTGGCCCGGGCGGTGTCGAGCATCGGTTGCACGGAGCCGAACCCGAGATAGGGACTCACCGTGACCGCATCGGAGAAGAGCGGCGACGTGGCGTCGAGATAGGCGTCGGCGTAGGCCTGCGAGGTCGACCCGATGTCGCCGCGCTTGATGTCGAGCAGCACGAGCGCCCCGGCCGACCGCGCCTCGGCGATGGTGCGTTCCAGCACGGCGACGCCCCGGCTGCCGAAGCGCTCGTAGAAGGCGCTCTGCGGCTTGAGCACCGACACCCGGTCAGCGAGGGCCTCGACCACCGTCAGCGAGAACCGCTCGAGCCCGGCCACATCGTGGGCGATCCCCCACGCGGACAGCAGTGAGGCGTGCGGGTCGATCCCCACGCACAACGGTCCCCGGGTACGGACGGCGGCGTGCAGCCGACTGCCGAAGCTGGTCATCGGTCTCCCTCGAGGTCAGCCGCGATGTGCGCGGCGGCGGTGGGGTCGGCGAGCAGGGCGCTGCCGATCTGGACGGCGCTGGCACCGGCGGACAGGAAGGCCCGGGCCCCGGCGGCGCTGCGAATCCCTCCGGCGCCCAGCACCGGAACATCAGGAAGGGCTGTGTGGACCGACGCGACGGCGCGCAGTGCCACGGGCTGGATCGCGGGTCCGACCAGGCTGCCGAGGCGGCCGTCGGGCATGAGGGCGGGGAGGCCGCCACCCACGGTGACCGCGTCGGCGCCACCGTCGACGACGGCCCGAGCGCTCGCCACGAGTCCGTCGGTGTCGAAGCCCAGCTTGGCGATCACGGGGAGCCCGGTCGGCACCCGGGCCCGCACCGCGGCGACGACCTGCTGCAGGTGCTGCGGACTCGTGTCGGTGAGCAGCCCCGCGTCGGCAGCGAGGTTGAGCTCGAGCCCGCGCAGACCCGGTGCATGGGACAGCAGGTGTGCCAGCTCTGCCCACTCCGCCGCCGTTCCGGCAGCCAAGGAGGCGATCGGGGCGATGCCGTCGGCGACGAGTCGGGGCAGTTCCAATGCCAGGAACTGCTCCGGTCCGGGGTTGGGCAGTCCGGTGGCGTGGACGATGCCGGAGTCGGAGGCGCTCACCCGTGGAGCGGGCCAGCCGGTTCGTGCGTTGAGCGTGAGTGAACGAGTGATGAACGCGCCGATGCCGGCCAGGCCGTCGAACGGAGCGAGGTCGCGTCCGGTGCCGCCGCAGCCGGAGGCCACCACCACCGGCGAGGTGAACGCGAGCGGATTCATCCGACCGCCTCAGCGATCAGGTCGTCCCACCGCACCCGGTCGCCCCGGAAGACAGGGCCCTCTGCGCAGCCGCGGACGGTGCGGCCGACGCCGTCCTCCCCGACGACAGGGACGGGGCACCCCGAGCACAGGCCGGTACCGCAGGGGTGGTCTCCCGGCACGGCCATCTGGCTCCACGCTCCGGCGGCCTCGGCCACGGCGGCCACCGCATGCAGCGTCGCGACGGGGGCTCCGGCGTACACGACGGCTGCGGTGGTGCGCACCAGCAGCTCGCCCAGGACGTCATCGACGCGTGCTCGCTGTCCCACCGAGCCGTCGTGGGTGACGACCGTGACCGAGCGGACCGTCCGTCGCAGGTCGTGGGTGGGCAGCAGGTGTGCGCCGCTCGACGCTCCGAGCAGCAGGTGGACGGCGCATCCGCGCTCCGCCAGCCGGTCGGCGAGACCGAAGAGTGCGGCTGCGTGGTGCCCGACCCCCGTGACGACGCACGGAACGGCTTCCTTGGGCAGCGCGAAGGGACGTCCGAGCGGGCCCAGGGCGTGGACGCGGGCGCCCACGGCGAGCTCGGCGATGACGGACTCGGCGGCGTCGCTCGGGTCGAGGACGATCTCGATGCTGCCCGGCCGTACGCCGATCCCCGCGGCCCGGTGGACCGGTACGGAACGGCGCAGCAACCGGGTCGGGTCCGGGTCGGCAAGACTGAGGAACTGCCCCGGTCGACACCGTTCGGCGACCTCACCCACTCCCAGCGTGAGCGCCACGAAGGCACCCAGCGGTCGCACGGCCAACACCTCGGCCGTGGTCGAGAGCGGGCCGGTGACCATCAGCCCCCAGCCCCGCCAGGATGCGGGTCGGCCAGAACGGCCCGTCGTAGATGAACCCGGTGTATCCCTGGACCAGCACCGCCCCCGCATCGATGCGGGCGGCCGCATCTTCGGGAGTCGAGATGCCGCCGACACCGATCAGCTCCACCTTGTCGTCGGCACGCGCGCGGAGCCTTCGCAGTACCTCCAGCGCGCGGTCGCGCACGGGGGCGCCCGAGATGCCACCAGCGCCCAGGGAGTCGACCTTGCTCGGGTCGGTGCGCAGCCCTTCACGGGAGACCGTCGTGTTGGTGGCGATCATGCCGTCGAGCTCGATCGCGGTGGCGAGATCGGCCACCGCGTCGACGTCGTCGTCGGCCAGGTCGGGCGCGATCTTGACCAGCAAGGGCACCCGGCGGGTGCTGACCTGGTCAGCGGTGCGACGGACGGCGGTCAGGATCGGCTCGAGCTTCTCCACGGCCTGCAGGTTGCGCAGGCCCGGGGTGTTGGGCGAGCTGACGTTGACGACGAGGTAGTCGGCATGGGGTGCCAGGTGTCTCGCCGAGAACTCGTAGTCGGCGATCACCGCACCGAGGTCGTCGTCGGGGACGACCTTGGTCTTGCCGATGTTGACGCCGAGCACCGGGCCGTTGGCGATGCCGTGGACCCGCATCTGCGCCCGCTCGGCCAACCGATGGGCGACGACCTCGGCTCCGTGGTTGTTGAAGCCCATCCGGTTGACGACGGCCCGGTCGTCGGGCAGCCGGAAGAGCCGTGGCTTCGGGTTGCCCGGCTGCGCCTGGCCGGTGACGGTGCCGATCTCCACGTGCCCGAAGCCGAGGGCGCCGAGCGCGTCGATGCCCACGGCGTTCTTGTCGAAGCCGGCGGCCAGTCCGACCCGGTTGGGGAAGGTCAGGCCGAAGGCCACCACGGGTTCGGGCGTGATGTCGCGGCCGGCCTCGCGCAGCTTCGTGCCGACCTGACTCGCCAGCACCGGGCGCGCCGACCGGATGGCCCGGAAGGCCATCTGGTGGGCACGCTCGGCATCGGTGCGGGTGAGCACCTTGTCGAAGAAGACCCGGTAGGGACTCCTCACCGGGCGCTCCCGTGGCCGAGCAGCTTGGCCCAGTCCTGGAGACTGCGGACGCCGATGTTGCCGTCACGGACCGCGGCGATCCCCTGCACCGCGGCAGCAAGTCCCTGCACCGTGGTGATGCACGGCGTCCCCGTGAGCACCGCGGCCGAGCGGATCTCATAGCCGTCGACGCGTGAGTCACCACCGCCAGTGGCGCCGTGCGGGGTGTTGACGATCAGGTCGACCTCGCCGTCGAGGATCATCTGGACGGTGGTCTTCTCACCCTGCGGCCCCTCCCCTCGAAGTGCTTGCGCACCACGGTGGAGTTGATGCCGTTGCGGCGGAGCACCTCGGCGGTGCCCTGGGTGGCGAGGATCTCGAAGCCGTAGTCGGCCAGCACCCGCGCCGGGAAGATCATCGTGCGCTTGTCGCGGTTGGCGATCGAGATGAAGACCTTGCCGGTGGTCGGCAGCGGACCGTAGGCAGCGGCCTGCGACTTGCTGAACGCCGTCCCGAAGTCGGAGTCGAAGCCCATCACCTCGCCGGTCGACTTCATCTCCGGGCCGAGCACGGTGTCGACGAAGTGACCCTCCTTCGTGCGGAACCGATTGAACGGCAGCACCGCCTCCTTGACCGCGATCGGGGAGTCGGCGGGCAGCGTGCCACCGTCGCCCTCGGCGGGCAGCACACCGGCCGCGCGCAGCTCGGCGATCGATTCACCGAGCATCAGCCGAGCAGCCGCCTTGGCCAGCTGGGTCCCGGTCGCCTTGGACACGAACGGCACGGTGCGTGACGCACGCGGGTTGGCCTCGAGCACGTAGAGCACGTCGGAGCCCAGCGCGAACTGGATGTTGATGAGGCCCTTCACCCCGACCCCGCGCGCGATGCCCTCGGTGGCCTCGCGGATCCGCGAGATCTCGGCATCGCCCAACGTGATCGGCGGCAGCGCGCAGGAGGAGTCGCCGGAGTGGATGCCAGCCTCCTCGATGTGCTCCATCACGCCGCCCAGGTAGAGCTCGTTGCCGTCGTAGAGCGCGTCGACGTCGATCTCGACCGCATCGTCGATGAAGCGGTCGACCAGGACCGGACGGTCGGGGCTGATCTCGGTCGCCTGGGCGATGTAGGCCTCGAGGGCGTCGTCGCCGTAGACGATCTGCATGCCACGACCGCCGAGCACGTAGGAGGGTCGCACCAGCACCGGGTAGCCGATGGTGTGCGCGATCTCGCGGGCGTCCTCGTAGGAGACAGCCGTGCCGTGCTTCGGCGCAACCAGCCCGGCCTCGGCCAGGACCCGCCCGAAGGCGCCCCGCTCCTCCGCCAGGTCGATGGCCTCGGGGCTGGTGCCCACGATCGGGACCCCGGCGTCCTGCAGCCCCTGCGCCAGGCCCAGCGGCGTCTGGCCGCCGAGAGTGGCGATGACGCCGGCGATCGGACCCGCCGCCTTCTCCGCCTCGTAGATCTCGAGCACGTCCTCCAACGTGAGCGGCTCGAAGTAGAGCCGGTCGGAGGTGTCGTAGTCGGTGGAGACCGTCTCGGGGTTGCAGTTGACCATGATGGTCTCGTAGCCGGCCTCGGCGAGCGCCAGGGACGCGTGCACGCACGAGTAGTCGAACTCGATGCCCTGACCGATGCGGTTCGGGCCGGAGCCCAGGATGATGACGGCCTGCTTGCCCTCGGGCCGGGGGTGCACCTCGGTCTCCTCGTCGTAGGACGAGTAGTGATACGGCGTGCGCGCAGCGAACTCGGCGGCGCAGGTGTCGACCGTCTTGTAGACCGGGCGTACGCCAGCAGCGTGGCGGGCCGCACGGACCTCGGCCTCGGTCACGTTGGTCGAGCCCGTCCCGTTGGTCGAGCCCGTCCCGTTGGTCGAGCCCGTCCCGTTGGTCGAGCTTGTCGAGACCCTCAGCTGCGCGATCTGCAGGTCGGAGAATCCGTGACGCTTGGCGTGACGGAGCACGTCGGCGTCGAGGGTCTCCGCGGCGGCAACCTCGTCAGCCACCTCGTTGATGAGGAAGAGCTGGTCGACGAACCACGGGTCGATCTTGGTGGCGTCGTGGATCTGCTCCTGGGTGGCCCCGCGGCGGATCGCCGCCATGACCTCCTGGATGCGCCCGTCGTGCGGCACCTTGATCGTCTCGAGGAGCTCGTCGAGTGTCACGGCATCGGCGAGGGGCCCGAAGTCGAACTGGGCCCCCTTCTTCTCCTGGCTGCGCAGCGCCTTGTTGAGCGACTCGGTGAAGTTGCGGCCGATGGCCATCGCCTCGCCGACCGACTTCATGTGGGTGGTCAACGTGGGATCGGCGGTCGGGAACTTCTCGAACGCGAAACGCGGGACCTTCACGACCACGTAGTCGAGGGTCGGCTCGAAGCTCGCCGGCGTCTCTTCGGTGATGTCGTTGGGAATCTCATCGAGGGTGTAGCCGACGGCGACCTTGGCCGCGATCTTGGCGATCGGGAAGCCCGTCGCCTTCGAGGCCAGCGCCGAGGAACGCGAGACCCGCGGGTTCATCTCGATGACGATGACGCGGCCGTCGGCCGGGTTGACGGCGTACTGGATGTTGCAGCCACCGGTGTCGACACCGACCTCGCGAATGATGCCGATCGCCAGGTCACGCAGGTGCTGGTACTCCCGGTCGGTCAGGGTCATCGCGGGCGCCACGGTGATCGAGTCACCGGTGTGTACGCCCATCGGGTCGAAGTTCTCGATCGAGCAGATGATGACGACGTTGTCGGCCTTGTCGCGCATCACCTCCAGCTCGTACTCCTTCCACCCGATGATCGACTCCTCGATCAACACCTCGGTGGTCGGGCTGGCGGAGAGGCCGGCGCCGGCGATACGGGCCAGGTCGTCCTGGTCGTAGGCGATGCCCGAACCGAGGCCGCCCATGGTGAAGGACGGGCGCACGACGACCGGGTAGCCGAGCTCAGCGGTGGCCGTCTCGACCTCGTCCATCGAGTGGCACACGAAGGAGCGAGCAACCTCGCCGCCGACCTTGTGCACGATCTCGTTGAAGAGCTCGCGGTTCTCACCGCGGTGGATCGCCTCGAAGCTGGCGCCGATCATCTCGACGTCGTACTTCTCCAGCACGCCGTTCTCGTGGAGTGCGGTGGCGGTGTTGAGGGCGGTCTGGCCGCCGAGGGTCGGCAGGATCGCGTCGGGACGCTCCTTGGCGATGACCTTCTCGACGAACTCCGGGGTGATCGGCTCGACGTAGGTGGCGTCGGCGAACTCCGGGTCGGTCATGATCGTGGCCGGGTTGGAGTTGACGAGGATGACCCGCAGGCCCTCCTCCTTGAGCACCCGGCACGCCTGCGTGCCGGAGTAGTCGAACTCGCAGGCCTGCCCGATCACGATGGGGCCGGAGCCGATCACCAGGACCGACTTGATGTCTTCACGCTTCGGCATCTCAGGCCTCCTCCGCCTTCACGTCGGTCATGAGCTGGGTGAAGCGGTCGAAGAGGTACGCCGCATCGTGCGGCCCGGCCGCCGCCTCCGGGTGGTACTGCACCGAGAAGGCCTTGAGGGCCCCTTCGGGACTGCGGAGCTCGAGTCCCTCGACCACGTCGTCGTTGAGGCAGACGTGGCTGACCCGGGCGATCCCGTAGTCGGTGGAGGTGTCGGCGTCGAGCGGCGCGTCGACGGCGAAGCCGTGGTTGTGGGCGGTGACCTCGACCTTGCCGGTGGTGCGGTCCATCACCGGTTGGTTGATGCCACGGTGCCCGTACTTGAGCTTGTAGGTGTCGAAGCCCAGGGCACGGCCGAAGAGCTGGTTGCCGAAGCAGATGCCGAAGTAGGGGATCTGCTCGGCGAGCGCGGCCTGCAACAGCTCAACCTGGCCGGTGGTGGCCGACGGGTCGCCCGGACCGTTGGAGAAGAAGAGCCCATCGGGCTCGACGGCACGCACGTCGTCGAGGGTGGCGGTCGCGGGCAGCACGTGCACCTCGATGCCACGCTCGCTCATCATGCGCGGGGTGTTGGCCTTGAGGCCGAGGTCGAGTGCGGCGACACGGAAGCGCGGAGCTCCACCGACAGCCGGCACGACGTACGCCTCTTGGGTGGAGACCGCGTCGGAGAGGTTGGCGCCGGTCATCGCGGCGCTGTCCAGGACCCGAGTCAGCAGGGCCTCGGGGTCGGTCTCCGTGGTGGAGATGCCCACCCTCATGGCGCCGCGCTCGCGCAGGTGGCGGGTGAGTGCGCGGGTGTCGATACCGGAGATGCCGACGACCCCCTGGTCGCGCAGCTCCTCGTCGAGGCTGCGGCGCGAGCGCCAGTTGGACGGCGTCCGAGCGGGGTCACGGACGACGTAGCCGGCGACCCAGATGCGACGGGACTCGGGGTCCTCGTCGTTCATGCCGGTGTTGCCGACGTGCGGAGCCGTCATCACGACCACCTGACGGTGGTAGGACGGGTCGGTCAAGGTCTCCTGATAACCGGTCATCCCGGTGGAGAACACGGCTTCGCCGAAGGTTTCACCCTCGGCTCCGTAGGCCTGGCCGCGGAAAGCGCGGCCGTCTTCCAGCACCAGCAGTGCGGGCTTTCGGGTGGCATGCAGCGGCACGCCGACCTCCTTCTCCGCCTCACAGGACGGCTCGTTAAAGGATGGGCAAACAGCTGGAACCTTAGCAGCGACCGGCGTCGGACCCGACGCTGACTCCGCCCTCTGGATGGGCGTGTGGGCAGGCTCACGCGAGCGGAAGCAGCATATGTGCCCGATGGCCCATACCGTTGGTACGTACCGGTAGTACGCAACTGGAGGTCACCGTGCCCGCTCCGTCCCGGTCCGCAGCCGTTCTTGCTGCGGGCGCCCTCGCCGCAACCGCACTCGTGATGGTGGGGAGCGACGTACCGGCCCACGCCCGGGTGCTGAAGTCGTGCTCGAGCCTGACGGGCGGATTGGTGGTGCTCGACCGGGACAACACCGACTACCGACTGACCGGCGAGTGCAGCACCCTGCGCATCACCGCTCACGGCTCCACGGTCGACGTCCGTTACGTGGCAAGGCTCGAGGTCCTCGGCGACCGCAACGTCGTCGAGGGCACGATTCTCTACGACACCGTGGTCTCCGGCGTCGCCAACACGGTCCACGCCGGTTCCATGCGGAAGGTGAAGGTACGCGGCAAGCACAACGCCATCGAGGTCGACGGATTGCTCGAGAGGGCCCGGATAAGAGCGAACAGGAGTCTCGTGGTGGCCGACTCGGTGCTTCGCGTGGTCACCAAGGGCAATCGCAACAAGGTGCTCGCGGGCGACACCACGTCGTCCAAGGTGGTCGGCAACCGCAACCGACTGGCGCACACGTCGCTGTCGGAGTTGAGACTCAAGGGCAAGCGCAACACCGTCAGCGTCGCCAAGGGCACGACGCGCGTGAAGGCGAAGGGGAAGCACAACGCGCTCCCCGCTGATCAGCCGTAGGTGCGGCGCCCACGCAGGAAGGTTGCCACGACCGCGGTGGTCAACTGCCGACCGTGCCAGGGATTGTTGCGCGACAGCGAGAGCGAGTCGTCGCGGTCGACCGTCACCTGTGCGTCGGGGTCGACCAGCGTCAGGTTGGCCGGCTCCCCCTCCGCGATCGGACGGCCCTGGCCCTCGAGACCCGCGATGCGGGCGGGACTGAACGACATCACGCGCGCGACGTCTGCCCAGGCCAGGTCCGGCACCGCCGTGCGTACGACGCCCAGCGCCGTCTCGAGCCCGAGCATACCGAAGGCGGCATCGACGAACGCGTGCTGCTTGTCGTGACGAGCGTGCGGCGCGTGGTCGGTGGCGACAGCATCGATCGTGCCGTCTCGCAGGGCCTCCCGCAGCGCGAGCGTGTCCTCCTCGGGCCGCAGCGGCGGGTTGACCTTGAAGGTGGGGTCGTAGCCGACGAGCAGATCCGTGGTGAGGAGCAGGTGGTGCGGGGTCACCTCAGCGGTGACCTGGATGCCCTGCTGACGGGCCCAGCGGATGACCTCGACCGAACCGGCCGTGGAGACGTGGGCAATGTGCACCCGCGACGCCGTGTGCCGGGCCAGCATCACGTCGCGGGCGACGATGATCTCCTCGGCAACGCCGGGCCATCCGGGGAGACCCAACTGACCGGAGAGCTCACCCTCGTGGCAGCAGGCCTGCGGTCCGGCCAGGGCGGGGTCTTGGGCATGCTGGCTGACCACACCGCCGAAGGTCTTCACGTATTCGAGAGCCCGACGCATGATCAGCGGATCGGCGACGCACTTGCCGTCGTCGGAGAAGACCCGCACGTTGGCACGTGATCTCGCCATGAGGCCGAGTTCAGCGAGCTCCTTGCCCCCGAGACCTCGGGTGACGGCACCGACGGGTTGCACGTCGACCAGGCCGGCCGTCCGCCCGAGGTCGAAGACCCGCTCGGCCGCCTCGGCCGTGTCGGTCACGGGGTTGGTGTTGGCCATTGCGAGCACCGCGGTGTAGCCGCCCGCGGCCGCGGCCCGCGATCCGGTCAGGACGGTCTCTGCGTCCTCCCGGCCGGGCTCACGCAGGTGGGTGTGCAGGTCGACGAGGCCAGGCAGCGCGACGAGACCGTCCGCATCGACGATCTCGGCGCCCGCCGGGGTGTCGACGCTGCCCACGGCAGCGATCCGGCCGTCGGCGATCAACAGGTCGACACGGTCCCCCGTGGGCAAGGTGGCGGCACGGACGACGATCGGGGTGCTCATCAGGCGGTTTCCTCTCCGGCGAGCAGGTGGTAGAGCACGGCCATCCGGACAGCGACGCCGGACGAGACCTGGTCGAGCACCAGCGACGAAGCAGCGTCGGCGGCGTCGGCAGCGATCTCGAGTCCGCGGTTCATCGGGCCGGGGTGGCAGATGGGCGTATCGGGCTTGAGCAGGGAGAGCCGGTCGCGGGTGAGCCCGTAGCCGACGGTGTATTCGCGCGGCGTCGGGAAGAAGCCGCCCTGCATCCGCTCCTTCTGGACCCGGAGCATCATCACGGCGTCGGCCTTGGGCAGCACCTCGTCGAGATCCCAGCTGGTCTCGAAGCCCGCGTCGCGCGCCCACGAGTCGATGCCGCTCGGCATCAGCGTCGGTGGGGCGACGACGGTCACCTCGGCTCCGAGCTTGGGCAGCAGCTTCACGTTGGAGCGGAAGACGCGGCTGTGGGTGAGGTCGCCGACGAGCACGATGTGGCGGCCTTGGAGGCTGCCCAGTTGCCGGATGAGCGTGTAGGCGTCGAGCAGGGCCTGAGTGGGGTGCTCGTGAGTGCCGTCGCCGGCGTTGACCACGCCCACGTCGACCCACTCGCTGATCTGCTGCGCCGCTCCGCTGGCCGAGTGGCGGACCACGAGGCCGTCGACACCCATGGCGGTCACGGTCTTCACGGTGTCGCGCAGGCTCTCCCCTTGCTGGCGGAGGATCCCTTGGCGGAGATGTTGATGACGTCGGCGGAGAGCCACTTGCCGGCGATCTCGAAGCTGGAGCGGGTTCGGGTCGAGTCCTCGAAGAAGAGATTGATCACCGTGCGACCACGCAGGGCAGGGAGCTTCTTGACCGACCGGTTCTGCACGTCGTGCATCTCGGCAGCCGTCTCGAAGAGTGTGCTGACGTCGTCGGCCGTCACGTCGTCGATGCTGAGCAGGTGCTTCATGCGCGCGCCTCCGTCGTCGGCACGACCTGGTCGGCGATGCGCACCTCGTCGTACCCGTCGCTCTCCTCGAGGCGCACCATCACGCGTTCGGTACGCGCACTGGGCAGGTTCTTGCCGACATGGTCGGCGCGGATCGGGAGCTCGCGGTGGCCGCGGTCCACAAGTACTGCGAGCCGCACGGCGGCGGGGCGGCCGTGGTCGGCCAGGGCATCGAGTGCGGCCCTGATGGTGCGGCCCGAATAGAGGACGTCGTCGACGAGCACGACCGTCTTGCCGTCGACCGCGCCGCCCGGGATGTCGGTGCGCTGTGGCCCGCGGGTGGGGTGTTGACGCAGGTCGTCGCGGTAGAGGGTGACGTCGAGCGAACCCGAATCGGGGACGTGGCCCTCCACCTCGCCGATGCGTTCCGCGATGCGCCGGGCCAGCGGCACGCCGCGGGTCGGGAGCCCGAGCAGGATCAGGTCCTCCGCACCGCGATTGCGCTCGAGGATCTCGTGAGCGATGCGGGTGAGCGCCCGGTTGATGTCCTGGGCGTCGAGGACGGCTCGTCCGCGGTCGCCTTCTGGGTTGGTTGGCATCACTGCCGACTCCTTCTCCGCCTCACGGGACGGCTCGTTAAAGGATGTTGACCGCGGCCGAAGATATCAGCCGGTCTCGCTGTGCCCAGTGCCGCGGGGTGGCTCACCAGTCGGTCGAACTCGCGGCATCTGGTGACAGAGCGCTCACGTACCGGCAGTATGTCCGCCATGACCTTCTCGCTGATCGACGTCCCCGGCGTACCGGAGTGCACCCTGCCCGCCGACCTCGAGGCCACTCTCCCCCGAACGAGGCGCCGGCCCCCTGGGCGGTCGTCGCTTCGGCCGTCGTCTGGTGGAGCAAGGCCACCCCCGAAGCGAACGACGCGCTCCCGCCCGCGCTGCGAGCGCGCGGGAAGGCAGCAGTGGTGATCGGTGGACTGGTGCGGTACGCCGACACTCCGGTAGGGCGCTACGACGAGGTGTTCGGCGTGATCGGAATGCGCGCGGGTCGCAGGTTCATCGGCACGATCCCGTTCATGTCGGTGGACTCCCCACCAGCCTCGTCGGCGGGCGCGGCAACTGGTCGATCCCCAAGACCCTCTCGCGCTTCACCGGCGCGCCGACCGGCGCCTCCTTCGGGGCGACGTGCGCAACGGACCGTGCGTGGTCGGTCAACACGACGATCCGCGCGAAAGGGCCTCGTCTCCCCGTCTTCAGCCGCGCCCGGGTGATCCAGCAGTTCCCCGACGGATCGCTACGCGGCACCCGTCTCAAGGCCTCCGGCAGGATGCGCTTGGCCAGCGTCGACGTCGACGTCACCTCAGACGGCCCCCTCGCCACCTGGCTCGTCCCCGGCAGCCACAAGGGCGCGGTCCTCGACCGCACCAACTTCACCCTCGGCGCCCCCACCCCCTTCTGACCACCCCGACCGCGCCCACGTTCGTTGGTCGAGCGCGCCGAGACCCCGCCGCCCACCCCGGAGGTCGAGCCCGTCGAGACCGGATCGGAGCTCGAGCCCGTCGAGCCCGGTTCGGAGCTCGAGCCCGTCGAGACCACCTCGCCCACCCCCGGAGGTCGAGCCCGTCGAGACCGGACCGGAGGTCGAGCCTGTCGAGACCGGACCGGAGGTCGAGCCTGTCGAGACCGGACCGGAGGTCGAGCCTGTCGAGACCGGTTCGGAGGTCGAGCCTGTCGAGACCACTTCGCCCGACCCCACCCCCGTTGGTCGAGCTTGTCGAGACCTCGTTCCGGCAGCCCGGTGGTGGTTGTCCACAGGTTGAGTTCGTGATCGTCGGGTTGTGTCGGAGCCAAATGTTGGACTGGTTCCATGATCGAAATCGACGCCCGCCACCAGCCCTACGAGGTCTCTGACCTCGATGGCGGGACCCTGCTCGGCTTCCTGGCCGAAGACCGGGTCATCGAGTTGAAGATGGCCCGCAAGAAGCTGCGTTTGGCCTACCAGTGGGCGATCATGCACCCGCCGTCTCCGGAGCACCCGAAGGCAGTGGTGGGTGACGAAACCCTGTTCCCGACCGACTGTGAAGACAAGATCTCCGGTGACGGCACCCCCGATGTCGCCCTGTTCGCGGTCGAGGAGCTCGCCGCCTCCGCCGGGATCTCGCGTAGTGCCGGGTTCGCGCTGGTCGCCGACGCCCTCGACCTGGTCCACCGGCTGCCCCACTTGTGGGCCAAGGTCGAAGCCCTCGAGATGTGAATCGCACTGGGTTTCGTTCCTATGCGTTCCCTTGGACAGCGAGTGCTGGCCGGGATGATTCTTGGGCAGCGTAGTACGCGGCCTCGACCTCGAGCGGGGTGCGCATGTCGAGCTCCCCGTGAAGGCGTTGGTTGTTCCACCACCACACGTACTCCAGCGTCGCGAGCTCGACCTGCTCGATCGTGCGCCACGGCCCGCGCCGTCTGATGAGTTCGGTCTTGTAGAGCCCGTTGACGGCCTCGGCCAGCGCGTTATCGAAGGAGTCGCCGACGGTGCCCGTGGAGGGCTTCGCGCCGAGTTCGCCGATTCGGTCGGTGTAGACGATCGAGAGGTAGTTCGAGCCGTGGTCGGCGTGATGGACCAGCCCGGTCAGATCGACCGCGCCCTCGCGCTTTGCGTCCCACGCGGCCATGTCGAGCGCCTGCAAGGGAGGATGTCGGCCTTCAACGTCGCGGCGACGTTCCACCCGACGATCCGGCGTGAGTAGACGTCGGTCACGAACGCCACGTAGGCGAACCCCGACCAGGTCGCGACGTAGGTGATGTCGGCAACCCATAGCCGCCGCGGCGCGGGCGCGTGGAAGCGCCGTTGGACCAAGTCGGCCGGCTTCACCGCCGCCGGATCCGGCTTCGTGGTGAACACCTTCTTCGACCGCTTCACCCCACGAACGTCGGCGAGTTTCATCAGCCGAGCGGTCTGATCGCGACCGATCTCCCAGCCCTGGCGTCGCATCAGGGCGTGCATCTTCCGGACCCCGTAGACGCCGTAGTTCTCGACGTGCAACCGGGCGATCTCCGGCACCAGCAACTCGTCCTTCAACGACCGCGCCGACGGGGCTCTGGTCTTCGCGGCCCGGTAGCCACGGGAGGTGATGAACCCACGAACTGCCGGACGCAGCACCCGGCAGATGGCCTCGACCCCGAACTGATCCTTGTGCTCGTCGATGTAGCGGATCATCTCGTCGTGGGGCGGTCGAGTTCCTTGGCGAAAAACACTGAGGCGGACTTCAAGATCTCGTTCGCCCTGCGGAGCTCGGCTACCTCACGCTTGAGGCGCTTGATCTCCTCCGCCTCATCCGTCGTGGTCCCGGGCCGCTTCCCGGCGTCGACCTCAGCACGGTGGACCCACAGCCGCAGGGTCTCGACGTTCATCCCCAGCAACCCCGCGACGTGCCGCAACGCTGCCGTCTCGTGCGGGTGCTCCGGGCGGACCTCAGCGACCATCCGCACTGCCCGCTCACGCATCTCGTTCGTATACCTGGCCATCGTTCCCATCCTGACTGATCAAGCGGAACGAAACCCAGTGCGATTCACCACCTGATGAAAACCCACGGTAAGTGGCGTTATCGCCGAACCCGGGACGGAACCTATATCTGGACCAGCCAGCACGACAGGACCTGGCTGGTCACACCCCAAGGCACCCACGACACCACCGACACCAGCTGAGCACCACCGGCCACACAGCACGATCAGGACCTGCCGAACAATGCACCGCCCGCCCACCCCGGGAGAACACACGCTCTCCCGGGGCACAGGCACGCCACCACACCGACCAGAGGGGGCGGGGGTCTCGACAAGCTCGACCAACGACGTACGGACTCGACCGGCGGGGATGCCGTGGGCTCGAGGACAGGATCCCGGTGGTCGAGCCTGTCGAGACCTTGCCCCGCGGGTCAGAGCTGGTCTCGACAAGCTCGACCAACGACGCACGGACGCGACCGACGACGTACGGGCTCGACCGGCGGGATGCCGTGGGCTCGACCAACGGGGTACAGGCTCGACCAACGGGGTACAGGCTCGACCACCGGGATACAGGCCCGACCAACGAGCATGGGGCCGGGGTGGGACGTCCGGGGTTGCCGACGGAGCGTCAAGGGGCTTGGCCGCGGCGGGCGCCCACCCGACGCAACCCACACGCAGGACCGTGCGCACGACGCGCCGCCCCAGCGAGGAGGTTGCCCCGGACGGCACGGCCCGGGGCAGGGTCTCGACACCCCGGACGGAAGGTCTCGACAAGCTCGACCAACGGGTCACCAGCACGGCCCGGGGCGGGGTCTCGACAAGCTCGACCACCGGCATACAGGCTCGACCACCGGCATACGGGCTCGACCACCGGCATACGGGCTCGACCGGCGGCATACGGGCTCGACCGGCGGGTTACAGACTCGACCAGCGGGATGGGCGGGTCAGCCGAGGGGATCTGGGCGACGACCTCGTGGCGTGGTGCGCCGCGGCGGCCCTCGCCCAGATGTGAGGCGATCACTGCGACGTGGTCGACGGACCAAGCGGGGCCGTCGTAGGTCTCAAGGAGTTGGAACCATCGGGTCACGTCCATGGGCCGGCGCACCCTGGCGACGGTGACATGCGGTCGGAACCCAGCGCCGTCGACCTCGATCCCGGAGCGTACGGCGGCATTCCGCGTCCGCACCGCCAACGCATCCAGCGCAGCGAGATCGTCGTCGAAGTCCGAGTCGACGCGTGCGGCCAGCACCTTCGCGCCGGCGACGTGGGGAAATGCGACAGCTCCCGACAGTCGAAGCTCGGGCGCCGCACTGCCGTCCAACGCACCCGCAAGTCGGCTCACGTAGTCATCGACGCGCCACTCCTCCGCGTCGGCCATGAACGCAAGAGTGACGTGGAACTGGGAGGAATCCGTCCAACGGAAGTCCGCCACGGCGCGCCGAGCCTCGAGAAAGAAGTCGAGATCCTCGACCACTTCCCCGGGCGGCACGACCGCGGCGAACAACCGCATGTCAGGCCTTGGCGCGCTGGACCCCGCCGAGGACGCCGTTCACGAAGTTCGGCGAGTCGTCGGTCGAGAGGTCCTGCGCGAGAGCCGTCGCCTCACTGACCGCGACAGCATCCGGCACATCATCTGCCCACAGCAGCTCATAGATGCCGAGTCGCAACACGTTGCGGTCGACGACCGGCATGCGCTCGAGGGTCCAGCCCTCGGCCGCCTCGCGGATCTTGGCGTCGATCTCGTCGAGATGCTCGGCCACACCGCGGACCAGTTCCACGGTGTAGGGGTTGCTCAGCGGCTCACCCTCGGCGATCCAACGCTCCAACGAGGCCGTCGGGGTCTCGTTGCGCAGCTCGCCTGCGTAGAGGATGTCGAGCGCGCGCTTGCGCGCCTTGCTGCGAGAACCTGCCATCAGGACTTGACGCGACCCAAGTAGGAGGAGTCGCGGGTGTCGACCTTGACCTTCTCACCGGTGGTGAGGAAGAGCGGCACAGCAATCGTGTGGCCGGTCTCGAGGGTCGCCGGCTTGGTGCCACCGGTGGATCGGTCGCCCTGGAGGCCGGGGTCGGTGTGGGTGATGAGGAGCTCCACCGAGGCGGGCAACTCGACGTAGAGCACGCGCCCCTCGTTGGTGGCGACGATCGCTTCCTGGTTCTCGAGCATGAAGTTCGCGGCGTCGCCGACGATCTCCGGGGTGATCTCGAGCTGGTCGTAGGTCTGCACGTCCATGAAGACGTAGGACGAGCCGTCGTTGTAGAGGTACTGCATCGTGCGCTTGTCGACGTTGGCGGTCTCGACCTTGGTGCCGGCGTTGAAGGTCTTGTCGACGCTCTTGCCCGACTCGACGTTCTTGAGTTTGGTCCGCACGAATGCGGGTCCCTTGCCGGGCTTGACGTGCTGGAACTCGACGACAGACCAGAGCTGGCCTTCGAGGTTGAGAACCATGCCGTTCTTGAGGTCGTTGGTGGTTGCCATGCGCGGATGAGCCTTCTTCGCGGAGTCGGGGATCTCGGGGCACCGGACACAGGAGCAATCCCGGAGGAATGCTCCACGGCACGGGCCGATCGACCATGCTATACGTCCCACGCCGGCCACTTTGAATCCGTACGATGCTGAGCCAGGCCAATCGCTCGTTCCGCTCCGGGGAGTTCATGAAACTGTTGAGTCCAGTCGATGCCATGTTCTGGCGGATGGAATCCCCGCGGACGCCCATGCACATCGGCGCTCTCGCCATCTTCAAGGCACCCGTCGATGCCGGCCCCGACTACGTCCGCACCCTGTTCGACGCATTCTCCGAACTGGAGTTCCTCCCCTTCCCCTTCGACTCACGCGTCGTCGGCACGGTGGGTGACCTCGTGCCGCAGTGGGAGAAGGCCGAACCCGACCCGGACCACCACGTCCGTCTCTCGGCACTCCCCGTCCCGGTGGCGAGCGCGAGCTCGGCGCGCTGGTGCAGCGGCTCCACTCGAACCCACTCGATCTCACCAAGCCGCTGTGGGAGGCGCACCTCATCGAAGGGTTGGCCGACAATCGCTTCGCCTTCTACTTCAAGGCCCACCACTGCGCCGTCGACGGGATGGGCGCGGTCAACGTGATCAAACACTGGCTCACCACCGCGCCCCTGGCCGCGGGCGCACTCGCAGACGTCCCCCAGCTCCAGGACCTCGACGACAATCGCCGTGTCGTCGACTCACTCGCACGCACGACGCTCGCACGAGCCGGGGAGGGGTGCAGGCGATCGGTGAAGTGGGCACCAAGTTGGCGAGCATGATCGGCGGTGCCAACAGCCACATTCGGGCCGCTCTCAAGACGCCCCGGACGCCCTTCAACACCACCATCACCCGGCACCGGCGCGTCGCAGTCACCGACCTGCCGCTGCCCCGACTCAAAGCAGTCGCGCAGGCCTCACGGACGACAGTCAACGACGTCGTCCTCGCCTCCTCGGCGGCGCCGTACGGCGCTACTTGGCCGAGCAGGACGCGTTGCCGTCCGCTGACATCACCGCATCGATCCCCGTCGGCTTCGAGCGCGACCACCAGACCATCAACGCAGCCACCGGCTTCGTCTGCCCGCTGGGCTCCGGCGTCGACGACCCACTGCGGCGTCTGGCCCGCATCCATGCCGTCACCACGCGGGGCAAGGCAGAACTGCTCGAGATGTCACCCAACGCGCTCCAGCACTACACACTGCTGGGACTGCTTCCGCTGGCGATCGGTCAGAAGAGCGGGGCACTGCAGAAGCTGCCCCCGGTCTTCAACTTCACGGTGTCCAACATCGTCCTCTCCAAGGAGCCGCTGCATCTCGGCGACGCGGAGCTGGAAACCCTCATCCCACTGTCGTTCCTGTGCGATGGCTACGGCCTCAACGTCACGCTGGTCGGCTACACCGACGCCGTCACCCTGGGCATCGTCGGCTGCCGCGACACCATCCCGCACCTGCAGCGGCTGGCGCCGTACACGCTGGACGCCCTGGCCGAGCTCGAGGAGTTGAGCGGACTCAGCTGATCTCGGGCCGAGCGGCGAGGAACTGGAGCGCCATCCGGTAGCCCTCGACCCCGTGGCCAGCGATCACCGTCGCCGCGTGCGGCGTCACCACGGAGGTGTGGCGGAACTCCTCGGGCCTCTGCAGCGGCTCCGAGAGATGCACCTCCACCAGCGATGCCTCCAGCTGCGCGCAGGCATCGAAGATCGCGTAGGAGTAGTGGGTCCACGCGGCTGCGTTGAGCACCACCGGGATGCCGTCGTCCGCAGCGGTGTTGAGCCAGTCGAGCATCTCGCCCTCGTGGTTCGTCTGACGCACCTCGACCGCGAGTCCGAGCTCGACACCCCACGCCACGCACTTCTCCACCAGGTCGGCGTACGTCGAGTGTCCGTAGATCTCCGGCTGGCGCCGTCCCAAGCGCCCGAGGTTGGGGCCGTTGAGCACCCACACCCGCGTCGTCATCGGATGCCGCCGACGAGCACGTCGTGGGCCGCACGCAGCGACTCCTCGGCCGGTCCGGCCAGGATCCGCGGCTGCGCCAGACCCTGCAGCACCACGAAACGCAGCTGGGATCCACGCGACTTCTTGTCGACCGCCATCGTCGCTCGCAGGTCATCGAAGCTGGCGCCATCCCACGACGTCGGCAGGCCGACCAGGCCGAAGGCGGTTGCATGCCGAGCAGCAAGCTCGTCGGTGATCAGGCCCTCGCTCCGAGCGAGCTCCGCGACGAACAGGCATCCGAGCGCGACCGCCTCGCCGTGGCGGATCTCGTAGTCGGTGGCCTTCTCGATCGCGTGCGCCATCGTGTGGCCGTAGTTGAGGACCTCGCGCCCCGGGTGCCCGTCGTCTCCCCGGTCTCCTTGAGGTCAGCGACGACGACGTCGATCTTCACCTGCACCGAGCGCTCGACGAGTTCACGGAGCACCGGCGACGTGGAGTCCTGGGCGGCCTTCGGGTCGGCCTCGACCAGTTCCAGGATCGTGGGATCAGCGATGAAGCCGCACTTCACGATCTCGCCCAGCCCGGCCGAGATCTCCTCGGCCGGGAGCGAGTCGAGCAGCGCCAGGTCGCAGAGCACTCCGGCGGGCTCGTGGAAGGCGCCCACGAGGTTCTTGCCGGCGCTGGTGTTGATGCCCGTCTTGCCGCCCACCGCCGCGTCGACCATCGCCAGCAACGTGCTGGGCACGTGCACCACACGGACCCCCGCAACCAGGACGCAGCAACGAAACCGCCGACGTCGGTGGTGGCCCCGCCACCGAACGTCACGACCGCGTCGGAGCGAGTGAACCCCGCCTCGCCCAGCGCCTCCCAGCACTCGTGGACCACGCTCGAGCTCTTCGCCTGCTCGCCCTCGGGCAGGGCAAGGGCCAGCACGTCGTAGTCCTGGAGCAGCACGTCGAAGACTGCTTGTGCGATCTCGTTGAGAGGCTCTGCGTAGAGGAGAGCGACCCGCTTCACGGAGTCACCAAGAATGCCCGGTAGGCGATCGGCCAGGTCGCGGCCGATGAAGACGTCGTACGGCGAGGCGCCGCCCACGTGCAGGACAGTGGCGTTGTCGCTCATCGAGATTCCTCCAGCAGTTCGTGGATCCGGGCCGCAACCTCATCGGGCCCCAGGGAGTCGGTGCTCACGGTGTGGGTGGCGACCGAGAGGTAGATCGGGGTGCGCTCGTCGAGCAGCCCCTTGATGCGCGAACGCACATTGCCCAGGAGCAGGGGGCGCCCCGTGCCCAGACCGACTCGTTTCACCGCTTCGGCCAGCCCGACCTCGAGGAAGACGACCGTGTGCGCACCGAGCCGCTCGCGGGTCTGCGGGTCGAGCACTGCTCCGCCCCCAGTGAGAGCACGCCGACATGCTCGGAGAGCGCCTGCGCGACGGCGTCGCGCTCGAGCTCACGGAAGTGCTCCTCACCGTCCTCGACGAAGATGTCGGAGATCGGCTTCCCGGCTGTCTGCTCGACGTCGAGATCGGTGTCCCGCACGGGCAACGACCACAGGGCACCCAGACGCTCGGCAACGGTGGTCTTCCCGGCCCCCATGGGGCCCACCAGGACGACGCGCGGGCTCACTTGAACCGGATGGCCTGCAAGTAGGACGCGGCGTTGCGCGCGGTCTCGCCGACCGAGTCGCCGCCGAACTTCTCCACGACCGCGTCGGCCAGCACGAGCGCCACCATCGCCTCCGCGACGATGCCGGCCGCGGGTACCGCACAGACGTCGGAACGCTGGTGGTGGGCCACCGTGGCCTCACCGGTCGCGACGTCGACCGTGCGCAGGGCCCGGGGCACGGTGGCGATCGGCTTCATGGCGGCCCGCACGCGGAGCACCTCGCCGGTCGTCATGCCGCCCTCGATGCCACCGGCGCGACCCGTCGTACGCCGCAGCCTGCCGTCCTCGGTGACGATCTCGTCGTGAGCCTCGGAGCCCGGAGTAGCGGCCAGGTCGAAGCCGTCACCGACCTCGACCCCCTTGATCGCCTGGATACCCATGAGCGCGCCCGCAAGGCGCGAGTCGAGGCGTCGGTCCCAGTGCACGTGGGAGCCCAGCCCTGAAGGCAGGCCGTGGACGACGACCTCGACGACGCCGCCGAGGGTGTCGCCGTCCTTGTGCGCCTGGTCGATGCGCGCCACCATCGCCTTGCTGGCGTCCGGGTCCAGACAGCGCACCGGATCCGCGTCGAGACGGGACACGTCGTCGGCCTCGGGCACCGAACCGGCAGGCGCCGGCACCCCACCGAGTTCGACGACGTGGGAGACGATCCGGACGCCGACCGCCTGCTCGAGGAAGTTGCTCGCCACCCGGCCGAGTGCCACGCGAGCAGCGGTCTCACGGGCCGAAGCCCGCTCCAGCACCGGCCGCGCCTCGTCGAAGTCGTACTTCTGCATGCCAGCCAGGTCGGCGTGGCCCGGACGCGGCCGGGTCAGCGGCGCGTTGCGCGCACTCTCCGCGAGCACCTCGGGGTCGACCGGGTCGGCCGACATCACCTTCTCCCACTTGGGCCACTCGGTGTTGCCCACCTGGATGGCTACGGGGCCACCCTGACTCTCGCCGTGGCGGACGCCGCCGACGATCGTGACCTGGTCCTGCTCGAACTTCATCCGAGCACCCCGGCCGTAGCCGAGCCGGCGCCGAGCCAGCGAATCGGCGATCTCCTCCGACGTCACCCGGACGTGGGCCGGGAGACCTTCGAGGATCGCAACCAGAGAGGGACCATGGGACTCGCCCGCAGTGAGCCAACGCAGCATGGGATCAGTCTTTCACGTGCCCACGGGTTGGAATGCAGCCCTACCCCACAGCGAGACGCGCTCTGGGAGCGGCCCCTCGGGGCGGGAGTCGCAGACGGAAGCGGCCAGTCGTCGGGGATCAGCCCGACGCGATCGGCGACCAGCCTGCAGCGACGAGGACGATGCCGACCACCGCGCCGATGAGCATGAACGGACCGAAGGGGAAGTGCCGGTCCTTGGTCAGGCGCAGCAGTCGCAGCGCCACCCACCCGACGACCCCGACGACGAAACCTGCGTAGAGACCGAGCAGCAGCGTGCTCCAGCCCAGGCTGCCCAGCGCCAGGCCCAGCAGACCGGACATGCGTACGTCGCCGTACCCCATGCCACGGGTGAACTTCCACAGGCACCAGTAGAGGGCGCTGGCGATCAGCCACCCCCACGCCGCCCGGATCAACCCGTCGGCCGAGCCGTCGAGCAGTGCGACGACGACCAGCGCGACCAGCAGGGCCGGGTAGGCCGGGAGCACCAGCTTCTTGGGCAGCAATCGCGTGCGGAAGTCGATGTGGGCCAACGCCACGCCCAGCGCGGCCAGCGGAAGCAGGACCAGCAGGGCCCAGTCCCAACCGATGGAGGCGCCCAGGGCGGCTCCCACGACACCCCCGCCACGGCGTAGTGGAGTGCAACACCCCGTCCGAGCTCCGCGTACGGAACCTTGTCGGCTGCCGGCTCATCGGGTTCGGGCAGGCTCCGCACCCACCCCGGCATCACGAGACCGGCACCGATCCCCGTGACAACGGCGCCGACGATCGCCGGCGCCAGGTGGAGCGTGCTCACCCGGCGTCTCCCGGGGCCCGCGCGGAACGGGCGGCCAGCTCCTCCTCGCCGGCCCGGCGCATCGCTGTCAGCGGAGCCTCGACGCCGGTGAACTGCGCGAACTGCAGCGCCGCCTGGTGCACGAGCAGGTCGAGGCCTCCCACGAGCACCTGTCCGGACCGGTGAGTCCCGGCGGCGAGCGGGGTCGGCCACGGGTGATAGACGACCTCGAACACGACGGCGGCCCCGGCGCACCGCTCCACGAGGTCAGGGGTCTGTGCGGCAGCGGGGATCGTCGACACCACGACCTCACCGGTCGCTCGCCCCTCCGCAAGGGTCGCCACCCGCACCAGCGGCGCCCGTGGGTGCCGGGCCAACGCCGCGACCGTCTCGGCCGCCCGCTCCGGTGAGCGCACCAGCAGCTGCAGCTCGCCGACACCCAGGTCGGCCAGTGCGAGTCCCACCGAGGTGGCCGTCGCTCCGCCACCGAGCACGGTCGCAGCAGCCGGGCTCCCGACGTAGCGCTCACGGATCGCGGCCACGGCGCCCGGCACGTCGGTGTTGTCGGCGCGCCACGAGCCGTCGTCGCGCCGCACCAGCGTGTTGGCGCCTCCGGCAAGGCGTGCCACCTCGCTCACCTCAGGGACCAGCGCCATCACGGCGCGTTTGAGCGGCATCGTGAGCGACAGTCCCCGCCACGACTCGTCCAGCCCCTCGAGGAACCCGGCCAGCCCGAGCTCGTCGACACGATGCGCGTCGTACTCACCCTGGATCCCGACCGCCGCATAGCCGGCACGGTGCAGCACCGGGGAGAGCGAGTGGGCGATCGGGTCACCCAGCACGGCGCACCGCAGCATCAGCAGGCGTCCGAGGTCTCGCAGTAGGTGCGGAACTCCGCCTTGTATCGCAGGAACTCGTCGTAGTTCTCCGCGAACTTCGTCTCCCCCGTGCGCAGGTCCACCGTGACGTAGTAGTACCAGTCACCATCGGCCGGCGCGAGCGCTGCGGCGAGCGCGTCATCGCCGGGCGCTTCGATCGGCCCCGGGGGCAACCCCGCGTTGACACGAGTGTTGTAGGGCGAGTCGACCTGGAGGTCTTCGCTCGAGATCGCCACGCCGAGGTTGCGACCGAGCGCGTAGTTCACCGTCGCGTCGATCTCCAACCTGCCGGTCGTGCCGGCCGTCCCGGGGTTCTCCAAGCGGTTGTAGATGACGCGGGCGATCTTCGGCATGTCGTCGCCGCGACCCTCGGCCTCCACCAGCGAGGCGATGGTCACCAGCTCGTGGGGGTGTAGCCAAGCTGCTTCGCCTTCGCCTCGAGGTCGAGGTTCGAGGCCGATTGCTTCCAGCGCGAGACCATGGCGCGGAGCATGTCGGCGGGCTCGTCCTTGGGCCCGAAGTCATAGGTCGCCGGGAACAGGTAGCCCTCAGCATTGCCCTTCGCATAGTCCGGCAGGCCAAGGGCTTCAGCGTCGTCGAGAACCCTGTTGAACTGCTTCTTGCCGAAGTCGGTCTTGTCTGCGAGCAGGTTGACGATGTCGACCACGCGGAGGCCCTCGGGCACGGTGACACGCGTGACCATCGCGTTGCCCGGGTTGATCAGCACGTTGAGGGCATCCGTGGCCTTCATCTTGATGAGCATCTCGTAGGAGCCCGGCTGGATGCGGGCTGCCTCCTCGCTGCGGCCGCGCGCGGCATCGGTGAAGGCGTCCACCGAGGCGACCACGTCGGCCGCCTTCAGCGTCCTCCCGATGTCGGTCGCGGTGTCTCCGGGGCTGACCTCGACCACCACGGAACCACTTCCCGGACCGGCGTAGTCCTCGGGTTCGCCGAACTGGTCCTTGACCCAGTCGACCCCCGCCGTGAGCCCGACCCAGGCCACGCCACCAAGGACGGCCAGGAGCACCAGCGCGACCAGGCATCCGCCCAGTCCGCGGCGCTTCGGCTTCTCCGCGCGGCGGCGGCCGCCACCGTTGCCGCTGCCGTTGGAAGCACGCTCGGGAATCTCCTCGCCGCCCGGAAGCAGCGAGTCGTGGGCGTCAGTCATGCTTGTGTCTCCTCGTCCGACACGTCGGTGAGCACAGCCCCCGGTGCCTCACCGCGCGCACGCTCTGCGTCGAGCGCATGTTGCAAGATCACGACCGCAGCTGCCATGTCGACCACCGCGCGTCGCTTCTGCCCTTTTTTCCACGTTCCCGAAGCATCGACTCCGCCGTGACCGTCGTCAACCGTTCGTCCACGAGTCGTACGGGGGTCGGCGCGATCCGGCGGGCCAGCTCAGCGGCGAAGATACGCACCTTCGCCGCGGCCGGCCCTCACTGCCGGAGAGCGAACGCGGCAGACCGACGACCACCTCGATCGCGCCCTCCTCCTCGGCGAGGGCAGCGAGCCGGGCGACGTCGCCCTTGCCCCGCCGCACCGTCTCCAGCGGAGTCGCGATGATCCCGGACGGGTCGCACTTGGCCACGCCGATGCGGGCGTCGCCCGGATCGAGGCCGAGCCGCACTCCGAATCGCACTAGCCGGCCGCCCGAGCGACCTCGGCGACGACGAGCTCGAGCGCCTCGCCGATGCGTCCTGAATCGGTGCCGCCACCCTGGGCCACGTCGGCCTTGCCACCGCCCTTGCCGCCGAGCAGCGGACCGATCGCGCGGATCAGGTCATTGGCGCTGAGACCACGCTCCTGGCCGGCCTCGTTGACTGCCGCCACCGCTGCCACCTTGTCATCGACGTCGCCGACGACGACCACAACGCCCGGCTGACCCTGCGGGAGCCGGCCGCGTACGTCGAGCGCGAGCGTCCGCACGTCACCGCCGCCCGCGCCGTCGGCCCGGTGGGCGACGACCTTGACGCCGTTGACCTCCTGAGCGGCCTCGGCGATGGACCCCGCGGAGGCGAGCAAGCTGGCCACCCGGGCCTTCTCGATCTCCTTCTCCGCGGCCTTCAGGCGCTCCACCATGTCCTGGACCCGGCCGACGAGGTCATCGGGCTGGGCCTTGAGCATGCCGGTCAGCTGACCGACCACGTCGCGCTCACGGGCAAGGTAGGCGAAGCCCTCCTGACCGGTGAACGCCTCGATCCGTCGGTTGCCGGAGCCGACCGACGACTCGCCGGTCACCACGATCGTGCCGATCTGCGAAGAGTGCTCGACGTGCGTGCCACCGCAGAGCTCTCGCGACCACGGACCACCGATCTCGACGACCCGCACCTGCGTCTCGTCGTACGTCTCGCCGAAGAGCGCGATCGCGCCCCAGTCCTTGGCGTCCGTGAGCGACATGTAGTCCCACGACACCGGGAGGTCGGCCCGCAGGGCGTGGTTGGAGACCTGCTCGATCTCGCGGACCTGCCCCTCGGTCAACGACTGAGTCCAGCCGAAGTCGAGACGCAGGTAGCCCGGCCGGTTGTAGGACCCCGACTGCAATGCGGTGGGCCCGAGCACGTCACGCAGTGCAGCGTGGACCACGTGGGTGCCGGAGTGGGCCTGCCGCGCACCAATGCGCCATTCGGGGTCGACCTGGGCGTGCAGCAGCGGACCACCTGCCGAGCCTGCCGCCAACTCACCGTCGACGACCCGCACCTGGTGGACGACGAGGCCGCGCACCGGACGCTGCACGTCGAGCACCTCGAGGCGTCCACCGTCGAACTCGATGATGCCCGCATCCGCTGCCTGGCCACCGGATTCGGCGTAGAACGGGGTGCGGTCGAGCACGATCTCGCCGACCTCTCCATTGCCCAGCGACGTGGCCGGAGCGCCGCCGCGCAGCACCGCCAGCGCCTTCGACTCGGTGCTCAGCGTCTCGTAGGCGAGCCAGTCGGTCGGGCCGTGCGCGTCGAGGATGCCGCGATAGACGGCCGTGTCGGCGTGCTGCCCCTTCTTCGACTTGGCGTCGGCCTTGGCCCGCTCACGCTGCTCGGCCATGAGCTGGCGGAAGCCGTCGTGGTCGACCTCGAGACCCGCCTCGGAGGCCATCTCCAGGGTCAGGTCGATCGGGAAGCCATAGGTGTCGTGCAGCGCGAAGGCCTTGTCACCGGTGAGCCGGGTTCCACCGGCCTGCTTCACCTCGGCGGCTGCCTGGTCGAAGATCTGGGTGCCGGACTGGAGCGTCTTGCGGAAGGCATCCTCCTCCGCGTAGGCGACGCGCGCGATCCGGTCCCATGCTGCCTCGAGCTCCGGGTAGCCGAGCTTCATCTTCTCGAGGGAGACCGGCATCAGCTCGGGCAGCGCACGGTCGTTGTAGCCGAGCAGGCGCATCGAGCGGACCGCGCGGCGCAGCAGCCGCCGCAGCACGTAGCCGCGCGCCTCGTTGCCCGGCGTGACCCCATCACTGATGAGCATCAGCGAGGAGCGGATGTGGTCGGCGACCACGCGGAAGCGGACGTCGTCGACCTCGTTGTCGCCGTACCGCTTGCCGGTGAGCTCGGCGGCCTTCTCGATCACGGGGAAGAGCTCGTCGATCTCATACATGTTCTGCTTGCCCTGGAGCAGGTAGGCCACCCGCTCCAGGCCCATGCCGGTGTCGATGTTCTTGGCCGGCAACGGGCCCTCGACGTCGAAGTCGTCCTTGGCACGCACGGTGTGCAGGATCTCCTGCATGAAGACGAGGTTCCAGATCTCCAGGAAGCGGTCCTCGTCGGCCTCCGGACCGCCGTCCACGCCGTACTCAGGGCCGCGGTCGTAGTAGATCTCGCTGCACGGACCGCCGGGACCCGGCACGCCCATGTTCCAGTAGTTGTCGAGCTTGCCCCGCTCCTGGATGCGCTCGTCGGGCAGTCCCGCGACCCGTTTCCAGATCTCCCGGGACTCGTCATCGCCGCCGAGCACCGTCACCCAGATGCGTTCGGGGTCGAAGCCGTAGCCGCCGTCGTCCTGGCTCTTGGTGATCAGCTCCCAGGCGAGCGTGATCGCGCCCTCCTTGAAGTAGTCGCCGAAGGAGAAGTTGCCGCACATCTGGAAGAACGTGCCGTGGCGGGTGGTCTTGCCGACCTCTTCGATGTCGAGCGTGCGCACGCACTTCTGCACGCTCACGGCGCGGTCGTAGGGCGGCGTCTCCTGCCCGAGGAAGTAGGGCTTGAAGGGCACCATGCCCGCGTTGACGAAGAGCAGGGTCGGGTCGTCCAGGAGCAGGGAGGCCGAGGGAACGACCTGGTGACCTGCCTTCTCGAAATGGGCGACGAACCGGCGGCGGATCTCCGCGGTCTCCATCAGTTGGTGCCTCGCTGTCGTGTCGTTCTGTGCTGGGTCAGTTGGGGTCTGGCGCTGGGCCCACTGAGGGTCCGGTGGGCAGGTGCCGGGGCCAGTCCGAGTCGTTCGCGCAGTTCCACCTCGCGATCGGCGCTGGCCTGGGCCACGTCATCTCGCACCAACCGGGCTCCGAGCTTGAGCGCCTGGACCCGATCACGAATGCCGGCGGCGGTGAAGCCCTCGCTGAACCGACGAGCCCGGTTCACGGCATAGATCCCCGCTCCGGCACCGGCTGCGAACCAGAAACCGCGCCTCATGCGGACTCCTCCGAGTGCAGGTCCCGTGCCATCCGTTGGCGCAGGGCCGCTTCACGTTTGAGGTTGCGCACGATGCTCCGTCGCTCCTTGCGGCGCCGCTTGACCTCTCGCTTCATCTCGAAGCTGATCCGGTTGCGGTTCTCGGGGGTCAGTGCCCACCGGATGCCGTGTCCGAACGCGGCGGCCTTGACGACCGACTCGCGGGCCACGATGTCGAGGAAGAGTCGGCCCTCGATGCGCTGGGCCACCGGCGTCGGCTCCGGGGCACTGCCGAGGTCGGTGATGACGAACTCCTCGACCTTCGGCGCAGCGGCCGCCACGGTGAGTGCATCGAGCCGCGCCCGTAGTTCGGCTGCGTCCACACGGGCCTGCTCGAGGGCGGCCTGAGTACGTCGTGCCTGCTCGCGTGAGGAGCGGACCAGCAGGGCGGCGACCACACCGAGCACGACCAGGGTGCTGATGCACAGCACGAGGGTCAGTGAAGTGGCGGTGGTCATGGGACCTGACCCTATCGCGCGCCCCGGATGAGTCGACGTACCCGTTCCCAGCGGTCCTTGATCGCGTTCTCGGCGCCCAGCGATGTCGGGCGGTAGTACTCCCGACCGTCGACCACGTCGGGTGCATACTGCTGCTCGGCGACGCCGAAGGGTTGGTCGTGGGCATAGAGATAGCCCTTGCCGTGCCCGATCTTCTTGGCTCCGGCGTAGTGCGCGTCGCGCAGGTGGGCGGGCACCGGGCCGATCTTGCCGGCCTTGATGTCGCCGAGCGCCTCGAAGATGGCGTTGGTGACCGCGTTCGACTTGGGCGCAACCGCGAGGGCGATCGTTGCGTGAGCCAGGTTGAGCTGGGCCTCCGGCATGCCGATCAGCTGCACCGCCTGGGCGGCCGCGACAGCGATCTGGAGGGCGTGGGGATCCGCAAGGCCGATGTCTTCGCTGGCGAGGATCACGAGCCGTCGGGCGATGAACCGCGGGTCCTCCCCTGCCGCGATCATCCGCGCCAGGTAATGGACCGCGGCGTCGGCGTCGGAACCACGCACTGACTTGATGAAGGCGGACACGACGTCGTAGTGCTGGTCGCCGTTGCGGTCGTAGCGCACGGCGGCCTTGTCGACGGCCGTCTCCGCCGTGGCCAGGTCGATCACGGTCGTGCCCTGAGTGGCCGCAGCACCTGCCGCCGCCTCGAGGCAGGTCAACGCACGGCGGGCGTCGCCGCCGGCGATCCTGACGAGGTGGTCACGTGCGTCGTCGGCAAGCTCGTACTCCTTGGCCAGCCCACGCTCGTCGGCGACTGCCCGGTCGATGACCTCACCGATGTCCTCCGCCGTCAGGGACTCCAACGTGACCAGGAGTGAGCGGGAGAGCAGCGGCGAGATCACGGAGAAGTGCGGGTTCTCGGTCGTCGCGGCGACCAGGCTCACCCACCTGTTCTCCACTGCGGGAAGGAGCGCGTCCTGCTGGGCCTTGCTGAAGCGGTGCACCTCGTCGACGAAGAGCACCGTCTCCCGCCCTTGGTGGACCAACGCACCGCGGGCCTCGTCGACCGCCTTGCGGACATCCTTCACCCCGGCGGAGACCGCGGACACCTCGACGAAGTCACGGCCGGTCTGGCCCGACAGGATGGAGGCGATGGTCGTCTTGCCAGTGCCGGGAGGCCCCCACAGCACCACACTCATCGGCCGGTTGCCGGTGATCAGCTGATGCAGCGGCGAGCCCTCACGACGGAGGTGCCCCTGCCCCACCAACTCGGCGAGGTCGCGCGGACGCATCCGCACGGCCAGGGGCGCCGAGGAGTGGTCATTGCCAGCGAGCGAGCCCCCGCTGACCTGGCCGGGGGCGTCAAAGAGACCGTCCACCCGACCAGCCTACGGTCTCGACAAGCTCGACCTCCGACAGGCGTTGATCGAGCCCCCGTTGATCGAGCCGTCGTTGATCGAGCCTGTCGAGATCAAAGCCCCGCTGATCAAGCCCCGTTGATCGAGCCTGTCGAGATCAAAGCCCCGTTGATCGAGCCCTCGTTGATCGAGCCTGTCGAGATCACCCACGGACCCGCCGAGCTCGACCGCACGGAGGGGACGGTCACGGCTTGACGGTGGTCCGAGCCTTGAGGTCGAACCAGACGTCAGAGAAGCCCGGCTGGTCATCGAGCTCCACCGGGCTCGCGCCCGGGTCGTGGTTGCCCGCGTTGTCGACACCGAGGATCCGTGCCGTGACCGGGTCGGCAGGGTGCTGGCCGAGTTCACCGGCGAAGTGGCAGGCGACCTTGTGGCGCGGGCCGACCTGCAACATCGGCGGCTCCACCTTGGCGCAGATCTCCTGGGCCAGGGGGCAGCGGGTCCGGAACCGGCAGCCCGACGGTGGGTTGATGGGGCTGGGTACGTCGCCCGTCAACCGGATGCGCTCACGCCGACCACCGACGGCCGCCTGCTTGACGTCAGGTGCTGCGGAGAGGAGCGCCTGCGTGTAGGGGTGGTTGGGTCGGCTGTAGAGGGTGTCCCGGTCCGCGATCTCGACGATCTTGCCGAGATACATCACCGCAACCTCGGGGCAGAAGTGGCGCACCACGGCGAGGTCGTGGGCGATGAAGAGGAACGCGATCTCGAACTCGCGCTGCAGGTCCTGGAGCAGGTTGACGACCTGGGCCTGGATCGACACGTCGAGCGCCGAGACCGGCTCATCGGCCACGATCACCTTGGGTTGCAGGGCCAACGCGCGGGCGATCCCGATGCGCTGGCGCTGACCGCCGGAGAACTCGTTGGGATAGCGGTTGTAGTGCTCCGGGTTGAGACCCACGACCTCGAGGAGTTCCTGCACCCGCTTCAGGGTGTCCTTCTTCGGCACCATGTCGTGGATGCGTAGTGGAGCACCCACGATCGAGCCCACGGTGTGACGAGGGTTCAAGGAGCTGTAGGGGTCCTGGAAGATCATCTGCACGTCGCGGCGCAGCGGCTTGAGCCCACGGCTGGAGAGCGTCGCCAGGTCACGGCCTTCGAACTCGACGCTGCCCTTGGTCGGCTTGTAGAGCCTGGTGATGGCGCGGCCGGCCGTGGACTTGCCACAACCGGACTCGCCCACCAGGCCGAGGGAGCCACCCTTGGGGATCTGGAAGGAGATCCCGTCGACGGCCTTCACCTGACCCACCGTCCGCCGGATGACCCCGGTGGAGCGCACCGGGAAGTGCATCTCGAGACCCTCGACGGTCAGCACCGGCGGTGCGTTGGGATCGAGCTGGGCAGGTGCGTGGGAGGCAGCGAGCACGTCATCCAGGCTGGCAGCGCCCTCGGCGACGGCCTTGGCCTCGTCGTGCGGGGTCATCACCGCTCCTCGGCAAGGTCGGGAGCGATCTCGGGGATCACTTCGGTCTGATAGATGGACTCGGGGTCGGCAAGGTGGCAACGCTTGAGGTGCTCGCCACCGCGCGGCCCCGCCACCAGCAGGGGCAGCTCCGTCGTGCACAGGTCGCCCGTCACCTTGTCGCGATGGACGCACCGCGGGTGGAAGGCACATCCGCTGGGTGGGCTGAGCAGGCTCGGTGGATTGCCGGGCACCGGCACCATGCGCGCGTTGGGGTCACCGGCGAGGTCGGGCACGCTGGAGAGGAGACCCCAGGTGTAGGGCATCAGCGGGTGCGTGAGCACCTCCTTGACGGGTCCGTGCTCCACCGCTCGGCCGGCGTACATCACCAGCGCCTCGTCTGCCATCTCCGCCACGACTCCCAAGTCGTGCGTGATGATGATGATTCCGGTGTTGAACTCCTTCTGCAGGTTCTGCAGGAGGTCGAGGATCTGCGCTTGCACCGTCACGTCGAGCGCGGTCGTCGGCTCGTCGGCGATCAGCAGCTTCGGGTCGTTGATCAACGCCATCGCAATCATCGCGCGCTGACGCATGCCGCCCGAGAACTGGTGCGGGTAGTTGTCGTAGCGCGTGTCCGGTTGCGGGATGCCGACGAGTTCCAGCATCTCGACCACCCGGGTGCGGGCCTGCTTCTTGCTGACCTTGTTGTGCACCCGGTAGGCCTCAGCGATCTGGTTGCCGACGCTGTAGTAGGGGTGCATCGCAGAGAGCGGGTCCTGGAAGATCATCGCGATCTCCTTGCCGCGCAGCTTGCGCATCTCGGCGTTGCTCACGTGGAGCAGGTCGACGCCGTCGAGGCGGATGCTGCCCTCGACGATGGCGTTCGTGCCACGGTGCAGGCCGAGGATGGCCGAGCTCGAGACCGACTTGCCGGAGCCGGACTCGCCGACAATGCCGAGCGTCTGCCCGCGCTCGAGGCTGTAGCTCAGGCCGTCGGTGGCCTTGACGATGCCGTCCGGGGTCTTGAAGTGGACCTTGAGGTCTTCGACTGTGAGGAAGCTGTCCATGTCTTTGCTCTCCTAGCCGAGCCGGACCCGCGGGTCAATGAAGGCGTAGGCGATGTCGACGATGATGTTCATCAGGATCACGAACGCACCGGCGACCAGCACGATGCCCACGACCGTGGGCAGGTCCCAAGCGTCCGCAGATTGCACGGTGAGCAGTCCAAGACCGGGGTAGGCAAACACGCTCTCGGTGATGATCGCACCGCCCAGCAGGGTGCCGAAGTCGATGCCAGTCATGGTGACCAACGGCGTGAGGGCAGCTCGCAGCCCGTGCTTGAAGAGCACTGTCCGACTGTTCAGCCCCTTCGCCTTGGCAGTGCGGATGTAGTCCTCACCCAGCGACTCGAGCACGAAGGCACGCGTCATCCGCACATAGCTTGCGAGGAAGACCAGGGCCAGGGTCGTCGCGGGCAGGAGCAGATTGCTCAACCAACTCCACACGCCACCGTCGGCTATCGAGATGTAATAGGGATAGTCGAAGATGCCCCATTTCACCACGACGTACTTCAAGAAGAAGATACCGATGAAGAAGGTGGGGAACGCATAGACGACCAGGGTGAGGCCCACGATGCCGCGGTCGAGGATCGACCCCTTGGTCACTGCCGCAATGATTCCGAGCATCACCCCGAAGAAGAGCCAGATCACGACCGCAACGAGGGCGAGCGAGATCGAGATCGGAGCATATTCCTTGAGCAGGCTGTTGACCGTCGTTGCATAGTTCTGGCTGTAGCCCAGGCACGGAGCAGCGCAGTGCGTGACGATCTCCGGAGCCGCCTCACGTGCAGCCTTGTCGGCGGGGAAGTCACGGCCTGCAACGATGCCCTTGGCGAAGTGGGCCCACTGTTCGTGCACCGGCTTGTCGTAGCCGAGCGCCCGTTCGGTGTCGGCGATCTGTTCTTGGGTGCACTGGCGGCCACAGGCGAGCTTGGCCTGGTCTGCTGGCCCGGCGAAGAACAGCACGAACGTCACGAAGGACAAGGTGAGCAGCAGCAGGATGCCGATGATGACCCGGCGTGCGGCGTAGGCCCACATGGATGGTTCCCACCTTCTTGATCGGGACCCGGCACACGGCGGCATGACGGGAGGGTGGACAGCGTTGATCTGCCCGGGACGGTGCCGGGCACCCGCACACGGCGGGCGCCCGGCACCACAGGTGTTTCAGGCGCTCAGCGGGTCACTTCGTGACGCCGAGGAGGCCGACCTCCGGGTATCCGTTGGACGCCGGTGTCGTGGTGAAGCCGGTGACCTTGGAGCCGTAGAGCCAGTTGAACTTGGTGAACTCCAGCGGGATGTAGGCGTAGTCCTCACCCAGCTTGGTGTCGATCTCCTGGAGGACAGCCACCTGGGAGTCGACATCTGCAGCGTTGGCAGCGTCGTCGAACAGCGCGTTGATCTCGTCGTTCTCGTAGCAGCCGTAGTCGTTGCCGCAGGTGGTGCTGGAGAAGTTGGGCCGGCTGTCGAAGAGCGGCGGGAGCACCGTCATCATCGAGGGCCAGTCAGCGCCCCAACCGGCCCACATGACGTCGCTGTCCTTGTCGGGCTGAGCGATCACGTCGTAGTAGGTGTCACCCTGACCGTCGAGCGTCACGTCGAAGCCGGCTTCGTTCCAGCCCTGCTGGATGATCGCCATCGCCTTGTCGGCGGTGGGCGTCTTCGGGTACGAGAGCTTGATCTTCACCGGGGTCGACACGCCAGCGTCCTCGAGGATCTGCTTGGCAGCAGCGGGGTCGCCGTCGTTGTCGTTGTCCTCGGAGAAGGCCGGGTTGTCCTGGTGGCCAGCAGTTCCCGGGTTGACGATCGTCTCGGCAGCGACCGCAGCGGTGTCGCCACCGAGCGCCTTGACGTAGTCGTTGAGCGGGAGGCCCACCGCCAGGGCCTTGCGGATCTCGCGGTCGCCGAGCGTCTTGGCGTTCATCACCAAGTAGGACGAGTAGGGCGAGATCACGTTGAGGTAGCGGTCCTTGACCGGACCGGTCACCTTCGGCAGCTGGCTGGGAGCCACGCGAGCCGTCAGCGAGACCGCCGTCTGGTCAGCAGGCGCGTCCTGGATCAGTCGGTCGTTGAAGAGCTCGCCGGCCGTGTCGGACGGGTTGACCTGCCAGTTCACCTGGTCAGGAAGAGCCAACCGGAGCTGCTCGTAGTTCGGGTCCGACTCGGTCGTGTACTGGTCGTTGCGAACCAGGGTCGCGCCCTTGTTCTTCTCCCACTTACCGCTCTCGATCTTGTAAGGACCGTTGGAGAGCACCTTCCACTTGGACTTGTCGCCCTCGTCGAACGACTTCTTGTAGGGGTCCGCCATCATGAGCGAGGCGATCGCCTGCGGGAAGTCGGCCCACGGCTTGTTGAAGTGGAACGTGATGGTCTTGCCGTCACAGCTGACTGCCTCGTCGAAGGCCTCCTGCTGTGCCGGGGTGGCCTTGTAGGGACCGGGGTAGTCCTCCACGTCGACATAGTTGAGCATGTAGTTGGGGCCGCCGATGATCACGTCGTTGGCGAACGCGCGGCTGGTGCCGTACTGCACGTCCTCACACGTGATGTCGGAGCCGTCCTCCCACTTCACGCCGTCGCGCAGAGTGAACTTCCAGACCTTGCCGCCCTCCTCCGAGGTTCCGGCGTCGGTGGCGAGGTCGGCAACCGGGACGGTGCCTTCCTCGGGGTCCTCGGACATGTTGAACGAGACCAGGCCGCGGTAGAGAGTGCGTCGCCAAGCGGCGAGCTGCACACCGTAGTAGATGCGGTTGGGGTCCGAGCTCTCGAACGCCTGGTGCTGGAGCAAGGTCAGCGTGCCACCGGCTTCGCCGGGCTCGTTGCCGGCATTGCCGCCGTTGCCGCCGCCTCCATTGCCGTCCGAGTCCCCACCGCACGCGGCGAGGGACACTGCGAGGACAGCGGTCGCTCCGAGCGCGACCATCCTCTTCAGTCTGTTACCCATGGGTTCCTCCTTCTCGTGCGGCACTGCGTGCGGCACCTCCGTCGACGCGGTGTCGACAAAGTATTTTTTCGGGCTTCTGCTGTCTAACGATCACTCTTGGGGTCCAAGGCATCTCTGAGGCCATCACCGAGCAGGTTGAACGAGACCACGATCGCGGCGATCATCACTGCCGGGACGAAGAAGAAGAGCGGCACGGTGTCGGCATAGCTCAACGCACCGTTGAGCACGTTGCCCAGCGTCGGGGTCGGCGCCTTGATGCCGACATTCAGGTAGGCCAGCGCGGCCTCCGCGGAGACGTACGCCGGCATCATCAAGGTGAACGTGACCAGGATCGGTGCCCACAGGTTGGGCAGGATCTCGCGGAAGTAGATGCGCGCCTTCGACGCACCCATCATGTTGGCGGCATGCACGAACTCGAGCTCGCGCATCGAGAGGACCTGACCGCGGACGATTCGGGCGATGCTGGTCCAGCCGAAGGCTCCGAGAACGATCACCACGTAGACGGCGGCTGTCACGTTGCCGTCGGGGGTGTGCAGATAGGTCTGCACCAAGATCATGCCCGTGCTGGCCAGCGCCAGCAGCATGAGCGTCTGGGGGAAGGCGAGTGTCAGGTCGATGATCCTGCCCACGATGGCGTCGACCCAGCCACCGGCGGCCCCGGAGACGATGCCGAGGACCACGCCCACGACCATCGAGACGACCGTTGCGGAGAGCGCGATGAGCAACGAGAAGGTGGTTCCGTACCAAACCCGCGCGAGCGTGTCACGACCGATGCCTGGCTCGATCCCCAACCAGTGGTCTCCACTCATCCCGCCCCACTTGCCGATCGGGAGGCCGAACGCGTCCACCAGGTCGGAGTCCGCATGCAGCGGGTCGATCCAGCCGAACTTGACGGCCAGGGGCCCGGTCAGCGCCAGCAGGATGAAGAAGACCACGAAACCTGCGGAGACCATCGTCAGCTTGTCCTTGAGCAGGCGGCCCATCGCCAACTGCATCGGCGACTTGCTGGTGACAGGGGCGCCCGGCTCCTCGGGGGCTCCGGAGGTGGACGCCGGGTCTGCGAGCCCGCCGTCCTGCAGCCCAATCGGGTTGGCCATTGCCACCTCGTCCTGTCTCGTTCATACGGCAGCCCAAGGCCTTGAGCCCCGAGCACGAGTGGGACTTTACGACTCGATAGGCAGCGAACCGGTCACTCGTAAGTAACGATCCGGCCACGACAGGGAACTGTGGGGAACATTGCAACCAGTTCGTCACCTGTTTGGGCCCTCGAAACGTCGCTTCGCCGGGCGACGGTACGACGAAGCCGCCGCAGCTTCCCGGCCGCGGCGGCCTGTCGTCGTACGTCGAGTGGTGGCGCCCGGCCTAGTCAACTGGCCGATGCGTCCGCCGGGATCACGCGTCTTCGGACCCCTTCACCTCCGGCTTCGCGTCCACGCCGGCCTCCTTGCGCTGCTCGGGCGTGATCGGGGCCGGGGCCTCGGTCAGCGGGTCGAAGCCGCCACCCGACTTCGGGAAGGCGATGACGTCGCGGATCGAGTCGGCGCCGGAGAGGATCGCGACGATGCGGTCCATGCCCACCGCGATGCCGCCGTGCGGCGGGGCGCCGTACTTGAACGCCTCCAGCAGGAAGCCGAACTTCTCCTCGGCCTCGTCCGCACCGATCCCCATCACCTCGAAGACCCGCTTCTGCACGTCTTCACGGTGGATCCGGATGGAGCCGCCGCCGAGCTCGCTGCCGTTGCAGACGATGTCGTAGGCGAAGGCGAGCGCGGCACCCGGGTCGGCCTCGAAGTTGTCGAGGAACTCCGGCTTGGGGCTGGTGAAGGCGTGATGCACCGCGGTCCAGGCGCCAGCACCGACGGCGACGTCACCGCTGGCGACGGCCTCGTCGGCGGGCTCGAAGAGGGGCGCGTCGACCACCCAGGTGAACGCGAAGGCGCTCTCGTCGATCAGCTCACAGCGGCGGCCGATCTCGAGCCGGGCGGCACCCAGCAGGGCACGCGACGACTTCGGGGCACCGGCCGCGAAGAAGATGCAGTCGCCGGGGTCGGCACCGGTGTGGGCGGCCAGTCCGGCCAGCTCGGTCTCGCTGAGGTTCTTGGCCACCGGCCCGCCGAGGGTGCCGTCCTCCCCACGGTCACGTAGGCAAGTCCCTTGGCGCCACGCTGCTTGGCCCACTCCTGCCAGGCGTCGAACTGACGGCGCGGCTGGCTGGCGCCACCGGGCATCACCACGGCGCCGACGTACGGAGCCTGGAAGACCCGGAAGCCGGTGCCCGAGAAGTAGTCGGTGCACTCGACCAGCTCGTAGCCCATCCGCAGGTCGGGCTTGTCGGAGCCGTAGCGCTTCATCGCCTCGGCGTAGGTCATCCGCGGGATCGGGCGCGGGATCTCGTGACCCTCGAGCGCCCAGATCTGCGCGAGTACCTCCTCCATGAGGGCAATGACGTCTTCCTGGTCGACGAAGCTCATCTCGATGTCGAGCTGGGTGAACTCCGGCTGCCGGTCGGCACGGAAGTCTTCGTCGCGGTAGCAGCGTGCGATCTGGTAGTAGCGCTCCAGGCCGCCGACCATGAGCAGTTGCTTGAAGAGCTGCGGGCTCTGCGGCAAGGCGTACCAGCTGCCCGGGTGCAGGCGGGCGGGCACCAGGAAGTCGCGGGCGCCCTCGGGGGTGGAGCGGGTGAGAGTCGGGGTCTCCACCTCCACGAAGTCGTGGCGGTCGAGCACGTCGCGCGCCGCCTTGTTGATCTTGGAGCGCAGTCGGATGATCCGGCTCGGCTCGCTACGACGCAGGTCGAGATAGCGGTACTTCAGCCGGGTCTCCTCACCGACCTCACCACCCTTCGAAGCCGCGGCGTCGTCGATCGGGAACGGCAGCGGGGCAGCGGTGCTCAGCACCTCGATGGAGGACGCGACGACCTCGACCTCGCCGGTGGCAAGGTTGGGGTTCACGTTGTCGGCCGTGCGGGCGACGACCTCACCGGTGACCTTCAGGCAGTACTCGTTGCGCAGGCTGTGAGCGACCTCCTCGTCGCGGACGACGACCTGGACGACGCCGCTGGCCTCACGGAGGTCGAGGAAGGCGACACCGCCGTGATCGCGCCGCCGGCCCACCCACCCGGCGAGGGTGACGGTCTGGCCGACGTGCTCGGCGCGCAGGGCGCCGGCGTCATGGGTGCGGATCACAGTGGTTGCTCCTCGATGTGGCTGTGCTGGTGGGATGCCGACCCAGGTCGGCGGGTGGTACGTCGGGCGGCTGGGCCGTCGACTAATTCTCGGCTGCGCCCACGGTCGGGCTCAAATCCTTTGCCGGTGGGGCCCACGTGGCCGGGTCGGCCTCGGTCTGCTCACCGCTTCGGATGTCCTTGACCTGGTGGGTGCCATCGGCCTGGGCGAACCAGACCCACGGGATGCCCCGCCGCTCGGCGGCGCGGATCTGCTTGCCGAACTTCGCCGCGGTGGGAGCGACCTCGCAGGGCACTCCGGATCGCCGCAGCTGCTGGGCGATCTCCTCCGCCTGCGAGCGCGACTCCTCGTCGTTGAGTGCCACGAGCACAGCGCTGGGCACACTGCGATCGGCCGACAGGGCTCCCTTGGCCAGCAGCGGTGCCAGCACCCGGCTCAGTCCGAGCGAGATCCCGACGCCCGGATAGGTCGTGCGCCCGTCGGAGGCGAGCGCGTCGTAGCGGCCGCCGGAGCAGATGGAACCCAGCGACTCGTGACCGTCCAATCGGGTCTCGAAGACAGTGCCGGTGTAGTAGTCCAGACCACGAGCGATCTTGAGGTCGGCCTCGATGCGCACCCGGTCACTGGTCAGCGGGGCGCAGGCGCGCACCAGGGCAGCCAGTTCGTCGAGCCCTTCGGTGAGCAACTCGTGCTCGACGCCCAGCGCCGCGACCTGCTCCACGAACGAGTCATCAGCGGTGCAGATGCGTGACAGCGCCAGGCAACGGTCGGCCTGCTCAGCCGAGATGCCAGCCTCGTCGCGGAGCAGCGCGTGCACCTTCTCCTCAGGAAGCTTGTCGAGCTTGTCGATGAGGCGCATCACCTCCTCGATACCCGCAGCATCGATGCCGAGCCCTTGGTAGAAGCCCTGGATCAGCTTGCGGTTGTTGACCTGCAGCCGGAAGCCGGGCAGGAAGTCGAGTCCGGCGAGGGCCTCGAGCATCACCCGGGTGACCTCAACGTCGTGGTGGAAGGGCAGCACGTCGCGACCGACGATGTCGATGTCGGCCTGGGCGAACTCACGGTAGCGCCCCTCCTGCGGCCGTTCACCACGCCAGACCTTCTGGATCTGGTAGCGGCGGAAGGGGAACTCCAGCTTGCCGGCGTTCTCCAACACGTAGCGCGCGAACGGCACGGTCAGGTCGAAGTGCAGCCCAAGCCCCGCGTGGCCCTCGGCCGACTCCTCGTGCAGGCGACGAAGCAGGTAGACCTCCTTGGAGGTGTCACCCTTGCGCAGCAGCTGGTCGAGAGGTTCGACGGCTCGGGTCTCGATGTTGGCGAAGCCGTGCAGCTCGAAGGTACGGCTCAACGACTCGATGGCTTGGCGCTCGACCATGCGCTGGGCCGGAAGGAACTCGGGAAAGCCGCTGAGCGGCGCGATCTTGGCCATCACAACCCCCGGGTGACCTGATCGGCGCCACCGTTGCGCTGGATGTCCAGCAGGTAGGGATTGGTGGCGCGCTCACGGCCGATGGAGGTCTGGTTGCCGTGCCCGGGCAACACCACGATGTCGTCAGGCAGCGTCAGCACCTTGTCTGCGAGGCTGCGCAGGATCGTGGGATGGTCACCACCCGGCAGGTCCGTGCGTCCGATGGAACCCTCGAAGAGCAGGTCACCGGAGAACATCACCTCGGAGATGTCGTCGCGCGCGTACGGCGACCGGAAGGTCACCGAGCCCTGCGTGTGGCCCGGCGTGTGGTCGACCACGAAACGCAGGCCCGCAAGCTCGAGCTCAGCGGCGTCCGAGAGCTCCTGCACGTCGTCGGGCTCGGCCCATTCGTAGTCGCCGCCCAGCAGCATCTGCGTGGACTCACGACTCATGCCGGCCATCGGGTCGGTGAGCAGGTGCCGATCGCTGGGATGGATCCAGGCAGTCGCGTCGTAGGTGCCCGCGACCGGTGCGACACACCACATGTGATCGATGTGACCGTGGGTCACCAGCACCGCGACAGGCTTCAGACTGTGTTCACGCACGACCTCGTCGACGCCCGCTGCGGCGTCCTTGCCCGGGTCGATGACGACACATTCGTTGCCTGCTCCGGTGGAGACGACATAACAGTTGGTTCCCCACGGACCGGCGGGGAATCCGGCGATGAACAAGAGAAACCTCTCCTCGCACGAACACTCTGACCGGTAGAGCCTACCGACCCTCGAGCCCGACATGACTACGATGGTCGACCATGAGCGCTCAGCATGAGTCCGAGTGGGGCCGAGTGGCCGAGGACGGCACCGTCTTCGTCCGCACCGCAGACGGCGAAAGGGCCGTCGGCCAGTACCCCGAAGGGACCCCCGAGGAGGCCTTGGCCTTCTACAAGAACCGTTTCGAAGCCCTTGAGTTCGAGGTCAACCTGCTCGCCCAGCGCGTGGCCGGAGGCGCCCTCTCCCCGAGGAAGCCGCCGAGTCCGTGAAGGGCGTCAAGGAGCAGGTCGTCGACGCCCACGCCGTGGGCGACCTGGCCGGCCTGGTGGCCCGCCTCGATGCGCTGGCCCCGGTCATCGCCCAGCAGCGCGAAGCCCGCAAGGCCGAGCGTGCGCAGCGACAGTCCGAGTCGCGCGAGCGCAAGGAGGCGATCGTCGCCGAGGCCGAGAAGCTCGCCGAGTCCAACGACTGGCGCAACGGGGCCAACCGCCTCCGCGACCTGCTCGAGGAGTGGAAGGGCCTGCCTCGGCTCGACCGATCCAGCGACGACGCGTTGTGGCGTCGTTTCTCCACCGCGCGTACCGGCTACACCCGTCGCCGCAAGTCCCACTTCGCCGAGCAGGCCGAGCGTCGTGAGGGTGCCCGCGCCATCAAGGAGAAGCTGGCCACCCAGGCCGAGGCCCTGGCCGACTCCACCGAATGGGGCCCGACCGCCGGCAGGTTCCGCGACCTGATGCGGGACTGGAAGGCCGCCGGTCCGGCGCCGCGCGACGTCGATGACGCCCTGTGGAAGCGCTTCCGCGGAGCCCAGGACGCATTCTTCGCCGCCCGCGACGAGGCCAACGCCGCGCTCGACGCCGAGTTCGAGGCCAACGCGCTGGTCAAGGACCAGCTCCTGGTCGAGGCGGAGGCACTGCTGCCCGTCACCGACCTCGACGCCGCCAAGCGTGCCTTTCGTGAGATCTCTGACCGCTGGGATGCCGCAGGCAAGGTGCCTCGTGCCCGGATGAAGGACCTCGAGGGTCGGATCCGCAAGGTGGAGCAGGCCATCCGCAACGTCGAGGACGAGCAGTGGCGCCGCAGCGACCCGGAGAAGAGCGCGCGCGCCGACGACATGATCGGCAAGCTCGAGGCCGCCATCGACAAGCTCAAGTCCGACATCGAGAAGGCCCGCGCCGCCGGTGATCAAGGAAAGGTCAAGAAGCTCGAGGACGACCTGACGTCTCGTCAGGCCTTCCTCGACATGGCCCGCAAGGCTGCCGCCGACTTCTCCTGACCCGCGAACCCTCAGTTGGAACACGCGAACCCTCACTCACGTGCACGTGAGTGAGGGTTCGCGCGTTCTGACTGACAGTTCGCGCGTTCTGAGTGAAGGTTCGCGCTACTGGGTGATGCGGTAGGCGTCGAAGACGCCGGGCACGTTGCGTACGGCGCGCAGCACGGTGTCGAGGTGCTTGGCGTCGGCCATCTCGAAGGAGAACCGGCTCTTGGCCACCCGGTCACGACTGGTGTTGAGCGTGGCACTGAGGATGTTGACGTGCACGTCGCTGAGTGCGAGCGTGATGTCGGTGAGCAGCCTGGCCCGGTCGAGTGCCTCCACCTGGATGTTGACCAGGAAGGTCGCCTTCGCATCGGCGGCCCATTCGACCTCGACCAGCTTCTCCGGCTGGGTCTTCAGCTCCGCGGCATTGGTGCAGTCGGTCCGGTGCACCGACACGCCGCCACCCTTGGTGACGAAGCCGAGGATGTCGTCCGGGGGCACCGGCGTGCAGCACTTGGCGAGCTTCACCCACAGGCCGTCGGCGCCCTTGACCTCCACCCCCGCGTCGTCGCCGCTCCCCAGCCGGTTGCGATTGCGCCGCCCCGATGTGACGGCCGCGGCCAGGTCCTCGTCGACCGCCTGCGGACCGCCGTGGTGGTCGACGACCCGCTTCACGACGGACTGGGCGCTGATGTTGCCCTCGCCGACGGCCGCGTAGAGCGCCGTCACGTCGGTGAGCTTGAGCTCCTGCGCGACCTCGGTGAGCGATTCGTGCGACATCAGGCGCTTGAGCGGCATGCCCTCCTTGCGGAGCAGCTTGGCGATCTGGTCCTTGCCCTGCTCGGTCGCTTCCTCGCGGCGCTCCTTGGTGAACCACTGACGGATCTTGGAACGGGCCCGCGGCGACTTGACGAAGCCGAGCCAGTCGCGGGACGGCCCGGCGTTGGGAGCCTTGGAGGTGAAGACCTCCACCACGTCCCCGTTCTCCAACGTCGACTCCAGCGGCACCAGACGGCCGTTGACCCGGGCACCGATGGTGTGGTGGCCGACCTCGGTGTGCACGGCGTAGGCGAAGTCGACCGACGTGCTGCCGGTGGGCAGCGCGATCACGTCGCCGCGCGGAGTGAAGACGTAGACCTCGGCACGGTTGATCTCGAAACGGAGTGAGTCGAGGAACTCTCCCGGGTCCTCCATCTCGTTCTGCCAGTCGAGGAGGCGGCGTACCCAGGCCATGTCATCGCCGTCACCCAACCGCTCGGTGTCGACGCCGTTGCGGCCGTCCTCCTTGTACTTCCAGTGGGCCGCCACGCCGTACTCGGCGCGACGGTGCATCGCATAGGTGCGGATCTGCATCTCCACGGGCTTGCCCGACGGCCCGATCACCGTGGTGTGCAGCGACTGGTACATGTTGAACTTGGGCATCGCGATGTAGTCCTTGAACCGACCGCGCACCGGGTTCCACCGGGCGTGCACGACACCGAGGGCGGTGTAGCACTCCCGGTCCTCGTCGACGAGGATCCGCAGACCCACCAGGTCATAGATGTCGGAGAACTCCCGTCCCCCGACGATCATCTTCTGATAGATCGAGTAGTAGTGCTTCGGACGACCCGTCACCGACGCCTTGAGCTTCGACGCCTTGAGGTCCTGCTCGACCTGGGCGATGACCTCGGCCAGGAACTTGTCGCGCGACGGCGCCTGCTCGGCAACCATCCGCACGATCTCGTCATAGATCTTCGGGTGCAAGGTCGCGAAGGCGAGATCCTCGAGCTCCCACTTCACCGTGTTCATGCCGAGTCGGTGGGCCAGTGGCGCATAGATGTCGAGGGTCTCGCGTGCCTTGCGCTCCTGCGTCTCCTGCTTGACGTAGCGCAGCGTGCGCATGTTGTGCAGCCGGTCGGCGAGCTTGATCACCAGCACCCGGATGTCGCGCGACATCGCGACGATCATCTTGCGGATCGTCTCGGCCTGCGCCGAATCGCCGTACTGCACCTTGTCGAGCTTGGTCACACCGTCGACCAGCTGCGCCACCTCTTCGCCGAACTCGGTGGTGAGCTGCGCGAGGGTGTAGTCGGTGTCCTCCACCGTGTCGTGGAGCAGTGCGGCCACCAGCGTCGGTTCGGTCATGCCGATCTCGGCCAGGATCGTGGTGACGGCCAGAGGGTGGGTGATGTAGGGGTCGCCGCTCTTGCGCATCTGCGTGGCGTGCAGCCGCTCGGCCGTCACATAGGCACGCTCCAGGAGCGCCAGATCTGCCTTCGGGTGGTTGGCCTTGACGGCCCGGAAGAGCGGCTCCAGCACCGGGTTGCCGGACTGCGGACGAGCACCGATGCGCGCCAGGCGAGCCCGCATGCGCCGCGCCGAATGGGCGCCCAGCGGCTCCGGACTACGCGGTGTTTCCGATTGCTCGTCGGCCATTGCCACAGTCTAGGGCCGACCCGTCCGCACGGACGTACGGCGGCCCGCAAGTGCCGGCGTACCCGTGCGGAGAAGCAGCGCAGCCCGGCACTCACCGGTGTGGTGAGTGCCGGGCTGCGGCTGCTGCGTCAGTTCTTGGGAAAGAGCGGGTACTCCACGCCGGTGATGTGCTGCACGACGCGCACCACCTGGCAGGAGTAGCCGAACTCGTTGTCGTACCACAGGTAGACGATCGCTGACTTGTCGTTGACGATCAGCGCATTGGCGTCGACGATGCTCGCGTGACGCGAGCCGACGAAGTCGGTCGACACGGCGTCGTTGGAGGTCGTGAAGTCGATCTGGCGCTTCATCGGCGAGTGCAACGAGACCTCGCGGAGGTACTTCGCGAGATCCTCGCGAGTGGTGCCGTTCTCGAGTTCGAGGTTGAGGATCGCCATCGACACGTCGGGCGTGGGCACCCGGATCGCCGAGCCGGAGATGTGGGCCTCGAGCTCGGGCAACGCCTTGGCGATGGCCGATGCGGCACCGGTCTCGGTGAGCACCATGTTGAGCGGAGCCGAGCGACCACGGCGGTTTCCCTTGTGGAAGTTGTCCAGCAGGTTCTGGTCGTTGGTGAAGGAGTGGACCGTCTCGACGTGCCCCCGAACGATCCCGTACTCGTCGTTGATCGCCTTGAGCGGCGGCACGATCGCGTTGGTGGTGCAGCTGGCGCAGGAGATGATGTTGTCGTCGGCCGACACCGTCTCGTGGTTGACACCGTGAACGATGTTCTTGACGTCACCCTTGCCCGGTGCGGTCAGCACGACCTTGGCGATGCCCGGACGCAGGTGCGTCGACAGTCCCTCGCGGTCGCGCCACCTGCCGGTGTTGTCGATCAGGATCGCGTCCTTGATGCCGTAGTCGGTGTAGTCCACCTCGGACGGGTCGTTGGAGTAGATGACCTTGATCGCGTTGCCGTTGGCGCAGATCACGTTCTCGTCGGTGTCGATGTGGATCGACCCGTTGAACTGGCCGTGGATCGAGTCGCGACGCAGCAGGGAGGCGCGCTTCATCAGGTCGTCCTCGGAACCCTTGCGGACCACGACCGCGCGCAAACGGAGCCCGTTGCCAGAACCGGCCTTCTCGACGAGCAGTCGGGCGAGGAGGCGGCCGATCCGGCCGAAACCGTAGAGCACCACGTCGGTGGGGCCCTCACGGGTGACCTTGTGTTCACCGGTGGCGCCGGCGACGGCGTCCTTGGTGAACTCCTCGATGGAGAGTCCCCGGTCGTCCTGCGCGTAGGCAATGGCGAGCTGGCCGATGTCGATGCGCGACGGGCCGAGATCGAGCTCGGCGAGGACCTTGAGGATCGGGAAGGTGTCCTCGATCGCCAGTCCGCGCTCCTCGATCTGCCGCACGTAGCGGTGCGTCTTGAGGATGCTGATGACCGATTTGTTCACCAGCGACCGGCTGTGCACCAGAATCGTGACATCACGCTCTCGGTAGAGGCGGCCGATCACGGGGATCATCGCTTCGGCCAGGGCCTCCCGGCGCTGCCAGATTTCAAAGTGGTCCGACGTCGACACGTTGACTTTTCCTACCTCGAGTTGTGTGTGGTTGGGGCGACTCACACCCGGAGCATGGAAAGCAGCGGGGTGTCCCCCACGGCCTCCCGCCCGGGCAGGAAAGTGAGTTCGATGAGTACGGCGACGGCGTGCGAGATGCCGCCGCACCGGTCGATGAGTTCCTTGGTGGCGGCGATGGTGCCGCCCGTGGCGAGCACGTCGTCGATCAGCAGGACGCGATCCCCGGGAGCCAGCGCGTCTGCGTGGAGCTCCAGGGTGGCCTCGCCGTACTCCAGCGAGTAGGAGACGGCGTGGCACGCGCGCGGCAGCTTGCCGGCCTTGCGCACCGGAGCGAACCCCACCCCGAGGGCCAGGGCGACCGGTGCCGCGAGGATGAAGCCACGGGCCTCCATGCCGACGACCTTGTCGACGACGACGTTGCCGGCGTCGTCGCGACCGGCAGCAGCCAGTGCGTCGATCGCCTGCGTGAAGGCGGCGTGATCGCCGAGCAACGGAGTGATGTCCTTGAACAGCACGCCGGGCTCGGGGTAGTCACGGACGTCCTTGACCAGGTCCGTCCAGACAGGGGTGGCGGTCACCGATCCCCGTCCGGGTCGAAGGACTCGGTCTCGGTGGCTTCCTCGACCGGGCGCGGCCGAGCGTCCTTGGCCAGTCCGGCGATCGCCGGGCGGATCGCCGTCACCTCGACGCCGGGGGCGATCTCGAGGAAGACGAGGTTGTCCTCGAAGCGGCGGATGGTCCCGAAGAGACCGCTCTGGAGCAGCACCTCGTCACCCACCGAGAGGCCGCCCTGCATCTCGCGCATCGCCTTCTGGCGCCGCTGCGCCGGGCGGATCATGAGCAGGTAGAAGATCGCGAAGATCGCGACGATGGGAAGCAGTGAAACCAATTCACCCATGGTGGGGAGGACCTCGCAGGTCGTGTTGAGGGCAGAACAGCAACCGAGTCTATCCTCAGATCAGTCACCGAAGAGCATGGCGTCCGCCACGTCTCCCTTCGGCGGGGTGAGGCCGAGGTGCTCCCACGCCAGTCGGGTGGCCACCCGACCCCGCGGCGTACGGGCCAAGAAGCCGTTGCGCACCAGGAAGGGCTCGGCGACCTCCTCCACGGTCTCGCGCTCCTCCCCCACGGCGACGGCGAGCGTGGAGAGCCCGACCGGACCGCCGGCGAACCGCTTGCAGAGTGCTTCGAGCACACCGCGGTCGAGGCGGTCGAGGCCAGAGGCGTCGACCTCGAACATGTCGAGCGCGCGCTGGGCGATGTCGAGGGTCACCACGCCATCAGCCCGGACCTGGGCGTAGTCACGGACCCGGCGCAGCAGCCGGTTGGCGATGCGGGGTGTGCCTCGGGACCGGATCGCGATCTCACGACTGCCCTCGTCGGTGAGCTCCACCTGCAGGAGGCCGGAGCTGCGGTGCACGATGAGGTCGAGTTCGTCGGGCTCGTAGAACTCGAGGTGGCCCGTGAACCCGAAACGGTCACGCAGCGGCCCCGGCAGCAGGCCGGCCCGGGTGGTGGCCCCCACCAGCGTGAACGGCGGCAGCTCGAGCGGGATGGAGGTGGCGCCCGGGCCCTTGCCGATGATCACGTCGACGCGGAAGTCCTCCATGGCCATGTAGAGCATCTCCTCGGCCGCGCGGGACATGCGGTGGATCTCGTCGACGAAGAGCACGTCGCCCTCGTTGAGGCCCGAGAGGATCGAGGCCAGGTCTCCGGCGTGGGTGATGGCCGGCCCACTGGTCAGACGCAGCGGCACGCTCATCTCGGCGGCGATGATCATCGCCAACGTCGTCTTCCCGAGCCCCGGTGGCCCGGAGAGCAGCACGTGGTCGGGTGTACGTTGCCGCGCCTTGGCCGCATCGAGCACCAGGCCGAGCTGGTCACGGACCCGTTGCTGACCGACGACCTCGTCGAGCGTGCGCGGACGCAGCGCTGCCTCGGCCGCCCGTTCCGCGCCCTCGGCGTCGGCGCTGGTGAGCCGAGCGAGGTGCTCGCTCTCCGCGGTCTCGAAGGGGTCCATCGGCTCAGCCCTTCCTCAGCGCCTGCAGCGCGGCCCGGAGCAGGGCCGGGACGTCGGGGTCGTCGCCCGCCTGGTCGGCCACCACATCGACCGCCTTCTCGGCCTCCTTGGTCGACCAGCCGAGACCGACGAGGCCCTGATGGACCTGCTCGCGCCAGGCCTGAACGGACCCCGGTGCAGGGAGCCGGTCGGGGCCGGTGACAGCGACCGCTCCGATGCGGTCCTTGAGCTCGAGGATGATCCGCTGAGCGCCCTTCTGGCCGATGCCGGGCACCTTGGTGAGCGTCTTGGGGTCGTCTCCGGCGATCGCCCGACGCAGGTCGTCGGGGCGGAAGACCGCGAGCATCGACTGAGCGACCTTGGGGCCGACCCCACTGGCAGTCTGCAGCAGCTCGAAGCACAGGCGTTCATCGTCGTCAAGGAAACCGAAGAGGGTCAGCGAGTCCTCGCGCACCACCATGGAGGTGGCCACCCGAGCGGTCTCGCCGACGCGCAGCGTGGAGAGGGTGTGTGGCGAGCAGAGGAGGTTGAGGCCGACTCCCCGACCTCCACGACCGCCTCGTTGAGACCGACGGCCGCAACGGCGCCTCGGACGAAGGCGATCATCGGCGTGCTCCCACGTTGCGTCGTACGCCGCCTGCTTGCGCGAGGCGCGCGGCCTCGGCCAGGCGGTTCTGGGCTCCCCCACGCCAGACGTGGGTGATGGCGAGTGCGAGGGCGTCGGCGGCATCGGCCGGCTTGGGCATCGCGGACAACCCCAGGATCCGGGTCACCATGGCACCGACCTGCGCCTTGTCGGCCCGGCCGTTGCCGGAGACTGCCGCCTTGACCTCACTGGGGGTGTGCAGCGCGACCGGCAGGCCGCGGCGGGCGGCGCAGACCATGGCGATGCCGGCTGCCTGGGCGGTGCCCATCACGGTGCTGACGTCGGAACGGGCAAAGATCCGTTCCACGGCGACGGCATCGGGCTGGTACTCGTCGAGCCAGGCATCGATGCCCTTCTCGATGGTGACGAGTCGCGTGGCGACCTCGACCTGGGCCGAAGTGCGGATGACGTTGACGTCGATCATCTTCAACTGCCTGCCCACGGAACCCTCGACGATCCCCACACCGCACCGGGTCAACCCGGGATCGATCCCCATGACGCGCACGCGTCCACCTCCCAGACGAATCCGAACACCTGTTCGCAACGTCCAAACTAACAACCCCCACCGACGGGCGCTGCCGCGACACGCGAGGTCGCACCTCTTGCGGCGGCTGGACACGTCCCGGGCCCACCTCTCAGGCGCCAGCGCAGGCACTGTGCTCTGTCTGGCCGCGCAAGACGTGCGGCCTCCTCAGGGAGGTCAGTCCTCTTCGAGCTGGGCGAGGACGTCGTCGGGGACGTCCACGTTGGTGAAGACGTTCTGGACGTCGTCAAGATCCTCGAGCGCATCGACGAGCTTCATGACCTTGGTGGCGCCTTCGGCGTCGACCGGGATCTCCAGGGAGGGCACGAACTGCACCTCCGCCGAGTCGTAGTCGATCTCGGCGGCCTGGAGCGCCTTGCGCACCTCGACCACATCGGTGGCCTCGGAGAGCACCTCGAAGACCTCACCATGGTCGTTGACGTCTTCGGCACCGGCGTCGAGGGTGGCCTCGAGGACGTCGTCCTCGCTCACCTCACGGCTCTCCTGGGCCTTGGTGAGCTCGATGACGCCCTTGCGGGTGAAGAGGCGCGAGACCGATCCCGGATCCGCCATGGTGCCGCCGTTGCGGGTGACCGCCGTGCGGACCTCCATGGCAGCGCGGTTCTTGTTGTCGGTCAGGCACTCGACGAGGAAGGCCACGCCCTGCGGGCCGTAGACCTCGTACTGGATCGTCAGGTAGTCGGCGCCGCCGGCGTCGGCGCCGGAGCCGCGCTTGACCGCGCGGTCGATGTTGTCGTTGGGCACCGACGACTTCTTGGCCTTCTGGATGGCGTCGAAGAGCGTGGGGTTGCCTGCCGGGTCACCTCCGCCCGTGCGGGCGGCCACCTCGATGTTCTTGATCAGCTTCGCGAACATCTTGCCGCGCTTGGCATCGATCGCGGCCTTCTTGTGCTTCGTGGTCGCCCACTTGGAGTGCCCAGACATGACGTCCCTCTTCCAGTCAGTTGCGGTGCGGGCCCGGAACCTCAGCCTCGGCGGCAACGACCATGTCGACGAACAGCCGGTGCAGCCACGGATCGTCGCCGATCTCAGGGTGGAAGGACGTCGCCATGCGCCGTCCCTGCCGGACCGCCACGATCCTACCCACGGCGGCACCGTATGCCGGGTCCGCCCCGACTCGCGCAAGGACTTCGACCTCGGGCCCGGCCTCCTCGACCCACGGCGCACGGATGAAGACGGCGGGCACTGGTTGGGGCACACCGGCCACGTCCAGCACGGTCTCGAAGGAGTCGACCTGCCGCCCGAAGGCGTTGCGGCGTACGGTCACGTCGAGGCCGCCGAAGGTCTCCTGGTCGCTGGCGGCATCCACGATCCGGTCGGCCAGCATGATCATGCCCGCGCAGGTGCCGAAGACCGGCAGTCCCTCGGCGATGCGCCTGCGGATCGGTTCGGCCAGTCCGAAGGTGCGTGCGAGCTTCCACATCGTCGTGGACTCTCCGCCCGGAATGATCAGCCCGTCACAGCGCTCGAGCTCCTCGAGGCGACGGACTCCGAACGTCTCGACGCCGAGCGACTGCAGGGCCTGCAGGTGCTCACGGACGTCACCTTGCAGGGCAAAGACTCCGATGCTGGTCATGGCCGGATCGTAGGGCTCCTCGTCGGCCCTGACCGCTTCGGTCCTACTCTCGGGACATGACGTTCCTCGATCGTCGCGTGCCTGTCCTCGCCGCGCCCATGGCAGGCGCCAGTACGCCGGAGCTCGCCGCCGCGGTCAGCAATGCGGGTGGTCTGGGCTTCCTCGCCGCCGGGTATCTCTCCGTCGAGGCGATGGCGGCCGAGGTGAGCGCCTATCGTGAGCAGACCTCGGCGCCGGTGGCGATCAACCTCTTCACCCCACAGACCGACCGAACCACCGAGCTGTCCTCGCAGATCTCGCGGCACCGCGAGGCCCTGGTGGCGACGGCGGCCCGCCACGGCACCGAGCCGGGTGCGTCACGCTTCGACGAGGACGCGTTCACGGAGAAGGTCGCCTGGCTGCGTGAGCATCCCGTCGACGTGGTCACCTTCACCTTCGGGCCGGTCCCGCCCGAGGTGGTGAGTGACCTGCAGGCCGTGGGCACGCTCGTCGGCTTCACCGTGACCTCCCACCAGGAGGGTCGGGCGGCTGTCGCACTCGGAGCGGACCTGCTGGTGGCGCAAGGCGTGGGTGCCGGAGGTCACCGCGGCACCTGGCACGTCTCCGACCGTCCCAACGGTGCGGACACCGACGAGGTGCTCACCGACGTGCTCGGACTCGGACTGCCCGTCATCGCGACCGGCGGCGTCGCGGGTCCGGACGACGTCCGCGCCCTGCTCGACACCGGCGCGGTGGCGGTCGCAGTCGGCACGCTCTTCCTCGCCGCTGACGAGAGCAAGGCGGCTCCGGCCCATGTCGCGGCGCTGACCGACGAGCCGCCCCGCGAGGCACTGGTCACCCGGGCCTTCAGCGGCCGCTGGGCCCGCGCCCTGGCCAACGACTTCACGCGCGCCCATGACGCGACCGCAGTTGCGGCGTACCCGAACCTCCACCACCTGTCGCGTCCGATCCGCACGGCGGCGGCACGGCTTGGCGATCCGGAAGCACTTGCCCTTTGGGCTGGGTCCGGTCACCAGCGTGCAGTGACCGGGCCGGCCACCGAGATCGTGAACCGGCTGGCCCCCTGACCGACGGTCCGTCGCTGTGCGGTTCACGCCGCAGCCGATCCGCCAGTCAGCTCGACCACCGAGTCAGGCGTCGCCAGGAACAATCCGGCGAGCCGTCGTCCCAGGTGCAGGCGGAGGAACGCACCCCACTCTGCATCGTGCTCGGACGGCTTTGCGGGCCCGAGGCGTCCGCGGGCCGCGACCACGTGTGCATCTTCATCCTCGATCATTGCGACAAGGTGAGCGAAGAAGGTGCTTACGTCCTCGGAAGGGGCGTCGTCGCCCATCTCGGAGATCACGATCGGTTGGACCAGGCGGCGATCACTGTCGAGCAACAGCAGGGCCAAGCAGCCCTCGAGTCTCTCCGCTTCTCCCACGAAGAGGTCCACCACGTCCGGCAGCAGATCACGGGTGAGCGAGTGGTCGCTCCAGTCCTGGGGCAGGTCTTGAAAGGTCATGCCATGGAGGGTGCCCGAATCATCCGACAGCTGCAGAAGTTATCCACAGCCGGACTCCTGGCCCCGTCAGAGCCGGCGTCGCCAGTGCGCGGAGACCTCAATGCGGCCCTCGTCGAAGTGACCCGTCATCCCGTGGCGCTCGAGGATCTCCAGGGTGTCGGCGAGGAGCTCGTCGCCCGGCGCCGCGTTGGCCGTGTCGGCATGCCAGAGGTTGAGCTCCAGCATGCCCTCGTCGATCGCGTGCCAGACGTCGGGCTGGGTGAACCAGACGACTCCACGCAGCTGCTCGCCGACCCGGTCCAGCTCGGCCTTTGCGGTCCAGTGGTCGGGTACTCCCTGGAGCACCCGCACCGCGCGCGACTCGAGCTCGGCGAACGCCTCCTGCAGCGCATCGTCGTCAGTACGAGCCGGCCACGACTGCTGCTCGAGGAGCAGGTCTTCTCGGGCAGCAGCGAGCCATTCGTCGGCCACCGCGAAGGCATCGGAGACCTTGAGGTCGCGGGCGATCGCGTCGCCCAACTCGCGGCGCGTCTCCTCGGGCGCCGTCAGCCCCGCCCGTAGGAGGAGTCGCGCCAGGTCGCGCAACTCGTCCGCCGCCGTACGCCGACTCATGACGCGAGAGCGACAGTGCGGCGCAGCGTGGACATGCCGTCACAGTAGTCGAGTCGCTCCGCATCACAGGTAGGGCGCTCCGTCGGGCGCCTCACAGGTACCGAACCAGAAGATGCGTCGATCGCCGCAGCCGATCGACACGGATTCTCCCTGGTTGTAGACCTGCAGCGTCACGAAGTAGCGACCTTTGAGCGGTTGTGAGGCCGTCTCCTGCACTCGCGATCCGACCGCCTCGGGAAGACGGCAGGATTCGTATTCGTCCACCGGCTCTCCCGCCGTGTCGACCCACGTGAGGTCGACCACGTTCCACGTGCCATCCGCAGCTTCGTGTGCCGTGCTCATCTCGTCGACGAGTGACACCTCGCAGCCGTCGTCGAGGCTGTTCGGACTGGTCTTCGTCAGCAAACCTGCTCGTTCCGGGCCCCGACTCCCCCGGGGCAGTGCGTAGACGTGGTGGACCGCGATGCTGCAGTTCTGGAGTTGGCCGACGACAGTCGTCGGGCCGTCCCCGTCGCTCAACTTATCCCGCACAGAACACCGGACCTCAGACCAAGCCCTGAGCGGCTCATCGAGGCCACCACCCCACTCGGCGACGAGGCCGTCAACCACCTCGAGCACCGGCTCCCGGTTCTCGTCGATCCGCTCGACCAAGGCACGCGCGCTCGCCTTGCCGTCGTGCCTGGAGTTCCAACCCAGGCCGATGTCCAGCAGCACGATACCGAGGATGGCCGCCAACACTCCGACCACGACCTTGGCCGCTCGTCGGAACCATCGGGGTGTCTGCTGCTCCTCGTGCGTTGGTCCCAGTGGGTTCACCAGCCGCGTTCGGCAAACTGGATCGAACGAGCTGGCTCATCGACGTTGATGCCGACCATGGCCTCGCCGAGGCCGCGGGAGACCTTGGCCACCACGTCGGGGTCGTCGTGGAACGTGGTGGCCTTGACGATCGCCTCGGCCCGCTGAGCCGGGTTGCCGGACTTGAAGATGCCGGAGCCCACGAAGACGCCCTCGGCGCCGAGCTGCATCATCATCGCGGCGTCCGCCGGGGTGGCGATGCCACCGGCGGTGAAGAGCACGACGGGAAGCTTGCCCGTGGTCGCGACCTCCTTGACCAGCTCGTAGGGCGCCTGCAGCTCCTTGGCGGCGACGTAGAGCTCGTCACCCTCGAGGGCTGCGAGACGGCGCATCTCTCCGCGAATGGTGCGCATGTGGGTGACGGCGTTGGACACGTCACCGGTGCCGGCCTCGCCCTTGGAGCGGATCATCGCTGCGCCCTCGGTGATCCGGCGCAGTGCCTCGCCCAGATTCGTGGCTCCGCACACGAACGGGACCGTGAAGGCCCACTTGTCGATGTGGTTGGCGTAGTCGGCCGGGGTGAGCACCTCGGACTCGTCGATGTAGTCGACACCGAGGCTCTGCAGCACCTGCGCCTCGGCGAAGTGACCGATGCGGGCCTTGGCCATCACCGGGATCGAGACGGCCTCGATGATGCCGTCGATCATGTCCGGGTCGCTCATCCGGGAGACGCCACCCTGGGCGCGGATGTCGGCGGGCACCCGCTCCAGGGCCATCACGGCGACAGCCCCGGCGTCCTCGGCGATCTTCGCCTGGTCAGGGGTGACCACGTCCATGATCACACCACCCTTGAGCATCTCTGCCATGCCGCGCTTCACCGCGGAGGTCCCGGTCGCAGCGGTGCCGTTCGTCTGAGTCTCAGCCATGACGCCATCGTAGGCCTCGGCGTGGGCTCACACGACACCGTCCACGGGACGGATCAAGGGGCTTTCGGTGCCTCTCATGGTGTAGGCCGGGAACCCTACTGAGGTACCCCGGACGGATGGGTCAGTTGCCGGCCTCGGCCTCGGCGTAGGCCTGCTTGCGCACGACCCAGATGCGTTGGACCACGGTGATGGTGCTGGCCAACGCCAGCGCCCACAGGGTGACCTCCATGAGGATCGGCAGGTCGAAGATCGCGCCGAGACCGGTCATCACCAGGATCGAGACGAGACGGTCGGAACGTTCGGCGATGCCGACCTTTGCGTCGTACCCCAGGCCCTCGGCCTTGGAGCGGGCGTAGGAGGTGACCGCGCCCATGACCAGGCAGACGAGGGAGAGCCACATGTAGAGCTCGCTGTCACCGGGGCCGGCGAAGTAGAGCAGCAGCCCACCGAAGATGGCCCCGTCACCGATCCGGTCGAGCGTGGAGTCGAGGAAGGCGCCGAACTTGTTGGTCTTGCCGGTGGTCCGCGCCATGTGACCGTCGATCAGGTCGCTGAAGACGAACGCGGTGATCACCAGGACACCGGTCAGCAGCTTCCCCTGGGGGAAGAAGATCAGCGCACCGGCACACACGCCGATCGTGCCGACGAGCGTCACGGCGTCGGCGCTGATCCCCAGACGGATGAACAAATGGGCGATGGGCGACAGCAGGCGCGTCCAGAACGCGCGGAATCTCTCCAACATGGCAGGAGCAGGTTACCGGCAGGTCCACCCGGTGCGGCCAATCGGCGTCGCAGGCATCACCAGTCGACCGGGTCCCGCAGCAGCGGACAGGTCATGCAGTGACCACCGCCGCGCCCGCGTCCGAGCTCGGCGCCGACGATGGTGAGCACCTCGACCCCTGCCTCGGTGAGGAGATCGTTGGTGTGGGTGTTGCGGTCATAGGCCACCACGACCCCCGGCTCGAGAGCGACCACGTTGTTGCCGGAGTCCCACTGCTGGCGCTCGCTGGCATAGACGTCGCCTCCGGTCTCGATCACCCGGATCGAGTCGAGTCCCAAGGCGGCGGCCACCACGGTCATGAAGGGCTCCCGTTCCGCCGTGACGTGGACGCCCCCGTTGCTCCCGGGGCGCAGCGTGAAGGGTGCGACGGTGTCGACGACATCGCGATAGGCGGTCACCACGTCACGGTCGGCGAAGGTCAACACGGTGTCGAGGTGCATCGTGGCCCTCATCCTGGGCATGCCCGCGACGACGACCCGATCGGCCGCTCCCGCCTCGAACAACCGGGCCGCGACCTGGGTGATCGCCTGCCGGGTGGTGCGCTCACTCATCCCGATGAGGGTCACGCCGTTGCCGAGCGGCATCACGTCGCCGCCCTCGAGGGTCGCCGGCCCCCACGACCGCTCCGGGTCGCCCCACCACACCGGGATGTCCGCACCGGCGAAGTCAGGATGGAACGTGTAGAGCGCCTTGTAGAGCAACGTCTCGTCGTGGCGAGCAGGCCAGTGCAGCGGATTGAGGGTGACGCCGTCGCCGATCCAGCAGGTCGTGTCCCGCGTGTAGAGCATGTTGGGCAGCGGCGGCAGCAGGTATTCGTGCACCCCTCGCGAGCCACGGGCGAGAGCGAGGTAGTCGGTGCGGTGCTCCTCGGGCAGGTCGGCCACGGCGAGTCCACCCACGAGGTAGCGGGCGACGTCCTCGTCCGACAACGCTTCGAGGAAGGCTCGGGTGTCGTCGACGAGGCCCAGGCCCACCTGGTTGGCGTTCACCTTGCGATCGAGCAACCAGTCCTTGGCACCGGGGATGCCGAGCGTCCGGGTGAGGAGCTCGTGGAACTCGAGCACCTCGATGCCGCGTCCGGTCATGAGCGCCATGAAGTCGGCATGGTCGCGTTGGGCGTTCTGCACCCACATGACGTCGTCGAAGAGCAGGTCGTCACAGTTCGACGGAGTGAGCCTCGCGTGAGCCAGGCCCGGCGCGCAGACGAGCACCTTCCGCAGGGTTCCCACCTCGGAGTGCACGCCGTACGCCGGACTGATCATTCGTGGACGGCTCCGGGCCCGTCCCAGGCCCGCGCGAGCAAGTCACGCGTGTCGCCCAGCAGCTGCGGCACCGTCTTCACACCGCTGGTCACGGTGATGAAGTTGGCGTCACCCGTCCAGCGCGGCACCACGTGCTGGTGCAGGTGTTCCGAGAGCGAACCACCCGCTGCGCGCCCCAGGTTGATGCCGATGTTGAAGGCATGCGGGTTGCTGACCGAGCGAATCGTGCGGACCGCCGCCTGCGTGAGGGCCATCAACTCGTCGGACTCGTCCTTGGAGAGCTCGTCGAGACCGGCCACGTGCCGATAGGGCAGCACCATCAGGTGACCCGGGTTGTAGGGGTGCAGGTTGAGCACGCCGTAGGTGTGCTCTCCGCGCGCCACCACCAGGCCCTCAGCAGAAGGCCCGTCCGGGATCGAGCAGAAGGGACACTCGTGCGCCCCGTCGCTCTCCCGGATGTAGGCCATCCGGTGGGGAGTCCAGATCCGCTCCAGACCGTCGGGCTCGCCCACTCCGTGCTGCCGTTCGACCATGTCTGGCTCAGACCTGCTCGCGGGCGTCGACAGCCGCGCGAATGCGTTCGACGGCCTCGGCGATCGGTACGCCGTTGTCCTGGCGGCCGTCGCGGTAGCGGAAGGAGACCGCGCCCGCCTCCATGTCGTCGTCACCCGCGATCAACATGAACGGGACCTTCTGGAGCTGCGCGTTGCGGATCTTCTTCTGCATGCGGTCGTCGCTCAGGTCGACGTCGGCGCGCATCCCGTGCTTCTTCAGCTCTGCGGCCACGTCGACGAGGTAGTCGTTGTGCCGCTCGGCGATGGGGATGCAGGTGGCCTGGACCGGTGCGAGCCAGGGCGGAAAGGCACCTGCGTAGTGCTCGACCAGCACGCCCATGAATCGTTCGATGGAACCGAACTTGGCCGAGTGGATCATCACCGGCTGCTGGCGGCTGCCGTCAGCGGCGACGTACTCGAGGTTGAACCGGTCGGCCGAGGGCTGGTTGAAGTCGTACTGGACCGTGCCCATCTGCCAGGTGCGGCCAATCGCGTCGCGCGCCTGCACGGAGATCTTCGGTCCGTAATAGGCAGCGCCACCCGGGTCGGGCACCAGGTCGAGCCCGGTCGCGAGGGCGACGTCCTCGAGCACCTTGGTCGCGATCGCCCAGTCCTCGTCGGAGCCGATGAACTTGTCCTTCGACTCGTCACGGGTCGACAGCTCGAGATAGAAGTCGTCGATCCCGAAGTCACGCAGGAGCGACAACATGAAGTTGAGGAGGTGCTCGACCTCTGCAGGTGCCTGCTCAGGGGTGACGTAGGAATGCGAGTCGTCCTGGGCGAAGCCGCGGACCCGGGTGAGGCCGTGGATCACACCGGACTTCTCGTGCCGGTAGACGTGACCGAACTCGAAGAGTCGCAGCGGCAGCTCGCGGTAGGACCGTTGGCGTGACCGGTAGATGAGGTTGTGCATCGGGCAGTTCATCGCCTTGAGGCGGTAGTCCATGCCGTCGACGTCGAGCGAGGGATACATGCCCTCGCCGTAGTAGGGCAGGTGCCCGGAGGTGTAGAACAACCCCTCCTTGGCGATGTGCGGCGTGCCGACGTACTCGAACCCCTCGGCGATGTGGCGCTCACGGACGTAGTCCTCCATCGCCCGCTTGATCACACCACCCTTCGGGTGGAAGACGGGGAGGCCGGAGCCGATCTCGTCGGGGAAGCTGAAGAGGTCGAGTTCGCGGCCGAGCTTGCGGTGGTCGCGTCGCTCGGCCTCCTCGATCCGGTGCAGGTGCTCCTCGAGCGCCTCCTTGGTCTCCCAAGCGGTGCCGTAGATGCGCTGCAGTTGCTTGTTCTTCTCATCGCCGCGCCAGTAGGCCGCTGCGGAGCGCATGAGCTTGAAGGCCGGGATCCGCTTGGTGGTGGGCAGGTGGGGCCCGCGGCACAGGTCCTTCCACGCAACCTCGCCCTTGCGGTTGATGTTGTCGTAGATGGTGAGCTCACCGGCTCCGACCTCTGCCGAGGCGCCTTCGGCGATCGTCTCGGTGGTCGAGCCCGTCGAGACCCCACCCTTGAGGCCGATCAGCTCGATCTTGTAGGGCTCGTCGGCGAGTTCGACGAGGGCATCATCGTCGTTGGTGACCCGACGCTCGAAGCGCTGGTTCTCCTTGATGATCTTGCGCATCGCGGATTCGATCTTGACGAGGTCCTCCGGCACGAAGGGGGTCTCCACGTCGAAGTCGTAGTAGAAGCCGTCCTGGATCGGTGGTCCGATGCCGAGCTTGGCCTCGGGGAAGAGCTGCTGCACTGCCTGCGCCAGCACGTGGGCGGTGGAGTGGCGCAGGATGTCCAGGCCGTCGGGAGTGCCCATCTGCACGCCTGCGACGACGTCGCCGTCTGCCAGCACGTAGGAGAGGTCGCGGAGGTCCGCACCGACCTTGGCCGCGATCACGTCGGCGTCGTCGCGGAAGAGCTCCCAAGCCTTCGTGCCCTCAGAAACCGTGCTCTGCGCTGGTCCTTCTGCGCGGACGACGGTCACCTGGATATCGGACACGTGGGACTCCTTCTTCGTGGCTGGACGGTGATGCTGGACCGATCGTATCGGCCGCTCCCTGGCGGCGCGCGCCGGTTTGTTCCCTCAGACCCGGGCGTGCTTGGCGAGCTCTCGCCGGCTGGCTTCCTCGGGCACCAGGCGCTTGCGTACGGCGTGCACCGGCCGGTAGCGATCGTGCAGCGAGGTCATCAAGCTGATGAGGCTGAGGAAGAAGAACGTGTCGATGAGGTCGAGGTTGCCGCTCCCCCGGTTGAGCAGCCAATCAGCCCCGAAGGCGAAGACGACGTTGAAGGCGAGCCGCCCGATGAAGCCCGCCCAGGCACTCTCGACGGTCCACATCCTTCGCGAGGCGACGATCGTGTAGAACGCGTTGACCGCGACGACGATCCCGATACCGACGAAGAGCTGGAAGCTCGAACCCGTGAAGTCGGGCAGCACATGACCGTAGATCACGGCGACGAGGCCGACGAGCACGATCTTCTCCAGCGTGGCCAGCGAACGAACCTTCGCGTGGCGAGCGGTCCAGGCGGCCCGTTCCCGCGCCTCGTTCATCTCCTCCGGCACGGGGTCGGCCCGCAACTTGAGGGGATGGTCCGGACCGCCGAGGAAGCGCCGGGCCAGGAGCGTGATCACGCCGGCAGCGACCAGGATCAGCACGAGCAGCGCACCGATGGTCCACGGGTGGTCGCGCAGGGTGTCGCTCATGTCCATCTTCGCGACATGGATCCAGTACTCCTGCGGGAGCTTCACGAAGATCCAGATGATCGCCGCCAGCGCCACCCAGAACCGGTAGGACCGGCCGACCACTCGCCAGCGAGTGCGGATGGCCTCATAGGCGATGAAGAAGTACTCGAATGCATTCGGGAAGATCAGGAGCAACGGACGCAGCTGTGTGACCTCGAAGAGCACCACACCCGCGAGCCGGTAGAAGTAGAGGAACCATCCCACCCGGAACGCCCACATCGACGTCCAGTTGCGGAGCGTGGCGATGTAGGCGATGGCGAGGTAGAAGACGTCCATCGCCTTGTCGTAGCTCTGGTATCCCTCCGGGTCGTAGCCGAACCACTGGAAGATCGACTGGTCGTAGCCGTCGAGCACGAGGCAGCCGATGATCGCCGGCAGCGGGTAGCGGAAGATCAGCAGCGGGAGCAGGAAGCGCCCGGCGACGACCGCCACGAAGACGATGATGGTGGGTGTGCTCAACGTGTGCTCCTCGACGCCCTGGCTTCGGTCTGAACGCTAGTGCACGACCGCGTCGTACGCCGCCCACTCACCATGCGGAATCGTGGAATCCGCACGCGCTCAGCGGTGGAAGTCCGGCCTGCGGCAGTCCGAGGGCCACGATCAGCGCCTCGGCAGTGCCCACCCGGACCCGATCCTCCGAATCCGGACCGAACAGGGTGCGCACCATCGCCACCAGCGAGCGCATCGTCGACAGGTGGGTGCTGCCGACGCGATCCTGCGCCAGCGTCACGTTTCCACGGATCGCCAAGACCGACAGCACGAACCCAGCCGCCACCCGGGCGTCCTGCAGGGCGGACGCGAGGATCTGCGCGGGCAGCCTGGCCTGCGCGAGGGCCCCGGCCAGGTAGGGGACCTCGTCACCGTCGAGGAGCGGCGGACCGTTGGGCGAGAAGGTGAGCCGGCCGGAACGGCGGACGTCCTTCTGCTCGACGACGGCCAACCCGTGCGGCGAGATGACGAGGGCGTCGACCTCGCGGGTCTTTGCGGAGTCGGCGACCTCGAGTCCACCGACGACGAGCCACCCCTGCGGCCAAGCGAGTTCGAGTAGTTCCTTCTCACCGGCAGTCTTCGCAGCGCCCAGCGTGCACGTGAAGTGCCCGGTGTCGTGCTCGACCCAACGAGCATTCAGCCGCGCCGGGGCGGCTCGGCGGGGCTGGACACGGGTGGCCTTCAGTGCCGCCTCGGCGCGGTCCGCACGATGCTTCTCCGCCTCGAGCAGCCGGTGAGCCTCGGTCAGCTGGGCCTCCAGCGCCCTGATCCGGGCCCGAAGGACGTCCTGGACGGTGTCGTCCAGCCGTGATGCGCGTTGCGGTGCCGCCGGATGTTCCTCACGAGCCACCGGAACCCTCCCGATCCTCCGACGAAGGAGCACTCATTGCGTGCCGAGAGCGCTGATTTGTTGAATTCACACGCTTGGAGCGGACGACGAGGCTCGAACTCGCGACCTCAACCTTGGCAAGGTTGCGCTCTACCAACTGAGCTACGTCCGCATTGTCTTCCTTCGGGCTTTCGCCCTCCGGACAACGAGGAAACCCTAGACCGACATCAGCCCCGATGCGAAACCAGGTCCGTGAGTACGACGTCCAAGACGGTGTCCGCGATGTCGCCATCCCGCCTCACCTGATCCCTGTCGTGAACGCCCACCCTGAAGAACCACACGGGCAGAGGCACGGACGCGCTGCTGTTCCCGGCTGCCGCCGACAGCAACTCCCACATGGCGCCGTCCACCTTCTACAAGGTCTATTACCCGGCTCGGAAGGCCGCCGACCGCGAGGACCTGCGCTGGCACGACCTCCGCCACACCGGCGCAGTGCTTGCCGTCCAGACTGGGGTGACCTTTGCCGAGTTGATGGGTCGCCTTGGTCATTCCACGCCGGGCGCTGCGATGCGCTACCAGCATGCCGCGGCCGATCGCGACGCCGAGATTGCGCGCCGCTTGTCGGCGTTGGTGTCGGAGCCGAATGGCACGGTAGCCGAGTGAACACGTGGACCGCAGAGTTCTACGAGGACGCCGATGGCCGGCGTCCTGTTGAGGTGTGGATGCGTGATCTCCGCGAGATTGAGTTCGAGGCGCTGGCGACCGCGATCGAGGAGATCCTCGAGAAGGACGGCGTCGCGCTCGCCAGCACGCCTTGGTTGAAGGCACTCGGTGAAGGTCTTCACGAGTTCCGGGTCAGGCATGACGCAGCGACCATCAAGGCTCTCTACACCGACTCCGGCACCAGTACGCCGTCGAAGCCCGCGAGGATCCTGCTCCGGCTGTTCGTGCACTTCCACGGGCAGAAGGTCATCCTACTTCTCCACGGCCACGACAAGCGCAGCGACGACAGTCCGCGTCGCCAGAACAAGGAGATCGAGGAGGCGCGGAAGCGGCTCCGCGCTTGGCGGCTCGCGCAGGCGAGCCAGTCGAAGAAGCAGTCACAGAAGAAGTCTCGCCGGAGAACTTGACGAACTATGTTGTCCGTATGGGTTACCACCCATAAACTGATGGACGAGAGGAGTCACCATGGCCAAGAAGTTCTCTGAGTACGCGCGAGAGCGTCGTGCCGACCAGAGCGCAGAAAGGCGCGAGGCCGAGCGCGTCTTCCGCGCTGCCTACGCCTTCGGCCATGTCATCTACTCGGCCCGCAAGGCTCGCAACCTTCGGCAATCCGACCTCGCGGAGCTGAGCGGTGTCGCCCAAGCGGACATCAGCCGCATCGAGCGGGGCCAGATCGCGCCGACCGTCCCGACCCTGCTCAAACTCGCCGACGCACTCGGTGCGCAGATCCAGTTCGTGCTGCCTCCGGGCGATGGCAATTCCGACGACGCCGAGGACCACGGCGAAGTACTTGCCCTCAGCGTCGGCGCGTAACCGCTTTCGATGGCGCTCAGCCGATGGGCTCATCCTCACCATCGTGCTGTGTCTGCTGCAGATGTCTGGCGCGCTCGCTCTGTGCGGTCGCCGAGGTGGCGCTGGGGACAGGAGCGGCCGAATTTGCTGTTCCTTGTTCCCCAGATGTTCCCGGAAACGGAAAGAGACCCCTGAAGGGGGTCTCTCACCTGCATGTTCCTGGTGGGCGATACTGGGTTTGAACCAGTGACCTCTTCCGTGTCAAGGAAGCGCGCTACCGCTGCGCCAATCGCCCCAGATCTTGAATTGTTCGGGTTGGTGCCCCGATCCTAACCATTTCGAGGTGGGTACGGGATTTGAACCCGTGTACACGGATTTGCAGTCCGTTGCCTCGCCTCTCGGCCAACCCACCGTGGAGGCTTTGGTGTTACCTCTCAGAGCGGACGACGAGGCTCGAACTCGCGACCTCAACCTTGGCAAGGTTGCGCTCTACCAACTGAGCTACGTCCGCTTGCTGCTCCCTGCCGGCTTCCCGACCCGGGCAACGACGAGAACATTAGCCGAACCCCCGGGACATGCAAAATCCGGGGTCTTCCGGCGTGTTCGCCCACCCTTCGCGGCCCGTTTCCCCAATGCCACGGCGGGCTCCGACGACTACCGTGCAGGTATGCACGCCTGGCTCGACGGACAACTCCTCAGCGACCCCGATGCCCCATCGATCCGCCTCACCGACCACGGGTTCACCGTTGGCGATGGGGTCTTCGAGGCCATCAAGGTGGTCGACTCGCAACCCTTCGCCCTCACCCGCCACCTCGACCGGCTCGCGTGGTGCGCCGAATCCCTCGGCCTTCCGCCCGTCGACCGGGATGACGTACGTCGGGGGTCGCTGCCGTGCTTGCCGTGGAGCCACTCCCCTCGGGCGGCTCCGCATCACCTACACCGCGGGTCCTGCCCCCTTGGGCTCCGGCCGAGGCGACACCCGTCCGACGCTCGCGGTCGTCGCGACGGCCATGGCGCCGTACCCGGCGTCCACGTCGATCGCGACGGTGCCGTGGCCACGCAACGAGCACGGCGCGCTGGCCGGACTCAAGACCACGTCGTACGCCGAGAACGTCGTCGCGCTCGCACGAGCGGCCGAGCTGGGGGCGAGCGAGGCGATCTTCGCCAACACTTCCGGCAACCTGTGCGAGGGCACCGGATCGAACATCTTCTACGTGCTCGACGGGGAGCTGCGCACCCCCACGCTGGCCAGTGGCTGCCTGGCCGGCGTCACTCGAGCCCTCCTCGTGGAGTGGCTCGACGTGCGCGAGGTCGACGAACCCGTGGCGGTGCTGCAGCAGGCCAGCGAGATCTTCCTCGCTTCGACGACCCGCGACGTCCAGGCCGTGCACGCGTGCAACGACGTCTCGCTGCCCAGCCCGGGGCCAGTGACCAGAAATGCGGCGAGGGTCTTCGCCGACAACGCGGCGAAGACCCTCGATCCCTGAGCGATTGGGTCAGACGGCAAGCAATTCGTTGATGATGGCATCGACGTCGAGATGGTCGCTCTCAGCTCCGGACGGCACCAGCTGGAGCGTGCGCGCCACGAAGTTGGCCACCTCGGCGCGGGGCGTCTCGACGACGAGCTCCCCGTCGGGCGAGCGGAACTCGAGCATCAGGGTGCCCCGACCCGTCAGGTCGACGCCGGGCCACACCCGCACGTCACCGATGCCGACCGAGCCGCCGAGACCCTCACTGAGCAGGTCGCGGCCAAAGGTCCAGACGATCTCGCCCATCATCGTGCCGAAGGAGGCCGACACCGCGTAGGGGTCGCTGGTGCGGAACCCGAGGACGACCGGCAGCATCGGACCAGCACCGGAGTCCCGCACGCATCGCATCACGATCGATTGACTGATGTCGGGCGTTTCCTGGCTGCTCATGTCATCCCCTTCGCTGGCACCGCTCACACAGAGGAGACGGGGGTGACATGCGGTCATGACGCCGCGACAACGAGGGAATCGACATGACGTGGACCACTTCGATGGGTGCCCCCGGTTTGTGATCCGAAGGGGCATGTGCGCTAAAGTTCCGTTCGCACCACAGGGGCGATTGGCGCAGTGGTAGCGCGCTTCGTTCACACCGAAGAGGTCACTGGTTCGAACCCAGTATCGCCCACCAGAAACACGCAGGTCAGAGCCCCTTTCGAGGGGCTCTTTCCGTTCTCGGACAGCAACTGGTCCGGCCTAGACTTCGAGAACCCTGCTCTCCGACGAGGGCCGAGCGATCGATGAGGACTCCGACGCAGGGTGCACGTGAGCCGGTTGTGCGCGTCCCTTGACGATGCCCCGCCGCTGGCGAGACCGACCCGGCGATCGCCTCTCACACCTCGGGATAGCTCAGCGCCAGCGCGCCCGGCTCGTCGCCGCAAGCAACGTTCCAGAGCCGGTCGGTCGAACGACGAGCAGCCGCCATCCCGGAGGTCAGGCTCGCCAGGTCACCCACGCTCGGCGCGATGCCGGAGCGGTGCAACAACTCGCGAGCCAGCTCGAGTGCCCCCGGATCGAGCGTCTCGAGCCCGGGCGCCACCGGTGCCGCGATGGGGACTCCCGCCTCGGTCCCATCGATCCTGGCGAGGTCCGGGGTCCGCAGGTGCCAGTCGGTGACCTGCTGATAGGCCTCCGCAACCTGGAGGACGAATGCATCCTGGCGGGGACGTCCGATGAGTTGCAGCCCGATGGGCAGCCCGTTGCCGGCGAATCCCATGGGGACCGATGCGGCGGGATTGCCCAGTGCGTTCCAGTACGGCGCGTGCACGAGCGACTTCCAGGTCGACATGCAGTCGCCCAGCTCGGTGATCGGCGGTGCGGTTCGTGAGCACATCGGCGAGACGATGAGGTCGATGTCTGCGAAGAGCGCGGCGACCGCGTTCTGACCCATCCGGCGTACCCGCTGCGCCTGGACGTAGTCGGCTGCGGTGTAGTGCGCGGCGCGCAGCATGGCCGAGCGGGCATCGGCGCCGTACCGGTCCCAGTTGTCGGGGAAGTGCGGACGGTGCCAGCTGAGTCGCTCGGCCACGATGGTCAGGTAGTCGGAGTCCACGACCTCCTCGTAGAGCGGCAGATCCACCGGAACTGCGGTCGCCCCCAGGGACTCCAGCTGCGCCACGGCGTCGTCGAGGAGTTCGGCAATGGCCGGATCCGCCTCGGCGCCGCTCATCGCCGCCATGGTGGCGACACCCACGCGGAGGCCGTCGAGGCGCTCGATGGCGGCTGGCGCGTCGCTCCCGGTCATCACCGCGAGCAGGACGGCGCAATCGCGGGCGGAGCGGGCCATCGGGCCGATCGTGTCGACGCTCGCGGCCAACGGCACCAGGCCGTGGTCGTCGATCGTGCCGGTGGTGGGCTTCAGGCCGGAGATGCCACACATCGCGGCTGGCACCCGGACACTTCCGCCAGTGTCGGTCCCGAGTGCGCCCAGCATCATCCCTGCCGCGACGCCAGCTCCCGAACCGGAACTGGAACCGCCCGGCCATCTGCTGACGTCCCACGGGTTGGTGGGGACCGGGAAAGGCAGGGTGGGGTCGGGAAGGCCGTAGGCGAACTCCAGGGTGCTGGTCTTGCCGATGACGATCGCGCCGGCGTCCCGGAGCCGCTGCACCACGGTGGCCTCCTCCGGCCCCCACGGCGCGGGCATGGCCGGGCTCTGGGACGTCGACGGTCCCTCGCGAGTGGCGATGATGTCCTTGACCCCGACGGGTATGCCATGGAGTGGCCCGAGGGAGGCACCGCCGGCGATCGCTCGGTCGGCCGAGGCGGCATCGGCACGCGCTTGCTCGTCGAAACGGCTCAAGAAGACACCCAGCTTGTCGTCGTAGCGCTCGGCGGCGTCGAGCGCCTGCTCCACCAGCTCACTGCTGGAGCAGGCTCCACTGCAAATGGCGTCAACAGCCTCGGTGAGCGTGCGGGGTGCGCGGGTCATGTGGTGTCCTCCGTCGTCGACAATGCCTAACCGAACTATGCCGAAACCGAAGGTCACCGCGCTGCGTGGGCCGCCTGGTGGGAGCCGACTCCGTCGGCCCCGGCCGGGCCACCACGGCGATCGGTCACTCAGCCGCTTCCGGAATCCGATCCGCGCTGCTGAGCCAGCACCCGTCCCACCTCATCGAGGAACCGACCCAGCGCCTCCTGGACCCGCTCACGCAGTGGCTCTCCCCGCTGACGATCCGCACGCGGGTGCCGAACTCGTGAGGTGCCAGGTCGGCCGTCACCTGCTGGCCGAGGTGGAAGCCGTCGGACTCCGTGCTGAAGACGCAACGCACCGACCGCGCGTTGGCACTGACCAGGCGGACGTGTCGCGGCCTGCTCCGCAGCATCGCCGCCATCACCGCACGCAGGTCGGCCGAGTAGTCCCGAGAGACCTCGGTCACCGGGTCGACACTCTCCACGTCCGGCCTCCTCTGCCCTGCAGCCGACCCTAGTCGTTCTGCCGGATCGGCACACCAGCTCAGGTGATGCTTCCCGCAGACTCACCCTCGCCGGGAGGCAGCGGGGTGAGCTCGGCCGCCAGCACCCGCAGGTAGGCCGACGTTGCCAGCCCGCGCATCCGGGTGTCGATCGGTTCCTTGGCGCCCACCCGTACCCGGCTGCCCCCGGGCACCCGCTCCACGACGATCGTGAGCCGCTGGGCAACGCCGGTGCCATAGGCGCTGCTCACGCGCGCGCTGAGCGACGTACCCCCGCCGGGGAGCACCGCCAACCGCCGCGGCCGGATCCGACGAATCGCCGCCACCACGTCACAGACGTCGACGTCGAAGTGTCCCTCTGCGACGGAGCCGATCGCCCCTGCCTGTGCGCGCACGCTGCTCCCTCTGCCGGATTCGCCACCACGCTAGGTGCGGCGCGACGTGGCGGAGGTGCGAACCGTGCGGTTCAGGACCAGTGGTCAGACAGGACTGCCCGATCGGTCAGGATTCCCGGATCTCGGTCATTCGTCTGCGGAGGCCCGCTCCTCCTCATGGGTACCGGGACGCGGCGCCCAGGGCTTCTCCTTCGACGGGCGTACGACGATGAGTCGGTCGCCGCGCGCCAACTGGGTCACGACGGGGTCGAAATAGCGATAGACCTTCTCGTCCCTGACGACCGAGATCACCTGGTCGGGCAGCGACTGCGGCGCCTTGCCCACCTCGTTGACCAACAGGTCGCGCTCGGCGACCTCCAGCCCCGCTCCGTAGGTCATGAGGTCCTCCATGACGGCTCCGAGCGTCGGCGACAGCGAGGAGAGCCCGAGCAGACGGCCGACCGCTTCACTGGACGTCACGACAGAATCGGCACCGCTCTGTCGCAGCAGGGGCACGTTGTCGTGCTCGCGCACCGCGGCCACGATGTAGGAGTCGGCGTTGAGCTGACGCACCGTGAGCGTCGCCATCATCGTGTTGGCATCGTGGTCGGTCGTGATGATCACCTGACTGGCCTTGCCGACGCCGGCCCGCCGCAGCACCTCGCGACGGGTTCCGTCACCCGCGATCACCGCCAGGCCGTCGGCGTTGGCCTCCTCCCGCGCGATCGGCTTGGGGTCGACGACGACGAACGCCGTGCGTGGGATCCCGTTGCGAGCGAGGGTGTCGACGGCGCTGCGCCCCTTGGTGCCGTAGCCGATCACCACCACGTGGTCGTCCATGTGCTTCCTCCACCGGGCAACCCGGAACATCTCTCGGCCCTGGGTGGCAAGCACCTCGAGCGTGGTACCGATCAAGAGCACCAGGAATCCGATCCTGGCTGGGGTGATCACGAGCGCGTTGACCAGACGGGCGTTGTCGGTGACCGGCGTGATGTCGCCGTAGCCGGTCGTGCTCAGCGTCACCGTCGAGTAGTAGAACGCATCGATGAGGTCGACCTCACCGGTCGGATCGTTGGCGTCGCGGTAGCCGTTGCGGTCGAGCCACACCAGCAGCACCGTGCCAGCCAGGATGCCGAGCGCGAAGAGCAGCCGCCTGCCCAGCTCCCACCACGGCGAGCGCTTCCGCTCCGGCAGCGAGATCCCACCGAGCAGGCTGCCCGCCGGTTGCTGGGGCTGGGTCGACTCGTCCACGGCAGAAGCATGGCACGGGCCACTCACCGATCTTCGGCGAGCGGCTCCGCGTCGGCGCGTTCCTTCCCGCGCGCGCCCGTCACGTCCGCGGGGCCTGCCCTCCCAGAGGAGCAGACCAGCGACGCAGCAGCTCCCGTGCTCGAGTCGTCGACAGCTGCGGGAAGAGCAGATCCACCGACGCGTTGACCGCAGCACCGATCAGCACCGCGATCGACACGAGGTAGAGCCACAGCAGCACCGCGATCGGCGCCGCCAGCGGGCCGAAGATCGAGCGGGAGTCGGTGGCCGTGACCATCAGGAACCACCGGAGCAGGAACGACCCGAAGATCCACACGAAGAGCGCGAAGGTCGCCCCCGGCAGCTGGTAGCGCCACTGGGTCGCCACCGGGATCGACACGTGGTAGAGCGTGGCGAGGAAGCAGATGCACAGCACCACGACGGTCGGCCAGTAGAACTGGTGGGCGAAGAGCAGGCGGTCAGGAAGCCACTCCCTCGCCAACCGCGGCCCGACCAGGACCAGCGGGATGGTCACGGCACCGATCAGCAGGCCGAGGACATAGAGCGAGAACGACAGCACCCTGGTGCGCACGATGCCGCGCTCACCGCCCAGGCCGTGCATGATCGAGATGGTGTCGACGAAGACGTTCAACGCCCGCGACCCGGACCACAGGGCAAGCAGGAACCCGATCGACATGACGTCGAAGCGGCCGCCGTCGAGCACGGCGTTGATGGTGGGCCTGATGACCTTGTCGACCGCCGAGTCGGTCATCGCGCGGTCGGCGATGTTGAGTACGCCGGCGCGCACGTCACCGACCTCGTCGTCGGTGAAGCGCCCCGTGATGAAGCCGACCGAGCCGGCCAGCGCGAAGACGAGGGGCGGGATGGAGAGCACGGCGAAGAACGCGGCTTCCGCAGCCAGCCCGGTCACCCGGTAACGCACGCACGACTTGACCGTCTCGAGCGTCACCCGCCACATCGCCCGGAGCACCCGCAGCAGGACCCGACCGAGCATGACATCAACCTACGTTCGCCCCAACGTCACGGGCGCCCCCGCCACGCGGGAGCGCCCGTGATCCACGTCAGGTCGGCAGTGCGTGACTCAGGTGAGTTCCAGGCCCGGGTAGAGCGGGTGCTTGTCGAGCATCTCGGCCGAAGCCGCGTGCGTGCGATCGGCCACGCCCTCCGCCAGCACGTAGGAGGCCTTCGAGGGACCGCCGGCCCTGGTGGTGCCCGGCTGCGTGTTGCTGAGCACGTCGACCACCAGCTCGGCGACCTTGTCGAACTCGTCGTGGCCGAAGCCGCGGGTGGTGAGTGCCGGCGTACCGAACCGGATGCCGGAGGTGTACCAAGCGCCGTTGGGGTCGGCGGGGATCGAGTTGCGGTTGGTGACCACGCCTGCGTCGAGCAGTGCCGACTCGGCCTGACGGCCGGTGAGACCGAAGCTGGTGACGTCGAGCAGCACCAGGTGGTTGTCGGTGCCCCCGGTGACCAGGCGGGCGCCCCGCTTGTTGAAGCCCTCCGCCAGCGACTTGGCGTTGTCGGCGATGTTCTGGGCGTAGGTCCCGAACTCGGGCTTGCGTGCCTCAGCCAGCGCCACCGCCTTGGCCGCCATCACGTGCGAGAGCGGGCCACCGAGCACCATCGGGCAGCCGCGGTCGATGTCGGCAGCGAACTCCTCCTGCGCCAGCACCAGGCCACCGCGAGGACCGCGCAGCGACTTGTGGGTGGTGGTCGTGGTGACATGGGCGTAGGGCACCGGGTTCTCCTCGCCGGTGAACACCTTGCCTGCGACCAGACCGGCGAAATGGGCCATGTCGACCATGAGCACGGCACCGACCTCGTCGGCGATCTCCCGCATCTTGGCGAAGTTCACCCGACGCGGGTAGGCGGAGTAGCCGGCGACCAGCACCAGGGGCTTGAACTCCTTCGCCTTGGCCCGCAGCGCGTCGTAGTCGAGCAGGCCGCTCTCCGGGTCCGTGCCGTACTGCTGCTGGTGGAACATCTTGCCGCTGATGTTGGGCCGGAAGCCGTGGGTGAGGTGACCGCCCGTGTCGAGGGACATGCCCAACAGTCGCTGGTTGCCGAGCTCGGCACGCAACGACTCCCAGTCGGCCTCGGTGAGCTCGTTGACGTTCTTGGCACCGAGCTTCTCCAGGGCAGGGGTCTCGACCCGGTTGGCCAGGATCGACCAGAAGGCGACGAGGTTGGCGTCGATGCCGGAGTGCGGCTGCGCATAGGCGTACGGCGCTCCGAACAGTTCCCGAGCGTGCTCGGCTGCGAGCGACTCCACGGTGTCGACGTTCTGGCAGGCGGCGTAGAAGCGGTGACCGACCGTCCCCTCGGCGTACTTGTCACTGAACCAGGTGCCCATCGTCAGCAGTACGGCCGGCGACGCGTAGTTCTCGCTGGCAATGAGCTTCAGCGAGGAGCGCTGGTCGGCGAGCTCCTGCCGGGTGGCCTCGGCGATGCGCGGCTCGACCGAGGCGATCACCTCGAGAGCCTGCTGGTAGGCGGAGCTGGTCAGGGAGGAGAGGTCACTCATGCCGCACAGACTAGTGCTCCCCGGCTTCACGCTGACGTCGATCTCCCGGGGCGCGATGTGATGCGCACCATGCCGGATCCCCGCCTCAGACTCAGGATCGGCCGGCCACCTCGGTTACCGTCTCGAGCATTGGACATGCATCTCACTGCATGAGATGTCAGGTTGTGGAAGCGGTGTCCGCGACGTGAGACTCATGCCCATGATCAGTGCTGCCACTCACGCCTACCTCGTGGTCCGACGCCACGTGGACTTCGGGCGTACCCGCAGCATGATGTGTTGGCCCTGCTGACGACCCCCGCCGCCCGAAACACTTGAGTTGGCGGGCGCCCAGACCAGATCTTCCGTCCGGGCGCACGGTCGCAGGAGCCCAGTGCCCCAAGGATGTGGCACACCGGCACCCCGCGTCGCGCGTCTCTTGCTTGCGAAGGAACTCGCACATGAATGACCAGGCACCTGCCCGCAAACCTCGCCCCCGCCCCAAGAAGGGCGAAGGCCAGTGGGCCCTGGGCTACATGGAGCCGCTCAACAAGAACGAGCAGTCCAAGAAGGACGACAACCCGCTCAACGTCGAGTCGCGGATCCTCAACATCTACTCCAAGCGGGGATTCGACTCGATCGACCCGGCGGACCTGCGCGGCCGCTTCCGCTGGATGGGCCTCTACACCCAGCGCGCCCCGGGCTTCGACGGCGGCAAGACCGCCCAGCTCGAGGAAGAGGAGCTGGACGACCGCTACTTCATGATGCGGGTCCGCTCGGACGGCGCCCTGCTCGATGCGGACGCGTTGCGCGCCCTCGGCAGCGTCTCGGTCGACTTCGCCCGTGACACCGCAGACATCACGGACCGTTGCAACATCCAGTACCACTGGATCCGCATCGAGGACGTGCCCGAGATCTGGGAGCGCCTCGGTGCTGCCGGCCTGAGCACCCTCGAGGCATGCGGCGACTCTCCGCGACCGTTCCTCGGCTCGCCCGTCGCGGGCGTCGCCAAGGACGAGATCATCGACGGCAGTCCGGCCCTGGCCGAGATCAAGCGTCGCTACATCGGCAACCCCGAGTTCTCGAACTTCCCCCGCAAGTTCAAGACCGCGGTGACCGGACACCCGAGCCACGACGTGGCCCCCGAGGCGAATGACGTGTCCTTCGTGGGCACGGTGCACCCCGAGCACGGTCCCGGCTTCGACCTGTGGGTCGGTGGTGGACTGTCGACCAATCCACACCTGGCCGTCAAGCTCGGTGTGTGGATCCCGCTCGATGAGGTGGCCGATGCCTGGGAGGGTGTCGCGTCGATCTTCCGCGACTACGGCTACCGACGCCTCCGCTCCCGCGCCCGCCTGAAGTTCCTGGTGGCCGACTGGGGCAAGGAGAAGTTCCGCGAGGTGCTCGAGACCGAGTACCTCAAGCGTGAGCTCGTCAACAACCCGTCCCCGGTCGCGCCCCTGCGCCAGGGCGACCACATCGGTGTGCACGAGCAGAAGGACGGCAAGTTCTACGTCGGGGTCGCCCCGACCGTTGGCCGCATCAACGGTCAGACACTGGTCGACCTGGCCGACGTCGTCGAGAAGCACGGTGCCGCAGGCGCCCGGCTGACGGCGTACCAGAAGCTGGTGGTCCTCGGCGTCGCGCCGGACGCCGTCGACGCCCTGGTCGCGGACCTCGACACGATCGGGCTGGAGGCGAACCCCTCGAACTGGCGTCGCAACACGATGGCCTGCACCGGGATCGAGTACTGCAAGCTCGCGATCGTCGACACCAAGGAACGGGCCCGCAAGCTCGTGGGTGAGCTCGAGAGCCGGTTCCCCGACCTGGACCAGCCGATCACCGTCAACGTGAACGGCTGCCCCAACGCCTGCGCCCGCACCCAGGTCGCCGACATCGGCCTCAAGGGCCAGTTGGTGCTCGACGAGAACGGCGACCAGGTCGAGGGCTTCCAGGTCCACCTGGGCGGCGCGCTCGGGCTCGGAGCCGGGTTCGGTCGCAAGCTGCGCGCCCACAAGGTGACGAGCTCCGGCTTGGACGACTACATCACCAACGTCGTGAACGCCTACCTCATCCAGCGTGAGGAAGACGAGACCTTCGCTGCCTGGGTCACCCGTGCCGACGACGACGCGCTGCGCGGCGAGACCGCCCCCGAACTGGTGGGTGTCTGACCCGATGAACTCCCGCGCCACGCCTTACCTCTGCCCGTACTGCGGTGACGGCGACCTTCGTCCCCACGAGGTGGAGGGCGAGGACGGCGAGATCACCTCGCCGCACGGCGCATGGGAATGCCGGTCCTGCTTGAGGGCCTTCACCGTCAAGATGCTGGGCATGATTGCCCGGCCCAACCTGGGAGGAGAGCGATGACTGCGTTCGCAACGACGCAAGCCGCCGCCTACCGGGGCAGCCACACCGAGGGGCGCAGCCCCGAGGAACTGCGCGAGATCGTTTCGCACGCCGGCGCCGAACTGGAGCTGGCACCCGCTGAGCACATCATCGAATGGGCCGTGGCCACGTTCGGGGAGCGTTTCTGCATCACCTCCTCGATGGGTGACGCCGTGCTGGCACACCTCGCCAGCAAGGTCGCCCCGGGCATCGATGTCGTCTTCCTCGACACCGGTTACCACTTCACCGAGACCGTCGGCACCGCCGACGCGGTGAAGCACACCATGGACATCAACCTGATCACGCTCACCCCGCGGCAGACCGTGGCGGAGCAGGACGCCGAGTTCGGCCCCGAGCTCTTCAAGCGTGACCCCGACCTGTGCTGCAAGATGCGCAAGGTCCAGCCCCTGGCCGAGGGCCTCGAGGAGTACGACGCCTGGGCGACCGGGCTGCGGCGAGCCGAGACGCACAATCGAGTCATCGCCCCGGTGATCGGCTGGGATGCCAAGAAGGGGAAGGTCAAGGTCTCCCCCATCGCCCGGTGGAGCGACGAGCAGGTCGAGCGCTACATCCAGGACAACGGCGTACTGGTCAACCCGCTCGTGTACGACGGCTACCCGTCCATCGGGTGCTGGCCGTGCACGTCGCGGGTCGCGCCCGGCGAAGACCCCCGCAGCGGCCGCTGGGCGGGTCAGAACAAGACCGAGTGCGGGATCCACGTATGAACAACCCGTACGAGAACCGATGCACCACATTCCCGAAGGGAGGCGTTCGGCCATGACCGCTCCTGCACTGGTGTGCCTGGCACACGGCAGCCGCGACCCTCGTTCAGCCGAGACCATCACCGCTCTCGTCGACGAAGTCCGCGCCCTGCGGCCGGATCTGCGGATCGAGACGGCATTCCTCGAGTTCTCCAAGCCGTCGTTCAACGCCGTCGTCGGCAAGCTCGCACGCGCGGGCGTCGAGGAGATCGTCGTCGTCCCGCTGCTGCTGACCGAGGCCTACCACGCCAAGGTCGACGTTCCGGCAGCGATCGCCGAGCAGAGCGCCAAGCACGAGGGCCTCAAGATCCGCGCGTCCTCCATCCTCGGGTTGGAGAACGCATTCCTCGAGGTGCTCGACCTGCGGCTTCGGGCCGCCCTCAAGGAGGCGCGGGTGCTCGAGCTCGATGCCCTGGTGCTCGCTGCAGCCGGTTCCAGCGATCAACTCGCCAACCGTACCGTCGCCCGGCTCGCCCGGGTCTGGGGTGCGCACCACCACCTCCCCGTGAAGGCGGCGTTCGCCTCGACGGCTCCCCGGCAACCGGCGAGGCCGTGCGTGCCTTCCGGGCCGAGGGCCGTCGTCACATCGCCGTCGGATCGCTCTTCCTTGCGCCGGGCTTCCTGCCCGACCGTGCCGCTGAGCTTGCCCTCGAGGCCGGCGCCGTTGCGGTCTCCGCGCCGCTGGGCGCCCACCAGGAGCTGGCCCGCGTCGTACTCGCCAGGTATGCCGTCGGCGCCGTCGAGCTCGTCCCCGTCTGACCCACGAGAGCGCCCGCATCTCAGCCGACGAGGACGGAGCACAGTCGCGCCAGCGTGGCCGCGGGATCGTCGGTGAGACCACCGTGGACCGGAGCAGGTTGCAGCACCGTGCTGCGCGGAGCCTTGAGGAACCCGAATCGGGTGCCGAGCGAGGCACTCGCAGCAGCCCCGGCACGCCCGGTGCCGCGGCAGATCGCCTCGATGTAGGCCATGCCGTCGCGCACCTGGTGCAGGTCGACATGCGGGTCCAGGGCTCGGACCCGGTCGTCGTCACAGCGCCATTCCACGTCGAGGAACTCTGCGCCCTGGCAGTGCAGGACGACGCCGAGGTTGATGAACTCCTCGCGGTGCACCCGAGGCACGCAGCGAATCACGACGTACTCGTAGGCGAAGCTCATGCGCCCACCCCCGGGAGCCACTGGCGGGTGGACAGGCGTGCGACCAAGAACCTCACGTAGGCATCGCGCAGCGCGGCGGCCGTCTCCGCACCGGGGACCGGTTCGAGCCACTCATCGGGGACCTGCGCAAGAATGTCACCCAGCAGTTCCTCGGTCAGCAACGCAGAGATGACCTTGTCCGCCGAAGCAAGCTCGCTGACGTGATCGAGGAGCACGTGGTCACTGGCGTCCCATGCTTGGTTGGCGAAACGTAGGGGTCCGTGACGCCGCCACCCCAACCGTGGTGGAAGTACAGGCTCGCCCCGTGGTCGATGACCCAGAGCTTCCGGTGCCACACGAGCATGTTGGGATTGCGCCAGGATCGATCGACGTTCGCGCAGAAGGCATCGAGCCACAGGATCTTGCCGGCGTCGTCGTCCCCGTCGGGGATCGCCCCGTCGAAACCGAACGAGCCAGGCAGGAAGTCGACACCCAGGTTGAGGCCCAGGCTCCGGGTCAGCAGGTCCTGCACTTCCTCGTCGGCCTCGTAGCGGGCGATCTCCTGCCTCAGGTCGAGCCCCACCAGACGGGGTGTGCTCAAACCGATGGCTCTGGCCAGCTCGCCGACGATGACCTCCGCCACGAGCACTCGGAGACCTTGGCCGGCCCCGCGGAACTTGCACACGTAGGTGCCGAGGTCATCGGCCTCGACGATGCCGGGCAGCGACCCACCCTCACGCAGCGGCGTGTTGTACCGGGTGATCCGGTGGATCTCGATCATCCGATGGGGTCCTCTTCCTTGAGACGCTCGAGTTGCTCCTCGACGTCGAAGTCGGCCGGCGGCCACCCGAGGTCGAGGTCCCGGAAGGTCTCCAGCAGCAGCTGCGCGACAGCCAGGTTGCGCAGCCACTTGCGGTCGCTCGGCACGACGTGCCATGGGGCGTGCTCGGTGTGGGTGCGCGTGAGGGCGATCTCATATGCCTCGCGATAGGCACCCCATTGCGCCCTCTCGTCGATGTCACCGGGGTTGAACTTCCAGTGCTTGTCCGGATTCTCCAACCGGGCCAGGAGGCGCTCCTTCTGCTCATCGGGCGAGATGTGGAGCATGCACTTCACGATCACCACGCCTCGTTCGACCAGCTCCTGCTCGAACGCGTTGATTGCGTCATAGCGGCGCTCCAGCTCGTCGGGGCTCGCGAGGGCGCGGACCCGGCCGATGAGCACGTCCTCGTAGTGGGAGCGGTCGAACACGCCGAGGTAGCCCGCGTCGGGGATGCCCTTGCGAATGCGCCACAGGAAGTCGTGGGCCAACTCCTCCTGCGTCGGGGCCTTGAAGGAGGTGATCCGCACTCCCTGCGGGTCAACCAGGCCCACGGCGTGTCGGATGACGCCGCCCTTGCCGGAGGTGTCCATGCCCTGCAGGACCAACAGGACGCTGCGTGCGGCCGCATCGCCCCGATGCGCGAAGAGACGTTCTTGCAGGTCGGCCAACTCCTCGCCGACCTGCACGAGCTCGTCCTCGGCACGGTCCTTGTCACCGTCATGCCCCACGAGGCCTCGGGGATCGATGGTGCCGAGGTCGACGGCCGGCCCGGGCGGACGGAGGGCTTCGCGGATGTCGGAGTCGAAGGGCATGGAAGAACTATCGCCCACCGAGAACTGCTGCCACGAACACCCCCGCCGCGAGCAGCAGTTTGTCATCCCAAGACGGTGGCGAACCCGATGCTGCACCCGACCACCGTGTCGACCGTGCCGTCAGGCTGTGGCTCGTCGAACCACGTCCCCGCACGGAAGCCAGCCTTGGCAAGCACTCGCAACGACGCGACGTTGCGATGATCTGGCGCCGCGAATCCCGTGGCCACGCCGGGATGGCGCCGGCCCACCGTGAGCATCCAGGCCCACAGCATCTGCGGACCGACACCGCGGCCCACCCAACCCGGCTCCCCGATCGCATAGTCGACCCCGATCGCCTCCGGGTCAGGAGTGAGCACGGCGTAGTCCGGGTGGTCGCGCAACAGGTAGTCGATCAAGAACCCGAGCGAACGACCGTTGGTCTCGACGATCCACAAGGAGTCGGGCGTCTCGCCAGCAATCACCGGTGCATATTGACCTCGCACCAACTCCTGGGTGGGCTCCCCTTCTGCGGCCCACCACCGGCGAACGTGCTCGTGCTGCCGCCACCGGAGCAGATCGGGAAGGTCGCCCGGCGTGGCCGGACGCAGTGCCACCTGCCAAGGGGACTCGGTGGCGAAGAGGGGCGGATCTGCGGACAGGTCGACGGGCACGACCCGTCGGCCGGCAACGCGCTCCGCAGCGGCCCGCCACGACTCTCGCGCGTCGACCTCAGCACGCAGCACCCCGTGGGCGGTGCGCACCTCCACCACGGTCACCACAGGTTGTCCGACGCCTCGTCGGGATCTGCCTGCAGTTCCTCCTTCACGATCCGATAGGCCACGCCGGGACCATATCCCTTGCGAGCGAGCATGCCCACCAGGCGGCGGGTCGCCACCTCGGGCGGCACGTTGCGCAGCGAGCGGAGCTTCTTGCGCACCAATCCACGCGCTGCAGCGTCTTCGTCGGCGGAGTCGATCTCATCGAGCGCCTCACGGGCGACCTCATCGTCGATCCCCTTGCGACGCAGTTCCTGCGCCAGCGCCCGACGCGCAAGTCCCTTGCCCGGCTGGCGCGAGGAGATCCACAGCCGCGCGAACGCCGCGTCATCGATCAGCCCGACCTCCTCGAACCGATCGAGCAGCGCGGTGGCCACGTCTCCGGGGACTTCCTTGGCAGCCAGCTTGTCGGCGAGCTCCTTGCGGGTACGCGCGCGGCCAGTGAGCTGGTCGAGCAGGATCTTGCGAGCCACCGACTCCGGATCGGCGTCCGGATCCATCGCCTTGTCACGCGGCGGCGGAGCGGAACCCTCTGTGCGTCGACGGCCGCGCGCCCCCTTGCCCCGCCGTGCCTGCCCGAAACCATCGGCGTGGCGGGCACGCGGGCGCGCTTCAGCCGGGTCGTCCGAGCGATCAGTGCCTGCCCACGCGGCCACTCCCAAGGAGACGTCGCCGGCCCAGTCGGGCACCGAGGGCACACCACTGACGCCTGCCCACTCAGGTGCCGGTCCGACTCCTTGATCTGAGTCGGACCGACTCCCGCGCCGGGATCCGGTCATGATCAGAAGTCGACGTTGACCGGCTCAGCGAGATCGGCAGGCGCATCGACAGTCGGGGTGACCCCGAGCTTCTCGAGGATCCGCTTCTCCAGTTCGTTGGCCAGGTCGGGGTTGTCACGCAGGAAGTTGCGCGCGTTCTCCTTGCCCTGCCCGAGCTGGTCGCCCTCGTAGGTGTACCAGGCGCCGGCCTTGCGGACGAGACCCGCCTCTACGCCCACGTCGATCAGACCGCCCTCGCGGCTGATGCCCTTGCCATACATGATGTCGAACTCTGCCTGCTTGAACGGCGGCGCGACCTTGTTCTTGACGACCTTGACCCGGGTCCGGTTGCCGACCATGTCGGTGCCGTCCTTCAGGGTCTCGATGCGGCGCACGTCGAGACGCACCGAGGAGTAGAACTTCAGCGCCCGACCACCGGTGGTGGTCTCGGGCGAGCCGAACATGACACCGATCTTCTCGCGCAGCTGGTTGATGAAGATCGCGGTGGTGCCGGAATTGTTGAGGGCACCGGTCATCTTGCGAAGCGCCTGGCTCATGAGTCGGGCCTGCAGACCGACGTGGGAGTCACCCATCTCACCCTCGATCTCGGCACGCGGCACGAGGGCCGCGACGGAGTCGATGACGAGCAGGTCGAGAGCGCCCGAGCGCACCAGCATGTCGGCGATCTCGAGGGCCTGCTCACCGGAGTCGGGCTGGGAGACCAGCAGGGCGTCGGTGTCGACGCCGAGGTTCTTGGCGTATTCGGGATCGAGCGCGTGCTCGGCATCGATGAAGGCGACGATGCCGCCGGCCTTCTGCGCGCTGGCAACGGCATGCAGGGCGACGGTGGTCTTACCAGAGGACTCCGGACCGTAGATCTCCACGACGCGACCGCGGGGAAGGCCACCGAGGCCCAACGCGACGTCGAGAGCGATGGATCCCGTCGGGATCACCTCGAGGGGAGCCCGGGTCTCGTCGCCCAGGCGCATGATCGAACCCTTGCCGAACTGCTTCTCGATGTTGGCGAGCGCTGCGTCGAGCGCCTTGTCGCGGTTTCCACCAGCCATGGTGTCGTTCCTCTTCTTCTCTCGTCGTGGTCCAGGCACATCTGCGACGTTAGGCGAACCCACCGACACTCCCTGATCAGGAGGCCGAGAGCTGTGGAGAACGTCCACCACCCGTCATGCCTGTGGACAACAGCCTAGGCGAACACCTGTTCGACGCAACACTTCGTCACGGCGTGTCGGTGCACGACTCGACCGAGCTCACCGCCACGTGTCGGACAGTCCCAGGTGGCGGCGTACGGCGGCCCACACCGCCTTGGGGCTCTCCCCGCGTCGAGCGCCTCGCGCACCGTGCACGAGCCCAGCTCGGTGATCGACTGGCTGTCGGCCCAGGCGCGCGCGTAGTCGTCGCCGAGCACCTGGTCCATCCGGTCCCAGAACTCCGTGTGCCTCACCCGCGCACGTCCCACAGGTGGTGCACCACGTCGTGCAGGTGGTAGCGCGCGATCGTCTCGACCGTGAACACGCTGCCGTTGCTGCGCAGGCCCGTCCGCGGCAGCTGGTCGGGCGTCACCGACGCGTAGAGGCCCGCGCAGTCGCCGGAGCCCTCGATGAGAGCGAGCTCCACCTCCACGGGATCGGCGTGGGCGTAGTCGGCCTCGATCGCAGTCGCGTCCTGGTCCCAGTTGGCGAACGTCGGCGCTTCCTCGGCAAGCATCGACCGCACCCGCTCGGCGAAGATCCCGTGCACGTCACGTACGTGGGCGGCGTACTCCAGCGGCGACCAGACCTCCGCCTCCGGCCGCACCCGTACGTCGTCGCGCGCCAGCGCTGTCGACCAGCGGTCGGCGGTGGTCCGGAGGAGTTCGGGGATCTCGGGCACCGACACCGCGGGACCGTCGAATCCGCAGTCGGGGCAGGAGCCCTCGATCACCCACGTCCAGTCCTTGGTGTCCGGTGTCATGGTGCCATTCAACCAACCGACACCGAGGGCGCATCAGGCCAGCCCCAGCGCCTTGGCCGACTCCTCACGCATCTGGACCTTGCGGATCTTGCCCGTGACCGTCATCGGGAACTCCTCGACGACCATCACGTAACGCGGGATCTTGAAGTGGGCGAGCCGACCCGTCGCGAAGGCCCGCACCGCGTCCGCGTCCAACGGCTCCGCGCCCGAACGCAGCTTCACCCAGGCGCACAACTCTTCGCCGTAGCGCTCGTCCGGGACGCCGACCACCTGCACGTCCTCGACGTCGGGATGCGTGTAGAGGAACTCCTCGATCTCCCGCGGATAGATGTTCTCGCCACCGCGGATCACCATGTCCTTGATCCGACCGACGATGGTGCAGTAGCCGTCGTCACGCATCTGTGCGAGGTCACCGGTGTGCATCCAGCCTTCCGCGTCGATTGCCTCAGCGGTCCTCTCCTCGTCCCTCCAGTAGCCGAGCATCACCGAGTAGCCCTTGGTGCAGTACTCCCCGGGCTCCCCCGCGGCACGGTGGCGCCCGTGACCGGGTCGACCACCTTCACCTCGACGTGCGGATGCGCCCTGCCGATGCTCGCCGTACGACGCTCGAGGTCGTCGTCATCACGCGTCTGGCACGACACCGGCGACGTCTCCGTCATCCCGTAGGCGATCGACACCTCCGCCATGTGCATCTCCTCGATGCACCGCTTCATCACCTCCACCGGGCAGACGGAACCGGCCATGATTCCCGTGCGCAGGCTGCTCAGGTCGTGCTCGGCGAACGTCGGGTGGTTCTGCATCGCGATGAACATCGTCGGCACGCCGTAGACCGCCGTGCACCGCTCCGCAGCGATCGTGCGCAGGGTGACCTCGGGGTCGAAGGCAGGCGCCGGGACGACCATCGTGGCGCCGTGCGAGGTGCAACCGAGGTTGGCCATCACCATGCCGAAGCAGTGGTAGAAGGGCACCGGCACGCAGAGTCGGTCGACCTCGGAGAAGTTGATCAGCTCGGTGGTGAAGAACCCGTTGTTGAGGATGTTGCGGTGGCTCAGCGTCGCGCCCTTGGGGCGCCCCGTCGTGCCGGAGGTGTACTGGATGTTGATCGGGTCCTCGGGCAGCAAACCGGCCGAACGCACCCGCAGCTCTGCCTCGGGCACGGCCTCACCCTCGGCCACCAACGCCTGCCAAGACGCCTCCTCGTCGAGGAACACCACCCGCTCGATCGTCGGGCACTCCCCTGCGGTCTCCGCGATCATGGCGGCGTAGTCGGAGTCCTTGAAGCGGGTCGCGCTCACCAGCAGGCTCACCCCCGACTGGTTGGCGGCGTACGCGAACTCGTGGGTGCGGTAGGCCGGATTGACGTTGACCAGGACCGCGCCGATCTTTGCCGCGGCATACTGCGTCAACGTCCACCGGGCGCAGTTGGGCGCCCAGATGCCCACCCGGTCACCGACAGCCACACCGGCGCACATGAGGCCCCGTGCCAGGGCGTTGACGTCGTCGTCGAACTCGCGCCACGTCCAGCGCCTGCCGCTGGCCACCTCGACCAGCGCCTCCCCGTCGGGGTGTGCTGCCACCGTCCGCTCGAGGTTCGCCCCGATGGTCTCCTCCAGCAGTGCTGGAGACGTCTCACCTGCCGCGTAGGACTCCATGGCCCGACGTTACCCACGTCACACCCGGAACAACAGGTGTGACAGCACCCTCGTAGCCCGATCGTTCAGACGACGCGTGTCCCCGCCACCCACGTGCCCACGGCCCGCATCGACCTCAGGTGGGCGGCCGCGGCGGCCGTGTCCTCCGGTTCCCCCGGCACGGCAAGCGGATCGTCGTCCAACAGCACGAGGTCGGCAGGGTGGCCGATCTCGACCGTGCTCCATCCGTCGGTCGATGCTGCCAGCGCCTCACGGACGGTCAGCGCCTGCTCGCCTCCCCACGGCGGGCGTACGTCGGCACTGCGGTGAACTGCGGCAGCCATGGCCGTCCACGGGTCGAGTGGGGCGACCGGGGCGTCGGAACCGAACCGCAGGTCGACACCGGCCGACAGCATGCGTCGGAACGGGAAGCAGTCGCCGCCCCGACCCGGCCAGACGGACTCGGAGAGGTCCCGGTCATCGAGCAGGTGTGCGGGTTGCACCGATGCGCGGATGCCGAGGCGCGCCATGCGCTGCACGTCCTCGGCGCGGATCAGCTGGGCATGCTCGAGGGAGCCACGGGCCCGAGTCACCTCGAAGGCCTCCAGGCTCACCGCAGCCGCCCGGTCGCCGATTGCGTGCACGGCGACCTCGAGGCCCGCGTCGGTGGCGCGGCGCAACAGGTCGCGCAACTCCCCTGCCTCCAGGTTGGCGGCGCCGTGGTGAGGCTGTCGGGCATCGTCCGCATAGGGCTCGGACTCCGCGTAGGGCTCGCAGCACCAGGCCGTGTGGGTGTTGAGTGAACCGTCGCCGATGATCTTCAACGGGCCCATCGTCACCAGGCCCCGCGTGCCGGGCACGGCGTCACCGGATCGCAGCCCGGTGGCGAGCACGTCGTCGAGGCCGATCGCATAGGTGGCACAACGCACCCGCAGCAACCCGCCTCCGCCGGCGTGGCGGACCGCCCAGTCATGCGGACTCGTGGCGAACTCGAAGTCGACCAGCCCCACGACTCCCAGCCGCGCCGCCTCGAGCTGCACCACCCGGTAGTCGTGGTCGGACACCGCTCCGGTGATCCGCTCCAACAAGGGATAGGCCTCGAACCACTCCGTCTCCCGCACCGGCTCGTCGCGCCACTCCAGGTCGAGCAGTCGCTGGGCGGCACTGTTGACCCACGCCTGGTGCACGTCGCCGGAGACCAGGACGGTCGGCGTACGGCCCGTGACCGCGTCCAACTCCCGAGTCGTGACGGCTCGCCATGCGCCCGCCGCGTGCCCCCAGCTCACCACCGGGCTCTCGGGTGCTCCCCGCAGCCTTGCCCCGACCAGCGCCAACAACTCCTCCGGGGAGCCGACCGACGTGGCGTCGAGTCGACGCAGCACCGCAGCCCACTGGCCGAGGTGCACGTGGGAGTCCCACAGGCCCGGCATCAGCCACCGCCCGTCGGCCTCCACCACGTCGGCGCCGGCTGTCGCAAGGTCCCGGGCCAGGGCGACCACGCGACCGGACTCGAGGCGTACGTCGACCGGATCGATCTCCGCGGAGCCGTCGAGGTCGACCAACCGCGCCCTGCGGATCACGGTGCTGGTGGGTGCGGTCATGGCGCCACCGTAATGGCTGCCCTCCGAGCAGCGAACCTCGCTCTGCCACCCACCGCGCCGCCGAGGCCCGGGAGTGCTAGCCGCCGGCGTGCCGAAGGGCGGCCTCGGCCGCGTGGAAGCCGCCCATCCCGTGCACACCGGCACCGGGCGGTGTCGCAGCAGAGCAGAGGTAGGCGCGAACGGCGTCGTCCCGGGACGAGCCCCGCAGGGCGCCCAGGGCATAGGGATTGCCGGCGATGCGCGGCCGGAAGAGGATCTGACGAGCATGGTTGGCGCCGGTCGCAATGTCTCCTCCGACGTAGTTCTCATTGTGGTCGGCGAGGCCGACCGCATTGCGCGCCGAGATCGCCACCACCTGGTCCCTGAAGCCCGGGGCGAAGCGCTCGATCTGCGCCAGGACTGCCTCCGTCGCATCGCCGGAGTAGGCGTGAGGCACGTGTGCGTAGGCATAGATCGGGTTGATCCCGCCGGCAGACCGAGAGGGGTCGGCGAGGTACTGCTGTCCGAGCAGCACGAAGGGACGCTCCGGCAGCTCACCGCGCACCACTCGCGCTTCGGTCGCGACCATCTCATCGGCGCCCCCACCGAGGTGAACGGTGCCGGCGCGACCGCAGTCCGGATTGCGCCAGGGGATGTCGCCGTCGAGGGCGATGTCGACCTTGAAGGCCGCCGGACCGAAGCGGTACCGGGTGAGTCCCCGGCGTACACCGGCCCGCAGACGCCCACCCAGGATCTCCACTGCGCCGGACGGCGAGGTGTCGAGCATCAAGATGTCGGGCATGCCGTCGGCCTGCTCGGCGACATCTGCCAGCGTGGTCACTCGAGTGCCCGTGCGCACGGTGCCGCCGTGCGAGGCCAGTTCGGCGAGAAGGGCGCGTGTGATCGCGGCCGAGCCACCCTCGGCCACCGGCCAACCGACGGCATGCGCTGCCGCCGTGAGCAACATGCCCACCGATCCGCTGAACGGGGTGTCGAGCCGGCTGAAGGCGTGCGCCGCAACTCCCGTGAGCAGCGCGCGCGCCGGCTCGTCGGAGAAGCGTCGCGCCAACCAGGTCGCCGGTTGTGCGGCGCTCAGCCCGAACCGGCCCAGGGTGACCGGATGGCGCGGCACGTGCACGACCGGTTGGAAGACCTCCCGAGCCAGGTCGTCGAAGTTGCGCACCGGGGCATCGAACATTCGGTGCCAGCGCCGAGCGTCAACGCCCAGCGAGGAGTCGGTGAAGGAAGCATCCCGGGCGGCGAGGCCGGCACGCCCGTCATCGAGCGGGTGTGCGAGGTCGATCTCGGGCCACGACCACCGCAGACCGTGGCGCTCCAGGCCGAGCGAGCGGAAGTAGGGCGAAGCGACGCCGGTCGGATGGAATGCTGCACAGTCGTCATGCAGTACGCCCGGAAGCGTCAGCTCGCTGGTCCTGGTCCCACCGCCGAGCTCGGACTGCGCCTCGAGCACGAGCACCTCCACGCCGGCAGAGGCCAGCCTGATGGCGGCGGACAGCCCGTTGGGACCGCTCCCCACCACGACTGCGCTCGTCATGAGACCGCGTCCCTTCCGGTGGTCAAGGTGGCCTGCCGGCGGAATCCGTCGGCGGTCCAGTTCACCTGCAACGGTATCGGTCCGTTGGGCAACCACGGCTGCTCCCGAACGCAGTCGCGCACGTCCCAGCTGCCTCGCTCCACGACACCGGCGCTGCCGTCGGTCGACCTCACCTCCACTCGCCGGATGGTGCGCCGCACTCTGCGCGGCCTGCGACCGCCTCGGGCCGGTGGTGCTGGATTCCGACGACTGATCCACGTCGGTTGTCGGGGCCATCGGCAAGGATGGGCACGTGAGTGATCCGTTGAGCCAGTTCAGCCCCGCGACACGCGCGTGGTTCGGCGCGTCCTTCGCGGCACCCACCGCCGCCCAGACCGGCGCCTGGTCGGCGATCGCGGCCGGCCAGCACGCCCTCGTGGTGGCCCCCACCGGATCCGGCAAGACGCTCTCTGCCTTCCTCTGGTCGATCGACCGGCTCACCACCACCGCGCCGCCCGACGAGAGGAGCCAACGCTGTCGGGTCCTCTACGTCTCCCCGCTCAAGGCCCTGGCCGTCGACGTCGAGCGCAACCTGCGGGCGCCGCTGGCCGGCATCATGCATGCTGCGCGCCGCCTCGGTGAGGACCACCACGACCTCCGGGTGGGAGTCCGCTCCGGAGACACCTCGCCGGCCGAACGCCGCAAGCTCGGCACCCAACCGCCCGACATCTTGATCACCACGCCCGAGTCACTCTTCCTGATGCTCACCTCGCAGGCTCGCGAGAGCCTGCGAGGGGTGGAGACGGTGATCCTCGACGAGGTCCACGCCGTTGCCGGCACCAAGCGTGGCGCCCACCTCGCACTCTCCCTGGCCCGTCTCGACGCCCTCCTGCCTCGGCCGGCACAACGCATCGGACTCTCGGCCACGGTCCGACCACTCGACGAGGTTGCCCGCTTCCTCGGCGGCGACCAGCCAGTCACCCTCGTCGCGCCCCCGGCGGAGAAGCGTTGGGACCTGCGGGTCGTCGTACCCGTCGAAGACATGACAGCACTCGGCGACCTGGTCGACGAGATCCCGGAGGGGCCCACCGCCGGCGCCAATCGCGCCTCCATCTGGCCACACGTCGAGGAGCGGGTGGCCGACCTCGTGCAGCAGCATCGCTCGACGATCGTCTTCGCCAACTCGCGCAGGCTGGCCGAACGCCTCACTGCCCGTCTCAACGAGATCGCGGCCGAACGGGCCGGCGTGACGTTGCCCGACGGTGTGCCCGCCCAGGTGATGGCTCAGTCCGGCGCCGGTCACGCTCCCGCCGATGGCGGCTCCCTGTGATTGCCCGCGCCCATCACGGCTCGGTGAGCAAGGAGCAGCGCGCGCTCATCGAGGACGAGCTCAAGTCGGGACGGTTGCCCTGCGTGGTCGCCACCAGCAGCCTCGAGCTCGGCATCGACATGGGTGCCGTCGACCTCGTGGTGCAGATCGAGTCGCCACCCAGCGTGGCGAGCGCGCTGCAACGCGTCGGCCGCGCCGGTCACCAGGTCGGCGAGGTGTCACGAGGTGTGCTCTTTCCCAAGCACCGCAGCGACCTGGCTCCCACGGCAGTGGCGGTCGAGCGCATGCGCACCGGCTCCATCGAGTCGATGCGCATCCCCACCAACCCACTCGACGTGCTGGCCCAGCAGGTCGTCGCGGCCACCGCGGTCGACACCTGGCACGTCGACGAGCTCTTCGCACTCGTACGCCGCACCGCCTCCTTCGCGACGCTGCCGCGCTCTGCCTTCGAGGCCACTCTCGACCTGTTGAGCGGCCGTTATCCCAGCGACGAGTTCGCCGAGCTGCGCCCACGCATCGTGTGGGACCGCGTCGCCGGCGAGATCACCGGGCGGCCCGGCGCACAGCGGCTGGCCGTCACCAGCGGCGGCACCATTCCCGACCGCGGGCTCTTCGGGGTCTTCCTCGTCGGCGAGGGAGGCGGCCGTCGGGTCGGCGAGCTCGACGAGGAGATGGTCTACGAGTCGCGGGTCGGCGACGTCTTCGCGCTGGGTGCCACCAGCTGGCGCATCGAGGACATCACCCACGACAAGGTGATGGTGACGCCCGCCCCTGGCGTGCCCGGCCGGCTGCCCTTCTGGAAGGGCGACACCCTCGGGCGCCCAGCGGAGCTCGGGGCCGCGATCGGGGCGCTGATGCGTGATCTCGACGCACAGACCCGGGAAGGGGCCACCGAGCGGCTGCTCGGAGCAGGGCTCGATGACTGGGCAGCGGGCAACCTGCTCGACCACCTTGCCGAGCAGCGCGACGCTGGTGGGGCCCTGCCCACCGACCGCACCATCGTGGTCGAGCGGTTCCACGACGAGCTCGGCGACTGGCGCATCGTCGTGCACTCCCCTTCGGGACGCCGGTCCACGCTCCCTGGGCCCTGGCGATCAACGCCCGGCTGCGTGAGCGCTACGGCGTCGAGGCGTCGGCAGTGGCCTCCGACGACGGCATCGTGCTCCGAGTCCCCGACTCCGATGCGGAGCCGCCCGGCGCGGAGGTGGTGCTCTTCGAGGTCGACGAGATCGAGAACATCGTCACCACCGAGGTCGGCGGCTCCGCGCTCTTCGCCAGTCGGTTCCGCGAGTGTGCCGCCCGGGCGCTGCTGCTGCCCCGCCGCGACCCCGGTCGTCGCTCTCCGCTGTGGCAACAACGCCAGCGTTCGGCTCAGCTCCTCGAGGTGGCCGTCCGCTATCCGTCCTTCCCGATCGTGCTCGAGGCGGTCCGGGAGGTCCTGCAGGATGTCTACGACCTGCCGGGGCTCCTTGAGCTGCTGCGTCGCCTCGACCGTCGTGAGGTGCGCATCGTCGAGGTGTCACCCGAGATGCCCTCACCCTTCGCCCGCAACCTCCTCTTCGGCTACGTCGCCCAGTTCGTCTACGAGGGTGACTCCCCCATCGCGGAACGCCGGGCGGCCGCGCTCAGCCTCGACCAAGGTCTGCTGGCCGAGCTCCTGGGGCGCGCTGAGCTTCGCGAGCTGCTCGACCCCGACGTCCTGACCGAGGTGGAGTCCGAGCTGCAGCGTCTCGCTCCCGATCGACGGGCCCGCTCCGCCGAGGGCGTGGCCGACCTCCTCCGCCTGCTCGGTCCTCTCACCGAAGCAGAGATCGCGGCCCGCAGCACCGACGACCCCACGGCGTGGCTCGCCGAGTTGCGCGTCTCCCGCCGGGCCGTCGACGTGCTCGTCGGCGGCGTCGTCCACGTCGCTGCCGTCGAAGACATCGGTCGACTTCGTGACGCGCTCGGCGTGCCCGTCCCACCCGGAGTGCCCCAGGCCTTCCTCGATCCGGTCGCTGATCCGCTCGGCGACCTGGTCAGCCGCCATGCCCGCACGCACGGCCCCTTCCGGGTCGACGAGGTGGCCACCCGCTTCGGCCTCGGTACGGCGGTCGTCCGGCACGCGCTCAGCCTGCTGGCCGCCCGTGGTCGGGTACTCGAGGAGAGTTCCGCCCGGCGGGCACGGGCGAGGAGTGGTGTGACGCCGACGTACTCCGCCGGCTGCGACGCCGATCGCTGGCCAAGCTGCGTCACGAGATCGAGCCCGTTGACCACGACGTGCTGGCAAGGTTCCTGCCCACCTGGCAGCAGCTGGTCGGCACCGGGCGCACCGCTCGAGGCGGTCTGCGCGGCGTTGACGGCGTGCTCGCCGCGGTGGAGCAGCTGGCCGGCTGCCCGGTGCCGGCGTCGGCGCTGGAACCCTTGATGCTCGCTGCGCGTGTGCGCGACTACGAGCCGGCGATGCTCGACGAGCTCACCGCGTCCGGTGAGGTGATCTGGGCAGGTCACGGGGAGTTGCCCGGCAGCGACGGTTGGGTCTCGTTGCACCTCGCCGACCAGGCCCATCTCACCCTCCCCGAGCCCGACGACGAGGAGCTGCCCGAGCTCGGGCACCGGCTGCTGACGGTGTTGTCGGGCGGCGGCGGGTTCTTCTTCCGGCAACTCTTCGACCAGGTCACCGCGCTGGGTGAGCCGTGCACCGACGCCGCTCTCGCCGACGCCCTGTGGCAGTTGGTGTGGAGTGGTCACGTCGGCAACGACACGCTCGCTCCGTTGCGCGCCCTGACCAGCAGCGGTGCTCCCAGCCATCGGTCCCGGCGCCGACCGCCGCGGGCACGGATCGGTGGCCGCCTGGCGGTGCCACCACGCGTTGGCCCGCCGGGAACCGCCGGTCGCTGGGGGTTGCTCCCTGAGCGGGAGACCGACCCCACCCGCCGTACCCACGCCCGTGCCGAGGCATTGCTGGAGCGACATGGGGTCGTCACCCGAGGTGCCGTGGCCAGCGAGCGTCTTCCGGGTGGCTTTGCCGCGATCTACAAGGTGCTCTCGGCCTGGGAGGAGTCCGGCCGCTGCCGGCGAGGCTACTTCGTCGCGGGTCTCGGCGCCGCGCAGTTCGGCACCAGTGGCGCGGTCGACCGGTTGCGCAGCCACCTGGAGGCTGGCGACTCGCCGACGACGCTGACACTTGCTGCCACCGACCCTGCCAGTCCCTACGGCGCGGCGCTCCCTGGCCGGCTGCGGAAAGGGGCCACCGACCGGGACGAAAGGCGGGCGCACTGGTGGTGCTCGTCGACGGTCGACTGGTGCTCTATGTCGAACGCGGTGGTCGTACCCTGCTCACCTACGACGACTCCGTCGAGATCCTGACCCTTGCGTGCCGCTCGCTGGCAGACGCCGTACGACGCGGTGCGCTCGGCAAGCTCACCGTCGAGAAGGCTGACGGATCGCAGCTGCTTGGCCGTAGTGATGACCCGCTGCGTGAGGCGCTGACGGCCGCGGGATTCGTGGCGACCTCGAAGGGACTGCGGATCCGTGCCTGAGGGCGACACCGTGCATCGCACCGCACGCCGGCTGGGTGCGGCGCTGCGGGGCCGGGCACTGACCGGGACCGACTTCCGGGTGCCGGCCCTGGCCACCACGGACCTGACCGGTGAGGTGGTGGTGGAGTCCCTGGCGCGAGGCAAGCACCTGCTGCTCCGGATCGGTGCGCAGTGGACCTTGCACACCCACTTGAAGATGGAGGGATCGTGGCACCTGCTGCGCCCGGGCGGTCGCTGGAGACGACCGGCCCACGAGGCGCGCGTCGTGCTGAGCACTACCGAGTGGCAGGCTGTCGGGTTCGCCCTGGGCGTGGTCGAGCTGCTGGCTCGCAACGACGAGGAGACGGTCGTGGGTCATCTCGGCCCCGACCTGCTCGGCAACGACTGGGACCTCGACATCGCACTGGGCCGGCTGGCCGCGGTCCCAGACCGACCCGTCGGCCAGGCCCTCCTCGACCAGCGCAACCTCGCCGGCATCGGCAACATGTATCTGTCGGAGGTGCTCTTCCTCTCCGGCGTGGATCCCCGCACGCCGACCGCGAGCGTTCCCCGGCTGGCCGATGTGGTGGAGCTGGCCCGCAAGGTGCTGCGAGCCAACGTCGAGCGCGACGTGCAGACCACCACCGGTTCGCTGGCCAGGGGGCGTCGGACCTGGGTCTACGGCCGCGCGGGCCGAGCGTGCCTGAGGTGCGGAAGTCGGGTGGAGCAGGCAATGCTGGGCCCCGAGGGGCGGGAGCGGGCGACGTACTGGTGCCCGTCGTGCCAGCCGCCCTGGGGCAACTGAGGCCGGTCGCCCTCGGGAGACAGGGTCAGGCGGCGGAGGCGACCACGTCGGCACCGGTACGCACCGGCAGCGTCGTGGCGGGCACCGTGAGGAGCTGCTCCTCGATGGCAGCGGCCTGGCTCACGTTGTGCAGCAGCAGCGACAACGGCATCTCGAGCGCGCCGCACAGGGAGGCGAGCAGCTCGGAGGAGGCTTCCTTCTGGCCACGCTCAATCTCGGAGATGTAGCCCAGACTCACCCGGGCGTCTGCGGAGACCTCACGCAGGGTCAACCCACGCTCCATGCGCTGCGCGCGCAGCGCCTCTCCGAGCAGTCGTCGGAAGAGCGTCATGGGCCGGTCCTTTCTTTCCACCGTCAGGTGATGTCACAACGCTACCCCGAGGTGGGTTGTTCCCGTCGAGTGACTCACCACTTCTGTGGACGGAACGGCGCAGTGAGGGTCGGGTCGACCCGACCCCTCACGACGCTGGTGTGCCGCTACTTCTTGCGAACCACCTTGACCTTGAACTTCTTCTTGCCGGCCTTCACGGCATCGGAGCCGAGGTACTTGACCGCGACCTGGAGCTTGCCGACCTTCTTGGCCTTGGGCAGCTTGATCTTCGCCTTGCCGTTCTTGTTCAGCTTGACGGTGATGGTCTTCTTGCCCGTGACCTTCCCCTTCACCTTGATCTTGACCTTGCCGGTCGCCTTGGCGCCCTGCTTGCCCTTGACGGTGACGACGATCTTGCCGTTCTTGCCGACCTTGAGCTTGGCGGGCTTGAACTTCGCCTTGATCACGGCCTTCTGGGCCTTGACCGGCTCCGGCTCGGAGTCGTCGGCCACCAGGTCGAGGCCCACCAGCACCGGGTCGTGGTCGGAGGAGCGATACGGCGTGTCCTCGTGGAAGTCGGTGGCGTGGTAGTTCCACCGGCTGTACTCGAAGAGCAGCGACTCACCCGAGTTGATGCCCCAGATGTCTGCTCCGGTCGTGGCTGCCTGCGCCGCTTCGTTCAGCAGCACGTGGTCGAGCGAACCCGACATCGCCTGGAAGGAGTAGGTCCACTCGTCCCCGCTGCCGAACTCGGTGGCGGCGTCTGCGTAGCCGGCGTCGTAGAGCACCTGCAGCGGGTCCTCCATCGTGTAGGCGTTGAAGTCACCGGTCAGCAGCACCGCCTCGACGTCCTCGCTCGCCTGCACCGACGGCACCCAGTCGCGCAGTGCTTCGGCCTGGGCGATGCGGTCCGGGTTGGCCGCGCCCTGCCCGGTGCCGTCGTCGGCCCCCGACCCCTTCGACTTGAAGTGGTTGACGACGACCAGGAAGGAGTCGCCGCCGTCGGTCGAGCGGAACGTCTGCGCGATGGGCTCACGAGCGTTGGCGAACGCGCCCGAACCGCTGCTCTGATCGCCGAGAGCGTGCGCCTCACCGACCCGCTCCACCGAGGCGACCTTGTAGATGATCGCGTTGGTGATCACGTCCTGCTCGGAGGCGTCGGGCAGTTCCTCGGACGACGGGTTGGCCGCCCAGACCTCGTCGCCAGCATCCGCGTTGAGTGCGGCCACCAGCGTCTCGGTTGCCTCGTCGGCCTCCTCACCGAGGGCTGCGGAGTTCTCGATCTCCATCAGCCCGACCACGTCGGCGTCGAGCGCGTTGATCGCGGCCACGATCTTGTTCTGCTGACGCTCCAGGTCCTCGGGGTCCCAGGCGCCGCGCTGGGCACACCCGGTGTTGACGTTGTTGCCGTCGCCGTTGCGGTCGTTGTAGGCGGTGCAGCCACCATCGCCGACGTTGTCGTCGTCCGCGTCACCCAGGGTGGTGAAGTAGTTGAGCACGTTGAACGACGCCACCCGCACGTCGGCGGTACCGTCCGGATCGATCTGCGCCGCCTCCGGTGCCGGCGTACGCGTGTTCTCGAACGTCACCGGGCTCGTCGTGTTGTCCGGCCCCTGCACCCACGAGGTGGGCTGGAAGCGCCAGGTCGGCGCGGAGGGGCTACCGCCCTCCGTGAAGACCACGGGCTCGTCGAATGTGACCGAGGCACCGACCACGGCCGGCTGGGACTGGGAGACGTAGGCCGGGGTGCCATTGCCGTCATAGCTGCCACCGAAGAAGCTCCACGACGAGCCGTCGTCGAGCACGACCTGCCGGGCCGCGTTGTCGGCCTCGACCGCGGCAACCGCGGCAGCGTCCTGCGCATCGGCCACCTCGGTCGGCGTCATCAGCGGCTTGTCGCCCTGCGCCAGACCGACCTCGCCGTAGCGGCTGTCACCGGGGTTGCTGCCCCCGAAGTAGGTGTTGGTGACGGTGAAGTCACCGGTCGGTTGGAAAAGCATGCCCTCCAGCACCTCCCGCTCGGCGGGGGCGCTCGGCCAGGCCTCCAGCGTCACTGGGGTCACCGGATCGGCATCGTCGTCGAGGGGGACGATGTCGGCCGCCGCCGTCACCTCGACCTGGGTGGCACCGGCATACTCGGCCACGGCGCCCTTGACCTGCACGTGGTCACCCGGCTGCACGGTGACGGCGCCCGCCGATGCGGCGACCCGCACGAAGATGCCGTCGGAGGCCGTGCGCGAGGCGACATCGGTCGCGCCACCGGTGCCTGGTGTCTGCAGGTAGAACCCGAAGAGGCCACCTGCCGGATAGGCCGCCGTGACCACGCCGGTGGTCGTGGCGATGTCGCCGACGTGGTCGGAGACCAGCCCGGTGCCCTGGATCTCGGGGATCGTCAGCTCGACCTCTTCCGGCGGCTCGACCACCGCTGGCTCCTCGCCCGGCGTGGGCGCGCCGGCAGTGAAGTCGTCCACGTTCTGGAGGGTGTTGGAGGAGTCCACGTCACGAGCCACCGAGGTGGAATTGGACGGGGCCGGGGCTGGAGCTGTGCCGAGGAAGGTGTCGCCTCCGCCGAAACCCACGAGGTCGACCACTGCCGGGTCAGCGGCGCAGGCCGTGGTCACGCACGTCAGGGTTGTCGTCGAGGATGACAGAGCAACATTGCCCGTCGTTCCGGACAGGTTGACGCCCGTGTTGACCACGTCCGGCGTCGGGAGCGGCCCGCCGTTGGCGCCGGTTGCGCCCGCTGCGAGGTAGTAGTCCCCGGGCGCCAGCGTTCCTGACAGATCGATCCGACCGGTCCACACCGCGCCGGCGGCGCTCTTGTACTGCACCGAATAACCGGTCAGGTCGATGGGCACGTCGCCCTTGTTGTGAAGTTCCACGAAGTCTTGGTTGAGCGGCGCTCCAGAGTTGCCGCCACCTCCGTAGACCTCGCTGATCACCAGCGCTGAATCCGCAACGGGTGCTGCCTGTGCAGTGGTGGGGACCGCGGCCAGCGTGGCCGCGGTGAGGGCGGCGACCGCGAGCGGTGCCACGAGTTTGTGTCGGGACATGTTGGTTCCTCCGAGAACCGCGTGAATGTGTCTCCTGGAGCAGGCAACCGAGACCTGCGGGGACGACGACAGGGGGCCACCGCCCGAGTGGCGGCCCCCTGTCATCGGGGTCAACTGTGTCGACGCACCTGGGTCAGCGCGTGACCTTGACCTTGAACTTCTTCTTGGCCTTCTTCAGGTTGTCGTCGCCCAGGTAGGTCACGACCACCTTCTTCTTGCCCTTCTTCTTGAACTTGCCGAGGTTGACCTTCGCCTTCCCCGCCTTGTTCACCTTGACCGTCTTCTTCTTGCCGTTGGCCTTGACCTGCACCTTGCCGGTGACGTCGACGCCCTTGGCCTTGACCGCGATGACCACCTTGGCCTTGGTCTTCTTCGCCTTGACCTTCTTGGGCTTGACCTTCACCTGCAGCTTCGGGGCGACCTTCGGCGCGACGGGAAGGCTGAACGAGAGCTGCGTGCCACTGGCCTCACCCGTGACGGTGACGGCCAGCGACGAACCGCGCTTGGTCCCGGCAGGGATGGTGAGCTGGACCTGGGCAACGCCGTCCTCGTCGGTCACCTCGTCCGTGACCGTCGCGTCGACCGGCACGCTCACCGGGGCAGCACTCCCGACAGCGACACTGACCTCCTCGTCAACGGTGTCACCGGGGCCGGTCATGATCAACGAGCTGAGATCGACCGTAGCGGTGTCACCCGGCGCATAGCTGGCCTTGTCCGTGGACACACCGACCGAGCGCTGGCTGAAGTCCGGGGACACGGCGTCCTCCGCCGCAGCCATGTAGTCGACCATCGCCTGCAGGTCGGTGACCCCGGTGTCCTGCTTGTTCGCACCGGCGTTCAGGGTGAAGAAGTTGTCACCACCCGTGGAGAGGAAGGAGTTCACCGTCACCGAGTAGCTCGATGCCGGCTTGATGGCCGTGCCGTCCAGCCACATCCCAGTGACCCGCTTGTTGCGCGCAGCCGACGGGTCGTAGGTGTAGGTGAATCCCTCCGAGATGCCGAGCCGCAGGAAGGGGCGCGAGGCACCGTCCGGCTGCCACTGCTCCTCGAGAACCTGCTTGATCTGTGCGCCGGTCAAGTCCATGCGTACCAGGGTGTTGGCAAAGGGCTGCACGACGGCGGCCTGCTTGTAGGTGAGCTTGCCGTCCTCACCGACCATGTCGGCCCGGAGACCGCCGGGGTTCATGAAGGCGATCTCGGCGCCCCCGATGGACTCAGGGGTCTGGGCGCGCTGCACCTCGGCGACCAGGTTGCCGAGGGTCGACTCACCGCCGCGGTTCTCCGTGGTGCCGTTGCTCAGCTTCGCGCGCTGGAACGCAGCACCGATCTCGCCGATCTGCTCGGCACCGAGCACGTCGGCCTCGTCCTTGGCGTCCTGGACGATCTGCGCGACCACCGGGTCCGGCGCATAGTTGGCGATCCAGTTGTCCTGACCGCCGACAGGTTCGTTGCGCATCAGCGGGAGGATCTCCTGCGAGACGACCTCCACCTCGCCGGTGGCCGAGTCGATGTCGAAGACGAGCTGGTTGAGGTTCACGCCGTACTGACCGGCGGAGACCACCGGCATCCCGTCGATGGTGTGGTTGTAGGCCAGATGGGTGTGGCCCGAGACGATCGCACCGATGTCGTCGCTGACCCCGGTCACGATCTTGCCGAAGTCGGACGCCGGGTCGGTTGCGGACGCCAAGGCGGTCGTCGCGGCACCTTCGTGAACGAGCAGCACGACGAGCTCCGCGCCGGCATCCTTCAGGTCAGCTGCCTCTGCGTTGACCGACGACACGATGTCGGCGGCTTCGATGTCGGCGATGCCGGCCGGAGACACCAGCTCGTCGAGGTGCTCGGTGACCGCACCCACGAAACCGACGTCGACGGTGTTGCTGCCCTCGGTGAAGGTCTCCATCCAGGAAGCCTCGATGCCGTCTGCCTGCGTGCCGTCGACCTTCTTCTTCACGTTGGCGCCGATGTACTCCCACTCCGCGCCGCCCAGCGGGTTCGTCGTCGCGTCGTACGGCGCCATCACCCGGTTGACCAGGTCGTCGTAGCCCTGGTCGAACTCGTGGTTGCCGACGGCCGACACGTCGAGGCCGGCTGCGTTGAGCGCGTCGATCGTGGGCTTGTCCTGGCTGATGAAGGACTCGAACGTGGACGCGCCGATCAGGTCACCGGCGGCCGCGAAGACCGTGTTGGGGTTGTCGGCCTCAAGCTCCTGCACCGCGCCCGCGATCACCGCCGCGCCCGATTCCGCCCCGTTCGGCAGGATCCGGCCGTGGAAGTCGTTGGTGGCCAGGATCTGGACCTGCACCACGTCCTCGGGCGCTGCCTGGGCCGCGCCGGTGGGCAGTGCCGCCAGTCCCCCCAGCACCAGCGCCGCGGCAGCTCCTACGGCTGCCTTCTTCTGCAAGATTGTCATGATTCTGCGTTGCTCCTCGCCTCGTCACCGTCGAAACCGTCCCCGAGATCTCCCGACGGTCAGATCCCCAGCACACACACATCACGCGTGCAGCAACCCGTCGAATGCGTGAGCACTCGGTGAAAAGAAGGTTTCCGGCAGCCCTCAGGCGCGAACCGCGATTCGCCGTTGATGGTCCAGGAAGGACGAAGATCTGTCGTCAGGATCCCGTCACCCTAGGACAGGATCACCGACTCCGGGAGCCCAAAAAGGTCACGAAGTGGTCTCGGTCACATCGCAGCGCGAGAAGCAACGGCGAAATGCGAGACGCAGGAACGACCAGTCAGCCACGGCCGGACAAGGCGTGCCGCTGCTTCCACGCCTCGCGATAGAACTCGTAACCCGACCAGACGGTCATGGCCACGGCACCGGCCAGGAGGGCCTGGCTCGCGTAGAACAGGACGTCGCCGGGCAGGTCCATCCATCCGTCCACCTGCCGCAGCGGCAGCGCCAGCCCGGCCAGCGCCACGCCCTGCAAAGCAGTCTTGATCTTGCCGCTCTGGGCCGCGGGGATCACGACGTTCTTCATGATCGACAGTCGCAGCAGCGTGATGCTCCACTCCCGAACGAGCACCAGGATCGTCACCCACCACCAGACGTCACCGACGATGGACAGGCCGATGAAGGCCATGCCGGTGATCGCCTTGTCAGCGATGGGGTCGGCGATCTTGCCGAAATCGGTGACCAGGTTGCGTGAACGCGCGATGTCGCCGTCGATCTTGTCGGTGACCATCGCCAGTGCGAAGATCACGAAGGCCACGACCCGCCAGCCGACCGAGTCACCGCCGTCCTGCAGCAGGGCCCACCCGAAGAGCGGCACCATGAGGATGCGCAGAGTCGTGAGCGCGTTGGGGATGTTCCAGTTGCTGGGCTTGGCCTCGGCTTCGGTCACGATCCCTCCCCAGCTCGGCCACCAGATCGACACCTTCCGTCGCGATGACGGTCGCTTCGACGATGTCGCCGATCCGCAGTGCCGCGACATCGCCTTCGATCCGGGTGCAGCCGTCGACCTCGGGCCCCTGCTGCTCGGCACGCCCCTCGACGACGCCGTCATCGAGGGACTCGACGAGCACACTCACCCGGTCACCGATCCGATCCTCGGCCCGCTGGGCGTTCAGCTCCTCCACGAGTGCGCTCACCTCAGCAGTGCGCTCGGCAATGAGATCTGCGTCGAGCTTGCCGGGCAGCTGTTCGGCGGCGGTGCCGTCCTCGTCGGAGTAGCCGAAGACACCGGTCACGTCGAGGCGGGCCTCGACCAGGAAGTCGCACAGCGTGCGGAACTCCTCCTCGGTCTCGCCCGGGAAACCGACGATCACGTTGGAGCGCACCCCAGCATCGGGGCGCAGCGCGCGGATCTGCTGCAGCAGTCCCAGGAAGCTCTCGGGGTCACCGAAGCGACGCATCCGGCGCAGCACCGTGGCACTGGCGTGCTGGAAGGAGAGATCGAAGTAGGGCACCACACCGGGCGTCGTGGCGATGGCCTCGATCAGCCCGGGACGGGTCTCGGCGGGCTGAAGGTAGGAGACCCGCACCCGCTCGATCCCCTCGATGGCGGAAAGCTCGGGGAGCATCGTCTCGAGCAACCTCAGGTCACCGAGATCCTTGCCGTAGGAGGTCGAGTTCTCGCTGACGAGGAAGATCTCCTTGACGTCCTGCGTGGCCAGCCATTGGGCCTCCTGCAGCACGTCGGAGGGCCTACGGCTCACGAAGGCGCCGCGGAAGGCTGGGATGGCGCAGAACGTGCACCGACGGTCGCAGCCGCTGGCGAGCTTCAAGGGTGCGGTGGGGCCGGAGCCCAAACGGCGGCGTACGGCGCGGGGCCCGGTCGCGGGACCACCAGCGCCCACGTCGTCGACCGAGGCGACCGGCTGGTGGCCGGGGACGCTCAACGTGGACGCGTCACGCTCTGCCGGCGTGATCGGGAGCAGCTTGCGACGATCCTGCGGCGTGTGCGGGTGGAGCGTCTCCCCCGCGAGGACCGAACGGAGCCGATCGGCGATCTCGGGATAGTCGTCGAAGCCGAGCACGGCGTCGGCCTCGGGCAACGACTGCGCGAGGTCCTTGCCGTAGCGCTCGGCCATGCAGCCCACGGCAACCACGGCCTGGGTGCGTCCGGTCTCCTTGAGGTCCGCCGCCTCGAGGAGGGTGTCGACGGAGTCCTTCTTCGCGGCCTCGACGAATCCGCACGTGTTGACCACGACGGTGTCGGCGTCCTCCGGGTCGTCGACCAGGCGGAAACCGTCGGCGGCCAGGCGGCCGGCCAGCTCCTCGGAATCCACCTCGTTGCGGGCACATCCGAGGGTCACCATCGCGACGGACACGAGGTCGTCGGGCTGGGTGGTCTGTGAAGTCGTCATGGCTACCGTGAAGTATGCCGTGTGACGGCACGTTCCCCCGCTTCGGCCTCGCCCCCGTGGCCCGAAAGGGCCGAAACCCGCCGCGGAGCCGAACTCCGCGACGGGCCTCGGCACGTCTGGTGAGGATCCACCGCGTCGCTCAGCCGCCGAACTTCCTGCTGCCGGCCTGACCGGCCTTGCCGACCGTCCCCTGCGCAACGTTGTCGATCTCGACCTCCACCGCGCCTGCGTCGGTGGCCTTGACCTTCACCGGCGCGACGACGTCGATGCGGTGGATGTCACCCGCCGACAACTCCTCGCTGAACACGACACGGCCCTTCGCATTGCTGATCTCCACCTGGGAGCTGCTGGTCGCCGTGACCTTGATGGTCACCCGCTCGGCCTGTTGCGCCGAGCCGTTGGGGCCGCCGGACCCCTGGCTGAGCGACATCACGCCGTCAGGCTCGGGCTTGTCGTCCATCGCCAACTTGGCGACCGACCAGGCCAGCACCACGGCCATGACCGCGGCCACGACGACGGACCAGTTCGGACCTCCCCGCACGGCACGGATGCCGCCGGTACCGGTCGCGAGCTCCGCCTCGAAGACCTTGCGCGCGTTGATGGGTGCGTCGGCGTAGCGCTCGTCATAGAGCTTGACCAGCGGTCCCGCTTCCAATCCGAGGATCCGGCCCAGGGTCCGCAGGTGGCCGCGAGCGTAGAAGTCACCACCGCACGGCGCGAAGTCGTCGACCTCGATGGCCTCGATCACGTGCGGACGGATCCGGGTGCGCTCGGCCAGGGCATCGACCGTGAGTCCGATGCGTTCGCGAGCCCGGGTCAGGACCGGCCCGATGACCGGCTCCGGACGCGGCATCGCCTCGTCGGCCTCGTCGAACCCACTGACCTCGTCGACCTCGCCGAGCGTCACGCTGGGCTGGGCCCCGGACTCCTCGACCAGGCTGACGCGTCCGTCACGTCGCAACTCGCGACCTGGGACCGGATGCGCCTCCTCGACCTCGTGGTGCACGACGCTCCGGCGCGCCTGGACCACCGGGCGCACCGGCTCCACGGCAGGGATCGAATCCTGGGTGTCGGCCTCGGCGAAGGCCAGATCGGCCTCGACCTCAGCCACGACCTCGTCGCGACGTGCTGCGGTCTCACGACGCAGCTCGACCATCCGGGCGACGCGGCGCCTCACCCGGAGACCGAAGCCGGCGGCAGGAGCGCTGCCGTCGGAGAACGGTACGTCGACACCCACCTCGTCGGCCTCCGTGGCGGCCGCGGAGCCTCGTCGCCGATCTCCTCGAGGACGACCTCCTCGCCGAAGGGCGCGTCGGGCATGCGCTCGAACACCAGCACCCCTCGAACGCTGCGTCGAGGTCGTCCGTCCCGGGCACGGGGCCGACGCCGTCGGCGACGTCTTCGGTGACATCGTCCGCCAGGCTCGCCGTCCTCGACCGCGGCAGCAGGCTCGGCGACCACGACAGCGGTCGCGCCCCTGGGCCAGCCGGCGCAGGGTCGCGGTGAGGTCGTCACCGGCGCCGACAGTGCGGGTGGCGAGGCCGATCGGCACCGCCAGCGGGGCGCCGTGCAGGCGACGGTTGAGCCAGGCCCGCCGACGGACACCGGCGTCGGCCTCGGTGAGCACGTGATCGACGTCGCTCGGCTCGAGCGCCAGCACGCCGTCACGCCACCAGGCCTGACGCGGGTGGTGCTCGATCGAGGCAAGTGCGTCCCACGGAAGTCCCTGCCACGCGTGACCGAGACGGATCCGCACCCCGTGGTCGTCGGCGACCAGCAGTGGCGAGCGTGCATCGACGAACGAGGCCAACCAGCCGACAGCCACGACGGTCATGACCGCGACGACGATCCAGTCGAGCACGGCGGCGGACTGGGTCGCGCGGCCGAGCCAGGCAATGGCCACCGCAGCGGCAAGGACGCCGATGAGGGCTGCGAGACCTGCGTTGCGGCGTACTTCCACCGTCTCCCGGGCGACCGGGTCGTAGTGCTCCGTCGTGGTCACATCTCCCCCTGCAAGGTCATCAGCACACCGTCGAGTTCATCGGGCTTGATCAACACGTCGCGCGCCTTCGAACCCTCGCTCGGGCCCACGACGCCGCGGCTCTCCATGATGTCCATGAGACGGCCCGCCTTGGCGAAACCGACACGCAGTTTGCGCTGCAACATCGAGGTCGAGCCGAACTGCGAGTTGACCACCAGCTCGACCGCCTGGATGACCAGCTCCAGGTCGTCACCGATGTCGTCGTCCAGGTCGCGCTTGGAGGCAGCGCTGGCCGTGACGTCCTCGACGTAGGTCGGCTCGAGCTGCGTCTTGCAGCTCTTGACCACTTCGGCGATCTCGGCCTCGGTCACCCACGAACCCTGGACGCGGATGGGCTTGCTCTCCCCATCGGCAGGAACAGCCCATCACCTTGACCGACGAGCTTCTCGGCGCCGGGCTGGTCGAGGATGACGCGGCTGTCGCCGAGCGACGACGTGGCGAAGGCCAGGCGTGACGGGACGTTGGCCTTGATCAGACCGGTCACGACGTCGACCGACGGACGTTGCGTCGCCAGCACCAGGTGGATGCCCGCCGCACGCGCCAGCTGCGTGATGCGTACGACAGCGTCCTCGACGTCTCGCGGGGCGACCATCATCAGGTCGGCGAGCTCGTCGACGACCACCAACAGGTAGGGGTACGGCGACAGCACGCGCTCGCTGCCCGGGGGCACCTCTACGGTGCCGGCCCGCACCGCCTTGTTGAAGTCGTCGACGTGACGGAAACCGAAGTTCGCCAGGTCGTCGTAGCGCATGTCCATCTCGCGCACGACCCACTGCAGCGCCTCCGCGGCCTTCTTGGGGTTGGTGATGATCGGGGTGATCAGGTGCGGGATGCCCTCGTAGGCGTTGAGCTCCACCCGCTTGGGGTCGACCATGATCATCCGGACCTCGTCAGGCGTGGAGCGCATGAGGACCGAGGTGATCATCGAGTTGATGAAGGACGATTTTCCGGAGCCCGTGGCACCGGCGACCAGGAGGTGCGGCATCTTCGCCATGTTGGCGACGACGAAGCCACCCTCCACGTCCTTGCCCAATCCCACGACCATCGGGTGGTGGTTGCTGCGCGCGGTGTTGGAACGCAGCACGTCGCCGAGGGAGACGACCTCCTTGTCGGTGTTGGGGATCTCCACACCGACGGCCGACTTGCCCGGGATGGGGCTGAGGATGCGTACGTCGGCAGAGGCGACGGCGTAGGCGATGTTCTTCTGGATGCCGGTGATCTTCTCGACCTTGACCGCCGGACCGAGCTCGACCTCGTAGCGGGTCACCGTCGGACCCCGGCTGTAGCCCGTCACGCGAGCGTCGATGCCGAACTCGTCGAGCACCCGGGTGAGACTGTCGACCACCGCGTCGGACGCGGCCGACTTGGGCTTGTGGGGCGAGCCCGGCTTCAGGATGTCACTCGCGGGCAACGAGTAGGTGATGTCGCCGGACAGCGCCAGCTGCTCCACGCGCTGCGGCAACTCGCTGTGTGGCGGCGGGACGAGTTCGACCTTGTCGTCGGCGACGACCGCGACGCTCTCGGGCGCCGCAGGCACCGACGTCGAGGAGAACGGGTCGAAGACATCGTCCTCGTCGACGGGCTCGTCGGCCTCCGACTTCTTGCGGCCCCGCTTGGCCTTCTCCTCCTCGACGACCAGGGCGGTGTCGTAGGCCGGGTCCCCGGCCTCGGGGTCCAGCTCGAAGTCGTCGCGGCGACCACGTCGTGAGCTCGAATCGTCGTCGTCGTAGTAGTCACGACCGAGCAGGCGGTCTCGCACATCGGCCAACCGCTCGGGGATCTGGTAGATCGGGGTCGCCGTGATGATGAGGACCCCGAAGATGCCCACGAGTGCGAGCACCGGGATGACGACGTAGGGCTCACGGAGCAGGTCGAGCAGCAGGCTCGAGATGACGTAGCCGACGGCGCCGCCGGCCTGCTGGAGCTCCTCGGTGTCGCTCATCTTCGGGCGCGGGCTGCCGTTGGCGATGTGCACGATGCCCAGCACGCTGAACGACAGCGCCAGCCAACCGATCACCTGGCGTCCGACCGGGCCGTTGCGCTCGGGGTCGCGCATGTTGCGCCAGCCCACGTAGACGAGAACCATCGGCACGAACCAGGCGAGCTTGCCGACCGAGCCGGCGACCGCCGTACGCACCCCGTCCATCATCCCTCCGGGCAGCCGCCACCAGACGGAGGCAGCAACCACCACGGCGAGGCCGCAGAGGAAGAGACCGGCGCCGTCGCGACGCTGCTCGGGTTCGATCTCGCGGGCACCGTGACCGATCGAGCGGGCCAACGAGCCCAGCCCATGGGCGATGCCCATCCAGATCGCCGCCAGTCCGCGTCCGAGCGCGGTGAAGAACCGGGCCACCGGGCCCGGTCCGCTGCGCACGGCACGAGGGGCCGGTCGAGAGTTGCGCGAAGTCGCCTTCTTGGCCGGCGCCTTCTTCGACGCGGCCTTGGAGGTGGGCTTCTTGGAGGTACTCCGTGATCGGGTGCTCGCACTCGAGCCGGAACTCTTGCTCCGGGACGTGCTCGAACTCCGCGACCCCGGCGGGGAAGACGTACGGGTCGCCATGCTCAGCACCCTAGGTTAAAGTCCCACCAGCCACAGGGACCCCACAGGTGCGTGTCGCCCACACCCGCACCGTCACGGAGCGGCAACAACTTCCGGCGTGTCTGGACCCGAACCGGCAACTCTCCCTAGTGTGGCGCAGGCCACAACAACCCTTCCGAGCATCTCGGAACAGCCTGAAGGGATCCACAGTGAAGTTGATCAAGCCGGGCGTAGCCCTGCTGATGGTGGGCGCGGGGCTCGCGGCAGTCCCCACCCTCACCGCACAGGCAGCGCCCCAGGGACCGGACGACACCACGTCCATGGTCGCAAAGATGCAGTCGCAGGCCGACGGCAACACCGTCGTCCAGCGCGAAAAGGCCACCGGTCAGGTCGGATTCATCCGAGCCAAGGGCAACGGCGACCTCCTCCCGGGCAAGGATCTCGCCCCGGCCGCCAAGGCCGATGCCTACCTGGACTCCTATGCCGAGGCCTTCGGCGCACCGCGAGCACAACTCGTGCGCCAGAACGTCACCAAGGGCGAGCACGGCACCACTGTCGACTACACGCAGACCTACCGGGGCGTGCCGGTCTTCGGCGCGCTGCTCCGGGCCCACGTGGACGCCGACGGCGACCTCACCGGGGTCAACGGCGAGGCGGTTCCCGACATCGAGTTGTCGGTCGAACCCCGCTTCGACGCCGACCAGGCCGGCGCGAGTGCGGTGAGCATGGTCAAGGCCGATCCGCCGGGGCACGACGGCAGCGCCGACACGACCGGGGTGAAGGCCGTGACCCCCGAGCTCATGGTCTACCGGACAGGTCTCGTGAAGGGCGACGAGGGTGACAACGTCCTCGTGTGGCGCGTCGAGGTCACCAACGAGAAGAACGTGCGCGACATCGTCTTCATCGACGCGATGACCAACAAGCCGGTCAACCGCTACTCGATGATCCACGACGCGCTCGACCGCGAGCTCTACGAGGCCGATCCCGATCGCAACCTCACCCAGGTGTGGAAGGAGGGCGACGAGTTCCCCGGCGACCTCAACCAGGACCAGCAGAACCTGGTGACCTCCGCCGGCGAGACCTACTGGTTCTTCATGAACTCGTTCAACCGCGACTCCTACGACGGCAAGGGTGCGATCATGCGCACCATCAACAACGACCCCGCGATCCAGTGCCCCAACGCCAACTGGAACGGCGTCACCACCAACTACTGCAACGGCGTCACCTCCGATGACGTCGTCGCCCACGAGTGGGGGCACGCCTACACCGAATACACCCACGGCCTGATCTACCAGTGGCAGGCAGGTGCCCTCAACGAGTCCTACTCCGACATCTGGGGCGAGACCATCGACCTCATCAACCGTCGCGAGGACGAGGGCGAGGGCAACCTCAACACCAAGCGTCCCGTGGGACAGTGCTCCAGCAACTCCCCCGCGCTTCCCGTGCTGACGATCAACGCCCCGCCGTCGATCGCCAAGGAGTGCCTGACCGGAGGAGCCTCCTTCGGTCAGCAGCTGGATGCCGACGGCCTCACCGGTGACGTCGTCGCGCCGACCGATGCCTCCGACGACGGCAGCACCGCGACCGATGGCTGCTCCGCCTACAACGAGGACGTCACGGGCAAGGTCGTGCTCGTGGACCGGGGCACCTGCGCCTTCACCGAAAAGGCAGAGGTGGCCACGCAGGAGGGAGCTGCCGCGCTCATCATCGGCAACACCGACGACTCCCCATCGGCATGTCGGGTGACGATCCCGATCTCGTCAGCACCGTCTCGATCGGCCTGAGCGACCGGGAGGCGATCCGTACGGCGCTCGGTGCCGGCGAGACCGTCAACGTGACGATGAAGGACGCGGGCGGCGACCGGGTCGACTCCTACCGCTGGTTGCTCAGCGAGAAGTCGACGGCCTTCGGTGGCGCCATCCGCGACATGTGGAACCCGAACTGCTACGGCGACCCGGGCAAGGTGTCCGATGCCGAATACAAGTGCAGCACCGACGACAACGGCGGCGTGCACGGCAACTCGGGTGTTCCCAACCACGGTTATGCGCTGCTCGTCGACGGTGGCACGTTCAACGGCGTGACGGTGGAGGGGATCGGCCTGCAGAAGGCCGCTCACATCTACTACAAGGCGATGAACGAGTACCAGACCCCCATCAGCGACTTCGTCGACCACGCGAACTCCTTGGAGGCATCCTGCGCCGACCTGACCGGCAAGAAGCTCAACAAGCTGAGCACGGCCGAGGACGACCAGCAGCCGTTCAACGACAAGATCAACGCCGGCGACTGCGCCCAGGTGGCGAAGATGACCCAGGCCATCGAGCTCCGCAAGGAGCCGGTCCAGTGCGCCTTCGAGCCACTGCTGCCCGACGAGGCTGGCGCCCCCTGCGGCACGGGCTTCACTGCTCGGACCGTCTGGAGCGAGGACTTCGAGGCCGGGATCGACGGCTGGGAGCAGACTGCCGAGATCCCCGAAGGCAGCAAGACCATGGACTGGGAGCAGACCTACGATGCACCCCAGCACGACTCGGCGACGGCGTTCGCGCCCGACCCCCGTCGTACGGCGACTGCATCCCGGACAGCGACGACTACTCGTCGGCCGCTTCGTTGATCAGCCCGGAGGTCACGGTGCCGGACGACGGCGAGCACCCGGTGCTCTCCTTCGACCACTACGTGGCAACCGAGCTCGGCTATGACGGTGGGCTGGTGCGAGCCAGCGTCAACGGCGGCGACTTCGAGGCGATCCCCACGGACGCCTACATCGTCAACGGCCCCAACGACACCATGGCCCCGGCGCCCAACAACACCAGCCCGTTGGCCGGGCAGGAGGGCTTCACCGGCACCGACGGTGGCAAGCTGCATGGCACCTGGGGCACCAGCCGGGTCGACCTGACCCAGCTCGGTGTGGAGGCCGGCGACACCGTCCGGTTCTCCTTCGTGATGGGTCGTGACGGCTGCAACGGCTTCGACGGTTGGTATGTCGACGACGTCGAGGTGACCGTCTGCGACGTGGCTCCGGTCACCGAGCCGGTCGCCTCGAAGACGAAGGCCAACGCCAAGCCGAAGAAGCTGGCCAACAAGAAGAAGTCCGCCAAGGTGAACGTCAAGGTGACCGCGGCAGGCATGACGCCGACCGGCAAGGTGACCATCACCTTGAAGAAGAAGGTCGTCGCCAAGGGCACGTTGTCCAACGGCAAGGTCACGCTCAACGTCAAGGGCAAGAAGCTCACGAAGGGCAAGAACAAGTTGGTCGCCAACTACCTCGGATCCGACACCGTGAAGACGTCGAGTTCTGCGAAGTTCGTGATCAAGCGCAAGAAGTAGCACCCGCGCAAACCAGCAACAGGAATCAGTCGAACCGGCAGAGAAGCTGCGCACCCGCACTCTCTGCCGGTTCGGCGCATTCCTCGCGTGCGACCTCCGGTTCGCGGGTCAGAACAGGGCGGTCAGCCAAGGCACGACGACGAAGGCCGTGGGCAGCACCAGCACGCCGACGGCGAGGGTGACGAGCCCTGCCGCCTGGACCGGACGGGCCCGGGTGTCGGCGAGCAGCTCGACCCGGGTGAGCAGCCCGTTGCCACCTGCACCCAGCGCCGCTTCGGGGGCGCGGCCCTCGGCGAGCTGGACCAGCGCTCGTCCGAGCGCGTGACGGCCACTGACGCGGACGGCGACGCGGTCCGCCAGCACCTCCACCAGCAATCGCACCTCCCGCAGCGCCGCATCGCTGGAGACCCAGCGCGGGAATGCCTCACGCAATGCGCTGAACGCCTCCAGCACCAGGTCGTGGCGAGCCCGCAGGTGGGCGCGTTCGTGCTCGAGCACCGCGTCGAGCTCCTCGGGGCTCAGCACTCCCCGGGCGCCCTCACTGACCACGATCCGCTGGTGCCCGAAGCCGGGGATGCAGTAGGCCACCGGCACCTCGTGCTCGATGATGTGCACCCGGCCGCCGGCACGGGCCACGAGGTCGAGCTGGTCGCTGTGGCGCCTGCGGATCGCACGCAGCGACGTGCCGACCCGGTGGGCACTGAGCAGGAGCCGGGCGGCCACCAGCACGGTGAGCCCCAACGAGGCCGCCGCGACCGCCCACTGGGTGAGCTCCGACGTACCCCGCCAGGCGTGGTGGGTGACCAGGGAGAGACCGGCCCCGAGTGCGGCGAGCACCGCGGCGGCCGCGACGCTCTGCCACAGCACCAGCGCGGCGATCGGCGTACGCCGGACCCACGACAGGCGTGCGAGCCCTGCCGGCACTGGGCCGGCCAGCAACACCGCGATCACGGCGAGCACGAGGGGCGTCATGGCTGCAGTCAGGCCCCGTCGAGGCGGGCCAGCGCTTCACGCAGCGCCTTGACGTCCTCGGCAGAGGCATCCTCGACGAAGGCCGCGAGTGCCGTCTGCCGGTCGTGACTGGAGAACTCGTCGAGGGTGTCGCGCATGAGGTCGGCGGTCATCTCGCCCCGAGTTCCGCGCGGACTGTAGCGATAGGCGCGTCCGTCGCGTTCCTGGTTGACCATCTCCTTGCGCGCGAGACGATCCATCACCGTCATCACGGTCGTGTAGGCGATGTCGCGCTGCTCGGCCAGTTCGGCATGCACCTCGCGCACCGTCCGCGAGCCGCCGTCGGGCGTGGCCCAGAGCACCTCCATCACCGAGCGCTCGAGGTCACCGATGTTCGTACGCGTCCTTGCCATGGGGTCAAGTGTACCTACGAATCTCTACGTACTACGATCGGTAGTAATTACTACGCGGCGTAGTAGCGAGCCCGGAGGGAAACCCATGGAAGTCCTCGACATCGCACGGTGGCAGTTCGGCATCATCACCGTCTACCACTTCCTCTTCGTCCCATTGACGATCGGCCTCACAGCGGTCGTGGCCACCTTCGAGACGATCTGGGTGGTCAAGAAGGATCCGGCCTATCTCCGCCTGACGAAGTTCTTCGGCAAGTTGCTGCTGATCAACTTCGCGATCGGCGTCGTCACCGGCATCGTGCAGGAGTTCCAGTTCGGCATGAACTGGTCGGACTACTCCCGCTTCGTCGGAGACGTGTTCGGCGCGCCGCTGGCCATCGAGGGCCTGCTCGCGTTCTTCCTCGAGTCGACCTTCCTCGGCCTGTGGATCTTCGGCTGGGACAAGCTGCCGCGGGCGCTCCACGCCGGCTGCATGTGGATCGTCCACATCGGAACGCTCATCTCGTCGTGGTTCATCCTCGCCGCGAACTCGTGGATGCAACATCCCGTCGGTCACACCTACAACCCCGAGACCGGCCGCGCCGAGCTCACCGACTTCTGGGCAGTGATGTTCAACGACGTGCAGCTCGTTGCCTTCCCGCACGTGATCACCGCGGCCTACATGACCGGCGGCGCGTTCGTGCTGGGGGTCTCCGCGTGGCTCTACCTGCGTCGCCGCAAGCAGGCCGCTTCGTTGGTCGAGGGCACCGAGGACGCCGAGCTCGCTGCCGAGGACGCCAGCCTCTACCGCAAGGCGATCCGCATCGGCGCCGTCGTGACCCTGGTCGCTGGTCTGGGCGTGACCATCTCCGGTGACCTCCAGGGCAAGGTGATGACCGACGTACAGCCGATGAAGATGGCGGCCGCCGAAGGCCTCTACGAGACGTCGGACAGTTGCGCCCCGTTCTCGGTCTTCACCATCGGCACGCCCGACGGCAAGGAGGAGAAGTTCGCCGTCACCGTGCCCTGCCTGCTGTCGTTCCTCGGCACCGGCACCTTCGACGGCAAGGTGGAGGGGATCAACCCGCTCCGCGAGAAGTATGCCGAGACCTACGGCACCGACCCGGGTGCAACCTACTTCCACGCCGACGACTACGTGCCGGTCGTCCCGGTGACCTACTGGAGCTTCCGCTTCATGATGGGCCTCGGCATGGCGGCCGCCTTCGGTGCGGCGCTGATCCTGTGGGTGACCCGAGGCGGTCGCCGGCCGAAGAGCGTGTGGTGGGGCCGCTTCGCGCTCATGGTGCCGGTGGCGACCGTGCTGGCCAGCTCCTTCGGATGGATCTTCACCGAGATGGGACGTCAGCCCTGGGTCGTCTACGGCCTCATGACCGTCGAGAACGCGGTGTCGCCAAGCGTCTCGGTCGCTGAGGCGCTGACCTCACTGACCGTGCTCACCCTCCTCTACGCAGCGCTGGCCGTGGTCGAGTTCGGCCTGCTGGCGCGCTACATCCGCAAGGGGCCTGAACCCTTCGTGGAGCCCCCGGACCCGTCGCTGGCGGCGCCCGCCGACGACGAACCGATGACCTTCGCCTACTGATCTCGACGGCGCTCACCGAAAGGAATGCCATGGAACTCACCACTGTCTGGTTCATCCTGATCGCCGTCCTGTGGATCGGCTACTTCACCCTCGAGGGCTTCGACTTCGGCGTCGGGATGCTCCTCCCGGTGCTCTCCCGCAACGAGACCGAACGCCGGGTCATGATCAACACGATCGGTCCCGTCTGGGACGGCAACGAGGTCTGGCTGCTGGTCGCTGGCGGGGCGACCTTCGCCGCGTTCCCCGAGTGGTACGCGACGTTGTTCAGCGGCTTCTACCTGCCGCTGCTGCTGATCCTCGTCGCCCTGATCCTGCGCGGACTCGCCTTCGAGTACCGGCACAAGCGCGATGAGGCTGCGTGGAAGGCGAACTGGGACAAGGCCATCTTCTGGGGCTCACTCGTGCCGGCCTTCCTGTGGGGCGTGGCGTTCGCCAACATCGTGCGCGGCGTACCGATCGATGCGGACTTCGAGTTCACCGGCACGGTGTTCACGCTGCTCAACCCGCACGGGCTGCTCGGCGGTGTGGTGACCCTGCTCCTCTTCCTCACCCACGGCGCCTTCTACGTGGCGCTCAAGACGGTGGGCGACATCCGGATCCGTGCCCGTGTCCTGGGCATCCGTACCGGACTCGCCGCAGCGGCAGCGGCCGTCGTCTTCTGCCTGTGGACCCAGGCGGAGACCGGCAACGCTCGCTCCCTGGCAGCGTTCACCGGCGCCGCTGTCCTGCTCCTGCTGGCCCTGAGCGCGGCGTCGAAGGCACGCGAGGGCTGGGCGTTCACCGGCACCTTCGTGGCCATCGGCCTCGCGGTCGGCGGACTCTTCCTGGCCCTGTTCCCCGACGTGATGCCCTCGAGCACCGACGCGGCGAACTCGTTGACGGTGGTCAACGCATCGGCCACGGCCTACACCCTGAAGGTGATGAGTTGGGTGGCGTTGGCGTTCACGCCGATGGTGATCGGCTACCAGGCCTGGAGCTACTGGGTCTTCCGCAAGCGGATCGGCACGCACCACATCCCCACCGAGGCACTGGCCAAGTGAAGCCCGTCGACCCGCAGGTCCTGCCCCTGCTGAAGCCCGCCGCCCGACCACTCGGCACGGTGCTCGTCGGCAACACCGTCGTGGCCCTGCTGGTCGTCGGCCAGGCCTTCGCGGTCGGTGCTCTCGTGGCGGGTCTCCTGGATGACCCCGCCGGTGGCTGGCAGACGCCGGGGGCCTGGTTGGTCGCCCTGAGCCTCGTCCGGTACGCCGTCGCGTGGCTCGTGGAAGCGGCCTCGGCCCGCGCCGCCAGCAGGGTCGGCGCGGATCTCCGGCAGCGGGTGCTGCAACATGCCCTCGACCTCCCGGCAACCGACCTGTCCAGCCGGAGCACCGGCTCGGTCACCGCCCTGGCGACGCGCGGCGTCACCGCTGTCGAGCCCTACGTCACGCGCTACCTGCCCGCCCTGGTGCTCGGAGTGCTGCTGCCGGTCGCCACCGTCATCGCGATCGCCACCCAGGATCTGTGGAGCGCCCTGATCGTGCTGTGCACCCTGCCCCTGGTGCCGGTCTTCGCCGTGCTGATCGGGATGGCCACCCAGGAGAAGGCGGACCAGGAGTGGCGGACGCTCAGCCAGCTCGCCAGCCACTTCCTCGACGTCGTCAAGGGGCTCCCGACATTGGTCGCCCATCGCCGCGCCCGGCCCCAGGTCGGCAAGATCCGGGAGGTCACCGAGCGCTACCGCCTCGCCTCCCGGGCGACCTTGCGAGTCGCCTTCGCCTCGTCTGCCGTGCTGGAGCTGATCGCCACGATCTCGGTGGCCCTGGTCGCGGTCTGCGTCGGCCTCCGACTCGCAGCCGGCCACATCGAGCTCCAGACGGCACTGACGGTCCTGCTCCTCGCGCCCGAGGCCTACTGGCCACTGCGCCGTGTCGGCGCCGAGTTCCACGCCGCCGCCGAGGGCACGGCTGCCTTCACCGAGGTCAACGCCCTCCTCAAGTCGCGCATCGAAGTTGCACGAGTGGGGAGCCGAGGTGACGGCTCCTGCGCCTCCGCTGCTCCGGATGCGGCGCCCTGCCGCCCGACCGCGCCCACCCTGGAGTTCATCGACGTCTCACTCGGCTGGCCCGACCGCTCCCCCGTGCAGGAACACCTCGATCTCACGATCCCGGGGCCCGGTGTGACGGCGCTCGTCGGGCCCTCCGGCGCGGGCAAGACCACCCTGCTCCAAGCCCTGCTCGGTGAGCTTCCGCTCGTCACCGGGCGGATCCTGGTCGACGGCCACGACCTGTCCGGGCTCGACCGCGATCTTTGGCTGCGACAAGTCGCCCACCTCCCTCAGCGCCCGTGGCTCACGCCCGACACCATCGCCGACAACCTCCGCATCGGGGCGGCCCGGGCCACCGATGAGGAGCTCCTGACCGCACTCGACAGGGTCGGGCTGCGTGACGCCGTACGGGCGCTCCCGGAGGGGCTCGAGACCACGCTCGGCGAAGACGGCGCCGGCCTCTCGGCGGGACAACGTGCCCGGCTCGCGATGGCGCGGGTACTCCTGACGGATCGCCCGATCGTGCTGCTCGACGAGCCCTCGGCCCACCTGGACGACACCAGCGAGTCACTCCTGCTGGACGCCATCGCCGCCCTCGGCCGCGACCGCACGGTGCTGGTCGTTGCCCACCGTCCGGCCGTGGCCGTGGCCGCCGATCACGTGGTGCGGCTGCCGGGTCGCCGAACGCCGCCACAGCGCGGCACCAGCCATCGCGCAGCACAACAAGAGACGCTCTCTCGACGCCCCAGAAGGGCGACCTCGGCGCCCCAGGAGCGCGACCTCGACGCCCCAGGAGCGCGACCTCGCGGCCCGATTCTCGCGACGTCGCGGTGGCGCTGGGCGCTCGCGGTCCTGCTGGGCACCCTCGCTGCCGCCTCCGGCATCGCGCTCACCGCCACCGCCGGCTGGTTGATCGCACGCAGTGCCGAGCAGCCCCCGTGATGGTGCTGACGGTCGCGATCGTCGGCGTCCGCACGTTCGGCCTGGCTCGACCGGTCCTGCGCTGGCTGGAGCGCCTCGTGTCCCACGACGTGGCCCTGTCGCTGCTGGCCGATCGTCGCGCCCAGGTCTATGCCGACCTCGTGCCCCTGGCGCCCGCCCGACTCGGGCGACGCGGCGACGCCCTCGCTGCGGTCGTCGACGACGTCGACGCGCTGGTCGACGAGTTGCTTCGGGTCCGCCTGCCCTCCTCGTCTGGCTCGGCGTGACGGCGATCGCCACGGCCGTGGCCGCATGGATCCTGCCGATCACCGCTCCCGTCGTGGCCGCGGTCTCGCTTCTCGGAGGCGCTCTGGCGTACGTCGTGGGGCGAGTCGGGGGCATCGTCACGAGGCCGACGTGGTCACCGGACGCGGTGAGGTGTCACGCAACGTGCACGACCTGGTGACGGACGCCCGGCAACTGGTGCTGTGGCAGCGGGACCGCGAGAGACTCGAGGCGGTGGCCGCAGCCGACCGGGGAATCGCTCAGGCCTCCGTCGCCGCAGCTCGAGCCGTCGCGACAGCTCGAGCGGTCGCCGGCACGGTCGCCGTCATCGGAGTCGTGGGCACGGCTGCCCTGCTGGCCGGGCCACTCGCGGGCGGAGAGCTCCGCGCCCCGATGGCAGCCCTGGCGCTGCTGCTCCCCTCGCGCTGGCCGATGTCATCACGCCGTTGGCAGATGCTGGCGCCCTCGCCACCTGGGTCCGCGCCGCCCGCGCACGGATCGACGCCTTGGCCTCGACCGCCCCCGCGGTGAGCGACCCCGTACGCCCGGCTCCGCTGCCGGGGCACGCTGGCGACGTACGCCTCGCCGGTGCCACGGCGCGTTGGGAGCCCAGCACCCTGCGATCGACCTGCCCGACGTGGCGATCGGCCCCGGCAGCCGCATCGGTGTCGTCGGTCCCTCGGGCAGCGGCAAGTCGACACTCGCCGCCGTGCTGGTGCGCCACCTCGACACCGACACCGGCTCGCACACCCTCGGTGACACGCGCAGCCGCGACCTGCGTCTCGACGACGTCCGCGCGACGGTCGGCCACCTTGCCGACGACCCGCACGTCTTCGCCTCCAGCGTGCTGGAGAACGTGCGCCTGGCCCGGCCAGAAGCGAGCGACGCCGACGTGTGGCGGGCGCTCGAGGCGGCCCAGCTGGATGCGTGGGTCGCTGACCTTCCCGACGGCATGCACACCCACATCGGCGACGGTGCGGCCGCAGTCTCCGGCGGAGAGCGGGCGCGGCTGGGCATCGCTCGTGCGGTCCTGGCCGACACTCCGGTGCTGGTCGTCGACGAGCCCACGGCCCATCTGGATCCCGAGACCGCCCGCGCCGTGGCGGACACCCTCCTCGACACAGATCCTGCGCGCCCACTCGTGTGGATCACCCACGACGGCATCGCGCTCGATCGGATGGACGAGGTCGTCACGTTGTGACTCGATCCGGCAAACCTCTGACGCACGGGGCTGATCAGGTGTAAGCACCTCCCATGGGAATTTTCTCCCGGCTGGGCGCATCGCTGGTTCCCGCGCTCAACTCAGGGGTCTGGGCGCTCGTCTTCCTCGAGGACCGTTCCGGCCCCAACCTGCTGATCGTCCCGATGCTCATGGCGGCCGTGGCGGTGGGCCTGCGCCGGCCGCTGCTCGGCGTGCTGGTGCTGGGAGCGACCGGCGCCTTTGCCGTGCTCATCGGTCTGAGCTACGGCGAGCTCGAGCTCTTCGTGGGCTGCCTCGTCGTGCTCGGTTGGGCTGGCCGCTACGCCATCTCCGTGTGGGTCGGCATCCTGGGCGTCGCCCTCGTCGCCGGGTCCGCATCCCTGCGCGACGGCTTCACCCTGCGCAAGCTCGTCGTCAGCACGTTCGTCTTCGGCTCCGTATGGCTCTTCGGACGACTCGTCCGGCACCGCGCGATCGCCGCCGCGCGCGCGATCGAGGAGGCCGAGGAACTTGCCCACACCGATCCCCGCGCCCTGGCCCACCCGCGAACAGCCGACGAGCGGCGCCGGGTGGCCGACGGCGCCGCTCGCAACCTCCGCGTCGCCGTCCACGACATGGTCACGGCGATCGACGCCATCTTGAGCGATCACGCTCCGGACCTGGCTGCCGTCCGCCGCGTCCGGGAGCGCGGCGCCCGTACCGTCGAGGAGCTGCGCAACCTCCTCGTGATCCTCCGTGCCGAGCCTGCACCCACGCTCGGCTCCGCGCCACCTCCCCGAACCCGCTGCGCTTCGACCTGGCCCTGGCTGCTGTCGCTGCGGCCTTCGCACTCCTGGGCCTGTGGCGGGTCGACGGCTGGGCGGGCAACCATGGGCTGCCACTCGCCTACGCGGGCGTGGTCACGGCGCTCGCGCTCCGCCGTACGGCGCCGCTGGTCGCCGGTTCGATCCTCACCATCGCAGCGATCCCCTTGGCGCTGGTCCCGCCCCAGGACCCCGAGTCGCTGCTCCTCATCGCGGCTGGCGATGCGGCTGTCTGTTGGGTCCTGAGCACGCTCGGTGGCCGCCGCCGCATTGCGGTGATCGCCGCCCTCGCAGCGGTCTCTCTGGCGCTCGGTAGCCGCTTCGGTGCCGACGGTGCCGCCTTCATCGGCGTCGTCCTCGTGATCTCCCTCGCCTCGGGCATGGCCTGGTATGAACCCGATCGCATGCTGATCCGTGCCCGAGCGCGCAGCCAGCTGCTGCGCACTGCGCTGGAGGAGGCCACTGCCGAGGCCGTCCGTCAGGAGCGGTTGCGCATCGCCCGCGACCTGCACGACGCGACGAGCCACGCAGTGGGCGTGATGCTGCTCCAGGTCAGCGCTGCCGAGGCCCAGCTGCGTACCGACCCGCAGCTGGCCCTGGCAGCCCTGGCCACCGCCAAGCAGGCTGGTGAGCAGGCGAAGGAGGCCAGCAACCCCCTGCTACCGGGACTGGGCGCGTCCGACCTGCCGGGGGTCGACACGCTGAGGACCGAGTTGGTGGCCCTGGTGCAGCAGTGGCGCGCCTGCGGGATGAGGGTGAAGGCCACGATCAACCCACCGCTGCTCGTGCCGCCGGAACTCGCCGTCACCTGCTACCGCGTCGTCCAGGAGGCGCTCACCAATGCCTCACGCCATGCCCCGGGAGGCGAGGTCGAGGTGCGCGTGCTCACCCATCGCAGACAGTTCTTGGTCGAAGTGGAGGACACCGGTGCCACCAAAGCGGTATCTTCCACATCAAGCGGCGAAATGGGGCTGGCCGGGCTGCGCGAACGCGTGGTGGCCAATCTGGGCCACTTCACCGCTGTCTCCCGGGGTAAAGGTTTTCGGGTGACGGCCCGCTTCGAACTACCCTCATCTCGGAGTCGCTCATGATCAGCGTGGTGGTGGCGGACGACCACCCTCTCGTACGCAACGGCATCCGCGCCGTGCTCGAGGCGGAGCACGACATCTCGGTGACCGCAGAGGCCGCGAACGGGCTCGAAGCGGCCGATCTGGCCGCTCACCACGACGTCGACGTGGTGCTCATGGACGTCGAGATGCCCACCCACGACGGACTCAGCGGGCTCCACCACATCCGACAGCGCAAGCTGCGCGCCGCCGTTCTCATGCTCACCCTCTACGACCTCGACGACTACGTCACCGGTGCCCTCCGCGCCGGTGCCGACGGCTTCCTGCTCAAGACCAGCCCGCCGGAGGAGATCACCGCAGCGGTGCGCGACGCACATGCCGGCAGGCTGGTCTTCTCGCGGCCCGTCGGGGAGCGGCTTGTCGACGCCTACCTCCAACGACCCGACTCCCCACAGGCAGCCCTGGCCCACTTGCTCGGCCGGCTCAGCCAGCGCGAGCTCGAGGTCTGGCGTGCCCTCAGCGAGGGCCTCAGCAACGCGGAGATCTCGCGACGCCTCCACCTGAGCGAGGCGACCGTCAAGACCTACGTGACCCGGCTGCTCGGCAAGCTCGAGGTGCGCGACCGGGTGCAGGCCGTCGTGCTCGGTTTCCAGTCCGGGCTGCACCTCGAGGCCCCCACTCCTCCGCACCCGCGTCCGTCATCCGAAGGTTGATCCAGATTCGCGACCTTCGGGCGATGTGAACGGCCAGTAACAATTTCTAGACTCATCGGCCCGCCCCGCGGTCGCTGATGACCAGCTCTCCGGGGCGAGTCCATCTCTCGACCGGAGGAGTCCTTCCCATGGGTTTGCGCACCCTGATGCGAACCACCACCACCCTCGTGGCGACCACCGTCGTCGCTGCACTGCTCACCGCACCCAGCGCCACCGCGCGTCCGTGCCACGGCTGTGATGACCCGGAGCTCCCCGGCCCCGGCGGACCCAACTGTCCCACCATCAATGCCACCACCGATCCGTGGATCGAGGCCCCGGTGAGCCCGGCTCAACCCAAGGTCGGCGACACCGTCACCGCCCGGACCGGCGTCTGGAGCAATGCCTCGAGCATGAAGGTCCGCTGGTACGTCGGCACCAGCGGCGTCGGCAGCACCCAGAGCTTCGCCAGCTACGTCTCCAACCGCACGTTGTCCTACACCGTCAAGGCCGACGACATCGGCAAACCTGTTCGTCTCTGGGTCCGTGGCCTCGGGTCGGACCCAGCGTGTGTGAAGGACGAGTTCTCCGATGACACCGCCGCCGCGACCCAGGGCAGTGCCCCGGTCCCGTCGTCGGCCCCCACGGTCACCGGCACCCCCAAGGTCGGCGTCACCCTTCGGGCCAACCCCGGCGTCTGGAGTCCCACACCGGACTCGTTCGAGTACGTCTGGCGCTGGCACGGGGGCGATGATGACGGCACCCACCGCGGCACCGGCCGTGACTACACACCGACCGGCGCCGACCAGGGCAAGCAATTGCGGGTCGAGGTCAGCACCGTCCTGGCCGGTCACCTCGCTGCGACGAGGACGCCGACGACGGCCACCGTGCTCCCCGGTGACGCCGTCACCGCCAGCACCGCTCCCAGTGTCACCGGCAACCCGGTCTACGGCGAGACCCTCACCGTCGACGACGGAGCCTGGGCACCCACCCCGACCAGCATCGACCGCCAGTGGCTGCGCGACGGACAGCCGATCGCCGGAGCCACCGCGGCGACGTACCAGCCGGGTGTGAAGGACGTCGGCACCACCGTCAGCGTCCGGGTGAACGCCCAGCGCGACGGCCATCCGTCCGGCACGGCGACCGTGGCGGTCGGCAAGGTCCAGCTCGCACCGAAGCCGGTGTGGACGGGCAAGAAGGTCGCCCTCAAGGGCAAGGACAAGGTGAAGAAGAAGGTCAAGGTCGCCCTCGGCCCCAAGAAGATCCTGAAGCGGGCAGCGGCACCGGACGCGAAGATCACCTACCAGTGGCTCCGCAACGGCAAGGCGCTCAAGAAGTCCACCAAGAAGGCCCACCAGATCAAGAAGGCCGACCGCAAGAAGAGGCTCAAGGCCCGCATCACCATCACCCGCCCCGGCCACCACCCGCTGGTCATCACCACCAAGGCCGTGAAGATCAAGAACAACGCCAAGTTGATCCGCTGAAGGCTGAAATCGCGATAGTCCCGGACGAACTTGTCCTCATTCGACACTGCGAGGAACAAGTTCGTCCGGGACTATCCGGGGTGGGAGGTCAGACCTCGATCACCACGGGCACGATCATCGGGCGTCGGCGGTGGGTGTTGGAGACCCAGCGACCGATGACCCGGCGCATCTGCTGTTGCAGCTGGTGGGTGTCGCTGACGCCCTCGTCGAGCGCCCGCTGGAGTACGTCGAGGATCGGCTCACGGATGGCGGCGAAGGTCTGGTCGCCCTCGGCGAAGCCACGCGCATGGATCTCGAGCTCGCCGACCTTGCCGGCGCTGGTGTCGACCACGGCGATGACGGAGATGAAGCCCTCCTCGCCCAGGATGCGGCGGTCCTTGAGCGACGCCTCGGTGATGTCGCCGACCGACTGGCCGTCGACGAAGACATAGCCGCACTCGACCTTGCCGACGATCTCGGCCTTGCCGTCGATGAGGTCGACGACCACGCCGTCCTCGGCGATCACGACGTTCTCGACGCCGGTTTGGCGAGCCAGCTCGGCGTTGGCCTGCATGTGACGGATCTCGCCGTGCACGGGCAGCACGTTGCGCGGCTTGACGATGTTGTAGCAGTAGAGCAGCTCACCGGCGCTGGCGTGGCCACTGACGTGGACGAGCGCGTTGCCCTTGTGGACCACCTTGGCACCCCAGCGCGCCAAGCCGTTGATCACCCGGTAGACGGCGTTCTCGTTGCCAGGGATCAGCGAGGAGGCGAGCACGACGGTGTCGCCCTCCTCGATGTGCACGAAGTTGTGGCTGCGCTGGGCGATGCGGCTCAGGGCGGAGAGAGGCTCGCCTTGTGAACCGGTGGAGATGAGCACCTGACGCTCGGGTGGCAGGTCGGCGAGCGCCTTGGCGTCGACGACGACCCCCGGAGGCACCTGCAGGTAGCCGAGGTCACGGGCCACGCCCATGTTGCGCACCATCGACCGGCCCACCCAGGCCACCTTGCGGTTGTGGGTGACCGCGGCGTCGAGCACCTGCTGCACGCGATGCACGTGCGAGGCGAAACAGGCCACGATGATGCGTTGGTTGCTCTCGTGGAAGACCCGGTCGAGCACCGGGGAGATCGACTTCTCGGCTGTAGTGAAACCCGGCACCTCGGCGTTGGTGGAGTCGGTCATGAAGAGATCGACGCCCTCCTCACCGAGGCGGGCGAACGCACGCAGGTCGGTGATGCGCCCGTCGAGCGGCAGCTGGTCCATCTTGAAGTCGCCGGTGTGGAGCACCATGCCGGCGCCGGTGCGGATCGCGACGGCGAGCGCATCGGGGATGGAGTGGTTGACCGCGACGAACTCGAGGTCGAAGGGACCGAACTGGATCCGCTCGCCCTCCTTGACCACGTGGTGCACGGTCTCGCGGAGCCGGTGCTCTCGCAGCTTGGAGCCGAGCAGCGCCAAAGTGAGCTCGGAGCCCACCAGCGGGATGTCCTGACGCTCACGCAGCAGGTAGGGAGTGGCGCCGATGTGGTCCTCGTGACCGTGGGTGAGCACGAGCGCCTCGACCTTGTCGAGCCGATCACGGATCGACGTGAAGTCGGGAAGGATCAGGTCGACGCCCGGGTGGTGGTCCTCGGGGAAGAGCACCCCGCAGTCGACGATCAGGAGACGGTCGTCGTACTCGAAGACGGTCATGTTGCGGCCGACCTCGCCGAGGCCGCCGAGCGCGGTGATCCGCAGACCCCCACTCGGCAGCGCGCTGGGTTCGCTCAGTTCAGGATGCGGATGGCTCATCGATCTCCTTTGATCGGATGGGGCCCCTCACAGGAGGCCGGACGCCGAGAGCCCGGCCCGGAGGGCCACGACCTCGTCGTCGTCGAGCGGGACGAGCGGGCTTCGCACGAACCGGTTGTCGATCACTCCCAGCAACTGCAGGGTTGCCTTGGCGGTCGTGGCTCCGTAGTTGGGGACGCCCATGATGGCGTCGATCGCGGGGAGCATCCGCGAGAAGATCTGTCGGGCCCCGGCCGCATCACCCGCGAACCAGGCGTCGTGCATGGCTCGCAGTTGGTCGCCAGCGGCATGGCCGGCGACGGAGACGAAGCCGACGGCACCATGCGCGAGCCAGCCGAGGTTGTTGCCGTCGTCACCGGAATAGACGGCCAGCCCGAGCTCCTCGGAGATCCTCAGGCCACGGACGAAGTCACCGACGGCGTCCTTGACCGCGACGACCTGGTCCCATTGCGCTGCGACCCGGTAGGTGTCGAAGGCGATGGTCGTGCCAGTGCGGCTGGGCACGTCGTAGAGCATCACCGGCAGGTCGCTGGCGGCGACGACCTGCTCGAAGTGGTGCAGCAGGCCCTTCTGCGAGGGCTTGTTGTAGTAGGGCGTCACCAGGAGTACGCCGTCGGCGCCGCGCTCCTGGGCCTGCTTGGCCAACTCGACAGAGTGCACGGTCGTGTTGGTGCCCACGCCGGCGACGAGTTTGGTGTCGGGACCGACAGCCTTGCGCACGGCGGCGAGGATCTCGCCGTCCTCCTCGATGCTGGTGGTGGGCGACTCACCGGTGGTTCCGGAGACGACCAGTCCGTCGTGCCCGTGGGCCACGAGGTGCTGGGCAATGCGGGCAGTGCCCACGAAGTCGACGGAACCGTCGTCGTTGAACGCGGTGGCCATCGCGGTCAGCACGGTGCCGAGCGGGGCCTGCGGAGCAGCGGAGGTCATGGCATGAGGTTATCCCTCTCCGCCGGGCCCGATGCGGATGGGCTCGCCCAGCTCGGTCTGCGAGGACGCGGCCACCACGCGGGGGCAGCCCTCGACAGAGCTTGCCTGCCCCAACTAGCCTGACCGCCGTCCACTGGGAGGTGTGATGGCCGACACATGCGGCGACGTGACGCACCGAGCCTACGAGCTCGCGCTCGGGGCCGGACTCGGCTTCTGGGAGCGCAGCACCCAGGTGCGCACGAGCCTCGGCTCGGAGCAGGCCCGAAGCGGCCTCCTCGCCACCCTCGGCGGAGCTCGTCGACGCAAGGCCGCACACCTGATGCTGCACACGTTCGACGGCGGGCTCGTGGTCGAACGTCTCCGCGGTGGCGTGCGTGGCGCCCCTTACGGGGCCGTGACCGCCGTCCTCCTCGACATCGACTCACCTCGAGGAGACGCGTCCATCGGTCTCAGACTCACGTTCGATGACGGCAACCAGCTGGTGGTGGTGGAGCAGCCGCAGGGCGACGCCCAGCCACTGGTCGAGGTGGCCGGGCGCTGCCGGACGTCGTCGCGTTCGCGCGTGTCGCGGCAGGAGGCCGCAGCAGCCCTGCGCGACCCGGGCTGGATCTGACCCGCCACGGTCATGCCGTTCAGACGTGCGGCATGACCTCGTCGGCGATGAGCTGCAGCTGGTCGAGGTCCTCGAGATCGAGCACCTGCAGGTAGATGCGCTCGGCACCAACCTCGCCGTACTGCTTGATCTTGGCGATCACCTCGTCCGGCGTGCCAGCGAGCCCGTTCTCACGCAGTTCGTCGGACTCACGCCCGATCCGGCCGGCCCGACGGGCGATCTCGGCCTCGTCCCTTCCTACGCAGACGACCAACGCGTTGGACCACGTGAGGTCATCGGGGTTGCGGCCCACGGCGTCGCACGCCGCGCGCACCCGGGCGAACTGGTCACGTGTGGTCTCGAGCGAGACGAACGGCAGGTTGAACTCGTCGGCATGGCGGGCAGCGAGGGCCGGCGTACGGCGCTTGCCGAGTCCTCCGATGAGCACCGGCGGGTGCGGGTCCTGGGTGGGCTTGGGAAGCGCGAGCGAGTCCGTGAGCTGGTAGTGCTCACCCGCGAAGTCGTAGCGCTCCCCCAACGGCGTCGTCCAGAGCCCGGTGATGACCGCCAACTGCTCCTCGAAGCGGTCGAAACGGTCCGCGGTGGCCGGAAACGGGATGCCGTACTGCGTGTGCTCGGCCTCGAACCAGCCAGCACCGATGCCGAGCTCGATGCGGCCCCCGCTCATCTGATCGACGTTGGCGACCTGGATGGCCAGCACGCCGGGATGCCGGAAGGTGGCAGACGTCATCATCGTGCCGAGGCGGATCGTGCTGGTGTCGCGGGCCAGGCCAGCCAGGGTGGTCCATGCGTCCGAGGGACCGGGCAGGCCCTCGGTGCCCATCCCCAGATAGTGGTCGGAGCGGAAGAAGGCCCCGAAACCGAGGTCTTCGGCGGCGAGGGCGACGCGGAGGAGGTCGTCGTAGGTCGCCCCCTGTTGGGGCTCGGTGAAGATGCGCAGTTCCATGGGGCCCACCCTGCCACTGGCTGGCAAGACGATGAAGGTCAGGAACCTTGGGTCCGACGTACGAGCTCGACGGCCTCCGCGTCGCTCACGCCGAGTTCCCGCATGCGCGACACGAAGCCGGCCGCCGCCTCGCGGACGGCTCTCTCCCGTCCGGGGCCCAGCACGACGGTCCCGGCCCGACCACGAGTCGCGACGACCCCGGTGGATTCCAGTTCCTTGTAGGCGCGCGCGACGGTGTTGGCGGCAAGGCCGAGCTCAGTGGCCAGGGTACGGACCGGTGGCAGCTTGTCGCCCGGCGCCAGGACACCGGCATCCACCGCGGCGACGATCTGCAACTTCACCTGCTCGTACGGCGCCTCTGCGGCATGGACGTCGATGACGATCTTCACCGTCGGGCCCACCAGACCCAGTCGAGCGGCGGGTCGAGATCCCTGCGGGACTCGCGCCTCGTCTCGACCCATTCGGCCTCGTCGAAGGCCGGGTAGAAGGCATCGCCCTCCACCTCGATGTGCATCTCGGTGAGCACTTGGTGGGTGGCGCGTGGCAGCGCGAGGGCATAGATCTGCGCGCCGCCGGCCACGAACACCTCGGATCCCTCGGCCAGGGCCAGGGCTTCGTCGAGTGAGTGCGCGACGTCGACACCGTCAGCGGCCCAGTCCGGGTTGCGGGTGATCACGATGGTCCGCCGGCCGGGCAACGGACGGCCGATGGACTCGTGGGTGAGCCGCCCCATGACGAGGGTGTGTCCGAGGGTCGTTGCCTTGAAGTGCGCGAAGTCCTCGCGACTGTGCCACGGGATGTCGGGCCCGTTGCCGATCACCCGGCCCCGGGCGTGGGCAGCGATCAAGGTGAGCGTCATACCGCGATCGGCGCCTTGATGCCGGGGTGCGGGTCGTAGTCGCGCACCTCGATGTGTGGCAGGTCGAAGGCATCGATCTCGGTCACCGACGGGTCGAGCCAGAGGGTGGGCAACGGGCGCGGGTCTCGGGTGAGCTGGAGCTGCGCCTGCTCGAGGTGGTTGCTGTAGAGGTGGGCGTCGCCCATCGTGTGCACGAAGTCGCCGACCGCCAGGCCGGTCACCTGGGCGACCATGTGGGTCAGGAGAGCATAGGAAGCGATGTTGAACGGCACCCCCAGGAACACGTCGGCACTGCGCTGGTAGAGCTGGCAGCTGAGCTCGGCCGGGCCGTCCTCGACGGGGCGCACGTAGAACTGGAACATCGTGTGGCACGGCGGCAGCGCCATGTCGTCGACGTCGGCCACGTTCCACGCCGACACGATGTGGCGGCGCGAGTCGGGGTTGGTGCGGATGCCGTCGACGAGGCCCTTGATCTGGTCGATGCTCCGGCCGTCGGGCGTGGGCCAGGAACGCCACTGGTAGCCGTAGACCGGGCCGAGATCGCCGTCCTCGTCTGCCCACTCGTCCCAGATCGAGACACCACGCTCCTGCAGCCAACGCACGTTGGTGTCGCCGCGCAGGAACCACAGCAGCTCCGCGAAGACCGAGCGGGTGTGGATCTTCTTCGTGGTGACCAGGGGGAAACCCTTGCGCAGGTCGAAGCGCATCTGGTGGCCGAAGACACTGCGGGTCCCGGTGCCGGTGCGGTCACCCTTGTCGACACCCTCATCGAGGATCTGCTGGACCAGGTCGAGGTACTGCTGCATCTCTCCCGTGCTCCGTCAGGCGCTCAGGGACATCGGGCCGTAGACCTCGCGGTCGGCCTCGAGCAGCGTCACCTGGTCGACCCCCGCGTCGGCGAGGTCGGGGAAGAACTCACCCAACCACGACTCGGCGTCCGACTGGCTCGGGAAGGCCTGATCGGCGAGGTCGCCGGAGACCGCAACCTCTGCGCCGCTCGCGTCGAGCAGGCGCCAACGCCACGGCTGGTCGGAAGCGGGTGAGTCACGGAACGTTGGCGGCTGGTCGGGCAGCATGCGCCCAGCCTAGATCAGCGCGCCGCCAACGCGGTGGCGGCGCCGCCGCACGGCGCGGAGCCAGCGGTCGGCGCGGGGTCCGTAGTCTGTCGCCCGTGACTCTTCGCCTGCTCGGGACCGGTGCCGCCGACGGCTGGCCCGCTGCCTTCTGCACCTGCTCGTCGTGCACCACCGAGCGCGCCGCGGGCCGGGTGCGGGCACAGTCAGCGGCACTGCTTGACGACAGCGTGCTGCTCGACTGCGCTCCCAGCACGCCCTTGGCGGCCGAACGGCTCGGGATCTCGCTCGCCGACGTGTCCTTGGTGCTCTTCACGCACCAGCACAGCGACCACTTCTCGCCCGCCACGTTGATGTATCGCTCCTGGAGCAGTGCTGCTCCCCTCACCGTGGCCGGTCCTCCCGACGTGGTGCGGACCGCCGCCCAGTGGGTGCTCCCCGACAGCGGAGTCGACTTCGTGCCGGTGCGTCCCGGGGACTCCTTCACCCACGGCGCCCACCGGGTGCGGGTGCTCGCGGCCGACCACGCCACCGGACTCGGCGTCGAGGACGAGCCGGACGCCGTGCTCTTCGACGTCTCGGGCCCTTCCGGTCGAGTGCTCTACGCCACCGACACCGGCCCGCTCCCGGAGGCGACGGTCGGTGCGGTCCGCGACGCCGCCTTCGACGCGGTGGTGCTCGAGGAGTCCTTCGGGGACAAGCACGACCACGGCACCCGCCACCTGGACCTCACCACCTTCCCCGAACAGGTACGCCGCCTCCGCGCCGTGGGCGCGGTCGTCGCGGGCACACGCGTGGTCGCCACGCATCTCTCGCACCACAACCCGCCCACCCCGGAGTTGACGCGTCGGCTCGCTGACTGGGGAGTCGACGTACTCCCGGACGGGGCGGAGGTGCTGACCGGGGCTGCAGCACCGGAGCGGCGGGGCACCCTGCGCACCTTGGTGATCGGCGGTGCCCGGTCAGGCAAGTCGAGGGAGGCCGAGCGGATCCTGGCAGGCGTCGCCGACGTCACCTATGTGGCCACTTCCTATCCGCCGGGGCCCGATGTCGAGTGGCAGGAGCGCGTGGCCCGACACGTGGCGCAACGGCCGGACCACTGGCAGACGTTGGAGACCCTGGACCTGGTCGGGCTCCTGCAGGACGACGGAGCTCCCCTGCTCGTCGACTGCCTGACCCTGTGGCTGACCCGGGTGATGGACCGCCACGACGCCTGGGACGACGAGACCTGGGAGGCGAACGCCCAGAAGGCCGTCGGCGAAGAGATCACCGCGCTCGTCAAGGCCTGGCAGACCACGACGCGGCGCGTCGTCGCGGTCTCCAACGAGGTCGGCCAGGGCGTCGTGCCGGACGGGGCGGGCACTCGCCGGTTCCGCGACGAGATGGGCCGGCTCAACGCAGCGATCGCCGCGGTCAGCGAAGACGTGCGGCTCGTCGTGGCCGGCCGGGTGGTGGCACTGTGAGCGCGCTGTGGTTGTCGCTCGGCACCTTGACCCGGTTTCCGGTGCCGATGCCGAAGAAGGTCGACCGCGGTGCAGCAGGCTGGTCGCTGGCGCTCTCCCCTTCACCGGAGCCCTGCTCGGCGGGCTCGTGGTGCTCGTGTGGACGGTCACGCACGAGATCTTCCCCAACTCGTCCCCGCTGCTGATCTCGGTGCTGCTCGTCGGGAGCATCGCGTGGGCCACCCGGGCGATGCATCTCGACGGGCTGGCCGACGTCGCGGACGGCCTCGGCTCGGGCAAGGCGGCCACCGAAGCACGGGCGATCATGAAGCGCTCCGACATCGGCCCGTTCGGCGTGATCACCGTGGTGCTCGTGCTGCTTCTGCAGGTCGGCGCGCTGAGCCAGATCATGGTCAGCTTCGGGGTCGACGGCACGAGCCTGGTGCTCTTCGCCGCCATCGCCTGCAGCCGCGGAACCCTGGTCCTCCTGGGCACCAGCGGCTATCCGGCGGCCAGCGACCGCGGCCTCGGAGCCACCGTCGCCCAGAGCGTCACCGGCGCGAGACTCGTGGTGGGGATGCTCCTGATCGTCGCCGTCGTGGCGACGGCCGGACTCCTCGCGAGCCAGACCGTCCTCACGGGCCAGGGGCGGTTGTGGCTGTGCGCGTGTGGGCCGCTCGGCATCCTCGCCGGCCTGCTGCGTGCCATCACCGCCAAGGACCGTTTCGGCGGGGTCACCGGCGATGTCTACGGGGCCTCCATCGAGATCGCCTTCACCGCTGCCCTCGTCACCGCCGCCCTCGGCGCCTCCCTCTGACCCCGTCGAGGGCGCGCAAATTCTGCCCGAGGTTGCCCGGATTCTGGGCGAGGTTGCGCGGAATCCCGCCGAGGTTGCGCGGGTCTAGCAGCAGGTCTCGACAGGCTCGACCAACGGCAGCGGCTCGACCAACGACAGCGGCTCGACCAACGACGGGCGGGGTCTCGACAAGCTCGACCAACGACAGCGGCTCGACCAACGACGAGCGGGTCAGGCCTCGCGCACGGAGGTGTCGACGAAGGGGGCTTCACGACGGTGAAGATCTCGCGACGGCCTCGGATGTCGACACCGACCTCGGCGCCGTCCTCGACGAACTTCGGGAGCAACGCCAGACCGATGCCCTTGCGCAGGGTGGGAGAGAAGGTGCCCGACGTGACCTCGCCGAGAAGGACGTCGGCGGTGAGGCTCACGCCCATGCCCGGACGCGGGATGCCGCGACCGGTGGCGATGAGGCCGCGCAGCACCCGCTCGGCGCCCTTCTCCTTGGCGGCCAGCAGCACGTCGCGTCCCCAGAACTCGGGCTTCTTCCAACCCACGGCCCAACCGACGCGGCCCTCGAGCGGGTTGATGTCGAGCGAGAGGTCCTGCCCGTGCAGTGGATAACCCATCTCGGTGCGCAGGGTGTCTCGTGCCCCCAGCCCGCAGGGCACGATGCCGTACTCGGCCCCGGCCTCGAGGAGTGCGTCCCACAACGCCTCGGCGAGATCGTTGTTGATGATGAGTTCATAGCCCCGCTCACCGGTGTATCCGGTGCGACACAACACCAGGCCGGAGCCCTGGAACTCGGCCTCGACGAAGGACATGTAGTCGTGGCCGACCGGCAGGCCGAGAGCCTCCAACGTCTCGTCGGACTTCGGCCCCTGGACTGCGAGGACGGCGTACTTCTCGTGGTGGTCGGTGATGCTGACGCCGTCGGGGAGCTCGTCGCCGAGGCGACCGAGCACCTCGGCGGAGTTCGCCGCGTTGGGCACGATGAGCACGTGTTCGTCGTCGTGGAGGTAGGCGATCAGGTCGTCGACGATCCCACCGGTCTCCGGGTCGAGGCACAGGGTGTACTGCGCCTGGCCCTGCTGGATGCGACCGAGGTCATTGCTGAGCGTGCGGTTGATGAAGTCGGCTGCGCCGGGGCCGGAGACCATGGCCTTCCCGAGGTGACTGACATCGAAGACACCGACGCCGTCTCGCACGGCGTTGTGTTCCTTGACCACACCGGTCGGGTACTCCAGCGGCATGCTCCAGCCACCGAACTCGGAGAACTTCGCACCGGCCTCCACGTGCCGGGCGTGCAGCGGTGAACGCTTCGGTTCGTCCGATGTCTGCGTGGCCCCTGCCGCCTGCCCCACTTCGTCACTCATGGTGTGGAACTTATCCGACGCCTGCCCCGGCCAAGGAGGAACCGCCCGCTCCACGGGCCTCCACCGGGCCACCTGGCCGGCCCGGACTCACTCCGCGAGGTGCCGTGGCGCTCGTCTAGAGTGCCTCGGGTGACCTCCTACACGCTGCGCAAGGGAAGCCCCGCCAAGACTCGGAGCGACGCCGTCGTGGTCGGTGTCGTCAAAGCCGGCAAGGGACTCACCGTCGCCGCCGGCGCCGAGGAGGTCGGCGAGGCCTGGGGCCGCAAGCTCCGTCCCCTGCTCTCCAGCCTCGGCTTCAAGGGCTCCGTCGGCGAGGTCGCCAAGGTCCCCTCGAGCGGGGTGGTGAGCTCACCGCTGGTCGTCTTCGTCGGTCTGGGGGACGAGAAGGACCTCTCCCCCGACGTCGTACGCCGCGCCGCAGGTGGCGTCGTCCGTGCGGTCCCCAACGCCGCGACGCTGGCAATCGCGCTGCCGGCCGACTCACTGCCACTGCTCTCAGCGGTGACCGAGGGCGCCGTGCTCGGCGGCTACACGTTCACGCAGTTCAAGGCCCAGACCGCGCCGACGACTCCCGGTGTGGGCGAGGTCATCGTGCTGAGCCCGCTGGCCCGTCAGGACGAGGCCAGCAGGGCCTTCGAGCAGGCGCAGCAGTTGGCAGACGCGGTCAACACCACCCGCGACTGGGTCAACCTGCCGCCCAACGAGCTCGATCCCGAGCGTTTCGTGGAGCTCGTCACCGAGCAGCACAAGGCTGCGACGAAGGGCCGTGGCGCCCCGAAGGTCGGCATCGAGGTCTGGGACGTCGAACGCCTCACCGAGGATGGCTGCGGAGGCATCCTCGGCGTGGGCCAGGGGTCCGACTCCCCGCCACGTCTGGTCAAGCTGACCTGGGATCCCGCGGACGCCACCCGGCACGTCGCCCTGGTCGGCAAGGGCATCACCTATGACTCCGGCGGCTACACGATCAAGCCCGCTGGCTCAATGGCGACCATGAAGAGTGACATGGCCGGCGCTGCCACAGTCGTGCAGACGCTCTTCCACGTGGCGCGGCTCGGGCTGCCGGTCAAGGTCACCGCCTGGGCGCCGCTGGCCGAGAACATGGTCTCCGGCACCGCCGTTCGTCCCGGTGACGTGCTCACCATCCGGGGCGGCACCACCGTCGAGATCTCCAACACCGATGCCGAGGGACGCCTGGTGCTGGCCGACGCCCTCGTTCTCGCCACGGAGGACGAGCCCGACGAGGTCATCGATGTGGCCACCCTGACCGGTCACATGGTCGTGGCCCTCGGCGACAGGATCGCCGGCGTGCTCGGCTCCGACGAACTCGTCGCAGACGTCCGCACGGCCGCCGAAACGGCCGGCGAGTCCGTGTGGCCGATGCCGATCCCGGCCGAGATGTCGGAGCGGATCCGTGGCTCCAAGATCGCCGACATCGCCCAGCACGACTGGGTGCGTTGGGGTGGCGGCCTCTACGCCGCAGCCTTCCTGCGCGAGTTCACCGCCGGTCTCCCCTGGGCCCACATCGACATCGCAGGGCCGTCGTTCAACTCCGGCGGCCCCAGCGGCCACGTGCCGAACGGCGGCACCGGCTGCACCGTCGCGACGCTGGTCGCGCACCTGACGTCGCGAGCCGGCACTGCCACCGAGGCCGAGTCGGCCACCGACGACTGAACGCTCAGCGTTCCTTCTGGCGCCTGTTCCAGTCACGCATCCGCTGCGGGATGCCGACGACAGCGGCGTCGTACGACGGCACCTGGTGCTTGTTGGCGAAGTTGTGCGCCCACTGCACCGACTGCACACGACGACGGGTCCACTCCCCGTCGTGTGCGACGAGCAGCAGTGTCACGTCGGAGACGGCGGTGCGCGGCTCCACGAAACCCTCGACGCCGCGGCGCGACGTCACGAACTCCAGCAGGTGCTTCTCATCGGCCGAGTCGGAGCCGCGCACGGTGGTCGATCCGGTGCGTGCAGCGTCACCCTGCGGGCGCCGCATGCCACCACGCCGAAATCTGTCGAACATTCCCATGTCCCCAAGTGTGACGCATGGGATGTGGTGGACGTCGCCGACCGCCGTAGTGCAAAGATGGTGCCGTGCCCCACGGAGCGGAGGATGGAGTCGCCGGCGAGAAGCCGGGAGCCTCCCTGACCTGATCGTGCTCGGTGCCGGCTCGGGCGGCTACTCGTGCGCCCTGCGTGCTGCCCAACTCGGGCTCACCGTCGTGCTCATCGAGGCCGACAAGGTCGGCGGCACGTGCCTGCACGTGGGATGCATCCCGACGAAGGCACTGCTTCACGCAGCCGAGGTCGCTGACGCCACCCGCGAGGCGGCCACGTTCGGCGTGCGTGCCCGCTTCGACGGCATCGACATGGCCGGCGTGCACGCCTACAAGGACGGTGTCGTCTCGCGTCTCTTCAAGGGCCTCGAAGGGCTCGTGAAGGCACGGGGCATCACGGTCGTGCGTGGCCGCGGCCGGCTCACGTCGCCCACCACGGTCGAGGTCGACGGCACCACCCTCACCGCCCCGGCGATCGTGCTGGCCACCGGTTCCCACAGTCGAGGCCTGCCCGGTCTCCAGATCGACGGCGAGCGGGTGTTGGACTCCGAGCAGGCGCTGCGACTCGACCGGGTGCCCGCCTCCGTCGTCGTGCTCGGCGGCGGGGTGATCGGTGCCGAGTTCGCCAGCGTGTGGCGTTCGTTCGGAGCCGAGGTCACGATCATCGAGGCACTGCCGCGCCTCCTCGCGGCCGAGGACGAGGCGTCCTCGAAGCTGGTCGAGCGCACCTTCCGCAAGCGCGGCATCCGCAGCCTCACCAGCACCCGCTTCCAGGCCGTCGAGCTCACCGAGTCCGGCGTCAAGGTGACGGCCGGCGACCAGACGCTCGAGGCCGACGTACTCCTCGTCGCAGTGGGACGTGCGCCCTCCACGGAGGACATCGGGCTCGCGGAGGCCGGCGTGGCCACCGACCGTGGCTTCGTCACCGCCGACAGCCGTTGCCGCACCAACGTGCCCGGCATCTTCGCCGTCGGCGACATCGTCCCCGGCCTGCAGCTCGCTCACCGCGGCTTCCAGCAGGGCATCTTCGTGGCCGAGGAGATCGCGGGCCTCTCCCCGCACCGATCGCCGAGGCCAACATCCCGCGCGTCACCTACAGCGACCCCGAAGTCGCCTCCGTGGGGCTCAGCCAGGCCGCGGCCGAGGCCGAGTACGGCGCCGATCAGGTGGAGAGCCTGACCTACGACCTCGCCGGCAACGGCAAGAGCCAGATCCTGCGCACCCAGGGCTTCGTGAAGCTCGTACGCCGACGCGAGGGGCCTGTCGTGGGCGTCCACGTGGTCGGGGCTCGCGCAGGGGAACTCATCGGCGAGGCCCAATTGATCACCAGCTGGGAAGCGCACGCCGAGGACGTGGCACCGTTGGTGCACGCGCATCCCACCCAGCACGAAGCACTCGGCGAGGCCCACATGGCGCTGGCCGGCAAACCGCTCCACGCTCACACCTGATAGACCAAGACCCGTCACCATCCCGTTGCAGAAGGACATTCATGGCCAGCGAAGTCACTCTCCCCGCACTTGGCGAATCCGTCACCGAGGGCACCGTCACCCGATGGCTCAAGCAGGTGGGTGACACGATTGCCGTCGACGAGCCGCTGCTGGAGGTCTCCACCGACAAGGTCGACACGGAGATCCCGTCGCCGGTCGGCGGCGTGCTCCTCGAGATTCGCGCCAACGAGGACGACACCGTCGAGGTCGGCGCCGTGCTCGCCATCATCGGCGAGGAGGGCGAGGGCGGCAGCGAGGCCGCTGCTCCGGCCGAAGAGGAGTCGGCTCCGACCGAGGAGGAGCCCACGGAGGACCCTGCACCGGCTGACGAGCCCGCTGAGGAGGAGTCTGCTCCTTCCGAGGAGCCGGCCCAGCCCGCCGCCTCCGGTGGCTCGAGCTCCGGCACGTCCGTGACCCTGCCTGCCCTGGGTGAGTCGGTCACCGAAGGCACCGTCACTCGCTGGCTCAAGCAGGTCGGTGATGAGGTGGCCGTCGACGAGCCGTTGCTCGAGGTCTCCACCGACAAGGTCGACACCGAGATCCCCTCACCCGTCGCCGGCACCTTGCTCGAGGTCAAGGTCGCCGAGGACGAGACCGTCGAGGTCGGGGCCGAGCTCGCGATCATCGGTGACAAGGGCGCGGCTCCGGCCGAGAAGAAGCCCGAGCCGGAACCGGAGCCGGAGAAGAAGGCAGAGCCCGAGAAGAAGCCCGAGCCCGAGCCGGAGCCCGAGAAGAAGCCCGAACCCGAGCCCGAGAAGGCCGAGGCTCCGGAAGCCCCCGCCGAGAAGGCACCGGAGGCGCCGAGCAACCAGGTCAGCGACACCGGCTACGTCACTCCGCTGGTGCGCAAGCTGGCCAACCAGCACGGTGTCGACCTTGCCGCCGTCACCGGCACCGGAGTCGGCGGTCGGGTCCGCAAGCAGGACGTGCTCGATGCAGCGAAGGCCAAGGAGACCGCACCGGCTGCTCCGGCCGCAGCGAGTGCCCCGGCGGCCGAGAAGGCCGCGCCGGTCACCCCGTCCCCGCTGCGCGGCAAGACCGAGAAGATGACCCGCCTGCGCAAGGTGATCGCCAAGCGCATGGTCGACTCGCTGCAGATCTCGGCCCAGCTGACCCAGGTCGTGGAGGTCGATGTCACCAACATCGGCCGCCTCCGCGACCAGGTGAAGGCCGAGTTCCACGCTCGTGAGGGCGTGAAGCTGAGCTACTTCCCGTTCTTCGCCCGGGCCACCATCGACGCGCTGAAGCAGCACCCGGCGCTCAACGCCCAGGTCGACGAGGAGAAGGGTGAGATCACCTACTTCGACGCCGAGCACCTCGCCATCGCGGTCGACACCGAGCGCGGTCTGCTGAGCCCGGTGATCCACAACGCCGGTGACCTCAACGTCGCCGGTCTGGCGCGCAAGATCGCAGATCTCGCCGACCGGACCCGCAACAACAAGGTGGTGCCCGACGAGCTCTCCGGTGGCACGTTCACGCTGACCAACACCGGCAGTGTGGGGGCACTCTTCGACACGCCGATCATCAACCAGCCGCAGGTCGCGATCCTCGGCACCGGCACCGTCGTGAAGCGCCCGGTCGTCATCGACGACCCCAACCTCGGCGAGACCATCGCCGTGCGCCAGATGGCCTACCTCTCGCTGACCTACGACCACCGGATCGTGGACGGCGCCGACGCCGCCCGCTTCCTCCAGGACGTGAAGCAGCGGTTGGAGACCGGAGCCTTCGAGGTCTGAGCTGATGCATGTCGTGGTGGCGGGAGCCAGCGGAGTCCTCGGGACTGCGCTCTCCCGCCGCTTGGCATTTGCCGGCCACGAGGTCACCCGACTGGTCCGTCGCGAGGCCCGCACGGGCGAGTCGCGGTGGGACCCGTACGCCGGGCAGGTCGACCAGAGCGTGGTCGACTCCGCCGACGTGGTGGTCAACCTGGCCGGCGCGCCGACGATGGGCAATCCGCACTCACGACGGTGGGCCACGGCCCTCGAGGAGAGCCGGGTGGTGACCACCCGGGTGCTCGCCACCTCGATCGCCCGCGCCCACGACTCCGGCGCAGCACCCGCGATGCTCGCCGGCAACGGCATCTCCTGGTACGGCGACCACGGGGATCAGCGCCTCGATGAATCCGCGGCGTCTCGCGGCGATGCCTTCCTCACCCGCGTGACCCGGGTGTGGCAGGAAGCGACCACCCCGGCACTCGAGGCCGGGGCTCGTGTCGTGGTGCTGAGGACGGCTCCGGTGCTCCACCGGAGTTCGGCGCCCCTCAAGCAGCTGACCCTCAGCGCGAGGCTCGGTCTGGCCACCCGGATCGGGCGGGGACAGCAGTTCTTCCCGGTGATCTCCCGGCGGGACTGGGTGGGTGCGGTCACCCACCTGACCACCGCACCGGTGTCGGGTCCGGTGAATCTCTGCTGTCCCGAGACCGCCACCAGCGCGGAGTTCACCAGGGCACTGGCCGATGCCGTGCACCGCCCGTCACTCCTCGTGGCCCCCGCACCACTCGTCAAGATCGCTGCCGGTCGCATGGCGCCGGAGGTGCTGGGCTCGATCCGCGCCGTCCCGTCGGCGCTGCTGCAGTCCGGCTACGAGTTCCACGACACCGACGTGCGCGACGTCATCGCCACCGGGCTCAGCGCAGCTGACTGACGGGCTCCTCCGGTGGGACCGAGCGAACTCTCACCACCAGCCACTCCTCCCCGACCTTGCGCAGCACGACCTCCTGCACCTGGGCCCCGTCGTGGGGCAGCTTCCGGGCCGCACCGTTGCTGGTGGCCACCGCCCACGCCAGTCGCTGGGTGACCCGGAGCCGGACCCGGTCGTCGCGATCGACCTGCACCTCGTAGGCCAACAGTTGGTGCGACATCACCACGCCGCTCATACCGCGCCCCAGCCAGGTGCGCAGCAACCCGACGTCGGCGCGGGCGGCCCGAGGGTCGACGTACAGCGCCCGGAGGAGCGCGGGTCGCCGAGTGCCCATGCGGCCTCCCGGCGGCGCTGCCACGCCCGGTAGACGCGCAGCGCCGCAGGCTCCGTCGCGGAGCGCGACACGTCCCTGCTCGCCGACCGTGACACACCGGCGTCGGCACGTGGGAGGTCGTCGTGCTCGGACAGCGCCACCCACGCCACCGTCCCGAAGCACAGGACGAGCGTGACGACAGTGACCACCACCGCGACCACACCGGACCTGTCATCGACACGCATGGCTCCACTGTGCGCCGGACCGGCCCGGCCCGCATCCGGTCCTCCACAGGCCCGGCGTAGGCTCGGTGCCGTGAGCCTTGACTTCACCATTGCCGGACTCGGCGCTGAAGCCGTCCCCTACCTCGAGGCCTGGGACGTGCAGCGGCGCCACCACACCGAAGTCGTTGCTGGAGGCGATGACCGCGTGCTGCTCCTGGAGCACCCGCCGGTCTTCACCGCCGGCAAGCGCACCGACCCGCACGAGTTCCCGCTCGACCCAGGTGGCGCGGAGGTCATCGAGGTCGACCGCGGCGGCAAGATCACCTTCCACGGCCCCGGCCAGCTGGTGGGCTACCCGATCGTCAAGCTCCCCGACCACGTCAAGGTCGTCGACTACGTGCGCCGCGTCGAGGAGGCGCTGATCCGTGCCTGCGGCGACCTCGGCGTGCCCACCGCGCGGGTGCCCGGGCGCAGCGGCGTCTGGTTGCAGGCAGACCACGACGGTCCCGAACGCAAGATCGCAGCGATCGGCATCCGGGTCAGCGGCGGTGTCACCATGCACGGCTTCTCCCTCAACTGCGACGTCGACCTCGGTTGGTACGACCGCTTCGTGCCGTGCGGCATCTCCGACGCCGGCGTCACCTCACTGTCCGTCGAGCTCGGCCGCGACGTCACCATCGGCGGCGTGCTCCCCTCGGTCGAGAAGCACCTCACCGAGCTCCTCGCGTGGCAGCCGTACGTCGCCACTCCCGACTACGAGCCCCGTCCTGAGCCGCCGCGAATCACCTTGGTGACCCCGGGCAGCAGCGCCTGAAGGTGCCTGACCCGAACGGATGACGTGAGCTCCGATCGGCGAGCCCACGCGGCGTTTCGTGCCCACTGCTGCAAGGATCCCCCACCTCTCCCACCGAACATGGGGATCCACGACCTTGAGTGAGCTCATCATCGAGACCCAGGGACTTCGCAAGGAGTTCCGCACCCGCAAGGGTGGTCTGCGCGTCGCGGTCCAGAACCTGGACCTGGCGGTGCCAGCAGGCGGAGTGCACGGCTTCCTCGGACCGAACGGGTCGGGCAAGACCACCACCATTCGGATGCTGCTGGGGCTCGCCCGACCGACCGACGGCACGATGCGGCTGTTCGGCGCCCCCGTGCCCGACGAACTGCCGGCGGTGATCGGCCGGGTCGGGGCCGTGGTCGAGTCGCCCAAGTTCAGTCCCAACTTCTCCGGCCGCCTCAACCTCGAGCTCCTGGCGGATGCGATCGGAGCTCCGCGCACCCGCGTCGCCCGGGCCATCGAGACCGTCAATCTGACGGGACGCGACCAGGACCGCTACAAGTCCTACTCACTCGGGATGAAGCAACGCCTGGCGATCGCCGCGACGTTGCTCAAGGATCCCGCTCTCCTGATCCTCGACGAGCCCACCAACGGCCTGGATCCCGCCGGCATCAGGGAGATCCGCGAGACCATCCGCGACCTCGGTGCGTCAGGGGTGACGGTCCTGCTGAGCTCGCACATCCTGGCCGAGGTGCAGCAGGTCTGCACCGCCGCAACGATCATCGGCAATGGCAAGTTGCTGGCTTCGGGGCAGGTCACGGACCTGCTCGGCGCCAACACGGCCCACCGCGTGGTCGTCGCCGACCGGACGCGGGCGCTCGACGTACTCACCCGGGCTGGCCTCGAGGCCAGCCTGTACGACGACGCGATCCGCGTCGAGGTCGAGGACGCCACGGCCATCACCCGCAGCCTCGCCGATGCCGACGTCTGGCTGTCCGAGCTGACACCGCTGCGGCCGGATCTGGAGACCTTCTTCCTCGAGCTGACCGCCACCGAGAAGCTGGGAGCCGACTCGTGAAGGGCCTGCTGCGCCTGGTCCGCGTCGAGCTCCGCAGATTGCTGCACCGCCGGGCCGTCGTACTGCTGCTGGCTGCGTGCGTCGCGATTCCCCTCGTCATCGGCATCGCGGAGGCCATCGACACCCGGCCGGCATCCGACGACGAGGTCGCGGCCGCGCGAGCCGAACTCGAACGAGAGCTCGAGAACGGGAGGTACGAGCGCGACGTCCGCGACTGCGTCGAGGCCCCCGGTTCCTGGGGTCTGCCGGCCAATCTTCCGGCTGAGGAAGCCGAGTCGGCCTGCCGCGACGTGATCGAGCCGACGCTCGACTGGTACCTGTGGAGCCCGCAACTCGACCTGGCGTCGGTGCGCGACGAAGGCAGCGGACTCGCCGTCGCGATGGTCCTGACGATGCTCCTGATGCTGGTCGGAACGACCTTCACCGGGCATGACTGGGCCAGCGGCTCCGTCAGCAACCAAGTGCTCTTCGAACCTCGCCGCGGCCGGGTCTGGGCCGGCAAGGCGATCGTGGTGACCGGCACCGCGTTCGTGGTCTCGCTCGTGGTGCTCGGCGGCTTCTGGCTGGCCCTCGACACGCTCGCCTCATCTCGCGGCCTGCCCCACGGCGGCGGCCTGCTCCGCGACTGCCTGGCGATGGCGCTGCGTGCCTCATTCATCGCCGCCCTTGCCGCACTGCTGGGCTATGCCCTGACGATGCTCTTCCGCAGCACGGTTGCCACGCTCGGCATCGTCTTCGGGGTGGCCCTGGTCGGCGGGATGCTGCTGGCGGTGCTCGGATTCGACGGCAACCTGAACCCTGCCCACAACGTGCTAGCGGTGATCCTGCACGGGTTCCACTACAGCGCGGAGGTCCCGTGCCCGCCCGGAGACATGAGTGGCTGGTGCTACGAGGACCGTCAGATCGGCCTCGGGCAGGGACTGGCGTACGTCGGCACCGTCGTCGCTGCGCTGTGCGCCGTCTCCCTGACCGTTTTCAGGCGTCGCGACATCCCCTGACCTCGTGATGGACCGGCCGGGCGGAGGCTGGGGCGGCGGGCGTAAAGTGGGCGCCGTGACGCACACCCCTGCTGACCAGTCCCCCACCGCCCCCGGCGGGCGCAAGCTCCTCCGCCTGGAAGTCCGCAACTCGGAGACCCCGATCGAGCGGAAGCCGGAGTGGATCAAGACTCGCGCCAAGATGGGCCCGGAATACAAGGCCCTCCAGCACCTGGTGAAGTCCGAGGGACTCCACACGGTGTGCCAGGAAGCGGGGTGTCCCAACATCTACGAATGCTGGGAGGACCGCGAGGCCACCTTCCTCATCGGCGGCGACCAGTGCACCCGCCGCTGCGACTTCTGCCAGATCGACACCGGCAAGCCGCAGCCGCTCGACCGCGACGAGCCCCGCCGTGTGGCCGAGTCGGTCCAGAAGATGCAGTTGAAGTACGCCACCATCACCGGCGTCGCTCGCGACGACCTGCCCGACGGGGGCGCCTGGCTCTATGCCGAGACCGTGCGGGTGATCCACGAGCTCAACCCCGGCACCGGCGTGGAGAACCTCATCCCCGACTTCAACGGCGAGCCCGACCTCCTGGCTGAGGTCTTCGAGTCCCGCCCCGAGGTGCTGGCCCACAACGTGGAGACGGTGCCCCGCATCTTCAAGCGGATCCGACCGGCCTTCCGCTACGAGCGCTCCCTCGACGTGATCACCCAGGCCCGCGCATTCGGCCTGGTCACCAAGTCCAACCTGATCCTGGGCATGGGCGAGACCCGCGAGGAGGTCTCCCAGGCCCTGCGTGACCTCCACGAGGCCGGCTGCGAGTTGATCACGGTCACCCAGTACCTGCGGCCCAGCCTGCGCCACCACCCCGTGGAGCGTTGGGTCAAGCCCGAGGAATTCGTCGAGCTCGCCGCGGAGGCCGAGGAGATCGGCTTCTCAGGTGTCCTCTCCGGCCCCCTCGTCCGTTCGTCCTACCGCGCTGGTCGGCTGTACCGTCAGGCCCAGGAATTCCGGCAGACGGCCGCCGCCCAGGCCTGACGTACGCCGCCCCTCAGCTCAGCCACTCAGCACAGTTCCAGCACAATCCAGAGAGCAGGCAGATGTCCACGCCCACCCCTGAGAAGACCGGTCGACGCGCACAGCTCGTCCAGACCTACCGGATGGCCCGAAAGACCGACACCAGGATCGGTCTGTGGATGCTGGGTGGCTTCATCCTCGGTGCCGGGCTGGGCTTCCTGCTCTTCTCGTTCCTGCCCGGCCCGATCTGGCTCTTCCCCGTCATCGGTGGCCTGCTGATCGGCCTGCTCGTCATGATGATCATCTTCGGACGGCGTGCACAGAACGCTGCCTACCGACAGATGGACGGGCAGCGCGGTGCGGCAGCAGCTGCGCTGAGCATGCTGCGTCGTGGTTGGAAGGTGGACTCCGCGGTCGCCTTCACCAAGCAGCAGGACGTCGTCCACCGGGTCGTCGGCCCGCCCGGGATCGTCCTGGTTGGCGAGGGCTCGCCGACGCGGGTGAAGAACCTGCTGGCGACCGAGCGTCGCAAGCACGAGCGCGTCGTCGCCGACACCCCCATCCATGAGGTCATCTGCGGTGACGGCGAGGGCCAGGTGCCCCTGCCGAAGCTCGTCAAGCACGTCACCAAGCTGGGCAAGACCGTCAAGGGCGCCCACATGACCGACGTGCTCTTCCGGTTGAAGGCGCTCGACGCCAACCGCTCCAACATCCCCGTGCCCAAGGGCCCGATGCCGACCAGCATGAAGGGCCACCGCGGCAACCTGCGCGGGAAGTAGTCACCCCGATCAGTTCCCTGCCCACCTCTTCGGGTGGGTGTGCCGGGCTACTCCCCGTGTTGCGACAGGTCGTCCACCTCGGAGGCCGGGGGCTCCTCGACGACGGGCGCATCGCCGAATCCGGTGAGCTCCGTCTCGATGACGTACTCGTCGTCGCCCTCAGCCATCTCCACACGTGACTTGGCCAGACGTCCCTGAGGGTCGAGCCACAGGTGCTGGATAGTGCTCTCGGGCAGCTCGTCGCTGGGCATGATCCCTCCGAAGAGCTTGCCGAAGGCCTGCGGATCCACCGACAACCGGTAGTGCTGGACGTCGGTCCCGCCCACCTGCTCGGCGCCCAGGTGTTCCACGCCCCGTGCCTCGCGCAGGAAGAAGTCGGTCAGCTGGTGAGGGTGGAAGAGCGCATAGAAGTTGAGCCCGTCGTGGAGTTCGGGCTCGAGCCGGATGAACTTGTCGTTCGACTCGGCATCCTCCTTGAGGAAGACGACACCGTCGATGAAGTAGAAGCTCGCCGTCTCGTCGCTCCCCTTGTCGGACAGGTTCAGCTGCAACGCATCGCGCTCACCCGTCACGTCGAGCACCCCGCTGCCGTCGCCACCCTCGTCGTCGAAGTCGACGACGACCTTGACGTCGGCGGTGGTCACGCTCTCCATGCCAGCGCGGACGAGGGTGACGAACTCGGCCAGGTCGAGGTCGTCACCGGTCGGCAGACCCGAGTCCGGGCCTTCTCCCGGCTCTCCCGGCTCGTCGACGGAGCCGGTGCTGTCACCGGTCGGATCAGTCGCGCCCGTGGACGCCGTGGCAGACGGCGAGGCGGACGGCGAGTCGTCGCTCGTGGCGTCGTCGTCGCTGCATGCGGCCAACGTGATCGTCAACAGCGCAGCGACCGCGGCGGCCGAGGAACGGCGTACGGAAGAACCCATGGTGGGATGTTCCCCGCCAGCTCACCTCGGCAAACCCCGGACAAGCCGAACGGGGCCGGCTCCCGGAGGAGCCGACCCCGTAGCGGGTCAGGAACCACAGATCACTCGGTGGGCGCGGAGCCGCCCATCATGTCGGACATGTCCTGCACCTGGTCGGCCGGCGGAGCCTTAATGGAGACGTCGGCGCCGTAGTCGAACACGTTCATCTTCATCGTGCCCTGGGCGTCGAGGTCGGCCTCCATCTGCGCGATGCGCCCCTGCTCGTCGAGCCAGATGTCATAGGTGAGGCTCTCGGGGAGCTCCACACCTTCCGCGCCCTGAAGGCCGCTGAGCATGCCCGTCGCGGCGTCGGTGCTGACGGTCACCGTGTAGTGGGTGGTGGAGACGCCGTCGATGTCCTCGGTGCCGACCGTCTTCACGTCTTCGAGGCCTTCGGTGAAGGCCTTGGTCATGCTGGCCATGTCGAAGCCGCCAAGACCCTCCATCTGCTCGGCCAGCTCCGGGTTGGCCTTCGGGTCGATCTTCATGTAGCCGCTCTGGCCTTCGATCGGCATCGTCATGTACATGACGCCGTCAACGAGGATGACCTCCATCTCTCCGCCGTTGGGAGCACCAGGAACGGTCATCGTGAGCTGGGTGGCCGGCTGATCACCCGTGTAGTCCATGACGCCCTCGGCGGTCGTGGCGACGCCGCCGACGGTGATCTCCATCGTCATCTTCGCGGTGGTGGTCTCGTCCACCCCGTCGGCGACGAGCTTGGCGAAGTCGTCGTTGCCGACCTGCTCGGCCGACGAGTTGGAGGTGTCGGCACCGTCGGTGCTGTCGCCCTCGTTGGTCACCTCCTGGGAGGTCTCCTGCTTGGGCTTGTCGGAGTCGGACTTCTTGTCGTCGTCATTGCAGGCCGCGAGGCCCACGAGCGCAACCGGCACGATGACGGCGGCGGCGAAACGGCGGCTGATGTTGGTTCGCATGCCTGTCAACATAACCAAGGGAACCTGAAGGAAACCCCGCCGGTGGGAATCTCAGGAAGTGCTCAGGTCGATGGACGCTGCAGCGAGCGGAGCGTCATGGTGACGGTGCCGGCGACGATGTCGTGCAAGCCCCGGCCGTCGGGCCGGTAGACGAGTGGCGGGATCACCAGCGCAACCATCACCTGACGCAGCAGGCAGTGAAGCAGGCCCACCGGGCGGCCCGAGGCGTCAAAACGTACGACGCGCAGCCGCAGCACCAGCTTGCCGAACGAGCCGCCCATCAGGGCGGTCAGCACCGTGGCCTCGAACACGAAGACGCCCAGCACGTAGAAGTTCGCCATGTCGTTCTCAAGCCAACCTCCCGGCCCGATGACAGCGATGACGGCGAGCGTCGAGACGCCCCAATCGACAAGGAGAGCGAGCACGCGTTGCGCCCAGGAGGCGGTCTGTTCCACGTCCGAAACCCTACAGTTGTGACGGCGACCACCTGCGGACCGGTGTTACACGTCCGAAACAAACCAGATACGGTCAAGAAACGGCCCGATGCTTGAGTTGGGCCCCAGCTTCTGGTGCAGAGTCGCATCGGGAATCTCCATCCGCACTGAATCTGGTCCGGACCTGCGCGCCCGTGTCGCCGGACCTAGGAGGACGAAATGTTCGCCAACAGCGACGAGCTGTTCCGTTACGTCAAGGACGAGAACGTCGAGATGATCGACGTCCGTTTCTGCGACCTGCCCGGCGTGATGCAGCACTTCACCGTGCCCGTCTCTTCCTTCGACGAGTCCGTCTTCACCGACGGACTGAGCTTCGACGGCTCCTCCATCCGTGGCTTCCAGGCCATCCACGAGTCCGACATGTCGCTCTTCCCCGACGTCACCACCGCCTACCTCGACCCGTTCCGGGTGGCCAAGACGCTGGTCGTCAACTTCTTCATCCACGACCCGATCACGGGCGAGGCCTACTCCCGCGACCCACGCAACATCGCCCGCAAGGCGATGGCCTACATGGCCAGCACCGGTATCGGTGACAAGGCCTACTTCGCTCCCGAAGCTGAGTTCTACGTCTTCGACTCGGTGCGTTTCGAGACCTCGGCAAACGCCGGCTTCTACCACATCGACTCCGAGGCGGGCGCCTGGAACTCGGGCGTGGCCGGCACCTCGGACAACCCGAACCGCGGTTACAAGGTCAAGTACAAGGGCGGCTACTTCCCGGTGGCGCCGTACGACCACTTCGGCGAGCTGCGTGACGAGATGGTCGTCGAGCTGGAGAAGGTCGGCCTGCAGGTCGAGCGCGCCCACTCCGAGGTCGGCACCGCCGGCCAGGCCGAGATCAACTACCGGTTCGACGAACTGCTCAGGTCGGCCGACGACGTGATGAAGTTCAAGTACATCATCAAGAACACGGCGTGGCGCAACGGCAAGACCGCAACCTTCATGCCGAAGCCGATCTTCGGCGACAACGGCTCGGGCATGCACGTGCACCAGTCGATCTGGAAGGACGGCGAGGCGCTGTTCTACGACGAGACCGGCTATGCGGGCCTGTCCGACATGGCGCGTCACTACATCGGCGGAGTCCTCAAGCACGCCCCGTCGCTGTTGGCCTTCACCAACCCGACGGTTAACTCCTACCACCGTTTGGTGCCCGGCTTCGAAGCCCCGATCTCGCTGGTCTACTCGCAGCGCAACCGGTCGGCCTGCATGCGCATCCCGATCACCGGCGCGAACCCGAAGGCCAAGCGCGTCGAGTTCCGCTGCCCTGACCCATCGGCCAACCCGTACCTCGCCTTCTCGGCACTGCTGCTGGCCGGCATCGACGGCATCCAGAACAAGATCGAGCCGCCGGCGCCGATCGACAAGGACATCTACGAGCTCCCGCCGGAGGAGATGGCCGAGATCGAGCAGGTCCCGACCCGCCTCGAAGACGTGATGATCGCGCTCGAGGAGGACCACGACTACCTCACCCGCGGCAACGTCTTCACCCCTGACCTGATCGAGACCTGGGTCGACTACAAGCGCCAGAACGAGATCCTGCCGGTGCAGCAGCGCCCGCACCCGCACGAGTTCGAGCTCTATTACGACATCTGAGCAACAAACGGTGGTCGAGCCTGTCGAGACCACCGACCACTGCCCGTAGCGCCCGAAAGCGGCGGCTGCACTGCGGAACGTCTTCTGACGTCTTCCAGCATCAGCCGCCGTTTCGTTCGCCTTCGGCCCCACTGCGGCCAACTGAAGCCGAGAATGTGGACGCCGTCGGGCCGCCTCCGTCGGTTCCGGGTGGGCGTCAGGTGCCGCGGGCGGTCCCGGCCCTTAGTTGTGTCGTGGCGGCGCGCGGGTCATCCACCCAGAGTCCGACTCGTTCGGCGGTCTTCGTGCCCTGCGAGGTATCGAGAGCGATGGGGCGGTCGAGGACGAGTTCGAGGTTGGTGCGCAGGTTGACGCCGACGAGTAGCAGGTCGTCCGCGTGGTGGAGCGACTTCACCACACCCGGGTAGTCGTGCCCGGCGGCCCGCAGGCTGGCGATCGAATCGAGAGGCACGACAACCCGGGTGCGGGAGCCATTGCGGATCAGCAGGTGGTCGGCGGTGAGGAGATGGGGCCGGACCTTGTAAGCCGCGAGCTGGCCGAGCATCCAGAGCACGCCCCAGATGCCGAGGATGAGCACGGGCAGCCGGACGATCTCGGCCCAGCGGGCTTCGATGCTCCGCAGCACGACCTCGACAACGACGACTTCGGTCGCTGAGCCGAAGATCCACAGCCACAGCATGGGAGCCGACAGCTGGGCGTAGCCGATTGCGGCAGCGTCGGTCGGAACGTCCGGCCGACGCGCGATCCATCGGGCCAGCGACCGGTAGAGCGCCAGCTCCTGTCCGATCTCGTCGCGTGTGCGGATGAGCACCTGCCGCAGGTTCATGGACTTTCCTGACGGGGATGCTCGGAGGTGAAGGTCCGGTCGAGCTGGGCTTCGAGGACGGCTGTCGCCGTCTCGAGGGAGAGATTGCTGCTGAGCATCTGCACCGCAAGGCCGTCGGTCAAGGCCGTGAGGGTCACGGCCGCCGACTCGGGATCGAGCGACGCCGGCGCCAGTCCTTCGGAGATGGCGATCCGGACCTGGCTTGCGATGAAGTCTCGCAGCGCTGCGTTACTGCGCTCGAGACCCGCTGCGACGGTCGGTCTTGACGCGGCGTACGCCATGAAGGCGAGAGCCACTCGGCCGTCGCCGGCCACACCGGGGTCGCTCGTCCGCATCAAAGTGGTGAGGACCGCGCCGACGAGATCTCTCGCCGAGGGTCCTTCGCCGAGCGCGTCGACCGCCACGGTGATCCGCTGCTCGAAGCCGGCGCTCGCGGTGTCCATCGCAAACTGCATCATCGCGTCCTTTGACGGGAAATAGTGCTGAACCATGCCGGTGGTCACGCCGGCCTCGGAGGCGACGTGGCGCACGCTCACCGACTCCAGGCCCTGAGCCGCAGCCACACGCATCAACGCCATGGCGATGTGTTCTCGCCGCTCTTGGTGATCTACACGCTTCGGCATGCCGCGATCTTATACATTACGATCGTAATGTGTAAACAGCTGAGTTGGACGTGTGTTTCGACTGCAAGGGATGGATCACGGCCCCACACCCCGTCGCGTGGAGGTTCTCGCTGGAGCTCTCTCAGTCTGCTGATTCGCTCGCTGCGGAGGGGCGAGGCTCGAACGCCACGTTGGTTATCCGCGTCCCGGTGATTGCGGTGACGACGAGCCGGCCGCCAGCGATCTCGACGACGTCGCCTGTCTGCGCGATGCGGCCGAGCTGAGCGATGATGTAGCCGGCGATGGTCTCGTAGCCACCGTCTTCGAGTTCCATGCCGGTGATCTCGGCGAACTCCTCCAACGTCGCACCGCCATCAAGGTTGCCCAGGTCGTCGCTCGTACGGGTCTCGGCGTCGTCGTACTCGTCACGGATGTCGCCGACGAGTTCCTCGAGGAGGTCCTCGAGTGTGACGATGCCGTCGGTCCCGCCGTACTCGTCCACGACGATGGCGAGATGGGTGCCGTCCTCTCGCATGGTCGCCACCGACGGCAGAACGCGGTTGCTGCCGGGGAGCGCGAGGACCGGCCGGCAGAGATCGCCAACACAGCGATCATCCGTGGCGTCGACACCGAGCAGGTCACGGACGTGGAGGAAGCCAATGACGTCGTCGAAGCCGTCTCCGGTCACCGGGTACCGGGAGTACGACAGTTCCTGCACCCGCTCTGCGGCGGCGGTGACCGGCAGGTCACCAGGGAGAAAGGCCACGTCACCGCGGGGGCGCATGACTTCCTTCAGGCTCGTCTCCGTGGCGGTGAAGACATCGCGGAGGATGCGGCGTTCCTGCTCGTCAAGGTCCTCATGTGTCGAGACGATCTCGCGCAGCTCTTCTTCGGAGAGTTGTTCGCTGCTGGCGTGCGGATCGCCGCCGAGGAGCCGGAGGACGGCGTTGGTCGACACCGAAAGCAACCAGATCACCGGCCGCATCAGGGAAGCGAACCGGTCCAGAACGGGTGCCACCGTGAGTGAGACCCCTGCGGCTCTCTGCAGGGCAAGCCGCTTGGGCACCAGTTCACCCAGCACCAGCGACAGGTAGGCGATGAAGAGCGTGAGCAGGACCAGCGCTGTCGTCGCGGCAGCCGACTCCCCGAGGCCGAGCTGCTCGAGGTACGGCGCGAGATCGGGCGCGAGCGTCGCACCGCCGTACGCTGCCGACAGGAACCCGGCAACCGTCACGCCGATCTGAACCGCCGCGAGGAACCGGTTGGGGTTGCGCGCAACCGATGCCACGCGGGCGCCACGAGAGCCCTTCCGCTCCAGCGCAGTGAGCTGGCTCTGGCGCAGGGAGACGAGCGCCAACTCCGTCGCGGCGAAAACGCCCCCACCAGGACGAAAAGCAGCACCAGTCCGAAGTTGATAAAGGTCTGGGTGTCCATCAGGCCCGTTCACCCCCAACCGCGATCGCGGGTGAACGGTTGGTACTTCGAGGCACATCCATGTCGAAAATCATAGCGTCGGGGACCGGATGGCCCAGGACCGCACGCCCGGCGCTCGAGCTGGCCCCGCCGGAGAGCGAGAACACCCTGCCGCCGAACCTCGCGGTTCGACGGCAGGGCGTCGAGGCGCTGGACTCCTACTTGATGAACAGCATCTCGCGGTACTTCGGCAACGGCCAGGCCGCGTCATCCACCTCGCACTCGAGGGCGTCCGCGTGGACGCGGGCCTGGTCCATCAGCGCACGGATGGTGGTGGCGGAGTGCGCCATGTGCGCCTTCGTGTCAGCGAAGTCGTGGCGGTCCAGTTCCGTCGCCAGCTCGGCAACCGTTTCCAGCAGCCGGTTCATGTTCTCCGTGATGACCTTGACCTGACCGGTGTCGAACGACGCACCCAGCGCCTCCACGGCGGTGTAGGTGTGGGCGAGGTCGGCGACGTACTTCAGTGCGGCCGGGTAGATGACCGTCTTGGCCAGATCGATCACCAGCTTGGCCTCGACAGCGATCGAGTTGATGTACTGCTCGGCGTACACCTCGTAACGAGCGTTGAGCTCCACGGCCGACAGTACGTCGGTGGACTCGAAGAGCTCCACCACCTCGGGCTCGGTGAAGACCGGCAGGGCGTCGGCGCTGGTCGGCAGGTTGCGCAGGCCGCGTTCGGTGACCGCCGCTTCGTGCCACTCGGCGGAGTAACCGTCGCCGCCGAAGATCGCGTTGCCGTGCAGTTGCATGAGCTCCTGCAGCACCGTGGCGACCGCCTTGACCTTGCTGTTTCCAGCGGCGAGCTCGGCCTCGAGCTTGTCCGCGATCCAGCCGAGCGAGTCGGCGAGCATCGTGTTCATCGCGACGAGCGGCCCGGAGACGGACTGCGAGGAACCGACCGCCCGGAACTCGAAACGGTTGCCGGTGAAGGCGAACGGCGAGGTGCGGTTGCGGTCGCCCGGGTCGCGCTTGAAGTTGAGGATCTGCGACAGACCGAGATCCATCACGCCACCGTCGCTGGAGACCGAGACCTTGCCGTTCTTGATGTCGTCGAAGACCGCCTCGAGCTGATCACCGAGGTAGACCGACAGGATCGCCGGCGGGGCCTCGTTGGCGCCCAGTCGGTGGTCGTTGGAGGCAGTGGCGATGACGGCGCGCAGCAGCGGGCCGAACTTGTGCACACCTCGGATCACCGCACCGCAGAAGAGCAGGAAGTTGAGGTTGTGCTCCGGCGAAGTGCCGGGATCGAGCAGGTTGCCCTGAGTGGAGTTCCCGACCGACCAGTTGACGTGCTTGCCGGAGCCGTTGATGCCGGCGAACGGCTTCTCGTGCAGCAGGCAGAGGAATCCGTGCTCGGCAGCCGTCGCCTTCATCACCGTCATCAGCAGCTGCTGGTGGTCGGCCGCGACGTTGGCGGCCTCGTGGTACGGCGCGATCTCGAACTGGCCCGGAGCCACCTCGTTGTGGTGGGTCTTGGCCGGGATGCCGAGCCGGTAGAGCTTGTCCTCGAAGGCCTGCATGAAGATCTGCACGCGCTCGGGGATGGCACCGAAGTAGTGGTCGTCGAACTCCTGGCCCTTGGCCGGCGCGGCGCCGAAGAGCGTGCGACCAGCGAGCAGCAGGTCTGGACGCGCGGCCGCGAAGTGCTGGTCGACCAGGAAGTACTCCTGCTCGGGGCCACAGCTCGCGTTGAGCGGAGCGATGTCCGTCTCCCCCATCAGGGTGAGCACACGACGCGCAGCCTTGTCCATCGCCGCGTTGGAGCGCAGCAGCGGGATCTTCTTGTCGAGCGCCTCACCGGTCCAGGACATGAAGACGCTCGGAATCATCAGGGTCGCGCCATTGGCGGTCTGCATGATGTAGGCGGGGCTGGTGGGGTCCCACGCGGTGTAGCCGCGCGCAGCGTTGGTCATCCGCAAGCTGCCGTTGGGGAACGACGAGCCGTCCGGCTCACCCTTGATCAGCAGGCTGCCGGTGAACTCGGTGATCGCATTGCCGTCGGCATTGGTGACGATGAAGCCGTCGTGCTTCTCCGCGGTGATGTTGGTCAGCGGGTAGAACACGTGCGAGAAGAACTTCGCGCCCTTGCCCATCGCCCAGTGCTTCATGGCGGAGGCAACGATGTCGGCCGTGGCCGGGTCGAGGGGCTCACCCGTCTGGACCGTCTTCTTCACGGCCTTGAAGGCGTTCTTGGAGAGCGCCTCCTCCATCTTGGCCAGGTTGAAGACGTCGCAGGCCCACGTTTCACTGAGCGGGTGGATCTCTGCCGTTTCCACACCCGAGCGGTTGAGGACCTCGGTGATGGCCACGTTGCGGACTTCGTTGGCAGTCATGTTCTGGCTCGCAATCGTCGTTTGGTCGATGCCACGACGCTACAAAGGTCCTGTTTCAGAAAACCGACAGAATGTTTCCGCAATGTTTCCATCTCCCCAACCTGCCGTTACCTCGCCGCGACGCAGGGGCGGCCGCGGCCCAGGCGAAAACCGGTGGACAGGGGTGCGAGCATGGCCGCATGTCCGCCTACTCCATCCGCTCCGCGAAGGCAGAGGACGTGGCGCGGCTCGTCCAGGTCGAGATCGAGGCTGGGCAACTCTTCCACTCGGTCCAGATGCCGCTGGTCGCCGGCGACGAGCCTGACCCGGAGGTCTTGGCTGCCGCGGTCGATGCGGGCCGGGCCTGGGTGGCCGTCACCGAGGGAGCGGTCGCCGGCTACATCAGTGCCGAGGTCCTTGACGACAACGCCCACATCGCTCAGGTCTCGGTCGCACCAGAACACGCGGGACGTCGCATCGGCCAGCGGTTGATCGACCACGTGGAGGCCTGGGGTCGCCGTGACGGCCGCGCGGCAACGACGTTGACGACATTTCGCGACGTGCCGTGGAACGAGCCCTACTACCGACGGCTGGGCTACCGCATCCTCGACGATGACGAAGTGGGGCCGGCGCTGGCTCGCGTCATGGAGCACGAGGCAATGCTGCCCGGCCTGGATGCTTCTCGACGCTGCGCCATGGTGAAGACGAACCCGGGACCCGGCTGGTCACGTCTCAGGGACGCAGGACGCAGTGGGTACCCCGATAGATCGTGACCATGCACTTGTTGCAGTGGATGCACAATGACTGACCCACTCCCTCCTCCTGGATGGCGTTGACCAGGTCGGGATCGCTGAGCAGTGCCCGTCCCATCTCGACGAACTCGAACCCCTCCGTCATGGCCCGCTCGATCGACTCCCGCCCGGTGACGCCGCCGAGCAGCACCAGTGGCAGGTCGACCGCCGCGCGAACCTGGCGTGCGTGGTCGAGCAGATAGGTGTCCTGGTAGGGGTAGGTGCGCAGGAAGTGCTTGCCCACCATCTTGATGCCGAGCTTCTGTGGCTGCGGCATCACCGCTTCGAACTCCTTCAGCGGCGCATCCCCACGGAACGTGTAGAGCGGGTTCTCCAGAGAGCTCCCGGCCGTGAGGACCACCGCGTCCAGCGACCCGTCCTCCTCCAGCCAGCGGACCAGCCGGATCGCCTCGGCGAGCCAGAACCCGCCCGGTACGCCGTCGTCCATGTTGACCTTCGCCAGGATCGCGATCCGGTCCCCCACCGCATCACGGACAGCACTGGCCGTCTCGCGTGCGAACCGGGCCCGGTTCCTGAGGCTGCCACCGTAGGAATCGGTGCGGTGGTTGAGCCGTTCGCTCAGGAACGAACTGATCAGGTAGCCGTGGCCGAAGTGCATCTCGATGGCATCGAATCCCGCCTCCGCTGCGCGGAGGGCCGCATTGACGTGGGCCTGCGTTATCCGGACGATGTCTGCTGCGGACGCCGCCTGGGCGAAGTTCAGCCCCGTGAGGTGGAACCGTCGGCTCGCGGCCAACGCAGGCATCCGGAGAGCCTTGGGTGGCGCCACCGGACCGGCGTGTCCGATCTGCGCGGAGACGGCAGCGCCCTCCGCGTGCATGGCATCGGTGAGACGTCGTAGCCCCGGCATCGCCTCATCCGTCCATTGCAGTTGGCCCGGCGCCGTACGACCTTCCGGAGCGACGGCGCAGTAGGCGACCGTCGTCATCCCGACGCCGCCTGATGCGAAACGGCGATGGAAGTCGATCAACTCGTCGGTGACCAGCCCCTTCGGGGTCCGCCCCTCGAAGGTCGCTGACTTGATGATGCGGTTGCGCAGGGTCACCGGCCCGAGCTGGGCCGGGGCGAACGCATCGGGGACGGTGGTTCCGGAGTCGGTGATCATTGCTCTCCCTGTGGACGTGCCGTGCGGATCATGTGCGTGCGATGACTGTTCAGTTGCCGTTCCGCCCTTCGAGGACGCCGATGCGATGCCGCAGCCAGCCCGACTCCCAGAAGTTCTCTGCCGTCACCGGGTCCGCGAGCAGCGCCTGGTGACAGTCGACGAGAAGGGCCGTCCCGGCGGCATGCTCGGGCGTGTGGGCCAGCACTGCCTCGACCAGGGCAGTCGCCTCCTCGGCCTGACCCTGCGCGAGGTGCCTGCGCGCACGATCGAGCACGCCGTCCACTCCCGCGATCGAGACCAGGCTGGCGAGGGTCTGCTCCCGCGGTACGGCGTGCAGCTCCGAGGTGGCGCGGTGGTGGAACCACCCCAGGTAGGTCTCCCAGATCGTCCGCACCCCCACTTGACCTGGCCGTAGCCCTGGCCGACGTAGAGATGGTCGGGCAACGTGACCTCTCGAACGAGCGTCTCCACGTCCTTGCCCGCGTTGATGCCGTCCAGGGTCGCGCGGTGGATGTGGTCGACGGCGTCGTACATCCGCTTGAGGACGGCGTCGATGATCTCCTCACCCTCCACGGGAACACCGCGGCCAGTGATCAGCAGCTGGGGCCGTAGGTCCCGGAGCTTGGTGATCGTGGCGAGGTAGGGCTCGACGTAGCGATAGCGCTGCCCACGAATCGTGTTCAGGTTGGGGAAGTGTCCGAACAACGGACCCAGCAGATTGCTGATCAGCGCGATGCGGTGTTGCGGCAACCAGACCATTGCCCCGTCCACGGTCTCGCCCACACCGGAGTGGAGCTCGATCTGCAGCCCACCGACGTCCAGCGCAAGGCGATCGTCGAACATCAGGTCGGGAGTGGGCACGTCCTGCTTGTTCGCCACGTCGGGGCGCGCCTGACTGAAGCCGCGCACGGTGTCGACATCGACACCGAACCACACCGGTGCCCACTGCCGCATCCTCGTGATCACGCGGGCGTCGTCGCGCTGAACGGACGGGTTGAGGGAGTTCGCCACGTAGAGCGCGCCCGGCTCTCGGAAGCCCGCAACGCCGCCGACGTGATCGGTGTGACCCTGCGTCGTGACGATGTAGCGGGTGGGGCCCGCGTAGACCTCGTCGAACAGCTTGCGATGGTGCGGAGCCTCGTAGCCGAGCCCGGTGTTGACGATCACCCGTCCTGCCGGGGTGACCAGCATGTAGGCGGCGCTCGACCCCGGCGACATGTGGATGAAGTCGTTGATGGCGACGGCCTCGTCTGCGTAGACGTGGTCGAGCAGCACCTTGCCGGGACGGTTCCTGATGAACTCGTCGACCTGTTCTGCAGAGACGGGACTCACTGGACTTCCACCTTCACGGGAAACATCTCGAGGTACGGGGCAAATCGAGCACGCAGCTCGTCGGGTTCACGGCCGAAGTCGGCGCGCAGGTCGTAGACGACCTGGCCGTCGGCTCCACGCGGATGACGCTCGAGGTGTTCGGCGACACTGGCGCGAGCCTCTTCGGTGAAGTCGATCCCGATCCGCGCATAGATGCGCTCCACGGTGCCGATGTCGTCGGCCATGAACTCGTGGAAGAAGACGTCGACACGACGGCCGGCCGGAATCCTCGGCAGGTCCCTGGTGCCGGCCTCGAGCAACCTGGCTACCCGGTCGGCCCAGTAGTCGAAGATCGCATCGACGTCGACTCGCTTGAAGTTCGCGCGCGCGCCATAGGCCGACATGGTCGCGGCCGACTGCACCACCGAGACGGGATCGCGATGGGTCATCACCACCGTGGCGTCCGGGAAGGTCTCCATCAAGGGACCGAGCTGCTCGAGGTGCTGAGGGCACTTGAGGATCCAGCGGTTCGGACCACGCTGCCACTGCAGGACCTTCAGCATGGTGGCCAGGAACTCGTAGTGCGGCCGCTGGTCGTGGGCGAGGTAGTAGTCGCGCCATCGTGGCGCCATCGTTGACGCCCACTCGAAGTTGTAGCTGGAGAAGTCGAGGCACTCCAGCTCGAGCTCTTCGTGGATGTGGTCCGGGTTCATCGGATGCATCGCGGCGAGGACCGGGCTCGATGCCTTCATGTGGTCCCACCTGCGTTGCGAGCGAGCGATCCGTGGGTCCGGCCCATCGGTGTCCATCTCGTCCTCGGGCCGCGGGACCGGCTCCTGGCTCTCCCACAACGGGAGCGAACGGAAACGCTTGTCTGCTGCCAACAGGTTGACCAGGTGTGTGGTGCCCGAACGGGGCAGGCCGACCACGACGACCGGAGCCGCGATCTCGACGTCGTGGATCTCAGGGTGTCTGCGCAGCAGGTCCATCACCCTCAGTCGGTTGACCGCGTAGCGGACACTGTTGCCGAAGGTCACGAGCCGTGCCACCGCGGACCGATGGGGATCTGCGTCGATCTCGTCCAGCTGCAGGGCAAGTCGCTCGTGGAAGTCATCTGGCCCGAAGTCGTCGAGGCCAGTCTCGTGCCGGGCCGCGGCAAGCACGCTCTCGACACTCAGCTCGACCGGGTTCGCCTCGGCATACGCGAGGGTGTGACGCTGCACGTCGGAGAGAACGGGGTCGCGCAGGTCGGTGACCCGCAGCAGCTGCGAGGCCTCGGAGGTCATGGCGCTCAACCCTGGATCGAGTAGCCACCGTCGACGGGCAAGGTCTGCCCCGTGACGAAACGTGCAGCAGGGCTCGCCAGGAACAACGCCACCGGTGCAACGTCGGTGGCCGGATCCGCCCACCGACCGGCCGGCGTACGGTCGATCGACGGCTTGCTGTATTCGGGGTGTGCCTGCAGGGCCGACGTCATGTTGGTCGCCGTCAGCCCCGGCGCGATCGCGTTGACCCGCACGTTCTTGCGTGCCCACTCAGCGCCCATCGTCTTGGTCATCTGCACGATGCCCGCCTTCGAGGCGCCGTAGCCCGGCACCATGCCAACTGCGAAGAAGCTGGCCATCGAGGCGACGTTCACGACGGCGGCGCCGCCGTCGAGCTCGCTGCGCCGCAGCAAGGGCAGGCAGGCACTTGCCATGCGGAAGCCGCTCGTCAGGTTGACCGTCAGCGATTCCTCGAAGACGTCAGGGTTCCACTCCCCCTTGTGTGTCAGGGTCTGACCCGCGTTGTTGACCAGGACGTCCAGCGACGGAAGACCCGTGGCAACCTCCTCGATCTGGTCACGATCAGTCATCACGCACTGCCGGTAGTCGAGGGCGGAGAGGTCGTGGTCGTAGGCAGCGGCGTCGGCGCGGGTGCCGGTGATCGTCACCGACGCACCGGCCGCGACGAAGCCCTGCGCGATTGCCAGGCCCAGTCCATTCGACCCTCCCGTCACCAGGACGCTGGTCTTCGAGAAGTCGTAGGTCACCGCGTTGTTCCGCTTCTGAGAACTCATGGAGGCGACTGTAGAGACAGATTGACCACTGGTCAATCCTAGATTGACCAGTGGTCAATCCATCGCTAGGGTCACGTCCCATGAGCACAACAAACGGCACCGGCTCGATCTACGGCGATGCTGAGGCGCGTCGGCGCAGCGTGCTGGACGCCGCCGCAGAGCTGCTCGACGAAGGCGGATACGCCGCGCTGACGAACCGCGCGGTGGCCAAGCGCGCCAATATCAGTACCGGCTTGATCTACCAGTACTTCGTCGACAAGCAGGACATCTATGTCGCCCTCCTGCAGGAGAGCCAGGAGGAGCTCACCGAGTTCGTCCGCGCGCTGCCCCGCGAGGACGGCGTCGCAGCCCTGCTGAGCGCGGTGGTCCCCGAGACCACACGGCAGTGGAGCCGCGTCGGACACCTGGCCGCGAGTTGGCGAGACAGCGACGGGAACCTCAGCGAACGTGCTTCCATCCGGGCGTTGAGCGAGTCGACCGATCGTCAGTTCTCGGAACTTCTCCGAGCACTCGAGGACGCCGCGGCCGCCGAAGGCAGGCAGCTGCGCACCGACCCCGCTCTGCTGCCGTTCGTCTGGTCCGGCCTCATGGGACTGGCCGACACCCTGGTCAACAAGTGGGCCCGCGGAGTCAAGCCGGATGCACTCATCAAGTATTCCGCCGAATCCCTGGCACGCGCCATCACCGAATGACCCCACCATCCCCGTCGCGAAGGAGTCAGCAATGACCCAGAACCCGCAAGACATCCACACGCTCCTGGCACCGAGCACCGCGCCCGAACGTGACTCCACCAAGCCCACCCGCGCCCAGATCTGCAACGCCGTCGAGACCTATGTCAGGTTGCTCGCCGATCACCAGACCGATGCCCTCGCCGAGCTCTTCGCCGAGGATGCGGTCCAGCACGAGCCCGTCGGGGTTCGTACCAACCGCGGTCGCGACGAGATTCGCGCCTTCTTCGCCGAGAGTGAGCGGACGCCGTTCACCGTGAGCCTTTCGACGCCCGTCACCGTTGTCGGCAACTACGCCGCCATGCAGATGCGGGTGGACGTGAAGGGCATGCCTGACTTCGCCTCCATGGACCTGTTCGAGTTCGACGACGATTGCAAGATCGTGTCCATCACCGCCCTTCCTGACCTCAAGGCCCGCCTCGACTGAGCAGGAGACGGATCCCTGGAGAAACGCCGACGCCGCCCGGACTGCCATCAGCAGTCCGGGCGGCGTCGTTCGTCGAGCGGGGCGCGTCGTCAGCCGGAGACGCGAGCGGCGTTGCCCGCATCGATCGGCAGCACCGTGCCGCTGATGTGCGCGCTGGCCTCAGCTGCGAAGAACAGCACCGCACGGGTGATCTCGAAGGGCTCGAGCCACGGAACCGGCTGAGCGTGAAGGCTCTCGAAGACGGGCGCCACGTCATCGGCGGCGGGGCTCTCGAGGTCGGGACGCATCAGCGAGTAGAGCGCGTCGTTGTGGATCATCGGGGTCGAGATGTTTCCCGGAGCGATCGCGTTCGCCGTGATGCCGAACTGCGCGAGGTCGAGTGCGGAACTCTTCGTCATGCCGATCACACCCCACTTGGAAGCGCTGTAGGCAGCCATGTTGGTGCTGCCGGCCCGCCCGAGCATCGACGAGATCGTGACGATCCGACCGTAACGCCGCTCGATCATGCCGGGCGCAACCGCACCGACCGTGTTGAACACACCGGTCAGGTTCGAGTTGATGACCTCCGACCACTGAGCCGACGTCATCGACTGCACCGGGGCCGCGACCGAGACACCTGCGTTGGCAACGGCGATGTCGACCTTGCCGAACTCCGACTCGGCACGGGCCACGAGAGCATCCATCGCGGGCCGGTCCGCGGTGTCGACCTTGGCGGCGATGCAACGTCCGCCGGCGGCCTCGACCAACCGGGCGGTCTCCGCCAGGTCCTCCTCGGTCGCGAGTGGGTAGAACACGCTCGGGCTGTCCTCGCAACGGTCGCAGATCACCACATCTGCTCCCCGCTCAGCGAACGCCACCGCGTGCGCTCGACCCTGTCCCCTGGCGCCACCGGTGATCAGGGCGACCTTGCCCTCGAACTCGTTCATTCAGACTCCTTGCGTCGGTTCTTGGGACCCAATCAACACCGGCTGGACGCCCAACATGTCGCCCGGTCCCGAACAGCGGTCCAGCGTGGAGTCACATCACTCGATGAAGCCCTCATCCTTGAGCCAGTCATAGGCGACGTCCACGGGTTCCAGCCCGTCGACGTCGACCTTGGCGTTGAGCTGCAGCAGCACGTCGTCGGTCAGCTTCGCGGTGACCGGGGCGAAGAGATCCTTGATCTGTGGGTGGTCCTCGACGATGCCTTCGTTGACCACGAGGGCGACGTTGTACTTCGGGAAGTACTCACGGTCGTCCTCGAGGACGGTGAGGTCGAGTGCGACGATGCGACCGTCAGTGGTGAAGACCTCGCCGAAGTTGCACTCCCCTTCGCCGTCGCGCTGTAGACCGCTCCGGTCTGATAGGTCTTCAGGTTTGCCTGCGGGACCTCCTTGCCCAGGGGGATGTCATAGGTCTTCAACATCCCCGGCAGACCGTCGGGTCGGTTGGTGAACTCCGACTCGACGCAGAAGGTGCGTTCCTTGACCGGGACGTCCTGCAACTCTGAGAGCTTGGTGATGCCCAGCCGATCACTGACCTCCTGGGTCATCGCGAAACCGTAGGTGTTGTTCATCGGCGCCGGTGGCAGCCAGACGAGGCCGTTCTTCTCCAGGTCCTCGTCGCGCACCGCGACGTACTGCTTCTCCTCGTCAGGAATCGGATCCGTGTGACCGAGGTAGGTGATCCAACCGGTGCCGGTGTATTCCCACATGGCATCGATCTGTCCCTCGATCTGGGCCTGTCGCGCGGCCGCACTTCCCGGGATGTTCGTGAGGTCGGTGACGTCGGCGCCGGCCGACGCAAGCAGGGTGACGGCGATCTTGCCGAGGATGATGTTCTCACTGAAGTTCTTGGAGCCCACGGCGATCTCCAGGTCGTCCAGAGGCTTGGTGTCCGCCACCGGACCGGCAAGCTCTCCCTTGCGGATCGGCCCCGCCGCAGTGCCCAGGAAACAACTGCTCAGGAGCAGCGCCAAGCAGACCACGAAACCCGTCAGCGAGAGCGTGCCACGGCGCCGACGCAGTACCTCGACCATGTCAGATCCCCTTCGGTCGGGTGACCAGCTCGAGGACTCGTCCCAGCCATTCGATCAGCAGCGCGAGCAACGCGATCAGGACGGCACCGGTCACCATGAGCGAGAACTTGAAGAGAGTGATCCCGGTCTGGAGGATCTCCCCCAGCCCACCCCCGTCGATGAAGCAGGCCAAGGATGCGGTGCCGGCGATCAGCACCAGGGAGGTGCGCACGCCGGCCATGATCACGGGGATCGACAGGGGCAACTCGATCTTGAACAGCGTCATCGCGCTGGTCATGCCGATCCCTCGGCCGGCCTCGACCAACGTCGGGTCGACGCCCTGGATGCCCACGATGGTGTTGCGCAGCACCGGCAGGATCCCGTAGAGGCTCAGCGCGAGCACCGCTGTCCAGAAGCCACCGTCGAGCCAGAGGAACAGCAACACGATGAGCCCCACCGACGGTGCTGCCTGGCCGGCATTGGCGATGCCGATGACGAGCGGTGAGAGGGCCCGGAGCCCACCACGGGTCAGCATCACACCGAGCGGGACGGCGACCAGCACCACGATGACCGCAGCCACCGTGGTGAGCAGCACGTGCTCCCAGATCAGCCCCTGCACCAACGGACCGTCGTACCAGCTGGCGGGGTTCCAACTGGGGAACGGGGCGTTCCAGCTGGTCGGGTTCCAGCTGGGGAACACCTGTTGGAAGTTGGTGTCGATGAGCAGGTCCCACTGGAGCTGGTTCGCCTCGACGACGTCGAGCTCGGCGGTCTGGCGCCACCACACGAAGATGCCGAAGATCGCCGCGACCAGGACGGGCGGGACGATCAGCATGATCACCATCTCCCGCGTGATGACCCGCTTCGTGTGCCTGCGCTCGGGGGCCGGCTCCTCGTCGAGCACGGCCAGGCTCGGGTCAGCCATCACTGCCCTCCTCCGGCTCACGTTCCGCCTGCTCGACGTGCTCGGCTGCCTCCTTCTCGGCCTGACGCATGTGGTCGGTCACCGCTTCGAAGTCGATCACGCCGAGGTAGCGATCACGGTCGCCGGTGACGATCACCTTGGAGTGGGTCGAGGTGAGCATCGTGTCGAGGGCATCGTTGAGCGTGGCGGCCTGGTCGAGAGTGACCAGGTTCTCGCGTGGTTCGCCCCGCACGCGTGGGTTGTTGCGCATCTGGCGCAGCCACGGCCACGCCACCGGACGGTCGCGGTCATCGAGTACGACGACGGTCTCGTCACCCGCCTGCTCCGCCTTCTGGATCACCGGCGCCGTCTCCTCGCCGACCCGTGCCGTGGTCGGCCGGCTCAGGTCGAGCGAGCGGATCCGGGTCAGGGAGAGCTGCTTGAGGGAGGACCCGGCGCCCACGAAGTCGGCCACGAAGTCGTTGGCCGGGGCAGCGAGGATGTTCTCAGGGGTGTCGTACTGCGCGATCCTCGCGCCTTCTTGCAGGATCAGGATGCGATCACCGAGCTTGATGGCCTCGTCGATGTCGTGGGTGACGCAGACGATCGTCTTGCCGAGCTCGCGCTGGATGCTGATCAGCTCGTCCTGCAGTCGCTGGCGGGTGATCGGGTCGACCGCGCCGAACGGCTCGTCCATGAGGATCACCGGCGGATCCGCGGCAAGGCCGCGGGCGACGCCGACACGCTGCTGCTGGCCGCCCGAGAGCTCTCGTGGGTAGCGATCGCGGTAACGGTCCGGATCGAGGCCGACCAGGTCGAGCAGCTCGTCGACGCGCGCCGTGATGCGCTGTGCGTCCCACCCGAGCATCTTGGGCACCACCGCGACGTTCGTGGCAACCGTCATGTGGGGGAAGAGGCTGCCACCTTGGATGACGTAACCGATCTTGCGGCGCAGGCTGGTGGCGCTCTCCTGCCTGATGTCCTGTCCGTCGATGAGGATCGTGCCCGACGTCGGCTCGATCAGGCGGTTGATCATCTTCAACGACGTCGTCTTGCCGCAGCCCGAGGGACCGACGAAGGCGACGATCTCGCCGGCCGGGATGGTCAGGCTGAGTGATTCGACCGCAGGCACCTTCTGCCCGGGGTAGCGCTTCACCACCTGCTCGAGCCGGAGCTCGGCTCCGCTGATCGCCCGCTGGTCGTTCGCGGCACTGGTCTCGGTCATGCGCGGATTCCCTTCGAGATGGTGATGCGTCCCAGCAGGAGCATCAGCAGGTCGGCGATGAGGGCGACGACCACGATGCCGACCGTCCCGACCAACGCGTAGTTCAAGGCGTTCTTGTTTCCGGCCTGCGAGAGCCCGGTGAAGATGTAGCCGCCCAGGCCCGGCCCGAGCACGTAGGAGGCGATGGCAGCGATGCCCATCGACATCTGCACCGAGGTGCGCACCCCTGCGTGGATGACCGGCCAGGCCATCGGGAGTCGGACCCGCATCAGGATGCCGACCTCGGTCATGCCCATGCCCTTGGCCGACTCGAGCAGCGTTGCGTCGACCTGGCTGAACCCGACCACGGCGTTGCGCAGGATCGGCAGCGTGGCATAGAAGGCGACGCAGATGAATGCGGTCGTCGCCCCGATCTTGGTGATGGGAAGCAGCAGGCCCACGAGCGCGAACGACGGGATGGTGAGGCCGATCGCCGAGAGTGTGTTCGCGACCGGCTCGAGGAGTCGGAACTTGTTGACGACCACGGCCAGCAGCACCGCCACGACGGTGGCCAGCAGCACCGCCTGGAGCACCAGGTTGGCGTGTTGCAGCGCGTTGTAGAGGATCTGGTCCCAGCGGTCCTTGACGAAGTTCCACATCTGCTTCGGATCACCCCATCGGGTTGCACTTGGCTTGTGCAAGACAACCACAGGTACCCGGCGGGGGCGAGGAACCGGCGTGTCGTCGGGCCCTCCACGAACGGGCCGTCTAGGCCCAGCTCTCCCGCGGATCGCGCCGTTCGCCAGCCCGCGACTGCGCCACGACACCGGTGATCGCCAGCGCAACGAAGACCAGGTACCACCACCAGTCGTCGTGGACCTGGCTGGCGATGGCCTTGTTGTCGAAGTCTGCCGACTCGGCCGCACCGAACAGGAGCATCAGACCGGTGACGGCGACGCTGGCGCCACCGAAGGCGCTCAGCAGGATCAACAGGAGCATGGGCAGGTTGGCGGCGATCGCAAGCACTGCCACGAGAGTGCCGACCACGATGCCCACCAAGACCACCACCCAGTTCCAGTCCGTCCCCGATGCCACGATCAGGGTCGCGCCGAGTGCGAACCCGATGGACGCCATCGCGATGATGACGCCGACGGCGTAGTAGAGGTAGGCGAAGAGCGCGAACACGAAGGCGAAGAGGAGCCCCACGACCCAACCCAGCACGGTCGCGAGGAAGCGGTCACCCGTGGAGCCGGCGACCAGGCCAGCCCCCAGACTGAAACCAACGAAGGCGCCCCAAATCGGGATGACCAGCCGTAGGACCATCTGTCCGCGGAAGCAGAAGAAGGAACCGGCGAGGATCGCGAGGATGCCGAAGGCGATGTCCTGCATGGAGTCACCGTAGCGGAACCCGGCGTCAGGGGAAGCCCGTTGCGACTCCGCATCGCCGGACGCAGATCTGGCAGTCGTTCGAGACCGCCTCTTTCCTCCGACGCACTCCATACGCCACTCTGGGAACACACCGGGCCAGCGGCGCGCTCGCGACCAGCGGCCATACTCCTCAACGGAGGTTCACGTGATCCGTCTTCTCCTCAGGGCGCTGGTCTTCCTCGCCTCCGCCGCAGTCGGCATCCTCGCCGCGTCATGGATCCTGGATGACGTCCGTGTCACCGCTGCCGGGTTCATCACCGTGGTGGTGATCTACTCGGTCATCCAGATGGTGATCAGCCCCTTCCTGATCAAGGTGGCAGCACGGAACGCCTCGGCGTTCCTCGTGGAACCGGCCTGGTCGCGACCTTCGTGGCGCTGCTCGCGGCGAAGCTGATCGGTGACTCCCTCACCATTCGCGGGCTGGGCACGTGGATCGCGGCGACGGTGATCGTCTGGCTCGTGACCGCGCTGGCGACGTTGCTGCTCCCCGCCGTCCTGGTGCGTGCCGGGCTGGAACAGGCCCGCACTCGCAACGACCAGCGCTGAGCGCCGCCTCGTCAGTCGGTGGCGCTCTTGGTCGCGCCGATCGCCGCGGCCACTCGGTCGCTGTCGGCCGACGTCCATCCGGGCGGCGGGAGGATCTCCGCCCACGCATACACCGGCGCCTGACCGAACTGGTGTCCCTGCCCGTCCGGCACGTCGTTGGCGACCATCTGGTCAGCCGCCACCTGGAGCATCGTCACCACCGGAATCCACCTCACCCGGTGGTGCACGTCGCGACCCCGCTCCTCGACGAGCCAGTCCGGGCGGCTGAACGCGAGTGCCCAGTTCCACCAGGTCACCGGGTCGTTGGCATGTTGGAGATAGCCCACTCGAGGGCTCTCCCACTCACCCTCCCCGGGCCATTCGATGCCGTCATCGGAGAAGCGCACCGTCCGTCCGGCCTGATAGATCGGCTCGATCTGGGTGGTGCCACGGTCACGCTCGCGCGTGAACTGACTCCACAGGCGGTTGTTGGAGGCGGGGCCGACGAAGAGCGCACCGTCGGTACGCGCGGCGATGTCCTGTTCTCCTGAGAAGGCGGCCTCACCGCCGAAGGAGCCCAGGCTCTCGCCACTGACCACCAGGAGCGGTCGGTCCGGTTCCGGCAGCTCAAGCCACCGGGCATAGACGGCCTCGAAGAGCAGCCGCCCCGCGTCCTGGGCGCGCTGTTGGTCGACCAGGAACGACATCCAGCTCGGGAGGTAGGAGTACTGCACACTGACCGTGGCCGTGTCCCCTCCCCACATGTACTCCAGCGCCTGGGCCTGGTTCTCGTTGATCCAGCCCCGGCCCGTGCCGGTCGCCACGTTGACCACCTGCCGCTCGAAACCGCCCGCTCGCTCGAGCTCTGCGACGGCCAGTTGCGACTCCTCACGCAGGTCGACCTCTCGATCGGTGCCCACGCCGACGTACGCACGCACGGGCTGGAGTGCCTGCTCCCCGGTGACCGCAGAGATCTCCTCCGGGGTGGGCGCATTCATGATGAAGGCCCTGCCCTGGCGACCGAGTTCGTCCCAGCCGACCAGCGAACCGGGTCCAGCCGAGAGGTGCGGGCTCTCGGGGGCTGGCCTGTCAGTGGAAAACTCGTCGTTCACCGCCATGAACACGGCGTCGAGACGACCCACCAACGTGCCCACCACCAAGCTGTTGACCAGCCAGTAGCCGCCGGCGGTGACCAGCGCGACCCCCAGCAACGCAGCGAATCGCGCCGGCAGCACGCGGCCGACCTGCCGACCGGCACTGCGACCAGCTGCACGCAACGCCCGCGCAAGAATCAGCAGCAGTCCGAACAGCACGACGCCCACCAGCAACACGATCAGCGGGTGTCCCAGGCCGACCTGGTCGACGCCGATGGCCGACCGCATCTCACGCTGCCACCTGAGGTGCAGGACGACCATCGCCAACGTGCCGACGGCGCTGACGACCGACAACGCGATCCACGCGACGCGTCTCCGCTGCGGGCCCACCGTCTGCCACGCAGCGGGTACCGCCCACCTCAGCAGGGCCCCCAGCCCGTAACCGAGCAGCGCGGCCACCGCGCAGAGCAGGCCCTGGAAGCTGGCCGGACGAGGCAGGAGTGACGGAGTCAGGGCGAGCCACACGCCCACCACCGCGCCGACCGTGGGGACGAAGGGCAGCCTGTCGGGGCGGAAGATCGGTGGCGCGTTCACATGTTCCCTCTCGTGTCCCGGCCGGCCGACGGTCGTCGATCGATCCTCGTTGACGCAAGGACGAACGGGACGGAATGCCCCAAGACTGGCCGACGAACGGCGCTGTGCCAAGAGTCAGTGCCGATGAGGGCTCGCGACTTCGCCTGCGGAGTCCCCGGGGGCGACCACCACGAACTGACCCATCATGCCCTCGTCCTCGTGGCGGAGCATGTGGCAGTGGAACATGTAGGGCGTGTCAGGGTCGGCGTAGTCCTCGAAGCGCATGATCAACCTGAACGTCTCTCCCTCGGGTAGCCACACGGTGTCCTTCCAACCCGCCAGTTCCGGCGGCGGAACTCGCCCCGCCACGTCAAGGACCTGGAACTGGACGTCATGGACGTGGAAGCTGTGATGGGTGCCGCCCTCGGTGTTGGTGACCTCCCAGATCTCAGTGGTCCCGACCGTTGCGGCGAAGTCGATCCTGGCCATGTCCATCTCCTTGCCGTTGATCTTCAGGCTCTGCAGCTCAAAGCTTCGAGTCGTCTCCGCAGTTGCCGGGTCGAGGCGATCGATGGTGGCAAGGGCCCTGGGCACGTCCGGCGAAGGAGTGAGGGTCGCGGCCGCACGCAACTGCAGGATGTCGAAACGGGAGTCACTGCCGGAGAAGCGGTTGCTGTCTCCGGCCAACTTCTCGCTGCGGAGAACGGCCTCCTCCCCGGGCTGAAGTCCACCACGATCTCGGCGCGCTCGCCCGGTGCCAACTGCAGTCGGTCCATGGCCGCGGGTGCGTCGAGCAATCCCCCGTCCGTGGCTATCAGTTCGAAGGTGCGCGCATCGTCGAACGTGAAGTTGAAGGTCCGACCGCCGGAGCCGTTGAGCAGCCGAAGGCGCACGGACTCGGTGCCGACCTCCGCGTAGGGCGACGGAGTCCCATTGACGAGGATCTCCTCACCGAGGACGCCGAGATTGCTGAAGATCGAGTGGCTGTCATCGAACTGGCCGTCATCATCGAAGTTCTTGTCCTGGACCATCACAGGCAGGTCATCGACACCGTAGGTGTCTGGCAGGCCGAGATCGGACTCGCTCGGATCGTCGAGGATGAACAGGCCCGCCAGCCCGTTGTAGACGTGTGAGGCGGTTTCCCCGTGCAGGTGTGGGTGATACCAGAGCGTCGCGGCGGGCTGGTTGATCTCCCAGTGCGGTTCCCAGGTGGCGCCGGCCTCGATCATCTGGTGCGGGCCACCATCCATCTCGGCGGGGAGATGCATGCCGTGCCAGTGCAGCGTGGTCGGCTCGCCGAGGCTGTTGGTGGCCTCGATGCGCACCTTCTCTCCGCGGCTCGCCCGCAGGGTGGGGCCGAGGAAGGGACCGTTGATCCCCCAGGTCCTCGTCGGCTGCGCCTTGCCGAGATCGGTCGTGCCCTTCTGGATGTCCAGCTCGAAGACCCTGGTGCCGTCGGCCTCCACCGTCGATCCTGCGATCTCGGGAATCGCCATGGGGCGGTCGAAGTCGACCTTGCCGACCGTGTCGACCCTTGCACCGCGGTACTCCGCGACGAACCAGATCCCCAGCCCCGCGACGGCGACGACCACCAACGCCAGTACTGATCCCACGACCTTCTTCACCGCTCGACTCCACTTCGAACCCGATCTCGATCTGGTCGCCACAGTTCCGTACGACGTCGCCGCCGGACAACCGAACTGTCACGACTTCAGAGGCAGATCAGGGTGATCCCTGACGGCATCCCACGGTCGATCGCGCCGGTGCCCCACTCGGCCACGGGTTCTCCGCTCCGGTGCACTTCCGGGTTCGCCCCGATGCGGAGGGGCCATTCACGTGCTGGGGTGGGAGGGTGACTGCACTGGATCAGCCGAGCGCACTACGGCACCCGTCCCCTGAGCGGCTCGTCGAGGCGCCGCACGCTCCCCGCCGGATCGGCTTCCTGGCACGTCAGGTTGCGCTGATGCTCGTCGGAGTCGCGGTCTACTTCGGCGTGCGCGGCTTCACCGCTGGTGACGCCGACACCGCCACCTCGAACGCGATGGGGATCATCGCCCTCGAGCGCCGTCTGGGCATCTTCGTCGAACAACCGGCGCAAGCCTTCGCACTGGACGTGCCCGGAGTGATGACTTTCGCCAACACCGTCTACATCTACGGTCACTGGCCGGTGATCGCGGCCGTCTTCGTGTGGTTGGCGTGGCGACGACCGGATGCCTATCCCCTCTATCGCAACGCCCTCCTCCTCTCCGGGCTGATCGGGATGGTGATGGTCGCCCTGCACCCGGTGGCGCCGCCTCGGCTCATGGACCTGGGCTTCGTGGACACGGTCACCACTCAGACGAATGCCTATCGCGTGCTTCAACCACCGGCGTTCACCAACCCGTACGCCGCGATGCCGAGCTTCCACGTCGGCTGGGACCTGCTCGTCGGCATCGCCTTGGTACGCGAGTCGCGCAACCGGTGGATCCGCCACGCCGGACGGCTGATCCCGCTGTTGATGGTGCTCAGTGTCGTGCTCACCGGCAACCACTACCTCCTCGACGCCGTCGTCGGGGATGCCATCGTGCTTGCCTCACTCGGCTGCGTCATCTGGTGGCGTCGCTCGTCAGACTCGGACGACACCTTCCAGCGCCCACCGGCCCCTCCACGACCGCGGCCGGAGGAACGGAAGTCGAGCACCCCACCCCTCCCACGTGGACGAATGCCCTGAGCGCAGCGGGATACCGTCTCGTGATGAACGGCAACCGCGAGGAGACGGGCCGCAACGAGACGCGCAACCAACGCGCGGATCGCAACTGGAACGACCTGCTCCAGGAGTTCCGGGCGCTCCAGACCGGGGTGCAGCTGCTGAGTGGTTTCCTCCTGACCCTGCCGTTCCACCCGACCTTCAAGGACCTCGACGACTTCCAGAAGGGCACCTACCTGGGTCTGGTGGTGCTGGCCGCCTGCACCACTTCCAGCCTCCTGGCTCCCATCGCCGTGCACCGACAGATCTTCCGCAGACAGCGCAAGCAACGGCTGGTCGCAGTCGGACACGTGATGGCGCGCGTGGCGCTGGCGTTGATCGGCGCCCTGGTCACCGGCACGGTGTTCTTCGTCTTCGACATCGTTCTGGACCGTGGGAGCGCAATCGTGGTCGGCACTCTGACCCTGGCACTCGTGCTGGTGGCGCTGGTCGCCCTTCCACTCGCCATGGCCCGGCCCGGCACCCCTGAGGACAGCACATCGCACTGATCGCGTGGACTCACATGCTCCCGGTCTCGAGATAGCGCTGGTGCCAACTCAGCGCCTCATCGAGCAGGTGGGGCGTGTGACGTGCGGTCGGTCGCTGGGCCCAGGCGCGCGCCGTGTAGTCGAGCAGGGCGGGCCGGAACGCCGGGTCCGCACAGCGCTGGATGATCCGCTCCGCCCGTGCTCGCGGCGCGAGGCCGCGCAGGTCAGCGATCCCGTGCTCGGTCACGATGACATGGACGTCGTGCTCGGTGTGGTCGACGTGACTCACCATCGGCACGATCGCCGAGATCGCGCCGTCCTTCGCCGTCGACGGCGTCAGGAAGAAGTTGAGGAACGCGTTGCGCGCGAAGTCACCGCTTCCGCCGATGCCGTTCATGATGGCGCTTCCCATCACGTGGGTGGAGTTCACGTTGCCGTAGATGTCGGCCTCGAGGAGGCCGTTCATCGCAATCACCCCGAGGCGTCGTACGAGCTCGGGATGGTTGCTGATCTCCTCGCTCCGCAGCAGGATGCGGCCCTTGTAGGCGTTGATGTTGTCCATGAACCGCTGGACACCGAGCGAGGACAGCCCGAAGGACGTCGCCGATGCGGCCCGCATCGTGCCGCTGTCGAGCAGGTCCAGCATCCCGTCCTGGAGCACCTCGGTGAATGCGACGAGATCGGTGAACTCGCTTCCGTCCAACCCTGCGAGGACGGCGTTTGCAACGTTGCCCACGCCCGACTGGATGGGCAGCAGGTCCGCCGGCATCCGGCCCGCTGCGACCTCGTGTCGCAGGAAGTCGATGACATGGGCAGCGATCGCGTTCGACGTCTGGCCCGGCGGAGTGAAGGGTGAGTTGCGGTCAGCAAGGTCGGTCTCGACCACCGCGACCACCTTCTCCGGATCGACCCGGAGGTAGGGCTCTCCGATCCGCTGCATCGGTTCGGTGAGCTCGATCGGACGACGGTGCGGGGGCAGGGCCGCGCCGTAGTAGATGTCGTGGAACCCCTCGAGCTCACGCGGCTGCCATGAGTTCACCTCGAGGATGATCCGATCGGCCTGCTCCAACCAGGTCTTGTTGTTGCCGACCGAGCTGCTCGGTACCAGCAGCCCGCCCGGGAGGATCGCGGTGACCTCGACGACCGCCACGTCGAGGTTGCCGTAGAACCCGAACCACATGTGTTGTGCCGAATGGCTCAGGTGCGCATCGATGTAGTCCACCTGCCCGAGATTGATGAGCTTCCGCATCGTGGGGTCGGAGTTGTAGGGCAGCCGTGTCGCCACGCCCTGTGCCTCGGCCAGGACCCCGTCGGCATCGGGGGCTGTCGATGCCCCGCTCCACAGCCCCACCGAGAGCTCCTCGCCGATCGCATGCGCGGCAACCATACGGTCGTGCAGCGCGGTCGGGACCGCCTTCGGATAGCCGGCGCCTGTGAACCCGCTGATGCCGACGTTGTCACCGTGTCGGATGACCGTCACCGCCTCGGCCGCCGAGGTGATGCGTGAGCTCAGGACGGGGCAGGAGATGCGGTGCGTCATGGCCCCATTCTCCGCTCTCACCAAGTGACGGCTCCATCTGGCTGGCGCCCTACTTGAGGATTCTATATTCTTATATGATTCTGTCGTCCTGGGTTCTCGAATGGCGCGGGCGATGCCGCGCACAGCCCTCGGAGACAGTCCGCGCGTGGGCGAGCCGACGCCCATCCGACCAGAAAGCATCTCCATGACCACCACCGCCCCGTCGGACGCCAGCGCGTCATCCCAGGACACGATCGATGTCGTGGTCCATGCGCAGAGACTGGCCTCGGAGCGCTCCCTGCTGATCGAGTTGCGCGCCGGCCACGGTGGCCTGCTCCCCAGCGCCGATCCCGGCGCCCACGTCGACGTGCACCTCGGCTCGCTGATCCGTCAGTACTCCCTCATCGATGTGAGCGACCCCACGCGCTACCTCGTGTGCGTGCAGCACGAGCCCACGGGACGCGGCGGTTCCAAGCTGGTGCACCAGCGGCTCCGGGTCGGGGACCGCCTGCGGATCTCACATCCACGCAACAACTTCGGGCTCCACGACGGACCCCACCATGCCGTCCTGGTCGCCGGCGGCATCGGGATCACGCCGCTGCTGCCGATGGCCGAGACCCTCGAGGCGAGCGGCACGTCGTACGAGCTGCACTGCTACTCCCGTGGCCCGATGCCGCTGCGTGAGCACATCGAGCAGCGCGCCTACGCCCACCGCATCGTGCACCACGACACCCTCATCGACGACTCGTTGCGCGCGGGGCCTCCGAAGTGGACCGTCCGCGACGACACGATCGTCTACGCCTGCGGCCCCTCGGGATTCCTCGAGGCGATCACGGCGTACGCCGCGGCAGCGGGCCTGGCCCCCGAGGCCCTGCGGACCGAACGTTTCGGTGTGTCCGAGCCGGTCGACGTCACGGGTGGCAGCTTCACGGTGGTGGCGGCGAGCACTGGCCAGCGAATGCCCGTCGCGCAGGACCAGACGATCGCTCACGTGCTGGAATCGCACGGCTACGACGTTGCGCTCTCCTGTGAGCAGGGATTCTGCGGCGCGTGCCTCGTCGGCGTCATCGAGGGTGTCCCCGACCATCGTGACGAGATCCAGAGCGACGCGGAGCACGCCGCGAACACGCGGATCAACGTGTGCGTGTCGCGGTCGTGCACGCCGGAGCTCACCTTGGACATCTGAGTCGTCAGGCGCCGCTCGCCGAGTGCTCGGTCGAGCAGCTGGTCAGTCGATCCAGCCGTTGCCCGGCAGTTCCTCCAAGGTGGTGATGTCCAGGCTGGGGTCGATCCCCGACGCCGGCGCAAGGCCGAAGTGCTCGACCGCCCGGCGTACCCATTCCGCGGCGTCGATGTTGAGCGGCCCGGAGACCCACATGGTGTAGGGCAGGTTGACGAACCGATCCTCCTTGACCGCGGCCAGTCCCCGAGAGGCAGGATGCTGCTTGAGCACCTTCACCTTGTCCTCATAGGACTGGTCGGGATAGTCGACGAAGAAGATGACGTCCGGATCTGCGGCCGCGAGGGTCTCCCAACCGACCTCGGTCCACGTGTCCTCCACAGCGGCCGTGGCGTTGGTGACCCCGGCCGTGTCGAAGATGGCCTGGGGCGCACCAAAGGAGCCGGACGTGAAGATCGCATCGGTGCCCGAGTCGAAGAGGAAGCCGGTGGGCTGCTCATCAGGCTGCGGAGCCGCCTCCAGTGCTTCGCGCCGCTCCTCGATGTCTGCCACCACCGCCTCCGCGGTCTCGCTGTGCCCGGTCAGCGCACCGATGTTGCGCAGGTCCGTGGTGAGCGCGTCCCAAGCCGCCATCGTGCCCCGCGCCCCGTCTTCTTGACGGCAGGTCTCGCTGAGCAGGTAGGTCGCGATCCCACGTTCATTGACCATCTCGGGCATCAGGTTGCGCGATTCGCTGAACCCGTACCCGTAGCCGGCAAACATCATCTGCGGCATCACCGCCAGGACGTTCTCCAAGGTGGGGTGGCTCTCCCCCACGACCTTGAGTTGGTCGACCCGGGCACTCGGGTAGGCGAGTTCGAGGAGCGCTTCATCACGCTCCATCCCGGTCACTGCCACCAGCTGGTCGCGGGCGCCTGCGGCCAGGACGATGGAGATGATGCCGCCGTCATAGGCATACAGCTCGGTGACGGGCTCGTCGACGGTGACCTGCTGCCCGCAGTTCTCGACACTGACGGCGTCGGCCCCGGCCGACCCGGCAGAGTCCGTGTCGTCGTCCGAGCCGCAGGCGCTGAGGGTCAATGTGCTGAGGACGAGTGCGGCGAGGCCTGCGATGCGGGCCCGGTGCAGGGAGGTTGTCATGGCGTGGGAGTTTCCTCTCGTGGGTGGATGAGCAGATGGGGTTGGTCGTTGTATGGGTGCGGAACCTGGACCGAACCGATGCCGAAGTGGGTGCGGATCCGATCAGCGCCGAGCACCTCGGCCGGCGTCCCCTGGGCGACGATGGTCGCGGGCTCGTGCCGGCTGTCGCTCCCCTCCGGCCAGCCGACGACGGCCAACCGATCGAAGGAACGCAGTGCCAGATCCAGGTCGTGGATGGTGACGACCAGGGTCTGGGACTGCGCCGCGACGGTCTCCAGGAGACGCAGTTGCCAGGCGACGTCCAAGTGGTTGGTCGGCTCGTCCAGCAGCATCACTGGACACTGCTGCGCCAGGCCTCGTGCCAGCACGGCCCGGCGCTTCTCCCCACCGGAGAGTTCGACACAGGGTGCGTCGACGTGGTCGGCCAGCCCGACCGCGTCCAAGGCGGCGAGCACGATCCGCCGCTCCTCGGGGCCACCACGTGACCACGGGCGGGTTCGGGGCACCCGGCCGAGCGCAACCATCTCGCCGAGCAGCATCTCGGCGGCAACCCCTCTTCCTGGGGCACGAACGCAAGGCGTCGGGCGCGGACCCGGGAACGCATGCGAGTCGTCGCCTGGAGCCCTCCCTCGGCATCGGCGATGAGTGCCGTCCCAGCGCTGGGTCGCAGCACTCCGGCCAGCACCCGGAGCAGGGTCGACTTCCCGGCACCGTTGACCCCGATGATGCCCAGACGGCTGCCTGCCGGCACTTCGAGGTCGACGCCACGCAGGACCTCACGATTGCCGAGCCGCGCCGAGACCCCGTCCAGCCGCAGTGCTGGTGCCTCGGTCGGGACGCGCACTGTCATCGCTCACCGCCGAAGCGGTAGGTGCCGCGGCCCATCAGGATCAGGAAGAGCGGCGCACCCACCACACCGGTCACCACACCCAACGGGATCTCCTGGGGGCGTACGGCGATCCGAGCCAGCACGTCGACCCACACCAGGAAGGTCCCACCCGCCAACGCAGCGATCGGGAGGACCACCCGATGTCTTGCACCGACCAGCAGGCGTGCCGCATGCGGCACGATCAGACCCACGAAACCAATGCCGCCGCTGACCGCAACGATGATGCCCACCAGCACGGCAAGGCCGAGGAACAAGAGGGTGCGCAGCACGGCGACGTTGACGCCCAGGGCGGCCGCAGTCTCCGGCCCGGCGGCCAACGCGTCCATCCAACGGTGCAGGGCAAGCAGCGTCGCAGCAGCGCAGGCCACCACGATCGTGGGGATCCACAGCCTCTCCCAGGTCGCGCCGCCGACGCTGCCCAGCATCCAGAACATCACCGAGTTCGCTGCCCGCGGGTCATCGCTGAGGAAGACCAGGAACGACGCGATCGCCGACAGGCCCGAGGAGAGCACCACGCCGGACAGCACGAGTCGAAGCGGGGTGAGGCCGCCCTGCGCGGTGGCCACCAGCCACACCAGGAGGGTCGATCCGATCGCCCCGAGAAGGGCCCCGGCCGAGAGGGCATGGATACCGAAGCCGCTGAGCACCCCCGTGGTGATGGCAGCTGTGGCGCCCACGGAGGCGCCCGAGCTGATCCCCAGGAGATACGGATCGGCGAGAGGGTTGCGGACCAAGGTCTGCATACCGGCCCCCGCCACGGCCAGGCCCGCACCGACCACCAGGGCCATGAGCGCCCTCGGCAACCTCAGCTCCCAGACGATGATGTCCCAACGACCGGGTTCGTTGCCGCGAAGGCGGTCGGTGACCGTCGCGACGACCTCGTCGACCGGGATCCTCTCGGACCCGAAGGCGAGGGAGACGATCACACTGGCGATGGCCGCGACGAGGAGGACGGCTGCCAGGGGCAAGAACGGCAACCGACGTCGTGATCCGCCGCCACGTCTGGCGCTCGCCCCGGCATCAGGCGTGACGCCCCGCTCCAGATCCGGTCCACCTGTGCGAACACCGCTGCTCACCCTGCTGTCCACCCCTCGTGAACGACGCTCGGAAGTGCTTCCGCGTCGAGGGTGGTGGAGAGGATGGCAGCGCGCCGGATGCAGGTGACTCGCCAGATCCTCTGGCCCTCCCTCGGGGCCGCGGACCTCCGCCACTGACGGCGGAGCACTGGCAGGTCTTCGGACTCATGGGCGGGGCGTCGAGCTCGTGCCTGGCCTACTGACCGTCGCTTCCCGGACCCGGGGGTCCAGTGCTTGTGACGGAGTTCGTTCCCATTCACCGCTGCGGGGCAGTCCCGGATTCACACCGGGTTCCCTCTTTCGTCGTCACCCCTGGGTGGGGCACCGAACCAGCTGCGCCGCCCAACCTATACGGATGCTCCGGGCATGACGATCACCGGTGCCCCGGCAACCGGGTGCCCTGCCTCACACCCCGGTCAGTCAGAAGGAGGGGCCAGCCGGAGCGTCGCCGTAGCGACGGACCTGGGAGGTGGGCACGATCTCGCGGCCCAACGGGAGCAGGCTGACCTGGACCATCTTGAAGTTCGCCAGGCCGAGCGGGATGCCGATGATCGTGACGCAGAGCAGGAAACCTGTCACCACGTGCCCGATCGCGAGCCACACCCCCGAGAGGATGAACCAGAAGATGTTGCCGACACCGCTGGGTACGCCGGCACCTGCGCGCAGCACCACCGTGCGACCGAACGGCCACAACGCGAAGCGGCCGATGCGGAACGACGCCAGGCCGAACGGGATCCCGACGATCGTGAGGCACCACAGGGCACCGACGATCATGTAGCCGAGGAACATCCAGAAACCGGAGAGCACCAGCCAGATCAGGTTCAACAGGAGCTTCATGGTCCTCACCCCCTGCCCAGGTGGGCCAACGCGGCCACGACGAGTGCCGACGTACCGGTGTCGAGCGTCGGCTGGATGACGGGAGCGAAGACAGCGGAGTGGTTGGTGGGGATGTCCTGCGCGATCCGGCCGGCAGCCTCCGCCACCCGGTAGGCATCGGGGTCGATCCCACCGATTCCCCAGTAGGTGTAGGGCGCACCGAAGGCGTTGGGCAAGTCGCTGAAGTCCTCGCTCGCGCTGTGCTTCGGGATCCGCACGGCCCGTTCACCGAAGTGGTCGGCGAACGCAGCCGCCACCAGCGCCGTGGTCGCCTCGTCGTTGTCGGTGAGGGAGTAGCGGTCGTAGAGCTCGAACTCGGGATCCTTCGGCGAACCCGATGCGGCGCACTCGGCACGCACGATCCGCTCGATGGCCTCGAGGACATGCATGCGGACCTGCTCGTCATAGGTACGGACGTTGAGCAACAACGTGGCGTGGTCGGGGATGACGTTGCTACGGCTGCCGGCCTGAACGCTGCCCACCGTGAGCACCGCCGTCTCGGCCGGAGCGACCTCGCGCGCGACGACGGTCTGGAGCCGGATCACGATCATCGCTGCCAGGACGACTGGATCGACCGACGCCTGCGGCATCGAGCCGTGGCTGCCCCGGCCGTGCACGGTGATCCGCATGCTGTCGGCCGCAGAGAGGAATGGCCCCGGGCAGGTGCCGATCTGTCCGGCCGGCAGCGGAAGCACATGCTGTGCCATGGCGACGTCGACCCCTCCGAGCACCTCGCGGAGCCCGTCGTCGACCATCCCCTGCGCGCCGTCGCCCACCTCCTCCGCAGGTTGGAAGAGGGAGATCAGGGTTCCTGACCACTGCTGCCGCGATGCGGCGAGGAGGTCCGTGGCCCCCAGCAACGCGGTCACGTGCATGTCGTGGCCACACGCGTGCATCACGGGTGTGCCCTCATCGGTGACGTGCGTGCTGGCATAGGCGAGGCCGGTTGCTTCGCGCACCGGGAGCGCATCCATGTCGGCACGCAGCAGGATCCGCGGGCCATCACCGTTGCGCAGGATCCCGACGACCCCCGTGCCACCCATCCCCTCGTGCACCTCGCAACCCGACGTCCGGAGTCGATCAGCCACCTTCGCCGCGGTGCGGTGCTCCTGGTGCGGGAGCTCGGGGTGTTGGTGGAGGTCCTTGTAGAGCGCCTCCTGCCAGCCCCGCACACCATCGATTCCGGCAAGGACGGACTGGACGACGTCAGACATGCGCGCCATCATTCCGGACGCTCGAGGGCCTGCGGTTCCGGGGCGTCGAACTCGCAACCGGTCACGGCCGCCATCTCCCCCTAGACGCGGAGGACCCTGTCCATCGCCTTGCCCTTGGCGAGCTCGTCGACGAGCTTGTCGAGATAGCGGATCTGCTGCATCAACGGGTCCTCGACCTCCTCCACCCGGATGCCACAGACGACGCCGGTGATGAGCGAGGCCGAGGGGTTGAGGTCGGCGTCGGCAAAGAACTCCTCGAACGTCGTACCCGCAGCAAGGTGTCTGGCCAGTGCCGTCTCGTCGAAGCCGGTCAGCCACTCGATCACCTGGTCCAACTCGGCCTTGGTGCGGCCCTTCTTCTCCACCTTCGTCACGTAGTGCGGATAGACCGAGGCAAAGCTGGCGCGGAAGATCCGGTGCATGGCGCCCAGCCTAGCGATCCTTGGCCGTCAGGTGCGGGCACCAGCTCGTCAAGCCCAGCGGTCGGCGGTGTCACTGGCGAGGTCCCGCACCAGGTCGACCGCATCCCTCGTCTCCAGCGCCTGCACGGGTGTGAGGTCGTCGAGATCTTCGTGCGGTGTGGTCAGCCACAGTCCGATCGACCACAGCGGGTGGCCCTCGAACTCCTGGATCGCATCGGCGAGTCCGGCCAGCACAGCATGGTCGCGCACCTGCCAGGTCGGGAAGATCCACTGTTCGTCGGCCGTGCGCAGACCCAGCACGGCGCCCTGTTCCACCATCGTCCTCAACTCCCCGGCGGCAAGGGGTTCCGTATCGGCGGAGAGGGCCTCACGCATGGCAGCCTCGTCATAGAAGTCGGGTCCGACCTGCTCCGCCATGGGGTTGCCGAAGGCTGGACCGGACCCTTGCTTCTGCGGGCGGTTCCTGGCGCGCGCCACTAGGAGTGGTCCACGGGGACGGAATCGTTGGTTCGCTTCATGATGACGTCAGGCTACGCCTGCCACCCGATGACGCTTGCCCACCTGCTCTGGTAGGCATGGCGCATGGACTTCGAGGTGCGGCCACTCACGCCTGAACGCTTCGACGACTTCGCCGATGTCATCAATCCCAACCGGCGCGCCACCCATTGTTGGTGTCTCTCACATCGGCTGCCGGCGCGGTCGATCGAAGAACTCGGCGGCGGTGACCGAGGTGCTGCCATGCACTGCTTGACGCAACGCGACCCTGCGCCCGGCGTGATCGGCTACGCCGGTGACGTCCCGGTGGGTTGGTGCTCCATCTCACCGCGCACGGACATCCCCCGCCTCGAATCGTCGAAGCTCATTCGTCCTGTCGACGACGTCGCCGTGTGGAGCATCATCTGCACCGTGGTCCGCGGCGGACACCGCAGACGTGGCCACGCGATCCGGCTCATCGAAGGTGCCGTCGCCTACGCCGCCTCGCGCGGTGCTCCGGCCGTGGAGGCGCACCCGGTCGATCCCCCCGGGCGCATGGACATCACGATGGCCTTCGTGGGCACGCGACACATGTTCGAAGCGGCCGGTTTCGAGGTCATCGGCGAGACCGACGCCGTTGCGAGCAGGCTGCCCCGATTGGTGATGCGCAAGACCTTGTGACCAGGAGTGGATCAACCTGGATCGGGTAGGCACGAAGCCATGCAGTCCGACGAACGTGGAGCGCTCTCCCGCGCGCACCTGCCTTGGGTGAAGGGCCTGTGGGCGCTGGTCGTCGCCATCGTGCTGAGCACCTTGACCCTGCTCGTCGTGGGGTTGGCCCACCCGGGGACGATGGCGCACGCACTGGGCAGGAGCACCGAGCAGACCGCCACCGTCATCGAGATCGACCAGGTGACGTTCTGCTCCCGCAGCAAGCGGGACACCTACACACTGGCGTGGGAGGAGGACGGTCGGCGGCGGACCGGAACGGTCGGTCGCTGCGGCGATCCCTGGCAGTTGGGTGACGAGGTCGACATCTGGTCGACGAGCGGGGGTCCACACACGAGTCCTCCGATCGCGTTGCGCTTGGCCAGCGTTGTCCTTGTTCTCGGTTTCGGCACCGCCGTCGGGTTCCTGCTGCGCGGTCGGTCTCGGGTACGCCGGGCCGTGGCGGCGGCGCTGCACGGCCGCTGGCAACCGCTCACCCTGGAGACGTTCGGACAGCCCGGCACGCCTGCCTTCCGGGTGAGTACGGCCGCCTCGGTGCGCAACAAGCGCCGGGACTGGTCGCGGATCCTCCATTCCGCAACGGGCGGAACCGAGTTGGGCAGTCCCGTGCCCGGCACCCTCTTCATCGATGCGGTTCACAAGGGCAGACCGCGCGGCTTGTCCCTCCACGTCACTGCCGATGGCGGTCGCACGTGGCGCTGGCACGGGTGAGGTCAGGCAGGTTCGACCGGTTGCCGCAGGATCGTCCGGAGGCGATCGGGCGACGTACGCCGCGGGTCACCGAGGTAGATCTCGTGGTGCAGCCCGCGCATCCTGAGACCCGACTCGGGAATGAACTCGTCGTGCATCTGCGCCAGCACCGCTGCTTCCTCGTCGTACGGCCCGATGTGGAGGGTCTGCACGCAACGCCCCTCCTCCAACTCCTCGAGTCGCAGCCGGCCCAGGGCCTCCGGTGCATCCTTCGATCCCGCCACTGCCTCGATGGCGGCAGCGACCAACTCGTCGTGACACCAGTCGGGCACCAGGATCATCACCGTCCACGACCACAGCGACTTGTCGCGCGCGGTCGTGAAGGAGGTCATGTCGTCGGCCCACCACAGTGCCTCGAGCGGGGGCACCACGTAGTCGCGGTCGAGTTCTCGCTTGCTGGCGAACTTGGTCTTGTAGGCCACCGGATAGAGCGCCTCCAACGCAGCCGCATAGGAGGGCGCAGTGTTGGGGTCTCCGTGACCGTCGACCATCAGGTAGCGAAGCGGCGGGACTTCGAGGAGGCGGAACTCGCCCCGGCGGGCGCGGTAGAGGTCCCACTCCTTCTTGGGGTCGACCTTCGCAACGGTCATTGTCGGTCGCAGGAGCGCTGGGGAGTGACCCCGTCGGGTTCGCCTCGGATGAGGAGCGCACCGACCGTCCCCGCCATGCCCGCTCGCCGATCACTCACGACCAGCCATCCTAGGTTCTCCCTCCCCGCTCGTCACCCGCAGCACCAGCCACCGCTGGTCGAGCCCGTACTCCGTTGGTCGAGCCCGTCGAGACCGGATCGTTGGTCGAGCCCGTCGAGACCGTTTCGTTGGTCGAGCCCGTCGAGACCGTTTCGTTGGTCGAGCCCGTCGAGACCGTTTCGTTGGTCGAGCCCGTCGAGACCACCCCGGAGGTCGAGCCTGTCGAGACCCCGTCCCAGCAGGCCGGAGGTCGAGCTTGTCGAGACCAAGTCGCCCGCCCACCGGTTCGTTGGTCGAGCTTGTCGAGACCCCACCGCCCGCCCACCGGTTCGTTGGTCGAGCTTGTCGAGACCTCGTCCCGGCAGTGCGGCCGGTGGTTGTCCACAGCCTGAGTCCCGGTGCCCCGGGTTGTGTCGGAGCCAAATGTTGGACTGGTTCCATGATCGAAATCGACGCCCGCCACCAGCCGTACGAGGTCTCTGACCTCGATGGCGGGACCCTGCTCGGCTTCCTGGCTGAGAACCGGATCGTCGAGCTGAAAGCAATCCGCAGCAAGCTGCGGTTGGCTTACCAGTGGGCGATCATGCACCCACCCACGCCTGACAAGCCGAAAGCAGTGGTGGGTGACGAAACCCTGTTCCCCACCGACTGTGAAGACAGGATCTCCGGTGACGGCACCCCCGATGTCGCCCTGTTCGCGGTCGAGGAACTCGCCGCCTCCGCCGGGATCTCGCGTGCCGCCGGGTTCGCGTTGGTCGCCGACGCCCTGGACCTGGTGCACCGGTTGCCGCTGTTGTGGGCGAAGGTCGAGGCACTGGAGGTGCCGGGGTGGAACGCCCGTCGCGTCGCACTCCTCACGAGGAAACTGTCGTACGCCGCTGCACGGTGGTTCGACGACCACCTCGCCGCCACCGGACTCACCGGCTGGCCCACCATCGAGAAGTGGTTGGCAATGGCCATCGCCAAATTCCACCCCGAACTGGTCAAAGACCCCACCACGCCGAGGGGGAAGGCGGATTGGGGTGTGTGGTTGCACCACCCCCACGCCGGACATGAGGAAGGTGCCGGCGGTGTTGCTGGTACTTCGGAGTTGCAGGCCGTTGGTGACTCGTTGGATCTCACCAGGTTCATGGACTTGTTGTCAGTCGAGGCCGAGACGATGCGGCGTCTGGGTGACACCGACGACGTGAACCAGCGTCGTGCGAAAGCGATCGGGCGGCTCACCGACGACACCGACCAACCCACCCTCGACTACGCCAGCACCGACAGCACCGACGGCACCGGTGCCGGCAGCGCCTCGTCCGACGTTGCGGCGGCGGGTGGCGAGCCGGTGCTGGGCAACCCGGTGCTGGGCAACCCGGGGATCGGGGTGAAGCCGGGTCGGTTGGTGACGACACCGGGGCCGTTCGGACGGCGTCGTGGACTGCGGGTGATGGCCCACGTCGGCATCGCGGACCTGTTCGCGTTGGGCCTCGACCCCCACGAGTTGGGGTTGGACGGCGACGGGATCGCCTCCACCGACCGGTTGGGGCAGGTCCTCACCGGCCAGCTACGCGACTGGCTGGCCCGTCACGGTTCGCTTGCGACCGTCACCCCGGTCGTGGATTTGAACAGGACCGATGCGGTGGATCGTCATGATCCACCCGAATGGATGGACACCCTCGTCCGGTTGCGTGACCCGCACTGTGTGTATCCCAACTGTGAACGCTCCAGCTGGGACGCCGACCTGGACCACATCGACCCGTATCTCCCACCCGGTGAGGGTGGTCCACCCGGGCAAACCCGGCCCGACAATCTGGCGCCGTTGTGTCGGCGTCACCACCTGATGAAAACCCACGGTAGGTGGCGTTACCGACGGGCCAGAGACGGAACCTATATCTGGACCAGCCAGCACGGCAGGACCTGGCTGGTCACACCACGAGGCACCCACGACACCACCAACACCAGCTGAGACCAGCCGAGCACCACCCACCAGAAGCAGCGCCTGCCGAAGAAGCACCGCCCGCCCACCCCGGGAGAACACACGCTCTCCCGGGGCACAGGCACGCCCACACACCGACCAGAGGGGTCTCGACAAGCTCGACCAACGGCATACGGACTCGACCACCGACGTACGGACTCGACCAGCGGGGTGCGGCTATGGGCTCGCGAACAGGATCCCGGTGGTCGAGCCTGTCGAGACCTTGCCCCGCGGATCAGAGCTGGTCTCGACAAGCTCGACCAACGACGCACGGACTCGACCAACGGGGCAGGCTCGACCAACCGGGGGTCAGGCAGCGGCCAGCTCAGCCTCTTCACGCCAGGCTTCACCGCGGCGGCTGGCGTTGTAGGCCGACTCGTCGAGGATGCCTTCGCGCTTCGCGACGATGGTCGGCACGAGGGCCTGACCGGCCACGTTGGTCGCCGTACGTCCCATGTCGAGAATCGGGTCGATGGCGAGCAGCAGGCCCACCCCTCGAGCGGCAGACCGAGCGTCGACAGCGTGAGGGTCAACATCACGGTGGCGCCGGTGACGCCCGCGGTGGCAGCCGATCCGATGACGGCGACGAACGCGATCAGCAGGTAATCGGTGACGCCGAGTTCGAGTCCGAAGAACTGAGCCACGAAGATCGCAGCGATCGCCGGATAGATCGAGGCGCAACCGTCCATCTTGGTGGTCGAGCCCAGCGGAACGGCGAAGGCACTGTAGGCCCGCGGCACACCGAGGTTCTTCTCGGTCACCGACTGTGTGACGGGCATCGTGCCGATCGACGAACGCGACACGAAGCCCAACTGGATCGCCGGCCAGGCTCCGGAGAAGAACTGCTTGATCGACAGGCCATTGAGACGCAGCAGCACCGGGTAGACGACGAACATCACCAGGGCAAGACCCACATAGATCGCGACGGCGAACGTGCTCAATGAGCCGAGCGCATCCCACCCGTACGACGCCACCGCGTTGCCGAGCAGGCCGACAGTTGCAATCGGGGCGAGCAGGATGATCCACCACAGCACCTTCTGGACGATCGCCAGCAGGGAGCGGACGAAGCCGAGGAACGGCTCGGCGGCGTCACCCACCTTCAGTGCAGCGATCCCGACCGCGATCGCCATCACGAGGATCTGCAGCACGTTGAACGACAGGCCGACAGAGCCGTCACCGCCTGCGCTGGCCTGCAGCCCGAACATGTTGGCCGGAACCAGACCGGTGAGGAAGTCGAGCCACGAGCCGGTCTTGCCGGGCTCAGCAGCCGCGTCGGCTGTCACGCTGGTGTGGTTGCCCGGCTGCATCACCAGTCCCAGGACGATGCCGATCGCGACCGCGATCAGGGCCGTACCGGCGAACCACAGCAGCGTCTTCCACGCCAGCCGTGCCGCACCTGCGACCTCGCGAAGATTGGCGATCGACGCAACGATGGCGAGGAACACCAAGGGCGGCACGACGGCCCGCAGCAAGGTGACGAAGGTGCTGCCGATGATGGTGAGCGTCTCGGTGAGCCAATTGGGGTCGGTCTCGCCGTTGGCGTCGACGCCGTCGGCCCCCATCGAACGGGCCACGAGTCCGAGCACGACGCCGAGCACGAGACCGATGAGCACCTGGACCCCGAAGGACGGGAGGCGGAGGCGACGCTTCTGGGGCGTCGCAGCATGCGTGGTTGAAGCCATGGAGGGTGTTGCCTTTCGGGGCGGGTGCACGTCGCCACGACGGGCCGACGTGTCACCTGGACTGAATGAGCTGGACAGGAGGCGCGCACTCGGGCCAAGGGGCCGGGCGCCTGGACGTCAGCGACAACAGTGCAACTGGAACCGTCCGAGGTCGACGACGAGGCGACGGGTCAGGAGGTCGCCTTCGTTCTTCGATTCGGTGCTCACGTGGGATGGAACCGCGGCGCGCACCACGACATTCCCCACATCGGTGTGGTCCGGGTCGCACCCCTCCCCCTGGATGCATGGGAGACAATCTCCGCATGGCCGAAGAACTCACCTCAGAAGACGTCCTGGTCCTTGCCGACCATGCCGACGCGGACGGCACGCTGTGGCGCGCGATCACGGTCGACGAAGGTGCTTTCATCCTCTCCGGCCACGACACCGGCCCCGGCGTGGAACGAATCCTCGGTTGCCGCGAGTACGAGTTCGAACGCACCCTGACCCCGGCCGAGACGATCCAGCTGCGTCTGCTCCTCGACGTGCCCCGGGAGGCCGCCGACGCAGAGCTGCTCGCCGCGGTCGCAGCGCGCTTCGACTCCACCAACGAGCTCGAGGCGTTCCTCGAGGAGAAGGGGATCGATGGCGCGTACTGGAGTCAACTCGGAGAGTGAGGTGCCCTGAGACCGCCCGCGTCAATGAACCGTTCGGGTGATTGACAGCCCCACTGGGGCCATCTTTGGTCCCGACTCTCGACAATTGCGCGGCATGCGGCCACGGGAGCCGAAGGGCACCCCTAGTCTCACGCGAGACATGGGCAAAGGGGATCTCAAAATGAACACCGCCATTTCGGGCGCGGTCCTGCGGGGGCAGTCGTGACCGGGCCCCGGACGTGGGCGACCGCGGTGTGGTCCGTGACCGTCTCACCGCACGACGTACTGCTCCGGACTCCGATCGGTGACATCAACTTCGCCGGCACCGAGGCGCGGGCCCTCCGCGTGGAACGACGTTGGTTCCGTTGGCAGCTGGTCGTGGAGAGTTCGCACCGTCTCGGTGGACTCACACGATCGGATGCCTTGGCACTCGCCGACCGCTTGGCGCGCTTCGTGGCGGAGCACGAGCAGGCGGACGCCTACGTGGCGCAGGAGGTGTTCCTGTCCGAGCTCCGCAGGTCGGCGGACCGGGAGCTGACGGCCCTCGTCGAGTGGGCCGGACGGACCCGGCTGGTCTTCAACCGCGCCCAACTGCAGGAGCAACCAGTCGCCCCTGAGGATCTCCGAAAGATCCAGGAGAGTCGGCCCGAGATCAACCGCATCCTGGAAGCACGCGGCGAACCGGGCTTCCTCGCGATCCTCGAGGACGAGGAACAGGCCGCGCTCCTGCTCCACGACCAGGACCTCGAGGAACTCCAGCGGCTGATGGTTCCGAAGCCGCGGCAGGGCGAGCCCGACAACTCCTCGCTCCCGCGACAGTAGGCCAAGGCATCAGGACGGGGCCCACGGATTCTCCGTCTGCCACACCGTCGGGAAGTGCAGGCTCACACCGTCATCGGCAGCCAGTCGCTGCAGCACTCCCATGGTCACGGCGAGGTCGTCGCCTGCATAGGGCAAGGCACGCAGGGGCAGGTCGAGAGGACGGAAGAAGTCGTCCCAGTGCGTCAGGACCACTCGGCGCGCACCAACGGCACGCACGGTGTGGGTCCAGTAGTCGGCAATGAAGCCGACGTCGTGCTTCCCCAGTTGACCAACGCCGAGATAGACGACCTCGGCCTCGCAGCCGTCCAGCGCTTGCGGCACGAAACCAGCGCTGCCCTGCACGAGTGCCGAGCGGCCGCTGTCGTGCCGCACCACCACCGACCACGTCTCCCCACACCGGTAGGCAGCAGCCTTCACCGGTGGCACGACCGGCGTCTCGATGACTCCCGGATAACGATCAGGGGGACAGTGGGCGGAGCCGATGAAGCACAAGGTCTGGTTCCCGAGCCGCACCGTTTCGCCCGCTTGCACGATCCGGCGACGCGACTGCGGCAGTCCGCCGCCGATCCCGACCTGGTCCGTCGAGGCACCACCCACGAGTACGGCGTCGGTCCTCCTCGCGACCATGGCCGCATCCATGACGTGGTCGAAGTGCGAGTGCACCGGCACGACGGCGTCCAGCGAACGCCCACCCGGACCGAGGCCGAGTCGTTCCAGCGCTGCATCGATCCGAGCCGCGTCGGGCGCCACCTTGCCCACTCCCACCTTGACCAGCGAGGGACGGGAGAAGAATCCGTCGAACATCAACGCCGACTCACCGTCGTCGAAGAGCAGCGTCGAGACCCCGAGAAAGGTCACCGCTGGCGCATCCCGGGTCGGTCGCTCGGCCACGGGAGGCACGTCGAACAGCTCGGCCCACTGGCTGATGTCAGGTCGTCCCCAGGGAAGTCGCATGGGCGGACCTTAGCGAAGTCGGCCACTCGTGGAGCTGGCCTGGCCCTTGGGGCGCTCAGTCCTCGCTCACCAGCATGCTGACGAGCGCTGGCTCCGCCGCGACAACGACTCCCATGATCTGGTCGAGGCCGACCAACCAGGTCGTGGCCGTCCCGTGGCGAACCGCCGGGCGGCCCAGCTCCCGGTCGAGCCTGCCGACCAGTCGACGGTTGCGGTCGAGCACCAGCACCATGTCGCCGCGCTCGGCACGACGGTCGGGATCGATCATCAACAGCGTCCCAGCCGGCCAGCCGTGCTCGACGAGGTCATCGTTGGCCAGCCGGTGCCTGATCAGGTGTCGCGTCGGCTGACGTGCCTCGGAACGAGCGCGCGGAGGCGCAACGGTGGGCGCCTGGTCGAAGAGTCCCGCCTGCGGCTCCCACTCGTCGTACGAACGCATGTTCGAAACCCTAGTGGGTCCCGAACAACTGCGGGCACCGACCCGCGGAGATCAGCCGGCGGCGGCGTCGACGTCGCGGATCGGGGTGATCCACGACTGGTGGGTGCGCGGGTTCTTGGTGATCGCGAGCAACTCGTCCATGTGCGGCTCGAGCCCGGTGACCTTGTCGAGCGGCACACCGATGATCAGCTGGAAGCCGAGGCCCTTCCACGCCTGGACGGCGCGACCGGCGAACTCCGAGTCGGCCTTCACGAAGCCCTCGTCGAGGAACACCGGTGCGAAGCGGGGCCGCGACCGCAACTCGTCACCGAGCCGGAACCGCAGCGCTGAGCCGACGATGAACGCCACCAGCTCCTGGCTCTCGCCGCCTGACTTCTCCCCCAGCGTTCGGTAGGTCGCACGCAGCTCTCCGGTGAGATGGTCGTAGCGCTCGGCGCTGATCTCGACGTGGCGACGTACGTCGAGCAGCCGGTCGCGCTCGGACGTGACCGGCGCGCCGTCCTCACCCACGAAGGGCTTGCGCAACTGCTTCATGAAACGGCTGAGATCGGCGAATCGCTTCTCGAGGTCGGCCTCGGCGATGTCGGCGGCCTGGTCGCCGGCCAGCGACCGCAGGTCCTTGAGGAAGACCTGCACGTGCGCGGGGCTGAGTCGGCGCAGCCGGATCCGCAGGTGGTCGCTTGCGGACCCGAACTCAAGCCGTCGCAGGATCGCGTTGATCGGCTCGAGGCGGTCCTCGATCTCCTCCACCGACGACGCCATGGCGCCGAGCAACGGCACCAGATCCTGGCCGCTCCACTCCGTGAGGCGACGACGCCACTCCGCCCGACGGCCGGCCAGTCCGGTGCTGCGAATGTCGACGAGGATCCGTGCGAAGTCGGGGTAGGCATCAGCGCTGGCGCCGAGGTTGGGCGACTCCCAACGGGCCTTGTAGAGCCGGAAGATGCTCGCCAGCTCGTCCTCGGTGCGCCGCACCTCGGCCTCGGCATCGCCGACGGCAGCGCGGAGCCGCTCAGCCAGCCGCTGGGAGTTGGTCTGGAACCGGTCGAGCTCATCGGGGTCGTCCGGAGCGACAGCGGCCGCGAACTCGGCGGCGAGTGCATGCTGCTGCTCGTCGCTGAGGCTCACCCGCCCGGAGCGTTCCATCGCCTCGATGCGGTCCTTGACCAGGTCTTCGGAGTCGACGAGCTCTCCGTGCTCACCGTTGAGCTGCTGCTGACGCTGCTTGAGACCGTAACGCTGCTGCTTGGTCGTCTCGAGGCGCGCGGCGAGGTCGTCGATCTGGGACTGCAGGACCTGCAGCTTGTCATCGGCACCGAGCAACTGCTCACGGCGCCCCTCGAGTTCGCCGATGCGCTCCTCGCTGCCCGTGACGTCGATGTCGTCGAAGCGCGCGGAGGCGACGGCCTCCCACGCGGTGCGCTGGAGCTCGAGGACCCGGATCCTGTGGTCGATGTCGCCGACCTCGTTGTCGAGGGCCTGCAACGATTCCTCGATGTCGGTCAGCTCGTTGTCGACGTCGTCGAGCGCATCGGTGTTGGAGAATCCGATGATGCTGCGCAGGTCGTTGCGACCGTGGGCGCCACGGCGGCCACTGCGGGTCTGGCCGGCCAGAGTCACCCGCAACCCCGGACCGGCCAGGGCGGAGGCGTCCTCGACACAGAGCGCGTTGCGCGACGGGTCGGCGACGTGCGCCTGGACCCAACCCGCGAAGCGCGACTCCTTGAAGACGAGCTTGCCCGCGACCCGCTCGGGGTCGGTCGGCTCCAGATCGGGCAGGTCGAGGTGCACCCCTCGAAGGTGAGACGACCCCGAAGACGGACGTCATCGATGGCGGCGGAGAACTCCTCGAGCCGGTCGAGCGGCACCAGCATCTGACGGGCCGAGGCGCCGAGGACGGTCTCGACGGCACCACGCCAACGCGACTCCTCCGGAGCGACGTCGATCAGCTCGGCCACGAACGGGAGCTCCTCCACAGCAAGCCCTGATGCGACCGCAACCTCCTCGCGGAGCTGGTGGAGTTGGGCGGGCACGCGACCGGGTCGGGCCTCGAGCGACACTCGCTCCTGCTTCAGGTCAGCCTGCCGTTGCTGCAACGGGTAGCGGCGGTCGCGCACCTCGTCACGAGCAGCACGAAGCTGCTCACGCTCGCTCTGCCACTGGTCGATCCAGTTCCGGGCCCTCTCCTGCAGCGCCGTGAAGGAGTCCGCCTCCTTCAGCGCCGACTTCGTCTCATGACCGGCCGTCGTAGCGAGGTCGATCAGGGGCGACATCCGTTCGGCGAGTGCCTCACGGCGGGCGAGGCGGTCGTCGCGCACGACTCGCTCCTGCTCCAGCGAGAGGGCCAGCGACTGCAGGGTCGATCCCCCAGCTGCTCGGTGCGCTTCCTTGGCCGACTCCAGGTCGCCGGCCAGTGCGGTCTCCACGGTGAGGGTCGTCGCCAGTTCCTCGGTCACCCGCTGGCGCGCCTTGCGATTGGTGGCGACGGCCGATTCGATGAGTCGCAGGTGGGTGCGCAGCAGCCACATCCGCAGCGGAGTGTCTCCGACCGCAGTGACGCCGTACGAGTCCAGCGCCTTCTGGCGGGCCAGGGCAGCGCCCTTGCGCTCGTGGAGTTCGGTGATCGGAGCGAGGAGTTCGAGCTTGGCCTCCTCGGTGCGCATGGCGCTGTGGGCCGCGTCGAGGTCATCGAAGTGCTCGATGGCGCGGTCGGCGGCGGCGTAGGTGGCGGGTCGCTCGAGGACCATGTCCTTGTAGAGCTCGTCGACCGAGCGCACCTGGTTACCGGCTTGGATCCGCGCCAGCAGGCGCAGCGCCTTGGCACCGTCTCCCCGGCCCCGATGCCGAGCCGGGCGTGCAGCACCGCGGCGAAGTCGCCGTAGGTGCGATGTACGCGGATGCCCGGGTAGAGCTTCTTGAGGGTGACCGCGTGGAAACGCTCGGCGACGGCGACCTCGAGCTGGTCGAGCGCGAGCGGACCGTCGTGCGTGACGAGCTGCATCTGTACGTCGCCCGAACGGGTCGCCCGGCGAGGCACGTAATAGGTGCGCAGCACCGTGAAACGACCGCCCTGGTCGTTGACGAAGGTCATCGCCACCGCACCCCAGGTGTCGACCCCCTTGCCACGCAGGAGCTTCTCCTCAGGCCGCCCGGTTCGGGGGTTGTCGACCACGTCCACGGCGCCACGCAAGTAGGAGAGCAGGTTGCGTTGCCCCGCACCGCGAGCACGACCGACGACGGCATCGTTCGAGGCACCGTTGAACTTGGTGTCCGACGGCATCATCAGCGCCGTGTAGGCGTCGAGGACCGTGCTCTTGCCGACGCCGGAGGCACCGGAGATCATCGTCGTGTCGCCGCGGAGGGGCACGGTGGTGAGGCCGCCGAAACCACCCCAGTTGACGAGCTGCAACAGGGCTGCGCGCCACTGCATGGTGTCGTCGGAGGGGTGGCGACACTGCCGTGGTCGAAGAGCCCGTCGTTGAACTCGCTCTCGTCGACCTGCTCGATCTCCTCGATGCTCACGCGTCGTCCTCCTCGTCGAAGAGCTCGTCATCGACCGCCTCGGGCTCGGTCTCGTTGGCGTTGCGCAGCGTCTCGAGGAGTTCACGCAACAGCTCAAGGGGCAGCAGCGGCTCGACGGCCTCGCTGATCTCGAAACGCTCCTCCGACGCGGTGCTGATGAGAAGCCCGGCCTTGTTGAGGTTGAGGACCGCGTTGCGGGCCCGCTTCTCGTCGCCCGACTCGTCCGTGGCGTGGACGGGACGGAAGCTCTCGATGTGGTCGAGGATGTCATCGCGGTCGATGTAGACGCGGGCGTCGCCGCTGGCCAGTCCGGCGCGAAGGCGGTCGCGAAGGTGCACCAGCACGATCGTCTCCTCACGCGACCAAGCGCTGTCGTGGAGCAGGGTCGGGAAGCGGCCGCCGGTCTCGGGGGTGGCCTGGCGCTTCCAGGCGACCTCGCGGGTGCGGTCGACGGCGAGGTCGAGGAAGAGGTCGTTGAGGCGCGAGCGCAGCACCCGCTCGTGCTCGACCAGCACCTGCCAGTCACGCGGGTGGGTGCGGGCACTGATGAAGCGCTGCTTCATCAGCGTGACCAGCGCCTGTCGCTGCGCGAACTCGAGTCCACCCTCGTCGCCCTCGAAGAGCGAGACGGACGCGTCGTCGTACTCGTCCTCGACAAGGTCGCCGGCCGTGGGGTCGTCGGTCTCCCAGTCGTCGTGGAGGTCGGTGCTCATGCGGTGGTCTCGCTCTCCTGGGAGGCGTCGGTCAGGCTGGCTGGTTCGTTGAGCGGGAGGCGGGGTACAGCGAACTCCCGGCCGGTGCCGTCGGGGCGGAGCGACCGGTAGAGCTCGAGCGCCTCCTCCGGCTCCCAGTCGTGGTCGGCCGCGAGGTGCAGGAGTCCGAAGATCTCGACCGGTCGGCGCAACGAGGGCTCGAGCTCGTCGAAGAACTCGCCGAGTGTGCGCTCGTCCTCGCGGGTGAGGAGGAGGTCGAGGCGCTCCCGCAGGGTGCGCAGGTGCGGGCCACCCTGGGCCATGAGCTCGGCGAGCGACACCTCCGGGGCGTCGTCGGGATCTGCGCTGACGATCGGTTCCGGCGGTACGTCGTCGGCCGGGTCGTGGAAACGCTCACGCAGGTGGTCGATGCCGACGCGGGAGGGCAGCAACTGCAGGTCGAGAGTGGTGCGGGGACCGGTCGTGGCCAACCACGTCATCATCTCGGCCTCGATCTGCCGCAGCGTCTGCTCGAGGCCACGGTCGCGACCGCCGTCGTGCGCGACGATGTATTCCTTCAGCGTCGCGGTGACCTTGGAGCGCTGGGCGAGCGCGCGGTCGAGACCGTCACGGATCAGCTTGACGGTGCCACGCAGCTCGGCGCGGTCGTGGTCGGCCAGAATCCGGTCGGACAATGGGTGCTCGAGCAACGAGCTGAGGTCACCACGGAGTTGGGCGACCAGTGCGTCGTCACGCAGCAGCGCGAAGGCCCCCTCGAAGGCGCGGCCCTCGTGGGTCGACGTCATGAGGGCGTCAGCGCGAGCGAGATAGTCGTCGATCACCTCACCGGGCGGGCGGTCCTCAGCACGGAAGGCTGCGAGGATCTCGGCGCGGATGCCCGCGAAGCGTTCCTCGACACGGGCGAAGTCGCTGGGCAGCGCCGAGATCAGCGAGAGCAGCTCCGCGTAGCCCTCCTGCATGTAGTCCTCGGTGGCGCTCACCATCTCGGCGCCGTCCACCAGCCGGTCACGCTCGGCGGTCATCCGGGCGATCTCGGTGTTGAGGATGCTCACCCTGGTCGTACGGTCGGGGTTGGCCTCGGCGTTGAACCGTCGGACCGAACCGAGGATCGTTGCGATGCGGTGCTCGCTGAGCGTGGCCCGGTCGCGGGCGAGGGTCTTCACGAGTTCGAGTGCCTGCTGGGCGTGGGAGGTGAGCGAATAGACCTCCTGCCCGGTCTCGTCGAGGGCGCGCACCAGCCACTGCCCACGCATCCAGCGGTGACACAGGTCGCGGCCGGTGCCCGGGGGAACGTCTTCCTGCCCGGCCTGCCGGAGAGCCTCGAGGTGCACGTCGACCTGGGTGTGCAGTCGCGCGGTCGGGATCGGCAGGTTGCTGCGGCCGAAGACGGTGCGGAAGATCGAGGTGACGACGGGCGCTTGCCGCTGGTGCAGCAAGGTGAGCGTCGGCTGCGCGAAGGCACCCTGGACTCGCGCCAGCTCGGCAACGATCTCGCTCATTCGGGCTTCCTCCGTGTCGTCGGCCTTCCTGGGCCGCCCGGCAGTCTCTCAGAGTCGCCCCGTGTGCGTGGGCGCGGGCCGCCACCTGTGGAGAGCGGGACTGGAGGGATCACGGCACCAGCACAGCACCCACCCGACACCAAGCAGTCAGCGACTCAGGTGCGGGATCGGTTCCGGCGCCAGATCGCGGCGTTGAGCACGGTCGCGAAACCCGTCCACGCGGCGTACGGCGTCAAGAATCCGCCGGCCGGCCGGTACGCCGCTCCGGCCGTGCGCGCGAGGTCGACGCTGCTTGCTGTCAGGGCGCCGGCCACGACGACGGAGGGCCCGATCTGGCGGCCCTTGAAGAAGGACCAGCACCAGCCGGCGTTCAGCGTCATGTTGAGCGCGAGCTTGCGGCGGTAGGACCGCGCCGCTGCTTCGTCCATGTGTGCCTGGGCCATGCCTGACGCGATCGCGGAGTGCACATAGAGCACCGACCAGACGATCGGGAAGGCGATTGCCGGCGGCTGGATCGACGGCTGGGAAAGACTGCGGTACCAAGAGCTGCGAGTGCCGGAAGCAGTCGCCAAGGAACCGAGCGCGGCTGCAGAGAGTGGGAGTCCGATGCTGCTGACGAGCGCGCGGGGCTCCATGCTCATTCCCCGTCTTCGACGAGATCGGCCTGCGAGGGCGGGTCGTCAGGGGTCTGCGTCGATTCACGACGGGTGCCCTCGGGGTCGTCGGTGCGCTCATCGGATTCTTCGAGGATGGCGGCGGCCTGGGCGTGCGGGTCGTCGGATCCGCCAGCCAACTCCTCGGGCAACAACTCGGCGCGGGTGTCGACGCGGTCCTCGTCGGGTGTCTCAGTCATGGTGTCAACCTACTCCGGTCGCCCCGACGCGCCGGGGTGCTGGTGAAGGCCGCTCTGCCGGGTACCGGCTGTCATGACCACCGTCTTCCTCGCCTGGACCTCGGATCCTCCCGATGACCTCATCGGCCCGTGGCAGGAAGCCCGGCCGATCGCGCCCGGTCTGGTGCTCCTGGAGAGCAGCGAGACGCTCTCGGTCGTCTACCACGCCCTCAAGGCCGCTCTGCCTGGCCGGGCGGACCTCCTCGTCACACCCGTTGAGCACACGCCCAAGTCGCGCGGGATGGCGCCCGGTACCACCGAATGGTTGCGTGCCAGGACTCATGCACTCACGACGAGTGGGCACCGGTGATGCACGACGGGTCGCCACGCGACAGCCATGGGTGACCTCACCAATGCCAAGGAGACAGACGTGCGCGGAAAGCTGGGAGTACTCATCGGATTCGGCATCGGCTACGTGCTGGGGGCGCGGGCAGGGCACCAGCGATACGAACAGATCCTGGCGAAGTGGCAGGAGGTGCGCGAGAACCCGCGGGTCCAGGAGGCTGCAGAGCAAGCCGTCGGCGCGGTCGCCGAGCAAGCACAGCACGCGCGCGAAGCCGCCAGCGAAGTGGCGGACCACGCCCAAGCTGTGGTGAAGGAGAAGGCCGGCGAGGTCGTGGACATGGCCAAGGAGAAGGCCCGCGGGCACGACTCCGAATCGACCCCGCTCGACTCGCCCGACGCGCGCTGACAGGAGTTCGCCGATGCCGGGCAAGCATGCACATCCTCCGCTGGCAGACGACACGGCCGATCGCGGTGGCGAGCCGGATCCCGACGACGACTCCAAACCGGACTCCCCGATGACCTCACCAAGCAGTCATGGCTGTACGTCGCGCGCAAGACCGCGCGTGAGTTCTCGTCCGACGAGTGCACCGATCTTGCCGCAGCGTTGACCTACTACGCGGTGCTCGCCCTGTTCCCGGCCTCGATCGCACTGCTGTCCCTGGTGGGGCTGGCCGGCCAGGAGCGCCAGACGGTCGACACCTTGCTGGAGATCCTGCGCGACACCGGTGCGGGCGGCGCGGCGGACACCGTCGAGCCCACCTTGACGGAGCTGAGTCAAGCGTCGAATGCAGGTCTCGGACTGGTCATCGGCCTCGCTGCGGCCCTGTGGTCGGCTTCCGGCTACGTCGGAGCGTTCAGTCGTGGCATGAACCGCATCTATGAGATCGATGAGGGGCGGCCGATCTGGAAGTTGCGGCCGACCATGCTCCTGATCACCGTGGTCTCGATCGTTCTCGTGGCGGTCGTCGCAGTCGGACTCGTGCTCACCGGTCCGGCGGCTCAGGCCGTCGGTGACGCGGTCGGCGTCGGCTCCGGCGTGGTCACGGCCTGGAACATCGCCAAGTGGCCAGTGCTACTCGCGGTGGTGGTGCTGATCGTGGCGCTCCTCTACTACGCAACACCCAATGTGCAGCAGCCGAAGTTCCGCTGGATCAGTGTCGGAGCAGTGGTCGCAATCGTGACGTGGATCGTCGCCTCAGCCGGCTTCGGCCTCTATGTCGCCAACTTCTCGAGCTACAACAAGACCTATGGATCACTCGCCGGGGTGGTCGTCTTCCTGCTGTGGTTGTGGATCACGAACCTTGCGCTCCTGTTCGGCGCTGAGCTCGACGCAGAACTTGAACGAGGACGGCAACTGCAGGCCGGGATCGCTGCCGAGGAAACGATCCAGCTCCCGCCCCGTGACACCCGCAAGAGCGACAAGGCGGCGGCGAAGGAACGGGAGGACATCGCAAAGGGGCGTCGACTTCGACGCACCCGAGGAAAGGAGTCCGAATGAGCCCTGGCCCCGAGAACACATCCGAGCATGACAACCCCGGACCTTCCGAGCGCAAGGAGGTCAGGAAGGACGGGAAGGACCCCGATCGCGGAACCGCGAGCGAGCACGAGGCCAACCCGACTCCGCCGGAAGTCGACGCCACGACTTCGGAGGACGTGCACGACTCGCCGCAACTGCCACCCGAGGGACACCGAGGGACGACCAACAGCCCCTGACCCGCCCACCCCGTCCACCCAGCCCCGCCCCGTTGCTCAAGCCTGCACCCCGCCGCTCGAGCCCGTACGTCGTTGGTCGAGCCCGTACGCCGCTGCTCGAGACCCTCGCCCCGGTGGTCGAGCTTGTCGAGACCTCTCCCAAGCTGGTGGCGTGCCTGTGCCCCGGGAGAGTGTGTGTTCTCCCGGGGTGGGCGGGTGGTGCATTGTTCGGCAGGCGCTGCTTGTGGTGGGTGGTGCTCAGTGGCTCTCGGTGGTGTCGTGGGTGCCTTGTGGGGTGACCAGCCAGGTCCTGCCGTGCTGGCTGGTCCAGATATACGTTCCGTCCCTGGCCCGGCGGTAACGCCACCTACCGTGGGTTTTCATCAGGTGATGACGCCGACACAACGGCGCCAGGTTCTCCGGGCGGGTTTGCCCGGGCGGGCCACCCTCACCGGGTGGTTGGTAGGGGTCGATGTGGTCGAGGTCGGCGTCCCAGCTGGAGCGTTCACAGTTGGGATACACACAGTGCGGGTCACGCAACCGGACCAAAGTATCCATCCATTCGGGTGGATCATGTCGATCCACTGCATCGGTCCTGTTCACATCCACGACCGGGGTGACGGTCGCAAGGGAACCGTGGCGGGTGATCCAGTCTCGTAGCTGGCTGGTGAGGACCTGCCCCAACCGGTCGGTGGAGGCGATGCCGTCGCCGTCGAGGCCCAACTCGTGGGGGTCGAGGCCTAATGCGAACAGGTCCGCGAGGTTGACGTGGGCCATCACCCGCAACCCACGCCGACGTCCGAACGGCCCCGGTGTTGTCACCAACCGACCCGGCTTCACCCCGATCCCCGGCTCAACCAGCACCGGGTTGCCCAGCACCGGCTCGCCACCCACCGCCGCAACGGTGGACGAGGTGCCGGTGCCGCCGGTACCGATGCCGGTGCTGTCGCTTCCGTCGGTGACGTCGGTACTGCTGTCGCCGCCGGTGGCGCTGTCGGCGTTGGTGTAGTCGAGGGTGGGTTGGTCAGTGTCGTCAGTGAGCCGCCCGATCGCCTTCGCACGCCGTTGGTTCACGTCGTCGGTGTCACCCAGACGCCGCATCGTCTCGGCCTCGGCAGACAACAAATCCATGAACCTGGTGAGGTCCAACGAGTCACCGACGGCCTGCAACTCCGAGGCGCCAGCAACACCGCCGGCTCCTTCTTCGTGTCCGGCGTGGGGGTGGTGCAGCCACACACCCCAATCCGCCTTCCCCTTCGGAGCGCTGCGGTCTTTGACCAGGTCGGGGTGGAACTTGGCGATCGCCATCGCCAACCACTTCTCAATCGTCGGCCACCCCGACAGGCCGGTCGCAGCGAGGCGGTCGTCGAACCACCGTGCCGCCTCATAGGACAGTTTCCTCGTGAGCAGTGCGACACGACGGGCGTTCCACCCCGGCACCTCCAGGGCCTCGACCTTCGCCCACAACTGCGGCAACCGGTGCACCAGATCCAGAGCGTCGGCGACCAACGCGAACCCAGCACCACGCGACATCCCACCTGATGCGGCGAGCTCCTCCACCGCAAACAACGCGACATCGGGGGTGCCGTCACCGGAGATCCTGTCTTCACAGTCGGTGGGGAACAGGGTCTCGTCACCCACCACGGCTTTCGGCTTGTCAGGTGTGGGTGGGTGCATGATCGCCCACTGGTAGGCCAAACGCAGCTTCTTACGGACCATCTTCAACTCGACGACCCGGTCTTCTGCCAGGAAGCCGAGCAGGCTGCCAGCGTCAAGGTCGGTGACCTCGTAGGGCTGGTGGCGGGCGTCGATTTCGATCATGGAACCAGTCCAACATTTGGCTCCGACACAACACGGGGATCACGAACCCAACCTGTGGACAACCACCGCCAGGCGCTGCTGGGACGAGGTCTCGACAAGCTCGACCAACGGAGTACGGGCTCGACCAGCGGGGTGGGCGCCGGGACGCGGTCTCGACAGGCTCGACCAACGGGGGTGGGCGGCGGGGTGGTCTCGACAAGCTCGACCAACGGAGTACAAGCTCGACCAGCGGGGTGGGCGGCGGGGTGGTCTCGACAAGCTCGACCTCCGGTCCCGTCTCGACAGGCTCGACCAACGGGGGTGGGCGGCGCGGGGGTCTCGACAAGCTCGACCTGCGACCGGAGGGCGGTCTCGGGCTGAGGTCAGAGCTGGAAGTCGACGAACTGGAGCTCGTAGTCGCTGTCATAGGTCTCGACCGACAGCAGGCCACCGTCGAGGAGAGCGGGGTCGAGGTCGAAGAGCGCCTGTCCGCTCGCCGTACCGCCAGTGCGTACCGTGCGGGTCCACTCCTCGGTGTCGGCCGGCGTGACCTGACTTGCCGTCTCCACCACCTGGTTGTCGCTGGTGGTGAGGCGCCAGCTCAGATCACCGATGTCAGCCGTGCGCTCGGCACCGTTGTAGACCGCCTCGAAGGTGACCAGTACGTAGACACCCCGCGGATCGTCGTTGAACTCGTTGGCCTTGTGCACGGCCTTGTCCGCGTCACGGTCGACGTCCGTGATCGTGACTGTCCAGTCGCCGACGGCGACGGTGTCCGTGAGAGCCGTGGGTGCAACAGGGCTCGAGGTCTCCGGAGGCGCTTCGGCTCTGGGCGCCGGCCCGGAGCTGTCGTCGTCATTGACGTCGTCCATCGCCTCGATCAGCCAGTCCCCATCCGTGTGGACGAGCCGGAAGATCTGACCTGCGGAGTTCTCGTCCTCGTAGTCAACACGTACCGACGCCCTGTCACCGTCCAGCTCTGCCTCCAGTGAGGCGATCGTGAAGATCGGCTCGGAGTCGTCCAGCTCGCCGAAGGCACGGATCAAGGCGTTCGCCTGGCGGAAGGCGGCCTCACACGTGCCGGTGTCTTCACCGAGCCCCTCCTCGTCCCACTCCTGGGGGATCTGCTTGCGATAGTCATCGGTCATGAGATCGCAAGCGTCGTCGTAGTCGCCGTCGTTCATCTCCTCATGGAACTCGCGCACCACCTTCTCCGCCCCCTTCTCCGTCTTGGGGTCGTCGTCATCACCGCAGCCGACGAGGGCAACAGCGAGCAACGGAAGGAGCGGAAGGAACTTGATGCGCATGGAGGCCTCTCGAGACGATGACGTCCGGATTGTGTCCCACCACCGCGACGCTTGTCCCGCAATCACCCACCTTCGACCCGATCGGCCCGGGCCGACCGGTGCAGGCCGACTGACCGTCTCAGGCGCCGGGCAGCACCGCGACCTTCACGTGCTCGGTGGGCGTACGCAGCGCGACGAAGGCATCGGCAACGTCGTCGAGTCCGATCGTGGTCACCAGATCCGAGACGTCCGGCCGGCCGGCCACCAACTCCTCGGCCATCCGGGCATAGATCTCCGTCGATCCGCCCATCGCGAAGTGAATGGTCAGGTCCTTCTTCACAGCGATCGAGGGCTTCAACGGCTCCTCGCGGGTGCCCGACGCGACGGAGGTGATCACCGAGCGCATCGGCACCTCCTCCACGAGCCGCGGCACCATGCCAGGCGCGCCGCTCGTGTCGAAGACATAGGCAGGGCCGACGAACCCCAGCTCTGCCCACACCTCGGTCCAGCTCCGCTCGCCGGGGTCGACGGTGACGTCGGCGCCCACCTTGGCAGCGGCCTCACGCCGAAGTTGCGTCGGTTCCACGGCCACGATCGTGCTCGCGCCCGCACGACGCAGCGCCGCGACCACGCCCAACCCCACCGGTCCCGTGCCGATCACCACGGCGGGTTCTCCTGCGGGGATGCGTGCACGGTGATTGACGGCGTACTCCCCCACACCCATCGGATCTAGGAACGTGGCGTGCTCGGCGCGCAACCCATCGGGCAACGGCACCACCATCGACGCGTCCACCGTGGCGCGCTCGGCGAACCCACCGGGGTAGTCGTTGCTGAAGCCGAGGCAGTGCAACGCACCGTCCGGGGCGATCGCCAGCGGCATGCAGTAGACGAGATCCCCGACCGCGACGGTGCCGACCTCAGCACCCACCCTCAGCACCCGTCCGGCGAACTCGTGCCCGATCACCACGTCACGCTCACGGTCGAAGAGCTTCATCAGGTCATTGGCGCGCTCGGTCGCGTCCCACCAGCCGTCGAGATCGGCCACCACGTGCAGGTCGGTGCCACAGATCCCGTTGGCGAGCACCTCGACCACCACCTGGTCGGGCTTCGGCTCCGGCGGCTCCGGGATCTCGTCGACCACCAACCGTCCACCACGCAACACCGCTGCTCGCACCGTGCCTCCTCGCACTCATTCAAGGGGCCGATTGTGCGCACAGCAGGGAGGTCCGCGGCCTCCCGCTCCCATCCACCTGCAGTCGCGACCTCGGCCGTCACCACATTCGTACGGCGCACCTCGCCGCCGCGGCGGCGTTCCGTAGCATGCAACCACCCATGAACCCCGTAGCTCCCGACCAGCCCCGCAGACTGCTGCTGGCCGTCGACGCGCCCTCATTGCTGCACCGCAACCACCACGCGCGTGCGCACACCGACCTGCGTGATCGCACCAACCGGCCGGCGTGGGCACTGCACGGCATGCTGCGCCAGATCCTGGAGTCGATCGACTCCTTCGCACCCGATGCCGTCATCTTCGGCATCGACGACCGTCGAGACTCCGTCCGGGAGCGGCTCTATCCCGACTACAAGGCGGGGCGCGCGCCAAGGACGACACCCTCGTCGACCAACTCGAGCGCGCCGGTTCCCTGCTCGATGCGCTGGGTCTGGCAACCCTCACCCCACCCGGACTCGAGGCCGACGACGTCAACGCATCCGCCGCGACCTGGGCAGTCGAGCACGACTGGCAGTGCGTGATCATCACCTCCGACCGTGACGCCTTCGCGCACATCAGCGACCACACCTCCGTGCTGCGATTGATCAACGGCGGCATCAACGCCTCGCCCCTGCTCACGCCGTCCCGCCTGAATGCGATGTACGGCGTTGCTGCAGAGAACTATCTGGCCTTCGCCGCCCTGCGCGGCGACTCCAGCGACAACCTTCCCGGAGTGCCGGGCATCGGCGAGAAGACCGCTCCGATCCTGCTCGACGTGATGGGCACCATGGATGCGGTCTGGGCCGACATCGAGCACAACGACGGCCGCGCCCTGGTGGCTGCCCTCGACTCGTGGGCAGAGGAGACGAGCAACCGTCGCATCGGCAACGCGCTGCGCACCCGACTCAGCGCGCCGGGCGCCCGGGAACGCTACGAGTTCAACGTCCGTCTCATGGCTGGGCGCGATGACCTCGACCTCGGTTTCACGCCCGATGTGCCCGGTTCCCCGGGTCTGCTGCCCCTCGACGTCGACCGGGTCTCCCGCGTCGTCGGCCACCTCAACGTGCAAGCCACCACCGACCTCGCCGTTCGCGTACTCACCTCCGCGCCCGCCTCCTCCGTCGTCGAGAGGTGACTTCCAGCGACTTGGGCGCGCTGCGGTGGGAAATGCAGACGTCCCCGACCGCACACGAGGTGCGATCCGGGGACGTCTCGGCGCCCGGTCCCGACTCCGGCCGGCATTCAGCGGAGTCGGGAGCCGGAGCGGGTCACTTCTTGATGTCGAAGCGGTCGAGCTCCATGACCTTCACCCAGGCGTCGACGAAGTCGTTGACGAACTTCGTCTTCGCGTCGTCGCTCGCGTAGACCTCGGCGAGGGCGCGCAACTCCGAGTTGGAGCCGAAGACCAGGTCGACACGGGTGCCGGTGACGGTGCGACCGTCGGCCAGCTTGCCGGTGTAGACCTGCTCGGCCTCGTCGGGGGTCCAGTCGGTGCCGAGCTCCAGCTGGGTGACGAAGAAGTCGTTCGTCAGCGCACCCGGGGTGTCGGTGTAGACACCGTGCTGGGAGCCGTCCCAGTTGGTGCCGATGGTGCGCAGTCCACCGACGAGAACGGTCATCTCCGGCGCGCTCAGCGTGAGCAGCTGGGAACGGTCGACGAGCAGGAACTCCGCCGGCAGGCGGTGACCCTTGGCCAGGTAGTTGCGGAAGCCGTCGTTGGTCGGCTCCATGTAGGCGAACGACTCGACGTCGGTCTGCTCCTGGGTGGCGTCAGTGCGCCCCGGGGTGAACGGCACCTCGATGTCGTGACCGGCAGCCTTGGCGGCCTGCTCGACACCCACGCCACCAGCGAGCACGATCAGGTCGGCGATGGAGACCTGCTTGCCACCCTGCGCATTGAAGTCGGCCTGGATCCCCTCGAGCGTGTTGAGCACCCGGGTGAGCTGGGCCGGCTGGTTGACCTCCCAGTTGCGCTGCGGCTCGAGGCGGATCCGCGCGCCGTTGGCGCCACCACGCTTGTCGCCACCACGGAAGGTGGAGGCCGATGCCCACGCAGTGGAGACCAACTCCGAGATGCTGAGACCGGACTCGGCAACGCGGTTCTTGAGATCGGCGATCTCGGCAGCGCCGATCGGCTCGCCGTCGACAGCGGGCACCGGGTCCTGCCAGATGAGGACCTCTGCGGGGACCTCAGGGCCGAGGTAGCGGTCGCGCGGACCCATGTCACGGTGGGTGAGCTTGAACCACGCGCGGGCGAACGCGTCGGCGAACTCCTCCGGGTTGTCCTTGAACCGCTTCGAGATCGGCCCGTAGACCGGGTCGAACCGCAGCGCCAGGTCGGAGGTGAGCATGCGCGGCTCCTGGCGACCGTCACCGTGGGCGTTGGGCACCATGTCGGCGCCACCACCGTTGATCGGGCGCCACTGCTTCGCACCGGCCGGGGACTCCATGAGCTCCCACTCGTAGGCGAAGAGGATGTGGAAGAACTCGTTGTCCCACCGGGTCGGGTGATAGGTCCAGGTGACCTCGAGGCCGGAGCCCACGTTGTCGATGCCCTTGCCGGTGCCGTTGCCGTTCTTCCAACCCAGGCCCTGCTCCTCGAGGGGTGCGGCCTCCGGCTCGGGGCCGAGCAGGTCGGCGTCACCGTTGCCGTGGGTCTTGCCGAAGGTGTGGCCGCCGGCGATGAGGGCGACGGTCTCCTCGTCGTTCATCGCCATCCGGCCGAAGGTCTCGCGGATGTCACGAGCCGACGCCAGCGGGTCGGGGTTGCCGCCCGGGCCCTCGGGGTTGACGTAGATGAGACCCATCTGGGTCGCGGCCAGCGGGTTGTCGAGGTCGCGCTCGCCGGTGTAGCGCTTGTCGTCGTTGAGCCACACCGTCTCGGCGCCCCAGTAGACGTCCTCGTCGGGCTCCCACACGTCTTCGCGGCCCGCGGCGAAGCCGAAGGTGTCGAAGCCCATGTTCTCGAGCGCCACGTTGCCGGCCAGGATGAAGAGGTCGGCCCAGGAGATTGCCTGGCCGTACTTCTTCTTCACCGGCCACAGCACCCGGCGGGCGCGGTCGAGCAGCACGTTGTCGGGCCAGCTGTTGAGCGGCGCGAAACGCTGCATTCCGGCACCGGCACCACCGCGGCCGTCGGTGATCCGGTAGGTGCCGGCGCTGTGCCAGGCCATCCGGATGAAGGAGGGGCCGTAGTTGCCGAAGTCGGCCGGCCACCAGTCGTAGGAGTCGGTGAGGGCGTCGTTGAGGTCGGCCTTCAACGCGTCGTAGTCAAGACCGGCGAACGCCTCGCGGTAGTCGAAGTCCGAGCCGTTGGGGTTCGCGACATCCGGGTTCTTCGCGAGGATCTTCAGGTTGAGCCGGTTGGGCCACCAAGCGGAGTTGGCGCTGCCCTGCGTGGGGTGCGGGGTGCCACCGTGGATCACGGGGCAACCGCCGGCGCTCTCTTCGTTGACGTCGGCGAGTACGGCGTCGTCGTGCTTGTCGGACATGAGTTCCTTCCAAGGGCAGTGGATGTGAGATGGATGGAGTCTGCGGACCGGGGCCCCCGAGGTGGATCAGCTCTGCTGAGCGCACTCCGGGCAGGTGCCCCAGTAGATGACCTCGGCCTCGTCGATCTGGAAGCCGTGGTTGTGGGAGGCGGTCAGGCACGGCGCGTGGCCGACTGCGCAGTCGACGTCGGCGATCTGACCACACCCGCGGCAGACCACGTGGTGGTGGTTGTCCCCCACCCGGGCCTCGTAGCGGGAGACCGACCCCGTGGGCTGGATGCGGCGGATGAGACCCGCCCCGGTCAGCGTGTTGAGGGAGTCGTAGACCGCCTGGTGCGACACCTCGGGGAGATCGGCGCGCACAGCGCTGATGACCGACTCGGTGTCGGCGTGCGGGTGGGCGTGCACTGCTGACAGCACCGCCAGCCGGGGCTTGGTCACCCGCAGGGAGGCGGTCCTGAGCATTTGCTCGTGGACTGCTTCGGACATGCTCCAACCCTGCCACCTTGTTTTGAATTAATCAAGAAAGGACACGCAGTGCCACGCCGGGGAACCCGGCGCTGCCCGAGTGTCGCTGCTCACGCACCAGCGCTCACGCTCGCACTGACCCGAGCCCTCGTAGGCTGGGAAGATGCACCCGACGCTCCGCCAAGAATTCGCCACCACCCTGCCCGAGATGGCGGTGGCGTGGTCGGCGGAGCAGGCCCCAGCACCGCAGCTGCTGGCACTCAACGAGCCGCTCGCCGCCGACCTCGGCCTCGACGCTGCTTGGTTGCGTTCCCCGGAGGGGATCCGGTTCCTGATCGGCAATGAGTCTCCCGAGGGCGCAGGGCCGGTGGCGCAGGTCTATGCCGGTCACCAGTTCGGTGGGTTCTCACCCCGTCTGGGAGACGGACGGGCACTGCTCCTCGGGGAGCTCGAGACTCCTGATCACCGCCTCGTCGACGTGCACCTCAAGGGATCCGGCCGGACTCCCTCGCCCGCGGTGGCGACGGCCGCGCGGTCGTCGGCCCGATGCTGCGCGAGTTCCTCATCAGCGAGGCGATGCACGCCCTCGGCATCCCCACGACCCGATCACTGGCGGTCGTGGCGACGGGCCGGTCGGTCCAGCGGGAGACCCCCATGCCCGGCGCGGTACTCACGCGCGTCGCGAGCAGCCACCTGCGTGTCGGCAGCTTCCAGCTCGCCCGCACCACCAATGACCTCGACCTGCTCCGACGCCTGGCCGACCTCGCCATCGAACGTCACCACCCCGAGGCCTCCGGCCCCCAGCGGTACGTCGCCCTCTACCGGGCGGTGGTCCGGGCCCAGGCCGATCTGGTGGCCGGGTGGATGGGGGTCGGCTTCGTGCACGGCGTGATGAACACCGACAACATGACGATCTCCGGGGAGACCATCGACTACGGCCCGTGCGCCTTCATCGACGGCTATCACCCGACCGCGGTCTTCTCCTCCATCGACCACGAGGGTCGCTACGCCCTCGGCAACCAGCCGGCCATCGCCCAGTGGAACCTGGCCCGCTTCGCCGAGGCGATCCTCCCCCTCCTCGCCGAGGACGAGGAGAGCGCGATCAAGGTCGCCACCGAGGCGTTGCAGGGCTTCCCCGAGGACTATGCGCAGAGCTGGGGGCGGTGCTCGCCGCCAAGCTCGGCCTCTCAGGCGACCCGACAACACGGGCCGTCACGCTCGGCACCGAGCTCCTCGAACGGATGGCGGAGGCACGTGCCGACTTCACCACCACGTTCCGGCGCCTGGGCGCAGCTGCTCGCGGCGATGTCGAACCCGTCCGCGAGCTCATGCTGGACCTGCCCGGCATCGACGCGTGGCTCACTTCGTGGCGCGGCGAGGACCCCGACGCCGGAGCGATCGAGCGCACCAACCCGATCAACGTGCCGCGCAACCACCTGACCGACCGTGCGCTGCGTGACGCCGAGGCCGGAGACCTCACGGGGTTCGAAGAGCTCCTGGCGGCCGTGCGGGCACCGTGGACGCCGGTTGACGCCCGTTTCTCCGCGCCAGCACCGGCCGGGTTTGCCGACTCGTTCCAGACCTTCTGCGGCACCTGAGCAGTCCCATCGCCGCGCCTGGGGTCAGGCAGCCAGCAACACGAGGCCGCCGAGCGCCCACAACCAGCTCACGAACGAGCCGAGCAGGAAGTATTCGGTGAGCTCGTCGACGCCCGGACCGTCGCGACTGTCCCTCGAGGCCTGGATCTCGGGCCAGCGGAGCAGCCCCTTGGCCGCGATCACCAAGCCCGCGGCGGTGAGTTGCCCCGCCAGCCCCAGCCCGACGATCAGAAGGCGTTCCATCGGCCCCAGCAGGCGACCGCCCTTCAAGGTGCGCCCGGCATCGTGGCCCTGGGCGACGTTGACCGTGCCGGTGCCGGTGAGCACCAACCGCACCAGCACGTTGCCGGTGGAGAGTTGCGCGAGCAGCACCCCGATGCCGAGCAGGAGCAGATCGGCGTCCACCGAGGAGACCCAAGGCAACGGCGACCCCTCGTGCCACGTCTCGACGGCCGCGCCAACCCGCGATGCCTTGCCCGCCAGGAGCAGCAGCACCACGAGCACGCCGCCCCACAGCAGCAACGGCGGCCCGACCCGGCCCGTGCCGAATCCACGTCGCACCAGGGCGTCCCACAACACCACGCAGCAGGCCAGCGCGAGCACGGCCACGAGATCGGCGCCCCCGGTGAGCCCTGCCGCGAGGCCAGCGCCGATGGCAAACATCGCGCCGACCACCCCCGGCACCACCCGCATCGGGCGCACCGAGTGGGTGAGGTCGGCAACTGCCGCACCGATCAACCAGACCGCCAACCAACTCATCCCTGCCCCTCTCCCGACATCGTCCAGACCTCCTGGGCCGCGGCTAGCGCGGTGAGGCCGCCAGCACGGATCCGCTGGGACACCGCCGAAGCACTCACCTGGAGCTCCTCACCGATCTCCCGCTGGGTCCGTCCCGCCAGCATCCCTGAGAGCACCGACAGAGAGCGGATGTCGAGACGGTCCACCGCCTGGTCACGCAGCACCAGGGCGGCCTCGACCGCCTGGGCCAGGAGCGCCGCCTGCGCCTCCTCGGTACGGAAGGCCGTGCGCCGCCACCTGGTCGCCGCGCGCTCCTGCTCGGCATGGACCGCCTCGATCGCCGCACGCGCCGCCCACCAGCCCGGGCCGTCCTCGACACGCGGCTCCTCCTGCAGGATCGTCACGGTGCCCCAGCCGAGACCGTGGCGGACGTCGTACTCCCGCAGCTCGAGGCGCAACGCCAGACTCGCACGGACGGCAGCACCCACCTCGGTGAAGGCGCCTTGGTATTCATCGCCCACCGTCACCCGGAGCGGATGCGCAGGTGCGTACTCGGCGTTCACCCGGGCGAGGGCCTCGAGCAGCACCGCGTGCAGCGTGCTCCGGTCGTCTGCGGCGCGAGACGAGACCACGTCGCCGATCAAGGTCGCCAGCTTCATGCTTCACCTCCGATGAAATGAAGCATATCCCTTCACAACGATGATTGTGAAGGGATTGCCTTCACCCCCAGAACACTCGTTCCACCACTCCGCGCGCCAACCGGGTCACCCGCAGGTAGTCGTTGACCATCTCGTCGGTCTCCCCGGCTCGTAGCCGAGCACGGCGGCGACGCTGGCGCGTTCCCGGGCAGTGTGCGGCAGGTGGTCGGACGGCTTGCCGCGCACCAGGGTGATCGCGTTGCGAGTGGCACTGACGGTGCGCCAGGCCGTGGTCAGGGTCTCGACGTCCTCCGCCGAGAGGATCCCCGCCTCTCCCGCCGCCACCAGCGCCTTGAGGGTGCGCGGTGTCCGCAGCCCGGGCACCCGGCCCGCGTGCTGCATCTGCAGCAACTGCACCGTCCACTCCACATCGGCAAGCCCACCCCGTCCCAGCTTCAGGTGGGTGTTGGGGTCGGCACCACGCGGCAGTCGCTCGTCGTCGACACGCGCCTTGATGCGGCGTACCTCCCGGGCGTCGTCCTCGCTGAGTCCATCAGCCGGGAAGCGCAGCGGGTCGATCATCGCCATGAAGCGCCGCAGCAGGTCCGGATCCCCGACGACGGGGAACGCACGCAGCAGGGCCTGGAACTCCCAGACCGCCGACCACCTCGCGTAGTAGGCCCGGTAGGACTCCAGCGTCCGCACCAGCGGACCCTGCTTGCCTTCGGGCCGCAGGTCGGCGTCGACCTCGAGCGGCGGGTCGGTCGCGGGCATCGCCAGCACCCGGCGCAGTTCGAGGACGACAGCTTGGGCATACTGCGCCGCGACCTGCGCGTCAGCCCCTCGACCGGGTCGTGCACGAACATCACGTCGGCGTCGCTGCCGTAGGACAGCTCGAGACCGCCGTAGCGGCCCATGGCGATGACCGCCATCCGGGTCGGCGCCTCGTCGAGGCCACGAGCCTCGCGAACCGCGCGCTCGGCCAGGTCCAGCGTCGCCGCAAACGTGGCGTCGGTCAGCGCGGTGAGACCCTTGCCCACGTCCAGTTCGTCGTTCTCGTCCACGAGCTCACCGGTGGCGATGCGCAACAGCTCACGGCGGCGTACGGCGCGGATCGCCCGGGCCGCATCATCGACCTTGGCCTGCCGCTTGGCCGAGGCGCGCATCTCCGCCCCGATCGCGGTCGAGTTCAGCGGGGTGAGGTTCTCGCCCAGCAACTTCACACCGTTCGGCTCACGCTCGAGGAGATCGGTGGCGTAGCGCGACGTCGCCAGCACCCGGGCCAACCGCTCGGCCACCTCGCCCTCGTCGCGGAGCAGACGCAGGTACCAGTGGGTCGAGCCGAGGCTCTCGCTGATGCGGCGGAAGCCCCACAGACCCGCGTCGGGATCCGGCGAATCGGCGAACCACTCGAGCATCACGGGCAACAACGAGCGTTGGATGGCAGCCGTTCGGCTGACACCGGCGGTGAGCGCCTCCAGGTGACCGAGGGCAGCGGTCGGATCGAGGTAGCCGAGCGCAGCCAGCCAGTCGAGCGCCCGCTTCGGCGTGAGCCGAGCCTCCTCGCCGGGGATCCGCGCCACCGCCGAGAGCAGCGGACGGTAGAAGAGCTTCTCGTGCAGGCGCTTCACCTCCCGCCGGTGATGGAGCCACTGCTCGGTCAGGCCACGGACCGGCGCCTTCAGGTAGCCCAGGGAACGTCCCAGGCGCCGCAGCGACTCCTCGTCGTCCGGCACCACGTGGGTGCGCTGCAGGTCGAAGAGCTGGATCCGGTGCTCGAGGGTGCGCAGGAAGCAGTAGGCATCGTGGAGCGTGCGGCCGTCCTCGCGGCCGACGTAGCCTGCCGCGGTGAGCTCGGCCAACGCCGTGAGCGTCGTCGAGGAGCGCACCTCCTCGTCGGTGCGGCCGTGCACCAACTGCAGCAGTTGCACGGCGAACTCGACGTCGCGCAATCCTCCGGAGCCGAGCTTGAGCTGTCGCTGGGCGTCGGCGGCAGGCAGGTGGTCGAGCACCCTGCGACGCATCGACTGGACGTCCTGGACGAACCCTTCGCGCGACGCCGCCGACCACACCAGCGGCGCGACCATCTCGAGGTAGTCGGCGCCCAGTTGCTTGTCACCGGCGACCGGCCGGGCCTTGAGCAGGGCCTGGAACTCCCACGTCTTCGCCCACCGCTCGTAGTAGCCCTCGTGCGAGGCGAGTGTCCGGACCAGCGGCCCGGACTTGCCCTCGGGACGCAATGCTGCGTCGACCGGCCAGATGGTGCCGGCAGACGTCTGCTCCGAGCACACCTGCATGAGATTCGCCGCCAACTGGGTGGCGGCGCGCAGGGCGACGTTGTCGTCGGCGCCGTCGACCGGCTCGAAGACGAAGACCACGTCGACGTCGCTGATGTAGTTCAGTTCATGGCCGCCGCACTTGCCCATCGCGATGATCGCGAGGCGGGCGGTCGCGGCACTCTCCCCACCCGGGTCCGGGCGACCGCGAGCGCGGCGTCGAGGGTGCCGGCGGCCAGGTCGGAGATCTCGGCAGCGATGTCCGAGAGCTCCGCCCCGTGGGCCAGGTCGCGGGCGGCCAGTCGCATCAGCAGTCGGCGGTACTCCACGCGGAGAGCGTCGAGGGCCTCGTGGTCGGGCAACGTGGACGCGGGTTCGTCGGCGCCGGGGTCGGCTCCCACCGCACGCATCAGGCACTCACGCAGGAAGTACGCCGGTGGGCGCGTCACGCCCAAGGCGTCGTCGTCGAGCTCGTGCCACTGCTCGGGGTGGCGGTGGAGGTGCTCACCGAGGGCCCTGCTGCCGCCGAGCACCTGGAACAACCGTCTGGCGGTGTCACAGTGCTCGGCGAGCCGGTCCAGCAGCGCGGGAGCGTCTGCGACGACATCGAGGAGGTCGACGAAGCTCCGTAGGGCGAGGTCGGGATCAGGTGTCTCGCGCAGCACTGGCTGCAGCGCGGTGCCCACCTCGTCGCCGAGCCGCGCGAAGTCTTCCCGGGCCCGGTCGGGATCCTGGAAACCCAGGCTGATCAGGGCACCACGGCCGACCGGTCTCGCCACGAGTCTCCTCCCCTGTCCTCAGAGGACCGGCAACATCCGCGAACGTTCGAAGGCGGACACCTGGATCCGGTAGTCCTCCCACTCCGCCCGCTTGTTGCGGAGGAAGAAGTCGTAGACGTGCTCGCCGAGGATCTCGGGCAGGAGCTCGGACTCCTCCGCCACCCGGATCGCCTCGTAGAGCGTCTTGGGCAGCGGCTGGAAGCCGAGACTCTGCCGCTCCCGGTCCGAGAGCGACCAGACGTCGTCCTCGGCCTCACGCGGGAGCTCGTACTCCTCCTCGATGCCCTTCATGCCGGCCCCGAGGATCGTCGCGAAGGCGAGGTAGGGGTTGCACGCAGAGTCGATGGTGCGCAGCTCGACGCGGGTCGACTGGCCCTTGTTGGGCTTGTACATCGGCACCCGGACCATCGCGGAGCGGTTGTTGTGACCCCAGCAGATGTAGGACGGCGCCTCGCCGCCACCGAGGAGTCGCTTGTAGGAGTTGACCCACTGGTTGGTGATCGCCGTGATCTCGCCGGCGTGGGTCAAGATGCCGGCGATGAACTGCCGGCCGGTCTTGGAGAGCTGGTACTCGGCGCCCGCCTCGAAGAAGGCGTTGCGGTCTCCCTCGAAGAGCGAGACGTGGGTGTGCATGCCCGACCCCGGGTGTTCCGTGAACGGCTTGGGCATGAAGGACGCCCAGATGCCCTGGCTCAGCGCCACCTCCCGCACCACGGTACGGAAGGTCATGATGTTGTCGGCGGTGCTCAGGGCGTCGGCGTAGCGGAGGTCGATCTCCTGCTGGCCGGGGCCGCCCTCGTGATGGCTGAACTCCACCGAGATGCCCATCGCCTCGAGCATGGTGATGGTCTCGCGGCGGAAGTCGGACCCGAAGGACTGGGCGGTGTGGTCGAAGTAGCCGCTCCGGTCGACCGGCACCGGCTCCTCGAAGGCGTTGGGGGTGTCCTTGAAGAGGTAGAACTCGATCTCGGGATGCGTGTAGAAGGTGAAGCCCTTCTCCGCCGCCGCGCTCAACGTGCGCTTCAGGACGTAGCGAGGGTCGGCGTACGACGGGCTGCCGTCGGGCATGACAAGGTCGCAGAACATGCGAGCCGTCGACGGTCCTTCACCGCGCCACGGGAGGATCTGGAAGGTCGACGGATCCGGCATGGCCAGCATGTCGGACTCGTAGACCCGCGCGAAGCCCTCGATCGCCGAGCCGTCGAAGCCGATGCCCTCCGAGAAGGCGCCTTCGAGCTCGGCCGGGGCCACGGCCACCGACTTCAGGAACCCCTGGACGTCGGTGAACCACAGCCGAACGAACCTGACGTCGCGCTCCTCGAGTGCCCGCAGCACGAAGTCTTCCTGCTTACCCATGGGACCAACTATGTCGCATGGGTGTTGCCACGGCGTGAACGCACCACCTCGAACCCCGCGAAGTCGCCCGACTTGGGACGCCAAGGAGCGCCTCTTGCGGCCCGAGGTAGCGCTTCTTGCGAGCGTGAGGCGGCAATCCCTTGGCCCCCGCGGCCTAGTCTGTTGGGATGAACCTCACACACGCCCCGCTCCGCGCCACGACCGGCGCCTTCATCCTCAACTCGGGCCTGACCAAGCTCAGCGCCGACCAGGAGACCGCGCAGCAGCTGCACGGGTTCGCTGCCACGGCCTACCCGGCCTTCGGCGCCCTCGAGCCGGCAACCTTCACCAAGGCACTCGCCATCGGCGAGATCGCCCTGGGAACAGCACTGCTGACCCCGAAGGTCCCCTCAGCCATCGCGGGTACGGCGCTCGCAGGCTTCGGTCTCGGACTCATGGGCCTCTACGCCCGGGTCCCCGGCCTGCGCCAGCCGGGCAGCATCAAGCCCACCCAGGACGGCACCGCCATCGCCAAGGACGTGTGGCTGGTCGGAGCTGGTGCCACGCTGGGTCTTCAGGGCTTCTTCAACGGTGCCAAGCGAGCTGGACGCAAGGCCGCCGGCAAGGTCAGCGACGCGGTCGACAACGTCGCCGCAGCAGCGGACAACGCCCAGAGCACGCTGTTGCACCGCACCTGATCATCAGCCGAGCTTCGGCTTCTTGATCTTCACGTTCTTGCCCCACTTCTTGAAGTTCTGCACTCCGGTGATGGTGCTTCCGTAGGCGGTGAGGGTGGAGTTGATCCGGATCGGGCGGTCCCACTTGTCCACCCAGACCCGGTAGTCATCGTGGGTGAGCCCCTCGATCGTGACCGTGCCGACGTACTCGCGGGCCGTCACGCCGTTGACCCCCTTGTTGCGGCCCGTGGGCTTCCACCCGCTGGAGCTGGCGCGGAGGTAGGCCTTGTAGGCGCGAGCCGAGGAGAGGCCGACCCACAACTGCTGGATGTTCCAGGCCAGCTGCTCGTTGGGGGTGCCCTTGTTCTTCGCCTTCACCCAGCCATGACCGGCAGGCTTGAACCAGGCCTTGCCACCAAGCACCACCAGCCTCGAGCCGTCGCTGTAGCTCGCGGAGGTCTCGGTGTAGTTCTTCTTGAAGCGTGCATCGCCCTGGTTCCCGCTGCCGTCGCTGAACCTCGAGCTCAGGTGAGCCGTCCTGCCCTTCACCATGGCCTTGACCACGCACTTCGCGAAGCGCTTCGACGGCACGACCTTCTTCGGCTTCGCCAGACGCTTGCGGCATGCCTTCGGCGGCTTCGCAGGCTTGGTCTTCTTCGCGGCCACGGACACGGACTGACTGTCCGGTCCGGCGGCCACGGCCGGGGCGGCCACGGTGGCAGAGGCCACCACTGCGCTCACGATGATCGATGCAATACGGCGCACCAGGTCTCCTTCGTCCAACTCCGGTGATGAGGTCGCCGGCAGCCTAGACGAATCCGGACAAGACGCCGGAGTGCCTCACTCGGAGTCGGGGATCCGCTCGAGTTCTGCCAACCAAGCAGTGGGAGCGGCGTCGGAGGGCATCCGCCAGTCACCACGAGGAGACATCGTGCCCCCGGACTCACCTTGGGGCCGTTGGGCAGCGCCGAACGCTTGAACTGGCTGGAGAAGAACCTGCGGACGAAGACCTCCAGCCACCTGCGGATGGTGGCCAGGTCGTAGGCGATCCGCTTCTCCTCCGGGAAGCCCGGGGGCCACTCGCCGACCGAAGCATCGTGCCACGCGTGCCAGGCCAGGAACGCGATGCGGGAGGGCCGCTCGCCGTGACGCAGCACGTGCCACAGGGTGAAGTCCTGCAACGCGTAGGGGCCGACCGAGTCCTCCGTGGCCTGTGGCCTCTGGCCGTCCTGATCCGGAATCAGCTCCGGGGTGATCTCCTGGTCGAGGACCTCCGCGAGTACGGCGTCGATCTCACCGCCGTGCTCCTCGGCGGAGAACTGCCCCGAGGTGATCACCCAGCGGATGAGGTGCTGGATCAACGTCTTGGGCACACCACCGTTGACGTTGTAGTGCGACATCTGGTCGCCGACGCCGTAGGTGCACCAGCCCAGGGCCAGCTCCGACAGGTCACCCGTGCCGAGCACGATGCCGCCCCGGTGGTTGGCCAACCGGAAGAGGTAGTCGGTGCGCAAGCCTGCCTGCACGTTCTCGAAGGTGACGTCGTAGACCTGTTCACCATCGGCGTACGGGTGATCCAGTCCGGCGAGCATCTGCTCGGCCGCGGGCCGGATGTCGAGTTCCTCGAAGGTGACGCCCAGCGACGTCGCCAAACGCGTCGCGTAGGACTTCGTACGGTCTCCCGTGGCGAAGCCCGGCATGGTGAAGGCGTGGATGTCGGTGCGAGGCCGACCGAGTCGGTCCATCGCCTTCGCCGCCACGATCAGGGCGTGGGTGGAGTCGAGGCCGCCGGACACCCCGATGACCACCTTGGGGTGGCCGATCGCATGCAACCGCTGCTCCAGCCCGGAGACCTGGATGTTGTAGGCCTCGTAGCAGTCCTGCGCCAACCGGGCCTCGTCGTCGGGCACGAACGGAAAGCGGTCGACCTTGCGCGCCAGGCCGATGTCGCCGGAGGGCGGCGCCAGCTCGAAGGGGACGGTCCGGAACCCGTCGGTGCGCGCGGCGAGGGTGCGCCGGTTGTCGTCGAAGGTGCCCTGCCGCATCCGCTCCTGGCGGATCCGGTCGAGGTCGACGTCGACGACGGTCCGCCGCGCGCCGTCGGGGAACCGCTCCGACTCACCCAGCAGGTCACCCAACTCGTAGGCCATCGTCTGTCCGTCCCAAGACAGGTCGGTGGTCGACTCGCCCTGCCCGGCGGCGGCATACAGGTAGGCGGCGTTGCACCGGGCGCTCGCCGAGCGCACCATCAGCCGGCGGTCCTCCGCCCGCGCGACGGTGATCGGCGAACCCGACAGGTTCACGAGGACCTGCGCGCCGGCCAGTGCCGCCTCGGCACTCGGCGGCACCGGCACCCACATGTCCTCACAGACCTCGACATGGAAGGTGAAGCCGCGCAGATCGTCAGCGGCAAAGATCAGGTCCGGCCCGAAGGGCACCTCCGCGTCGCCCAGCCGGATGCTGCTCCCCGACGATCGTCGCCCGGCGCGAAGAGGCGTCGTTCGTAGAACTCCCGGTACGTCGGCAGGTAGGACTTCGGGGCCACGCCCAGCACCGCGCCCCGATGGATCACCACCGCAGCGTTGACCACCCTGCTGCCGTGGCGCAGCGGCGCTCCCACGACCAGGACCGGCAACAGGTCGCGGCTCCCCTCCACCAAGGTGTCGATGGCGGCCTCGACCGCCTCGAGCAGGGTGTCCTGCAGGTGCAGGTCGTCGACGGAGTAGCCGGTGAGGCTCAGCTCGGGGAACGCGGCCAGCGCAACTCCTTCGTCGTGGCACGCACGTGCCTGCTCCAGCGCGATCTCGGCGTTGCGCGCCGGATCGGCCAGGGCCACCGGCACGGTGCAGGCCGCGATGCGCGCGAACCCATGGGCATAGGCGGAGAAGAAGTCCACGACGGCGAGTCTACGAGCACGCCTCCCGGGGTGATCGAGCACACAGAGCGCCGACGGCACCTGACGACTAGCGTTGTCACGTCCGGGGACTCCCGTCGAGGAGCCACGAGATCACCACCAGGAGGGATCGCCATGAGCGAGAACAACCCCGAAGTCGCCGCGCCCTACGGCAGCGGCGCCAGCAAGGCGGCGCCGGTCAAGCGGGTCCGCACCCATCACCTTCGGGAGATGAAGGCGCGCGGCGAGCGCATCACCATGCTGACGGCGTACGACATGTACACGGCAGCCACCTTCGACGAGGCCGGCATCGACATGCTGCTCATCGGTGACAGCGCCTCGAACAACGTGCTGGGCAACGAGACGTCGCTACCCATCACCGTGGACGAGCTGATCCCGCTCACCCGTGCGGTGGCCGGCTCGGCAAAGCGCGCCATGGTCGTCGCCGATCTTCCGTTCGGCTCCTACCAGGCCTCGCCCGAGCAGGGCTATCTCACCGCGGTCCGCTTCATGAAGGAGGCCGGCGCCCACTGCGTGAAGCTCGAGGGCGGCGCGGAGATGGCGCCCGTCATCGCGAAGCTCACCCAGGGCGGCATCCCGGTGGTGGCCCACATCGGCTTCACACCGCAGAGCGAGCACGCACTCGGCGGCTACCGGGTGCAGGGTCGCGGCGAGACGGCGGCTCGCTTGCGCCGTGACGCCCTCGCGATCCAGGAGGCGGGAGCCTTCGCCGTCGTGATGGAGATGGTCCCGGCCGACGTCGCCGGGGAGATCACCCGCGAACTCACCATCCCCACCATCGGCATCGGCGCCGGGAACCAGTGCGATGGCCAGGTGCTCGTGTGGCAGGACGCATTCGGCCTGCGCACCGGCAAGATGGCCAGATTCGTGAAGCAGTACGCGGACGTGCACGGCGCACTGCTCGAGGGCGCGAAGGCGTACGCCGACGACGTACGCTCCGGTTCCTTCCCCGGGCCTGAGCACTCCTTCTGAGACAGCCGACGGCACCCGACGACCGCTCCTGCCGGTCGTCGGGTGCCGCACGCGGTACCGTCGAAACATGCGCGCTGCCGCCGTCGCACTCCTGGCCCTGTCCCTGCTCGCTCCGACATCGGCTGCCCAAGCCCTGCCCACTCCCTCCCCGGGCGGGAGTACGGCGAGCGCTCGCTTCCTCGACGCCCCCGCCCGCAAGGCGATGCCCGGGCTCCGGGTCGCCGTGGAGGTCGACGGCCTCGAGACCCCGTGGGATGTGCAGCCGCTGCCCGGCGGTGAGTTGCTCATCAGCGAGCGGGACCGCCGGCAGTTGAAGATCTGGGACGGCACCGCCCTCACCAACGTGATCTTTCCCAGGGACACCGTGTGGGCCTCCGGCGAGACCGGACTGATGTCGATCGCGGTCGCTTCCGACTTCCAACGCACGCGGCGCATCCATGTCTGCCACGGCCACCAGGCCAAGTCCGGGAAGAAGGACGTGCGAGTCACGTCCTACCGCCTTGAGACAGCGCCGTGGACCGCCACCACACCTCGGACGCTCGTGAAGGGCCTGCCCTCGAAGAGCGGACGCCACGGTGGTTGCCGGCTGCTGCTCGCCAGGAACGGGTCGCTGCTGGTCGGCACCGGTGACGCCGCCGTCGGCACCAATGCTCAGAACCTCAGATCCCTCGGCGGCAAGGTGCTCCGCCTCGATCCCGCGAGCGGCAAGCCATGGAAGACCAATCCCTGGCGCAAGGCGAGCAACAAGAAGAAGCGCTACGTCTTCACCTACGGACACCGCAACGTCCAAGGACTCGCCCAGCGCCGGGACGGCTCGCTCTGGTCGGTCGAGCACGGTTCCCACCGCAACGACGAGGTCAACCGGCTCCGCAAGCGCGGCAACTACGGGTGGAACCCGGTTCCCGGCTACAACGAGTCGGTACCCATGACCGACCATTCCCTGCCGGGCAAGCAGCGCGATGCCAGGTGGAGCAGTGGCCCGAGCACCATCGCCACCTCCGGCGCCACGTGGGTCAAGGGCCGGAAGTGGGGGCGGCTCAACGGCACCCTCGCTGTCGCAGCCCTCGCCGGCGAGCGCCTGGTCTTCATGAAGTTCGACAAGCAAGGTCGCCTCAAGTGGACCAAGGCTCCGAAGAAGCTGCGCAAGCACGGGCGGCTCCGCTCCGTCACCCGCGACACCAACGGTGACCTGTTGGTCACCACCTCCAACGGCTCCGGCGACACAGTGCTCCGGATCAGCCCGAACTGACGTCGCTGGTCGCTCCCGCCGTCATCGGTCGACCCCCGTTCGGAGGCGGCCCCGTTCGTTGGTCGAGCTTGTCGAGACCCAGCCGGAGGTCGAGCCTGTCGAGACCCCGCCGCAGCCCACCCGTTGGTCGAGCCCGTCGAAACCCCGCCTGCCCCGCCGTTGGTCGAGCCTGTACTCCGTTGGTCGAGCTTGTCGAGACCAGCCCCGCCGCCCACCCCGCTGGTCGAGCCTCGTCGAGACCCAGTCGCCCGCCCACCGCGGAGGTCGAGCCTGTCGAGACCACTTCGCCCGACCCCACCCCCGGTGGTCGAGCTTGTCGAGACCTCGTTCCGGCAGTGCGGCCGGTGGTTGTCCACAGCCTGAGTCCCGGTGCCGCCGGGTTGTGTCGGAGCCAAATGTTGGACTGGTTCCATGATCGAAATCGACGCCCGCCACCAGCCGTACGAGGTCTCTGACCTCGATGGCGGGACCCTGCTCGGCTTCATCGCCGAGAACCGGATCGTCGAGCTGAAAGCAATCCGCAGCAAACTCCGCCTCGCCTATCAGTGGGCGATCATGCACCCGCCGTCCCCTGACAAGCCGAAGGCGGTGGTGGGTGACGAGACCCTGTTCCCCTCCGACTGTGAACAGGCGATCTCCGGTGACGGCACTCCTGATGTCGCGTTGTTCGCGGTCGAGGAGCTCGCCGCATCAGGTGGGATCTCGCGTGGTGCCGGGTTCGCGTTGGTCGCCGACGCCCTGGATCTCGTCCACCGGTTGCCGAATCTGTGGGCGAAGGTCGAGGCCCTGGAGGTGCCGGGGTGGAACGCCCGCCGTGTCGCACTGCTCACGAGGAAACTGTCGTACGCCGCTGCACGGTGGTTCGACGACCACCTCGCTGCGACCGGCCTCGTCGGGGTGGCCGACGATCGAGAAGTGGTTGGCGATGGCGATCGCCAAGTTCCACCCCGAGCTGGTGAAGGACCCCACTGCTCCGAGGGGGAAGGCGGATTGGGGAGTGTGGCTGCACCACCCCCACGCCGGACACGAAGAAGGAGCCGGCGGGATCGCCGGCACCTCCGAGCTCCAAGCCGTCGGCGACTCGCTGGACCTCACCCGTTTCCTGGACCTCCTCAACCACGAAGCCGAGACACTGCGGCGCCTGGGTGACACCGACACCATCGACCAACGCCGTGCCAAAGCGATCGGGCGGCTCACCGACGACACCGACCAACCCACCCTCGACTACACCACCATCGCCAACGACACTGCGGCAGTGGGCGGCGAACCGCGGACCGACGTGAAGCCGGGTCGGTTGGTGACGACACCGGGCCCGTTCGGACGCCGTCGTGGGTTGCGGGTGATGGCCCACGTGAACCTTGCGGACCTGTTCGCGTTGGGCCTCGACCCCCACGAGTTGGGGTTGGACGGCGACGGCATCGCCTCCACCGACCGGTTGGGGCAGGTCCTCACCAGCCAGCTACGCGACTGGTTGGCCCGTCACGGTTCGCTTGCGACCGTCACCCCGGTGGTCGATTTGAACAGGACCGATGCGGTGGATCGTCATGATCCACCCGAATGGATGGACACCCTGGTCCGGTTGCGTGACCCGCACTGTGTGTATCCCAACTGTGAACGCTCCAGCTGGGACGCCGACCTGGACCACATCGACCCGTATCTTCCACTTGGTGAGGGTGGTCCGCCCGGGCAAACCCGGCCCGAGAATCTGGCGCCGTTGTGTCGACGTCACCACTTGATGAAAACCCACGGTAGGTGGCGTTATCGACGGGCCAGGGACGGAACCTATATCTGGACCAGTCAGCACGGCAGGACCTGGCTGGTCACACCCCAAGGCACCCACGACACCAGCCAGCCCGGCTGAGCACCACCCATCAGAAGCAGCGCCTGCCAAACAGCACCACAGCCCGATCCCCGGGAGAGCATGCGTCTCTCCCGGGGTACAGGCACGCCACCACACCGATCAGCGGGGGCGGTGGTCTCGACAAGCTCGACCACCGGAGTACGGCTCGACCGGCGGGGATGGCGTGGGCTCGAGAACAGGATCCCGTTGGTCGAGCTTGTCGAGACCAGCTCTGACCCGCGGGGCAAGGTCTCGACAAGCTTGACCAACGACGTACAGGTCGACCCAACAGGCGTACATGGTCTCGACAAGCTCGACCACCGGAGTACAGACCGACCAACGGCGCACAGGGGCGGGGTGGGACGTCCGGGGTTGCCGACGGAGCGTCAAGGGGCTTGGCCGCGGCGGGCGCCCACCCAACGCAACCCACCCAAAGAGCCGTGCGCACGACGCGCCGCCCCAGCGACGGAGGCTGCCCCGGACGGCACGGCCCGGGGCAGGTCTCGACACCCACGTGCAAGGTCTCGACAAGCTCGACCACCGGAGGATCGACAAGCTCGACCAACGGGGCTGCGGCGGGGTCTCGACAGGCTCGACCTCCGGCCGGGTCTCGACAGGCTCGACCAGCGGGGTACGGGATCGGCGAGGGGACAGGGGCGACGTGGGGGAGACTCCCGGCGTCGCTCAGCGGAAGCTGAGGAGCTCGGCCAAGGGGAGTCTCCCTGCGGGTACGGCGAGGGTGCCGCCTTTCGGCGGTGGCCCCGGCCAACCGAGAGCGATGGCATGTCGCGCACTCCACTCTGCGCCGGCGTCGACCAGATCCGCGGCCGCACGGGAGTGTTCGTCGGGATAGAGACTGACGACCCCGCAGCCGAGCCCGGCCTCCGTCGCGACAAGCACCACCGACTGCACGACGCGACCCACGTCGAACTCGGTGTCCAGTCCGCGCTCGGTCGGACTGAGCACGACCAGCACCAGCGGCGCGTCCGCAAGGTGACTGGCGTACGCCCCGAAGCGGGAGAGCAACTGCTTGGTGTCCGCATCGGCGACGGCGACGAAGCGCCACGGTTGCCGGTTGCGCGCCGAGCCGGTCCAGCGAGCGGTGTCGATGACCTGCTCCACCAGCGAGGTGGGCACGGGCGTGTCCTGGAACGCTCGCACGGCCCGATGAGCGATCAGATGGGGAAGAGCCACACGAGAATCCTGCCAGCGGGCATTCGTCAGGAGGGGAAGGGGACGCCGGTGTTGGCGTGGCAGCGGTAGCCGTTGGGGTTCTTGTGGAGGTACTGCTGGTGCACGTCCTCGGCATACCAGTAGTCACCGGCCGGGGCGATCTCCGTGGTGATCTCGCCCAGTCCACGTCGGGCGAGCTCCTCGCCGTACGCACGCGTCAACTCCGTGGCCGTGACCACTTGGGACTCGTCGGTCGTGTAGATGCCGGAGCGGTACTGGGTGCCGATGTCGTTGCCCTGCTGCATGCCCTGCGTCGGATCGTGCACCTCGAAGAACGTCTTCACGAGGTCGGCGTAGGAGACGACGGACGGATCGAAGACGATCCGCACGGCCTCGGTGTGTCCGGTCATCCCGCTGCACACCTCCTCGTACGACGGATGCGGAGTCGAGCCGCCGGTGTAGCCGACGGAAGTGGACCAGACGCCGGGCTTCTGCCAGTAGATCTCCTCGGCGCCCCAGAAGCAGCCGAGCCCGAAGATTGCGACCTCGAGGCCGTCGGGCACCTCGTCGGTCACGACGGGCGCGTCGAGCACCAGGTGCTTGTCGCGCAACTGGAACCACGGTGCGGTACGACCGGGCAGTGCCTGGTCAGGGGTGGGGATGGTGGCGGGCTTGCGACCGAACACAGGGCCTCCTTCGAAGGTGTCTCCTCCATCCAACACCGCCCCCGGTCGAGACCTTCCCATCGACTTTCCCGAGATCGCCCACAACGGGAAAACCGGTCACTTATGCTGCCGCCATGTCTCGGGCGTGGTTGGTGGGGTTCGTTGCTGTCCTGATGATGGCGACCGGATGCAGCAGCGACGGCTGGACGGCCAGTTCGGCACCGGCTCCCGGGGAGGTGCTGACCGAGGAGAACTTCGCCAGCACCGTGGTCGGCGCCATGGTGGCGGCCGGCACGGTCCAGGCGACGATGCGCACCCCCGAGAAGCTCACGACCGGGCAGGTCCGCCTCGGCGACCAACCTGCGATGCGGCTGAGCACGGGCCAAGGCCTGGCGCGGCAGGAGACGATCGTCGTCGACGACCACGCCTATCTCCGCCACGGCATCGGCAAGTTCCGTGAGCTTCTTGACGACGAGAGCGACGAGATCGACGAGATCCAACGGCACTTCGCGACCAACCTCGTCCTCGAGCTGCTGGCAGCGAACCACCTCGAACCCGACCAGTTCCGACACCTCGGGGAGGAGCACATCGGCAACACGCCGTACGAGCGGTACGCCCTGGTGTTCCAGCGAGAGTGGGTGGATGAGGTCTTCGCCTCGGAGCAACAGCTGCCGCGGATGAGCTTCCGCTTCTGGCTTGACGAGCAGCACCGGGTGCGTCGTCTGCTCTTCACCATGTACGGCGAGGACTTCGTTGCGGACTTCAGCGCATGGGGTCACGAGGTCTCGATCGAGGCTCCGGCCGCCTCCGAGGTGCTGCCGGCCGGGAGTTACGTCCCGCTGACCAGGTCGACGTTCGCAGCCGCCACTGCCGGGCCAGAGGAGGGGGAGGTCACCTTCCGGATGGACATGGTGACGTCCGACGGAATGGAGATGCATGGCGACATCAGGGGTGACGGGCAGAAGGTCCTCGCCCTGGACGCCACGTACGTCGAGGAGGGCGAATCCTTCGAGGCGCTCTACGTCGACCGCACCTTCTATGCCAGACCCACGGGGAGGAGATCTACTTCCAGCTCACCGGCAAGGACGCCGAGGAGGTCGTGGCAGACATGGAGAGCTCTTTCACCATGGGCACGCAGTTCCGCGACAGCATGATCGAGCGGGTCACCTACCGAGGTCCCGCAAGGATCGGTGGCAAGTCGTTCCACGAGTACGAGCTCGCCATCGACTTCGAGTTCATCGCGGAGATGGCTGGCGAGGACATGAGCAAGATTCCTGACTACACCTTCCGAGTCCACCTCTCCGACGACCACACGATTCGGCGGGCAGTCATCGACTTCGATGGCAAGCAGTCCCGTTTCGACTACACCCGTTGGGGCAAGCCAGTCGACATTCAGGCGCCGCCCGCCCACTTGGTCGACGGAATGGACGCGGCCTGAGGCCCGTTGCCGCACGCCTTCGCTGATGGTGGCGACCCGTCCCGAGTAGGCTCGACGGTGTGAGCAGCCAGGAGCACCGGAGCAAGTCGGGTTTCGAGACCCGGGCGATCCACGCCGGCTATGAGCCGGACCCGACCACGGGTGCGGTCATCCCGCCGATCTACGCCACCAGCACCTACAAGCAGGACGGTGTCGGCGGCCTGCGCGGCGGCTACGAGTACAGCCGCTCGGCCAACCCCACCCGCACCGCCTTCGAGGGCGCCATTGCCGCGCTCGAGGAGGGCGAGCGTGGCTTCGCCTTCGCCTCCGGGCTGGCCGCCGAGGACACCCTGATCCGGGCGCTCTGCCGGCCCGGCCAGCACGTGGTGATCCCCGACGACGCGTACGGCGGCACCTACCGCCTCTTCGACAAGGTCGAGAAGGTATGGGGCCTGGAACACTCGCCTGCGGCCGTCTCCGACGTCGACGCCGTACAGGCAGCGATCCGACCGGGTGAGACCCGGATGGTGTGGGTGGAGACGCCCACCAACCCGCTGCTCAACATCGCCGACATCGAAGCCCTGGCAGCGGTTGCCCACGACGCCGGCGCCCTGCTCGTCGTCGACAACACCTTCGCCTCGCCCTACCTCCAGCAGCCGCTGACGATGGGGGCCGACGTGGTCGTGCACTCCACCACGAAGTACGTCGGCGGACATTCCGACGTCGTCGGCGGTGCGCTCGTCGTACGTGACCTCGAGCTGGCCGAGCAGATCGCCTTCCACCAGAACTCGATGGGCGCCGTCGCCGGTCCCTTCGACGCGTTCCTCGCCCACCGCGGCCTCAAGACCCTCGCCGTGCGCATGGATCGCCACTGTGACAACGCTGAGCGCATCATCGCCTTCCTGCAGGCGCACCCCGGCGTCAGCCAGGTCATCTATCCCGGTCTGCCCGAACACCCCGGCCACCAGGTGGCAGCCCGGCAGATGCGCCGCTACGGCGGCATCATCTCCTTCCGGGTCGCCGGTGGGGAGCAGGCTGCACTCGACGTGTGCGCCAAGGCCGAGGTCTTCACACTGGGTGAGTCGCTCGGCGGTGTGGAGTCGCTCATCGAGCACCCCGGGCGGATGACCCACGCCTCCGTCGCCGGCACCGAACTCGAGGTCCCGGCCGACCTCATCCGGCTCAGCGTCGGCATCGAGAGTGCCGAGGACCTGATCGCCGACCTGGAACGAGCCCTGGGCTAGATCCAACGCTTGAACCAGATCCGGTCCAGCCACTCCGTGCGGGTCAGCAACTCGTTGGTGTAGATGGGCCAGAACCACGCGAAGTTCAGCGCCACCAGCACCAGGAACGACCCGGCCACGATCGTGCCGAGCGTACGTCGTGACGAGGGTTCTCGACCCCGTCCGAGCAGGAGCCCGGCAACGAGGGTCAGGGCGATGATGAGGAACGGCAGGATCGCCGAGGCATAGAAGCTGAAGATCGGTCGGGTGTCGTTGAGCTCCCACGGCCACCACATGGTGATCGCGCCGACGACGGCCAGCCCGTAGCGCCAGTCCCGGCGCCCGATCCAGAGCACCGCTGCCGCGGCCAGCGCGAGCGCTCCACCCCACCACAGCACCGGCGTGCCCAGCAGCAGCACCTGGCGTAGGCACGTCGACCCGGCTGCTGCCTCGCACCCCTGGTCACCGGGCTCGATGTCGTTCTCGACGTTCACCCCGACCGGCCGGTTGAGCAGCAGCCAGCCGCGCGGATCGGACTGGTAGGTGTGCTCGGAGCAGTTCAGGTAGTGGGTGTGGAAGGTGTAGAGGTCCTGGTGGTAGTACCAGAGTGATCGCAGCGACTGACCGAGTTCGCCCAACCCGGAGGCGTCCGGCTCGGTGGCGGTCGGCCACCGAGCATCGTCGTCGCTCACGTGTTTGCAGTCGGGGCCCTCCTCGACGAAGCCGGTGTACTGCGTGGAGGAGAGGTGCTCCTCGTACTTGTCCGCGTGCAGCAGCCAACCCGACCAGGTCGCGACATAGACGAGTCCTGCCACCACGACGAGGTGCACGAAGGCCGGCACCGCGTCCACCAGCGCCGACCGCAACACGGCGGTGCGCACTCCGAGTCGGCGTCGCGCTCCGGCGTCCCACAGCCAGACCATCAGCCCGAAGGCAGCCAGTGGGTAGGCAGCACTCCACTTCGTGGCGATCGCCAGACCGAAGCAGATGCCGGCAGCGAGCCGCCACGGACGGAACCACAGGCCGCGCAACGGTCCCCAGGCCCCGTCATGGCTGGCGAGCGCCATCTTCCGGCGCGTCCAGTCCCGGTCGGCGACCAGCGCCGCCACGGCGCACAACAGCCAGAAGGCCAGGAAGATGTCGAGCAGCGCCAGTCGGGACAGCACCAGGTGCATGCCGTCGAACGTCAGGAGGAGCGCACCGAACACGCCGAGCATCAGCGACCCGGTGAGCCGCATCAGGAGGCGGAACATCACCAGCACCATCAGCGAGCCGGCCACCGCGGAGGCGATCCGCCAGCCGAACGGCGTCATCCCGAAGAAATGCTCGCCGGCAGCGATCATCCACTTGCCGAACTCGGGGTGGACGACCATCGACGGCTCGTCCTTCCAGATGCCCGTCGCCTGTCCGCCCAGGATCAGCTCGTTGGCGTCATCGACCACCTTCGGGACGTAGCCGTGGTGCAGCAGCGACCACGCGTCCTTTGCGTAGTAGGTCTCGTCGAACTCGAATTCGCGCGGCTGGCCGAGCCGCCACACCCGCAGGAAGAACGCGAAGAGCATCAGTGCGATGCCGGTGCTCCACGCGATGAGGGAGTCCCGTGGGGAGGCTCGGTCGAGGTCCACCCCCAGCCGGGCCGCGCGCGTGCGCGTCTTCAGGTCTGCTCCCACGCGCAGAAGGGTACGCAGGCCGCTCGAACCCCGGCGGCACCGCCACGAATGCGCCGCGCCCCTAGGATCGCAGCATGCGCCTCGACTTCCGGTCCGCGACGGCCGCCGACGTGCCGGGGCTCGTCGCGCTGATCGAGTCGGCCTACCGAGGTGACAGCAGCCGCGTCGGCTGGACCACCGAGGCCGACCTGCTCGCCGGGCAACGCACCGATGTCGACGAAGTACGGCAGGTGATCGACGCCCCCGAAAGCGTGATGCTGATCGCCAGCCCGGCGACGTACCCCGCACTTGTCGCCGCCTGCTGCAACCTGCAGCGTCGCGGTGATCGCACCTACTTCGGCATGTTCGCCGTCGCCCCCGAGCTCCAGAGCGGTGGCCTCGGGGCAGCATTGCTGGCGCGCGCTGAGGGCTTCGCCCGTGAGGCCTGGACGAGCACCCACCTGGAGATGACGGTGATCCGCCAGCGCTCCGACCTGATCGCCTACTACCTGCGCCGCGGGTTCCGCGACACCGGGCGCCGGCTCCCCTTCCCGTACGGCGATGATCGCGCCGGCCTCCCACTGCGTGAGGACCTGGAGTTCACCGTGCTCGAGAAGCAGTTGGCCTGACATGATCGGTGGCGTGAATCCCACGGAGCTCGGAACCCTGGTGCTGGCCGCCACCCCCATCGGCCGCGTCGAGGACGCCTCCTCCCGCCTGGCCGGGGAACTGGCCACCGCCGACGTCATCGCCGCGGAGGACACCCGTCGCCTGCGTCGGCTGTGCACCGAGCTGGGTGTCACCACCACGGGCCGCGTCGTCTCCTACTTCGAGGGCAACGAGTCGGCCCGTACGCCGACACTCGTCGACGCGCTCCTCGCCGGGGAGCGGGTGCTGCTCGTCACCGACGCCGGGATGCCCAGCGTCTCCGACCCCGGCTTCCGCCTCGTCGCTGCAGCCGTTGTCCACGACATCACGGTCACCTCCGTGCCGGGCCCGAGCGCGGTGCTCTCGGCGCTCGCCGTCAGTGGCCTGCCAGTCGACCGCTTCTGCTTCGAGGGCTTCCTGCCCCGCAAGGCCGGCGAACGTGCCCGCCGCCTCACAGAACTCGCGAAGGAGCAACGCACGATGGTCTTCTTCGAGGCCCCGCACCGCACCGAGACGGCGCTGGCCGCGATGGCGGAGGCGTTCGGAGGCGACCGCGCCGCGGCAGTCTGCCGCGAACTCACCAAGACCCACGAAGAGGTGCGCCGCGGCCCACTGGAGGAGCTCGTCGCGTGGGCGAGTGACGGCGTACGCGGTGAGGTCACCCTGGTCGTCACCGGAGCCGAGCCGGCGGCCGAGGTCGGCACCGACCCCGACGAATGGCGTTCCCTCGTGGCGGAGCTGGAAGAGGAGGGAGTCCGTCGCAAGGACGCCATCCTCGATGTCGCGAGGAGAGCAGGCGTCCCCAAGCGCGAGGTCTACGACGCAGTGCACAAGGAGTCCTGATGGATCGGATCACCACTTTCACCAATGCCGGGTTCACCTTCGATGTGCGCGACAGCGGCCCCGTCGACGGCGATCCCGTCGTACTGCTGCACGGCTTTCCACAGCGCGCCACCTCCTGGGACAAGGTGGCGGCACACCTGCATGAAGCGGGTCTGCGCACCCTCGCGCCCGATCAACGCGGCTACTCGCCCGGCGCCCGCCCGAAGGGCCGTCGGCCCTACCGGGTGCCTGAGCTGGTCGGCGACGTCGTCGCGCTCATCGACCGGGTCGGCCGGCCGGTCCACCTCGTCGGCCACGACTGGGGAGCCGTTGTCGCATGGTCGCTGGCGGCCGAACGTCCTGACCTGGTCCGCACCCTGACCGCCGTCTCGGTGCCCCACCCTGCAGCCTTCATCGCCTCGATGGCGCGCAGCACCCAGGCGTTGAAGTCCTGGTACATGCTGCTCTTCAACCTGCCCGGCGTCGTCGAGCAGGTCGCGAAGCGCAAGCCCGAGCTGCTCGAGGGCTCCCTGCGCCGGGCCGGCATGACGCGCGAGATGGTCGCTGTCTTCCGCCAGGAGATGGTCGCCGACGGCGCCCTCCCGGGCGGCCTGGGCTGGTATCGCGCCCTGCCGCTCACCGACCCTCGTCTCGGCGCCGCGACGGTGTCGGTGCCGACCACCATGGTCTGGAGCACCGGCGACGTCGCGCTGGGCCGCAAGGGCGCCGAGCTCACGGCCGACCACGTCACCGGCCCCTATCGACTCGAGGTGCTCGAGGGAGCCAGCCATTGGTTGCCCGACGAGGAGCCTGCACGGCTGGCCCGCGCCGTCCTCGAGCGCATCGCGGAGGCCGCTGGATGACGGCCGCCCCTCGTCGCCGTGCCGAGACCGGGGAGAACGGCGGTCGTCGCGACCTGTCCCGGCCGCCGGCCCCCGAACCGCTGCCGCACCCGGTCACCGACAACCACTGCCACCTCGACATCGGTGACGGTGACGACGATTTCACCCTCGCCGACGCGCTCGCGGCCGCAGGCGAGGTCAACGTGCACCGCATCGTCCAGGTCGGTTGTGACCTTCGCGGCGCCCGCTGGGCGGTGGAGACGGCAGAGCAGCACCCGCAGCTCGTCGCTGCCGTCGCGCTCCATCCCAACGAGGCACCGGTCCTCGCCGAGCGCGGGGAGCTCGAGGCCGCCCTGGCCGAGATCGAGCAACTGGCCGCGCGCGACGTCGTACGCGCGGTGGGGGAGACCGGGCTCGACCACTTCCGCACCGGTCCGGAGGGCCGTGGCGTGCAGGAGGAGTCCTTTCGCCAGCACATCCGGATCGCCAAGCGCCTCGGCAAGGCACTCACCATCCACGACCGCGACGCCCACGAGGACGTGCTCCGCGTGGTGCTGGACGAGGGCCCGCCCGATCACTGGGTGATGCACTGCTTCAGCGGTGATGTCGACTTCGGGCGCCGTTGCGTCGAGGCCGGTGCCCACCTGAGCTTCGCCGGCACCGTCACCTTCAAGAACGCCGGGCCGCTCCGCGACGCACTGCGAGCGACTCCGGTCGACCGGATCCTCGTCGAGACCGATGCCCCGTTCCTCACGCCGCATCCCTACCGGGGACGCCCCAACGCCTCCTACCTGGTCCCGCAGACGATGCGGCTGATGAGTGAGGTGACGGGCGTCGAGCTGGGCGAGCTCTGCGCGGCGGTGGAGGCCAACACCACGCGGGTGTACGGCGACTGGTGAAGGACATTCCCTCTCGCCCCTACAGCCACATCCGTCGCACGGCAAGGGTGAGCCGGGTCTCGTCATCTTGCAAGTCGGAAAACGACCTGCCTAGTGTCGTGCGGGTTGGCCGGGATCGGTGAGCAGCATCTGCCTGTGGTGAACACCCTCACGAGGGGTGGAGCCGACGGCGCCGAGGCCCGGGAATTTCGAAGTCTGGAGACTTGTGCGCGCAACGCTTGCACGCCTCACCAAGAGCAAGCCCGTCCTCATCACCCTCGCGGCCGCCATGGTGCTCGCCGTGGTCGGCACGACCGTCGGTTACTCCTCCCTCAAGAAGGAGGTGAACATCAGCGTCGATGGCCAGGCACGGACCGTCTCGACGATGAGTTCCACCGTCGGCGACGTCCTTGAGGACGAAGGGATCGACGTGGGGGAGCGCGACGTCGTGCTGCCCGATCTCGATGAGAAGGTCTCCGACGGAACCCGTATCTCGGTCAACTACGCCCGCCCGCTGGAACTCACCGTCGACGGCAAGACGACCACCCACTGGGTGACGGCGACCGACGTCAACGCCGCGCTGGCGCAGGTCGGCCGCCGCTACTCCAACGCTGACCTCTCGGCCAGCCGTAGCAGCAGCATCGGCCGTGACGGCCTGGCGCTCGAGATCGCCACACCCAAGAAGCTCACGATCAAGTTCGGCGCCCGCAAGGCGATCAAGGACCGGATCGCCGGGGTCACCGTGGTCGACGTGCTCGAGAAGCTCGAGCTCAACGTCGATGACGACGACATCGTGAAGCCTGCTCTCGACAAGCAGCTCAGCAACGGCGACACGATCACCGTCACCAAGGTGAAGGTGGTCAACGAGGACGTGAAGGGCGAGGAGATCCCCTTCAAGACCATCCAGCGCAAGGACGGCTCCAAGTACGACGACGAGTCGGACACCGTCACCGAGGGCCGCACCGGCGCCCGTGACGTCAGCTACCGGGTCGTCTTCCACAACGGCGAGGTCGTCAAGCGCAAGGTCGTCGACTCGACCGTGACCCGCAAGGCGGTCGACAAGGTCGTCGAGGTCGGCACCAAGAAGCGTGAGGTCACCACCAACTACGCGCCGGGCAGCACCGTCTGGGACCGCCTCGCCCAGTGCGAGTCGGGCGGCAACTGGGCCGCGAACACCGGAAACGGCTACTACGGCGGCGTCCAGTTCAGTGCCTCCACCTGGCACTCCGTGGGCGGCACCGGCCTCCCGCACCAGCACAGCAGGGCTGAGCAGATCAAGCGTGCCACGATCCTGCAGCAGCGCTCCGGCTGGGGCCAGTGGCCGCACTGCTCCGCCAAGCTCGGCCTGCGCTGATCACAGCGTTGGCCGAACTCTGACGGGCTGCGTCGTTGGTCGAGCCTGTCGAGACCGGCTGCGTCGTTGGTCGAGCTTGTCGAGACCGGCTGCGTCGTTGGTCGAGCTTGTCGAGACCGGCTGCGTCGTTGGTCGAGCTTGTCGAGACCTGGTGCGTCGTTGGTCGAGCCTGTCGAGACCGGCTGCGTCGTTGGTCGAGCTTGTCGAGACCGGCTGCGTGGTTTCGACAGGCTCAACCACCGGGGTCGAGACCGGGCGGCTCCGCCAGTGCAGGGCACGGCGCACATCCCGACTAGGCTGGTGCCCATGCCCGAGACGTCCAACGAACCCCGTCTGCTGGGTCCGGTCGACGTCCGCGCACTTGCTGCGGAGCTCGACCTGCGACCCACCAAGCAACGGGGCCAGAACTTCGTGATCGACCCCAACACGGTGCGTCGCATCGTGCGCGACTCCGGCATCGGTGCTGACGACGTCGTGGTCGAGGTGGGCCCCGGGCTGGGCTCGCTCACCCTTGCGCTGCTGGCGGTGGCCTCGCGCGTCGTGGCGATCGAGATCGACGGGGTCCTGGCGGCACGACTCCCGCGCACCATCGAGGAGTACGCCGGCACATCGGCCGAGCGCTTCGAGCTGGTCCATGCGGATGCGCTCAGGGTCGCCGAGGTGCCCGGCCCGCCGCCGACCGCTCTCGTGGCCAACCTCCCCTACAACGTCTCCGTGCCGGTGCTGCTGCACCTGATGGCGCTGTTGCCCTCCCTCGAACGAGGGTTGGTCATGGTGCAGGCGGAGGTGGCCGACCGCCTCGCCGCCAAGCCCGGGTCCAAGGTCTACGGGATCCCGTCGATCAAGGCCGCCTGGTTCGCAGACGTACGCCGCGCCGGTGCGATCGGGCGCAACGTCTTCTGGCCGGCACCCAACGTCGACTCGGGGCTGGTGGCCTGGACGCGACGTACCTCCGTGCCGACCGAGAAGGTGACCCGGCAACAGGTCTTCACCATCGTCGACGCCGCCTTCGCCCAGCGCCGCAAGACGCTGCGGGCCACCTTGCGCCCGGTCGTCGGCGGCACCGAGGTCGCGGAGCAGGCGCTCCTCACCGCCGGCGTCGACCCGCAACTGCGGGGCGAGGCGCTGGAGCTCGAGCAGTTCGTCGCGATCACCGAGGCCCTCGTGGCCGGAGGCTGGGGCGTCGATGGCTGAGGTGACCGTGCAGGCGCCCGCCAAGATCAACCTGCACCTCGGTGTGGGGCCGGTGCGCCCCGACGGGTTCCACCCGCTGGCGACGGCCTACCAGGCGATCTCGCTGACCTCCCGGGTGACCGCGCGCGACGGCGGTGACTGGGCGCTGACCTGCACCGGTCACGACGGGGTCGACGTGTCCGGCGTCCCCCTCGACGACACCAACCTCGCCCTGCGTGCAGCGCGTCTGCTCGCGTCCCGTGCCGGCGTCGAGCGCCCGGTGGCGCTCCACCTCGACAAGGGCATTCCCGTCGCCGGGGGACTTGCAGGCGGCTCTGCCGACGCGGCCGCGACGCTGCTCGCCTGTGCCACCCTCTGGGAGCTCGACATCGCCGCCGCCGACCTGGCGGCGTTGGCCGGCGAACTCGGCTCAGACGTGCCCTTCGGTCTGGTTGGCGGCTCGGCGGCCGGTCATGGACGTGGCGAACTGGTCACGCCGATCCACGACGCCGGCCGTTACGACTGGGTGGTGCTCACCTTCGACTTCGGCGTCTCCACGCCGGCCGCCTACGCGGAGTTCGACCGCCTCCATGCCGGCACCGCCGTGCCGGTGCCGGAGATCCCCGCCGCGCTCGTCGAGGCGCTCGCCAACGGCTCTGCCCGGGAACTCGCCGACGTCCTCGCCAACGACCTCCATCCGGCCACCCTCCAGTTGCGTCCTGAGCTGGCCGAGCCGCTCTCGGCAGGCCTCGATGCCTCGGCCCTCGCCGCACTGGTCTCCGGTTCCGGACCGACCTGCCTCTTCCTCGCCGAGGACCGCGACCATGCGGACAAGGTGGCGACCCAACTGACGACGTACGGCCGGGTGCGCATCGCACACGGCCCGGTGACTGGAGCAACTGTCCTCTGATGGCCAATCTCATCAACCTCGAGCGGGTGTCGAAGTCCTACGGGATCCGACCGCTGCTCAGCAACGTCTCCCTCGGCATCACCGCCGGCGAGCGCATCGGCATCGTCGGCCGCAACGGCGATGGCAAGACCACCCTTCTCGAGGTGCTGACCGGGATCGAGCTGCCCGACGAGGGCCGGGTCTCGAAGGCGCGTGACCTCCACATCGGCTACCTGCACCAGGGCGATGAGCTCGACGACACGCACACGGTGCGGGAATCGGTGCTGCGCGGCAAGCTCGACCACGAGTGGGCCGCCGAGCAGGCGACCCGCGAGATCGTCGCGGAGCTGCTGATCGGCATCGATCTCGACCGCCCGGTTCTCGGCCTCTCCGGTGGTGAACGCCGCCGCTGCTCGCTGGCCGCGCTACTGCTCGACGAGCACGACCTGGTCATCCTCGACGAGCCCACCAACCACCTCGACGTCGAAGCCGTCACGTGGTTGGCCAAGCACCTCACCGGACTCACGTCGGCGCTCGTGGTCGTCACCCACGACCGCTGGTTCCTCGACGCCGTCTGCCACCGGACGTGGGAGGTGCACGACGGGGCCGTCGACTCCTACGAGGGCGGCTATGCGGCGTTCGTGCTGGCGAAGGCAGAACGGCAGCGTCAGGCTGCCGCCTCCGAGACGCGCCGCCAGAACCTCGTGCGCAAGGAGCTCGCCTGGCTGCGCCGCGGCGCCCCCGCCCGTACGTCGAAGCCCAAGTTCCGCATCGAGGCCGCCAACGCGCTCATCGATGACGTGCCGCCGCCGCGCGACCGGATGGAGCTGCAGCGGTTCGCCACCCAGCGGCTCGGCAAGGACGTGCTCGACGTCGAGGACGTCGACCTGACCCGAGGTGAGCGGCAGCTGCTGAGCCACGCCACGTGGCGGATCGGTCCGGGCGACCGGATCGGCATCGTCGGTGTCAACGGGGCCGGCAAGTCGTCGGTGCTCAACCTGCTCTCGCACCAGCTCGCGCCGGACCACGGCCGGGTCAAGCACGGTCGCACCATTGCGCTCGCCCACCTGACTCAGCAGATCGACGAGGTCGATCCCGCCGCACGGGTGTTGGAGACCGTCGAGTCGATCAGCCGGATCACCCGCACTGCCGACGGCGACATCTCGGCGACGTCGATGCTCGAGCGTTTCGGCTTCACCGGCGACCGGCTGACCGCGCGGTTGGGCGACCTCTCGGGTGGCGAGCGCCGACGGTTCCAGCTGCTCAAGCTGCTGCTCGAGGAGCCCAACGTGCTGCTCCTCGACGAGCCCACCAACGACCTCGACATCGACACCCTCAACGTGCTCGAGGACTTCCTCGACGGCTGGCCGGGGACCCTCATCGTGGTCTCCCACGACCGCTACTTCCTGGAGCGGGTCACCGACTCCATCTGGGCGCTGCTGGGTGACGGGCAGATCTCGATGTTGCCGAACGGTGTCGACGAATACCTCGAGCGTCGAGAAGCTGGTCTGAGGAACGACGCCGGGGCTGCTCTGCCGGGGCCCGGCAAGGGAACGGACCAGACCCCGTCCCCGGCGGTGTCGCAGAAGGCGAAGCCCGGCAGCGCGGAGGAGCGCACCGCGCGCAAGGCGATCTCCCGCATCGACAAGCGCCTCGCGAAGGTGGCCGAGCTGGTCGAGTCGCTCAATGCCGAGATCGCCGCCCATGCGCAGGACTACGGCAAATTGGCCGATCTCTCGGCGCAGCTCGACGCGCTGCACGCCGAGCGCGAGGAGCTGGAGCTCGAATGGCTCGAGGCGGCCGAAGCCCTGGAGTAGTGCTCACTTCAGGTGCAGCGGTCCCACGCTCCAGCGGTGTTCGTCGCTGAGACGGGTGAGTGCCTGGGGGTCACCGGAACGGATGGCGTCGATCACCACCGCGGGATCGACGTCGTGGGGGTTGTCCATGGCAACGGCGACAGCCGAGCCGCTGTAGGTGACGCCCAGGCCGAGGCCGATGGTTCCCGCCGCCATGTAGAGCAGCCAGACCCGGATGACGTGGCCGGTCGTGTAGTCGCCGGTCACGGCGCGGGCGGACAGGTCGAAGACGAGCGCGAACATCAGGGCAAAGACCAGCCCACTCGTCAACAGCGGGCCGGTGGCGCTGCGCGGCGCTCGGCGAGGGAGGAGCCACGGCCACAGCCACCACCACGTGATCACGAGCAGACCGGCCACGAAGACGGCCATGGTGACCTTGATGTGCGTGGTGATCGGGCCGAAGTCGTGCACTCGCAGCGATGTCGCGGTCAGGGTGAGGACCACGGCCACGGCGCCGGCCAGCACCCCGAAGCCGTGCCAGAAGCGAGTGGCCGGGGTGAGCGGTTCGCCGACTGCCCAGGAGGGGGCAAGGGGGCCGAGCGAGGGTCCATCGCTACCGCCCTCGGGACGACGCAAGGGCTCCGGGTCATCGACCCGATGCTGGCCCGCGACTCGACGCTCGAAGATCATCCGGTCCGGATCATCGGGTGCGGTCGGGTCGCGCCAGACGTCGATGAGGTTGCCGACGGCCGGCGCCCAGCAGGGATACTCGGTCACCTTGAGGGAGATCACCGGCTCACCGTGCACGTTGATGCGCACGGTGAGGTCGAAGACGGGCAGGTCATCGATCCACTGTTTGCGGAAGCGGGCCTCCTCGATGACCGCGGTGGTGCGCCAGTCGGCGGCCCGGACGGCTGCGTTGTCGGCACGCTGGCGCCGGACAGCTGCGAAGCCGGCGAGATGGCGAGGCAGCCGCACCAGCACCAGCACCAGGGCAAGGAGCGTGGTGATCCCCGTTCCGGTCGCGGCGACGACCAGCAGGTCGCCCTCCAGCTGATCGAGCCACCATGCGCAGCCGAAGCCGAGAGGCGCGGCGAGCGCAACCGAGAGCCACAGCGCGCTCCAGCCCAACCCCTGGAGCGCCGGTGGTGCCTTCGGCTCGTGTCCGCTGGTGGTCTCCCACCCCGCGGTCGAGGCTCCGGCCCATCGGGTGAGCCATCTCGGGAACGCGTAGTTGGCGCCCAGACCACAGGCGATGGCGCCCAAGCCGAACCAGGGGAGCGCCTTGGCCAGGTCGCCGGAGACGTGGAACGCGGCCGCCCCGCCGGGGCCCACCAGGGTCAGGACCAGTGGAACGGAAGCTGCGAACAGCGCTGTCCGCAGGAGCAGCAGCGAGACCGTCAGCTTCCAGAAGCGCCACCGCGACGCGTGGGCGAGAACAGGCGTGAGTGGCACGGGCAGCAGGCCGTCCGAGGCCTGCTCACGCGTGAACCCCATGTCGCCCTCCCGATGTTTGTAGAGCGCATCTTGCCGCATCGGTGGGCTCGCGAAACTCAGTGGCAGCCGGTGGGGCGTGGGCGGACAATCGAGGAGTGCAGCTCACCGAGGACTCGTTCCGCGCCCTGGCCCGCTCGTCGCCGTGGCGCTGGCAGAGCCTGCACTTCACCCGTCGCGGCGGAGAGGACGAGACGGTCGAGGCGTGGGTGACCCGTCCCGGCCGGATGGTCGTCATCGACTCCACCGGCAAGCGGCACCAGGTGAACGAGGAGGTCGGCGGGGGCCGGGCGTGGAAATGGGCCGGTGACGCCGAGCCGGTACGCCGCCTCGACGGCCTGGTCGCGCACCGCCCCGACGACCTCCTCGTCTGCTACGACGACCCGATGTGGGACAACTATCTGTGGGTGGCGATGCTCGACCCGGCGGAGCTGAGCGACGGAACCATCGTGACCGACCTGCGTGAAGGCGAGCACCGGGGCGCGCCGCCTGGCGCGCGGTGGTCGCCGCGGTCGACGGCTACGAGCCGCGCTGCGGCTGCTGCGCGTTGCTGTGGAGCGAGGTCTCGGAGCGCGACGAGGCGGAGGCGGGTGGCCCGACGTGGCGCGAGGAACACCCCGACGTGGTCTATCCGATCGCCTACGAGGTGGCGCTCGACGTGCAGACCGGCGTCGTCGTCGAGCTCACCCCGATGGGGGTTCCCGGCCCGGCTACTCACTCGACGTGGAGATCCACCGGGCCGGGTGAGTCCGTCAGGAGAACATCCGGCGGGCCACGGCGCGCTGGCGCGCGGCGATCCGCTCGACGTACTCCTCCGGGGTGATCCGGTTGGCCTCGTAGTGCGGGAGCACCCGGGGAGGTCGGCGATCTTCACCTTCTCCGCGACCGGACCCTCCTCGGGCGTGAGGTCGCGGCTGAGCTGCTGCCAGCGGAGCATGATGTAGCCGGTGCGGTGGTCGAGGGTCTCCAGCCAGTTCGCGACGCCCGGGTCCTGCTCGGAGATGACGAACCGCATCTTGCCGTCGGGATCGGTCTGCGCCTGCGCCTTGGTCAGGCTGGTCTGGTGCGACTCGTAGTCGGTGGAGACATACCAGTCCGAGCCGATCTGGAAGCCCTGGTAGGTGCAGTCGTCGCACTCGGCCACGGTCACGACCAGCGCCTCGTCCTCCGCCAGGTCGTAGTGTCCGAGCGACGAGCGCTGCGAGGTCAGGCCGCCGGGCGTGCTCATCGCCGGGGTGAGCGAGTTGGCCGGCTCCCGGTCGCGGAACTGCTGGTAGGGGAAGACGAACCAGGTGCGGATCGAGCCGGTGAGCATCTTGGCCGCGAGGTCGTACTTCTTTGCCATCTGCTCCCGGGTGAGGGCTGGCCTGGGCTCGCCGAACTCCCCGACGCGCTCGATCCAGATGGTGCCGCGCTCCTCGGTGTCCCAGTCGTTGTAGACCTCGCGCACGATCAGCGACGTCGCGCCGGCCCCGGACACGAAGTAGTTGCGCGGCCGCTCGGTGCCTTCGGGCAGTTCCGGCCCGAACCTGATCTCGTAGGTGCCGTCGTCCTCGAACTCGATCTCTCGCTCGTCGAAGGCAGCGAGGGCATCAGGGTTCTTGTCCGCGGTGTAGGCGCCGGCCATCACCTGGAAGCAGAGGTCGGCGGTCGAGCCGCGCCGCCCGCGCACGAGGTAGGTCTCACTGTCCCGGATGGTGGCTTGGAAGTAGACGGTGTCCGGATTGTCCAAGCCCTGCCGGGCGAACTGGTGGGTGGCGTTGACGAAGAGGGTGCGGCCCGGGTCGGCGCTGAACGCGGCCGCGATCGCGGTACGCATCCGCCCGGAGAGGTAGTCGTAACCCTCGAGGAGGTCCTGCTCGGTGCGGATGAAGGGAGCGGTGCGGATCAGTTCCTCGGCTTCGGCAACTGCTGCTGCGAAGGTCGCGGTGATTCCGGGCTCGTCAAAGGTCTCCATGCACGGAAGTTAGCTCCGGCACGTCGCTGCGCGACTCGCGCTCCCGACCGTCGGGACGCCGCCCGGGTGACGACGGATGCCCTCCCAGTGGCCGGGATCACAGTGGGTGCGGGGGTGGGCGCCTTCTAGGGTCGCGCCAGTGGTGGAGGCCGACCGAGCCCCCGCGTGAGGAGTGGATCATGAGTGACCTGGGCGTCGAGACCGGCGAGCGCATCGCGTGGTCGGGGGCACTGGCAGGCAAGGTCGTCCTGGTCTCCGGCGTCGGGCCCGACCTCGGCCGTTCCCTGGTGCTGCGCTCCGCCCAGGCCGGAGCGGACCTCGTCCTCGCCGCGCGCGACGGCGCCCGTCTGGAGGGGATCGCCGAGGAGGTGCGGGCACTGGGGCGCAAGGCGCTGGCCGTGCCGACCGACGTCACCGACGCCGGCGCACGCCGTGACCTGGTGGCTGCCGCGGTCGACACCTTCGGACACGTCGACACGCTCATGAACGCCGCCTTCATCCACCCGACGGCCATCTCCTTGATCGACACGGATCTGGACAAGATGCGGAGCTGGTCCGACCTCAATGTGCTCGCGTCCGTGGGACTCGTGCAGGAGTTGGCGCCGACACTCACCGCCCGCCGCGGATCGGTGGTCCTGATCAACTCGATGGTGATCCGCAACCGGTTGGCCGGCTCCGGCGCCTACCGGATGGACAAGGCGGCCCTGCTGGCCGCCGCCCGCAGCCTGTCGATCGACCTCGGCCCGCAGGGTGTGCGCGTCAATTCGGTGGCGCCCGGCTACATCTGGGGGAGAAGGTGCGGGCCTGGTTCGACCACCGCGAGGCGAAGGGCGGGCAGACGGCCCAGGAGTCCTACGACGAGGTCGCCGACGACACCGACCTGCGTCGACTGCCGACGCCGGACGAGATCGCTGACGCCGCGGTGTTCCTGGCCTCGGATCTCGCCAGCGGGGTCAGCGGTCAGTGCATCGACGTGACCTGCGGCCAGTCCCACAACTGACGGGTCTCACGCGAAGGGCGTCATCAGCCGGCGCAGCAAGTTGGCCAACTGCTTGCGGTCCTTGGCCGGAAGTTCCGCCAGCAGGTCGCGCTCGGCCTCGACGAGGGCGCTGAACGCGCCGTCGACGGCCTCGCGACCCTCGGGGGTGAGCCGCACCAGCACACCGCGGCGGTCGTTGGGGTCGGGTAGCCGCTCCACGAACCCGCGGGTGGCGAGTCGGTCCACGCGATTGGTCATCGTGCCCGAGGTGACCAGGGTTTCCTTGATCAGCTTGCCGGGCGAGAGCTCGTAGTCACCGCCGGCACGGCGGAGCGCTGCGAGCACGTCGAACTCCCACAGCTCGATGTCCTGGGCGGCGAAGGCCTTGCGGCGGGCAAGGTCGAGCAGTCGGGCCAGCCGGGAGATCCGGCTGAACACCTCCACGGGGGAGAGGTCGAGGTCGGACCGTTCCCGGTTCCACGCCTCGACCAGCTCGTCGACTTCGTCGCGCACGCGGCGATTCTATCGGACACGTCGAGAATCTTGACATCGAGACAGTGTTGGTTTCAGATGCGGGGCTTCTTCTCCAGACCGGAGAGGCCGTTCCAGGCCAGGTTGACGATGTGCGCGGCGACGACGGCGCGCGGTGGGCGGCGTACGGCGCTCAACCACCACTGGCCGGTGGTGCCGACCATGCCGACCAGCATCTGCGCATACATCGGTGCGGTGCGCGGGTCGAGGCCGCGTGCCTTGAATTGGTCGGCGAGGATGCCTTCGACGCGGTGCGCGGTGTCGCCGATGATCGACTGGAAGCTGGCGGCCTGGCTGCCGATGGGGAGTCGCGCACGAGGATGCGGAAGCCTTCGGGATGCTCCTCGATGTAGCCGAGCAGGGCGAGTGCGGCCTGCTCGAGCAGTTCGCGCGAACTGCCGTCGGTGAGGGCGCCGCGCATGAGGGTGAGCAGCATGGTGACCTCGCGGTCGACGACCACCGCGTAGAGGCCCTCCTTGCCGCCGAAGTGCTCATAGACGACGGGCTTGGAGACTTCGGCGCGGTTGGCGATCTCCTCGACGGCGGTGCCGTCGAAGCCGCGCTCTGCGAAGAGGTGCCGGGCGATCTCGATGAGCTGCTCGCGCCGCTCGGCAGCCGTCATCCGGCTGCGCTTCTCCTTGGGGGCCACCGGTGCATTCTTCCGGACCGGTGCCTTGGCCGCGATCAGGCCGCCTGGTTGGCGACGAGCTTGCTCTGGATGCGCTCCTCGACGGGCCACCGCACGTCGCGAACCCAGCCCGCCTTCTCGAAGAGCCAGATCAGCCGGGCGGAGGTGTCGACCTGGCCGCGCAGCACGCCGTGACGGGCGCAGGTGGGGTCGGCGTGGTGGAGGTTGTGCCACGACTCGCCCATCGACGGGATGGCCAGCCACCACACGTTGGACGACTTGTCGCGGGAGATGAAGGGGCGCTCGCCGATGGTGTGGCAGATCGAGTTGATCGACCACGTCACGTGGTGGAGCAGGCCGATGCGCACGATCGAACCCCAGAAGAAGGCGGTCAGTGCGCCCTGCCACGACCAGGTGGCGAGGCCGCCGATGACGGCGGGGAGGAGGAGGGAGGTCAGGGTCCAGAGCCAGAAGAGACGGCTGATCCGGACGATGTCCTGGTCCTTGAGCAGGTCGGGTGCGTACTTGTGCTGCGGCGTCTGCTCGGGGTCGAACAACCACAGCATGTGGGCGTGGAGCATTCCCTTGGCGAGGTCGCGGACGCGGGTGCCGTACTTCCACGGGGAGTGCGGGTCGCCGTCGCGGTCGGAGAACTTGTGGTGCTTGCGGTGGTCGGCCACCCAGCGCACGACCGGCCCCTCGATCGCCATCGAACCGGCGATCGCCAGGCCGATCTTGACGGGTCGGTTGGGCTTGAAGGACTTGTGGGTGAAGAGCCGGTGGTAGCCGACCGTGATGCCGTGCCCGGTCGCGAAGTAGAAGACGGTTGCGATGATCACGTCGCTCCAGCCCAGCCAGCCGCCCCACGCCACCGGGATCGCTGCGAAGAACGCGAGGAACGGCACGAGGATGAAGAGTGCGAGCGCAAACTGTTCGAGCTTCGACTGGGTGTCGCCGCCGCGGGTGGCGCGGATGACCGGCTCTTCCAGGGTCGCAGTCATTGGTTGTGTTGCCTCTCGCGCGGCTGTGCTGTCTGGTGGTGTCGGGGCGCGCCTCGTCGGCCACGCCTACTGAACCGTAGGTTACGGGACCGTAGGTGGGCCAGTCCTGGGTCTCACGGCGAATCTTCGAGATTCTTCCCGCTTTGGTTACCGGCGGGTAGCATCGCGGCATGTCGCAGATCCTCAACCTCTGGCAGAAGGCCATCGCAGTGCCCCTCGGAAACAAGGCCTTCTCCCTGGCCTTCTCCCAGAAGGCGCCCTACTTCGCCTCGATCCGCCCCACCTTCACGACCTTGCGCCCCAACTACGCCGAGCTGGTGATCCCCAAGCGGCGCGCGGTGCACAACCATCTCGGCACCGTGCACGCGATCGCGTTGTGCAACGGCCTCGAGGCCGCGATGGGGGCGCTGGCTGAGGTCACGATCCCGAAGGACAAGCGCTGGATCCCCAAGGGCATGGAGGTCTCCTACACCGCCAAGGCCACCAGCAGCATCCGGTGCATCGCCGAGACCGACCAGGCGCAGTGGGACGGCGACGACCCCGATCTGCACGTGCGGGTCAGGGGGCTGCGCGACGACGACACCGTCGTCATCGAGGGTGTCATCAAGCTGTGGGTGACGCCCAAGCCCGCCAGGTAGGCGGCCTCGTGTGCCGACGTACGGGGCCCTGACTACGCTCGCTGCATGAGTGAGATGAGCTACCGGCGTCTGGGCGCCTCGGGCCTGGTGGTCTCCGCCGTCGGCCTGGGCTGCAACACCCTCGGACGGGCCCACGCGGCGTCGTACTCCCAGGAGGGCGCCGATGCGCTGGTCAACGCCGCGCTCGACGCGGGAGTGACGCTCTTCGACACCGCCGACTCGTACGGAGCGGAGCCCGGGCTGTCCGAGATCCGGCTCGGCAAGGCACTGGGCTCCCGGCGCGCCGAGGTGGTCGTCGCGACGAAGTTCGGCATGGATGTCCGCGGGGCCAATGGCGTGGACTTCGGAGCCCGGGGCTCGCGCCGTTACGTGATCCAGGCCGTCGAGGCATCCTTGCGGCGGCTGGGCACCGACCACATCGACCTCTACCAGTTCCACACTCCCGACCCGCTGACGCCGATCGACGAGACCCTGTCGGCCCTCGATGCGTTGGTGGCCTCGGGCAAGGTGCGCTACGTGGGTCACTCCAACCGGGCCGGCTGGCAGATCGCCGAGGCCGAGTACGTCGCCCGCGAGCTCGGTGCGGAGCGGTTCATCTCCGCGCAGAACCACTACAACCTGCTCGACCGTCGCGCCGAGCTCGAGGTGCTGCCCGCCGCGCGCGCCTACGGCTTGGGCGTGCTGCCCTACTTCCCGCTGGCCAACGGACTGCTCACGGGCAAGTACTCCGACGGCACGGCACCCGCGGGCTCACGGCTCAGCACCCGCACCTCGATCCTGGAAGGGACCGACTTCGAGCAACTTCGTGCGTTCGGAGCCTTTGCCGCTGCTCGGGGTGTCGACGAGCTCACCGTGGCGTTCTCGTGGCTGTTGGCGCAGGAGCCGGTCGCATCGGTGATCGCCGGCGCCACCCGGCCCGAGCAGATCCGTCAGAACGCAGCCGCCGGCGGCTGGGTGCCGACCGACGGTGATCTCGCCGCGCTCGACGAGATCTTCCCGCCGGCCCGGCGGATCGCACTCTTCTGAGCGTCTCGCTTATGACCTGAAGGTGCGTCGCCGTACCCTAGAAGGCGCCATGACTGCACTGCCTGAGACCGCCGCACCCCGCACCTACGAGGTCAAGACCCACGGGTGCCAGATGAACGTCCACGACTCCGAGCGCCTGAGCGGCCTGCTGGAGGAAGCCGGCTACGTCGCCGCTCCCACGGGGGAGCAGGCCGACGTCGTCGTGTTCAACACCTGCGCGGTGCGGGAGAACGCCGACAACAAGCTCTACGGCAACCTCGGCCACCTGGCCCCCGTCAAGGCGAAGAAGCCGGACCTGCAGATCGCCGTCGGTGGCTGCATGGCGCAGAAGGACCGCGACACGATCATCGAGAAGGCGCCGTGGGTCGACGTCGTCTTCGGCACGCACAACATCGGCTCGCTGCCGGCGCTGCTCGACCGGGCGCGGTCACAGGCCGAGGCGCAGGTGGAGATCCTCGAATCGCTCGAGGTCTTCCCCTCGACCCTTCCGACCCGCCGGGAGTCGGCGTACGCCGCGTGGGTGTCGATCTCCGTCGGCTGCAACAACACCTGCACCTTCTGCATCGTGCCCAGCCTGCGCGGCAAGGAGAAGGACCGCCGCCCCGGCGAGATCCTCGCCGAGATCGAGGCGCTGGTGGCGGAAGGCGTCACCGAGGTGACACTGCTGGGGCAGAACGTCAACGCCTACGGCGTGGAGTTCGGTGACCGCCAGGCCTTCTCCAAGCTGCTGCGCGCCTGCGGCGAGATCGAGGGGCTCGAGCGGGTCCGTTTCACCAGCCCCCACCCGGCCGAGTTCACCGACGACGTCATCGAGGCGATGGCCGAGACGCCCAACGTGATGCCCAGCCTTCACATGCCGCTGCAGTCGGGCTCCGACAAGGTCCTCAAGGACATGCGCCGGTCCTACCGGCAGAGCAAGTTCCTCGGCATCATCGACCGGGTGCGCGCCGCCATCCCCGACGCCGCGATCACCACCGACATCATCGTCGGCTTCCCGGGGAGACCGAGGAGGACTTCCTCGAGACCATGCACGTGGTCCGCGAGGCCCGCTTCTCGGGCGCCTTCACCTTCCAGTACTCCAAGCGTCCCGGCACCCCTGCCGCGGTCCTCGACGACCAGATCGACCCGGCCGTGGTCAAGGATCGCTACCAACGGCTCACCGAGTTGGTCAACGAGATCACTTGGAGCGAGAACAAGGCGCTCGTCGGACGCACGGTCGAGCTGATGGTCGCCGAGGGTGAGGGCCGCAAGGACGCTGCCACCCACCGCCTCTCCGGCCGCGCGCCCGACAACCGGTTGGTGCACTTCGAGGCCGACTTCTCCTTGGTCTCGACAGGCTCGACCACCGACGGGATGGGCTCGACCACCGACGGGATGGGCTCGACCACCGGGGGCACCGGCTCGACCACCGACGTGCGACCGCGCCCCGGTGACATGGTCACCGTCGAGATCACTTATGCAGCTCCCCACCACCTGGTCGCCGACGGCCCGGTGCTGTCACTGCGCCGCACTCGTGCCGGTGACGCGTGGGAGCGGCGTACGGCTGAGCCTGCGCCGAGCAAGGGTGTGGGGCTCGGCATGCCGGCGGTGGGCGTGCCGGCGCCACTGCCCGACGCGCCCGCCTGCGGCGTCTGAGGTCAAGACAGCGGCAGTTCGGGGTCATGCAGCGACAGTGAGCTGTCGCCATCTTCACTCGGCGCATCGGCGCATCGGCGCATCGAGGACACCGGGGACAGCGCTGCACCGCGCCGGTCCACCCACCCCGGCGTAGCAGCTCTCCCACCCGGTGAGCGGCTGAAGACCTGCCCCCAGCCGAGCCGGACACCGGCCAGCCCGTCGACGGCTGCGTCGAGGTCACGCTCCAGGTCGCGGTCACGCGCCTCGGCACCGGTGTGGTCGATCACCCCGTCGAGCTCGACGACCTGCCCCTATTCCTCATGGAGCACGTCGCGATAGATCCGTCCCCGTGATCGGGCAGCCACTTGGCGTCGACCACGCGGGAGGCCGTGCGGGCGTTCGACGAGGCGGAGGTAGCCATGCTCGAGCACCGAGTTCGAGCCCTGCGCCAGGTCATCGACGACCGCCTCCTCGATGCGCAGCCGCGGCGGCCCCAGATGCCACTGGCTCTTGCCCTCCAGATCAGCCAGCCGATGCACCACCACCCCCGGCGGCGGCACCACGTGGCGATTGCGGTCGACGGCGATGTGGATCGCGCCGGCGTCCGGATGACCTCGGCGACCCGGTCCGTCCCAGGCGCGCAGGGCCGACTCGGCACACAACGCCGCGGGCCAGCCGTGCAGGACAGCTGCCCACGCGCGCTGCAACCAGCTCGGTGGACCGGTGTGGTCGACGTACACGCCGGGGTGGATCGGGGTCAGGTCGCGCCTGCGCATCAGACGCCGGCCTGGTCGCGGAGGAGTGGAAGCAGGCGGTGCATCGGACCAGCGTGGGGTCAGGGGCGGTCCGAGCGCGACCGGTGTGCGGGCAGCCTGTGGAGGGAGCGTGGGACAGCGGCAGAAAGGTGTCATGGAGCGACACCTTCCTGCCGCTGTCATGCTCAGGCGGGTTGCCGGCCCGTCCGGGCGACGAGCTGGTCCTGGCGGCTGGCGTCCGCCGGCACCGGTACGGCGTCACTGCAGGCGCCGTGCGCATAGATGTTGGCGCCCAGCTCGTCCAGGCAGGCTTCGACGTGGTCCATCTCGGTGTTGGTGAACTCGGTGCCCACGCCGGCGGCGGTCGCGATGTCCCAGCGGTGGATGACCAGGTCGAGGCCGAAGAAGGTGGACAGCGTGGCGCCGATGGTGCTGGGGCCGAAGAAGGAGTCGAACTCGCGGGTCAGCACTGACCCGTCGCCCAGTGCGCGGCGCACCGCTGCGTCGTGGGTTGCCCAGAGCTCGGCAGGGTCCTCGGCCGAGGGGCGCTCTCCGAGCTCGAGGGAGTGCCGGGCGAAGAAGTCGCGTTGACTGTCGACCACGTGGTCGAGCACGTCAGCGGCGGTCCAGCCCTCGCAGGGGCTGTTGGCGGACCACGAGTCGTCGGGCAGGCGGGAGACCAGTTCGCCGAACCGATCGGCGAGGTTGAGGTAGGAGTCGAGGGTGTCTGTCATGGAGGCGAGTCTGCCGGAATCGGACCGTCGCGCATTGAAGAAACCCGACAGACTTGTGCCGTGCCCGATGAACGCATCGACCCTGACGAGCCCGCCCACCTGCGCGACGCCACCGGTGCCTCGCCGCCGATCCATCGCTATGCCCCTGCCGCTGACCTCACGAGCCTGGTGCGGCGCCACTGGATCCCCGTCTGGTCGCTCCCTGAGGGGAAGGAAAGCGTGCAGCGGGTGCTCCAGTACCCCGTCTGCCTGCTCGCGATCGACGCCGAGCGGGCGGCACTCGTCGGACCGACCCGGGGCCTCGGCACCCGCCGGTTGAGTGGCAGCGGTTGGACCTTCGGTGTGCTGCTGCAGCCCGCGACGGGCTGGTTGCTGCTTCAGCGGCCCGTGACGGAGGTGACCGACGACGGCGTACCGCTGGAGACGTTGGCTGGCATCGATGGTGCGGGGTTGGCCCGCGCGGTGCGTGACTGCATGGCGGACGATCCCGGATCCGAGAGCGCCCAACGGAGCGCCGCCGGCCACGTGGAGGAACAGCTGCGGCGGTTGCTTCCCGTCGACGACGAGGGCATGTTGGTCAACCGCATCGTCGAGTTCACCGAGGCCCGGCCCGACGTACGCCGGGTGGCCCAGGTGTGCGCGGAGTTCGGGCTCCCGGAGCGCTCACTGCAACGGCTGACGGCTCGGCGCCTGGGTCTGACGCCAAAGTGGTTGATCCAGCGGCGGCGCCTGCACGAAGCTGCCCAACGACTGCGCCAGCGGTCGACTGCCTTCGACCTCGCCGCCGTCGCCGCGGACCTCGGCTATGCCGATCAGGCGCACTTCATCCGCGACTTCACCGCGGTCACCGGACTGACCCCGGGGCGGTTTGCTTCCGAGCCGCGCGCCTACGATGCGAGGCATGAGTGAGCAGAAGATCGTCATCGTCGACGGGGCGCGTACGCCGGTCGGCAGTTTCGGCGGGGTGTTGAAGGACGTGCCCGCCCACGAGCTCGGCGCCACTGCCGTGACCGCCGCGCTGAGCCGCGCCGGCGTGAGCGGCGACCTGGTCCGCGAGGTCGTGATGGGCCAGATCGGCCAGGTCGGCCCCGACGGCTACAACGCCCGCCGGGTCGCGCTTGCCGCCGGCCTGCCGCAGAGCGTTCCCGCCTACACGGTCAACCGCCTGTGCGGTTCGGGCCTCCAGGCCATCTGGTCGGCCGCCATGGAGATGCGCTGGAACGGCCTCGACTTCGCCGTCGCCGGTGGTGACGAGTCGATGAGCCGGATGCCCTTCCTCGACTTCGGGGCGCGCAACGGCTACAAGCTGGGTGACCGCGCGCTGGTCGACGGCACCGTCGGCATGCTCACCGACCCTTTCAGCAACAAGCACATGGGCGTGACCGCCGAGAACGTCGCCACCAAGTACGGCGTCGACCGCGCTCAGCAGGACGAGTTCGCCGTGGAGTCGCAGCGCCGTGCGGCGACCGATGCGGCCAAGGCTGCCTTTGCCGAGGAGATCACCCCGGTCGAGGTGGGTGGCCGCAAGCCCCACACCGTCGAGGTCGACGAGCACCCCAAGCCCGACACCACCGTGGAGACGCTCGCCAAGCTCCGCGCTGCCTTCGTGAAGGACGGTTCGGTCACGGCCGGCAACGCCTCCGGGATCAACGACGGCGCTGGCGCCGTGGTGCTGGCCACCGAGGCTGCTGCGGCTGAGCACGGCTTGTCGCCGCTGGTCTCCCTCGAGGCGGTCTCCACGGGCGCCATGGAGCCCGAGCTGATGGGCTATGCACCCGTGCTGGCCCTCAAGGACCTCTTCGAGCGCACCGGCCTGAGCCCGAAGGACATCGGCACCATCGAGCTCAACGAGGCATTCGCCTCGCAGGCCATCGCGGTCTCGCGTGACGCTGGGCTCTCGCCCGACCAGGTCAACCCCTATGGCGGCGCGATCGCCCTCGGCCACCCGGTCGGCGCGACCGGCGCCATCCTCACCGCGCGGGCCGCGAAGACCATGGTGCGCAACGACCTCGAATACGGCATCGTCACCATGTGCATCGGTGGCGGTCAGGCCCTGGCTGCCCTCCTGAAGCGGGTGTGAACATGACCGACAACCTCGTGAACTACTCCGTCGCCGACGGGGTCGCCCACATCGAGCTCAACCGTCCGGCCGTGTCGAACTCCTTCGACCTGCCGACCGCGCTCGCCTTCGACGAGGCCATCGCACGGGCCGAGCAGGATGACGCAGTCCGTGCCGTGCTGCTCACCGGTGCCGGCAAGCGCTTCTCCGCCGGTGGCGACGTGGCCTCGATGGTGGCCGCCGACGACCAGGCCGGCTTCCTGCTGGCCCTGGCCCGTGCTCTCGACGCCGCTGCGCAGCGCCTCGACTCCTCGCCAAGCCCGTCGTGTGCGCTGTGCAGGGCGCGGTCGCCGGCGCCGGGAACTCCGTGATGCTCGCCGCTGACGTGATCGTCGCTGCCGAGTCCACCAAGTTCGTGATGGCCTACCCGGGCGTCGGCCTCACCCCTGACATCGGCGTCTCCTGGCTGCTGCCTCGTGCCGTCGGTCAGGTGCGGGCGCTCGAGTACGCCCTCACCGGCCGCCAGCTCACCGCTGCCGACGCGCTGGACTGGGGCCTGGTCACCACCGTCGTGGCCGACGAGGAGGCGCTCTCCACGGCTCGTGAGCTCGCGGTCAAGATGGCAGCGGGTCCGGTCTTTGCCTTGGGCAGCGCCCGGCGGCTGATCCGCGACTCGTGGGAGCGCACCCGTGCCGAAGCCGGCGAGGTCGAGGCGCGCACGATCGCCGAGGCAGTACAGACCGACGATGCGCAGCAGCGCCTGGCGGCCTTCACCAAGAAGTGACCGAAGCAGGACCCGAGATGCCGGCCCCGACCACCGCTGCGACGTACGACGTCGCGGTGGTCGGGGCCGGCATCGTCGGTCTGGCGGTGGCCCGGGAGGTGCTGCGTCGTCGTCCGGGGGCCCGGGTCGTCGTGGTCGAGCAGGAGGCGGACGTCGCCGCGCACCAGACCGGTCACAACTCCGGGGTGGTCCACGGTGGCATCTACTACCAGCCGGGTTCCTTGAAGGCGCAGCTGTGCGTGGAGGGGGCGCGGTTGATGTACGACTACTGCGCCGAGCACGGCGTCGCCCACGAACGCTCGGGCAAGCTCATCGTCGCCCGGCACGCGGGGGAGCTCGGACGACTGGATGAGCTGTACCGACGTGGCCTCGCCAACCAGACACCCGGCCTGCGCCGGGTCGACGCCGACCAGGTCCGGGAGATCGAGCCCCACGCGGTCGGGGTGGCGGCCCTGCACGCACCCGACACCGGCATCGTCGACTTCGCCGAGGTGGCGCGGGCGATCCGTCGGGAGCTCGAGGTCGAGGGCGTCGACCTCCGTTTCGACGAACAGGTGCTGGCGATCGACGAGACCGGTGGCCTCACCACCGGACGCGGCCGGATCAGGGCCCGCCGGGTCATCGCCTGTGCGGGGCTGTGGGCCGACCGGCTCGCCCGTGCGGCCGGCGCTGACGCCAATCCTCGGATCGTCCCGTTCCGGGGCGGCTACCTGGCCCTGCGGCCCACTCCCGAGCCCATCGTGCGCGGCATGATCTATCCGGTGCCCGACCCCGAGCTGCCGTTCCTCGGGGTGCATCTCACCCGCCACCTCGGCGGAGAGGTCTCGCTGGGACCGACGGCACTGCTGGTCGCGGCCAGGGACGCCTACGCGCTCGGTCGGGTCCGGGGACGGGACCTCTGGGAGTCCCTGACGTGGCCGGGCACCTGGCGGGTCGCCCGCCGGCACTGGCGCGCAGGCGCGGGGGAACTGCTGACGGCCGTCAGTCGCAGACGCTTCGTGGCCATGGCGGCGGAGTACGTCCCCGGGCTCACGACCGCAGATCTGGCGCCCGGGGGCACGCCGGCGTCCGGGCCCAGGCCGTCGATCGTGACGGCACGCTCGTCGACGACTTCGTCCTCTCCGACGCCGGTGTCACGACCTTCGTGCGCAATGCTCCGTCGCCGGCAGCCACCTCCGCCTTCGCGCTGGCCCGTGAGCTCGTCGACCGCACGTTGAGGTGAGTGGGCAACTGTCCCTCAGGCAGGCGGTTCCTGCGGGGTGTCACCCTCGCCGGAGGTGCCCGTGTCCGGCTCCTGCTGCTTGTCGTCCGGCTCCTTGACCTCGCGAGGAGCTTCGTCATCGACCGCCGGGTTGGCGTCGGGATTGAGATCGCGCGGGACCGGGTCGCCCGGGGTGTCGCCGTACTTCGGATCCTCGAGCGAGTCCGCGCCGCCGGGCAGGAGCTGGGGCTCCTGGGTCTCGGGGGCGGGCGCGGGGAGTCGACCCCGTCGGGACGGGCCTGGTCGTTGCCTTCGGCGTTCATGCCCCCACCTTGCGTCACATCCTCGTGAAACAGAAGGGCCGCGGACGTGTGTCCGCGGCCCTTCCGGCAGGAGGTGGGGTGTCGGTCAGCGCCGTTTGATCGTCACCGTGCGGGTCGGGGAGGTGCCCTTGGCGCTGCCCTCCCCGGCGCGGACGACCAGGAACAGGCGATGGGTGCCACGCGGCAGGCTCTTGGTGAGCTTCAGCTTGACGTTGCGCTTCACGGTCCCACGGGCGACGGCGACGGCACCCGCCTTGGACTTCTTCATGAGACGCACGCTCGCGCCCGCACGGGTGGGCCGGACGGTGCCCTTGGCGACGACCTTCACGCCATGTTTCGTCTGCTTCTTCCGCACGGCCAGCGTCACCTTGGCGCGCACCTTGACCGCTTGGCGAGCGGAGCGGGAAGCCGCGTAGCCCTCGCTGCCGGCGTACCGCCACTCGTGGACAGCACGTTTGGCCGGCTTGATCCGCGCCGATGCGCGTCCCTGGCTGTCGGTCACGGCCGCCGCGACGCGAGTGAACGTGGAGGAGCCATGAGAGCGCTCGAAGAGCTCCACCTGCTGTCCGCCAAGCGGGTTCGCCCCAGCGGTGAGGACGGCGCTCGCCCGGTTGGACTGCCCGTACGTCATGACCTTCCGCTGCACCGTGCTGGCGATGGAGGTGGGGACGTCGGCTCCGGGGGAGTCGACGACCTGGAGGGTCACCGCTCCGCGCGCGATCGTGACCGAGCTCGGTGACTCGGGGACGAAGAGTGCGGAGAGGGTGTGCGTGCCCACCGGCAGGACCGTGCCGGACGGCAGGTCATAGGTGAAGGTGTCCGGAACCTCGGCGTCGAGAAGGACCGCGTGCGCATTCAGCTGTACGTCGCTCAGCGGCGTGCCTTGGACGATGGCTGCCGGTGTCTCCCAGACGACCTCAGGAGTCGGCGGCGCGATCACCTTGATGTCGACGATGTTGGAGGCCCGGCGAGTGCCACGTTGGTCGACCTGGTTGGCGATCCGGGCAAACCCGTTGGCCCCGAGGGGATCCGTGACGGGGGTGAGGTCGTCGGGGTCGTGAGCACCGAAGGCGGTGGCGACGAGGACCGGGTGGCCACCGAAGAACGGACTGATCTCGGCGAGTGAGAACAAGCTCTGGTGACAGTCGGACGCAGTGACCATCACCGAGAATCGCGTCAAGTCGTTGTGCTGGGGGTCTGGATACTGCGGCCCCGGAGCTTCTGCGGTGATGTAGGAACCGAGGCCCCCGTTCTCCGCGGAGAGGCCCAGCAGCCGCCAGAGCTCGACGCCGGTGCAGTTGGCGCTGCCAGCCGCGATGGTGGTCTGCTCCTCGGCCTGAAGTGCCGCGAGATCATAGGTGCGTGGCGAGGCCACGGCGCCGCTGACGGTGAACTCGTCGGAGACACCGCCGGCGCAGGTCGGGGCGTTCGCGGGCGGGACGCTGCTCCCGACCGGGGCTTGCAGGACCCGGATCTCGACGATGTTCGAGATCCTCCGGCTGCCGCGGACATCGATCGGGTTGCTGATCCGGGCGAAGCCGCTGTCGCCGAGCGAATCGGTCACCGGGGTCAGGTCGTCGGCGTCGTAGTCGCCCTGGGCGGTCGCGACGACGACCGGCTGGCCGCCGAACCACGGGCTGATCTCGGTCATCGCATAGACGGCCTGGAAGCAGTCGGATCCGGTCACCACCACCGAGTAGCGGGTGATGTCATTGTGCTGTGGGCCATCCTGGGGCCCCGACGGGGCGCTGGGCAGCAGGAACGTCCCGATTCCGCCGGAGTTGTCCGGGAGTTCCAGGAGCCGCCACAGGTCGACACCTGAGTAGTTCCTGCTGGTGGTCCCGCTACCGGATCGAAAGGTGTCGGCCACGGTGGTCTGGGGCAGCGCCGCGAGGTCGGCTTCGTCGTAGCTGCGCTCCTCGTGGACCCAGCCGGTGACCGCGAGGCTGTCGGAGACGCCTCCCTCCGGGCCGCACAACTGGTCCGCTGCTGCCGCGGTCGCCGGTGTCGCCCCGAGGGTCGTCCATGCCGTCACCACCATCGCCAACGCAAGCAGTCCCGACGAGGCTCTTCGCCATCGGCTCCCAGTGACACACCGCTTCATCTGAAACCTCTCTTCTTGCCTGAATCGATCCTTCGTGACGATATAGTCACACTGAGACTACTGGAAAGGAACGCACTGTGGCGACGTTCGAGACGATCCGAATCATCGGTTCACTGGATCGAAAACTGTCGCAAAGACGGCGCTGCTACGGTTCTCGGGTGCAGCAGATACGGATTGCGGATGCGGCTCGATTCCTGGGTGTCAGTGACGACACGGTCCGACGCTGGATCTCGTCGGGACGCATCCCGGAGCACCTCGACGACGGTGGCCGGAAGTGTGTGGCTGGGTCGGACCTTGCGGTGCTGGCCCAGGAGCTGGCCCAGGACCGACCTGATCCGTCGAGCCGGGACAGCTCGGCCCGCAACCGGTTCGTCGGGCTGGTCACGGCGGTGACCGCCGACAAGGTGATGGCCCAGGTGGAGCTTCAGTGCGGTCCGTTCCGAGTGGTCTCGTTGATGAGCACCGAGGCCGTTGGTGACCTCGGTCTGGAACCCGGCAGCGTCGCTGTCGCCGTGATCAAGTCGACCAATGTGGTCGTCGAACGATTGGAAGGAATGCCATGAAACGAATCTTGCGAGGCCCGGCCCTGGCCGCGGTCGCTCTGCTGCTGGCGGGAGGCCTGACGGCGTGTGGTGACGACGACAATGGGTCCGGCTCCGACAAGGACGTGACCTTGACCGTGTTCGCCGCTGCTTCGCTCACCTCGACGTTCACTGAGATCGGCGAGAAGTTCGAGGCCGAGAACGACGGCGTCACGGTGAACTTCAACTTCGCTGGATCTTCGGACCTGGTCGCGCAGATCCAGCAGGGTGCGCCGGCCGACGTGTTCGCCTCGGCCGACGAGAACAACATGACCAAGGCCACCGATGACGACCTGACTGCTGAAGACCCCGAGCTGTTTGCGACCAACGTGCTCACCATCGTCACCGAGCCCGGCAACCCCGAGGGCATCACCAGTCTGGCCGACCTGGCCAACGACGATCTGACGGTCGTGCTCTGCGCTCCCGAGGTTCCCTGCGGGGCTGCCTCCACCCGGGTGGAGGAGGCTGCCGGCGTGGACATCGCCCCGGCGAGCGAGGAGTCCTCGGTGACCGACGTGCTCAACAAGGTCACCAGCGGCGAGGCCGACGCCGGGCTCGTCTACGTCACCGACGCCAAGAATGCGGGAGATGCGGTGACGGCCGTCGAGTTCGCGGAGTCGGCCGAAGCCGTCAACAACTACCCGATCGCTGCTCTGGAGGACTCCGAGCACGGCGACCTCGCGCAGGCGTTCGTCGACTACGTCCTCGGCTCAGTGGGTCAGGGCGTGCTTGCCGCTGCTGGCTTCGGTCAGCCCTGACCCAAGGACTGCCAGTGACGAGACGCGGCCACGACTACTCAGCGCTGCCAGCATGGGTGCTCGTGCCCGCGGCGGCGGGAGCAGCCTTCGTGCTGCTCCCGCTCGTCGCGCTGGGGATGCGGGTCGACTGGGGCAATTTCATCACCCTCATCACCTCTGAGTCCTCGGTCGCCGCGCTCCAACTCAGTCTGCGGACCGCCGCAACGAGCACGATCCTGTGCGTGCTGCTGGGGGTGCCGATGGCGCTGTTGCTCGCGCGCACCTCGTTCGTCGGTCAGGGAATCCTCCGCTCGTTGGTGCTGCTTCCCCTGGTTCTGCCGCCAGTGGTTGGCGGCATCGCGCTGCTCTACACGTTCGGACGCCGCGGATTGCTCGGTGAGCACTTGGACGTGCTCGGCATCCAGATCGCCTTCTCCACGACCGCCGTCGTGCTCTCCCAGACCTTCGTCGCCCTCCCGTTCCTGGTGGTCAGCCTCGAAGGTGCGCTGCGCACGGCAGGACAACGCTACGAACTCGTTGCTGCGACCCTGGGCGCTCGCCCGACCACGGTGCTGCGGCGGGTGACGCTGCCGCTGGTGCTGCCCGGGCTCGCGTCGGGCGCGATCCTCTCCTTCGCCCGTTGCCTCGGTGAGTTCGGGGCCACGATCACTTTCGCCGGCAGCCTCCAGGGGGTCACCCGCACCCTGCCGTTGGAGATCTACCTGCAACGCGAGACGGACCCCGACGCGGCGGTCGCGCTGTCGCTGGTGCTGGTGGTGGTCGCGGTCCTCGTCATCGGGCTGGTCCGCGGCAGACGGAGCGCGCTGTGAACGACCAACCGCGCACCGACGGCGTCGCCTCCACGGCCCTGAGTCTCAACGCCACCCACCAGGAGCGTCGGGTCGACGTGCAGCTCGAGGTCGCCGCGGGGGAGACGGTCGCCCTGCTCGGACCCAACGGCGCCGGGAAGTCGACCGTCATCGGCTTGCTCGCCGGTCTGCTCCGTCCCGACAGCGGCCGAGCACAGCTGGGCAGCCGGACCCTGTTCGACACCGGGCGCTGGCTGCCACCGCACGCACGGGGCATCGCGTTGATGGCCCAGGACCCCTTGCTCTTTCCTCATCTGTCGGTCCTGGAGAACGTCGCCTTCGGCCCGCGCAGCACCGGGGTGCCGAGACGCGAGGCGCGGGCCAGGGCGCTCCGCTGGCTCGAAGCCGTGGACGCCTCTGAGTTCGCCGGGCGCAAGCAGGCCCAGCTGTCCGGAGGGCAGGCGCAACGCATCTCGATCGCCCGCGCCCTGGCTGCCGAGCCGGACCTGTTGCTGCTCGATGAACCGATGGCCGCCCTGGACGTGACCATGATGCCCGCCATGCGGCAACTGCTCCGCCGCGTGCTGGTGGACCGGACCGCGATCATCGTCACCCATGACGTCCTCGATGCCCTGATGCTGGCCGACCGGGTGGTGATCATGGAAGGTGGCCTGGTCGTCGAGGTCGGTGCGACCGCGGACGTCCTGACCCGTCCGCGCAGCACCTTCGGTGCCCGACTGGCCGATCTCAACCTCTGTCCCGGCGTTGCCACCGCTGGAGGGGTACGCCTGGCCGACGGCTTCGAGATGCAGGGCATCGCACATGAGGGCACCCGCGTCGGTGAGCATGCCGTCGCGGCCTTCTCGCCGAAGTCGGTGGCGCTCCACCTCGATCCACCCGGTGGTAGCCCGCGCAACGCACTCCCGCTCACCGTTCGTGAACTCGAACCTCGTGGGCCCACCGTGCGGGTCCACGGCACCGCTCCGTCAGGAGTCCACCTCGCTGCGGAGGTCACTGCCGCGGTCATCGCCGAACTGGATCTGGTCCCGGGCCAACAGGTCCATGCCGTGGTCAAGGCGCTCGAGGTCTCCATCTATCCGAACTAGCACGGGCCGAACGGAGTCAACGAGATGAGGTGTCAACCGTGAGCAACGACATGATGCGTCCAGTGGAGGAGCACGCCCGGCTGGTCGCTGACTTGATCGCTCCCACCGAGCCGGACCTGGTCCCGCTCGAGCACGCGGTCGGGCGAGCGCTGGCCACCGATGTCAGGGCCCCCTTGCCGCTGCCGCTCTTCGACAACTCCGCGATGGACGGGTACGCCGTACGCGTGGCCGACATCGTCAGCGTCCCTGTCTCGCTGCCGGTGACAACCGACATCCCGGCCGGCCGCGTCGACGTACCACGCCTCGAACCGGGAACCGCCCACCGCATCATGACCGGGGCCCTCATGCCGGAGGGGGCAGACGCCGTCATCCCGGTCGAGTCGACCGACGGCGACGCCCACTTGGTCCGCATCGACGAGGTTCCAGCGGTGGGTGCCCACCTGCGCCGTGCTGGCGTCGACGTGGAGGCCGGCCAGGTCGTCCTCCCCACCGGCGTCACCGTGGGCGCCAGCCAGGTGGGGCTGGCAGCAGCGTTGGGCATGGTCGAGCTCGAGGTCCGTCGTCCATTGCGCATCGCGGTGCTCTCGACCGGAACCGAGCTCGTCGCACCGGGCAACGGGGTCCAGCCCGGACAGGTCTATGAGTCGAACTCGATCATGTTGGCGACTGCGTTGCGAGAGGCGGGCTCGCTCGTCGACACGGTGCACTTCGTGCATGACGACGTCGCGCACTTCCGGGCTGCCTTCGCCGAACTGGTCGACCATGATCTGGTGGTCACGTCGGGAGGCGTCAGCGCAGGAACCCACGAAGTCGTGAAGCAAGCACTGACCGGATGTGGTGTGGAGTTCGCCAAGGTCGCGATGCAGCCCGGGATGCCACAAGGCGCCGGCACCTACGAAGGAGTCCCCGTCGTGACCCTTCCGGGCAATCCAGTCAGCTCACTGGTGTCCTTCGAGGTGTTCCTGCGGCCGGCGATCAGGGCGGCGATGGGTCATCGCAACACGCAGCGGCGACAGGTGACCGCCGAACTTGCCGAATCACTGGACGCTCCTGCTCGGAAGCGACAGTTCCGGCGCGGTTACCTCGACCCCCGCCAGGGCACCGTGAGTCTCGCTGGCCCGCCGGGCTCGCACTTCCTGAGCTGGCTCGCTGGCGCGGACTGCCTCATCGACGTCCCGGAGGAGGCAACTCACCTCAAGCGCGGTGAACTCGTCACCGTGTGGCTGCTCGGCCCCTAGCGCTGGCTCGGGTCAGGGCCGCGCAGGACCTTCCCGGAGCTTCTCCAGGAACCGCATCACCGTGTGTGAGGCCTCCTTGCGCCACAGGGCGAGCTGGCGTCCGGTGCCGTCTGTGGGAGTGGGGCTGACCTGCAGGGCGTCGTGGATCGGTCGGAAGTGCTCGATCTGCCGAGAGATGAACGGCTGGACATCGAGCCCGTGGTGCTCGTGGAGCGCCAACTTGATCAGCAGCTCCAACCGCACGTCCCGCAGGTGACGCACCGGTGTCTCCAGCCACTCCTGGAAGGCGATGCTGCCGTCCGAGGTGCATCGGAGCACGGTGCGCGCGGGGCCGCGGCTGGACGCCTCCCTGCGTTCCTCGGTGAGCAGGCCCTTGCGTTCCAACGTGTTGAGCGCCCGGTAGACCACCGGTCGCTGCGTGGTGAAGATCTCCCCCAGCCAGTTGTCGCGTTCGAACGCCTTGGCCAGCTCGAATCCGTGCTGGGGCCGGTCGACCAGCAGGCCGAGCACGGCGGCCTCGATGAGGGTCAGCAGCGGAGCCTCCTGTGACGGCACGGACTGACCCTATCGACTGCGAGTATGAATGTGTCGCCACCGGCCGGGTCTGACCCATCTAACGACCGGCCCCCGGGTGCCTTTGGGTTGATCTGTCGACCCGGCTGGTGGGGACGACCAAACCACCGGTCTGGCGGGCAGTGACCTCATAGGAGCATGGCTTTACTGAGCCTCGTCGCAGTCGTGTCCGCCCGCCCGACCGGCGGTGACCCATACCCGCCTGCCAGCGAGAGAAGGCCATCACCAGCATGCCTGCTACCACCACTGACGTCACCACCACGCCCGCCAACACCGTCACGATCGGGGTCGACACCCACAAGGACTCGCACGTCGCCGTAGCGCTGAATGCGCTGGGCCGCTGGGTGGCCGAACTGGCCACCCCGGCCACCGCTGCCGGCTATGAGCAACTACGCCGATGGGCCTACGACCTGGGACAGGTCGAAGCGTTCGGAATCGAAGGCACCGGCTCCTACGGAGCGGGGCTCGCCCGCTACCTGCGTCGCTGCGGCGAGCGTGTCGTCGAGGTCAATCGGCCTGACCGCAGCACCCGTCACCGCAAGGGCAAGTCCGACCCCATCGACGCCGAGTCCGCCGCGAGGGCCGTGCTGGCCGGTACCGCGACCGGCACCCCCAAGAACGGTGATGACCAAGTCGAGGTCATCCGCATGCTCAAGATGACCCGCGACTCCGCGGTCAAAGCGCAGACACAGGCGGTCAACCAGCTCAAGGCCGTCCTGGTCACCGCCCCAGACGAACTGCGCGAATCACTTACCGATCTGGGTCTGGCCAGATTGTTGGAGCGGTGCGCCGCACTGCGACCAGGCGACCTCACCACACCCCTGTCGGCCGCCAAACACGCTCTACGGCTGCTGGCTCGTCGCGCCCTCACACTGCGAGCCGAGGCCAAGGAGCTCCGCGAGCATCTGGATCGCCTCACAGCCGCTGTCGCGCCCACGCTCGTCGAGCTCACCGGCGTCGGCCCAGACACGGCCGCAGCACTGCTGCTCGCCGCGGGGGACAACCCCGACCGGCTGCGCAGCGAGGCCGCGTTCGCGGCCCTGTGCGGTACGAACCCCGTGCCCGCCTCGTCGGGAAAGACGACGCGTTACCGGCTCAACCGCGGCGGTGACCGCCGAGCCAACGCAGCCCTGCACCGGGCCGTCGTCACGCGGATGCATTGGCACGAGCCGACCAAGATCTACGTTGCGCGACGCACCGCCGAGGGCAAGACCAAGCCCGAGATCATGCGCTGCCTGAAGCGATACCTCGCCCGACAGGTCTACCGCTGCCTACTGCCCACAATCGCTGAGACCAGCAGCAGAAAACCACCTCAAGAAGACCTCTGCGACGCGGCTTGACAAGACATAGGAGCATCAACCCCGGTGATCTCGTGCGGTGCCCGCGGAGCCGGCGTACGGCTCCGCGGGCAGACGGTCACTTGATGTCGTCGTCCTTGCCGTCGAGCTTGTCGAGCGCGTCCTTGGCCTTCTCCGCCACGGCGTCCGCCTTGTCGCCGAGCTTGCCCCCGGACTTCTTGTCGACGAAGTCGGCTGCCTTGTCGATGCCGTCGGAGATCTTGTCGCCGTGCTTGTCGACGGCGTCGGCGGCCTTCTCCTTGAGGCCGTCGCCCTTGCCCTTCAACTTGTCGAGGAAGCCCATCAGTTGCTCCTGTCCGAGGTCGGGCCGCGTCTGATCGCGCCCCGTGCTGTTTGGAACACTAGTGCCATGGCCTGCTCCCATCCCGTCACCCGGACCCCGCCGGTCGTCGCGGTCGTCGGCGCGACAGCCGCAGGCAAGACCGGCTTGTCGCTGGGGCTGGCGGAGCGGCTGGGCGGCGAGATCGTCAACACCGACGCGATGCAGGTCTATCGCGGCATGGACATCGGTACGGCGAAACTTCCGGTCGCGCAGCGGCGCGGCATCGTGCACCACTTGCTGGACCTCATGGAGATCGAGGAGACCGCCAGCGTCGCGGACTTCCAGCAGTCGGCCCGGGACACGGTCGACGACATCCGGCACCGGGGGCGGGTGCCGATCCTGGTCGGGGGTTCGGCTCTCTACACCCGCGCCGTGCTCGACCACTTCGAGTTCCCCGGCACGGATCCGGCGTTGCGGGCCGAGCTCGAGGCGGAACTGGCCCAGGACGGGCCGGCTGCACTGCACGCCCGGCTGGCGCAGGCAGATCCGGAGGCGGCTGCCGGGATCCTCGTCTCCAACGGTCGGCGCATCGTCCGCGCGCTCGAGGTCGTGCAGCTGACCGGGCACAGGTTCTCCACCACGCTGCCCAGGCTCGACTACGCACTCGAGGGTGCGGTGCAGGTGGGCGTCGCCATCGACCGCGACATCCTCCTGACCCGCATCACCCAACGCGTGGCCGAGATGTTCGAGGCAGGTTTCGTCGAGGAGGTGCGGTCGCTCGCGGCACGCGGACTGGCCAGTGCCCGGACCGCCTCACGGGCCATTGGCTACCCGGAGGTGCTGGCCCACCTTGCCGGTGACCTCACCGAGGCCGAGGCCCGTGAGCGCACGGTCATCGCGACCCGGCGCTTCGCGAAACGACAGGACCAGTGGTTCAAGAAGGACCCGCGGATCACCTGGTTCGACTGGGACGCACCCGACCTGGTCGACCAGGTGGTCGCGCACGTCGTCGGCTGATCAGCGAAGTCGCGGGTATTGCGGGTCGAGATCGCGGGTGTTGCGCTGTTTCGCAGTGGGCTCACTGCTGGGCGAGCGCCTCGGCGTGCATCGCACTGATGCGCTCGTAGCCGGGACCGTTGCGGTGCAACCCGGCGACCTCCGCGTCGGTGAGCTCGCGGCGTACCTTGGCCGGCACCCCGGCGACCAGGCTGCGGGGCGGCACCTTCATGCCCTCGGGCACGACAGCGCCGCCTGCGATGAGGGTCTCCGCGCCGATGTGGGCACCGTTCATCACCGTCGCGTTCATCCCCACCAGGGCATGGTCCTCGATCGTGGCCCCGTGCACGACCGCCGCGTGGCCGATCGTGACCCCTTCGCCGATCACGATCGGGAAGTCGTTGTCGACGTGGAAGACCGCGTTGTCCTGCACGTTGCTGCCGTCGCCGATGGTGATCGAGTCGAACTCCGCGCGCAGCACCGCGCCGTAGAAGATCGAGCAGCGCTCACCCACCGTGATGTCACCCACGAGGGTCGCGTTGGGCGCCACCCAGGCGCTCGCGGAAACGGACGGCGTGTGGTCTCCCAGGCTGATCTGCATGAGCCGCAGACTACTTTTCGGCTCGCGGACCGTCGGCCAGGGGTGGGAGGATGGGACCCGTGAGCTACTCCTTCCTGCTGGGCCACGGCACCGAGAACGATTTCGTGCTGCTCCCCGACCACGACGGCACCGTGCACGGTGCGTTGTCGCCGAGCCGCGTCGCCGCGCTCTGCGACCGCCGCGCGGGGATCGGCGGCGACGGCGTGATGCGGGTGATCCGCGCCCGCGCCGCCCGTGAGCTCGGCCTGCTCGAGGTGGTCGGCGAGGCCGAGTGGTTCATGGACTACCGCAACTCCGACGGCTCCGTCTCCGAGATGTGTGGCAACGGGGTGCGGGTGTTCGGGCGCCACCTCGCTGACGCCGGTCTGGTCGACCCGACCGCACCGGTGCCCGTGGCCACCCGTGGCGGCACCAAGGTGCTGACCTTCGAGGACGACGGCAGCATCACCGTCGACATGGGCACCCCGATCGTGCTCGGTGACAGTGTCGTCACGGTCGGTCACCTCGGCTGGTCGGCCCGCCACATCGACATGGGCAACCCGCACGCCGTTGCCTTCGTGGATTCCCTCGATGACGCGGGCACGCTCCTGGAGCCACCGGGACACGACCCGGTCGTCTATCCGCACGGGGTCAATGTCGAGTTCGTCGTCGACCGCGGCGAGCGCCACGTTGCGCTGCGGGTGCACGAACGCGGTTCGGGGAGACCCGTTCCTGCGGCACCGGTGCCTGCGCGGTGATGGTCGCGGCGGCCCTGCGCGACGGCGCGGCCCAGCCGCCGGTCGACGACGTGACCTATCGGGTCGACGTACCGGGCGGCACGCTGTGGATCACCTGGACCGCCGACAACCGCACGCTGTTGCGAGGCCCGGCCGTGCTCTTCGCGGAGGGCCTCACCGAGCTGTGAGGTTTGGAATGCTCTGATCCGGGCGAGAAACCGGGAGTAGCCCGCATCCCTCGAGGAGTCCGATGTCCGAGCAGTTCCCTCCCGCAGACGAACCGACCCGCCAGGGGGCCTCCCGAGGGCCAGGACGCGCCGACCGCCATGCCCCAGCAGCAGTGGGGACAGCAGGGGCGCAGCCCCGCGCCGCAGGGTTCGTGGCCGGCCCGGGACAGCCTCAGCAGGGTTGGCCTGCCCGGGCCAGCCGCCCCAGGGGTCCTGGCCGGCGCCCGGACAGGCCGCAGCAGGCCGGACAGCCGCAGCGGGGTTGGCCCGCCCCGGGACAGCAGCAGAGCCCGCCGGACAGCCGGGTGGCGGGCAAGGCGGCTGGGGGCCGCCTTCCGGTGGACCGGGTGGCCCCGGTGGACCACAGGGGCCGGTGGGGCCCGCCGCAACAGCCGCCGTCGGGTGGCGGCAGTCGCAAGGGACTGGTCATCGGCGCGATCGTGCTCGTCCTCCTGCTCATCGGCGGCGGCATTGCGGCAGCCGTCGCGCTGTCGGGCGACGACAAGGACGACGACGCGAAGGGTGACGACAACAGCCAGGCGAGCGGATCCGAGTGGCGAGCCCTCGGACGCGGGGACCGACGACGGCGTTGACGCCGCTCCTGCGAACTCCTTCGAGGCAGCGAACTTCGACGAGGTCGGCCTCGTCTGCCAGGACCAGGCGATGAGCAACGCCGCCGCCTGGGATCCGGCGGCTCCGGTGGGCCTGCCCTTCTTCAACAGCCTCGATGAGCCGGACGTTCCGTTCCATGCCGCTCGGTGCCTCGCAGGAGCTGGGCCTCAGGAGTACGGCGAGTTCGAGACCACCAACTTCGTCGTCTGCGCCGAGGGCACGCCGAGCAGCACGGTGGAGCCGCAGCAGTGCGAGGACGAGCGGGAGGGCGCCTATGAATGGCAGCCCACCGACTGGAACGTCAGCATCCGTGCGGCCGCCACCGGCGAGGTGCTCAAGGAGCTCGACCCCTACGCAGAGAAGCAGACCGGCTGCCCGTCGTACGCCGTGATCCGCGACGGCAAGGCGCACTCCATGCCTGACTCCCGCAGCATCGAGAGTGCCATCGGTGCGTGGCTGGTCGAGGCCGGTGCCGGCGAGCCCGGTGACGACGGCTCCACCGGGGCCGCTCCGTTCGAGGCCACCTCCTACTTCTGACCTCGCCCGTGTCTGCCTGGGTGGCGCCGCCACCAACGCTCCGTCGTTCGACGCCAAGTCGGCGAAGGGGCTCGGCGCCCTCAACACCGAGAAGCAGCCGAACTACAGCGGCAACCTGAGCGTCGGCCCCAACGAGAAGTGGGGAATCGATGTCCCGGACTGGGCAGAGGCCAACTTCATCGTCTGCGTCGAGGGCGAGCCGAGCGCCAGCGTGAAGCCCCGCAAGTGCAAGGCCTCGGAGGAGAAGGACAAGGGTCGCTTCGACTTCGTCCAGTTCGACTACGAGCTGACGGTGCGTGAGGTCGCGACGGGTGAGGTGCTCACCGAGCTCGAGACCCTGACCCCGGAGTTCGACAGCTGCCCGATGTTCGCCTTCCTCGACGAGGACCGGGTCTACACGCCGACCCCGACACCTCCGAGATCCGCGACCGGGTCAACTCGTGGCTCGCCAAGGAGGGCGGCAAGAAGTGATCAGTGCGTCTTGAACGGTGTCTGATGTGAGTCAGGGTTGGGTTCCGCGAGGAATCCAACCCCTGACTCACATCACATGGGACCGGGCATGTCGCGCAGCTGCAACTCACGGCGCTTGCTGCTGAGCCAGGACAGCCGGGCGTCGATGCGCCAGTCGAGCGGTGGCCGCGGACCGTTCGGCCCATGCAGGACCCAGTCGCGTTCGACCTGTGAGCGCTGCGCGCGTCGTGCCGCGGCCCGCAGCCGCTTGACGACTTCGCGCTCGTCCAGCTGACCGCCCACCACGGAGACCACTTCGAGGCCGTGGTCCCGCAGTCGGTCCACCCGGGTGTGGTCGTGACCTCGCGCTGCCGCGCCACTGTGGACCTCGCCGTCGTACTCACCGATGAGCCCGAGCTCGGGCGAGAAGAGGTCAGGTCGGGCCAGGAAGGCGCCGGACGTCGAGTGGACGTCCATGTTGCACAGGGGTTCGGGCAGCCCGGCGCCGAACATCCACGCGAAGCGCAACCTGCTCTCCTGAGGTGACTCGACGCCCTCGACCGAGAGGGCGACCGCGCGTCGTACCAAGGGCACGCCCGGGACGTCTCGCACCGTGCCCAACCATGCGGTGAAGCGCCGCAACGACGTGAGCTCGGCGTAAAGCACCATGTCGATCGCCGCGGCACCTGCCTGTGCAGTGCCGCGGCGAACCACTTCGTCGAAGAGGGAACGGTGGATGTTGAGGCACGGGACGCCGTAGCGCCAGACGATCTCCGAGGTGGCCACGCGGTTGCGGGCGAACACGATCCGATCACGCGCAGCGCACTGACGGAGCGGCCCGACGCAGACCTGCACCGGAAGCGCCCTGCCCAGGTGGTCACTCCTCGAACCACCGAGCCCCCGCGAGGTGGAGGCTGGCCCACCCCGTCACTCCACCGATCGGTCCTGCCAGAGCGCTGGCCTCAACGATGCGCTGCGCGGGTTGGTCGAAGACGGCTGCAGTGGGCACGCACAACCCCGCCGCGGTACGCCGCCACTGCCGCCCGCGCGCCTGGCCTCGGGTCGGACCGACCGTGCCGGACGGGTCGACGGGCACCGCGGCGACGAATTGCGGACGCCGCAGCCTGGGCGGCGGGCGTAGGAAGTGTGCGCCGGACGGCGCGACCAGGTCGGCATGAGGGTCCATGCCATGACCCTCGTCGAGCGGGCGGGATGACGCATCCGGTCATCCACATCAGGGGACCGGGCCCGCCGGGACGACGGGACCGGTCCTATGCTCCGGTGTCATGGACATCACAGGAGCAAGCGCAATCGTCACGGGCGGTGCCTCCGGCATCGGAGCGGCTGCGGCCCGTCAGCTGGCGGCCAAGGGCGCCAAGGTCGTCGTGGCCGACCTCAACGCCGAGAAGGGTGAGGCCCTCGCCCAGGAGATCGGCGGCGCCTTCGTCGCGGTCGACGTCACCCGGACCGAGCAGATCCAGGCGGCCGTCGACAAGGCCGCTGAACTCGGCCCGCTGCGTGCGCTGGTCAACTCGGCCGGCATCGGCTGGGCCCAGCGCACCATCGGCAAGGACGGCGACGCAGCATCGGCACACGACCTGGGCGCCTACTCGAAGGTCATCGCGATCAACCTGATCGGCACCTTTGACGCCATCCGGCTCGCGGCCACGGCGATGAGCCGCAACGAGCCGCTGGAGTCCGGCGAGCGGGGTGCGGTCGTCAACATGGCCTCCGTCGCGGCCTTCGACGGCCAGATCGGCCAGGCGGCGTACTCCTCCTCCAAGGGCGGCGTCGTGGGGATGACCCTGCCGGTCGCGCGCGATCTCTCCGCCGCCGGCATCCGGGTCAACACCATCGCCCCGGGCCTCATCGACACGCCGATCTACGGCGAGGGTGAGGGTGCTGAGCAGTTCAAGGCCCACCTCGGCCAGAGCGTGCTCTTCCCCAAGCGCCTCGGGCAGGCCGACGAACTGGCCTCCATGGTGGTGGAGCTGGTCACCAACTCCTACATGAACGCCGAGGTCGTCCGGGTCGACGGTGGCATCCGGATGCCACCCAAGTGAACTGAGGAGAACGTCGAGCGGGCGGGCCGGATCCGGCCCGCCCGTTTCTGCTCTCGGCAAACTCGTTCGACCCTCGTCGAGGAGCGGCCTACCCTTGAGGGCATATGACGAACGCATCTGAACACTTCTCCCTCGCCGACGAACTCGACGCGACCCAGGGCTGGGACGACGAGGACGGCTTCGAGTCCGGCTACGCCGACGAGGTCGTCTCCCTCGACGGGCCCGACCCCGAGGAGCTCACCAGTGGCGACGAGGACCTCGCCGCTCGCCACGCCCTGCGCCGGGTCGCCGGGCTGCGCACCGAGCTCGAAGACATCACCGAGGTCGAATACCGCCAGCTGCGTCTCGAACGGGTCGTGCTGGTCGGGGTGTGGACCGAGGGCACCGTCGAGGACGCCGAGAACTCGATGGCCGAGCTCGCGCTGCTGGCCGAGACAGCTGGCTCCGAGGTGCTCGAGGCGATCTTCCAGCGCCGCACCAAGCCCGATCCGGCGACCTACATCGGTCGCGGCAAGGTCGACGGTGTGCGCGAGATCGTGCAGGCCACCGGTGCCGACACCGTGATCATGGACGGCGACCTCGCCCCCTCCCAGCTGCGCAACCTGGAGGACAAGCTCAAGGTCAAGTGCGTCGACCGCACCGCGCTCATCCTCGACATCTTCGCCCAGCACGCGAAGTCGAAGGAGGGGCAGGCGCAGGTCGAACTGGCCCAGCTGCAATACATGAAGCAGCGGCTCCGCGGCTGGGGCGGCAGTCTCTCCCGCCAGGCCGGTGGCCGGGTGGCCGGCGGTGAGGGCATCGGTGGCCGTGGCCCCGGTGAGACCAAGATCGAGACCGACCGACGTCGCATCAACACCAAGATCGCCAAGCTCCGTCGTGAGCTGAAGCAGATGCTGGGCACCCGCGAGACGAAGCGGTCCGAGCGCAAGCGCAACGCGATCCCGTCGGTGGCGATCGCGGGCTACACCAACGCCGGAAAGTCGTCGCTGCTCAACCGGCTCACCGATGCCGGCGTGCTGGTCGAGGACGCGCTCTTCGCGACCCTCGACCCCACCACTCGACGTACGACGACCGCCGACGGCCGCATCTACACCATGAGTGACACGGTCGGCTTCGTTCGCCACCTGCCCCACCAGCTCGTCGAGGCCTTCCGGTCCACGCTCGAGGAGGTGGCCGGTGCCGACCTGGTGCTGCACGTGGTCGACGGTTCCCACCCCGATCCGGAGGGACAGATCTCCGCGGTGCGTGCGGTCTTCGCCGACATCGGCGCAGCCGACGTCCCGGAGCTGATCGTGATCAACAAGGCCGATGCCGCCGACCCCATGGTCCTGGCGCGGCTGAAGGCGCGTGAGCCCCACTCCGTCGTGGTGAGCGCCAAGACCGGGGAGGGCGTCGCGGAGGCCCTCGCCCTGGTCGAGAGCGAGCTGCCCCGACCGGCCGTCGAGTTCGAGGCACTCGTGCCTTACGCCCGCGGCGACCTCATCGACCGGCTCCATCGTGCGGGCGAGATCCTCGATCTCGAGCACACGGGCGAGGGCACCCTCGTGAAGGGTCGGGCCGATGAGGCACTGGCAGGCGAGTTGGCGGCGTACGCCGTCTGAGCCTGATCAGTCCGCGAGTGTTGCGGGCTCGCCCACCCGCGCCTCCAGTGGCGGGTCGATGACCGGCTTTCGCTTCGGGATGGCCAGCGCGAGGAGCGCGCCGACGAAGGCCGCGACGGCGCCGATCAGGAACGTCCAGCGGAACGTCTCCTCGGCGGGGATGGCGGCCGCGCCGGGGGCAAGGGTGAAGGTCTTGCTGGTGAGTACGGCGGCCATTGCCGCGCCCGCGAGGGTCGTTCCGATCGAGCGCATCAAGTTGTTGACGCCGACGCTCGACCCGGCCTCGTGCATCGGCACGTTCTCGAGGATCAGCATCGGCATCGAGGCGTAGCCGACGGCGACGCCGACGGAGCAGATGCACATGATGAGCAGCATGTGCCAGGACTCGGTCATGAAGAACAGGCCGACCAGGTAGCCGGCGCCCAGGAAGCAGGCCCCGATCACGAGGCTGATCCGTGGCCCGAGGTTCGTCAGCAGGCGGCTGGAGACCGGGGCGAGCAGCAGCATCAAGATGCCGCCGGGAGCCATCCACAGCCCTGCTTGGAGCAGGGACTGGTCGAGACCGAAACCGGTCGCCGCCGGCATGGTGAGCAGTTGGGGAACCACGATCGACTGCGCCATCATCCCGAAGCCGACCAGCAGCGCAGCCAGGTTGGTGAACAGCACCGGACGCCGGGCCGTCGTGCGCAGGTCGACGAGCGGGTTGGGGTGGCCGAGTTGGTGCCGGCCCCACGCGAGCAGGGTCACGAGCCCGAGGGCGAGGAAGAGCCAGGTCCGCCCGGAGGTCCAGCCCCAGTCGGTGCCCTTGGAGATGCCGACCAAGGTGGCCACGAGCCCGATCGTCAGCCCGATGGTCCCGAAGGGGTCGAAGCGTCCCGGGTTGAGTGCCGGGCGCGACGGCACCAGCAGGACGGTCGCGGCGAGGACCACGACCGCGATACCGGCCGAGACCCAGAAGAGCGCGTGCCACTCGTGCTCCTGGGCGATCCAGGCGGCGAGCGGCATGCCGATGGCGCCGCCGACACCCATCGTGGCGCTCAGGGTGGCCATCGCCGAGGTGGCCATCTTGGGTGGGGTCACCTCGCGCACCAAGCTGATGGCGACGGGCATGTAACCCATGGCCAGGCCCTGCATGACCCGGCCGAGGAGCATCGGGGTGAGCGTGTCGGTCAACGCGCAGAGTGCGGAGCCGGCGAAGAGGAAGGTCGCGCAGGCCACCAGGATCCGCTTCTTGCCGAAGAGGTCACCGAGGCGTCCGGCAACGGGCATCGAGACGGCGGCACCGAGCAGCGTTGCGGTGATGACCCACGAGGCGTTGCTGATCGAGGTGTCCAGCAGGGCGGGCAGCTGGCGCTGGACCGGCATCAGCATGGTCTGGGTCAGGGCGCCGGCGAGCGCGCCGAGGCACAGCACCACGACGACCAGTCGGCTGGCCAGCGGGGAGAGTTCCGCCGGAGCAGGGTGGGTGGGGGACTGCACGGGGGTGGTGCCTTTCGCTTCGGGTGTCGCCGGTGGTCGCACCGGGGACCGAAGCAGTCTCGCCGCCTCCATGTGTAGGTGGCAACAAAACCCCGCCGTGAGCCGGGACACGTTCAAGCACCGGGTCGAATGCAGGGCAGTTGGTGACGTGGTGGATGATTCCTCTCATGTCACGTGGTGCTTTCGTTCGCCTGCTGCTCGTCCTCGGACTGCTCGCAGGCTGTGTCTGGTTGTCCTTCGAGAAGGAGCCGCGTCTGGGAATCGACCTCAAGGGCGGTTCCCAACTGATGTATCAGGCGCAGGACCCGAACAACCCTGACCGTGATGTCACCGCCGAGCAGGTCGACAAGACCATCGAGGTGATCCGGAGCCGTGTCGACTCGATCGGCGTCTCCGAGCCCACGCTGGTGCGCGTCGGCAACGACCGGGTGCTGGTCGAGCTGCCCGACGTCCAGGACCCCACCCAGGCCAAGACGGTGATCGGCAAGACGGCCCAGCTGTCGGTGCACCCGGTGGTGGCCACGGCATCCGGGCCCAACGCCGAGCCCTCGAAGGAAGGCAACATCATCGTCGGGGACGACGAGGGGCAGTACTACGAGCTCGGCCCCACGGCGATCAACGGCAACGAGATCAAGAGTGCCGACGCCGCGCTGCCCCAGGGCAGCGTCGGCTGGGCGGTGCAGATCAGCTTCGACGGCGAGGCCGGTGACGTCTACGAGAAGCTCACTGCGGATGCGGCCTGCTTCCCGAGCGGCGACCCGCAGCGTCAGACGGCCTTCGTGCTCGACGACACCGTCATCTCGGCGCCCCAGGCAGGCGAGAGCGTCCGGTGCAATGTCGGCATCACCGGTGGCAGCACCGAGATCACGGGCAACTTCTCCGAACGGAGCGCCAAGGACCTCGCGCTCCTGATCGAGGCCGGTGCGCTGCCGCTGTCGCTCGGCTCCTTCGATGAGGACGGCAAGTTCCTCAACGGTGTCCCGATGCAGGACTCCGTCATCGGCCCCACGCTCGGTGACGCCGCCATCAGCGCCTCCATCGAGGCCGCGGTCATCGGTGTCATCATGACCGGCCTCTTCATCATCATCGTCTACCGCCTCGTCGGTGCCCTGGCGGCGCTGGCGCTGACGTCGTACGCCTTGCTCGCCTATGCGATGACGGTGGGCATCGGCGCGACCTTGACCCTGCCAGGACTCGCCGGCTTCGTGCTCGCGATCGGACTGGCGATCGACGCCAACGTGCTCGTCTTCGAGAGAGCAAGGGAGGAGTATGCCGAAAATCCGAGAGCGGGGATGCGGCGTGCCCTCCAGGTCGGCTTCAACAAGGCGTGGACCGCGATCATCGACTCCAACGTCACCACCTTGCTGGCCGCGCTGCTGCTCTTCCTGCTCGCCTCGGGTTCGGTCAAGGGCTTCGGTGTCACGCTCTCCATCGGTGTCGTCGCGTCGATGATCTCGGCGCTGGTGATCGCACGCGTGCTCACCGAGATCGGTGTGACCACCAAGTTCGTCGCCCGGCGGCCCGCCATCACGGGTCTCGCCAACGTCGGCCGGGTGCGCACCTGGCTGACCAAGAAGAATCCGCAGATCATGGTTCGGAGGAACCTCTGGCTGGGCACGGCCGTCGTGCTCGTCGTGATCGCGCTGGCCGGTGTCTTCGGCAAGGGGCTCAACCTCGGCCTCGAGTTCACCGGTGGCCGGACCTTGGTCTACTCCACCGACCAGGTGCTCAAGGCCGATGATGCTCGTGAGCTCGTCTCCGACATCGGCATCCCCGAAGCCGTGGTGCAGAACGTGAAGGGCAGCGACGGCGAGGAGCGCATCTCCATCCGCGCCGGCCAGATCTCCGACGAGGAGCGGGACCAGATCGAAGACGCCATCGACGCCAAGGTCGGTGTCACGGAGAGGATCTCGGACGACACCGTGGCGGCCAGCCTGGGTGACGAGCTGAAGAAGAAGGCATTGATCGCGTTCTTCATCGCGCTGCTCGCCCAGATGGCCTACCTGGCCTTCCGCTTCCACTGGACCTTCGCACTCTCGGCCGTGGTCTCGATGGCCCACGACGTGGTGCTCGTGACGGGTATCTTCGCTTGGCTCGGAAAGCCGATCGACGGGGTCTTCCTGGCGGCCGCGTTGACCATCATCGGTCTGTCGGTCAACGACACCGTGGTCGTCTTCGACCGCATCCGAGAACGTTGGCACGGGACCAAGACGGGCACCTTCGACGAGGTGTCCAACACCGCGATGATCGAGACCATGCCACGCACGGTCAACACCGGTCTGGGCGCCATGTTCATCCTCGGCGCACTGGTCTTCATGGCCGGTGACTCGTTGACCGACTTCGCGCTGGCCCTGTTGCTCGGCTTGATCATCGGCACCCTGTCGACGGTCTTCGTCGCCACGCCGCTGGCGAGCTTCCTGCAACGGTTCCAGGCGTTCCCACGGCAGCCGAAGGTGAAGAAGGAGCGCGACCCGGAGGACTCCGGCGCCGTCGTCTGACCTGCACCGTCCACAGACCCGATCGGGGGTCACCGCTTGTCGGTGGCCCCCGATAGTCTGCTCCGGTGGTGCCTGACAGCGAAGCCTCCGACCATCCGGTGACGACACTCCTGAGTGAGGCGGTTGCCGCCCTCGGCGGGCAGGAGCGGGCTGGACAGGTGCAGATGGCCGAGGCGGTGGCCGACGCCTTCGAAGCCGAGCAGCACCTGCTCGTCCAGGCCGGCACCGGCACCGGAAAGTCCCTCGCCTACCTGGTGCCCTCCCTGCTCCATCCCGAGCGCGTCGTGGTGGCCACGGCGACGTTGGCGCTTCAGCACCAGCTGGTCGAGCGTGACATCCCGCGGCTGGTGAAGGCCGTGGAGCGCCCCGGCCTCGACACGTCGTACGCCGTGCTCAAGGGCCGCTCCAACTACGCCTGCCTGCACCGGGTGCGCGAGGGCGCGCCCGACGACCAGGGCGTCCTCATCGAGGCTCCCACGGGTTCGATGGGTGCGGAGGTGCTCAAGCTGCGTGAGTGGGTCGAGGAGGAGGCGGAGTCCGGCGGCACCGGGGAGAAGGACAACGCTCCCCGCCACACCGACCGGGTCTGGCGCCAGGTGTCGGTGAGTGCCCGCGAGTGTCTGGGGCGTGCGCGCTGCGTCTACGGCGAGGAGTGCTTCGCTGAGATGGCGAAGGAGCGGGCGGCCCGATCCAAGGTCGTCATCACCAACCACAGCCTGCTGGCGATCGACGCGATCGAGGGCATTCCGATGATCCCCGAGTACGACGCCGTGGTGATCGACGAGGCCCATGAGCTGACCGCTCGCATCACCCAGGCCGCCACGGACGAGCTCAGCGTGTCCGAGGTGGAGCGCGCGGCCAAGCGGGCCCAGCGCTACGTCGATGGCGACCAGGCCACCGAGCTCGCCGACGCCGGGGACGCGCTGGCCGACGCCATCGCGATGACCACTGAGGGCCGCATCGACCAGATCTCCTCCCAACTCGCAGACGCCTTGGTGCTGGTGCGAGACGCTGCCCGCTCCTGTGTCGGGGCCTTTCCCAAGGAGTCCGACGGCGACGTCGACGCCGGTCGCACCCAGGCGAAGGGAGGAGTGCAGGAGGTCTTCAACACGAGTGAGCGGATGGCAGCCGGGTCCCAGGCCGACGTGTTGTGGCTCAACGGCCGCGAACCCCAGCGTGGTGGCCCGCAGCTGTGCATCGCGCCGCTGCAGGTGTGGGCGCAGATGCGCGACAAGCTGCTCACCGACAAGACGGTGGTCTTCACCTCCGCCACCTTGATGTTGGGAGGAAACTTCGACTCCGTGGCCGGCAGCCTGGGTCTCAAGCCGTCCGAACGCGCGGCCGAGGACGTCGGCCAGCCGCAGGACCCCCGAGCGACGCGCTGCCGTGGCGAGCAGTCGACGTCGGGTCACCGTTCGACTATCGCAAGCAGGCGATCCTCTACGTCGCCCGGCACCTTCCGCCGCCGGGCCGCGACGGACTGGGCAAGGCCCAGCTCGATGAGATCGTCGACCTCATCGATGCCGCTGACGGACGCACCCTCGGTCTCTTCTCGTCTCGGCGCGCGGCCGACACCGCGGCCGAGGAGGTGCGCAAGCGGTTGCCCCACCTGACCACGTTGGCGCAGGGGAGGCCCAGCTTCCCGAGTTGGCCAAGCAGTTCGTCGAGGATCCACACACCTGCCTCTTCGGCACACTCAGCCTCTGGCAGGGCCTCGACGTCCCGGGCGACACCTGCCAGCTGGTGCTCATCGACCGGATCCCGTTCCCGCGCCCCGACGACCCGCTGATGTCGGCGCGTCAACGCGCAGCCGACCAGGCCGGCGGCAACGGCTTCATGCAGGTGGCCGCCAATCATGCTGCGCTGCTCATGGCCCAAGGCGCCGGTCGGCTGATCCGCACCACCGACGACAAGGGCGTGGTGGCGGTGCTCGATCCGCGGCTGGCCACCGCCCGCTACGGGGGTTTCCTGCGCGCCAGCCTGCCGCCGATGTGGCCGACGGAGGACCGGGCCCTGGTGCAGGGGGCCCTCAAACGCCTTGCGGGCTCCTGAACCCGGCTCGGATCAGCGACGCACACACTTCCCCGTGACCTTGAGGGTGTAGCGCCCAAGACTGCCGTAACCCGAGTACCCGGTGCTGGCCGGGTTGCGCGCTCCGGTGCCGGCGACCTTGACCAGCCAGGTGCCGGGCCGACCCTTGCCCTGCCAGGTGGCGTCGAGACCTCCTGCGGTTCCTGATGCCGACGACAGCGGATTGACGAGTTGGGCGGGCTTGCGGGGCCGCTTCACCGTGAGTCGGAGGTCGAGGTTGGGCCCGAGATCGGCGTTGCGGGCCTTCACCTTCACCTTTGCGCGACAGCTGGCCTTGATGACGAAGGCGTCGACGTCGGCAGACGTGCCGATGACGCCGGAGACCGGTTGGGCACGGCGGATCCGCTTTGCCTTGCGCTTGTTGGCTGCGTGATCGTCAGCAAGTCGGGGGATACCGTTCTGCGCGAGTACGGCGAGATCGTCCTGCGTCTCGGTGGCGCCGGCGTACTCCCCGCGGCTCCACTGGGTCAGGTGACGATCGGAGGATCCCATGATCGGCGCCCAGATGCCGTGGCCGCCGTAGTAGTCGAGGTTGCCCTGGCCGTCGTGGTTGAGCCCGAGCGTGTGGCCGGCCTCGTGGGAGATGACGTCGGCCAGCCGGCGTGGGCTGTTGCCGAGTTCCTCGGGGAAGGCCCACAGGATGCGGGCGTCGTTGGCCTGCGGGTCGTCGAAGATGCCGACGTAGGCGACCCCGGCGCAACCGGGGCCGCCGCAGGTGCTGTTGCGAACCTGGGCGCTGGAACTGACCACGGCGTGCACGCCGAACGACTTGTCGCTCGTGTTGGTGCGTTCGAGCGCATTGCGCGCGGGGCGCTGAGTGGTCACGTCGACGTCGAACGGGGCGAAGTCCTCGCTGACCCTGGCCCACACCTCCTGGATCGCTCTCTTGTCCGCCTTGCTGAAACCTCCGCCGGTGTTGCCCTTGAACCCCGGATGGTTGCCGCAGGCGAGGCCGCCGCCGAGGATCGGGCCGAGGAGGCCGCTGTCGTTCCACGCGGTGTTGCAGACCCGTTCGCCGTCGAAGTCGAGGTGGATGACGCGTTTCGATCCCGGGCGGCTGTGCAGCGTGAAGGTCTTGCCCAGCGGCGCGACCTGGCGGCTGGGTGCTTCCGGGCCGGTCAGGGTGGTTGCGTGGCGATCGGCGAACAGCAGGCGTCCCCGGGCGTCGAGCCGGGCGGTCGGGTCGCGCGCAAGGAGCTCCTCCAGCGCGGCGCCGGTGAGGTCCTCCAGGGCAGTGACCCCGTTGTCGTCAGGGAAGACGGCAGCTCCCTCGTCGGCCGAGGCGGACGAGGGAGCGATGGCCAGGAGGAGGCAGAGCACGGTGGCGCGCCCCGGCCAGGAGAACTTCACCATGCCCCGCACAACGACCGGGACCGGCGCGGGACACGGTCGGGATCAGACCCGACGCAGGACTGCGGTGACGATGCCCAGGATGGAGGCGTGGGTGCCGTCGATCGGATCGAAGACCGGATTGTGTGGGAGCAGCCAGACCTGGCCGTCCTTGCGCTGGAAGGTCTTCACCGTGGCTTCGCCGTCGATCATGGCGGCCACGATGTCGCCGTTGTTGGCCGTGGGCTGCTGGCGGACAACGACGTAGTCGCCGTCGCAGATCGCGGCCTCGATCATGGACTCGCCGCTGACCTCCAGCATGAAGAGGGTGCCGTCGCCGACGAGCGACTTGGGCAGCGGATAGACGTCTTCGACTCGCTCCTCGGCCAGGATCGGGCCACCGGCGGCGATCCGCCCGACCATGGGCACGTAGGTGGCGGCCGGGACGCTGTCTCCGATGCCGGTGACGTCGACGTCGGAGTCGTCGGCCGAACCCATCGCCCGGCGGGCCGCCAGCACTTCGGGGAGGAACACCTCGATGGCACGTGGCCGGTGCGGGTCGCGCTTGAGGAAGCCCTTGGACTCCAGCACCTTGAGCTGGTGGGCGACGGAAGAGGAGCTGGTGAGTCCGACGATCTCGCCGATCTCGCGCATGCTCGGCGGATATCCGCGCTGCTCGATGGCGTCGCGGATCGCCTCGAGGATCCGAGTCTGGCGTTGGGTCAGGCCGCTCGCGTCCGGGGGACCGTCGGGGAGCTCTGTGACCTTGCGGGAGTCGTTGCGAGGTGTCATCGGCGCGCTGCCTTTCCGAGGGTGGATCGCGACTCGTGGGAGTGGGCACAACTCTGCCTCAGCGGGCGCCGAGGTTCAAACATCTGTTCGACGTGGAGTGTCGCCCGCTCAGGCGGGGACGTGGATCTCCTGGCCGACCTGCAGGGCGGAGGAGTCGAGCGCGTTGATGCGCTTGATGGTGTCGATCATCTCGCGCACCTCGCCGTCCTCGGCCAGGTCGGCGGCGATCGCCCAGAGGGTGTCGCCCTCGTCGACCATGATCACGCGGGTCGCGGTGGCCGAACCACCCTCGTCGGCCGTGGCGACCGACGTAGCGCCGAGGAAGACCGCGGCGATCAGCACCAGCACGGCGGCAGCGATGAAGACGACCGCGCGGCCGCGGCGGGTGAGCTGCAGCTGGCGACGGGTGGGGGTGGAGTGCAGGGCGACGGTGCTCATCGAGACCTCCAGGGGGAAGTAGGTCGGTTGGTGTCCGACCGGAGATCTACAGCAACCCTCCGACACTTCGCCTGGGCGAGGATCGAATGGGCGTTCGATCGAACACGTGTACGAGACTAGAGCACGTGTTCGAAAGAGGCAAGCAGGATGTCGAATACGCGTTCGACGGCGTGTCGCCCTGCTGTGTCCACCGGGTGGTGAACGGCGCGGTCACTTCAGCTTGAACTTCTTCGACGACTTGTCGATGCAGGCGAACTGCGACGTCTTCTTGCCATGGACCGTGAGGGGAGGGTGACCCGCAGCTTCCCGGACCTCTGGCCCCGGGGAAGGGTGAACTTGCCCTTCTTGTTGGTCTTCACCACCTTCACGACCTTGAAGCCCTTGACGAGACGTACCGGAGTCCGGGCCTGGCACTTGCCCTTCTTCGCGGCTGCCTTCACCTTCCCCACGAAGGCGCGCTTGCCGGGCTTGTACTTCACGTTGAGCTTGCGCTTGACCTCCGGACAGCCACTGTCGGTGTCGGCGGCGGCCAAGGGGCACTTGTCGCCGCTGTAGAAGGAGTCGCCGTCCGCATCGTCGTCACAGGCGTTGCCGACGCCGTCCTTGTCCAGGTCGGCCTGGGACTTGTTGGCCACGGTGGGGCAGTTGTCGTTCTCGTTGGGGATGCCGTCATTGTCGGCATCCGGGTCGCAGGCGTCGCCCAGGCCGTCCTTGTCCGCGTCTCGCTGGTCGGTGTTGGGGACGCTGGGGCAGTTGTCCTTGGAGTTGGCGACATAGTCCTCGTCGTCGTCACAGGTGAACTTCACGGTGACCGACCAGCTGCGAACGGTGCCGGTCTCCTTGTTGACGCCGAGGAGGCCGGTGTTGGCGATGCTCAGGGTCCATGCTCCGACCGGCTTGGCGCCGGTGGCGTTGGAGAGCGGCGCGGAGGGCTGGTACCTGCCGGGGCCCGTGGCCGCGAGGATCCCCGTGGCTGCCGAGTCGTCGAGGGTGATGGAGCGCAGGGCGACATCCGAGCGGGGCGGCTGGAGGAGACCACCCGTGGACTGCGCCTTGAGGAGCACCTTCTGTTTCCCGCCGGTGAGCTCGACCTTCCAGTTGCCGCTCTTGTTGGTGTCGGTGGTGACGTCGAGCGCCACGACGACCGAGGTCACGCGCGAGTTGTCGTTGGCATCGACACTGCCGTTGACGGTGGCGCCGAAACTGCCGGGAGCGGCGCCGGTCGTCCCGTTGGCCTTCACCGTGCAGACGGCGCCGGCGGTGGCGGCTCCTGCGGTCGTGGTGGTGGTGGCGACCACGAGGCCGGTGGTGGTGAAGACGGTCGCCAGGCCGACGAGCCCAGCCAGCGTCGTACGGACGCGTGCGTGCATGGATTTCCCCTCCGAGTGTTCGCCCGACGTGCCCCACGTCACGGGCGGATTCGGCTCACTGTACGTCGGTCAGGGGGTTCCGCGCACCGGAGTCGGGGCTTCCGTGGACATTCGGGACGCTCCTGTCCACGCGTTCCACAACTCCGCGTAGCGTCCACCGGCGGCGACGAGCTCGTCGTGGGTGCCGCTCTCCACAACGCGACCGTCGGCCATCACGACCACGCGGTCGGCGCTGGCCGACTGGCTGAGGCGGTGGGCGATGACGAGTGCGCCGCGGCCCTGCGTGACCGCCAGTGCCGCGACGTCGAGGTCGCGGGCACCGGCAGAGCCTGCCTCGGCGGTCGCCTCGTCGAGGATCACGAACCACGGGTCGAGCAGTTCCAGCCTGGCCAGCGCGAGCTGTTGGGCGCGGGCGGGGGTGAGCTGCAGGCCGCCGTCGCCGACAACGGTGTCGAGGGTGTCGGGCAAGGTGTCGAGCCAAGCCTTCAGGCCGACCTTCTCCAGGGCCTGCAGCACCTCCTGGTCGGTGGCCTCGGGACAGCCGAGGGTGAGGTTGTCGCGCACCGACCCGGCGAAGACGTGCCCCTCCTGGCTGACCATCACCACCCGCGAGCGGACCCCCGACGACCGAGGTCGTCGTACGTCTGCCCGGCGAGGGTGACCTCGCCGATGCTCGGCGGCAACAGGCCTGCGGCGATGCGGCCCAGCGTCGACTTCCCGGCCCCGGTGGCTCCGACGACGGCCACGCGTTCCCCGGGGGACAGGACGAGGTCGGTGGGGGTGAGCACCGGGCGGTCCTCGACGTAGGAGTGGCCGGTGGCGCGGAGCTCGAGGGCGCCGTGCCGCTCGGGCACGACGGCGGGGCTGCCGCCGGGGTCTCGGCGAGTCCGACGAGGCGGGCCAACGAGGCACCGGTCGACTGGAGCTTGTCGAAGACGAAGAGCAGGGCGCTCACCGGGTCGAACAGCCGGTGGAAGTAGAGGGCTGCCGTGGTGACCGCGCCGACGGTGACCCGTTCGGTCTCGACCAGCCAGAAGCCGGTGCCGAGCACGGCGCACAGGCCGACCACCTCGGCCCGGTTGGCTGCGGCGAAGAACTTCGTGAGGAGCACGAAGACGCCGAGCGTGATGTCGCGGGCGTGCCCGGAGCGTTCCTCGACGACGGCCAGCTGCTGGTCCTGCAGCCCGAGCGCGCGCACCGTGTCGGAGCCGTTGAGGGCGCCGACCATGGCCTGGGCGCGCTGCCCCTGGGCGATCCGTTCCTCCCGGTAGCGCGGACCGGACCGGGGCAGGTACCACCACAGGCCCCGGGCATAGAAGGGCGCGGCGAGGAGCCCCGCCAACGCCAGCCGCCAGTCGAGCGCGGCGAGACCGCCGAGGGTGAAGCCGATCAGGACCACCGAGTTGATCAGCGTCGGCACGAAGTCGCTGACCGAGTCGGCCACCAGGCGGGCGTCGTCACCGACGCGGGCGAGCAGGTCGCCGGTGCCCGAGGACTCGAGCGCGGCGGCCTCCACGTGGAGCGCTCGATCGAGTGATTCCTCGCGCAGCTCGGCCACGGCCGGCTCCGCGGCGCGGGCCAGCAGGCTGATCGACAACGCAGTGAAGAGCGCCGACGCCAGGGCGGCACCGGCGATGGCCACCACGGGCCGGGTGATGGAGTCACCGCCGGTGGTGACGATGTCGACGATGCGCCCGAGCATCCACGGTGGCACCAGCGCCAGGGCGCCGACGGCCAGGAAGGACAGGGCGGAGCCGAGCAGCGGCCACCGGCGGGCCGAGACCAGCCGGAGCGTGGCCCGGGTCGTCGTGCGCAGGTCCGCGGTGGGCAGGAGCAGGCGGTCACTCATCGCAGCACCAGTTCCCGATAGGTCGGATGGTCGGTCAGGTCATGGTGGGTGCCGGTGGCGACCACCCGGTCGTCCTCGACCAGCACCACCCGGTGGGCAACGGCGAGCAGGGCGGGAGAGGTGGTGACCAGCCACGTGCTCCGGTTGCTGCCTGCCCCATGACGGTGGCCCCGAAGGCCCTGCGCGATCCGGTGCTCGGTGACGGCGTCGACCGCACTCGTCGGGTCGTGCAGCACGAGCAGCGGTGGGTCGGCCAGCAGCGCCCGGGCGAGGCTGATGCGCTGGCGCTGTCCGCCGGAGTGCGTGGCGCCGTCGGGATGGACGCGTTGGTCGAGGCCGTCGGGGGACAGGTCCACGACGTCGGTGGCAGCCGAGGCCTCGAGGGCGGCGGTCAGTGCTGCGGGCGAGCAGCCAACGGCCGGAGTGATGGTCTCGGCCAGGGTCCCTTCGAAGAGGTCGACCCGGTGCGGGTTGACGACGACGAGGTCACGGCGGGCCTCGAGGCTCACCTCGTCCAGTGGTACGTCGCCCACCGTGATCCCGCTGTCGCCGTCGGCGAGGCGTGCCAACAGTGCCTCCGCCCGGCCCGCGTCGGCGACGACGATGCCGAGCAACTCGCCCTGGGTCGACTCGAAGTCGGGGGCCGTGCACCGCCACGGTGCGGCTGCGTCGGGGGTCACGTCACCCGCGGCGACCCGGGCCTTGGCCTGCAGGTGAGTGACGATCCGCTCCGCAGAGGCCCGGGCCCGGGCGATCTGGGCGCTGATGGAGCCGATCACCTGGATGGGACTGGTCAGGTAGCTGCTCAGCCCGACCACCACGACGAGTTCGCCGATGCTGATCTCACCGTCGAGTGCCAGGTTGCCGGCGAGCAGCGCGACGAGGGCGAGGAAGAGTCCGCCGGCCAGCTGGGTGGCCGCGATCATCGATCCGAACGCCTCGGCGTTGCGGATGCCGGCGATCCAGGCATGGCGGCTGATCCGGCGGTAGCGGCGGCTCGCCTCGTCCTCGGCCGAGAGCCCCTGGACCACCCGGATGCCGCGCACGAGATCGGTCGCCACCCCGGCTGCCGCGGAGACGGCCTCCTCCTGCTTGGTGGTGCGTCGTGCGATGAGCGGGGTGAGGGCCTGGAGGACCAGCACCACGACGGGCACGCCGATGAGCACCGTCAGGCCCAGGCCCACGTCGATGCGCAGCAGCACCACGGCGGCGATCACGAGAGAGCCGATGGCCGCGAGGCTGTAGCCCAGGGAGCGGATGGTGAAGCCGACGTTGTCGGTGTCGGAGGTCGCCAACGAGAGGGTCTGTCCGGTCAGCGGCCCGTCGGCAACGCCGCGTGGGTCGAGCGAGCGACCGGTGATCTCCAGCCGCAGCCGGTGCATCTCCCACTGGACGACGGTGAAGCCCATCCGGGCACCGAAACGGTAGGACAAGGACAGCACGAGGAAGAGCAGACAGATGCCGGCGCCCGACCAGAGCAGCGCACTCAGGTCGGAGGTCGCGACGGCCTTGTCGATGACCAGGCCGATCGCGACCGGCACCAGGGTCTCGCACACCTGCCAGAGGGTGAGCAGCGTCAAGAAGCCGGCCATCCGACCGGGGTTGCGACGTACCCCCGTCGCAGGAGGGCCCACGCGGTCTTCGGAGCCGGCTCAGACATGGCTCACCGGTACGACCACGGGACGCCCCTCCACCGGGTCGTCGAAGACGTGGGCGCGGAGGCCGAACGTCTCCCACAGCATCGCGGGTGTGAGTACGTCGCGCGGTGGCCCCGCGGTGACCAGCCGGCCGTCCTTGAGCACCACGAGGTGGTCGCTGTAGCGCGCGGCGAGACTGAGGTCGTGGAGGACGGCGACGACGGTGCGCCCCATGTCGTCACGCAGCCGGCCGACCAGGTCGAGCACCTCGACTGCGTGGGCCAGGTCGAGGTGGGTGGTCGGTTCGTCGAGGAGCAGCAGCTCGGTCTGCTGAGCCAAGGTCATCGCGATCCATGCGCGCTGTCGCTGGCCGCCGGAGAGCTCGTCGAGGGGGCGCCCCGCGAGATCGGAGATCCCGGTGGCCTCCATCGCCTCGGCGACGATGCGGTCGTCCTGGGTGCTCCAGGAACGCCACCACGGTTGGTGCGGCTGGCGCCCCATGCTCACGAGATCCTCGACGTTCATGCCCTCGGGGCGACCGGCACCTGCGGGAGCATGGCGAGCTCGGTGGCGAGGTCCTTCGGTCGCAGGTCGGCGATCGGGCGGTCGCGGCAGAGCACGTCACCCGAGGTGGGGACGAGCAGGCGCGCCATCACTCGGAGCGTGGTCGACTTGCCGCACCCGTTGGGGCCGATGATCGAGGTGAAGCGGCCGGCGGGGATCTCGATGTCCAGGTCGTGCAGGATCCTTGCCGATCCGTAGCCCGCCGTGACGCGTTGGAGGCGCAGCGGTGTCTCGGTGGTGAGCAGGGTGTCAGACACGGGTCCTCCGCGTGGTTCGCAGCAACAGGTTGAGCAGGAAGATCGCGCCCAGCACACCAGTGGGCACACCCACGGGCAGCTCGCCGGGGATGCGCTGCACCAGCAGGTCGGCGCCGAGGACGAGCGTGGCACCGAGCAGCCCGGCGGCCAAGGGCGGGGGCCGGCGGTGCCGAAGAGACGCATCGCGCCCTGGGCGGCGACGAAGGCGACGAAGGCGACCGGGCCGGCCACCGCGCAGGCCCCGGCGACGAGAAGCACCGCGACCAGCAGGGCGACGGCCTCGATGCGGGCCGGGCGGCCGCCGAGCAGCTGGGTCAGGTCGCGGCCCATGCGCAGCCGGGCGAGACCCTGGTGCAGCACCACGCAGACGGCGGCACCGGCAAGGACCAGGGGGAGGAGCCGCTCCACGTCGGACATGCGGGCTGGTGCCAACGACCCGGTGAGCCACCGCATCGCGAGTTGGGCGCTGTAGTCCTCGGTGCGGGTGAGGGCGAAGCTGACCCCGGCGATCGCGATGGCATTGACGCTCAGGCCGACCAGGATCAGGCGCAGCCCGTCGAAGCCGGCGCGCCACGACAACGCAAGGATCAAGGCGGTGGTGAGCAGGCCTCCCAGCATTGCCGCCAAGGAGATTGCCTCCCCGGTCGGCAGGTTGCCGAAGAGCTTGCGCAGGCTCGGTTGGGTGGCCACGGCAACGGCGCAGAGGCTGGCGCCGGAGATGACGCCCAGGATGTCGGGACTGGCAATCGGGTTGCGGGTGATCGACTGGGTCAGCGCGCCCGCGCAGCCCAGGGCGAAGCCGACGAGGACGGCTGCCAGGGCCCGGGCGAGCCGGTGGTCGACGATCACCAGCTGCTCGACCCGGTTGCCGTTGCCGGCAATGGCAGCGAGCACCCGGTCGGGTTCGAAGTGCAGGGTGCCGGTGAACACCGAGACGGCCAGGAGCGCGACCAGCACCACCGTCGTACCCAGTCCGGCGAGCAGGGCACGCCACCGAACGCGGACCGCGAACGGTCCCAGGGCCAGGCCGCGCCGTCGGACGGCGAGTCGAGCGGTGCTCACAGGCTCACCAACCTCCGGTGTCGGGTGATGGCCAACAGCACCGGGGCTCCGACGAAGGCGAGCACGATGCCGACCTGGAGCTCGCCGTGCTCGGGGATGACTCGGCCGACGGTGTCGGCCACCAGGATCAGGCAGCCCCCGATGATGCCGGCGCACGGCACCAACCAACGTTGGTCGTGACCGGTGACGAAACGGGCAGCGTGCGGCGCCACCAGGCCGAGGAAGGCAATCGGGCCGCACAGCGCGGTCACCGGTCCGACCAGCAGCGTGATCGCGACGATGCCCGTGACCCGGGTGGTGCGTACCCGGGTGCCGAGCGACTGGGCGACCTCGTCGCCGAGGCCGAGCGCGTTGAGCGAGAAGGAGTTGTGGAGGGCCAGCAGCGCACCGAAGGTCATGATGGGGACCAGCCAGAGCATCAGGTCCTGGTTGCGGTTGGCGAGCGAGCCGACCTCCCAGAAGCGCATCACGTCGAGCGTCTGGCGGTCGAGCAGGATCAGTGCCGAGGTGAGGGAGCTCAGCAGCACGGCCGCCGTCGTGCCGATGATCGCCAGCATTGCCAGCCCATTGGTGTGCTGCCCTCGCAGGCCGAGCACGAAGACCGCGGTGGTCACTGTCGCCGCCCCGAGGAGGGCGGCGATCACGGTGGCGGCGGTGCTGGTGGCGGAGAACCCGAAGGTGAGTACGGCGACCGCGAACGTCGCGCCTGCGTTGACCCCGAAGAGTCCGGGATCGGCCAGTGGGTTGCGGGTGTGCCCCTGCATGAGCGCGCCGGCCATGCCGAGTGCCACCCCCGCCGCGAGGCCCAGCAGGGTGCGCGGAAGTCGCTGGCTGGTGATCACGGTCGCGTTGTCGGAGTCGACGCCGTGCAACAGTGATGCGAGCACCTCGCCGAAGGGGATCGACCTGCTGCCGAAGGCGAGGCTGATCAGCACCGCAAGCCCCAGGAGAGCGAGCAGGATCAGGAGGAAGGTGCCCGAGATCCGGGCGGACCTCGTAAGGCCGAGACGCATGGAGATAGGTTAGCCTCGCCTTATTCCGGGGTTGGTCACCGGGCCATCCCGAACTGCTAGGAGAAACGCATGCGTTCCGCCCGCCGACACAGCCGCCTTCTCGGGGTCGCCATCGCCGCCCTGACCCTGCTTCCGCTTGCCGCCTGTGGCAGCGACGACGGTGGCAACGATGCCAAGGAGCCGGCCCCCGCGTCGCGGAGGGATGCGCCGACGCCCCCGAGGAGGTTGCCGATGAAGGCACCCGCACCGTCACCGACACCTACAACGGTGACGTCGAGGGCGTGCCGAACGACCCGAAGCGGATCGTGGCCCTCTGGCGGGTGGGCAGTGAGCTGGCCGATCTCTGCGTCGTGCCGGTGGGTCAGCTCGACGGAGAGTTCCTCGAGGACGAGATCGACCCGGCGATCTGGTCCAACTACAAGGACATCCCGACGGTCGGCAACTACGACGGACTCGACATCGAGAAGCTGATCGAGCTCGATCCGGATCTCGTGATCGGGATGGACCACGGCGGCTTGGGCATCGACTACGAAGAGGTCGCCGAGCTGTTCCCGACGGTGATCCTCGGGATCGAGGAGCCCACCAACGTGTGGGACAACTACCCGCAGATCGCCGACCTGGTCGGTCGCTCCACCGACTACGAGGAGGGCAACGCGGCGATCGACGCCCAACTTGCGGAGATCAAGGAGGAGTTCGGTGACGAGCTCGCCGATCTCAGGGTGACGTCGCTCAACATGGCCGACCAGCTCTACGTCGACACCTCGAAGTCGCTCTCCTACCGCCGGATGGATGCCGCGGGCTTCGTCTACAACCCCGACTACACCTCCAGCCCGGAGCGCTACGTCGAGGAGTTCGCCACCGAGAACCTCGCTGACCTGGCCGACCAGGACATCATCTTCTACGAGGTCGACCGGGACGGAGAGGTCGAGGGCCCGCTGCAGGAGATCCTCGACTCCGCGTCCTTCAAACGACTGCCGGCCGTGAAGGCGGGCAACGTGTTCCCGTTGGCCACCGGCACCGTCTACACCTTCGACGCGGCGCAGTTGCAGGTCGACGACCTGCGTGACGCGGCCGAGGGCTACGAGGCACCGTGATCCGTGACTGAAGGGCTCTGCTCGGCCGTGGCCCGTTGCTCCTCACCCGAGGATCAGCGGGCCACGCGCTTTCCGCGGTAGGGGCCCGGGGGAGGGGCGTACGTCGGGGTCTCGATCAAGTCGACCGCGTCGACGCCAGCGGTGCTGGGGGCGTGCTCGTCCGCGGGCGCGGGGCCGTCCTCCGCAGGCGTCGGTGCGAGCAGGAGACCGGCCTTGCGCAGCACGCGCGCGCCCAGCAGGAGTCCGGCGAAGAGACAGGCTGCGGCACCCAGGCAGGCCAGCGCGAGGAAGAGCCAGGCATTGGTCTCGCCGTCGCGTGCTGCCGTGCCGAAGTCGATGGCGGCCTTGACCAGGTAGCCCCACGCGACCACGCAGACGGTGATGCCCAGGCACAGGATCAGGCTCGCCCGACTGGGCAGGGCGCGCTTGCGCTGCGCCCGCCGCGTCCCGACTCGCTTCCCCTTGGCCATGGTGCTGGCCATTCTGTCAGGTCCCGCCAGCGGTCGAGGTGGAACCGGTGAGCCGCCCTGGTGGGCGTGTCGTACGACGTACGAGCGGGATTTGTCGGTGGGTTCGGAGAGCATGAAAAACGCCACGCCGATTGACTTGCAAGCCGTCGGCTCGCGACGTACGGTTACCACTACATCTAGTAGTTACACCGTTGTGGTTCTCCACATCTAGTCCACAGAAACTAGGTGCGAATTCCACAGGTCAAGCCGAGTTGTCCACAGCTCGGCCCACTTCCGTACGCAGGCCCACCGGACAACCACAACGAGAGACAGGCCCCAGGGGCCGCTGCTCGGTGTGCTCCGACGTGTCCGCGCCCCGATTGCACCACACCTTGCCGCACCCGAAGGAGAGAGGACCCCGATGCACTGCCCCTACTGCCGCAGCACCGACACCCGGGTGCTCGATTCGCGGGTGCTCGACGAGGGCAGCGCGATCCGGCGTCGGCGTACCTGCCCGTCGTGCGAGAAGCGCTTCACCACCGTGGAACAGATGCAGTTGACCGTGCTCAAGCGCTCCGGTGCCACCGAGCCCTTCACCCGCGAGAAGGCGGTGCGTGGGGTGCGCAAGGCGTGCAAGGGCCGCCCGGTGACCGAGGACCAACTGGCCTGCCTGGGACGTGACGTCGAGGACGCACTGCGTGCCGCGGCCTGGGCCGAGGTGCCCGCCAACGAGGTTGGTCTCGCGATCCTCGGACCGTTGCGCGCGCTCGACGAGGTGGCCTATCTCAGGTTCGCCTCGGTCTATCGCGCGTTCGAGTCCGCCGAGGACTTCGAGTCCGAGATCGAGATGCTCCGCATGGAGCGCGCCAACCAGCCCGCATCGACGGGCTGACCCAGACCACCCGGCACGGAGTGGGGAAGCTTCGTGCCGGGTGCAAAACGTGAGGTGACAGGTCGAGGTCACCACCGCATCACCGCAACACCATCGCCGCAAGACCGACGAATCAGTGCAACCGAGGAACGAAGGGGACCAGGCAGCATGACGGAGACCGTGGACAACGGGCAGCAGACCGCGGGTGGCTTGACCATCGAGCGCGTTTTCAGCACGGAGGGCGTGCACCCCTACGACGAGATCACGTGGGAGCGACGAGACGTCGTCCAGACCAACTGGAAGACCGGCGAGTCGGTCTTCGAGCAGCGCGGTGTGGAGTTCCCCGACTTCTGGTCGGTCAACGCCTCCACCATCGTCACGACCAAGTACTTCCGCGGCGCCGTCGGCACCGATGCTCGTGAGTGGAGCCTCAAGCAGCTCATCGACCGGGTCGTGAAGACCTACACCGACGCCGGTCAGGAACACGGCTACTTCGCCACCGAAGCCGACGCCGAGCTCTTCGAGCACGAGCTCACCTGGCTCCTGGTGCACCAGTACTTCTCGTTCAACAGCCCCGTCTGGTTCAACGTCGGCACCCAGTCCCCGCAGCAGGTGTCGGCCTGCTTCATCCTGTCTGTCGACGACTCGATGGACTCGATCCTCAACTGGTACAAGGAAGAGGGCTTCATCTTCAAGGGCGGCTCCGGTGCCGGCCTGAACCTCTCCCGCATCCGGTCCTCGAAGGAGCTCCTCTCCTCCGGTGGCACCGCCTCCGGCCCGGTCTCCTTCATGCGTGGCGCCGACGCCTCCGCCGGCACCATCAAGTCCGGTGGTGCCACCCGTCGTGCCGCCAAGATGGTCGTGCTCGACGTCGACCACCCCGACATCGAGGAGTTCGTCGCGACCAAGGCGCGCGAGGAGGACAAGATCCGCGCCCTGCGTGACGCCGGCTTCGACATGGACCTCGGTGGCGCCGACATCACCTCGGTGCAGTACCAGAACGCCAACAACTCGGTGCGCGTCACCGACGAGTTCATGCGCGCGGTCGAGGACGGCACCGACTTCGGGCTGCGTGCTCGCGGCACCGGCGAGGTCATCGAGACCGTCGACGCCCGCTCGCTCTTCACCAAGATCGCCGAAGCCGCCTGGGAGTGCGCCGACCCGGGCCTGCAGTACGACGACACGATCAACGACTGGCACACCAACCCCGAGACCGGCCGCATCACCGCGTCCAACCCCTGCTCGGAATACATGTCGCTCGACAACTCGTCGTGCAACCTGGCCTCGCTCAACCTGCTGAAGTTCCTCCGCGACGACGACACGTTCGACGCCGAGCGCTTCAAGCAGGCGGTGGAGTTCATCATCACCGCGATGGACATCTCCATCTGCTTCGCCGACTTCCCGACCGAGTCCATCGGCAAGACCACCGTCGACTACCGCCAGCTCGGCATCGGCTATGCCAACCTCGGCGCGCTGCTGATGGCGATGGGCCTGGGCTACGACTCCGACGGTGGCCGGTCGATGGCCGCCACGATCACCTCGTTGATGACCGGCACGTCGTACCGTCGTTCGGCCGAGCTCGCCTCCGTCGTCGGCCCGTACGCCGGCTACGCCCGCAACGCCGAGGCGCACAAGCGCGTCATGCGCAAGCACCAGGCCGCCAACGACGCCGTGCGCACCCTGCACACCGAGGACCTGGCCGTGCACAAGCTGGCCACCGCCGAGTGGGCCCAGGTCCAGGAGCTCGGTGCTGCCAACGGCTTCCGCAACGCTCAGGCCTCCGTGCTCGCTCCGACCGGCACCATCGGCTTCATGATGGACTGCGACACCACCGGCATCGAGCCCGACTTCTCCTTGGTCAAGTTCAAGAAGCTCGTCGGTGGCGGTTCCATGCAGATCGTCAACCAGACGATCCCGCGGGCGCTGCGCAAGCTGGGCTACCAGCCCGAGCAGGTGGAGGCGATCGTCTCCTACATCGCCGAGCACGGCCATGTCGTCGATGCCCCGGGCCTGCGCACGGAGCACTACGAGATCTTCGACACCGCCATGGGCGAGCGTGCGCTCAAGCCCATGGGCCACGTGCGGATGATGGCTGCCGCGCAGCCGTTCCTCTCCGGGGCGATCAGCAAGACCGTCAACCTGCCCGAGTCGGCGACGGTCGAGGAGATCGAAGACATCTACCTGCAGTCGTGGAAGCTGGGCCTCAAGGCCACGGCGATCTATCGCGACAACTGCAAGGTCGGCCAGCCGCTCTCGTCCGGCAAGGGCGAGAACAAGGGCACCGACTCCAACGCGTCGGCAGCGACCACCGCGACCAACGAGGTTGCCGAGAAGGTCGTCGAGAAGATCGTCTACCGACCGACCCGCAAGCGTCTCCCCAAGAGCCGCATCTCGCGCACCACGTCCTTCACTGTGGGTGGGGCCGAGGGTTACATGACCTCCGGCGCCCACGACGACGGCCAGCTCGGTGAGGTCTTCCTCAAGCTCGGCAAGCAGGGCTCGACCCTGGCCGGCGTGATGGACGCCTTCTCGATCGCGGTGAGCATCGGCCTGCAGTACGGCGTGCCGCTGGAGACCTACGTCTCGAAGTTCACCAACCTGCGATTCGAGCCTGCCGGCATGACCGACGACCCGGATGTGCGGATGGCGCAGTCGATCATGGACTACATCTTCCGCCGCCTGGCCTTGGACTACCTGTCCTTCGAGGACCGCTCGATGCTCGGCATCTACTCCGCTGAAGAGCGTCAGCGCCACCTCGAGACCGGTTCCTATGAGCTGGTCGAGGCCAGCGAGCTCGAGTCGTTGAAGTCCGAGCCCGTCGTGGAGGCCCCGGCCGCCGCGCCGGTCGACGACGTGGTCGAGGCGACCGTGGTCGACGACAAGCAGGCCCACACGACCGCTGAGCTGCTCGAGAAGATCTCGGGCAGCGCGATCGACAGCCCGCTCTGCTTCACCTGCGGCACCAAGATGCGCCCCGCCGGCTCGTGCCACGTGTGCGAGGGCTGTGGCAGCACCAGCGGCTGCAGCTGACAAGTTGCCTGACGAGGGTCCGGAGCGGAATCCGCTCCGGGCCCTCGGTGCATTTCCGGGTGCTCGGATCGGCTCATCGGACTGGTTGCGGGGCGGCGAGAGCGGCGTAGCGTATCGGTTGGCGAGACTCGCAAAGTTTCAAGGAGCGGTGATCGGGGAGGCTGGACGGCGATGATTCCGGATGAGAACAGATTCGAAAGTCAACCCGAAGAAGCGCTCCCCGATGATGTGGACCTGCCACACGCTTGGCAGGTAGAGCCCCCAGACGCCTCCAGCGAGGCCGATGTCGCGCGGCTCAAGGAGTTGTTGTGCGCTCAGCAGGAAGACGGTCGAGGCTGGTCCACCGCGTCCGCCGATGACGTCCTGGTCGACGTCGGAGACACCGGGACCCGCATGCGTGAGAACGTCGTGGTGCGCGACCGTGCCGGCGTGATCCGGGCGTGGGGCACCGTCCACGACCGAGCCTCTGGGCGGATGATGTTTCGCCACGTGGTCGATCGTGACCTGCCGGCCGCCGATGCCGACGTCTGCTCCGACGTACTCTTCGCCTGGGCTGAAGCGCAGGCCGCCACGGTGGGCGCCGCGCGAGGCCTCGCTGTCCAGCAGATCGATCTCGAGGCGTTCGCCGACGACGAACGTCAGCACAAGTGGCTGGAGAACGCGGGCTTCAACAGGGTGCGCAGCTGGTGGCAGATGAGCCGCCAGGTCGAGGCGCCCGAGACTGACCTGGTGCCGTCACCCGTCTCCTGGGAGAAGGAGGGGGTCCGCTTCCGGCTGGTACGTCGTGCCGGCAACGGGATGCCCGACGAAGACGACCTGCATGCGGTGCACGATGTGCTCGAAGAAGCCTTCACCGACCACTTCAACTCCAACGAGGAGACGTTCGAGGAGTTCGTCTTCCGCCTCCGCGAGGACCCGGGGCATCGCTGGGACCACTGGTGGCTCGCTGAGCTGATGGACGGCTCCCACCCGCAACCTGTGGGGGCACTGGTGGGCACCGAGCTCGGCGGCGATCCTGCAGGCTCCTACGTTGCCTACATCGGCGTGCGGTCCCTTGCTCGGGGTCGGGGAGTGGCGAAAGGGATGCTCAACACGATCATTGCCGACGCTGCCGGACGTGGTCGCAACCGGGTGGCGCTCGAGGTCGACGCCGACTCACCCACCGGGGCCGAGGGCCTCTATGTCTCCATGGGGTGGGTGACCAAGTATGTGACCGAGTCGTGGCACAAGGACGTGCCGGTGGCCGAGGAGGTGCAAGGATGAAGGACAACAAGGTGCTGGCCGCGCTCGTGGGGATCGTGGTCTTCCTGGTGGTGTTCCTGGTGGTGGCCAGCCTCGTCAACTGGCTCCTCACCTGACGCGTCAGCGAGGTCGCCCCGACAGCGTCGGAGTCCGGGCGCCGCGGCGCCGCACGAGTCACCTCAACTCATAGGAGTCACCCGAGACGATGAAGCCGACATCGTCGCCTCGCGTGCACTCGATGCCCGTCGCCAAGGCGGTGCAGGCGAGGTCCCCGAGGACGATTCTGTTGCCTGGAGCAAGGCCGGCCGACTGCTCGCCGAGGAAGTCGACGGTCGGGTTCGCCGCCGCGTCGAACCAACCGACATCACCCGAGGCGCCGGACTCGTCGTCCAACGCTGCCATCAGGGCGAAGTCCCCGACGCAGGCGAAGTGCGCCCCATCAGCGCCGAGGGTCAGCACCTGTCCCCACGAGAGCTCGCAGTCGCCGGGCTTGTCGGGAGGCTGATAGCCATGCTCGGGGACATCGCAACGAACCTGAGTACGTTCCAGATTGCACAGCACCGACCCGTCGGGCGAGACGAACGCTGCCTGGCCGGCGGTGGAGACGTCATAGACCTGGCCCTCCTGCGGGTCGTCGACGTCGTCGTCCGACACTGCTGCCCACACCAGCGCGGCAGACATGATCACCACCGCTGCGGTCACCGCGGTGGCGGCGATCAAGGGCCAGTTCCGGCCGGCGCGGGGCGGTGGGCCGGGCCGCGAACCGGGCGGTGCACTGCCCCAGTCCGACATGCCTGAGTGGTTGTCCACCATGGTCGCCTCCGTCCTGTCTGCGAGATCACCCTTCCCGGGGCGCCCGCGTCCCAACCACAGGCGTAGGATTTCGGACGATGAACGGCGACGACTACTGCGAGATGTGTGACCTCCCGCTGAGCCAGTGCCACCACGGGCGTCCGCCAGCACCGGAACCGGTGGCCCAGCCCAAGGCTCCAGCTCCCCGCAAGACCAAGGCACCGAGCACGCCACGAGCCAGGAAGAGCACCGAGCCGCCCGTCGCGACGCGGAGCGCCGTACGCAAGTGGACGTCGTCCGAGGAGCTTGAGCCGCTGATCCTCCAGCTTCTGGAGGAGGCCGACGGTGAGCTCGACAACGACCTCGCGCTCGCGGCCATCGAGGAGCGTCTGGAGGAGCACTTCCGCTCCGGTGACCGCGACCGTACGCCGACCGGCGAGTTGCGCTGGCAGCTCGCGGCCCGCAAGGCGAGGCAGAGCCTCATCCGTCAGGGCCTCATGACCAAGGAGCGTCCCGGCGCCTGGACCCTGCCCTGACCCGGCCCGACCCGAGCCACCTGATCGCACCATCCTGCGCGATCGGGTGGCTCAGGTGATTTCTGGGCCCACCCCAGGCGTTCGTCACCCCTGCGTCTGCACGAGTGGTCACCCAATGGACACCGAGATGTCGCCCTGAGGCTCCCAACGAGTCGTGTGTCACCGGTTCCGTGCGGTCCAGACCACTTCAACGGAAGGAAACACCCGTGCTCGGACGCAAACGTTTCGCGCTCGCCGCCGCTGCCACAGCGGGGCTGGTGCTCGTTGGCACGATCGCTGCTCAGGCAGAGCTCACGCAGTACCCGACTGGCTTCTCGGACGAGAAGTCCGCAGACCTTGCCTCCCAGATCGACCCCTCCAAGCCTCGCAACGTCATCTTGATCATCGGCGACGGCATGGACGACTCCGTCATCACCGCGGCGCGCAACTACGAGCACGGCGCCAGCGGCCGCTTCGCGGCGCTGGACGCGCTTCCGTTCACGGGTGCCATGACGACGCACGGCTACAAGGCGGGTGAGGGCCCGGACTACCCGATCGCCTACGTCTCCGACTCCGCCCCGACGGCCTCGGCCTGGTCGACCGGCAAGAAGACCATCGACGGTCGTATCTCGCAGGGACCGAGTACCGCGGCCAACGTCCCCGGCGAGGACTACGGAACCGTCCTCGAGCAGTTCAAGCAGGACGGCAAGCTCGTCGGCAACGTCTCCACCGCGGAGATCACCGACGCCACGCCGGCCGCGGCGGCCTCGCACATCAACGCCCGCGCCTGCCAGGGCCCGGCGGACATGGCCAACTGCACGTCGGCCAAGAAGTCCGAAGGTGGCAAGGGCTCGATCTCGGAGCAGCTCGTCGACAACAAGATCGACGTGCTCATGGGCGGCGGCCTCAACCGTTACAACCAGGCCACGGACGCGGGACCGACCGTCAAGGAGTACGCCGAGTCCGAGCACGGCTACCGGCTCGTCGAGGACAAGGACTCGATGGAGGCGATCAACTCCCTCGAGGACGGTCCGGTGCTCGGCCTCTTCACCGGCGGCAACATGACCCCGATCTACGAGCCGCTGGTCGCCCAGCCCGGCGGCGTGGGTGGGCCGGACACCCGGTGCACCGAGGCCGATCGCGGCGACCAGCCGAGCATTGCCGACATGACGAAGAAGGCCATCGAGCTCCTCGACAACGACGAGGGCTTCTTCCTGCAGGCCGAGAGCGCCATGATCGACAAGCAGGAGCACGCCTCCGACATCTGCGGCGCCATCGGCGACCTCAAGTCGCTCGATGAGACCGTCCAGGTCGCGCTCGACTACCAGGAGCAGAACCCCGACACCCTGATCATCGTCACCGGTGACCACGGCCACTCCACCCAGATCGTCGGCAGCGCCGGCGAGGGCCGCCAGACCGCGACGGTCCAGACCGCCGACGGCGACCCGATGACGGTGGCCTACTCGACCGCCGAGTCGGGCTCCAACCACACCGGCACCCAGATCCGGGTCGCCGCCTCCGGCCCGCAGGCCGCCAACGTGACCGGTGTGATCGACCAGACCGACCTCTTCGCGACGATGCTGGGGCGCACCCCGAGCGAGGTCGGTACGCCGACGCCCGCCACCCCGAAGCCGGCCGCCTCGGTCGCTGCGGTCAAGAAGATCTCGGTCAAGCAGATCAAGAAGCAGGGTCTGCAGGTCGCGGTTGCCGCCTCGTCCGCGACCAAGGTCAAGGTGACGGTCAAGAAGGGCGCGAAGACCCTCGCGAGCAAGAACGCCCCCACCAAGGGTGGCGTCGTGAAGGTCAAGGTCAAGAATGCGAAGAAGGGCAAGCTGAAGGTCGTCGTCACGGCGACCGGCGCCGGCGGCACTGCCACCGCCAAGCAGCAGGTGAAGGTCACCAAGTGACCCGCTGAACCGCAAGACGTCGATGCCCGTGCAGCAGCAGCTGCACGGGCATCGACGCTTGTGGCCTTCGGGGTCAGCTCAGCGTTTGACCTTCGCGGTCTTGCCGCTGGCCTTGGTCACCGTCTTGTAGCCACCGAGCTTGCCGGTGACCTTGACCTGGATCCGCTTCTTCCGGTCAGCGGCCTTCAACTTGTAGGTCTTCTTGGTCGCGCCCTTGATCGGCTTGCCGCCGCGGAGCCACTGGTAGGAGAACTTCACCTTCTTGGGCTGCCACGCTCCCGGCTTCGCGGTGAGCTTCTTGCCCACCGTGGCCTTCCCGGAGACCCTCGGCTTCTTCGCCTTCATCGCGAGCTTCTTGATGACCTTCGGCGCGCTCACGTTGTCGACGGCTCGGTCGCCGGCGCGGGTCGCGGTGACGCGCGCTTCGATCTTGGTGGCCTTGGCGATCTTGTTGGTCACCTTGAGCTTGCGCTTGGTGGCCTTCTTGATGGGAACGCCGTCCTGCTCCCACTGGATGCGGAGCTTGGCGTTGCCGGGCCACTTGCTGGTGGCCACCTTGATCTTCTTGCCCACCTTCGGCGTGCCCTTGACCTTGACCTTGCCCTGCTTGATCGCGGGTGCCGCGCCCAGCTTCACGGTGTAGGAGCGCTTCACTGCTGCACTGCTGGGCCAGGTGATGGCCGTGGCGTCCTGCAACGCGTAGGAACCGGTCCCGGAGGGACCGTCCCAGTACTCGGCGACGTTGCCGGCGGGGGTGTTCTTGTCGGGATAGAACTTGACCTTGTAGTTGCGTCCCTCGACGAGACGGAACTTGCCGTTCGCATCGGTCTCGATCGGGCCGTACTGGGCGGACTGGTAGGGGCCGCCGGCCTTCTGCTGGATCCACAGGCCGACGGGGGCGTACTTCAACGGACGGTTGGCGCTGTCGGTCGCGGTGAACACCACGGTCTTGCGGCGCTTGAGCACCAGGTCGGGCACCTTCGTCGCCTTGCCGGCCGAGACCTTCACCGTCGCCGACGGGCTGGTGTAGACGGGGTCGTCGGCCTGATAGCCGCTGTAGCTGGCGCTGATCACGTAGGAACCGGGGATCGTGTTGCCGGTCCATTCGCCGGTGCGGGTGTCGTAGGTGCCGTTGGAGTTGACCGTGAACCCGTAACCGCCGCTGCTGGGGAGTCCTGCACCATCACCGAGACGTCCTTCATCTCGGCGGTCGTCGGTCCGGTGACCTTGCCGGTCATCCATCCGGGCTGCTCGAGCACCACGTTGGCGAGGGTGACCTTGCCGCCGTTGACGGTGACGTAGCTGGAGCCGTAAGGGCTCCACTTGTTCTTGTAGTACTCGTAGCCGAGAGCATCGTTGCTGGGATAGATCCGCACCTGGTACTTGCCGTTGGGCACGTCCTTGATCGTGAAGACGCCGTTGGCGTTGGTGTTGCCCGAGCGGTAGGCGTTGTCGTGGAAGCCGTCGGCATTCAGCCGGTCGAGGGCGATCCACGCCCCGGCCTCGGGCTTGGCCGACTGGCCTGCCAGCTGTCCGAGAACCTTACCGGTCACGACCCCCTTCGCAGCAGCCTCGGCTGGTACGGCGACCAACCAGGTGCCGAGCAGTGCCACCAGCACGGTGACGACGGACAGGCGTATGCGCCTCGCGGACATCGGGGCTCCCCTCACGAACTCTCCCGCCGACCGCGGGCCAATGCTCGTCCTACCGCGAACGGAGCGCGGGCAAACCCCCTGCGGATGTGTTTCGGTGCACGTGGGCCTAGCCTCGGTCCATGCGTGAACTCACGGCAGCGGACCTCGAACACCTCGAGCGGTGCGTGGAACTGGCACGGGACGCCATGGCGGCAGGGGAGGAGCCCTTCGGCTCGGTGCTCGTGGACGGTGAGGGGCTGGTGCGGGCCGAGGACATCAACCGGACGGCGGGCGGGGACAGCACCCGGCATCCGGAGTTCGAGCTTGCCCGCTGGGCGGCCGAACACCTCACTCCCGAGGAGCGGTCCGTCTCGACGGTCTACACCTCGGGCGAGCACTGCCCCATGTGCGCGGCCGCGCACGGCTGGGTGGGCCTCGGCCGCATCGTGTACGTCGCCTCGTCGGCCCAGCTCACCACGTGGCGGCGGGAGCTCGGCTGGCCGGACGGACCTGTCGCCGCGATCCCGGCCCGGGAGATCGCGCCACACGTGGAGGTGCTCGGCCCGGTGCCGGCACTGGCCGAGCAGATGCGCGAGGTCCACCTCGAGCACACCCGCCGGCTCCGGGGGTGACTCGAATCGTGTGAGGAGCCCGGGGTCAGGTAGCATCGAACGCGTTGCCGGGTCCTGACCGACCTTGCCGGGCACCTTCCGCGAACGGTCACCGCGACTCACACTCCACAGCGAGCAGTTCTCGCAGACCCGGGTAGTTCCATCCCGAGCATCCTCGATGCCTCGGGCGCCCGTCCCGCTGGGACGGCGCAGGAGTTGGCCGCTCGCCGTCGAGGTGGGGGTCCCGCAGTCGCAAGAGGCGACGTACGAGGAGAGTCGATTGGCACAGCGACGCCAGAACCGCAGCGGCGGAGGGCGCAAGCAACGGGACAACGAGGGCATCCTTCCTGTGCTCGCCAAGGCCGTCCGCGAGGTCGAACATGACGTCCAGCGGCGCCAGATCAGCACCACCACGCACACCAAGTTCCAAGTGATCGCCCTGCTCGCGCGCGATGAGCGCAAGCGGGTCAAGGCCGACACCGACCTCTCCGAGGCCCAGCGCGACGGCCAGCTCAAACGGCTCGACGGGATCGCCACGATCCTTGCCCAGACAGCGGCCAGTGAGCCCCAGTTCTTCCACCTCCTGGCCGACGAGGCCGAGGTGTCCGAGTCCGCCAAGCGGATGATGCGCGAGATGCAGATCGCAGGCGGCATGCAGCCGCCGCCCGAGAAGGAGCCGGCCCCGGAGGACCCCGAGGCCGTCGCCCGCCACGAGCGTCAGGTCACGCCGCCCAGCGTCCGCGCAGCCCAACTGGCCCAGCCGTTCCGGGCCCCCGTCTATCTCACCCCGGTCGAGATGCCGCAGGAGCGGCGCCTCATCGGGTGGGAGCTCATCGAGCCACTGCTCAACTCCTTCGAACAGGCCAAGCCGGGTGCTCGCTCCTCCATGGAGCTGCCCGAGCCGCTCACCACGACCACGCCCAGCGGCCGAGAGCTCATGCTCCACCAGGCCCAGGTGATCTCCTCGGCAGCCAAGGGGCACCGCACCTTCCTGCTGGCCGACGAGCCCGGTCTGGGCAAGACGGCGCAGGCGCTGCTGGCAGCGGAGGCCGCGGGGGCCTATCCGCTGCTCTGCGTCGTCCCCAACGTCGTCAAGACCAACTGGGCGCGCGAGGCCAAGGCGTGGACCCCGCACCGCAACGTCACCGTGATCCACGGCGACGGCGAGTCGATGGACGGGTTCGCCGACATCGTGGTCGTCAACTACGAGGTCCTCGACCGCCACGTCGACTGGATGGGCAACCATGGCTTCCGCGGCATGGTGGTCGACGAGGCCCACTTCATCAAGAACCGCAAGTCGCAGCGCTCCCGCAACGTGCTCGACATCGCCGACCGGCTCCGCCGTCGTAGCGGGAACCCGCTGATGATGGCGCTGACCGGCACCCCGCTCATCAATGACGTCGACGACTTCCGGGCCGTGTGGGAGTTCCTCGGCTGGATCGACCAGAAGGTGCCCACCCGTCCGCTGATGGCGGCGTTGGAGCGCACCGGTCTGACCCCGATCGACCACGCCTTCTATCCGGCAGCTCGCTCAGCGGTGGTCGATCAGGGGATCGTGCGGCGTCGCAAGGTCGACGTCGCCTCCGACATCCCTGCCCGCCGGGTGGCGGACCTCCCGGTCGAGCTCGAGGGCGCTCTCGGCCGCTCCATCCGTGACGCCGAGCGCGAACTGGCCACCCGCCTCATGCAGCGCTACGACGCTGCGATCGCGACCCGTGCTGCCAAGGCAGCCAAGGCGGGCGAAGAGTTCGATGCTGGCGAGATCGACCTCGACCTGGTCCGCCGCGTTGCGGGCTGGGAGGTCAACGACGCCAACGGCGCCTCCACCGGCGGCAACGTCTTCTCGATGGTGCGCGAGATCGGTCGCGCCAAGGTCACCATGGCCGCGGACTATGCCGCGCAACTGGCGCACAGCACCGGCAAGGTCGTCTTCTTCGCCAAGCACATCGACGTCATGGACACCGCGCAGGCCTACTTCGAGCAGCGTGGCATCCGTTATGCCACGGTGCGCGGCGATCAGTCGAGCACCACGCGACAGAACCAGATCGATGCCTTCGTCAACGATCCCGAGGTCAAGGTCATCGTCTGCTCGTTGACCGCGGCTGGGGTCGGCCTCAACCTGCAGGTGTCGTCCAACGTGGTGCTCGCCGAGCTCTCGTGGACCAATGCCGAGCAGACCCAGGCCATCGACCGGGTGCACCGCATCGGCCAGACCGAGCCGGTCACCGCGTGGCGGCTCATCGCGGCGCAGACGATCGACGCCCGCATCGCCCAACTCATCGACTCCAAGGCGAGCCTGGCGGCCCGAGCGTTGGACGGCTCCGACGAGGAGATCGTCGACTCCGCCGACATCCAGGTCGAGGCCTTGGTGGGCCTGCTCGAGGACGCACTCAGGGAGCGTGCCGCACTCGCCTGAGGAGCTGTGTCGGGCATCACGTTGGCCCACCCTCGCATTTAGGTAAGGCTTGCCTTATCTGAATCTCGATGCGAGGAGTCTTCATGCGCCCCATCCGTGTTGCCGTCGTCGGCGCCGGCCCTGCCGGCATCTATGCCGCTGACATCTTGACCAAGGAGTACGACGCAGCGGAGGTCGACGTCCTCGACCGGCTTCCCGCGCCGTACGGTCTGGTGCGTTATGGCGTGGCGCCGGACCATCCACGGATCAAGGAGATCATCAAGGCCCTGGGCCGGGTGCTCGCGAACCCGCGGATCCGTTTCCTGGGCAACGTGGAGTTCGGCACCGATCTGAAGCTGACCGACCTGCAGCACCACTACGACGCCGTCATCGTGGCGACCGGTGCCGCCACGGATCGTCCTCTGGACATCCCCGGCATCGACCTTCCCGGCAGCCATGGTGCCGCCGACTTTGTCTCCTGGTATGCCGGTCACCCGGACGTGCCGCGGGACTGGACCCTGGATGCCGAGTCGGTTGCGGTGATCGGGGCCGGCAACGTCGGGCTCGACGTCGCCCGGATGCTCGCCAAGCCGGCAGACGAACAGCTCACCACCGAGATCGCCGACAACGTCCATCGTGGTCTTGCCGCCAACCGGGCCAAGGACGTGCACGTCTTCGCCCGTCGCGGTCCGGCGCAGGTCAAGTTCTCGCCCATGGAGCTGCGGGAACTCTCCCACTCCCCGAGTGTCGACGTGCTGGTGGAGGAGGACGGCTTCCAGATCGATGAGGCCAGCCAGTCGGTCATCAGCTCGAACAAGGGCGTCAGGCTCGTCGTGGACACCCTGCTGAAGTATCTGGAGGCGACACCCACGGGTGCCGCGCATCGGATCCACCTCCACCTGTGCCACGCACCCGTCGCGTTGCTGGGAGAGGGGCGGGTCGAGGCGATCCGCACCGAGCGGACCCAGCTCGACGGCACCGGCAACGCGGTCGGCACGGGGAGTACGTCGAGACCCCGGTCCAAGCCGTCTACCGGGCGGTGGGCTACCTCTCGTCGCACCTGCCCGACCTGCCCTTCGACCACGCCGCAGGTGTGGTCCCGAACGATGCCGGCCGGGTGCTCGACCTCGACGGGATGGCGGTCCCCGGCGTGTATGCCACCGGATGGGTGAAGCGCGGCCCGGTCGGGCTCATCGGGCACACCAAGTCGGATGCGGCCGAGACCATCCGGAGCCTCCTCGACGATCTCGACGGCATCCCGGTGCCGGAGTCGCCGGCGCGTGAGTCGATCCTCGAGCACCTGGCCGCCCGCGGGGTGGACGTCGTGACCCACGAGGACTGGCTGCGCCTCGACGCCCACGAACTCGCGCTCGGGGAGTCGGGTGGTCGCGAACGGATCAAGGTCGTGCCCCGTGAGGAGATGATCCGCGCGGCGCGTAGCTGACCACCCCGGGCGCCGCCCGCCCACCGCGATAGTCCCTGACGAATTTGTAGTCCCCGCCGCGTTTCACTACAAGTTCGTCCGGGACTATGCCTCGTCGTCGGCGGCAAAGCGGCGACGGGCCCGGCTGCCCAGCCAGGCGAGCAGGAGGAGTCCGGCGGCAACCGCCAACGGGACCCAGGCGCGGCCACCCCAGATGGCCTCGACGACGGCGAACCCGATCGTGACATAGATCGTCGCCCAGAAGAGGGCGCCGATCGCGAGCGCCGGAGCGAAGCGGGGAGCGGCATGCGCAGCGACCCGGCCGCCGCCAGCACCGCGGTCTGGAGCCCCACGGTCAAGAAGCAGGCGGTGACCGCAGGTGCGCCGTACCTGCGCACGATCGTCTCACCGCGGATGATCTTCTCGCTCTCGGCGAGATGGCTCCTGCGGTCGGCCGCGCTGCGGACCCCACGGCCCACGGCGTACGTCGCTCCGCCGCGCACGCATGCGAGCACGAACAGGAAGCAGAAGAGCGGGACGACCGGCCAGTCAGGCACCCCCACATCGTCCATGGTCCTCCCAAACCATGGACGAGTGGGGCGGTCGGTCAACGGATCGGTTCGACCTCCCCGTGGTCGGCCACCGTCGCCGCCAGGGCACTGAGGTGGTGGCCGCCGGTTCCGAGCCACTGCTCGAGCGTGAACAGGTGCGCGGTGTGGGCGCCGATCGCGTATTCGGCAGTCATGCCGATGCCGCCGTGCAACTGGATGGACTCGTGGCCGATGAGCCGGCCAGCCTTGGCGACCTGGAAGGCTGCCCGGGTGCTGGCCTCGGCCAGTTCCTCGGGCGCCTCTGCCTCGACCATCGTGGCCCAGCCGACCAGGCTCCGGGTGAGCTCAGGGCGATGTAGAGGTCGGCGGCCCGGAAGGTGAGCGACTGGAAGTTGTTGAGGGTGACGCCGAACTGCTTGCGGCTGGTCAGGTAGCCGGCCGTCATCCGTGGCGGAGTCCATCGTGCCGACGGCTCCGGTTGCCGGCGGCCACCCGGGTT
>NZ_JAKGRW010000005.1 GCF_021555175.1 Nocardioides alcanivorans | reverse complement strand
GCCGGGGGACGACACGATCTCGCTCCTGCTCCAGCAGCGCAAGGCGGACGGCTCGCTGTTCACCGACGCCGAGCTGCTGTCCGTCATCGGGATCGCCATCTCCGGCGGCGTCGACACCACCACGTCGCTCACCGGGTCCGTGCTCGTCCATCTGGACGAGCACCCGGAGATGCGTGAGCAGCTGATCCAGGCGCCGGACCTCCTGATCGACGGCACTGACGAGTTCCTCCGGCGCTACGGGTCCGTCACCGCAATGGCCCGCACCGCCACGGCCGACACCGAGATCGGCGGTTGCCCGGTCAGTGCTGGCGAACGCGTGCTGGTTCCGTGGTTCGCAGCCAATCACGACCCGGCGGTCTTCCCCAGCCCGGAGCAGGTCCAGCTGGACCGCGACGCGAGTCGCCACCTGACCTTCGGGATCGGGACGCACCGGTGCCCGGGCTCCCACCTGGCTCGGGCCATGTTCCAGGAGATGATCCAGCAGGTGCTGACCAGGTTGCCCGACTACCGGGTGGATCGCAGCGGACTGGTGGGGTACCCGTCCCGCGGCAATCACATGGGCTGGGACGTCATCCCGGCAACCTTCACGCCAGGCCCCCGCGTCGGGACCCAGGTCCAGCAGTTCACCGCTGCCTCCGAGCACGTTGCGGACACCTTCGAGGTGGTGGTCGAAGAGGTGTGCGACCAGGCCGACGACGTGATCAGCGTCGCGGTGGCAGCGGCCGACGGCTCGGTGCTGCCCGCATGGTCGCCTGGCGCGCACCTGGAGTTCCGCCTGCCGTCGGGGCGGCTGCGCCAGTACTCGCTGTGTGGCGTACCGGGGGATCGCGGGGTCTACGAGGTCGCCGTGCTGCGGGAGCAGGCCGGTCGGGGTGGGTCGGTCGAAATGCACGAGATCGCCGCGCCCGGGACCCGACTGACCGTCCGCGGCCCGCGCAACCACTTCCCGCTCGTCGATGCCGAGGACTATCTCTTCCTGGCCGGTGGCATCGGCGTGACGCCGCTGTTGGCCATGGCGCGCGCGGCATCGGGGCGCGGCAAGCAGAGCATCGTCGTGTACGGCGGCCGCTCGCGGGGCTCGATGGCCTTTGCCGACCGCTTCGGCGACCTGCCCGGCGTGGAGGTGGACCTGGTTCCCCAGGACGAGCGAGGGGTGCCCGACCTCGAGGCGATCATCGGTCGAGCGGGGCCGGGGACCGCGATCTACTGTTGTGGTCCCAGCGCGATGATCAATGCCGTGCAGGAGGTGTGCGACCAACTGGGGCGCCGGTCGCAGTTGCACGTCGAACGCTTTGCGGCGAGCGACGAGATGGAGGCGCGATTGGCCTCGACGGACGACAACCGTCCGTTCAAGGTGGAGCTCGCCCGAACGCGCAAGGTGCTCGACGTACCTGTCGACAAGCGCCTGATCGAAGTGGTGCGTGAGGAGCTTCCCGGTCTCAACTATGACTGCGAGAAGGGCTTCTGTGGTTCCTGCGAGACGCGGGTCCTGGCTGGCAGGCCCGAGCATCGCGACGAGGTCCTGACGGAGGAGGAGCGCGCCCGCGGCACCTCGATGATGATCTGCGTCAGCAGGTCCGCCACGGACCGGATCGTGCTTGATCTCTGATCATTGGGACGGCCCGGCGCCCATGGTTGGCGCGCGGTGAACGACGGACGCGGCAACACCGAAACGGTGTTGCCGCGTCTTTCATTTGCGCAGGTCAGAAGCCTGATCGTGACGTGAAGAGGTGGCATGACGGACGTTGTTTGGGCCCCTTTGAACACGGCCAAGCGTTTCAGTTGACAAGACATCATCTCGCATTAGAAGATACGTCACATGCACCTGGTGACGACTGACGCCGGTATCGGCCGCCTCGAATCCGACGAGGTCGCGTTGCTGGACACGCCGTTCCCACACCTCGGTGCGGTGTTGGCGGACGCCGGTTCCTTCGCCCCGCTGGCCACTGCCTCGGTGCGTTCGCGAGTCCCGCTCGCCGGCGCCGAGATGGTTGCGCCGCTGGGCACTCCGGGCGCGCTCTGGGGGTGGGCCTCAACTACCGCTCCAAGGCGGCTCGTGCCGGCCGGGACCTGCCGACGGACCCGATCCTCTTCCTGGCGGCACCGACTTCCGTTGCGGCCCCCGGCGCTCGAGTCGCGGTGCCCGCAGGAGTGACCGAGGAGATGGACTACGAGGCCGAGATCGCGCTCGTGATCGGCCGGCCGCTCTACCGGGCCTCGGAGAGTCAGGTGTGGGACTGCATCGCCGGCATCACATCGGCCAACGACATGACGGCCCGTGACGTGATGCGGGCGACCGCAACTCCTGTGCTGGCGAAGAGCTTCCCAGGATTCAAGCCGCTCGGCCCCTCGGTGTGCACCGTCGACGAGTTCGCGCAACGTGACGACATCCCGGTCCGGTCCTGGGTCAACGACGAGCTGCAGCAGGACGACACGAGCGCCGGCTTCATCTTCCAGGTGCCGGAGCTCCTCGCCCGCATCTCCCGACACACCCCTCTGCGTCCTGGTGACGTCGTCCTCACCGGGACGCCGGCGGGCACCGGACAGGACCGCGGATGCTTCCTGGTCCCCGGCGACCGCATCCGCATCGAGATCGGTCCACTGCTGCCGCTGATCACCACAGTGGTCGACGGTCACACCTGATCCGCCGCCGACGTCCGGGCGTCGGCGTACCCATCCTCACCTTTGGCCGACCAAGGAGTCGACATGACCGTCTCGAACCATCCGCAGTACGACCTCGTGCTTGCCGCCGGCACCGTGCTCGACCCGGCCTCGGGTCTCAACCAGCGCTGCGACGTCGCCGTCAGCGGGGAGCAGATCGCAGCGATCGGGCCCGACCTGGCCAGCCACGGCGCCACCGTCGTCGACTGTGCCGGATCCTTGGTCGTTCCGGGCCTGGTCGAGGGACACAGCCACATCTTCCAGCACGTCTCGAAGGTCGGTGCCCCGGCCGACGAGGCCCATCTGCGTCGCGGCGTCGTCGCAGTCGCGGACGCGGGCACGGCGGGAGCATCCACCTTCGACGCCTTCCGCAAGCTGACCGTCGAGGGCAACCAGATGCGGGTGGTGAACTTCCTCAACGTGTCGGTCCTCGGCCTGATCGATTTCCGGTTCGGGGAGTTGCTCAACCCCGACACCCTGAACGTCGAGGACGCGCTCGCCACGGCGGAGGCCAACCCGGACGTCGTGCGTGGCTTCAAGATTCGGCTCTCCGAGGACGTCGTCGGTCCGCGGTGGAGGACGTTGCTCAAGAAGTCGATCGACCTTGCCGAGCAAGCAGGGCTGCCGCTGATGATGCACATCGGTGAGACCGAGGAGCCGTTGCCGGCGGTGCTCGAGTACCTGCGTCCCGGTGACATCGTCGCCCACTGCTACACCGGCAAGCCGCACGGCATCCTGGATGGTGATCGGGTGCTGCCCGAGGTGATGGAGGCACGGGAACGCGGTGTTCTCTTCGACTCCGCGCACGGTCGCAGCAACCTGAGTTTCGAGGTGGCACGACGCGCCATCGCGGACGGCTTCCTGCCTGACCTCCTGAGCTCCGACACCAGTGCACGGAACTGGCACGGCCCCGTCTTCGACCTGACCACCAGCATTTCCAAGCTGCTCGCTCTCGGAGCCCCGTTGGAGGAGTGCATCCGACGGGCGACCGTGGTCCCGGCCGAGCTCCTCGGACTCGCGGGCGAAGGCTATGGCCGCTTGGTGGTGGGCGGGCCGGCACACGTGACGGTGCTGACCGAGACCGCCGAGGTCGTGCTCCCCGATGCCTCCGGGAACCAGATCACCGCTCCGCGACTGGAGCCGACCACGGTCCTGCACCGTGGCGCGTTCGTCGAGACCACCCCGTGGCGCGGGGCAGCTTCGGCGTGACCTCCGTGCACCAGGCACGCGCGAGGCTGCGCGCGGGGTTGGCGGCGGGAGAGCAGCTGCGCGGCACCTTCGTGAAGCTGCCTTCGGCGGACGTCATCGAGGTTGCCGCTGCGACTGGGCTGGACTTCGTCGTCGTCGATCTCGAGCACTCCACGTTGGGGGAGCACGATGCCATCGGACTGGTCCGTCATGCCGATGGTGTCGGGTTCCCGGCACTGGTCCGGCTGCCCTCGGTGGACCACGGTCTGGTCGCGCGGCTGCTGGAGAACGGCGCGGCGGGCATCCAACTGTCCTCGCTGCGCTCCCACGAAGAGGCCAGGACCTTGCAGAATGCCTGTCATCACGCGCCGCGCGGCGAACGGTCGGTCAGCCTCGCCAACCGGGCTGCGGGGTTCGGCCGGACCGCGCTCGCGGACTACCTGGAGCGGGAACAGGAGTCTCCTCCGGTGCTGGTGGGACAGATCGAGTCCGATGTCGAGGGCGACCTGAGCAAGGTCCTGACCGGCCTCGACGTCGCGTTCGTGGGGGTCACGGACCTGGCGGTCCACCTGGGACTTCCGGATCGAGAGCAGCTCGACCGCGCGGTGGGGGAGATCCGTCGCGCTGCCGAGCGCGCCGGAGTCAACTTCGGCGGCTGGGCCGCGAGCAGTGCGGACGCCGCGGCGCTGGACGGCGCGGGATATGTCGTGATCGGTTCCGACCTCCAGCTGTTGGCCACCGCGCTGCACGAGCTCACTGCGCCACACATCGATTGACCAACCACCACTTGGAGGAGCCATGAGCACGCTCAACCCCCACCTGTTCGGCAAGGTCGTCAACTGGGACGACATCCCCCAGCGGGAGGTGCGGCCAGGGGTACGACGGCGGATCTTCTCCACCGACGAGGTGATGATCGCCCACCACGAGCTGGAGGTCGGGATGACCTTGAACCCGCACCGCCATGAGGACTTCGACCAGTTGGTCTTCATCGCGCAGGGCCGGTGCAACTACTACGTCGATGGGACGCCCAACGAGATGGGGCCGGGTTCCTTCCTCCTGGTGCCCAGGGGAGCGGAGCACTACGTGGAGCCGACCCAGGGCCCCTGCATCAACATCGACTTCTTCACGCCGCCGCGCGCCGACCTGCTGGCGAAGCTCGAGGGGCCACTGACCCCTCCCACAGATCCTGCGTGACCGCAGGCCCACGACACGTCCGAGGAGATGCGCCGATGTTCCACAAGGTCCTGGTCGCCAACCGCGGTGAGATCGCCGTACGAGCCTTCCGGGCGGCGTGTGAGCTCGGCGTGCGCACGGTGGCCGTCTTCCCGTGGGAGGACCGCAACAGCGAGCACCGGCTGAAGGCTGACGAGGCCTACCAGATCGGTGAGCCCGGGCACCCGGTGCGGGCATACCTGGATCCTGAACTGGTGGTCCAAGCCGCACTGCGGGCCGGCGCGGACGCCGTCTACCCCGGCTACGGGTTCGCGTCCGAGAACCCGGATCTCGCCGCGGCCTGTGCGAAGGAGGGAATCACCTTCGTCGGGCCCGACGCAGAGGTCCTTGCCCTCACCGGAAACAAGGCACGGGCGGTCGAGGCTGCGCGGAGTGCCGGCATCCCGGTGCTGGCGAGCGTGCCGCCGTCTGCCGACCCGGAACAGCTGTTCCGCGCCGCCGCCGCGTTGCCGTTCCCGGTCTTCGTCAAGGCGGTCGCAGGCGGTGGTGGCCGGGGCATGCGACGGGTGGATGAGCCCGCAGCACTCGCCGACGCGATCGCCACCTGCATGCGGGAAGCCGAGGCGGCGTTCGGTGACCCCACGGTCTTCGTCGAGCAGGCAATGGCGGACCCCCGGCACATCGAGGTCCAGGTCTTGGCGGACGCCGACGGTGAGGTGATCCATCTCTTCGAACGCGACTGCTCGGTCCAACGGCGTCACCAGAAGGTCGTCGAGATCGCGCCAGCTCCCGGGCTGGACCCCGAGCTCCGTGACCGGATGTGCGCCGACGCGGTCACCTTCGCCCGCGCCATCGGCTACGTCAACGCAGGAACCGTCGAGTTCCTCCTCGGACCGGACGGTTCCTATGCGTTCATCGAGATGAACCCACGGATCCAGGTCGAGCACACGGTGACCGAGGAGGTCACCGACGTGGACCTGGTCCGGGCGCAACTACGGATCGCGGCCGGGGCGACACTGGCCGATCTCGGGCTTGCCCAGGAGCGGATCCTGGTGCGTGGCGCTGCCCTTCAGTGCCGGATCACCACGGAGGATCCCGCCAACGGGTTCCGGCCCGACACGGGGCGCATCACCGCCTACCGTTCGCCCGGTGGATCCGGGGTCCGGCTCGACGGCGGCACCGCCTACACCGGCGCCGACGTGAGTGCCCACTTCGACTCGATGCTCACGAAGCTGACCTGCCGGGGGCGCGACTTCCACACGGCGGTGACCCGGGCCCGCCGTGCCATCGCCGAGTTCCGGATCCGTGGCGTGGCCACCAACATCTCGTTCCTCCAGGCGGTGCTGGACGAGCCGGACTTCGTCGCCGGCCGACTGACCACCTCCTTCATCGAGGACCACCCGCACCTGCTCACGGCACGCTCCAGCGCGGACCGAGCAACCAAGTTGCTCGCGTGGCTGGCGGACGTGACCGTGAACCAGCCGTACGGCGTCGCTCCGGTGACGGTGCCGGCGGCGGCCAAGTTGCCTCCCGTCGACCTGACGTCGACGCCACCGGAGGGTTCGCGGCAGCTGCTCGGCCGCCTCGGTCCCGAAGGGTTCGCGCGGCACCTGAGGGAACAGGACACGGTCGGGGTCACCGACACCACCTTCCGCGACGCTCACCAGTCACTCCTTGCCACGCGGGTCCGTAGCCGCGACCTGCTCGACGTGGCTGGCCATGTCGCTCGGCTCACTCCTCAGCTGCTCAGCGTGGAGGCCTGGGGAGGTGCCACGCACGACGTGGCACTCCGCTTCCTGGCCGAGGATCCGTGGCAGCGACTCGAGGGTCTCCGTGAGGCGATTCCGAACGTCTGCCTGCAGATGCTGCTCCGTGGTCGCAACACGGTCGGGTACACGCCCTACCCCGTGGCCGTGACCGACGCCTTCGTCGCCGAGGCGACCCGCTCGGGCATCGATGTCTTCCGGATCTTCGACGCGCTCAACGACGTGGAGCAGATGCGTCCCGCGATCGACGCGGTGCTCCGGACCGGAACCGCCGTGGCCGAGGTGGCGCTGTGCTACACCGGCGACCTCAACGATCCGGCGGAGGAGACATACACCCTCGACTACTACCTTCGGCTGGCGGAGCGGATCGTTGCTGCCGGCGCGCACGTGCTGGCGATCAAGGACATGGCGGGGTTGCTCCGTGGCCCCGCGGCACGGCGGCTGGTGCTGGCGCTGCGGGAGGAGTTCGAGCTCCCCGTGCACCTGCACACCCATGACACGGCCGGGGGCCAGTCGGGAACCCTGCTGGCAGCCATCGTCGCCGGTGTCGACGCCGTCGACGCAGCGAGCGCGCCGATGGCCGGCAACACCTCGCAGCCCTCGTTGTCGGGACTGGTGGCCGGGACGGACCACGCTGCCCGGGAGACGGGACTCGATCTGGACGCGGTCTGCGCGCTCGAGCCCTACTGGGAGGCGATGCGCCGAACGTACGCGCCGTTCGAGTCGGGACTCCCGGCTCCGACCGGGCGGGTCTACACCCACGAGATCCCGGGCGGGCAACTCTCCAATCTCCGGCAGCAGGCGATCGCGCTCGGACTGGGCGAGAGGTTCGAGGAGGTCGAGACGACGTACGCAGCCGCCAACCAGATCCTCGGAAACATCATCAAGGTGACGCCGACCTCCAAGGTCGTGGGCGATCTCGCCCTGCACCTGGTGGGCAGCGGCGTCGACCCGTCGGACTTCGCCCGGGAGCCGGAGAAGCACGACATCCCCGACTCGGTCGTCGGCTTCCTCGCCGGGGAGCTGGGGACCCCGCCCGGTGGCTGGCCGGAGCCGTTCCGGACCCGGGCGCTCGCCGGACGTGAACCACGTCGGGCAGCCGTGACGCTGTCGGCGGTTGATGAGGCCGACCTCGCCGCGTCGCCCCGTGGCACGCTGGACCGGCTGCTCTTCCCCGGTCCGTCTGCGACCTACCGGGAGAGCGTGGAGCAGTACGGTGCGCTGACACTGCTGCCCACGTTGGAGTACCTCTACGGACTGCGTCCCGGGCACGAGCACGTGGTCGAGCTCGAAGCCGGCAAGACACTCCTGATCACCTTGGAGTCCATCAGCGAGGCCGACGAACGCGGCTTCCGGACCGTGATGTGCACCATCAACGGACAGCTGCGACCGATCACCGTGCGAGACCGCTCCATCGCGTCGGAGACGCCGGCCCGGGAACGCGCCGACACCTCCCGGCCCGGACAGGTGGCTGCGCCGTACGCCGGCGTCGTCACCGTCCTTGTTTCGGAAGGTTCCCACGTGGAGGCGCATGACGTTGTCGCGACGATCGAGGCGATGAAGATGGAGGCCCAGATCACCGCACCGGTTGCCGGAGTGGTGCAGCGGGTCCCGGTCGCGGGGCCGCAGGGCGTCGAGGGAGGCGACCTCCTCCTGGTGATCGAGTGACGCACGGGCCCGCAGGGGCTCCGGCCGCGGTGCGGCCCGAGGGGCCCGGGGGCCTGTCGGGGCGGCACGGCAAGATTGACCCCATGAGCAACGAGGTCGTTCCCGCCACTCCTGAGGCCAAGGACCGTCACCACCTCCTGGTTGAGGAGGTGGAAGAGGCCCGCTGGCGCTACTACGTGCTCGACGACCCGACCCTCTCCGATGCCGACTTCGACGTGCGGATGCGCGAGCTGGAGTCGCTGGAGGAGGAGTTCCCGGAGCTCCGCACGCCCGACTCGCCCACGCAGAAGGTCGGGGGCGGGGTCTCCACCGACTTCACCCCGGTCGACCACCTCCAGCGCATGGAGAGCCTCGACAATGCCTTCTCCGACGAGGAGCTGGACGTCTGGTACGCCCGCTTGGGACGCGACGGTGTCGAGGCACCACCGCTGCTGTGCGAGCTGAAGGTCGACGGGTTGGCGATCAACCTGCTCTACGAGGGCGGTCGCCTGGTGAGAGCCCTCACCCGCGGTGACGGCACCACGGGCGAAGACGTCACTCCCAACGTGCGCACCATCGCGAGCATCCCGCACCGGCTCACCGGCACCGAGGAGTTCCCGGTGCCGGAGCTGGTCGAGGTGCGCGGTGAGGTGTTCTTGCCGGTGGAGGCCTTCGAGCGCCTCAACGAATCGATGCGTGACGCCGGCAAGCCGGCGTTCGCCAACCCCCGCAACGCCGCCGCCGGCTCGTTGCGCCAGAAGAACCCCAAGGTCACCGCCACCCGGGCTCTCGGCATGGTCTGCCACGGCATCGGCGCGCGTCGAGGCTTCGAGCCGTCGTCGCAGTCCACGGCCTACGACGCACTCCGTGCCTGGGGCCTGCCCACCTCCGACCGGGTCAAGGTGTTGCCCGACCTGACCGCAGTGCGTGAGTTCATCGCCTACAACGGCGAGCACCGACGCTCGGTCGAGCACGAGATCGACGGTGTCGTGATCAAGGTCGATTCGGTCGCCGACCAGCGCCGGCTCGGCTCCACCAGTCGCGCGCCGCGCTGGGCCATCGCCTGGAAGTATCCGCCCGAGGAGGTCAACGCCAAGCTGCTGGCGATCGAGGTCAACACCGGACGCACCGGGCGGGTGACGCCGTTCGGGGTGATGGAGCCCACGAAGGTGGCCGGCTCGACGGTGGAGCGGGCCACCCTGCACAACTTCTACGAGGTGAAGCGCAAGGACGTGCGTCCAGGTGACACGGTGATCCTGCGCAAGGCGGGCGACGTCATCCCGGAGATCCTCGGGGCGGTGCCCGCACTGCGCCCCGATGGCCTCGAGGAGTGGGTGCCGCCAACCACGTGCCCCGCCTGCGGCACCGAGCTGGTGGAGCAGAAGGAGGGCGACAAGGACCGACGGTGCCCCAACCACCGCTCGTGCCCGGCCCAGCTGCTGGAGCGGGTCTTCCACGTGGCCGGCCGCGGCGCCTTCGACATCGAGGGCTTGGGCTCGGAGGCGGCCGCGGCCCTGCTGGACGCCGGTCCCGACGTGCTGGTCGACGAGGGGGATCTCTTCGACCTCGACATCGACAAGTTGTTGCGCACGTCGTTGTTCACCCGTGCCCCCAAGAAGGGGAGGAGGGCCTGCAGCTGACCGCCAACGGTGAGAAGCTGCTGGGCAACCTCCAGGAGCGCAAGGACGTGCCGCTGTGGAGGGTGGTGGTCGCGCTGTCGATCCGCCACGTCGGTCCGACCGCTGCCCGAGCACTTGCCACGGCCTTCGGCTCGATGACCGCGATCGCCGATGCCGACGAGGCCGCCCTGGCCGACGTCGAAGGAGTGGGGCCGACGATCGCCGCCTCGGTCCGTCGTTGGTTCGACGACGAGGAGGCTGGCGCCAGTTGGCACCGAGCGATCATCGACAAGTGGGCCGCGGCCGGCGTACGCATGGAGGACGAGCGCGACGAGGAGGTCCCGCGCACCCTCGAGGGGCTCACCGTCGTGGTGACCGGCTCACTGGTCAACTACACCCGTGACTCGGTCAAGGAGGCGATCATCGCCCGTGGCGGCAAGGCCTCGGGATCGGTCTCGAAGAAGACGGACTTCGTCGTGGTGGGGGAGAGCGCCGGGTCCAAGGCCGCAAAGGCGGAGGAGCTCGGGCTCACCATCCTCGACGAGGCCGGGTTCGAGGCGCTGCTCGCCGGTGGGCCCGATGCCTTGGCGTGATCGGCTGGTCGGTCACCGACGCTGACCTCAGGTCGTGCCGACTCCGTCCCCGGGAGGTGGCCGCGCGGTCGGTTGGCGGTGGTCCCAACTAGGATTCGGACCATGCCCGAGAACTCTGCGATCGGCGCGTCGGCAGAGATCACCCGCGACGAGGTGGCCCACTTGGCCAACCTCGCGCGGATCGAACTCTCCGATGCCGAACTCGACCACCTTGCCCCGCAACTGTCGCTCATCCTCGACTCCGTGCGCTCGATCGGCGCGGTCGCGGGTGACGACGTGCCCGCCACCTCCCACCCGCTGCCGCTGACCAACGTCTTCCGTGAAGACGTCGTCACGCCCGGCCTGACGGCGGAGCAGGCGTTGGCGATGGCACCGGAGAGCGAGAACCAGCGGTTCAGCGTGCCGCGGATCCTGGGGGACGAGCAGTGAGCGAGTGGCTGACCAGGACCGCGGCCGAACTGGCCGACGCGCTCGCTGCTGGCGAGGTGACCTCCGTCGAGCTGACCCGGGCTCACCTCGACCGGATCGCTGCCGTTGACGGCACCGCCGAGTCCGGCGTGCACGCCTTCCTGCACGTCGACTCCGACGGAGCGCTGGCCGAGGCGGCCGCCTCCGACGCGCGCCGCGCCGAGGGCAAGCCGCTGAGCGCGCTCGACGGCGTCCCGATCGCGGTGAAGGACGTGCTCACCACGGTGGGCCAACCCACCACCTGCGGCTCCAGGATCCTCGACGGCTGGATCCCGCCGTACGACGCCACGGTGGTCACGAAGCTCAAGGCGGCGGGCCTGCCGATCCTGGGCAAGACCAACATGGACGAGTTCGCGATGGGGTCCTCCAGCGAGCACTCGGCCTACGGTCCGACGCGCAATCCGTGGAACCTCGACCGGATCCCCGGCGGCTCCGGCGGCGGCTCGGCCGCTGCCGTTGCAGCGTTCGAGGCTCCGCTTGCGCTCGGCACCGACACGGGCGGCTCGATCCGGCAGCCCGGAGCGGTGACCGGCACCGTCGGCGTGAAGCCCACATACGGTGCGTTCTCGCGCTACGGCCTCGTGGCCATGGCCAACTCACTCGACCAGGTCGGCCCCGTGACCCGTACGGTGCTCGACGCAGCGCTGCTGCACGAGCTGGTCGCCGGTCACGACCCACTCGACTCCACGAGCATCGACGCACCGGTGCCCGATGTCGTCGCCGCTGCCCGTCAGGGCGCGGCCGGTGACATGAAGGGGCTGCGCGTCGGCGTCATCAAGGAGCTCTCCGGCGAGGGCTACCAGGCCGGTGTCGAGGCGAGGTTCCGCGAGACCGTCGACCAGCTCGTCTCGGCGGGAGCCGAGGTCATCGAGGTGTCGTGCCCCAACTTCGTGCACGCGCTGGGCGCCTACTACCTGATCATGCCGAGCGAGGCGTCCTCCAACCTCGCCAAGTTCGACGCGATGCGATTCGGCCTGCGGGTGCTGCCCGAGGGCGTCGAGGCGCCGAGCGCCGAGGAGGTCATGCGGGCCAGCCGCGACGCCGGTTTCGGTGACGAGGTCAAGCGCCGCATCATCCTCGGGACCTACGCCCTGTCGAGCGGCTACTACGACGCCTACTACGGTCAGGCACAGAAGGTTCGCACGCTGATCCAGCGCGACTTCGACGCCGCCTTCGAACAGGTCGACGTGCTCGTGTCGCCGACTGCTCCGACCACCGCGTGGGCCCTGGGCGAGAAGCTCGACGACCCGTTGGCGATGTACCAGGGCGATCTGGCCACCATCCCTGCCAACCTGGCGGGCGTCCCGGGCATCTCGGTGCCCGTCGGCGTGGCCGAGGAGGACGGCCTCCCCGTCGGCTTCCAGATCCTGGCACCCGCGATGGCCGACGACCGGCTCTACCGGGTGGGCGCGGCCGTCGAGGCGCTGGGTGCCCAACAACGTGGAGGCCCGTTCCTCGGTCTCGACGATCTCGACGCGCGGCTCGAGGCCGCCGGCACCGTGGAGGTGGCCCGATGAGCAACGCGACCCTGCCGTCCTTCGAGGCGGTTCTCGAGAGCTACGACCCGGCGATGGGTCTGGAGATCCACGTCGAGCTGAACACGAACTCCAAGATGTTCTGTGGCTGTCCGACCGAGTTCGGCGGCGAGCCGAACACCCAGGTGTGCCCGGTCTGCCTGGGCCTGCCCGGAGCGATGCCGGTGGTCAATGGCCGGGCCATCGAAGCGGCGATCCGGATCGGCCTGGCGCTCAACTGCGAGATCGCGGAGTGGTGCCGTTTCGCCCGGAAGAACTACTTCTACCCCGACATGCCGAAGAACTTCCAGACCTCGCAGTACGACGAGCCGATCGCGTTCGAGGGCTACCTCGACGTGGACGTGGACGGCGAGACCTTCCGCGTCGAGATCGAGCGAGCGCACATGGAGGAGGACACCGGCAAGGCCACCCACGTTGGGGGCTCAACCGGCCGGATCCAGGGCGCCGACTACTCCCTGATCGACTACAACCGAGCCGGCATCCCCCTGATCGAGATCGTCACCAAGCCGATCCTCGGGGCGGGCGCCAAGGCACCGGAGGTGGCCAAGGCCTACGTGGCGGCGGTCCGTGAGCTGATCGTCGCGCTCGGTGTCTCGGACGCCCGGATGGACCAGGGCTCGATCCGCGCCGACGTCAACCTGTCGCTCTCGCCGAAGGGTTCGGGCACGCTCGGTACCCGTACCGAGACCAAGAACGTGAACTCGCTGCGTTCAGTCGAGCGGGCCGTGGGCTATGAGATGCGCCGCCACGCCCTGGTGCTGGGCGGCGGCGAGAAGATCCTCCAGGAGACCAGGCACTGGCACGAGGACACCTCTGTCACCACCAGCGGTCGCCCCAAGTCCGACGCCGACGACTATCGGTACTTCCCCGAGCCCGACCTGGTGCCGGTGGCCCCGACGCGCGCATGGGTCGAGGAGTTGCGGGCCACCCTCCCTGAGTTCCCGTGGCTGCGCCGGGCGCGGCTGCAGGCCGAGTGGGGCTTCTCCGACATGGAGATGCGCGACACGGTGGGCGCTGGAGCATTCGACCTGGTCGAGCAGACCATCGCGGAGGGCATCGCTCCCCAGGCCGCCCGCAAGTGGTGGCTCACCGAGTTGGCCCGCCGTGCCAACGAGACGGGTGTCGAGGTCGCCGAGCTCGGCGTCACCCCGGCGCAGGTGGCCCAGGTGCAGAAGCTCGTCGACGGCGGCACGATCAACGACAAGCTGGCCCGGCAGGTCTTCGACGGCCTGCTCGCAGGTGAAGGCACGCCCGAGGAGATCGTCGCGGCCCGTGGACTCGAGATCGTCTCCGACGAGGGTGCACTCTCGGCGGCCGTCGACAAGGCCATCGCCGAGAACCCCGACATCGCCGACAAGATCCGTGACGGCAAGGTGGCTGCAGCCGGTGCCCTCATCGGCGCGGTGATGAAGGAGATGCGCGGACAGGCTGACGCCGGTCGGGTGCGCGAACTGGTGCTCGAGAAGCTCACCTGAGTCACTGCACGATCCCGCCAGCACCCGGTCCGCGACTGCGGGACCGGGTGCTGGTCATTTCGAGGCGCGCCGGTCCTCCGGTGTACCGTGAAGCGTCGCCGTGCCCACGGTCGACGTACAACTTGAAACCACGTCGTGTGGTGGGGGAAGCCGGTGCGACTCCGGCGCTGACCCGCAGCCGTGATTCTCCCGTTCGGGCGGGGGACGAGCCGGAGCACCTGCCAGCGATGCACCTTTATCAGCGCTGTCGCGGAATGCAGCGGGTGGGAGCCCCGAGGCCCTTCCCGTTCGTCACAGCGGGAAGGAAATCATGAAGACGATGCATGTACGTCGGGCCATCGGCCTGGCCGGAGCTGGTGTGCTTGCCGCCGGGCTCACTGTTGCGCTCCCCATGGGAGCAGCGCAGGCCGAGCCTGATCCCCAGCCGGCTGCGACCGGTGCCACGTGGCTCGCTACGCAGCCCGTGGACGGCTTGATCAACGTCAAGAACGAGTACGACGGCGAGGTCTTCGAAGGCGTCGACCAGGGGTTGTCCCTCGACGTTGCCTTCGCGCTCAATGCTGTCGGCGGACAGGGCGACACCGTCACCGAGATCCTCGACGCGGTGGCCGGTGAGGTGGAAGCCGGAAAGTACATCCAGGGGGATGAGTACGACTGGCAGGAGCCCTACGACTTCCAGCAGGTCGGTTACTACTCCGGCGCGACGGCCAAGACACTGACTGCTGCTGTCGAGCTCGGTGGCGATCCCACGAGCTTCGGTGGAGTCGATCTGGTGGATCGGCTGGAGGAGCTCGTCACCCCGAGCGGTCGCATCGAGGACGACAGCTTCTTCGGCGACTACGCAAACGTGATCGGGCAGAGCTTCGCGGTGCGTGGCCTCCAGGGCGCCGGTGATGACGCGTCTGCCGCCGTGGCCGACGCGGTGACCGAGTTCCTCGTGCTCCAGCAGTGCGACAACGGTGGGTTCCGGCTCAACTTCAACGGTGCAGACGCCGGGTGCACCGACGATGCCGATGCCGACCCCGACGCAACCTCCAACGCGCTGGTGGCCCTGAGCTCGATCGAGACCCCGGACGCCGAGGTCGAGGCCGCCCTCGCCGATGGCACCGACTACCTGCTCGACATCCAGAAGGCAGACGGCTCCTTCGGCGGCGGCACCAGCACCGAGGAGTCCAACTCGAACTCGACCGGGCTGGCCGGCTCGGCGCTGGCTGCGCTCGGCGAGACCGAGGCTGCGACGGATGCTGCCGCGTGGGTGCGCGCTCACCAGCTGACCGGCCTCACGACATGTGAAGCCGGTATCGGTGCAGATGCCGGCGCGATCGCCTACAACGACGCCGATGCAGCCGCTGCTGCGAAGGACGGAATCGGCGATCTGGAAAGGGGCGTCTTCGTCCGCGCCGCTGCTCAGGCACTTCCGGTGCTGACACTCACTCCGGCCGCCGTGGGTGACCTCGCGGTGAAGGGCAAGGCGGGCTTCATCCAGGCGGGTTCCGCCACCAAGGTGACCGTCACCGGTCTCGCGGCTGGCGAGCGTGCCTGCCTCACCGGCGGCAAGGCAGCAGTCGTGGTGACCGGCTCCGGCAGCGCCACCGTGACGGCCAAGGCGGGCACGGGCGTCCGCACGCTGACCCTGGTGACCGCCGGCGACGCGACCGCGCAGACCACCGTCTCGG
>NZ_JAKGRW010000004.1 GCF_021555175.1 Nocardioides alcanivorans | reverse complement strand
AAATAGGAACAAAAGTTACGTCGTTTTTCGATGCGGACGACCTGTGCCAGACTACTGAAGCTGCCCGCGCGTGAGAGGGGGCGTGTTTTTCGAAAATTTCCGTTGTTACGAGACAGCACGGAAGAATGAATCGAAACCTGAAAAAAAAATCCAGAAGGGAGTACCGGAGGCATTGTTCGCAAAGCACAGGCTGTGTGGGAGTAGCGGCGCCGATCGATGCCGACTTCTGCGCGTGAGGCCGTACGCCGGATGCTGTGCCGTCGCCTGGGCTTGACCGCTGACGGAACAAATGCGGATGGGTCACTGTCCCGGCGAGCGCAAGATCTTCGAACGGATCATCGCGTTGAGTGCCGCGGCGGCCGGCGTGCGCGGGAGTCGTGCACGATCTTGCTGGCTGACGCGGCTGATGTGGTGATCGCAGACGCTGCCGCGTAGTAGCAGGACATCACTGCGGTGAGGAGCGGAGCAGACCTGCGAGCAGCCGGCCACGCACGTCATCGACAATAGCCGTTCTGCAGGAACTGCCGTGGATCCGCTGAAATTCGTACCGAGCGGCCCGTGAGCGGCGCGGGGGGACACAGCTTCCGCGCTCGATGGTTCGCGGACCGGCGAGGTGCGTGTCGCGAGGTGTTACCAGGCCGCAGCGCCTCGCCGAGGCTGGCGCACCCGCTCGCGGAGATGCCGCAGTTGGCGCTGTCGGCCAGCTGACGGCCGCCGAGTCGGTGCGATCGGCAGCGCGGTCGTCAGGAGACCAGCGATTGGCGGTGGTCCCGGCCGGGGCTGGGTGCCAGCCAGGTCGCCGCCGGGAGGACGGCCGGATGAGGATCCACCTTCGAGGTGGCCACGTCGCGGCCGAAGGCAGTGGCGCCGCCTGGTTGAGCCTTCAGCGGGACGGAGGTGACGCGGCCTCTTCGCTGCCATGCCTGGCGGCACTCCACCAGGCATAGGAGAATCAGTTTTGGCGGCGATCGCTGTCAGGCCGGTGTCTGGATCCAGGTCGAATACAGGGAGATGGAGACGACGGAGGCCGCCGGAAGGTGGGTGCATCGCCTGCTGGCCTCTCCGCGCCAAAGCCACCAGGCTTGCAGCGCCCTGTCGATCCGGGCTCCCGGCAGAGCTGATGGTCACCATTCGAGCCATGCCGCGCGAGGCGAATCCGGGCGACAACTACTGGCTGTGTCCTCTCGATTTCTCCCGGCTGGGCGGTGGCAAACGGGGCCAGTTTTCGTCATTCCTCCTTCGTCTGTGAGGCCAACAGCCCGGCGCGGGTTTTCGTCCGCTTCATCCATTGCAGATGAGCGGCTGTCGAGAGTGCCAGTTCGATGTACCCTGACTTCTAAGGGAATTTTCTGAGCCCCAATTTTCCGTCTCAATTTGTCACGGGAAGATTGCCCGAGCGGGGAATTGCCGCCACATACTACATGCCCGGGCGGGAATTGGCGAGGCTGGACTCGGTCAGAGTCATGAGGCCCGGTCGAGATCCAGGCAGGGAGGGGGGAGGGTCGCTCCAGGCTCGGTAGTTTATCGATTGCCAGCCATCCGTCTGAGCAGGGTCGGGCTCATCGGCGCGCACTCGGCTTAGTCCAACGTCTGAGTGTCGTTGGTGGAGCCCGGCGAGGGATCGGGAAGTCGATGTCGGCGGCGACGCGTTCCGTAGGGGGGGCGTGCCGTGATCCGCCGGTGATGGGGGCGACCGGGAATGCCCGGAGTGCCGCCCCACTCCCGCAAGCGCTCCATGACCGTCAGCGGGGAAGGGAGGAGTCACACGGGGTCAGCGGCACGGCGGCCTTATCCCGGCGGCACCGCACCGATCGGTCAGGGTTGGCCGGCGTCACCATTCGGCCGGTGCTCGTCCAGCCGCTGTCGATGATGCGTTGGTCATTGCGGCGACGAAGTCGCTGAAGGTGCCCTGTTTGTGCTCGAGCTTGCCGCCGTCGTCGGATGCGCGATGGCATAAGACAGCACGCGACAAAATCATCGGGCTGCAGATGGAGTCTTTCTACTGCAGCCGGGGGACTCGGCACCGGCGTTGCCTGACGGGTTGCCGGCCAGGGAGACGGCACCGCCGTACCGCGCCGTCTGCGGCTCTCGCGGCGGGTCGGCCGAGCATCGGTCTTCGCAGTAGGCCAGGGTGTGTCACATCAGCGCTGCTTATGAGTCAGTAGCCGAGCAAACACCACGGGCCGCGGAATTCGGGTTGTCTTCCGGAGCCGACGCAAATTCACCTGGTACTCGGGCGGGTAACCGCAGCTGGGTGTCGCCTGTTATGGACGACGAGCTGCGAGGCCAGGCGTACGCGCGGTACCAGCAGCGGCGCCAGCTTCGCCGCGGGAGACGGGGATTACGTCCACGAGACGTCATCACCACCGATGACGGCGCCTGCACTGATGCCGGTCTTCCTTCGCGGCTGGAATATCAGGATTCCGTGTGCACCGAACATGCTCATCGTCAGGATCTGGCGACATCAGCAATCGGGCGGCGACGCCTGCGGCCAGCGTTCATCATCTGTCGGTGCCAGCGTCGACGGTCAGTGCCTGCCACGCGGTCCGATCGCCCTGGCGACGAGCGGCGCGCGACGAAAACGATCGCATCCTGGTCATCCTCGGCGCTCACCATGACGATCGCAACAAGACTTCAGGGAACAAACCAGTTCGTCGTTTTTCGTGCGCCGCTTCGACGATCACCGGGGTGCTCGGCGGAGCCTCCTGGGACCCGCGTGGCGGAGCCTTCTACTACGTGACCGTCGACGACAGCTGGCGCGCCGACAAGGTGTGGAGGCACACCTTGGGCACCCCGCAGAGCGACGACGAGCTGGTCTTCCACGAGACCGACGCCCAGTTCTGGGTGGGCGTCGGCGTGGGTCGGACCAAGCGCTTCGTGATGGTGATGAGCGCCGCGAAGACCACCTCCGAATTCCTGGTGCTCGACACGCAGCGGCCCGAGTCCGACTTCGTGGTCTTCCAGCCGCGGGAGACCGGCATCGAGTACGGGCTCGAGCACGCCGTCATCGGTGGTGATGACGTCTTCCTCGTCATGCACAACGGCAACGGACCCAACTTCGAGCTGGCCACCTCCCCCGTCTCCCCCACGCCCCGCGAGAGCTGGACGCCGCTGCTGGCCCACCGCGACGACGTACGCCTGGAGGACGTCGACGCCTTCGCGGGGCACCTCGTCGTCCACCAACGCAAGGACGGGCTCACCCAGCTGCGGATCCTCACCCTGGACGCGGAGGGCATCGCCGACGACCACCAGGTGGAGTTCGCCGACGAGGTCTACACGATCGGCTCCGGAGGCAACCCGGAGTTCGAGCAGCCCGTGGTGCGGCTCGGCTACACGACGCTCGCCAAGCCCGGCGCGGTGCACAACTACGACGTGCGCACCCGCGAGCTGACCCTGCTGCGCGAGACTCCGGTGCTCGGCGGCTACGACCCCACCCACTACGAGGAGCACCGCGAGTGGGCAACCGCCCCGGACGGCACCCGGGTGCCGATCTCCCTGGTGGTGCCGGCCGGTAGCCCTCGGGACGGCTCGGTGCCGATCCTGCTCTACGGCTACGGGGCCTACGAGGCCTCCATCGACCCCTACTTCTCGATCGCGCGCCTGTCCTTGCTCGACCGTGGGGCAGGTTTCGCCATCGCGCACATCCGAGGTGGCGGCGAGATGGGTCGACACTGGTACGACGGCGGCAAGCTCGAGCACAAGCAGAACACCTTCAGCGACTTCATCGCCTGTGGCCAGCACCTCATCGACAGCGGCTGGACGAGTGCCGACCGGATGGTCGCCGAGGGCGGCAGCGCCGGTGGCCTGTTGATCGGTGCGGTTGCCAACCAGGCGCCGGACCTGTTCGCCGGATTCGTCGCAGCCGTGCCGTTCGTCGACGTACTGACCACGATGCTCGACTCCTCCCTCCCGCTGACGGTCATGGAGTACGAGGAGTGGGGCAATCCCGAGGGCGACCCGGTCGCCTACGAACGGATCCGCGGCTACGCCCCCTACGAGAACGTCGCCGCCGTCGACTACCCGCCGATCCTCGCCGAGACCTCCCTCAACGACACTCGGGTGTTCTACGTGGAAGCAGCCAAGTGGATCGCCAAGTTGCGCGCCGCCGCGGTCGTCCGCCGTGACTTCCTGCTCAAGACCGAGATGGCTGCCGGGCACGGCGGTGTCTCCGGTCGCTACCAGGCCTGGAGCGACCGCGCCTTCTCCCTCGCCTGGATCCTCGACCGGATGGGCCTCGCCGACTCCTGACCGAGTCCAGCCTCGCCAATTCCCCGCCCGGGCGGGGAATTGCCCTCTTGGTGTATGTGGCTACGGCCTACAAGTACCAAGTTCCCCGCTCGGGCGGGGAATCTTGAACGCTCCCGTGACAGGTGGGACGGAGGAGCGCACGAAGGGTGGTTTCGGAAGGGTTCCCTTAGAAGTCCCTGAGAAGTCCGCATCGAGGCAACTTCTCGACAGCACCGCTCGTCTGAATGGATGAAGGCGTTCGACGCCGGGGCGGGAACACACAGGCTCCGGATGACGTTGAACCGAGCGTGTGGGCCCATCACCAGTGGGTACCCACCAGACGAAGGAGGGTGACGAGATGGCCACGAAGACCACCACCAACCGGGAGATCGAGGGACGCGACAGCGTCGGCCTCTACCTGGACGAGATCGCCCGGACGCCGCTGCTCGACGCAGCAACCGAGGTGGAGCTCTCCAAGACCATCGAAGCCGGGATGCTGGCCGAGCACCTCCTCGCCGAGGGCCGGATCGGTCGCCGCAAGGGCGGTGCCCCGAAGTCCGCCAACCAAGAGGAGCTCGAGTGGCTGGCCGCGGAGGGCCAGCGGGCGATGCGCACCTTCATCAACGCCAACCTCCGACTCGTCGTCTCCATCGCCCGCAAGTACGGCCGCTCCCAGATGCCGATGCTCGACCTGATCCAGGAGGGCAACACCGGCCTGATCCGTGCCGTCGAGAAGTTCGACTACGCCAAGGGCTACAAGTTCTCCACCTATGCCACCTGGTGGGTGCGCCAGGCGATCACTCGTGGCATCGCCCAGCAGGGCCGCGTGGTGCGCCTCCCCGTCCATGTCGTCGAGGAGCTCAACCAGGTCGGCAGCGCCCGCCGCACGCTCGAACGTCAGCTCGGCCGCGACCCGGAGCCGCAGGAGATCGCGCAGGAACTCGGCATGGAGGTGGATCGCGTCCTCGACCTCATCCGATGGGGCCGGGACCACGTCAGCCTCGACACTCCCATCGACGAGGACGGCGACACCAGCCTCGGCGACCTGATGGCGCAGGAGACCACCCCCAGCCCCGATCTGGAGGTGCTCGACACCGAGAGCCGGGACCGCCTCAATGCGCTGGTCTCCCAGCTCGACGACCGCGCCGCCGACATCATCCGTTCACGCTACGGCCTCGGCGACGGCCGTCAGCACAAGCTGGCCGACATCGGCGCCAAGCACGGCATCTCCGCCGAGCGGGTGCGCCAGCTCGAGCGGGAGGCGCTGCAGAAGCTGCGCACCTTCGCCGACCCCGACCTGGCTGCCTGAACAACCTCGCGACGCACGCTCCGCTCCGGTCCACGGACCATCGAGCGGAGCGTGTGTCTTGCGCACCTGGGCCGCGCACCGCCGTCCCCGGAGGCCCGCTCGACACGAGTCCCCCTCAGCTCGAGCGTTCGGCGAGTTCCTCCACGACGGCAGTCACCTTGGCCCTGAGTTCCTGCAAGGACCCGGTGTTGTCGATGACGTGCGTGGCGATCGCCCGGCGCTGCTCACGGGTCGCCTGCGCGGCCATCCGCGCCTCCGCGTCCTCACGAGTCCATCCCCGGTCACGGACCATCCGCTCTCGCTGCACCTCGGCCGGCGCGTCGACCACGATCACCGCATCGAAGGTGTCGGCCCGTCCCGACTCAGCCAGCAAGGGGATGTCGTGCACGACGAGCGCACCGTCCGCCGCCGCGGCCTCCAACGCGTTGATCCGTTCGAAGACGAGCGGGTGCACGATCGCCTCCAGCCGGCGCCGCGCGCCCTCGTCACCGAAGACGAGTTGACCCATCCGCGGACGGTCCAGCCCCCGTCGGCGGTGAGCAGCTCGGGACCGAACTCCGCAACGACGGCGGCAAGTCCCGGCGTACCCTTCGCGACGACCTCACGCGCCAGGGCATCGGCGTCGATCAGCACGGCGCCCGCCTCCACGAGGAGCGCAGCCACCGTGCTCTTGCCCGAGGCAATGCCTCCAGTCAGTCCGACACGCATCTGGCTGCTCCTTCTGGGATTCTCGACGCCACGCAGGTTCGATTCATTCTTCCGTGCTGAGCAATCGCTCGAGGAGCGACCCCAGGCTCGCTCGCTCTGCTGGGGAGAGCACCGAGAGGTACGCCGCCCCCTCCGCCTCACGGGCAGCTTCGATGAGGTCGCACAACTCCCTCCCACGGGTCGTCGGCTCCACGCACGTGGCACGCCTGTCACCCGGATCCGCGAGCCGGCGCACCAGCCCACGGTCCTCCAGGGCGTCGACGACCTCGGTCGCCGAGCGCGGCGCGATCCGCAGCCTTTCGGCGATCACGGACAGCCTGGGGCCGCCCGAGGTGCAGACCACCCGCAGTGCACGGGCCTGTGCCGGGGCGATCTCCCAGCGCGCCAGTGCTGCCGCGTGCCGCCGACGCAACTGGCGGGCGGCGGCCTGGAGAAGGTCGGCCGGGTGTTCGGTCATGACTCGATCCTACTGGATTTGATCAGTCACCTCATATTGAGGTAACCTCAGCATATGATGAACCGATGACCCGAAAGGGGTGATCGCATGGAGAACCCCATGGACACCCGCAGGGGATCACGAGGATCCCGCCCCGACCCCGCCGACCAGCGGCAGCTCGAGGACTCCCCGTCCCGCTGGCCCGCATCGCCCGACTCTTCGCTCCGCACCGGAAGCGGATCGCGGTGATCGTGGCCCTGATCATGACCAGTTCCCTGACCGGACTGGCTCAACCCTTCCTGGTCCGCCACGCCATCGACCATGCGCTCCCGCACCAGGACGTCACCCTGCTGGCCTGGCTGGTCGCCGGCATGGTCGCGGTGGCCGTGGTCGGCGCCGCCATCGGCGTGACCCAGACCTGGCTCTCGACCAGCGTTGGCCAACAGGTGATGCACCGCCTGCGCACCGACCTCTTCGCCCACCTCCAACGCCAGTCGATCGACTTCTTCACCCGGACCCGCGGCGGCGAGGTCCAGTCCAGGCTCACCCACGACATCAGTGGCATGCAATCGGTGGTCACCTCGACGGCCACCTCGATCGCGGCCAACGTCACGGTGGTCCTGGGCACGGCAGCGGCCATGGTCACCTTGAGCTGGCGCCTCGCCCTGCTCTCATTGGTCGTCCTCCCTCCCGCCATCTGGCTGACCCGACAAGTGGCCACCCTGCGCCACAGGATCACTGCCGAGCGCCAACGGCGACTGGCCGATCTCCACGTCCAGGTCGAGGAGGGTCTCTCCGTCAGCGGCGTGCTCCTCAGCAAGACCCTGGGAGCCTCCCCGCCCTGACCAGCCGGTTCGAGGAGACCTCGGACGACCTGGTCGGCCTGGAGATCCGATCGCGCCTGGCCGGCCGTTGGCGGATGGCCACCATGGACATCGTCTTCGCCACCATCCCTGCGGTGATCTATCTCGCTGCAGGACTTCCGGCCACCTCCGGCGGGATGACGATCGGCACCCTCGTCGCCTTCACCGCGCTCCAGGGGACCCTGTTCCGCCCCTTGATGGCGCTGCTCAATGTCGGTGTCGACATCACCGCCTCGCTGGCACTCTTCAGCCGGATCTTCGAATACCAGGACCTGCCGGTCGAGATCGACGACCCACGCGCCCCGGTCAGGGTGGACCGAACCCGCGCGGTGGGTGCCGTCCGCTTCGAGGGGGTCTCGTTCACCTACGGTGCGGATGCCCCGGCACTGACCGACATCGATCTGCACGTCCCGCCGGGCACCACCCTTGCCCTGGTCGGCGAGACCGGGAGCGGCAAGAGCACCCTCGCCTCACTGGTGGCGCGACTGCACGACCCGACCACGGGCCAGGTGAGCATCGACGGGAACGATCTGCGCGATCTGCTCCTGACGGACGTCGCCGACCTGGTCGGCGTGGTGACGCAGGAGACCTATCTGCTCCACGCATCGGTCCGCGACAACCTGCTGCATGCGCGCCCCGCCGCCACCGACGCGGAGCTCGAGCAAGCCTGCCGAACTGCGCGCATCCACGACGTGATCACTGCACTGCCCGATGGCTACGACACGGTGGTCGGAGCCAGGGGCCACCGCTTCTCCGGGGGCGAGAAGCAACGCCTCGCGATCGCCCGAACCCTGCTCCGCGACCCGCTGGTGCTCGTGCTGGACGAGGCCACCAGCGCACTCGACAACGAGACGGAGAGACTGATCCAGGAAGCGTTGGACGGAGCCAGCGAGGGCCGGACCACCATCACGATCGCCCACCGCCTCTCCACCGTCCGCAACGCCGACCAGATCGCCGTCCTGCACGACGGAGCCGTGGTCGAGCTCGGCACCCACGAAGAACTCCTGCTGGCAGGCGGCCGCTACGCCGAGCTCGTCCGTGGCGGCAGGGAGATCGCGCCGAGCGCCGCATGAGCTGGGCGAGCCACGCTGCGCCGGGAGACTTCTCGCTCACCGGGAGCACCAGCGCTGCGATGTGACCGGGCTCATAGCGTCCGCGTGGTGACTACACATTCCCTCGTGGATGCCCAGCCGAGCGCACTGCTCGAGGCCCAGCAGCAGCGGTTCCGCCTCCAGCGCAGCAGTTCTGCCGACGAGCGCCGCTCCCGGATCCAACGAGTGATCGACATGCTCGTTGCCCACCACGGCGCCATCGCCGAGGCAGCTGATCTCGACTTCGGCGGCCGCCACCCCGGCTACTCGACCGCCAACGACGTGCTCGGGTCCCTCGCGGCCCTGAAGGACGCGCGCGACCACCTCGAGGGGTGGATGCAGTCGGAGCCGCGCTCGGCGTTCGCCCCCTACGACCAGTTGGGTGCCACCGCGTCGGTGCACTACCAACCCAAGGGATCCGTGCTGATCCTCGGCGCCTGGAACGCGCCGGTCTTCACGTTGCTGGCTCCGCTCGCAGGCGTGCTCGCAGCAGGGAACCGGGCCGTGCTGAAGCCCTCGGAGATCGCCCCAAACACGGCACAGGCAGTTGCCGACGCCATCACCGAGTTCCTCGACCCCACCGACGTGGCGCTCATCTGCGGTGGCCCGGAAGTCGCAGCGAGCCTCACGTCGCTGCCGTTCGATCACATCGTCTACACGGGTGGTCAGGCCGCTGGTCGTGCGGTGATGGCCAACGCTGCCCGCAATCTCGTACCCGTCACCCTGGAGCTCGGCGGCAAGTCGCCCGTGGTCATCGGCCGTTCGGCAGACATCGCCACCGCCGCCTTCCGGATCGCCGTCGCCAAGGGCACCAACGGCGGGCAGATCTGCGTCAACGCCGACACCACCTACGTCCCGACCGAGTCCCTGGACGCGTTCGTCGAGGCACTCCGCACGGCCTACACCGAGTTGTATCCGACGGTCGAGGGCAACCCCGACGTCACCGCGATCGTCACCGATCGTCACGCGGCACGGATCGACGGATACCTCGACGAGGCCGCAGGGCTGGGGGTACGCGTGGAGACGATCCCGGCAGAGCCGATCAGCTCTGCCGAACGCCGACGACCGCTGCGCGTGGCGGTGGACCCGCCGACCACCGCGGCGATCTCGCAGGAGGAGATCTTCGGTCCCGCCATGGTGCTGCGCACGTACGACGACCTCCGCCAGGTGATCGACGAGATCAACTCCGGCCCGAAGCCGTTGGCGCTCTACTACTTCGGTCAGGACGCGGAGGAACAGGGCACGGTCGTCGACTCCACCACCTCGGGTGGTGTCACCGTCAACGACGTGATGATGCACCCGGGGATGCTCGATGCTCCGTTCGGTGGCGTCGGCGCCTCCGGCATGGGGCACTACAACGGTCGCGAGGGCTTCTTGGAGTTCAGCCACGCGCGGACCGTGTTCGTCGCCCCCGACGTGGACCCTCGCCGCGAGTGGGGCATGCTCCCGCCGCACGCCGACGGTTACCGCGAGGGCATGGCCGCCCAGGTCACTCCGTGACCACCACCCGCATCACCACCCCACGAGACACAGGAGCAACCCGATGAAGACCCGTGGCGCGATCCTCCGCGCAGTCCCTGGCGAGTACGAGATCGCCGAGCTCGACCTCGACGAGCCTCGGCACGGCGAACTCATGATCAAGATGGTCGCAGCCGGCATGTGCCACTCCGACGACCACATCGCCTCAGGTGACACCCAGGTCGGGCACCTGCCGATGTGTGGCGGTCACGAGGGCGCCGGCGTGGTGGTCCAGGTCGGACCGGAGACCTACGGCTGGAGCGAGGGAGACCACGTCATCTTCTCCTTCCTCGCTGCCTGCGGACGCTGCCGTTGGTGTGCGAAGGGCATGCAGAACCTCTGCGACCGCGGCGCCCTGATCCTGGCTGGCACCCGGCCCGACGACCCGGAGAGCTACCGGATGAGCCTCGACGGCACGCCAGTCGCCCAGACGTGTGGGCTTTCGACGTTCAGCGAATACACGACCATCAGCGTCGAGTCGGCGGTCAAGGTCGACAAGGATCTCCCGCTGGAGACCGTGTGCCTCCTCGGCTGCGGCGTCGGCACCGGCTGGGGCGCAGCGGTCAACTCCGCCGAGGTCTATCCCGGCCAGACCGTGATCGTGATGGGCGTCGGCGGCATCGGGATCAACGCGGTCCAGGGCGCAGCCCACGCGGGTGCGGCCAACATCATCGCGGTGGACCCGGTCGCCTTCAAACGCGAGAGTGCCTTGAAGCTCGGCGCCACCCACGCGGTTGCCGACATGGAGGAGGCGACCGCGATCGCCCAGTCGTTCACCAACGGGCAGGGAGCGGACTCGGCCATCGTCACCGTGGGTGTCACGACCGGAGAGCACATCGGTGCGGCCTTCTCCTCGATCCGCAAGGCAGGCATCTGCGTGGTCACCGGACTCGGCAAGCAGACAGACTTCGGCATCCCGATCAGCGCGATGGAGCTGACCCTCTACCAGAAGCGACTGCAGGGGTCGCTCTTCGGAGCCTCCGCGCCCACCGCCGACATCCCGTGGATGATCGATCTCTACAGGTCGGGCAAGCTCAAGCTCGACGAGCTGATCACCAACACCTACAAGCTCGACGACGTCGCCCAGGGGTTCAAGGACATGCGCGAGGGTCGCAACCTACGAGGCGTCATCCTCTTCTGAGCCACCCACACGTGGGCCCGCATCCCGCCGCGGGGTGTGGGCCCCACGTGCGTCAGGCCGAGGCCTCCTCCGGCCCCCTGAAGGTACGTCGGTACTGCTGCGGGCTGACCCCTCGGCTACGCGTGAAGTGGTGGCGCAAGGTGGCGGCATTGCCCAGGCCGACGCGCGCAGCGATCCACTCCACGGGCTCGTCCGTCGACTCCAGCAACTCCTCGGCGGCAGCCACTCGCTGCGCGACGACCCAGGCGTGCGGCGTGGTGCCGCTCTCCTCCCGGAAGCGTCTCGCGAACGTCCGCGTCGACAGGTTGCTGCGTCGGGCGAGCACCGGGACCGACAGGTCTTCGGCCAGGTTCTCCCGCATCCACAGCAGCAGCGGGCCCAGCGTCTCGGCCGTGCAGTCCGGCACCGCGCGAGCAATGAACTGGGCCTGGCCGCCGTCCCTGTGGGGCGGCACCACCATCCTCCGGGCGGCGGTCGCGGCGACCGTCGCACCGAACTCCTGGCGCATCAGGTGCAGCGCTGCGTCGATCCCGGCCGCGGAGCCGGCGCCCGTGACGATCCGGTCGTCCTCGACATAGAGCACCTCCGGCTCCAGGATCCCCAACGGGAAGGCCTCGGCCATGGCAGCCGCGTGCCGCCAGTGGGTCGTGTAGCGCCGGCCGTCGAGCAGGCCCGCGTGACCGAGGATCCAGGCCGCCGTGCAGTGGGCAAACACCCAGGCACCACGTCGTGCGGCTGCGCGGGCGACCTCGATCACCTCTGGTTCTGGCACCGGGGAGTCGCGCACCGGCGCGAAGCACACCAGGTCGGCATCAGCCGCGAGCTCCAACCCCTCGTCGACGAAGAGGTCGAAGCCGCTGGACCCGCGCACCCGTCCCGGCCGTGGCGTGACCACATGGAAGTCGAAGACCGGATTGTCGTCCTCGACATGGTGCGGCTCGGCCCAGACCTCGCACATCGCGCCGAGACCGAACGCCTCGACTCCGTCCTGGACGACCACCACGACCTTCTTCATGCCAGTCATCCTGCTCCGCGATTGGCAGGAAATCAATGAGGGAATGCACATCTGCCACTGGTGGCAGGAAACAGTCAGGAGAAGAATTCCTGCCATGACCCTCGTGATCCTCTTCCTCGTCCCCCTCGCCCTTTCCCTGGTCCTGGCGCCCGTCGTCCTGCATGACCGCGCCGGGATGACCCACCCCAAGAACGACCGCGCAGCCATCCCCGCGACACGTTCTTCCCGACCAACTAGGCCGACAACACACGAGGGCCCGGATCCTTGCGGATCCGGGCCCTTGTTGGTGCTTCAGCGACGCATCGCGTCACTCACGCGTGGCGCTCAGGCGCCACCGGTGAGCTTCTCGCGAAGCGCCTGCAGCGCCTCGTCAGAAGCCAGCGAGCCGCCAGTGGCGGTCGTGTCGGCCTCCGGCTGGCTCGAGTAGGAGGTGGCCTCGCCAGCCTCCGCCTCGGCAACCTTGGCCTCGGCCTGCTGCTTGACGTGTGCCTCCCAGCGGGCGTGCGCCTTGGCGTACTGCTCTTCCCAGGCGATGCGCTGCTCGTCGTAGCCCTCGAGCCATTCGCCGGTCTCGGGGTCGAAGCCCTCGGGGTAGATGTAGTTGCCCTGCTCGTCGTACGACGCCGTCATGCCGTAGAGCGTCGGGTCGAACTCCTCCGCGTCGGCAGCCGTGGCGGTCTCGTTGGCCTGCTTGAGCGACAGCGAGATCCGGCGACGCTCGAGGTCGATGTCGATGATCTTGACCATGACGTCGTCGTTGACCTGGACGACCTGCTCGGGGATCTCCACGTGGCGCTCGGCCAGCTCGGAGATGTGCACGAGGCCCTCGATGCCCTCCTCGACACGGACGAACGAGCCGAAGGGCACCAACTTGGTGACCTTGCCGGGCACGATCTGACCGATCTGGTGGGTGCGGGCGAAGTGCTGCCACGGGTCTTCCTGGGTGGCCTTGAGCGACAGGGAGACGCGCTCGCGGTCCATGTCGACGTCGAGCACCTCGACGGTGACCTCGTCGCCCACGGTGACGACCTCGGACGGGTGGTCGATGTGCTTCCAGGACAGCTCGGAGACGTGCACCAGGCCGTCGACGCCACCGAGGTCGACGAACGCACCGAAGTTGACGATCGAGGAGACGACACCCTTGCGGATCTGACCCTTCTGGAGCTGGGTCAAGAAGCCCTGGCGAACCTCGGACTGGGTCTGCTCGAGCCAGGCACGGCGCGACAGGACCACGTTGTTGCGGTTCTTGTCGAGCTCGATGATCTTGGCCTCGAGGGTCTGACCGACGTAGGGCTGCAGGTCGCGGACGCGACGCATCTCCACCAGCGACGCCGGGAGGAAGCCACGGAGGCCGATGTCGAGGATGAGGCCGCCCTTGACGACCTCGATGACGGTGCCCTCGACGACGCCGTCCTCTTCCTTGACCTGCTCGATGGTGCCCCAGGCGCGCTCGTACTGTGCGCGCTTCTTGGACAGGATCAGGCGGCCTTCCTTGTCCTCCTTCTGGAGGACGAGCGCCTCGACGGAGTCGCCGACGGAGACGACCTCGGAGGGGTCCACGTCGTGCTTGATGGACAGCTCGCGCGAGGGGATGACGCCCTCGGTCTTGTAGCCGATGTCCAGCAGGACCTCGTCGCGGTCCACCTTGACGATGGTGCCGTCGACGATGTCGCCGTCGTTGAAGTACTTGATCGTCTGGTCGATGGCGGCCAGGAAGTCCTCTTCCGACCCGATGTCATTGATCGCGACCTGCGGGGCGTCGTAGTCAGGAAGAGAGGAGATGGTGCTCGTCATAGGGGAAAGGATTCCTCGGTGGATGGAGTCGTGCGGACACGCCACCAGCCCGGTTTCACCGCCTCATCGGGGCGGTGAGCGAGCATCCTCTCTGTCCGGGACGCAAGCAGACTTCTGGCGCAACAATAAAGACTACGCGGGTGGGGTCACACCCGTCCAACCGGGGCCTCCCACAGACCGCGTGCACCCCCGGCGCCGGCCCGTGGCCCGGCTGTGCGCGGGAAACGTTCGCGGACTTCGTCACCAACGCGCCGCCCTGTCGTTGCTCGTGAACAAAGCACGATCACGACTGATGCACATCCCCAATCTGGGGGAGTTTTGTCAAAGCGAGGACAGGTCCGGTCTGGACCAGTAACGCTGTCCTCGGCATCACGCACCGCAATTGTTCTTAACCCCCTGATGGGGGCAGAGGGAGGATCCCGGGAAATGAGAATCCGCAGAGCGATAGCGGGGGCAGCCAGCCTGTCCCTCGCCGCCACACTCACGATGGTCACGCTGGGCAGCACGCCAGCCAGCGCTGCACCACTACCGGCGGCGTACGGAGCAAGCGCTCAGGCCGACGTGGCGACACTATCGGCCAGCCTCCTCGGCGGGAGTCTCGCTGGGCTCGTGCTCGGACACGCCGAGGCTGCTGTCGACAGCACCGCACCCAGCGCCAACGCGTCGGCGCTCTCCAGGAACGCGCAGTTGTCGGTCGTCGGCCTTCCGATCACTGTCGACGAGCAGAGCAGCAGCGCTCCGCCGAGCCAGAACCCCGCCGCGAGCACCCTGCTGCCACTCAACCTCTCCCCCGTGGCGGACCTCGGTGTGATCTCAGGCGACACCGAGGCTTCCTACACCGACGCAAACACCTGCATCCCGGCCACCAATGGTCAGCGGGTCCTCTCCGACGCCAAGACCTCCTTGGCCGGCCTGACCGTGCTGGAAGTGCTCGGACTCGGCAATCTGGTGGAGGTCGGAGCCTCCGACGTGCAAACCACCACGTTGCTCGACGACTCCGACGGCGACGATGCCTCCGACGTAGTCTCCACCGCGAAGGCCACCGTGGGCGACATCGGGCTCCTCGGCGGCACGGTGCGCGTCGAGGTGACCTCGCCGGTCACCCTTCGGGCCACCTCCAACGGCACCACCGGGACCGCTGGATTCGTCGATCCGCCCATCGTGGTGGCGCACCTGGGGTCCACGGAGATTCCGATTCCCCTCAACGGCACTCCTGTGGACGTCGCCGTACCCAACCCGCTGGTCGACCTGAAGATCACAGCCTTCTCCCCGACCGACCAGTCGAACGGCGCCACGGGTGAGGCCGATCTGCAGTCGCTGCTGCGGATCCAGCTCAAGGTGCTCGCCGTTCTTCCGGGGGTGCCCGCAGTTGCCGATGTCGACCTCAGCCTGGTCCCCCTGCACGTCAAGGCGACCGCCCCCACCGGCGGCGTCGAGTGCCCAGTGGCACCGATCGACTCCGACGGCGACGGGCTCTCCGACGAGGAGGAGGACGAGCTCGGTACCGATCCGAACAACCCCGACACCGACGGCGACGGACTCTCCGACTACGAGGAGGTCCACGGCACGGAGAACCCGTTCGGCAACGAACCGACCGACCCGCTGGAGGCCGACTCCGACGGAGACGGCCTCACCGACGGCGAGGAGGTCACCGGCTCCGAGAACAATCTCTACGACAACGAGCCGACCAACCCGAACGAAGCCGACACCGACGGAGACGGCCTCACCGACAGCCAGGAGATCGACCTCACCGGCACCGACCCCAACAATCCCGACACCGACGGTGACGGCACCAACGACTTCGACTCCGACAACGACGGAGACGGCCTCACCAACGGCGAGGAGGTCACCGGCTCCGAGAATGACGACTTCGACAACGAGCCGACCAACCCCAACGAGGCCGACACCGACGGCGACGGCATCAACGACGGCGACGAGATCGACAACCAGACGAACCCCAACGACGCCAACTCGCCGGCTGCCACCACGATCGTGACCCCGGCCGCCGGTAGCACGACCAGCGACACCACGCCGACGGTGACCGGCACGACCGAGCCCAACCGCGACGTCGTCGTGACCATCAGCGACGGCACCACCGACGTCGCCACGGGCACCGTCACGGCCGGTCCTGACGGCAACTGGACCTTCACTCCCGACACCGATCTGCCCGACGGGGACTACACCGTGACCGTCGACGGTGACGCCAACGGCGTCGGTGTGGACGACACCCGGGACTTCACGATCGACTCCGCGGCCCCGTCGGACACCGTGATCATCAGCCCAGCCGAAGGTGACGTGATCAACGACGCCACTCCGGAAATCACCGGCACCGGCGAACCCGACACCCAGATCACCGTCACCATCGACGACGGCGACCCGGTCACCGTCGATGTGGACGCAGACGGCAACTGGGCCCACACCCCCGACGCCGACCTCAGCGACGGCGAGCACACCGTCACCGTCGAGGGCAACGGCACCACGGACGACGTCACCTTCACCGTCGACACCGAGGCCCCCGAGGCACCGGCCATCACCGCACCTGCCGACGGCTCCACGACGGCCAACCCGACTCCGACCGTCACCGGCACCGGCGAACCCGGCGCCACGGTCGCGGTCGAGGTCGACGGCAACCTCGTCGGCTCCCCGATCGTCGACAGCAGCGGCAACTGGGAGCTCACTCTCACCACGCCACTGGCCCCGGGACCCCACACGATCACGGTGACCCAGACGGACGAGGCGGGCAACACGTCCGACGCCGACAGCGTTGACTTCACCGTGGGCGCCGCAACCGTGGCCGACACCGTGATCACCAGCCCCGCCGACGGCGACCAGATCGCGGACGCCACCCCGGAGATCACCGGCACCGGCGAGCCGGGCACCGACGTGACCGTCACCATCGACGACGGCGACCCGGTCACCGTCCCCGTCGACCAGGACGGCAACTGGTCGCACACTCCCGGCGCCGACCTCACCGAGGGCGAGCACACCGTCACCGTCGAGGGCAACGGCACCACGGACGACGTCACCTTCACCGTCGACACCGAAGCGCCGGCCCAGCCGGTGATCACCAGCCCGAGTGAGGGCGACACGGTCACCGACACGACTCCGACCGTCACCGGCACCGGCGAACCCGGCGCCACGATCGCGGTCACCGTTGACGGCTCCCCTGCCGGCACCAGCACCGTCGGGCCGGATGGCAACTGGTCGTTCGACATCTCCACGCCGCTCGCCAACGGCCCGCACACCGTGGAGGTCACCCAGAGTGACGAGGCCGGCAACGAGTCCGACCCCGCCGAGGTCGGGTTCACCGTCGACGGACTCCCCGTCGACACCGACGGCGACGGCCTCACCGACGACGAGGAGGCCGAGCTGGGCACGGACCCGCGGAAGAAGGACACCGACGGTGACGGCCTGACCGACTTCCAGGAGGTCAAGGGCTCCGCCAACACGAAGTACGGCAAGTTGCCGACCAACCCCTTGAACAAGGACACCGACGGTGACGGCATCAACGACGGCGTCGAGGTCAAGGGCTTCAAGATCAAGCAGAAGGTCGCCAAGAAGGGCAAGAAGGCCAAGAACATCGGCAAGGTCTTCACCAACCCGAACAACAAGGACACCGACGGCGACGGCATCAACGACGGCAAGGAGCGCAAGGGCTTCAAGGTCAAGCAGAAGGTGCTGACGAAGAAGAAGTCCTACCGGATCGGGAAGGTGATGACCGACCCGACGAAGAAGGACACCGACGGCGATGGCCTGACCGACAAGCAGGAACGGACCGGTTCGAAGAACAAGCGCTACAAGAAGCGGAAGACCGACCCGACGCACTGGGACACCGACCGTGGTGGCAAGAGCGACGGACGTGAGGTGAAGAAGGGCTCCGACCCGACTCGCTACACCTCCGGTCCCCTCAACCCGCGCGTGATCATGCCCAGGTTGTTCTGAGCGACTGCACAGCCCAGGACGGGGCGCCGGCGCTGCCGGCGCCCCGTCCGCCATTTCCGCAGGTGGCGCGCCGTACTCTTGTCCGCGTGGAAGCACCAGCTCACCCGCCCGTGACGGCGGAGCGTCGGCCAGCCGACGAGGACGAGTCCCGCCGAGCCAATCGCCGCGACTGGGACCGCTACGCAGACGAGTACCAGGCCACGCACGGGGCCTTTCTCGGAGACATCGGATTCGTCTGGGGCCCAGAGGGAACCTCCGAGAAGGAAGTCGGAGCCCTCGGCGACGTGCACAGCCTGGACGTGCTCGAGCTCGGTTCCGGCGCCGGACAGTGTTCGCGCTGGGTCTGCTCGAACGGCGGCCGGGCTGTCGGCCTGGATCTCTCCCACCGGCAGTTGCAGCATTCGCTGCGCATCGATGACGCCACGGGCGTGAAGGTGCCCTCCGTGCAGGCGACCGCGACCGCGCTCCCCTTCGCGGCCGAGAGTTTCGACATCGTCTTCTCGTCGTTCGGCGCGCTGCAGTTCGTCGCCGATGGCGAGCGGCTGCTCGAGGAGATCTCACGGGTGCTCCGGGCCGAAGGGCGGTTCGCCTTCTCGGTGACCCATCCGACGCGGTGGATGTTTCCCGACGACCCCGGCCCCGAGGGGCTGGTTGCGTCACAGTCCTACTGGGACCGCACGCCGTACGTCGAGGTGGACGACGTCACCGGCGATGTCGCCTACGTCGAGCACCACCGCACCATCGGTGACTGGATCGACCTGCTCACCGGGGCCGGCCTGGCGCTGACCCGTTTCATCGAACCCCAGTGGCCCGAGGACCATGAGCGGGTCTGGGGCGGCTGGTCGCGTACCCGGGGCCTGTTGACCCCGGGTACGGCGATCTTCGTAGCCGACCGACTCCGTCATTGACGCAGCCGGCCGGCCCCGACGGGCTCAGGCCTCGGCGTGCTCGCCGCCGCTGCGGCGCATCCGCACGACCGCCCAGGCGAGGAGCGCCACGCCCAGGATCAGGAAGATCAGCGGGAGCAGCGTGCGCAGCAGGAAGAGCATGGTGCTCAACGAGCCGTAGGTGTCGACGTTCTCCTTGATCGTCTTCGCATCGAACTGGGTGTCGACGTCGGTGGTGACCACGCGGTCCTCACCGTCGTAGCGGATGGTGTTGTATTGCTGCTCCAACCGCTTGATCACCACTCCGGTGCGCGGCTCCACCCACAACGTGCGGATGTTGGAGTAGGTCATCTCGGCATCGACGTTGCCTTCGGCGTCTTCACCGATGACGCTGGCCGGCACCTCCTGGGTGGCGGTGACCGTGGGCTCGATCGTCTGGGTGAACTTGTAGGTGCCCAGTCCCTCGACGTCCTCCTCCTTGACGTATCGGATCGGCACCGCCTCACCGAGGTCGGCATCCCACCACTCGTAGGTCTTCTTCTCGGTGTTGAAGGGGAACTTCACGAGCAGTCCGTCCCGCTTGACCTCCTCGTTGGCCCCTTCCACGTCACCTTGGAACTCGCCGCAGCAGTTCACCGCCTCGCCGGTGTGGGCGTCGAACGCGATCCGCTCGATGCTGCGCGACCGGACGACACCGTCGGTGCTCCTCGTCGACGTGCTGGTCTCCCACACCACCACACCGTCGGGCGCGTTCTCGGTCTCCTTGATCAGGCCGACCGTCTTCGCCGTCGTCGTCAGGTCGGTCGTGATGTTGCTGAGCGACCCCGTGTCGAAGAGATTGGCATCGGGGCCCACCAGGACGTTCACCGAGTTCTGGTCGATCGGCGCCACCGCCAACTTGTCGTAGGCGTAGAAGCGCAGGAGCGCCGCCACCACCACCAAGAAAATCCCGACACCAATCAGGATCTGGCTTGTCTTACCGCGCATGATGCCCCTCCCTACGGACGTGGTGGGTACCGCCGACCCGGCGATGCCCATCGCGCCGCGCTGCCACGCGGCGCCGTGATGTTAGCAACATCACAGGTCAATTGCCCCACTTCGGCTCGGCCGTGTCCCGATCGTTGCCAACCCGGCGCAGGACGAGCCACAGGTTCCAGGTGAGGAATTCACGCACCACCGGGACCCGCAACAGGAAACGTGACCAGGGAGGGAGATAGCGGGGACGCGCCTCCAAGAGCTCCAGGGTCGTCGACTGCCTCGCCCAACGCAGCCCTTCTGCCACGGACGCGGCATACATCGACTCGCCGAAGACGTTCTTCGGCGCCTTGCCGTGCTTGCGTGCATAACGGCGCGCGGCTCGGTGACCACCGAAGTAGTGCCACGGCGACGTCTCGTGCCCACCCCACGGACCGAGCCACGCCGTGTAGCTCAGCACGACCAGCCCTCCCGGGCGTACGGCGCTCGCCATCCGGTCCGCGACCGCCGGCAGGTCGGGCACGTGCTCGAGCAGATTGCTGGAGAAGACGATGTCGACGCTTCCCTCACCGAACGGAGCAGCCTCGGCCAGCGCCTGCACCGAGAGCGGATGGCGACGGTGCGAGGTGATCTCTGCGTGGTCGGCGTCCACCACCACCGACCGGGCACCGTGTCGCGCGAAGGCCTCGGAGTAGAACCCGGGACCGCCGCCGAAGTCGATGACACTCTTGCCGGCCAGCGTCGTGTGCCGCGACATCAACGTGACTGCGTCCTCCGCGATCAGGCTGTAGAAGCCGACCGGGTCGGTCTGCTCGGTCAGGAAGGAGCGGAAGAGGCGGACGCTGCGGCGCAGATCGTCACCCGATCCAGCACGACGCGTTGCGAGGGGTCCCTTGGTCACGTGAGGAATGTTACTGTCTGGTACTGCTTCGCTTGGGGAGGGAGACTCATGCGGACGTCCAAAGGCATGGACAGATCTTCGGATCATGTGGCGTTCCTCAGCTGGCGCGACCCGTGGCACCCCGAGGCCGGGGGCTCGGAACGCTGGCTGCAACAGGTCGCCGAACGCATGGCCGCGGGCGGGGACCGCGTCACCGTGGTGACCGCCCGCTATGGCGCAAGCGTGCCGCGCGAGGTGCGCAACGGCGTACGTTACGTCCGCCGCGGAGGCCGGTTGTCGGTCTACCTGTGGGCCGCGTGGTTGCTGTTGACCAAGCAGCTCGGGCGGGTGACGTCCGTGGTCGAGGTGCAGAACGGAATGCCGTTCCTCGCCAGGCTCTTCACCGAGGCACGGGTCGTCGTACTCGTGCATCACGTGCACCGGGAGCAGTGGCCGGTGGTCGGGCCGGTGCTGGCCAAGGTGGGCTGGCTCATGGAGTCGCGAGTCGCCGTACGCGTCAACAGGGGGCTGCGCTACCTCGCGGTCAGCGACGTGACCCGTGCCGAGTTGGTCCAACTGGGCGTCGATCCGCAGGCGATCAGCCTGGCGTGGAACGGCACCGACCCGGTCCCCGAGCTGCCCGGCCTGGAACAGACACGACAGCCGAGCCTCGTGGTGTTGGGCCGGCTCGTGCCGCACAAGCGGGTCGAGCACGCCGTGGCCGCGACAGCCGCACTGCGCGACGACTTCCCCGGCCTCACCCTGCGAGTGGTCGGCTCCGGCTGGTGGGAGCAGGAGCTGCGTCAGGAGACCAAGCGCCGGGGCGTCGACGATGTTGTCACCCTCGTCGGCCACGTCAGCGAGACGGAGAAGTACCGCGAGCTCGGCCGGGCGTGGATCCACCTGCTCCCGTCGTTGAAGGAGGGCTGGGGCCTGAGCATCATCGAGGCCGCCCAAGTGGGCGTGCCCTCCGTCGCCTACGCCGACGCCGGCGGGGTGCGCGACTCGATCCTCGACGGAACCACCGGGCTGCTGGCACACGACGAGGCCGACTTCATCGACGCCGTACGTCGTCTGCTCGCCGACGACGAGCTGCGCAGGGACCTCGGCCACAAGGCGCAGTTGCGCACGGCCGAGTTCACGTGGGAGGCCACCACCGCCGCGGTGCGCAGGGCACTGAGCAACTGACGCAGCTCAGCCGGACGACGACGTGGCCCCCGGGAACCTTCCCGGGGGCCACGTCGGTGTCTGTGGGTGAAGAGGGTCGAATCAGTCGTCGGCGTAGGTGACGTTGGCGCCGTTGACGATGGTCGGGACGGAGCCCTTGTCGATGGTCGCCGCCTGGTAGGCCTGCACACCGCCCACAACCGTGACCGAGGCAAGCCCGGCCCCGACGAGGCCGAAGATGATCGAGTTCATGTAGTCCCTCCGCGGACGTGTTGGTCGCTCTCCCGCCGGTGACTATACCCGCGGAACCGCCCCAACGGGAGAATCAGCGTGGCCAAGATCACCAGGACGCCGAGGTCGACGACCAGGAGCCACTCCCGTTGGTCGTCACCGGTCGGGTCCACCGCTCCGGTCAGCTGCACCACGACGAGGCGGTCACCCCGGTGCACCACCTCTCCTGCGGGCAGCACGGCATCGACCTTGCCGTCGTGGGCGTGAGCGATCACCCACGAGACCCCCGAGTCGCGGAGCAACCGTGGTCAACGCGTCGCGGTCGTCGAGCACCCGTCGGATGTCCGCGGCCAGCGCGTCCTCCCCACCACCGTGCCACCGGCGACCTCGAGGGAGTCGTCGGTGATCACGTCGCCGGGAAAGAACCGCGGCGCAGGATCCAGCACGGCATGCCCACCGTTCCAGTCGAAGCGACGGTAGAGCCCGAACGGCAGCACCACCGTGCGACCGTCGGCCGCACCGGCCCGCTCCAGCTGACTGCGGACGTCGTGCCACTCCTGCGGGTAGGCGTGGGGAGCCAGGGTGCCGGCGAGACCCCAGCCCGTGGTGGGGAGCACCAGCACCGGAAGCGCCGCCCAGGCCACCAGCAACGGCCCCGGCCGGGCGCCACGACCCCGGGTCCACGCGGCCCACGGCGTCGGCCGCCTCCGCCGCTCCCCAGCAGAGCCCCGGCAACGCCAGTTGCCATCCACTTCTGTGAGTCCCGCAGCAGGCCACCCCCGGGGATGGTGGTGACCAACCACTCCGCGACCCGCTCTCCCGCTCCGACCGTCGGGAGGAGAGTGAGGACGAGGCCGACTCCGACCAAGCTCAGGAGAGGCACGGCCACGGCTGGATCTCGTCGTCGCGCTAGCACCAGGCCCGCGAATGCCGCCAGTGACAAGCCGACCCCCACGCCGGAGAGCAGCCAGGAGTCACGCGCAGCCACGGCCACCGACTCCTTCCAGATGCCGCCCAGACTGAGCACCGACCCCAGCACGCCCCAGGGTGAGTCGGCCCGGGCCGCGAAGGCCTGGACGCCGAAGGGGTCGGCCGGGGTGGCAGCGGTGTTGACGATCCCCGGCAGCAGCCACGGAAGATTCACCACGAGGGCCAGGCCCAGCGCCGGACCCAGGAGCCTCGGCCGGGGTACGACCATGGCCAGCAGGACGAACGCTGCCAGCACTCCACCCGTCGGACTGGTCAAGCCGGCCAGGGCGAGCGGCCAGCACACGGCTCGCCAGCCGCCCGCTTCACGGGCCCGCAGGCGTTGGGCACCGACGACCACCCACGGCAACATGGCGTAGCCGACGAGCAGCGCCCAGTGGCCGATGGCCAGCCGTTCGTGCACGAACGGGTTCCACACCGCCAGCACGGTCGCGACGGCCCTGGCGCCGGTGGAACGGTGCGCGGTCAGGGCCGCCGCGCCGGCACCGGCGAGCGTCAACGTGAGGACGAGCAACAACTTCTGTACGACGTCACCCGGCAACACGGTCCCCAGTGCCCAGGTGACGGCGTCGGTCGGCACCGCCCGCGGCACCGACCCGTCAGCGCCGATCCAGCGTGGCTTCCAGGGCTGGTCCGGAACGAAGACCATGTCGCCGACCAGGGCGTAGCCCCGACCGAGCAGCAGCGGGCCGAGCAACGTCACCGCCAACAACAGTGGCAGCCCCCACCCGAGGACCAACCCTCGGACCCTCAACCCAGCCACGGCACACCCGCCCGGACGTCACTCACGCACTGGCCATCACCCGATGCGGTCGATCCGGGCAACGGCGTCACCCAGGCACTCAGATCACCGGGCCCTGCCGGGAGCCGGAACCAGACGGTGCGCAGCCCCGGCTCGACGGCCACTCCCTGCTCGACCGTGCCGATCCTCAGGTGCAGCACCACCGGCTCGTCGAGCAGCAGTCCCACCTGGACCAGGCGATCACGTTCCGAGTCGCCGATGTCGGTCAGCGCGGTGGGTCGGTCCCGGACCCGCCAGCCGCAGTCGGCGCCCGGACCCCGCGCCTGCACCTCCTCCAGGAGCTGTGGCGGCGCCAATGCGCCAGTCGGGCCCGGCACGAGCGCCGAGCTCCCGGGCTGGTCGAAGACGACGTCGCGTTGGACGGCTGCCAGCGCCTCCGGTGTGGTGGTGCTGATCGACACCGGAGCCGGCGACATCGTCGCGAAGACGAGGGCGTCGCCAGCCACCTCCGAATCTGCCATCAGCCTGTCGACGTAGTCGAGACCCTGGTCACGCTGCACCACCGGGAGCAACTGCACACTCATCGTCAGCGTCGCGAGGAACACCCCGGCCGTCGCAGCTGCGGGCCGCCGCAGGCCACCGCGACGGGCCGCACGGCCGCGAGGCGTGGCACCGCGAAGGCAGCGCACGCACCGATCACCATCACGGGCAACCAGTCGGTGACGTAACGCGGGTCCCGGGCGACCAGGCCGAGGAAGTCCGGTCGTCCCGTGGCCAGTACTGCGAAATCGACAGCGAGCACCCCCGCGACGAGGAGCCAGCCCTCGAAGGCTCGCCACCCGTTGCGGATTGCGCTCGCAGTGACCAGGGCCAGCACGACGACCACGGCGAGAGCCACCATCAGGGCGCCGGTCTCCGGGTAGAGCGAGTTGGACGCCCCGTCGACGTGCCACGGGATGCCGAACACGCCGGGCAGTGCCATCTGCAGAACCGTGGCGTGGAATGCCTCCACCAGGGTCTGGTCACGCTGCGAGGAGAAGGTCTCGGTCGTGGTCAGGTTGAGGTAGAGGCCCAGATAGCCCACCCACAGCACCAGGTGTGCCGCCCACCAGCGCCAGCTGCGTAGGAGTTGTCTCGGCCGACTGAGCAGCGGCCGATCAGCGAACACCACCAACAGGTGCACGGCCACTGTCACGGGCAGGATCAGCAGCGCCTTCTCCCAGAAGAGCAGGCCGGCTGCATGGGCGATCAGCGGAGCGTGCCCCAGGCGACCTGGTGCCGGGAGTCGCGTTGCATCCGCACCAGGCCGAGCAACGTGGCGAGGAGGAAGACCTGCAGTGGCAGAGCCTGCAGTCCAGCCGCGAACCAGGCGCCGGTGATCAACCCCAGCGGGGTGAAGAGGTAGGCAGTGAATGGCACCAGCAACCAGGCGGACCGAGGGAAGAGGGTCCGCAGCAGCGTCCACAGAAGGATCGAGGCCAACGCCTGGGTCATCACCAGCACCGCTGCGGCGACGCCGAAGCTCTCGCTGGTTCCCGAGATCAACCAGTAGACGACGTACTGACCGATCTCGAGGTGGCCGGAGTAGTCACGCACCAGGAACTCCCGCGTGAAGCCGAGCTCGTGGGCCAGGAAGAGGTGCCTGAAGTCGTCCTGCCAGAACCACGATCCCGCAGCGAGCACCCCACGAAGCAGCGCCTGCCCGGCCACGAGGAGCAGCGCCACCGCGGTGAGCCGGTCGACCGGGGGCAGCGGTGGCCGCCGCAGCCGAACGAGGCGAGGTCGAACCGCAGCGCCGACCAGGAGTCCGACGCCCAACGCCGCAGCGCCGTTGGCGAGTTGATCGGGTTGGCTGCCGAGCGCCCACGCCGCGGCCACACCCGCCACGGCGAGCGCACCAGCTGCGACGGCAAGGAGCCCTCCGGTGGGCAGCACGACTGCAGCCGCCACGCCCAGTCCGCTCCACGGTCCGCCGACCACGAGAAGTACGAACCCGACCGCGGCCCAGCCCACCCACCGTCGGCGCGCTGACCGAGGGTTCGCGCCCGCGGCCTCGTCAGGCGTGACCTCCTCGGCTGCCTCCTCCGCCGCCGACGTGTTGCGGCGCCACGTCTCCCTCCCCGCGGCGAGTGCTGCCATGACAAGGAGGAGCAGGGCCAACAGGCCCCCGAAGCCGAGCGCCACCCGGTAGGGCTGGTCCGGGGTGAAGGTCACGGTGACCTTCCCCCGTCGCCGGCTGGGACGACGTACCCCTGTTGCCAGCCGTCGAGCGTGACCTGTCGCAGTTCCTTGCCATCGATCTCGGCGCGCCAACCGGGATTGGTGTTCTCGGCGATCCTGAGCACCGCCGCCTCTCCCGGTCCGACCCGCACGGTTCGCTCGCTGTCGTCCCAGCTGAGCACGTCGAAGTCACGGCCCGTCCCACGAACGGAGTCGGCGCGGCCGTCGAAGGCCAAGGTGTCGGGAGCGAACTGGAGGGTGGGCGCCACCTGGACGCGGTGGCTTCCCTCGGCCAACCCGACCGGCCCACCACACACCTCCCACCGCAACGTCGACCCACGGAGCAGGTCGGCCAACTGCCCCGTGACGCTGGTACGACGGACGCGCCCGTCGATGACGACCTCTGGACCCAGACCACATGCAGCACCGACCCGCGCATCGCGATCAGGTGCGTGCCGTAGGTCCTCGGCACCGTCCAGCACGACCTCGGCGATGCCCAGCGGGAGGTCGCGGAACTCGCCAGCGCCCTCGGGAGCCTCGAAGTCGATCCGGATCCGGCCATCGACGCGGAGTGGTTCGAAGGTGCCCAGCCCGTCGAGCCGGACCCGGCGCTGCTCGCCGCCCGAGCGGATGACCGCGGTTGCGGGTCGGACCGAGGGCTGGTCGGCGGCCACGATGCGAATCCGATCGATCGTGCGTGCCCTGCCCTGCCAACGCCAGACGAGGGTGGCCTCGCGCCGGCCCCGCTCGCCCAGCCAGGCCGTGTCGTCGCGGCCGTCGAAGGCGAAGAGGCCCGCCACGGCCGGATCGCCGGAGCGGACCCGATCGGCGGTGACCCACGCCTGACCTCCCAACGGTGCGAGCAGGTCGGCCACTGCCGCACCGGCGACAGGCACCACGGTGCCCGAGAGCCTCCAGCGTCCCGCCTCCGCAACCCGGAAGCTGCGGTCCAACCCGACCTCCTCCCTGCCACGACCGTGTCGGCGTCGCATCGCGCGCCGGCACCGAGGTCGAGACAGGCGCGGCGCGGCGGGTCAGCGCCCAGCAGCAGGTCGGTGCCCGCGACGAGCTCGCCGGGGACGTCGAGGGTGCGGTCCGCGGCCATGCCGGGCAGCTGGACCTCCGCGATCCCGACGGTGCCGAACAGTTGGCTGTCACGAACCTCGCGCACCGTGACGCGGACCCGACGGTCCCCCGACGTCGGCACCGGTGCCACCACCACTCCCGACTCGGGAACGGCGAGGAGTGTCGACGTCGAGCCGATCTTCACCTCGACCCGCGTCGGTGTGACCAGACCGGCGTCGCGGGCGAAGCGCACCACCACGACTCCCGCGGCCATCCCCTCACGTGGGGTCCGCAACTCCAACCACTGCCCGATCGGGTCGGTGAACGATCCCGAGTGCCACGCCGTAGCGGGATCTGCGTCATAGGCAGCACCCGGGGCGTGGCCGGGACGGATTGCCCCCAGCGAGTCTGGCAGGCCGGACGACGTGGAGGCGCTCACCTCGACGCCGGAGGTGCGACGCAGCACCGTCTGCGGGACGCCGGGCACGTTCGCGAAGTCATGGGAGCGACGGTCGGAACGGAACGCCTCCGTCGCGGTCAGCGTCGGACCCAACGAGTCGTGGACCCTTCCGAACTGACGCTCCCGACGGCGGTTGCCGTCACCGACCATGTCACCCCGGCCGATGTCCGTGCCGATCACGACCAGCTCGTCGGAACGCAGAAGCCGTGCCTCCCCTGCCCGGAGCAGGTCCACAGGCGCTCCGTTGAGCTGGCGCACCTCCGAAGCCGGGGTCAACGAGACCCGGGGCGCCGAGGCAGTGACCTCGAGGATCTCCACCAACGGTCGCCCGAATCCGTCGCTCCCGAACCCGGCCACCTGTCGCATTCCCGGCGATGCCTGCAGCGCCGCCTCGACACGGGTCAGGTCCGCGCTGTCCGTGTACTGCCCCGCGATGTCGCGTCGGACCACCACATGGGTGACACCCGCACGGGCCAGGAAGGCAACCAGCGCTCGGCTCCCTCGGCCCGTCGCCAGCCGCTCCTCGACGGCATCCAACCACTTGGCGGTCGGCCCCGGGACCAGCGGCACTTGACTGCGCGTCACCCACGGCGACTGCGCGACTCCTTGGAGCGGCTCGTCGATGGTCCACCCCCAGGTCTGCACCCCGAAGCCGGCACCGGGCACCACGAGCGCCCGACTGCCATCGGCGCGGGACAGCCAGGTGGCTGCCTCCTGCCACGCATCGGGGACCTGCTGCCACCCGGGAGTGCGCAGGCCCCCGGTCCACAGGGGCGCGGCCCCCACCAGGAGGACGGCGACGAGCCCCGCAGCGACGCCGCGCCGTACCCCGGTGGCGGCACCGGGACGCCGCTCGGCGACGGCAGCGGAGATCCGGACCACCGCGTGCCCGAGTCCGAGCGCGAGTGGGAGACGCACCAGGGGATCGACCTTGTGCACGTTGCGCAAGGGCGCCAGGACACCGTCGAGCAGGTCACGTACGGCGCCATCGACGAGCGAACCACCCGCCGCCGCTGCCCCGCCGACCAAGCACAACAGGCCGATCACGGCGGTGATGAGGAACGGACCACGCCAGGGCATCCGGGGATGGGCGAGGAAGACCAGGCCGAGCGCGGAGACAAGTCCCCCAGCACGACCAACGCGGGGGTGGTGGCGATCTCGTGGGGGCCGGGCCACCACGCCCGATCACCTGCGGTCGACCAGGCGACCCAGTGGTCCGTGCCGCGCACGGCGTTGGACCAGCCGGTGGTCGCCGTCGTTGCCGATGCGGTCTCGATGTAGTCCAGGAACGGCGGGCTGTAACGGCCGAGCAGGAGGAGCGGAAGCATCCACCAGGTGCAGGCCAAGAGCATCGCAACCAGCCACCAGCCGAGCAACCGCCGACCGTGGGGACGATGCCACTGGGCGAGCACGACGACCAGTCCGGCCGGCAGCACTGCCAACGTGCCGACTGCGTTGATTCCCCCCATGCACAGCACGGCCACCCCGGAGAGGAGGGCGCCAGTCCTGGGTGACCAACGGCCACTGTTCACCAGCACCAACGGCAGCACGGCCCACGGCAACATCGCCACCGGACCGACCTCGCCGGTCAGCACGCCAGCCGATCCGACCATCCGTGGGGAGAGCGAGTAGGCAAGACCAGCGACGATCGCCGCACTGCCCGTCAGGCCCATCGCCTTGGCCAGTTGGCGACATCCTTCGTAGGCCAGCACCAGGAGCAGGCCGGACCACAGGCGCTGCGCGATCCAGTCAGGTGCACCCAGCGCATCCATGGCCAGGAACCACGGTCCCTGCGGGAAGAGATAGCCGTAGGCCTGGTTCTGCAGTTCGCCGAAGGACGCCTGGGGGTTCCACAGGTGCAGGCTCCGGGACAGGAACGCCCCTGGATCGGCACTCAGGTCGAACTTCGTGTCGAAGGTGGTCCGTCCCGGCTGCTGCGCCAGGGATCCGAGCAGGAGCAGGGGCCAGATCAGTCGGCCGAAGACCTCCGTCTTGCTCGCGCTGATGAGATCCCTCCCTGGAGCTCGATCCCACTACTGTGGAGTAGGGTGCCGCGGAAGTCTAACCACATGCACCCGTCGAGAGGGCCACGTGAACGCCGTACCTGACGCCCCCCGTTTCGAGGAGATCTGGCCACGAGCCAGCGGAGTCCCCGGGTGGTTGAAGCACGGTCAGGCAAGTCTGCTGTGGGACGAGGCCGTGCGTCTGCCGGCGGCCGCCACGGTCGTGGAGATCGGAAGCCACCAGGGCCGTTCGACCGTCGTCCTCGGCAATGCCCTGAAGCCCACCGGCGGCACCCTCGTCGCCATCGACCCCTTCGTGGAGGGACGACTCTTCGGCGGCACTCCCACCCGGAGCAAGTTCGAGAAGAATGTCTCCGAGGCCGGCCTCGACGAGGTCGTCGAACTCGTCGCCGACTACAGCACTGCCTTGCGACCGGGTTGGACGCGGGAGTTCGACATGCTCTACATCGACGGGAAGCACGACTACTGGACGGTGCGCGACGACCTGTTGTGGCGCACGCACCTCACGGCGGGCGGCGCCGTGGTCATCCATGACTGCTTCTCCTCGATCGGCGTGACGCTGGCGATCCTGCGTCACGTGCTCTTCGCGGACGATCTCGCCTACGAACGCCGCAGTGACTCGCAGGCGCTGTTCCGCAAGCGCCGTCCCACGGCGCGTGACCGCTGGCGCATCGTCGCGGAGCTGCCCTGGTGGATCCGCAACGTCGGGCTCAAGGTGCTGCTGCGCCTGCGTCTGCGTCCGGTGGCCCGGATGCTGGGGCACGACTCTCCCTACGACCCCTACTGAGTCGGGGTCGTCGGCTCGACCAGCTCGCTGCCCAGCGCGCCCGCGAAGGCGGTCGCCTGGCCCGCGTCGAACCAACCTCGCCGCATCCGCACCGTCACGGTGCTCCGCTCACCCACGGTGACGGCCCCGATCGCCACTCCGGCGGGCCCTGACGGCGCCGGCCACAGTTGCGCACCGACGAGTCCGTCGCCGGAGAGCCGGCCGATGTTGGAGACCAGGGCCGTGGCACCCAGGCGGGAGCTCAGCAGCTTCGTCACCAGTGGGCCGACTCCCCGGCCGTCGTCTGGGGAAGGCCGGCTCCGGCACCAACGCCCGCAACCGCGCCGCCACCTCATCGTCACGTCCGTCGGGAACGACGATCCGCCCGTAGGCGGTCGCCCGGTCGGGCGAGGGCCGCGGGGCACCAGGGCGCGTGGAGAGCGCGAGGCTGATGACGGTACGTCGACGCGTCCGTCCGCGCCATGCCGTGCCGGCCCGCGTCACCGCAGCAACCAATCTGGTCGTGCCCCCGGACAGCTGAGGCAGCACCAGGACCTCCACCCAGTCGCCGTGGTGTTGCGACACCCGCCTCGTCGGGCCGAGCCGGGCCGGCGGCCGGAAGACCGCCTCCGCGACACGCTCCAACGAGCGTCGCCAGAAGCCCCGGGGTTCCGAGGCAGCGGCAATGCCGCGGGCAGACGACGTGAGCTCGACCCCCGTGAGCGCGCCGACCAGGCCCACCATGCCCAGGCCGTCGACGGCTCCGTGGTGGACCGCCACGAGCAGCTGGTGGCCGTCGCTCGACAGCGCGATCCGCACCAACGGGTCACAGTCCCCGTAGGGCGTGTCCAGGAGCCTCGCGCGACAGGCCGTCCAGTCATCGGGCCGGGCCCGCTCCACTTGCGGCAGCGGGCCCAGGTGCGACCACAGTGGCCACAGGTGCGCAGCCCGTTCCGCAACCGCTGCGCAGGTGAGCGGCTCCTGGAGTTCCACCCCGAGCGCGATGCTCCACGTGACTGTCGGGTCGCCGTACAGGCCGACCACGTTGCGTGCCTGACGCACCGCAGGATGCACCGACATCGAACCTCCCTCGCTCGTTACCTGAGGGTAATCGGCGCCCGGCCTCGGCTACCGCGGGACACGTGGGCATGTGCAAGACTCCACCATCGTGCCGCCCGCCATCCGCCTGCCCCGTGTCCTCTCCGGTGCCGGTGGCATCGCGGTCGCAGTGCTGGTGATGAACGTCGGCACCTATGCCTTCACGATGCTGGCGGCCCGCCTGCTCGGCCCCGGGGAGTACGGCGCCTTCGCGGCGCTGATGGCGCTCATCTTGGTGATCGGCGTGCTCCAGCTCGGCGTGCAGACGGCCGCCGCCCGCCGCATTGCCGCGGAGCCCGACCAAGTCGACGCGGTGGCCGGCGCCGTGCTGCGGGTGAGCTGGCGCGTCGGCCTCGTCGTTGCAGCCTCGATGCTGCTGCTCTCCCCGTCGTCGACGCGGTGCTCAAGCTCGACAGCATCCTGTCCGCCGCGCTCGTCGCGGCAGTCGTGCTGCCGATGACCGTGATGGGAGCGCAGGCAGGGATCCTCCAGGGCGAACGACGGTGGGCGCCCCTGGCCCTGCTGTTCCTCGCCAACGGCATCCCACGACTCCTCCTGGGCACGGCACTGCTCCTCTGGCAGCCCGACACGGTGACGGCGATGGTGAGCGTGGCGATCGGGCAGTGGGCTCCGGTCATCGTCGGCACGATCGCCTTGCGCACGGTGCGGCACGTGGCACCCGAGCGCCGCGCAGCGAGGGAGGTGCTCCGCGAAGCACTCGCCAACTCCCAGGCGCTGCTGGCCTTCTTCGCACTCACCAATGTCGACGTCGTGGTGGCCCGCAACCTGTTGGCGGAGCACGACGCCGGTCTCTACGCCGGTGGCCTGATCCTCACCAAGGCCGTGCTGTTCCTGCCCCAGTTCATCGTGGTGCTGGCCTTCCCGGCCATGAGCACCCCGCGGGAACGTCGGGCCGCGCTGCTGCGCTCCATGAGCGCTGCTGCCGCACTCGGGGCACTCGCCACGGTCGGCGCGTGGCTCCTCTCCGGACTCGCCCTGGTCTTCGTGGGCGGCCAGGAGTACGCGGAGATCGAGGGCCGCCTGTGGCTCTTCGGCCTGCTCGGCACCGCACTGGCCCTCCTGCAGGTGCTCATCTACTCCGTCGTGGCCCGGCAAGGGCGGCGATCGATCCTCGTGGTCTGGGCAGCGCTGGTCGCCCTCATCGCCGGCGGCACCACCGCCGGCTCCGTCAGCGGCCTGCTCGCCGTCGTGATCACCGTCGACGTGCTGCTCGTCGCCGTCCTCCTCACCATCAGCCTCCTCCGCCTCCGCGTCCCCGCTCCCGAGCCGGATCGTCCCTAACAGATTTGTAGTTTCCTGCTCGGGAACTACAAATCTGTTAGGGACGATCCCCTCTCAAAGCGGACAAACCTGGAGGGGTGGGGCAGACGGGCGGAGGGTCAGTGGGCGGCCTCGTGCCAGCTGCGTCCGGTGCCGACCGAGACGTCGAGGGGGACGGTGAGGGCGGCGGCGTTGCCCATCTCGCGTCGCGCCAGGGTCTCGAGGGCATCTGCCTCACCGGGCGCCACCTCGAACACGAGCTCGTCGTGCACCTGGAGCAACAAGCGCGAAGCGAGGCCCTCATCTGCGATGGCGCGCTCGACGTTGAGCATCGCCACCTTGATCAGGTCGGCGGCGGACCCCTGGATCGGGGCGTTGAGGGCCATCCGCTCGGCCATCTCACGCCGCTGACGGTTGTCGCTGGTGAGATCGGGCAGATAGCGACGTCGGCCGAGGATGGTCTCGGTGAAGCCGGTGCGCCGGGCCTCGTCGACGACACCGTCGAGGTAGTCGCGGATGCCGCCGAAGGTCTCGAAGTACTCGTCCATCAGCACCCGGGCCTCGGCCGGCTCGATCTTGAGCTGCTGGGAGAGCCCGAAGGCAGACAACCCGTAGGCGAGGCCGTAGTTCATCGCCTTGATCCGGGCCCGCATCTCGGTGTCGACCTCGCTCGCCTCGACCCCGAAGACCTTGGCAGCGGTGATGGAGTGGAAGTCCTTGCCCGAACGGAACGCCTCGATCAGGCCCTCGTCCTCGGAGAGGTGCGCCATGATGCGCATCTCGATCTGGCTGTAGTCGGCCGTCATCAACGACTCATAACCGGGCCCGACCACGAAACCCTCCCGGATACGGCGACCCTCCTCGGTGCGCACGGGGATGTTCTGCAGGTTGGGCTCGGTGCTGGAGAGCCGTCCCGTGGCAGCGATCGTCTGGTTGAACGTCGTGTGGATGCGACCGTCGTCAGCGACCGTCTTGAGCAGGCCCTCGACGGTCTGGCGAAGCCGAGAGACGTCACGGTGGCGCAACAGGTGGAGCAGGAACGGATGCTCCGTCTTGACGAAGAGGGACTGCAACGCGTCGGCATCGGTGGTCCAGCCGGTCTTGGTCTTCTTGGTCTTCGGCATCCCCAGCTCGTCGAAGAGGACCACCTGCAGTTGCTTCGGCGAGCCGAGGTTGATCTCCTTGCCGATGACTGCGAACGCCTGCTCCGCGGCCTCGCGCACCTCGGCGGCGAAGTGGGCCTCGAGCGCCCGGAACTGCTCGAGGTCGACCCCGATGCCGGTCTGCTCCATACGTGCCAGCACGCCGACGAGCGGCAGCTCGACCGACGCCAGGAGGCCGGTACTGCCGTGCTCCTCGATCGCCTCCGCGAGCGCGTCGGCCAGGTCGACCGTGGCGCGGGCCCGCAGCATGGCCGTCTCGGCGACACTGTCCTCCTCGTCGAAGAGCAAGCCCTGGTCGCCGGTGTCGTCGCCCTTCAACTCCCTGCGCAGGTAGCGCACCGTGAGATCGGCGAGGTCATAGCTGCGCTGGTCAGGTCGCACGAGGTAGGCCCCGAGCGCGGTGTCGCTACGCAGACCGCGCAGCGTCCAACCCTGCGCTGCCAGCGCCAGGATCGGGCCTTTGGCATCGTGGAGCACCTTCGGCCTGGACTCGTCGGCGAGCCAGTCGGCCAGCGCCTTGTCGTCGGCCGGGTCGAGGTCGGTCGTGTCGACGTACGCCGCCCGGTCGGAGGCGGTCGCCAGCGCCAGCCCGTCGACGCGACCTGAGCCGCTGCCCCAGCTGCCGCGCACGTGCAGACCAACGGGTTCTGCGGGGAGTTCGGCCAGCCAACCAGCGACTTCCCCGGTGGCCAGCCGGGTGCCCGCGAGCTCGAACCCGTCTGCGTCGACGTCCTCCTCCGACTCCAGGGTCTCGAAGAGGCGGTCGCGCAGGACCCGGAACTCCAAGCCGTCGAAGAGCGTGTGCACCTGCTGACGGTCCCACGGCTGCAGCGCCATCTCCGTGGGCTGCATGGGCAGGTCGAGGTCGCGCACCAACGCATTGAGTTGGCGGTTGCGGATCACGTCGGAGAGGTGAGCACGAAGGCTCTCGCCGGCTTTGCCCTTGATCTCGTCGGCGCGGTTGATCACGTTTTCGAGGCCGTCGTAGGTGTTGATCCACTTGGCGGCAGTCTTCGGGCCGACGCCGGGAATGCCGGGAAGGTTGTCGGAGTCCTCGCCCACGAGCGCCGCGATCTCCGGATAGCGGTGGGGAGGGACGCCGTACTTCTCCACGACCGCCGCAGGAGTCATCCGGGCCAGGTCGGAGACACCGCGCATCGGATAGAGCACGGTGGAGGTGTCGGAGACCAGCTGCAACGAATCGCGGTCCCCGGTGAGGATGAGCACCTCGAAGTCGTCGGCGAGGGCCTGCGTGGTGAGGGTGGCGATGATGTCGTCGGCCTCGAAACCCTCGCGGGTCATCCACGGGATGCGCAGGGCGTCGAGCACTTCCTGGATGAGCGGCAGCTGACTGCGGAACTCATCAGGGGTCTTGTTGCGTTTGGCCTTGTATTCCGCGTAGGCCTCCAGGCGAAAGGTCTGCCGGGAGAGGTCGAAGGCGACCGCGACGTGGGTCGGCTGCTCGTCACGCAGCACGTTGATCAGCATCGAGGTGAAGCCGTAGACCGCGTTGGTGGTCTGGCCGGTGGTGGTGGAGAAGTTCTCCACCGGCAGCGCGAAGAAGGCTCGATAGGCCAACGAGTGGCCGTCGAGGAGAAGAAGGCGCGGGCGGGTTGCGGGCTCGGCACTCGAAGTCACAGCCACGACTCTATCCAGTGCCGGCGACGCGACCGGGGTGGGCCAGAATGGCTCCATGAGCGACACCACAGCCAGCGACGCGATCGAGATCGAAGCTCTCCTCGCACAGATGCCTGAGGGCATGGGACGACTGAACGAGAAGATGGGCGTCGAACTCGTCGAGGTGACCCGGGAACGGATCGTCGCCACCATGCCGGTGGAGGGAAACACCCAGCCCTATGGCCTGCTCCATGGCGGCGCCTCGGTCGTGCTTGCGGAGACTCTCGGCTCCATCGGGTCGGCGATCCACGCCCACCCCGATCGGATCGCCCTCGGGGTCGACATCAATGCCACCCACCACCGGGCAGCATCGTCCGGCACCGTGACCGGAGTGGCCACTCCCCTGCACCTGGGCCGCTCGATGGCGTCCTTCGACGTCGTGATCAGCGACGAACGCGGTCGTCGCGTGTGTACGTCGCGCATCACCTGCACGCTCGTGCCCGCGGAACGGCTCGGCTGACGGGCGGACCGCGCAGGGATCAACCAGCGTCGGTCCGACGCCGTTGGCTGCGCCGCTGCGCCAGCAACGACGACAGTGAACTCTTCGCGGCCGCCGTGGACCGAGGTCGTTGCGCGGCCAGCTTGGCGCGCACGACCTGGGTGGGCGCCGTACGCAGGACGGCGGACGGAGAGAGGGCCAGCCGTGCCATGAATCGGTGCGCCGGGCGACTGTTGTTGGCCGTGGCGGTGCGGAGGTGGGTGATCCCGAGCGCCTCTGCCTGGGTCACACCTGCCTCCATCAGCGCATGTCCGATGCCGTGACGCTGGAAGTCGCTCACGACCGCCGGCAACAGCACGCTCAGCATCTGTTCCGGATCGAGCGGGGAGAGCGCCGCGACCTCGAGATAGACCGCCCCGGCGAAGAGCCCCCGTAGGTGGCCACGACGATCCGGTCGCTCGTCCCCTCGTCGTTCCGCTTGATGATCAGGCGCATGTCATCGACCGGTGACATCGAGCGCGGCAGGTAGTCCGCCCAGAGAGTCGCGAGGTCGGCGGCGTCGTCGACGACAGCATCACGCAATTCGATGACGCCAGTGCGCTTCATCGCACCCATACGGACTCCCCTGCAGTTCCCCCAGCGGCCAACGACCAGAGCGTACGCCCCGGTCGGCCCAGGGCTCAACTGACACAGATTGGCTACAAGAAGGTGACGACTGACCGTTTCGACTAGTGACTTGCGTCACTGTGTGGTTGTATCCCGACACCGTCCGGGGCCGGCAGCGGTCGTGGTCGGCCCACGGAAGCCAATCCGACAGGAGCCAATGTGCATCGGCGAGTAGCACGAACTCTGAGCCTGTTGTTGAGCCTGATCGCCCTCCTGTCCATGGTCGGAGGAGGAACGTCCGCGCATGCCGCAGAGGAGGCACTGACGGGCTCCGTGACCGACACCAACGGCGCCGCGGTGGCAGAGGTCCCGGTCGTCGTGACCTCTGTGGACGGCGAGTTCACCGCAGAAGCGGTGACCGACACGCAAGGCATCTTCACGGTGCAGACCCCCGGGCCCGGCGACTATGTCGCCACCGTCGACCCCGACAACGTCCCTCCGGGGGTCAAGGTGCCTGACGCTGCCGCCGAGGGCGTCCGCATCACCCTCCCCAGCGACGACATCATGGCGATCCGGCTCAGGCTGGTGGAGTCGGTGCGCGGCACCCTCCTCGACCAGGAAGGTGATGACAAGGCACCCGTCGAGGGCGTCTCCATCGTGGTCGAGGCCACCGACGGCTCCTTCACCGAGACCGCAGTCTCCGACGCAGAGGGCAAGTGGGCGGTCTTCCTTCCCGGCCGGGGCGAATACCGGGTGTACGTCGACGAGGAGTCACTGCCCGACGGCGTCTTCGTCCGGAGCGGCTACAAGTCGGACTTCACCGTCACGATCGACAACGGCAACCAACGCACTTTGCTCTTCCCGATGGGTGAGGACAACCGACAGGTGCTGTCCACCGCCGACAAGGCGATGCAGCTCACGGTGGAAGGCATCCGGTTCGGCCTCCTGCTGGCCCTGGCCTCGCTCGGCCTCAGTCTCATCTTCGGCACGACCGGCCTCGTCAACTTCGCCCATGGCGAGATGATCGCTCTCGGCGCCATCGTCGCCTGGGCCCTCAACACCAACGGCGTCCCCTTCATCGCAGCCGCGCTCATCGCCGTGCTGGTGAGCGCCCTGGCAGGCGGTGCTCAGGAGATCGGACTTTGGAGACCGTTGCGCAGACGCAAGACCGGTCTCATCGCGATGATGATCATCACGATCGGCATGTCGATCTTCGCCCGCTTCACCTTCCAGTTCCTGATCGGTGGCGACAACAAGACCTACTCCGACTACGTCGTCCAGGACGGCTTCAGCATCGGGCCGATCTCCCTCGCTCCGCGCGACGTGTGGAGCATGGCGATCGCCCTCATCATCCTCGTGGGGGCGGGCCTGTTCGTCCTCCACAGCCGCACCGGAAAGGCCATGCGTGCGGTCTCCGACAACCCGTCCTTGGCCGCGGCGTCGGGCATCGACGTCAACAGGGTGATCCTCTTCGTCTGGGTCCTGGGAGGTGCTCTCGCAGGTCTCGCCGGCGTACTCCTGGGCCTCTCCCAGCAGGTCAAGTTCGAGATGGGCTTCGACCTCCTGCTGCTGATCTTCGCCGGGGTGATCCTGGGTGGCCTGGGCACCGCGTTCGGCGCGCTTGCCGGCAGCCTGGTGGTCGGACTCTTCGTGACCGTCTCGACGCTGTGGATCCCACCCGAGTTGAAGAACGTGGCGGCATTGGCCGTGCTGATCCTGATCCTGTTGTTCCGGCCCCAGGGCATCTTGGGCCGCGCCGAGCGAGTGGGCTGAGGAGGTAGTCATGGACTGGGGATCAATCGGATCGCAGACCGTCTCGGCCCTGATCGGCTGGGAAGTCGTCGCCTACTGCTTGGCAGCCATGGGCCTCAACATCCACTTCGGCTACACGGGCCTCCTCAACTTCGGGCAGGCCGGCTTCATGGCCGTGGGTGCCTATGGCGTTGCCATGGGCATCTCCACCTTCGACATGAACCTGTGGATGGCGCTGCTCTTCGCAATCGCGTGGACCGTCGTGCTCGCCCTGCTGCTCGGCATCCCGACGTTGCGACTACGGGCCGACTACTTGGCCATCGTGACGATCGCCGCAGGCGAGATCCTGCGCCTGTTCTTCAGATCGGCGTCGCTGAGCGAGTGGACCGGTGGGTCAGACGGCTTGCAGGGGTCTCCTGTCTTCTCCACACAGTTCAAGAACCTCAACCCCTACACGGGCGGCCTGAACTTCGGGCCACTGCACCTGGGAGCGCACACCCTGTGGGTGGTCACGGTGGGTTGGACATTGGTCTTCCTCGGCATCCTCCTCACGTGGGCGCTCATGCGCAGCCCGTGGGGCCGGGTGATCAAGGGGATCCGTGAGGACGAGGACGCCGTCCGCAGCCTGGGCAAGGACGTCTTCTCCTACAAGATGCAGAGCCTCATCCTCGGCGGCCTCTTCGGCGCCGCGGCCGGCATGGTGATCGCACTGGCCAACTCGTCGGCCAACCCCGACAACTTCGCCCCGCAGTACACCTTCTTCGCCTACACGGTGCTCTTGCTCGGTGGCGCGGCCCGGGTCTTCGGTCCGCTCGTGGGCGCGATCATCTTCTGGGGATCGCTCGTCTTCCTCGACGGTGTCCTCAAGGGCGCCGTCGTGGCCGGACACATCCCGGATTCGGTGATGAGCAGCAACCAGGTCGGCCAGGTCCGCTTCATGCTCGTCGGCCTCGTCCTGATGTTGCTCATGATCTATCGACCGCAAGGAATCTTCGGCGACAAGAAGGAGCTGCAGCTCGATGCCCGCTGAGCAGGAGACCATGTCCACCACGAGCCCGTCGGAGACCAGCGGCGCCGCGTCCCTCAGCACGGCCCCGCAGACCGCGGGCGGTGCCAAACCCGACCCGATCCTCGTCGCCGACGACGTCGTACGCACGTTCGGCGGTCTCACCGCCGTCGATGTCCAGCACGTCGAGATCCAGCGCAACACGATCACCGCGCTGATCGGCCCCAACGGCGCCGGCAAGACCACCTTCTTCAACCTGCTCACCGGTTTCGACAAGGCCGACAGCGGGTCCTGGCAGTTCGACGGCCAGGACATCTCCAGGTTGGCCCCCACAAGGTGGCACGCAAGGGGATGGTCCGCACCTTCCAGCTGACCAAGTCACTGTCACGACTCACCGTGCTCGAGAACCTTCGCTTGGGCGCCAGCGACCAGAGGGGCGAACATCTCTGGGCCTCGATCTTCCCCTTCCTGTGGGAGAAGCAGGAGGAGGAGAACACTGCCCGTGCCGACGAGCTCCTCGAACACTTCAACCTGGTCAGGGTCCGCGACGACTTCGCGGGGAGCCTGTCGGGCGGTCAACGCAAGCTGTTGGAGATGGCCCGGGCCCTCATGGTCGGCCCGAAGATGGTGATGCTCGACGAGCCGATGGCCGGGGTGAACCCAAGGCTGCGCCAGAGCCTCAACGAGCACATCCGTGGTCTGCGAGATGCCGGGATGACGGTGCTCTTCGTGGAACACGACATGGACGTCGTCCGCGACGTGTCCGACTGGGTGATCGTGATGGCCCAGGGCCAGGTGGTGGCCGAGGGCCCACCCGAGGACGTGATGGCCCAGCAGGAGGTCATCGACGCCTATCTCGGGGCACACCACGACGCGCCACTCGACCTGGACGAGGAAGAGGCCCGCGCCGAGGCCGCAGCCGCGGAGTTGGCCGCCGAGGCAGAGCAGGAGAAGTCATGAGCAAGAAGAAGGGCACCAACGCCTACGGTTCCGGCGACTCGACGTCCATCAGCCGTGACGAGCACCTGGCCGCGTCTGCAGATGCCCTTCTGAGGGTCGACGACCTGACGGCCGGTTACATCCCCGAGGTCGACATCCTCAACCATTGCGACTTCCACGTGAACGAGGGCGAGCTCGTCGGCATCATCGGTCCCAACGGCGCCGGAAAGTCGACGCTGCTCAAGGCGATGTTCGGCTTGGTCCAGGTCCGCGAGGGCGACATCGTCCTGCGTGGCGAGTCACTGCGCGGCAAGAAGGCCAACCAGCTCGTCGACATGGGCGTCGGCTTCGTCCCGCAGACGGAGAACGTCTTCCCCACGCTCACGGTGGAGGAGAACCTCCAGATGGGTCTCTTCCTGCGTCCCCGGAAGTGGGCGGAGAGGTGGGACTACGTCACCGGACTCTTTCCCCGGCTCGCCGACCGCCGCAAGCAGCGCGCCGGCTCACTCTCAGGCGGGGAGCGGCAGATGGTCGCCATGGCGAGAGCCCTGATGATGGAACCGTCCGTCCTGCTGCTCGACGAGCCCTCGGCGGGCCTCTCCCCGTGCTGCAGGACGAGGTGTTCATCCTCACCAAGCGGATCAACCGCACCGGTGTGAGCGTGGTGATGGTCGAGCAGAACGCGCGGCGCTGCCTGCAGATCTGCGACCGCGGTTACGTGCTTGACCAGGGCCGTAACGCCCACACCGGCCCCGGCCGGGAGCTCATGAACGATCCGCACGTGATCGCGCTCTACCTGGGCACCTTGGCACGCGCCTGACGAGACGCCCAACAGCCCGCCGCACACACATCGTGCGGCGGGCTGTTGCATGCCGCGGATCGAGCGCACGGCAGACGGGGTCGGCACGCCTGCTGCGTGCCGACCCCGTCGTGGTGTCGTGATCCAGGGGCGCTCAGCCGACGTCTTCGGCCGAGATCTCGCCCTGGCTCGCCTTCAGGAACTCGTAGGTGCCGTCCGGCTTGAACTGGTAGATGCCGATGAACGCGGAGCCCGGGTCACCGTTGTCGAGGAAGTCGATCGGACCGCTGTAGCCGTCGTAGTCGATGTCCTCGCCGCCCTCGAGCAGCTCCTTGCACTCCGCGAACGTGGTGCACTTGGTGCCGTCACGGGAGACGCCGACCAGCTCCTTGGCGATGTCGGGGCCCGCGTCGGAGTCAGCCGCGATGGCAGCCAGCGCCATCAGGACGACGCCGTCGTAGGACTCGGCAGCGTAGCTCCAGTCGATCAACTTGTTGTCGACCGTGGCCAGCTTCTTCTTGAGCTCATCGGTGGCTGCGACACCCGGCAGGGAGCCCTTGACGTTGGGACCCATCGTGCCCGCGTCGAAGTCCTCGGAGAAGTCCGTCAGGTTGCCGTCGACCAAGTAGATCTTCTTCTCGGAGGGGCCGACTCCCTGCTTGACCAACTCCGGGATGATCTTCTTCGTCTCGTCGAAACCGATCAACACGATCGCCTCGGGATCGGCTGCGCGGATCTCGGAGACCTCGGTCGCGTAGTTGGCGGCCTTGGGGTCGTAGATGATCTTCTCGACGATCTCGGCGTTGGCCGCCAGCACGTTCTTCTCGACCTGGTCAGCGAGACCGGTGCCGTAGGCGTCCTGAAGAGCCAGGATGCCAACGGTCGCGTTGCCGTCTTCGACCACCGTGTCAGCGAGCACTCGACCCTGGAGCACGTCCGGCGGTGCAGTGCGGAAGTAGAGGCCGCCATCGCAGTAGGTGCTGAACTGGTCGGAGGTGTTGGCCGGGGACATCTGGACCATGCCCGCGTCGGTGATCTTGTCGATCACCAGCAGCGACACACTGGACGACGCCGCACCGAGGACGACGTCGGCGTCCTTGGCGATCAAGCTGTCGACCGACTGGGCCGCGATCGGGTTCTGGGCGTCGCCGGAGTCCGAGTGCACCACCTTCGCGTCCTTGCCGAGTACGCCGCCCGCCTCGTTGATCTCCTTGATCGCCAGGTTGACGGCTGCGAACTCGGGCGGGCCGAGGTAGGCCAGGGACCCGGTCTGAGGTAGCAGGGTACCGACGGTGAACACCCCGTCGCCCTTCACGTCAGCGACGTTCTTGCCCGAGCAGTCATCGGCCGCCGCAGACCCTTCGTCGGTCCCTTCGGAGGTGTCCTCCGTGGTCTGAGACTGGTCGTCAGACGACGTGTTGTCGTCGTCACCATCATCCGAGTCTGAGCCACAGGCGGCCAGGGCGAGGGAACTCGCCAGGGCCAGCGTGGCGACTCGAGCAAGCATGCTGCTGCGCTTCATGAAGCCTCCGTTGATCAGCGAAGTCTCCGACGTGGAGCCGTCGAATTGACCTGAAACTACTGCCAATCAGCGCCAATGACGTGACCCAGGTCACCTCGTTGTCAACTTGTGACCTCGAGCACATGCGCTCGAAATATTTCAGTCGCCGCTGGACTCCACGACGGCCGGGCCGTGCTCCACCACGCCTTCCGCGACCTGTCGCATGGAGTAGCGCAGGTCCATGGCGGTCTTCTGGATCCAACGGAACGATTCGGGTTCACTGAGCCCCAGTTGGGACTGCAACACGCCCTTCGCGCGGTCGACGAGCTTGCGGGTCTCGAGTCGCTCGCTGAGGTCGGCGACCTCACCCTCGAGCTGGGTGAGCTCCGCGAAGCGGCTCACGGCCATCTCGATGGCGGGCACCAGGTCGCTCCGGGTGAAGGGCTTGACCAGGTAGGCCATCGCCCCGGCTTCGCGCGCCCGCTCGACCAGCTCACGCTGGGAGAAGGCGGTCAGGATCACGACCGGAGCGATGCGCTGCGCAGCGATGCGAGCCGCAGCAGCGATGCCGTCCAGCTTGGGCATCTTCACATCACAGATGACCAGGTCGGGGAGCAGTTCCTCGGCCAGAGCGATGGCCCGCTCACCGTCTGCCGCCTGGCCGACGACGTCGTAGCCCTCCTCGACCAGCATCTCCGCGAGGTCCATGCGGATGAGGGCCTCGTCCTCGGCGATCACGACGCGGTGTGTGGTCGGTGCGGACTGGGGGGATTCGTTCACGTGCACAGGTTATTCGATGACCGTGTCACGCGTCCCGGTCGGACCTCGACGCGCCTGCCGATCCCCTGTCCGGTAGCGTTCCTCCCGCGCCCCGGTAGCCCAACGGCAGAGGCAGTGGTCTCAAACACCATCCAGTGTGGGTTCGAATCCCACCCGGGGCACCACTGTGATGTCTCAGGACATCGCGGACACCCGAACCCACGGATATGTGGGTTGGAGCCTGACCCGGTTCTCCGGACACGGTTGGTGTGTTGATCATGCCGCCGGTGTGGCGGCGGTGTGAAGGGCTTCGAACTCGGCCGGGGCGTGCATGCCCAGGGAGGTGTGCCGGCGGCGCGGGTTGTACCAGGCCCCGATCCACTCGAAGATCGCTCTGCCGAGCTCGTCGATGGTCTCCCACGGCTGCTGGTCGAGCAGCTCGCGTTGCATGGTCGACCAGAACGACTCGATCATCGAGTTGTCCACCGACGAGGCGACCCGGCCCATGGATCCGAGCAGTCCGGCATCACGCAGCCGGTGCCCGAACACCCACGACGTGTACTGACTGCCCCTGTCGGAGTGCACGATGGTGCCCTCGGGACGTCGTCGCCAGGTCGCCATCTGCAACGCGTCGACGACGAGGTCTGATCGCATGTGGTCCGCGATCGACCAGCCCACGACGAGTCGGCTGAACACGTCCAGGACCGCGCAACAGTAGACCTTCCCGCCCCGGGTCGGATGCTCGGTGATGTCGGTGCACCACAGACGATCCGGCCCATCGGCGACGAACTTTCGTTGCACGAGGTCCTCATGGACCGCCGCAGCTGGCTTGTGCCGCTTCTTCGGCCGATGGCTGATACCGGCCACCCGGAGCATCCGCATCAGCCTCGCGACCCGCTTGCGGCCGACCTTGATGCCCATCCCGAGCCGGAGCTCTGCGTGGACCCGTGGGGAGCCATAGGACAGACGTGAAGCGTCGTGGATCGCGACGATCGTGTTCGCCAGATAGGCATCGGCGACATCGCGGTCCGAGGGCGGTCGCTTGGCCCACTCGTAGTAGCCCGACCTCGAGACCTTCAGCACCCGGCAGGACACCGCGACGTCGAACCCGTCCGCGGCCAGGTCCCTGACCAGCCGGTACCTCATTTTGGGAGCACGTTCTCCTTCGCGAACAGCGCTGCTGCCCGCTTGGTGATCTCCAGCTCCATCTCCAGACGACGGTTCTCCCGACGCAACCTGACGAGCTCTTCGCGCTCGTTCGTCGACAGGCCTTCCCTCCGGCCGGTGTTGACATCGTCCTGGTCCATCCAGCGGCGCAGGCCGGACTCGCTAATCCCAAGCTCCTTGGCAACCTTCGCGACCGACGCGCCCGGCTGGCGGGCCAGGTCGATCGCCCTGCGGCGGAACTCCGGTGGGTGTGGTGCAGGCATCTACAGACTCCTCCCCTGCAACGATCATCGCTACAGATCAGGTGTCCGGGCTACCGGGTCAGGCTCCCCTCTCCACCTTGCCTTGGGTGGTGGGGTGGTTCGGCTTGCCGTTCTTCTGGATTACGTGCCAGGTGTGGAGTTGTTGTTCGAAGCCGTTGCGTCCTCCGCGGTGGCCGGTGCTGGCCAGGCGGACGGTGTAGACCATGCCGTTGTCGGTGAGGGTGGATGCGGGGATGCCGTGCTGGGCTGCGGTTTGTCTGAAGGTCGTGAGCACGATGGGGGTGGTGATGGCCCGGTGTGCGCTGAGGTGAAGCGCGTAGCGGGTGCAGTCGTCGAGCCAGGTGATGATCTCGATGCCCTTGGGGAAGGTGGCGGTGTCGGTGAGCCGGTAGTGGGTGAAGTCGGACTGCCAGGTTTCGTTGGGCATCGCTGCTTCGAAGCGGATGTAGGAGGACTTCGGTCGTTTCTTCGGCTCGGGGGTGACGGCGCCGTGGCGGGTCAGGATCCGGTGGATGGTGGCGCGCGAGAGGACTGTGTCGTGATGCTGGGTGAGGTGCCAGGCCAGGGTGTCGGCTCCGGCGTCGTGGCCGCCCTCGAGGAGTTGCTTGCGTAGCCGCAGGACCAGTTCGACGGTCGCGGGTGGAGTCGCGCCCGGTGAGGTCTTCGGGGCCCGGGATCGGGGCTCGAAGGCGGCCTCGCCCTCGTCGCGGTGGCGGGCGAGGAGTTCGTAGATCCAGGAGCGGGACACGCCGTAGGCCGCAGCGACCTCGGCGACGGGCCGCTTCTCTACGGTCACGGCGGTGATGACCAGGCGGGCCTTCGACATGCCCGCGAGGATCTCGGAGGGTGTGCATACACCCGCTCGTCAGCCCCTCGGTAGGTGGTTCCGCAGTGTCCGGGATGTCCTGAGACATGTGTCCGGGATGTCGTGAACCAGCACACCACCCGGGGCACCACCACCAACGCTCCCTCGGTTGTCGGTGGCCCTTGGCACGCTGTTGCCCATGTACAGCACCGAGGACCATCGGCAAGCTCTGCGGATGCTCGCCGCCGGAGACTCGCTCAGCAAGGTGAGCCGGCAGCTCGGCGTCAGCCGATCGGCGCTGCGCGCCTGGCGCGACGACGGGCCACCGCATCAGCCCCACCGCGGAGAGTGTCCACGGTGCGACTCCGCCCCGCTCGACGAAGGCGCCTACGCGTCCCTGCTCGGCTTCTATCTCGGTGACGGCACGATTGCGAAGGCGGCGACCTATCACTCGCTTCGCGTCTCCTGTGATCGTCAGTACCCCGGCATCGTGGCCGACGTCGAAGGCTCGATCCTCCGCGTACGTCCCAGGTCCTCGATCTTCCACGTCGCCGCACCCGGCGTCGTGATTGTGCACGCGAACTGGACCCACTGGCCCTGCCTTTTCCCGCAGCACGGCCCGGGACGCAAGCACGATCGGCGCATCCTGCTCGAGCCGTGGCAGGAGAGGATCGCCGACCGACATCCCGCCGGGCTGCTCCGTGGCCTGTTCCACTCCGACGGTGCCCGTGTCGCAAACTGGGCGACCCGCGCCGTGGCAGGAGAGCCCAAGCGCTATGACTATCCCCGCTGGCAGTTCAGCAACAGGTCAGACGACATCCACGCCATCTGCCAGCAGGCTCTCGACACTGCCGGCATCCCTTGGCGCCGATCATCAGCCCTCCACACGTCGGTCTCCACCCGCGCGGGCGTGGCTGCACTCGACGAGCTGATCGGCCCGAAGCGCTAGCGCCTACTTCCGATAGGCCGGGACCACGCCGTTGATGGCATCGCCCATCCGGTGGATGTGCACGGCGTTGGTCGACCCCGGGATGCCGGGAGGGGCACCGAAGATGATCACGACCATCTCCCCTCCTTCGCGCGCCCCTGCTGGAGCAGCGCCTCGTCGACCTGGTGCACCATCTGGTCGGTGTGCTCGACCTCCGGGGTCTGGAAGGTCTCCACGCCCCAGGTCATCGCCAGCTGGTTGCGGACCTTCTCCAACGGGGTGAAGGCGAGCACCGGGATCTCGCCGCGGTAGCGCGAGACGCGACGCGCGGAGTCGCCGCTCTGGGTGAAGGCCACCAGGTAGCGAGCCTCGACACGTTCCGCGACCTCGGCAGCAGCCTTGGCGATGATGCCGCCCTTGGTGTGGGGCTGCCAGTCGATCTTCGCAGTGATCTCCAGACCCTGCTCCTCGGCGGATGTGAGGATTCGGGCCATGGTGCGCACGGTCTGCAATGGGTACTTGCCGACGCTGGTCTCCCCCGAGAGCATCACCGCGTCGGCGCCGTCGAGCACCGCGTTGGCTACGTCGGAGGTCTCGGCTCGGGTCGGGGCCGGGGCACCGATCATCGACTCGAGCATCTGGGTGGCCACGATGACCGGCTTGGCCATGCGTCGTGCCTTCTCGATGACCATCTTCTGGATGAACGGCACGTCCTCGAGGGGGCACTCCACGCCCAGGTCACCGCGCGCGACCATGATGGCGTCGAAGCTCTTGATGATCTCGTCGATGTTCTCCACGGCCTGGGGCTTCTCGATCTTGGCGATGACGGGCACCCGGACCCCCACCTCGTCCATGATCCGCCGGACCCCGTCGACGTCGCGGGCGTTGCGCACGAAGGACAGCGCGATGTAGTCGACACCCAGCCCCAACGCGAAGCGCAGGTCGTCGATGTCCTTCTCGGACAGCGCCGGCACGGAGACTGCCACGCCAGGGAGGTTGATCCCCTTGTGATCGCTGATCGGTCCGGCAATCTCCACGCGGGTCTCGACGGTGTCATGGGTGAACCCGGTGACGCGCAGACGCACCTTGCCGTCGTCGATCAGGATCGGGTCACCGACGTGCACGTCGCGCGGCAATCCGGCGTACGTCGTCGAAGCAAGGTGGGCGTCGCCCGGGACGTCGCGGGTGGTGATGGAGAAGAGCTGCCCCGGCTCGAGCACGACAGGGCCGTCGGCGATGTTGCCGAGGCGGATCTTGGGGCCCTGCAGGTCAGCGAAGACACCCACCGCGCGGCCCGAGGCAGCGGCCGCCTCACGGACCCGGTCGTAGTTGACGCGGTGGTCTTCGTGAGTCCCGTGGCTCATGTTCATCCGGGCGACGTCCATGCCGGCGTCAACCAGCGCGCGGATGTCTTCGAGGGCGGAGGACGCAGGTCCCAGGGTGCAGACGATCTTGGCTTTTCGCACGTGCCCAACCCTACTCGGCCGACACCCGGAACCCGCGCCAGGACAGGCGTCCCGGCCGTTAACTCCCGCCGAACCTTCAGTTGGAACACGCGAACCTGCAGTTCCGTGCACGTAGCGTGCGAGAAACTGCAGGTTCGCGTGTTCTGAGTGAAGGTTCGCGTCAGGCGAGGAGCTGGCGCGCGGTCGGCGGGATCGGGGTCGGCAGCGACGTCGATCCGGTCAGGTAGGCATCGACCGCAGCTGCTGCCGAACGTCCCTCCGCGATGGCCCACACGATCAGCGACTGCCCGCGACCGGCGTCACCGGCGCAGAAGACCCCGTCGACGGACGTCGCGTACCGCGAGTCGCGGATGATGTTGCCGCGCTCGTCCAGCTCCACCCCGAGCTGCTCGACGATGCCCTCCTTCTGGGGCCCGACGAAGCCCATGGCGAAGAGCACCAACTCGGCCGGGATCTCGCGCTCGGTGCCCGGCACCGGCTGGAACGAGGCGTCGACCTCGACCAGGCTCAGTGCCCGGACGTTGCCCTCCTCGTCGCCGAGGAACTCCTGGGTGGAGACCGAGTAGACCCGGTCACCGCCCTCCTCGTGCGCGGAGGAGACCCGGAAGAGCATCGGGAAGGTCGGCCACGGCTGACCCTCCGGGCGATCGGTGCCCGGACGGCTCATGATCTCCAGCTGGGTGACCGAGGCCGCCCCCTGTCGCAGCGCAGTGCCGAGGCAGTCGGCACCGGTGTCACCGCCTCCGATGATCACGACGTTCTTGCCGGTCGCCACGATCTGGTCGGCGACCTCCTGGCCAAGGGCGACCCGATTGGCCTGGGGCAGGTAGTCCATGGCTTGGTGTACGCCGCCCAGTTCACGACCGGGCACCGGGAGGTCACGTGGCACCGTCGAGCCGATCGTCAGCACCACGGCGTCGAATCGGTTGCGGAGTTGGTCGCCGGTCACCGACTTGCCAACCTCGACGCCGGCCTTGAAGACCGTTCCCTCGCGGCGCATCTGGTCGAGTCGCCGGTCGATGTGGACCTTCTCCATCTTGAACTCGGGGATCCCGTAACGCAGCAGTCCGCCGATCTCGTCGGCCCGCTCGTAGACGGCCACGGTGTGGCCCGCACGGGTCAACTGCTGCGCAGCCGCCAGGCCGGCGGGACCGGAGCCCACGACCGCGACCGTCTTGCCGGTCAGCCACTCGGGCGCCTGCGGTTCGACGTTGCCCTCGTCCCACGCTCGGTCGATGATCGAGACCTCGACGTTCTTGATGGTCACCGGATCCTGGTTGATGCCCAGGACACAGGCCGCCTCGCACGGCGCCGGACACAACCGACCGGTGAACTCCGGGAAGTTGTTGGTGGCGTGCAGCCGGTCCATCGCGCCAGACCAGTCGTCGCGCCAGACCAGGTCGTTCCACTCGGGGATGATGTTGCCCAACGGGCAACCCTGGTGGCAGAACGGAATGCCGCAGTCCATGCAGCGGCCGGCCTGCTTGCTGATGATCGGCAGCAGCGCGCGACCGATTCCACCGCCCGGGTAGACCTCGTTCCAGTCCTTGACGCGTTCCTCGACGGGACGGCGCTCGGCAACCTGCCGACCGTCCTTGAGGAAACCCTTGGGGTCAGCCATGAAGCACCTCCATGATCCGGGCCTCGGTCTGGGACTCGTCCAGACCCTCCGCCTGGGCTGCCGCACGGGCGTCGAGCACGCGGCGGTAGTCCCGAGGCATGACCTCGGTGAATCGACCGAGCGTGTTCGCCCAGTCGGACAACAGTTCGTCGGCGACCGTCGAACCGGTCTCCTCGTGGTGACGGGTGACGAGCTCGTGGAGCTCCTCAGCCGCCTTGTCGGTCACCGGCCCGAGGTCGACGAGCTCCCGGTTGACGCGAGCCTCGTCGAGGTCGAGCACGTAGGCGTAGCCACCGGACATGCCGGCAGCGAGGTTGCGGCCGGTCGGCCCGAGGATCAGGACGCGACCACCGGTCATGTATTCGAGACCGTGGTCACCCACACCCTCCACGACCGCCGTCGCCCCCGAGTTGCGCACGCAGAACCGCTCCCCCGCCTTGCCACGCAGGAAGATCTCGCCCGACGTGGCGCCGTACCCGATCGTGTTGCCGGCAATGACCTGTTCGCTCGCGTCGAACGTGGCGCTCCGGTCCGGACGGACGACGACCCGTCCACCGGAGAGCCCCTTGCCGACGTAGTCGTTGGCGTCGCCCTCGAGGCGCAGCGTGACACCCGTGGGCAGGAAGGCACCGAAGGACTGGCCCGCCGAGCCGGTGAAGGTGAGGTCGATCGTGCCGTCCGGGAGGCCGGCACCGCGATAGCGCTTGGTCACCTCGTGACCCAGCATCGTGCCGACCGTGCGGTTGACGTTGCGCACCGCGATCTGGGCGCGCACCGGCTCACCACGCTCGAGCGCAGGCTCCGCGATGCGGATGAGCTCCTGGTCGAGCGCCTGGTCGAGGCCGTGGTCCTGGCTGGTCGTACGCCGCAACGCGGCACCCTCCGGGAGTTCCGGCAGGTGCAGCACCGGCGTCAGGTCGAGCCCGGCGGCCTTCCAGTGGTCGACAGCCTTCTCGACGTCGAGGGTGCGGACCTGTCCGACCGCCTCCTCGAGCGAGCGGAAACCGAGCTCGGCGAGGAGCTCGCGGACCTCCTCGGCGATGTAGGTGAAGAAGTTCACCACGAACTCTGCCTTGCCGGAGAAGCGTTCGCGCAGCACTGGGTTCTGCGTGGCGACTCCCACCGGACAGGTGTCGAGGTGGCACACACGCATCATGATGCAGCCGGAGACCACCAGCGGAGCAGTCGCGAAACCGAACTCCTCCGCGCCGAGCAGCGCGGCGATGACCACGTCGCGTCCCGTCTTCAGCTGACCGTCGGTCTGCACGACGATGCGGTCCCGCAGGCCGTTGAGCAGCAGGGTCTGCTGCGTCTCGGCGAGACCCAGCTCCCACGGGCCACCGGCGTGCTTCAACGACGTCAACGGGGAAGCACCGGTGCCGCCGTCGTGGCCGGAGACGAGCACCACGTCCGCATGTGCCTTGGACACGCCCGCGGCGACCGTGCCGACGCCGACCTCGGAGACCAGCTTCACGTGGATCCGCGCAGACGGGTTCGCGTTCTTCAGGTCATGGATCAGCTGAGCCAGGTCCTCGATCGAATAGATGTCGTGGTGGGGCGGCGGGGAGATGAGTCCCACGCCGGGCGTGCTGTGCCGGGTCTTGGCCACCCACGGATAGACCTTGTGACCGGGCAGCTGCCCGCCCTCGCCTGGCTTGGCACCCTGCGCCATCTTGATCTGGATGTCGTCGGCGTTGGTCAGGTATTCGCTGGTCACGCCGAAGCGGCCCGAGGCGACCTGCTTGATCGACGAGCGACGCTCGGGGTCGTAGAGACGCTCAGGGTCCTCGCCGCCCTCACCTGTGTTGGACTTGGCACCCAACCGGTTCATCGCGATGGCCAGGGTCTCGTGCGCCTCGCGGCTGATCGACCCGTAGGACATGGCGCCGGTGGAGAAGCGCTTCACGATCTCGGACGCGGGCTCGACCTCATCGATCGGGATCGGCTGGCGACCGGTCTCGGCGGCATCCTTGAACTTGAAGAGACCCCGCAGGGTCATCAGGCGCTCGGACTGCTCGTCGATGCGCGCCGTGTACTGCTTGAAGACGTCGTAGCGACCGGCGCGGGTGGAGTGCTGGAGGCGGAAGACCGTCTCGGGGTCGAAGAGATGCGGTTCGCCCTCTCGACGCCACTGGTATTCGCCACCGATCTCCAGCTCCCGGTGGGCCGGCACGATGCCGTCGCGCGGGTAGGCGACCGTGTGCCGAGCGGCGACCTCGCTCGCGACGGTGTCGAGACCGATGCCACCGAGCTTCGAGGTGGTGCCGGTGAAGTAGCGGTCGACCAGCTCCTGGGAGAGACCGATCGCCTCGAAGACCTGGGCACCGGTGTAGGACGCGACGGTGGAGATGCCCATCTTGGACATCACCTTGAGGACGCCCTTGCCCAGCGACTTCACCAGGTTGCGCACCGCGACCTGGGGCTCGGTGTGGACGAAGTAGCCCTCACGGGCCAGGTCCTCCACCGACTCCATGGCGAGGTAGGGGTTGACCGCAGCCGCGCCGTAGCCGACCAGCAACGCGACGTGGTGGACCTCGCGGACGTCGCCGGCCTCGACGACCAGACCGACCTGGGTACGGGTCTTCTCCCGCACCAGGTGGTGGTGCACCGCAGCGGTGAGCAACAGCGACGGGATCGGCGCCAGGTCTGCGGTGGAGTGCCGGTCGGAGAGCACGATGATGCGGGCGCCGTCGCCGATGGCCGTGGAGACCTCGGCACAGATCTCGTCGAGGCGAGCGGCCAACGCGTCGCCGCCACCGGCAACCTTGTAGAGACCGCGGGCGACGTGGCAACGCAGGCCGGGGGTGTCACCCTCGCTGTCGGCGTAGCGGATCTTGACGAGGTCGTCGTTGTCGATGACCGGGAAGGGCACCACGATCTGACGGCACGAGTCCGGTCCCGCGCCGAGCAGGTTGTCCTCCGGCCCGATGGTGCCGTTGAGGGAGGTGACGAGCTCTTCACGGATGGCATCCAACGGCGGATTCGTGACCTGGGCGAAGAGCTGGGTGAAGTAGTCGAAGAGCAACCGCGGCTTGGCGGACAGCGCCGCGATCGGCGAGTCGGTACCCATGGAGCCGATCGGCTCGCCCGACGTGTTCGCCATCGGGGCGAGGATGACCCGAAGCTCCTCCTCGGTGTAGCCGAACACCTGCTGGCGGCGGGTGACCGATGCGTGGGTGTGCACGACGTGTTCCCGGTTGGGGATGTCGTTGAGGTTGATCAGTCCACCCTCGAGCCACTCGTCGTACGGCGCGGCCGCGGCGAGCTCGGACTTGATCTCCTCGTCCTCGACGATCCGGTGCTGCTCGGTGTCGACCAGGAACATGCGTCCCGGCTGGAGACGGCCCTTGCGGACGATGCTGGCGGGGTCGAGGTCGAGCACGCCGACCTCGGAGGCCAGCACGACGAGGCCGTCATCGGTGACCCAGTAGCGGGAGGGGCGCAAGCCGTTGCGGTCGAGCACGGCACCCACCTGGGTACCGTCGGTGAAGACGACGCATGCGGGGCCGTCCCACGGCTCCATGAGGGCCGAGTGGAACTCGTAGAAGGCACGGCGGGCCGGATCCATGTCCGGGTTGTTCTCCCACGCCTCCGGGATCATCATCAGCACCGAGTGCGGCAGCGAGCGGCCACCGAGGTGGAGCAGCTCGAGCACCTCGTCGAACGACGCCGAGTCGGACGCGCCGGTGGTGCAGATCGGGAACAGCCGCTTGAGGTCACCGGGGATGACGTCGCTGGCGAGCAGCTCCTCACGGGCACGCATCCAGTTGCGGTTGCCCATGACCGTGTTGATCTCGCCGTTGTGCGCGATGAAGCGGAACGGGTGGGCCAGGGGCCAGCTCGGGAAGGTGTTGGTGGAGAAGCGCGAGTGCACCACGGCGACCGCACTGGCGACCCGCTCGTCGACGAGGTCGGGGAAGACCCGGTCGAGCTGGTCGGTGGTCAGCATGCCCTTGTAGGCGAGCGTGCGCGAGGAGAGCGACGGGAAGTAGACGTCGGTCTCGCGCTCCGCGCGCTTGCGCAGGCAGAAGGCCAGCCGCTCCAGCGCCATCTGGTCGCCGACCGGGCCGGACACGAAGAGCTGGGTGAACGTCGGCATGCAGCCGAGGGCAGCAGCACCCAGCGTGCTGGGGTCGACCGGGACCTCGCGCCAACCGAGGACGGTGAGGCCCTCCTCCTTGGCGATCTCCTCGATCCGCTCCCGGGTGATCGACACGTTGTCGGCGTCACCGGGCAAGAAGGCGGTGCCGACCGCGTACTCCCCCTCTGCGGGGAGCTCGAAGTCGACCACGGCGCGCAGGAACGCGTCGGGCACCTGCATGAGGATGCCGGCGCCGTCGCCGGAGTTGACCTCCGCGCCGGCGGCACCACGGTGCTCGAGGTTGCGGAGGGCGGTCAGGGCCTGCGCCACGATCTTGTGGCTGGCTGCGCCGGTCAGGGTCGCCACGAACGCGACGCCGCAGGCGTCGTGCTCGAAGTTGGCGTCGTACAAACCCTGCGGCGGCGGGAATGCGTGCATCGGAGGCATTCTCCCGTCGTCTGTGACGAGCATGCGGGAGCATGAAAGGATCCCGGGGCTCGTCAGCGTGGAACTGCAATGATCTGCAAGGGACGACATTGGCCCGAGCGGGAGGCACCATGCTAACACCGCCACGGGGTGCGGGCGCCACTTGGGAGTGTGGCGCCGCTCTCGACACCACGGGGACCTCAGCCTAGACCAGCGCCGACCAGGCTGCCGATCCAGAAGGTGACGGCGAAGGCGGCGCTGCCGAGCACCACCTGCCGCAAGCCGCCGAACCACCACGGCCTGCTGGTCACCCGGGTGACCAGCGCCCCACAGACGAACAGGGCGACCAACGTGAGACCGATGGACCAGGCCAGCAGACCCGCACCGCCCACGAGGAACGGCACCACCGGCACCATCGCTCCCAACGAGAAGGACAGGAACGACGAGATCGCGGCCAAACTCGGGGAGGCGAGGTCGTCGGGATCGACACCGAACTCCTCCATCGCGTGAACCGCGACGGCAGCGTCCACGTCCCGGTGCACCTGACTGGCGACCTCCTGCGCCAACTCCGGATCCAGCCCACGTTCGGTGAGCATCGCGGCGAGTTCGGCCCGCTCCCCGTCAGGGTTGTCGATGATCTCCTGACGTTCGAGTGCGATCTCCTTCTCGGCGGCCTCCGACTGGCTGGCCACCGAGGCGTACTCCCCGCCGCCATCGAGAAGGCGCCGGCCGCGAGGCCGGCGAGACCGGCAAGCACGACGGCCTTGTTGTCGCCGGTGTCCTGGGTACCGCCGGCCACGCCCGCGATCAGGGCCGCATTCGAGACCAGACCGTCCATCGCCCCGAACACGGCAGGACGCAGCCAACCACCGGAGACGTCACCGTGCTCGTGCGCAGTGGGACCCGGCTCAGTCGTCGGTGACTTCTCGTCCTGAGGCTGCCGCGGCGTCTGGCTCATGACCCTCACGGTAGACGGATTCCTCGTGGCCCGGCGTGCGCCGCAAGGAAATCACGAAGTAACAGGCTGCGGCGACGAAGAGGATGATCGACGTCCACACGTTCCACCGCAGGCCGAGCACGTTGTCGAGCTGCACGTCATCGATGCGGAGCGTCTCGATCCAGCCACGCCCAGCGGTGTAGGCCATCACGTAGAGCGCGAGCATGCGACCGTGACCGATACGACGGCGCCGGTCGAGCCAGATCAGGAGCGCAAAGGCGGCCAGGTTCCACAGGGCCTCGTAGAGGAAGGTCGGATGGAAGGTGGTGCCGACCGGGAAGCCGGCGTCCAGAGCCGTGTCGGGTGAGACCGACAGCGCCCACGGGAGGTCCGTCGGCTTGCCGAAGAGCTCCTGGTTGAACCAGTTCCCGAACCGGCCCAACGCCTGGGCGACCAGCACGCCGGGAGCCAAGGTGTCGAGCACGGGAAGGAGCTTGAGCCCCATGACCCGGGCACCGATCACGGCGCCCACCGCGCCGAGCGCGATGCCGCCCCAGATCCCGAGGCCGCCGTTCCAGATGTAGAGCGCTTCGATCGGTTCGCGTGGCGCCCCTTCACCGAAGTAGAGCCGCCAGTCGGTGAGCACGTGGTAGAGCCGGGCGCCGACGATGCCGAACGGCACCGCCCACACCGCGATGTCGGTCATCTGACCGGCTTGGCCACCGCGGGCCACCCACCGTCGTTCGCCGATCCAGATCGCCGCGACGATGCCGACGACGATGCACAGCGCATAGGCCCGCAGCGGGAAGGGCCCGAGATGCCAGACGCCCTCCGCAGGGCTGGGAATGGTCCAGAGCGTCACGCGTCCTCCAACCAGAGGGAGATGTCCTGTGCGAGTTGCTGCGGGGTCACGTCCTGCGGCCAGTAGTGGTCGATGTTGCCGTCGGGAGACAGCGCGAACACCTGGGTACCGTGCGTGACGTCGTACCCGCCGGAGGGGAGCTTGTCCTCGACCTCGAACGCGACGTGGAAGGAGCTCGCCGCATCCGAGAGGTCGTCGAGGTCCCCGGTGAGACCAACGAAGCTCGGATCGAAGCGGTCCAGGTAGCGACGCAGCGCCTTCTCGGTGTCGCGTGCCGGGTCGGTGGTCACGAAGACCACGTCGACGTCGGCCACGTCATCACCGATGCGGGTGAGCGCGCTGGTGATGTTGCCCATCACCATCTGGCAGATGTCGGGGCACATGCTGTAGCCGAAGAAGACCAGCGTGAGCGGCTTCGTGGCATCGGCTGCCAAGGAGTACGCCGCACCTGAGGTGTCCGTCAGCGCCACGTCCGAGGCAACCCAAGGGGTCGTCAGCTCGGTGCCACTGAGCTCGCCCTTGTCACTCGTCTCGGCCTTCGCGCATCCGGACAGCACGAGGCCGGCCACGAGCAATGCGGTCGCGGCGCGCCGACGCAGTGTCCCGAGCTCACGCACCGCGCACTCCACGGACCAGCTCCTCGGTGAGATCGCGCAGCTGCTTGTCGGCGACCGTACGGTCGCCGTCGGCGGTCTGGATCGCGCGCACGAAGGCAGAACCGACGATGACCGCGTCGGCGAAGCGGGCCACTTCAGCGGCCTGGGCACCCGTGGACACGCCCACCCCGACGCCCACCGGCAGGTCGGTGGTGGCCTTGGTACGCGCGACGAGGGGCTCGGCCAGGTTGCTCGTGGTCGCCCGGGCGCCGGTGACCCCCATGACGGCGGTGGCGTAGACGAAGCCTCGGCAGTGTGCCGTGGTCATCGCGATGCGCTCGTCGGTCGAGGACGGCGCCACGAGGAACACCTTGTCGAGGTCGCGGGCGTCCGCCGCAGCGATCCACTCGGCACCGTAGTCAGGCGTGATGTCGGGCGTGATCAGCCCAGCGCCGCCCGCACTGGCAAGGTCGGTGGCGAACTTCTCGACGCCGTAGCGCTCGATCGGATTCCAATAGGTCATCACCAGCGTCGGTACGCCGGTTGCCGCCACGGCCTCGACGGTGCGCAGCACGTCGCTCGTGCGGATGCCACCCTCGAGCGCCTGCTGCGCTGCCGCTTGGATCGTGGGTCCGTCCATGACCGGGTCGGAGTAGGGCAGCCCGATCTCGACGATGTCGACACCGGCCTCGACCATCGCCTTGATGGCGTCGATGGCGCCGGGCACGTCGGGGTAGCCGGCAGGCAGGTAGCCGACGAGGGCGGAACGTCCCTCGTCGCGGGCGGTTGCGAAGGCGCGGTCGACGCTCACTGGCCCTCCCCTCTCCGAGGCCGAACCATTCGATGGCCGTACCCATGTCCTTGTCGCCGCGGCCGCTGAGGTTGATCAGCAAGATGGCGTCCTCACCCCGCTCCTCGCGGAGCTTCGGAGCGAGGCGCAGCGCGCCGGCGAGGGCATGCGCCGACTCCACGGCCGGGATGATGCCCTCGGTACGACTCAGCAGGGCCAGCGCCTCCATCGCCTCGGTGTCGGTGACGGCCTCGTAGGTGGCCCGACCGGTCCTGGCGAGGTGGGAGTGCTGCGGACCGACACCCGGGTAGTCCAGGCCCGCGGAGATCGAGTGGGACTCGATCGTCTGGCCGTCGTCGTCCTGCAACACATAGGTGCGGGCGCCGTGGAGGACGCCGCTCTGGCCGGCCACGATCGTGGCCGCGTGGCGCCCGGTCTCCACTCCGTCACCGCCGGCTTCGTAGCCGTGGATGGCGACGTCGGGGTCGTCGAGGAAGGCGGTGAAGAGTCCGATGGCATTGGAACCGCCACCGACGCAGGCGGCGATCGCATCGGGCAACCGACCTTCCTGCTCCAGGCACTGGGCCCGGGCCTCGTCACCGATCCCGCGGCAGAAGTCGCGGACCATGCTCGGGAACGGGTGCGGGCCGGCCGCCGTACCGAAGAGATAGGCGGTGTGGTGGACGGAGGCGACCCAGTCGCGCAGGGCCTCGTTGATGGCGTCCTTGAGCGTCGCCGATCCGGACTCGACGGGGATGACCGTGGCACCGAGCAGTTGCATCCGAGCCACGTTGAGCGCCTGACGGCGGGTGTCGACCGCACCCATGTAGACGGTGCAGTCGAGGCCGAAGTAGGCGGCCGCGGTGGCACTCGCAACACCGTGCTGCCCGGCGCCGGTCTCGGCGATCACCCGGGTCTTGCCCATCCGCTTGGTGAGCATGGCCTGCCCGAGCACGTTGCGGATCTTGTGGGCGCCGGTGTGGTTGAGGTCCTCGCGCTTGAGGAGCACCTTCACTCCAGCCTGCTTCGAGAGCCGCTCCGCGTGGTAGAGCCGGCTGGGCGCACCTGCGTAGTCGCGGATGATCGCGTCGAAGTCGGCAACGAACTGGGGGTCCGCCATCGCGTCACGCCAGGCGACGTCGAGCTCGTCGAGCGCAGCGACCAGGGCTTCCGGCATGAACCGGCCCCCGAAGTCACCGAAGAACCCGCGATCGTCTGCGGCGAACTGACTCACAGCTGTCCTCCCGGAGCAGTGGTGGTGGCGGTGATGCCGGACATGGCTCGGACGGCTCCCTCGGGGTCACCGTCCTTCACCAGGGCTTCACCGACGAGCACGACACGAGCGCCCTGGTCAGCGAAGCGTTGTACGTCGGCGGTGCAGGTGATCCCGGACTCCGCGACGAGCACCCGGTCGTCGGGGACGAGCGGCGCCAGTCGACCGAAGGTGTCGTTGTCGACGGCCAAGGTCTTGAGGTTGCGCGCATTGACGCCGATGAGCTCCGCGCCGAGGTCGACGGCCCGGCGAGTCTCCTCGGCGTCGTGCACCTCGACCAGGGGGTGAGCCCGAGCGAGAGCGCCTCGGCGTGGAGCGACGTGAGCAGCGCATCGTCGAGCGCCGCCACGATCAGCAGGACGAGGTCGGCGCCGGCAGCCCGGGCCTCGTGGATCTGGTAGGCGTCGACGACGAAGTCCTTGCGCAGCAGCGGGGTGTCGACCGCGGCGCGGACGGCGCGCAGATCGGCCAGGCTGCCGCCGAAACGCCGTTCTTCGGTGAGGACGCTGATGGCGCCGGCACCACCACGTGCGTAGGCCCCGGCCAGGACCGCGGGGTCGGGGATGTCGGCCAGCTCGCCCTTGCTGGGGCTGCGACGCTTGACCTCGGAGATCACGCTGATCCCGGCGGCGCGGAAGTGAGGCATCGGATCGCGCGGGGCGGGAGTGGCAGCCGCTGCCTCTCGGACCGCCCGGTCGTCCACCAACTCGCGGCGCGAAGCCATGTCGATCCGGACACCCGCGACGATGTCGTCGAGCACTGTCATGCCCTGCACTCACCTTTCTGAAGGACCGGGACCACCTTCTCACCCCGGGCCAGAACTACTGTCGGCGGACCGTTCCGCGGGCATCCGTTCAGGAGGCGAGCCACGCACCGGCCGGCAGATTGCGGAGCACCGTGAAGATCGCCAGCCCGACGAGCCCTCCTCCCCAGACCCAGCCCGGGACGGTCGGCATCGGCAGACCCGTGCGGGTGCGATGCACCCACAGCAGCCACAGCGCGATCGCGACGGGAGCGAGCAGCACCACGAGCAGGTTGCTCGAGACCGCGGCCAGCACGTCGCCGTGGGTCAGGTCGTTGACGGCACGCAAGCCGCCGCAACCGGGGCAGTCCAGGCCGACGAGCCACTTCCACGGGCAGAAACCCCAGGACCCGGACACGTGCGGGTCGCGGAGACGGAGCGCGACGGCCGTCGCGGCCGCTCCGACGGGCAGGGCCCATCGGAGTGCCGGCGCTTGAGCCTGCGGCTCAGGAGTCGCCAAAGCCCATCTTGTTCATGACCACGAAGACCACCAGCGCGACGGGCACCAGGATGAAGCCGATCCACATGATCGTGAGATTGATCGGGGAGAGCATGAGCGCGATGCTCGCCACGAGGAAGCCGACCATGGCGACCGCCACAGCGGTCCAAGCTGCCGGAGTGTTGCCGTGGTGTGCAGACATGCAGGGATTCTCCTCGTGGAACGGGCCAGAACTGGCTTGAGTCTAGACGAGCGGGGTTGTGCGTCCTCGGTCGGCCTCGCCGGGCACGTCACCAGCAGCCGCTGGTCAGGCGGTCGGGTCCTCGCCCTCGTCGAGCGCCTTCCAGAGGTCGAGGTTGCTCCGCTCCTCGGGGGCTGCCGCGGGAGTCGCCTGTGTGGTCCCCGGCGCGTCGTAGCGACCGCCCATCGTGGGCCAGCTCCGGACGAACCGTAGGGAGAGGCCAGCGACCACGACCGACAGGGTGGCCCCGATGCAGGCAGTCCAGAACCATCCGGTGGGTTCGACGACGATGTGGTCCGTCAAGCCCTCGGAGTTGCCCAGTCGGGAGGCCACTGCCTCGGCATAGGAGTCGGTGCCGGTGAGGTAGCCAGCGACGAGCGCCACCAGGACCCCGAGCGCAGCAACGAGGAGGAGCCCTGCCATGGCGACCCGTACCCGGCCCCGGGTGACCAGCAGCACGCCCCAGCAGGCCAACAGGACCAGGGCCAGTCCAGCAGCCAACGGCAGGTCACCACTCACGGTGGGCAGCCCGGTGCCGAAGAGCGGCAGGTCGGCATGACTGGAGGGATCGACCTGCGACATGAGGTCTTCGGAGACCCCCGCATCGCTGAGCGACTGCGGGTCGACGCGCATCATCTGCTTGGTCGCCGCGACGGCCGTCAGGACTCCGGTGGCGAGACCTGCGAGGACCAGTGGTCCGAAGTGGGTACGACGCTTCTCGGCCACCGGCTCAGCTCCCGGCCGGACCGAGCAGGTCCGCGTCGAAACACGTCCGATCGCCGGTGTGACACGCGGCGCCCTCCTGGTCGACCTTCAGCAACAGGGTGTCACCGTCACAGTCGAGACGGACCTCCTTGACCCACTGCCGGTGGCCCGACGTCTCGCCCTTCACCCAGTACTCCTTGCGCGAGCGCGACCAGTAGGTGGCGCGTCCCGTCGAGAGGGTGCGGGCCAGGGCCTCGTCGTCCATCCAGCCGAGCATCAGCACGTCACCGGTGTCGTGCTGCTGGACGATCGCGGGCACCAGGCCGTCGGCCGTGCGCTTGAGTCGGGCAGCGATGTCGGCGTCGAGTGCAGTCACCCGGACATCATCCCACCTGCTGATCGGCACCTTGTTGGGCCACCCACGACGCGTGCAACGCCGCGTACGGCCCCTGCTCGCGCAGCAGGGCTGCGTGCGGGCCGCGCTGCACCACCCGACCGGCGTCGACCACGATCACCTCGTCGGCGTTCTCCGCGGTGCTCAGGCGGTGGGCGATCGTGACCGAGGTGCGGCCCTGCATGAGAGTCTCGAGGGCTCGACCGATCCGCATCTCCAGGCGCGGGTCGACGGCGCTGGTGGCTTCGTCGAGGACCAGGAGATCGGGGTCGACGAGGTGCGCGCGCAGCAGCGCGACGAGCTGCCGTTCCCCGCCGACAGCGACTCCCGCGCTGCCCGACCCGGGTGTCGAGGCCGGACGGCAAGGTGGCCACCCAGTCGCTGAGCCCGAGGGCGGTCGCCGACGCCCCGATCTCGTCGTCGGTGGCGTCGAGGCGGCCGTAGCGGACGTTCGCCCGCAGCGTGTCGTCGAACAGGAACCCCTCCTGGGGCACGAGCACCACGGACCGTCGCAGCGACGACGCGCGCACCCGACGTACGTCGACGCCGTCGAGCAGCACCTCACCCTGGACCGGGTCCATGAGTCGGGTGAGCAGCTTGGCGAAGGTGGACTTGCCGGAGCCGGTCTCGCCGACGATCGCCACCCGGGTGCCGGCGGCAACGCTGAGGTCGATGTCGCGCAGCACCGGCGGACCGCCCGGGTAGCTGAAACCGACGTCGGCGAACCTGACGTCGATGGGTCCACGCGGCAGCACCTCGCCCGACTCCCCGGGGTCGACCAGGTCAGCTGGGGTGTCGAGGACCGAGATCACCCTGCGCCAGCCGGCGATCGCGCTCTGGGCGTCGGTGAGGATCTGGGTGCCCATCTGGACGGGGCCCACGAAGAGGGTCACGAGGAAGGCGAAGGCCAACACCTCGCCGGCCGTGATGTCGCCCGCGAAACCGAGCAGGATGCCGATGACCAGGACTCCGGCGTTGGCGAGACCGCCGGAGAGCCCGCCGAGCGAGAAGGAGAACGCTGTGAAACCTTGGGCGCGGGTGCTGGCGGCTCGGTATTCGTCGACGGCTCGGTCGATCTTGGCCTGGGTGCGGGCCTCGGCTGCGTAGGAGCGGACGACCTCGGCCCCGACCACCGGCTCGGAGATCGCCGAAAGCATCACGCCCACTTGTTGACGCACGATGCCGTAGGCCAGCGACAGCTTCTGCTGGAAGTAACGCAACGAGAGCAGGAGCGGCAGGAAGCAGAGCCAGACCACGATCGTGAGCTGCCACGAGTAGACGAGCATGATGATCGTCGCGACCAGCACCTGCCCGATGCTGACGATGAAGAGGATCCCGCCGAACACCAGGAACTGGGAGACCTGGTCGACGTCGGAGGTGACCCGCGAGACCAGGGAGCCGCGTCGCTCGGTGTTCTGGGTGAGCACCGGCAGCTCGTGGACGTGACGGAACGCCTTGATCCGCAACGTGGCCAGCCCGCGCTCGCCCTGGCGGAAGAGGCGCACGGTCATCAGATAGGAGGCGACGCCGGTCACGATCACGGCGAGGGCCGCGAGCAACCCCATCCTGACGACGAAGCCGACGTCGACCCCCTCCGGGGCGTTGAGCCCGTTGTCGAGGGTCTGCTGGACCGCGATCGGCACCACGACCTGACCACCAGTGGCCAGCACCGCCAGCAGCAACGTGACACCGATGCCCTGGGTGAGTTCAGGTGAGTGCTGCAGACCTCTCCGGATGGTCTTCATGGCGCGGAGGTCGTCGCCGCCGCCCACGCCTGTCTGCGCACGGCTGCTCATGGTGCTGCCACCTCCTCCTGCTCGTAGGCGTTGACCAGGTCGGCGTAGCGCTCGCTGCGGGCCAGCAGCTCCGTGTGGGTGCCACGGTCGACGATGCGACCGTCTGCGAGGTGGAGCACCTCGTCGGCCAGGCTGATCGTGGCCTTGCGGTAGGCCACCACGAGCAGGCTCCCCGAGGCGTCGCCGTCACGCAGTGCGGCCAGGATCCGAGCCTCGACCTCGGGGTCGACCGCCGAGGTCGCGTCATCGAGCACCAGCAGGCGCGGCCGACGCACGAGCGCTCGGGCCAGGGCGATGCGCTGGCGTTGGCCGCCCGAGAGGGAGGCGCCACGTTCGCCGAGGCGGGTGTGGATGCCGTCGGGAAGCGCCGCGACGAAACCATCGGCCTGGGCCACCCGGAGCGCCTCCCAGACCTGGTCGTCGCTGATGTCCCCGCCCAGGGCGATGTTGTCGCGGACGGTGTCGTCGAAGAGGAACGCGGTTTGGCCGACCAGGGAGACGCCCTTGGCCAGCTCTCCGCGGGCCAAGTCGCGGACATCGACTCCGTCGACGGTGACGGACCCCTGCTGGGGGTCGATGAGTCGGGTGACGAGGGCGGTGAGGGTGGTCTTGCCGGAGGCGGTCTCCCCCACCAGGGCGACGCTGCCTCCCGGAGGCACGGTGAAGCTCACGCCCTCGAGCAGCGGCTGCGCCTCGGCGTGGCGGAACTCCAGTCCGGTGACATCGAGACGGAGCCCGACTCCGGCAGCGGGATCCGCGAGCTGTTGGTCGCCGTACTCGGTGTGCTCGGTGGCGTCGAGCACGGAGCTGACCCGGCGGAACCCGACGACACTGCGGGGGAACTCGCCGAGCAGCCAGCCGATCGAACGGATGGGGAAGGCGACGACCATGAGGAGATAGGCGATGGTGACCACGTCGGCAGGGTTGCTGGCTCCACTCTCGACCCGAGCGACACCGGCTGCGAGCACGGCCAGGACTCCCAGGCTCGGCAGGCCCGCGAGCACGGGATCGAAGGCGGCGCGAACCCGCCCGGCGCGGATGAGGACGTCACGCAGCTCATGGCTACGGGCAGCGAAACGGGCGGTCTCCTCCTCCTCGCGGCCCAAGGTCTTGACCACCATCGCCCCCTCGAAGGATTCGTGGGCGATCTCGCTGACCTCGGCGCGGAGCTGCTGCGCTCTGGTGATCAGGGGCGAGGAGAGCCGCTGGAACACGAGATTGGCCACGATCACGGCAGGGAACACCAAGAGGCCGACACCAGCAAGGACGGCGTCGGTGAGGACCATCTGGGTGACGGCGATGACCATCATGGCGATCGTCCCGACCGCCATGGGCAGGGGCGCGATGGGACCCCAGGCCGCCTCGACGTCGGCATTGGCGTTGGAGAGGAGCTGTCCGGTGGGGTGACGTTGGTGCCAGCTCAACGGCAGCTCGAGGTACTTGCGTGTGACAGCGCGGCGGTAGTGCGCCTGCATCCGGTACTGCATGATGCCGGCGCCGAGGCGTCGCGCCACGATGCCGACCGCGCGGAGGATGGCGACCCCGACGAACAGCCCGACGACCGCCCACAGCAGGCCGGCGCCGATCTCACCGTCACGGAAGGCTGGCAGCACCACGTGCTCGGTCGACCACCCGAGCACCCACGCGTCGGCGACGGTCAGGGCGCCGAAGAGCACACTGCCCACCGTGGAGACGGTGAACACCCATGGTTCACGCCTGATGGCGACGCCGAGTACGGCGAAGCCCTCCCTCATCGTGGAAGCGCGTCTGCTCCCGAGCACCGCCTGCGCCACTGCCACCCTCTCGTCGTCTCGTGGGACCAACCCACCACACGGCGCCGACATTCCCGAGGGTCGGTCAGCCCAACGCAGTCAACACCTTGCCGGCGAGCTCGACGGTCTGCGCCCGGAGCGTCGCCAGGTCGATGTCGCCGAGCGGGCGATCGGCGTCGATGTCGAAGGTGTGGGTGTCGGTGCAGACCCGGAGGGTTCCTCCTCCTCGTTGAAGCCCGACTCGACCCACCATGCCCGGGCCTCGAGGCCGGCCACCGGCTCACCCTCGGTGCCGAGATAGCTCAGCGGTGGGCAGGCCAGTTCGCCGCCCGGGAAGTCGTCGGCCACGGACACGGCAAGGCGTACTTCGATCACGTCGTCGGTCTCCCACGTGCACGTCGTGTACTTCCACACGACGTCGTTCTCGTTGGAACTGCCTGCACCCACCGAGTCCGTGGCGATCTCGACACCGAAGCTGTCGGCGACGTCGCTGATGGCGAGTACGTCGCACAGGCCGTCGTCCGCACCGCCCCCGGTCGCCGCGGATCCAGCGGGGGTGGACGCCGCGGGCGTCGACGACTCCTCGCCTGCCTCCGCCGCATCGTCCCCGCAACCGGCCAGTGCCAGGGTGAGGACGAGCGACGCCGTCGACGACAGGATCACGCTGGCGAATCTGGACACGGGAGCACCTCCGAGACGACGAGACACTCACACCGTAGGGCCGTGGTGAACCTTCTGTCCGGGAAACCCACCAGCGTGGACTCAGTCGCCGAGCGCGCCGACGACCTTCTCGGCGGCCGCCAGCGTCGGCTCCAACAGCTTCGCTCCGGAGACCTGCCCGTTCCGGTCCGCGACGAGATCGATGACGTGGGTGTCGGTGCAGGCCCGGAGGCTTCCCTCCGTGGCGGCGTCGGTGTGCTCGACCCAGGAGGCACGTGCCCCGGACAAACCGACGGGCGCCGCTTCGCGACCGTAGTGGGTCAGTGTTGGGCAACTCAACGCTCCGTCGGAGACGTCCTCGGCGTCGGCGATCTTCAGTTGCAGGTTGATCTGGCCGGCGGTGAACCACGTGCACGAGACGTAGTCCCACTCGAGCTCGCCCTGGTTGACGTGCCCGCTGCCGGTCGTCTGCGTGACGACCTCGACCTCGAAGGTCGCCACGACCTCCGCCTCAGGGAGCAGGAGGCACGCGGTGGCGTCCTCTGGCTCTTCGGGCGTCCCCACCGCGCTGGGGGCCGCAACAGCCGCGGACGGTGCGGACTCGTCCGAGGGAAGTGACCCGAAGGGGGCGTCCGACCCACCGGACGCTCCGGAGTCGCCATCGCTGTTGCAGGCGGTCAGCACCAGCCCGACTGCGATCAGCGCCGTCGAGGCCAGCAGTGTCGCCGGACGGACGAACAAACGCATGGGTACCAACACCTTCGGGTTCGGGTCGTGCCGAGTCAGCAGCGCCGTACCCGGGGCGGAGGTGCTCGAAACCAACGCCCTGCCTCAGCGGACCGGGTGGCCGGCCTCGCTCAGTGCCTGCTTGACCTCTCCGATGCGCAACGTGCCGAAGTGGAAGACCGATGCGGCCAACACGGCGTCGGCACCGGCATCGACCGCGGGAGCGAAGTGTTCCACCGCGCCGGCTCCGCCCGAAGCGATGACCGGGATGGTGACCTCGCGACGTACGGCGCGCAGCAGCTCCAGGTCGAAGCCGTCGCGGGTGCCATCGGCGTCCATGGAGTTGAGCAGGATCTCCCCGGCGCCGAGCTCGGCGGCCCTCACCGCCCAAGCGACGGCGTCGAGGCCGGCCGACTGGCGCCCGCCGTGGGTGGTGACCTCGAAGCCGGAGTCCGTGCCCTCGGCCCGGCGGGCGTCGACGGAGAGCACCAGGACCTGGTTGCCGAAGCGGTCGGCGATCTCCGCGACCAACTCCGGCCGGGTGATGGCGGCGGTGTTGACGCCGACCTTGTCGGCGCCGGCCCGCAGCAGCCGGTCGACGTCAGCGACCTCGCGGACGCCACCGCCGACGGTCAACGGGATGAAGACCTCCTCGGCCGTCCGAGAGACGATCTCCATCGTCGTTGCCCGTCCCTGGTGGGAAGCAGAGATGTCGAGGAACGTGAGTTCGTCGGCACCCTCCGCGTCGTAGGTGCGGGCCAATTCCACCGGGTCACCGGCGTCGCGCAGCTCCTTGAAGTTGACTCCCTTGACCACCCGGCCGGCGTCGACGTCGAGGCACGGGATGACCCGAACAGCAAGGCTCATCGGGCGCCCTTGGTCAGCGCGAGCGCGTCCTCGAGGGTGAAGCGGCCCTCGTAGAGCGCCGTACCGGCTATGGCGCCCTCGACGCCGTCAGGCACGAGCTCCATCAGGGCGCGGACGTCGTCGAGGGTGGTGACGCCCCCGCTGGCCACGACGGGGCGGTCGGTGCGGGAGCAGACGTCGCGCAACAGCTCGACGTTGGGGCCCTGCAGCATGCCGTCCTTGTTGACGTCGGTGATGACGTAACGCGCACATCCCTCGGCGTCGAGGCGGGCGAGGGTCTCGTAGAGGTCGCCGCCCTCGCGGGTCCAACCGCGGGCCGCCAAGGTGGTGCCGCGGACGTCGAGCGCGATGGCGACGCGGTCGCCGTACGTCGCGATCGCCTTCGCGCACCACTCCGGGTTCTCGATGGCCGCGGTGCCGATGTTGACCCGGCGACACCCGGTGGCCAGGGCAGCTTCCAGCGACTCGTCGTCACGGATGCCGCCACTCATCTCGACGTCGATGTCGAGTCGGCCGACGATCTCCGCCTTGGCTTCGGCATTGCTGCCGCTGCCGAAGGCGCCGTCGAGGTCGACCAGGTGGAGCCACTCGGCGCCGGCCGCCTGCCAGCGCAGCGCGGCCTCGACCGGGTTGCCGAAGACCTTCTCGGAGCCGTCGACGCCCTGGACGAGCTGGACGGCACGACCGCCCTTGATGTCCACGGCAGGCAGCAGTTGCAGGTAGTCGCTCATCGGTGTTCTTCCTCGGCAGGTGTGGTCACAGGGAGGCGACCCAGTTGCGCAACAGCTGCGCCCCTGCGTCGCCGGACTTCTCGGGGTGGAACTGGGTGGCGGTCAACGGACCGTTCTCGACGGCCGCGACGAAACGGTCGCCGCCGTGCTCGGCCCAGGTGACCAGGGGGCGCGGGTGCGGTCGTTGGTGACCAGTGTCCAGTCGCGCACGCCGTAGGAGTGGACGAAGTAGAAGCGGTCCTTCTCGGCACCGGCGAAGAGGCGCGACCCGTCGGGAACCTCCACGGTGTTCCATCCCATGTGCGGCACGACGGGCGCCTGGATGCGTTCGACGACGCCGGGCCACTCGTCACAGCCTTCGGTCTCCACGCCGTGCTCGACCCCTCGGGCGAAGAGCACCTGCATGCCGACGCAGATGCCGAGGACCGGTCGTCCCCCGGCGAGGCGGCGTCCGATGATCTCCGGGCCCTTGACCGCACGCAGGCCCGCCATGCAGGCGGCGTATGCCCCGACCCCGGGGACCAGCAGACCGTCTGCCTCCAACGCACGCTGCTTGTCGGCGGTGAGGGTCACCTCCGCTCCGGCTCGCTCGAGTGCGCGTACGGCGGAACGCAGGTTGCCCGACCCGTAGTCGAGCACCACGACGTCCTTCGTCATGAGCTCAGTGTGCCCTTGGTGGAGGGCACCCCGGTCTCCCGCGGGTCGAGGGCGATCGCGTCACGGAAGGCGCGCGCGAACGCCTTGAACTGGGTCTCCACGATGTGGTGCGGTTCCCGCCCGGCGAGCACCCGCACGTGCAGCGCGATGTGGGCGTGGAAGGCGATCGTCTCGAAGACGTGCTTGGTCAGCGATCCGAGGTAGCCGACGCCCCCGGCGCCACCGCCGAGGGTCACGTAGATCTGCCCTTCCGGCTCGCCGGTGTGCACGCAGTAGGGACGGCCCGAAATGTCGACGACCGCCTGGACGAGCGCTTCGTCGAGCGGCACCGTCGCGTCGCCGAACCGGCGGGTGCCCACCTTGTCGCCGAGTGCTTCACGCAGGGCTTCGCCGAGCACGATCGCGGTGTCCTCGACGGTGTGGTGGGCGTCGATGTGGACGTCGCCGTCGGCGTGGACGACGAGGTCGATCAGCGCGTGCCGGGCGAAGGAGTTGAGCATGTGGTCATAGAAACCGACACCCGTGGAGATGTCGGCCCTGCCGGTGCCGTCGAGGTCGACCTCGACGTGGATCTTCGACTCCTTCGTCTCCCGGTCCAACGTCGCAGTACGGCGGACTGTTCGCTCGCTCACGCCGCTCCTCCTTCTTCCTCGGCCCGGACCTCGGTCAGGGCTTGCTTGAACGTCTGCATCTCTTGCGGAGTGCCGATCGACACCCGCAGCCAACCGTCGGGGCCGGTCTCCCGAATGAGTACGCCGCGGTCCACCAGCGCCTGCCAGGTCGCGTGCCGGTCGGCGACGCTGCCGAAGAGCACGAAATTGGCGTCGGAGTCGGCGACCTGGAAGCCCTGGGCACGCAGCCAGGCGACGGTGGCGTCGCGCTCCTCGCGCAGTTCGTCGACCTTGCCCAGCAGCTCCGGCGCGTGGCGCAGCGCAGCGAGCGCGGCGGCCTGGGTGACCGCAGAGAGGTGGTAGGGCAGCCGGACGATGCGCAGCGCATCGACGATCTCCGGCGCCGCCGCCAGGTAGCCGAGACGGGCGCCGGCCAGGGCGAAGGCCTTGCTCATGGTGCGGGTGACGACCAGGTTGCGGTGCTGCGGCAGCACCTCGAGTGCGCTGGGTACGCCGCTGCGGCGGAACTCACCGTAGGCCTCGTCGATGACGACGATGCCGTTGCCCGCTGCCTCGCACAGCACCTGGACGGCCTCGGGCGGAAGGGCGGTGCCGGTCGGGTTGTTGGGACTCGGCAGGAGCACCACGGCCGGCTCCACCTCGAGAACCTTCGCGCGCGCCGCGTCGAGGTCCAGGCTGAAGTCGCCCTCGCGACGTCCGGCCACCCATTCGGTGAGCGAGTCGCGGGCGTACTCCGGATACATGGAGTAGGTGGGCGCGAAGGAGAGCGCGCGTCGACCTGGACCACCGAAGGCCTGCAGGAGCTGCAGCATCACCTCGTTGGATCCGTTGGCAGCCCACAGGTTGGCGAGGGTGAGCCCCTGCCCGCCGTCGCCGTTGAGGTAGGTCGCCAGCGCCTCGCGCAGCGCGACCGCCTCCCGGTCGGGATAACGGTTGAGCGTCAGCGCAGCCTCGCGGACCGCTTCGGCAATGTCTGCTGCCGCGGCTGCCGACGGACCGTAGGGATTCTCGTTGGTGTTGAGCTGCACCGGAACGTCGAGCTGCGGGGCGCCGTACGGCTCCTCCCCCACCAGCGCGTCACGCAGCGGGGGCCAGGGAAGCGCGCTCACCGGCGGCCGCCCTCGTTCCCGAAGCGCACCCGGACGGCAGCTGCGTGACCCGGCAGGTCTTCGGCCTCCGCCAGCGTGGTGACGTGGTCGGCGACCTCGGTGAGCGCGTCGCGGCTGTAGTTCACGACGTGCACGGACTTCAGGAAGGCACGCACCGACAGGCCCGACGAGTGGCAGGCGCAGCCAGCTGTGGGCAGCACGTGGTTGGAGCCGGCGCAGTAGTCACCGAGCGAGACCGGGGCCCAGGGGCCGATGAAGATGGCGCCGGCGTTGATGACGCGGGCGGCCCACTGCTCTGCGTCGACGGTCTGGATCTCGAGGTGCTCGGCAGCGTAGGCGTTGACGATCGCAAGACCCTGCTCGAGGTCGTCGACGAGCACGATGCCCGACTGCTTGCCCGAGAGCGACGCCTTGATGCGCTCGACGTGGCGCGTGACAGCGACCTGTTTGTCGAGTTCGGCCTCGACATCGGCAGCGAGAGTCTCCGAGGGGTGACCAGCACCGCGGAGGCCAAGGGGTCGTGCTCAGCCTGGCTGATCAGGTCTGCCGCAACGAATGCAGCCTCGGCCGTGTCGTCGGCGAGCACCGCGATCTCGGTGGGTCCTGCCTCGGAGTCGATGCCGACCAGGCCCTTGAGGAGACGCTTGGCGGAGACGGTGTAGATGTTGCCCGGGCCGGTGACGAGATCGACCTTCTCGCAGCCGGCAACGCCGTGGGCGAACATCGCGATGGCCTGGGCGCCCCCGACGGCGTAGACCTCGTCGATGCCGAGCAGAGCGCAGGCAGCGAGGATGGTCGGGTGTGGCAGGCCGCCGAACTCCTTCTGGGGCGAGGAGGTGAGGGCGATCGAAGTGACGCCGGCAACCTGCGCCGGGACCACGTTCATGACCACGGAGGAGACGAGGGGTGCCAAGCCCCCGGGCACGTAGAGGCCGACTCGCCGTACGGGCACCATCCGCTGCTCGACGACGGCACCGGGTGCGAGTTCCGTGCGCTTGTCGGACTCGAGCTCCTCGGCACACGTGGCGCGGAGGCGACGGATCGACTCCTCGAGACCGGCGCGGATCGCGGGGTCGAGGACTTCGAGTGCGTGGGTGATGGCTTCCGCTGGGACGCGTACGTCGGTCTGCTCGACGCCGTCGAACTTCGCGGAGTACTCCCGAATCGCCTCGATGCCACGGTCACGCACGTCGTCACAGATGGGCCGCACCACATGAATCGCCGCTTCGACGTCGAAGTCCGAGCGCGGCACGGCGCTGCGGTAGTCGGTGCCGGGGGCGCTTCCCCGAAGGTCGATACGGCGGATCATGGCTCCGAGTCTAGTCGCCAGCGGGCAGTCTCGTTCCCCGCGTCCCCGATGGTCGAGCCTGTACCCGATGGTCGACCCTGTATCTCGTTGGTCGAGCTTGTCGAGACCCCCGCCGCAGCCCCGCTGGTCGAGCCGGTACGTCGTTGGTCGAGCCTGTCGTGACCCTGCCCCGGGCCGTGCCGCCCGGGCAACCTCCCTCGCTGGGGCGGCGCGTCGTGCGCACAGCTCCTCGTGTTGGTTGCGTCGGGCGGGCGCCCGCCGCGGCCAAGCCCCTTGACGCTCCGACGGCAACCCCGGACGTCCCACCCCGCCCCGCGCACCCCGCTGGTCGAGCCGGTCTCCCGTTGGTCGACCTGTACGTCGTTGGTCGAGCTTGTCGAGACCACTGCCGCACCCCGCCGATAGAGCCCATACGCCGTCGGTCGAGCTTGTCGAGACCAGCTCTGATCCGCGGGGCAAGGTCTCGACAGGCTCGACCACCGGGATCCTGTTCTCGAGCCCATGGCATCCCCGCCGGTCGAGCTTGTCGAGACCATTGCCGCACCCCGTTGCTCGAGCCCGTACGCCGTTGCCCGAGTCCCTACGTCGGTGGTCGAGCCCGTACGCCGTTGGTCGAGCTTGTCGAGACCCCGCCCCTCTGGTCGGTGTGGTGGGCGTGCCTGTGCCCCGGGAGAGCGTGTGTTCTCCCGGGGTGGGCGGGTGGTGCTGTTCGGCAGGCGCTGTTTGTGACCCGGTGGTGCTCAGCGGGGCTCAGCGGGTCTCGCTGATGTCGCTGTTGTCGGTGGTGTCGTGGGTGCCTTGGGGTGTGACCAGCCAGGTCCTGCCGTGCTGGCTGGTCCAGATATACGTCCCGTCCCTGGTTCGTCGGTAACGCCAGTGGCCGTGGGTTTTCATCAGGTGGTGACGTCGACACAACGGAGCCAGATTCTCCGGCCGGGTTTGCCCGGGCGGGCCACCCTCACCGGGTGGAAGGTAGGGGTCGATGTGGTCCAGGTCGGCGTCCCAGCTGGAGCGTTCACAGTTGGGATACACACAATGCGGGTCACGCAACCGGACCAAAGTATCCATCCACTCAGGTGGATCATGACGATCCACTGCATCGGTCCTGTTCACATCCACCACCGGGGTCACCGACGCAAGCGAACCGTGACGGGTGATCCAGTCCCGTAGCTGGGTGGTGAGGACCTGCCCCAACCGGTCGGTGGAGGCGATCCCGTCGCCGTCCAACCCCAACTCGTGGGGGTCGAGGCCCAACGCCAACAGGTCCGCAAGGTTCACATGGGCCATCACCCGCAACCCACGCCGACGCCCGAACGGCCCCGGGGCCGTCACCAACCGACCCGGCTTCACCCCAATCACCGGCTCGCCCAGCACCGGGTTGCCCAGCACCGGGTTGCCCAGCACCGGCTCGCCACCCGCCGCCGCAACGGCGGACGAGGCGCTGCCGGCGTCGGTGCCGTCGGTGCTGCTGTCGTCGGTGCTGCTGTCGTCATCAATGAGGGTGGTGTAGGTGAGGGCGGGTTGGTCGGTGTCGTCGGTGAGCCGTCCGATCGCTTTGGCACGGCGTTGGTTCACTGTGTCGGTGTCACCCAGGCGCCGCATCGTCTCGGCCTCGGCGGACAACAAGTCCATGAACCGGGTCAGGTCCAGCGAGTCACCAACAGCTTGCAACTCGGAGGTGCCGGCAACACCGCCGGCTCCTTCTTCGTGTCCGGCGTGGGGGTGGTGCAGCCACACACCCCAATCGGCCTTCCCTTTGGGAGCGGTGGGGTCTTTGATCAGCTCGGGGTGGAACTTGGCGATCGCCATCGCCAACCACTTCTCAATGGTCGGCCAGCCGGTGAGGCCGGTGGCGGCGAGGTGGTCGTCGAACCACCGTGCAGCGGCGTACGACAGTTTCCTGGTGAGGAGGGCGACGCGGCGGGCGTTCCACCCCGGCACCGCGAGGGCTTCGACCTTCGCCCACAACAGCGGGAGCCGGTGGACCAGGTCCAGGGCGTCGGCGACCAACGCGAAACCAGCACCCCGCGAGATCCCAGCCGAGGCGGCGAGCTCCTCCACCGCGAACAACGCGACATCGGGGGTGCCGTCCCCGGAGATCGCCTGTTCACAGTCGGTGGGGAACAGGGTCTCGTCACCCACCACTGCCTTCGGCTTGTCAGGGGACGGTGGGTGCATGATCGCCCACTGATAAGCCAACCGCAGCTTCTTACGGGCCATCTTCAGTTCGACGACCCGGTCCTCGGCCAGGAAACCAAGCAGCGTCCCGCCATCGAGGTCAGAGACCTCGTACGGCTGGTGACGGGCGTCGATTTCGATCATGAAACCAGTCCAACATTTCGCTCCGACACAACCAGCGGCACCGGGACTCAGGCTGTGGACAACCACCACCGCACTGCCGGAACGAGGTCTCGACAAGCTCGACCAACGGCGGCGGGGCAGGCTGGGTCTCGACAAGCTCGACCAACGAAACGGTCTCGACAGGCTCGACCAACGGGGGTGCGACGCGGGGTCTCGACAAGCTCGACCAACGGCGGCGGGCGAGGCGGGTCTCGACAAGCTCGACCTCCGGGGGTGGGCGGCGCGAGGTGGTCTCGACAAGCTCGACCAACGAGCCGGTGGGCGGGCGGCGGGTGGTCTCGACAAGCTCGACCGACGAACGGTCTCGACGGGCTCGACCTCGAACGGGGTGGCTAGGCTCGATGGCCATGGGCTTCACCGAGATCGCCGATCGTGTCTGGGTCGACCGACAGGAGTGGCTCGACCTCAACATCGTGCTCATCGCCGGCGATGCCGGGCTGGTGCTCGTCGACACCACCGGGTCGGCGAGGACCGCGCGCCAACTGCGTGACGAGGTACGACGCATCTCACCCGCTCCGCTGCGTGCGGTCGTGAACACTCACGACCACTGGGACCACGTCGGGGGCAACGGCGTGCTGGCGGGCGAAGCAGCCGAGGTGATCTCCCACGAGAACGCCAAGGTGCCGGCAACGGCAGCATTCTCCTCGGCCAAGGTGATCGATCTCGGGGACCGCACGCTCGAACTGGTTCACCCAGGTCGTGGCCACACGGGCGGCGACCTCGTCGTCCGCGTTCCCGACGTCGACACCCTCATCGCCGGAGACCTCGTCGAGGAATCGGCTCCCCCGGCGTACGGCCCCGACTCCTACCCCCTCGAGTGGGCACAGAGTCTCGACGTCGTCCTCTCCCTGACCACTGCCGGCACCCAGGTCGTTCCTGGGCACGGCGCCCGGGTCGATCGCGACTTCGTCGAGGAGCAGCGGTCGGGCATCGGCATCGTCGCCGAGACCATCCGCGATCTCGCCGGCCGCGGCGTCCCCGCGGACCATGCCCTCGCGACCGGCACGTGGCCGTTTCCTCGAGAATCGCTCACAGACGCCATCGCCCGCGGTTGGTCACACCTCCCACGCGGGTCGCTACGCCTTCCCTTGGTCACCAAGAACTAACGTTGTGCGGGTGACTTCCCCGCACAACCGTTACGGCTCCGACGTCCTCAAGACCGACTGGCGCAAGCCCCCACGCGGCCGCTCCACCGAACTGCCGGCGACGCAGGGCCTGGTCGTCGAGGAGGTCAGCACCGACTGGTGCGGCGAAGTCGTTGCGGTCGATCGCGACCTGCGCACGGTCACCCTGGAGGACCGGCGCAGCAAGCGACGTACCTTCCCGATGGGCCCTGGCTTCCTGGTCGAGGGCAAGCCCGTCGTGCTCGTTCCGCCCATCCGCACGACTGCTCCGGCCGCACCCACGCGTACCGCCTCCGGTTCAGTGGCCGTGCAGGGCACCAAGGCTCGCGTCGCCCGCGCCAGCCGGATCTTCGTCGAAGGCCGACACGACGCCGAGCTCGTCGAGAAGGTCTGGGGTGACGACCTCCGGATCGAGGGCGTCGTCGTCGAGTTCCTTGGCGGAGTCGACGATCTCTCCGAGTCGCTGCGCGACTTCCGTCCGGGTCCCGACCGCAAGGTCGGCGTACTCGTCGACCACCTCGTGCCCGGTTCGAAGGAGAGCAAGATCGCCCAGCGCATCCAGGCCTCTCCCTGGGCCAGCACGTGCTGATCGTCGGCCATCCCTACATCGATGTCTGGGCGGCCGTGAAGCCCGAGCGCATTGGCAAGAAGTCGTGGCCGGACGTGCCCCGCCACCTCGAGTGGAAGAAGGGCGTCTGCCAACAGTTCGGGTGGCCGCACCGCGACCAGACCGACATTGCCCGTGCCTGGCAGCACATCCTGAGCAAGGTGAACTCCTGGAACGACCTCGACCCCGCACTCATCGGACGGGTCGAGGAGCTCATCGACTTCGTGACCTCCTGAGCGCCGGCAGGCAACCGTCAGGTTGGAGACACACCGCGCCGGTCGAAGTCGGCACGGCGCGCCGTTGCAGCAGCGCGCCGTTGCACCGAGTCGACCAGTGGCAACCCAGAGGTCGCCGCTACGTCCTGCACGGCGACGACGCGCACGCCGACGGGCCCCGGCACCACATCTGGCGCCAGCCCCTGCCAGCGCAGGAAGATCAGGCCACGCAGATCGCCCGCGGTGTCGATCCAGTTCGCGACACCCGGGTCCTCGGCCGCGATGACGTAACGCACTCGTCCCGCGTCGACGTGGGCCTGGGTGAGATTCAGGCTGGACGCGTGGTCCCAGTAGTCGGTGGAGACGAAGAGTGCGTCGCCCAGCTGGAGACCCAGGTACGGCGCCCCGCAGTGCTCGACGGTCAGCTCCAGCGCCTCTCCGGGCGCCAGGTCGAAGCGACCATAGGCGCTGACCTGACCGGGGAGCCCGCCGACCGACGGTGCCGGGTCGAGCACTGTCTGCGCCGGCAGCCCGAACAGCCGCGCCGTGTAGCGGTCCCAGAAGACCACCGCGTCCCTCGTCCTCGCCGCCACCTCCTGAGCCAGGTCCTCCGAGGGCAGCTCCCGCGCCGGACCGCTCAACTGGCGCAGGCGCAGCGCAGCAGGCACTTCGTCCGACCAGTCGTTGAGCGTGTCGCGTAAGATCAGCATCGACGGACCGGGCGGAAGCATCAGGTGCGGCCCGCCCACCTGGGCCGCGTCACGCGCATCCAGGGTCACCCGGAAGCATCCCGCCGGATCGAGGTCGAGGTCGTCGCCGCTGAGCAGCCCCAGTGTCTCGTGCAGGCTGTCGCCTTCCCCGGCTGGCCGTCCATGAGTTGCAGATAGAGGTCGTAGGAACTGTTGCGCTCACCTTCCAACACATATCCGAGCGAGCCGTCGAGCCTGGCAGTGCGATAGACGTTGTCGGGGTTGTCGAGTCCCGCCCGCCCGAACGGATAGGGGCTGCGCAGCAGTTGCGGTACCGACTCTCGGTTGGCGAGCGAAGACATCGCCTTCATCACGGCGACGCCGTCGACATAGGCGACGACCCGCTCCCGCGCGATTCCCCTCACGTGAGGGGAATCGGCAAGTTCCGACACGAGCTCAGCCACCGCAGCCCGTACCACCGGGTCCTCCACCACCTCTCGTGCCCGCGGCAGGAGTTCCCGGCAGAGCTCGAGATCCTCGCCCTCGAAGCGTGGGTCGAACCCACTGTCCTCGGGGAGGGAGTGCTCGGGCGGCTGTGGCTGCATGGTGCCTCCTGCAGGACGACGTCGCGCCATCCTGACTGCCCACGCGACCGTCCGCGCCTCAGGTCCCGCTGGTAGGGCCCAGGTCACGGCACGGACCGGGTCAAGGCAGCAGGGCGCGCACCACGGCGTCGGCGAGCAGCCGTCCCTGCTGGGTCAGGAGGATCTGCCCGTCTCCCGGCTCGACCAACCCGCGCGCCCGGAGCTCAGGCAACGCTGCCAATCCGTCGGGCTCCACCAGCTCCGGGTCGAGTCCCTCACGCAACCGCAGCTCCAGGAGCACCCGTTCCACCCGGCGGCTCTCCGGATCCAGCGTCTCGCGCCCGGCAGCCGGGGACTCCCCCGCCGCCAGTCGCTGGGCGTACGCCGTCGGATGCTTCACGTTCCACCACCGCACCCCACCGACGTGGGAGTGGGCACCGGGGCCAATGCCCCACCAGTCTGCGCCACGCCAGTAGTGCAGGTTGTGGCGGCACCGTGCCGCCTCGTCGCGAGACCAGTTGGAGACCTCGTACCAGCCGAGCCCGGCCTCGCCCAGCAGCCTGTCCGCCAGCTCGTACTTGTCGGCGAAGTCGTCGTCATCGGTCATCGGCACCTCACCTCGGCGGACCCGCCGCGCCAACGCGGTGCCCTCCTCCACGATGAGGGAGTACGCCGACACGTGGTCGGGCGCGCAGGCGAGCGCCGTGCGCAACGAGGTCTCCCAGTCACCCATCGACTCCCCGGGCGTCCCGTAGATGAGATCGAGACTGACCTGCTCGAAGCCGGCCTCACGGGCCCACTCCACGACCCGGGGCACTCGCTCGGGATCGTGCGTCCGATCGAGCGTGGCCAGCACGTGGGGCACCGCTGACTGCATGCCGAAGGAGAGCCTGTTGAAGCCTCCCTCTCGCAACTCGGCCAAGCTCTGCGGCGTGACGCTGTCCGGGTTGGCCTCGGTCGTCACTTCCGCGCCGGGGGTCAGCCCGAACCGAGATCGAACGCCCTCCAGCATCTGGACCAGGTCGGCTGACGGCAGGAGTGTCGGCGTACCCCCGCCGAAGAAGACGGTGTCGACGAGCCGTTCGTCCGTGCCGAGCACCCGGCGGGCCAGGTCGATCTCGCTGACCGCCGAGTCCGCGTAGGTCGATCGCGACACGCCCTGCCCCAGCTCCTCGGCCGTGTAGGTGTTGAAGTCGCAGTACCCGCATCGCGTCGTGCAGAAGGGCACGTGCACGTAGAACGCGAGGGGCACGGACCCGCGCTCGTGCAGGGCGGAAGCGGGCAACGCGCCGTCAGCCGGCGCCGGGTCACCGTCAGGCAGGGCGGAGGGCACCCACCCATCAAATCAGAGTTGCCGGGCGCGAGCCCAACGGCCCGCACCCGGCAACTGTCTCGGATCACCCGTAGAGCGAGTCGATCAGGCCTTGGTTGTTGTTCTCGACGACGTTGCGCTTCACCTTGAGGGACGGCGTGAGCTCACCCGACTCGATCGTCAGGTCGTGGTCGAGGATTGCGTGCTTCTTGATCGTCTCCCACCGGTTGAGCTCCTGGTTGAGCTCGTCGATGTAGCCGGCCACCATCGACTTGACCTTGTCGCTGTTGACGATCTCGGTGTAGGTCGCCCCGGACATGCCGTTCTCCTCGGCCCACCCGGCCATGGCCTCCGGGTCCAGCGTGACCAGTGCGACGACATAGTTGCGCTCGGCACCGAACACCATGAACTGACTGGCGTAGGGGCAGATGACCTTGAACTTGGCCTCCAGCGCCGGAGGGGCGATGTACTTGCCACCCGAGGTCTTGAAGAGCTCCTTGATCCGGCCCGTGATCCGCAGGAAGCCGGCGTCGTCGAGCGATCCCTTGTCTCCGGTGCGGAGCCAGCCGTCGGACGTCAGTGCCTTGGCCGTCTCCTCAGGCAGGTTGTGATAGCCCTCCATGACGCCCGGTCCGCGAACCCAGACCTCGCCCTCGGCCGCATCGTTGCCGCTGTCGTCGACGATGCGCACCTCGCTGCCGGTGAAGACCGGGCCGACCGTGCCGAAGCGGTACTCATGGGGGTGGTTGACGAACGCACCTGCTGAGGTCTCCGTGAGCCCGTAGCCCTCGAGGATCACGATGCCTGCGGAGTGGAACCACTCGGCGACGTCCTTGTTGAGGGCAGCAGCTCCGGAGATGAAGAAGCGGACGCGGCCACCGAAGCGATCACGGACCTTCGAGAAGACGAGCTTGTCGAAGAGGCCGTGCTGGACCTTCAGCCCGAGCGGGATGGACTTGCCCTCTCGCTTCAGCTCGTCGACCTTGCGACCGACGGCGAAGGCCTGATTGAAGATCTTCTCCTTGAGGCCGCCCTCGGCCTGCTGCATGGTGATGATCTTGGCGTAGGCCTTCTCGAAGATCCGCGGCGCTGCACCCATGAAGGTCGGCCTCACGACGGCCAGGTTGTCGATGATCTTGTCGATCCGACCGTCGATCGCCGTGGCGAAACCACAGGCCATCTGGGCCGACAGCAGGACCTTGCCGAACGAGTGGGCCATCGGCAGCCACAGGAACTGCAGATCGGTCTCGTCGAGGATGTTCTGGTTGCGGATCGCCTCGCCCTCGTACACCCACGAGCTGTGCTTGAGACGCACCCCTTGGGGCGGCCCGTCGTGCCGGAGGTGTAGATCAAGGTGGCGATCTGGTCGGGACGAATCGCCTCGGCGTGCTCCTCGATGGTGCCGGGATGGCTGCTGAGGAACTCCTCGCCGAGCGCGGCAAGGTCATCGAAACCGATGATCCAGTCCCCGTCGGCGGTGCCGTCGAAGACGACCACCTTGCTCAGGGCGGGCAGCTCGTCGCGGTGCTCGACCAGCTTGGCGACCTGCTCGTCGTCCTCGGCGAAGATCACCCGGCACTCGGCGTCACCGACGATGTAGGCCGAGTCGGCCGCGTGGCTGCTCGGATAGACCGTCGTGGTGGCACCGCCGGAGAGCATCACCGCCAGGTCGGCCAGGATCCACTCGATCCGGGTGTTGGAGAGAATGCCGACCCGCTGCTCGGATTCGATGCCGAGCGCCAGCAGCCCGGCCGCGAGCTTGGTGGCCCGGTCACCGGCCTGCTGCCAGGTGAGCGATTCCCAGCCCTCGCCCCGCGGGAAGCGGAAGGCTTCTGCGGGCCCCGACTTGCGGACCCGGTCGAGGAACTGGACGGCCACGTTCTTGGGCATGGTTTCGATGAAGGAGGCGTCGTAGTTGATCGGCATAAGATCGTGGCTCTCTCGTTCGGCGGTGGGCTCTGACCACTCGGGGCTGACAGTCCTGCAAGTAACCTAGATCACTATCCCTACTGGCGGGTAGGGAAAGGCGAGGATCTTTCCGGAAACCCATGGGCGCACTGCACCGTGCGTTTCCACCCAATGACCGGGACAAGAACTCAAGGAGTGTTCGGCATCTCCATAGCGTGTCCGTCGACACACCGGGCTGATTCCACGTCGACCCGGCCCCGGATCTGGAGGATTGATGCTGAACCGCACTGCGAAGCTCAAGCGCTTTGCCGTTGTCGCCGTCGCCGGAGCGTTGCTGCTCACGGGCTGCGCCAACACCGACGACGAGAAGAAGGACAACGACTCGTCCGACAACGCCGCCCTGTCGAAGGAGGAGATCTACGTCCAGGGTGTCGTCGGCAAGCAGGCCGACGCTGGGGACCCGAAGGACGGCGGCACGCTCGCAGTGGTCGAGTACGCCGAGGCCCGCAGCCTCGATCCCACCAAGACCATCCCCAACGGCGCCGTCGGCGGCAACGCCCTCGCCGCGATCTACGACACGTTGCTTCGTTACGACGTGGCCGAGAACAAGTACGTCCCGCTGCTGGCCGAGTCCCTCGAGACCACCGATGACACGGTCTTCACGCTGAAGCTGCGCGAGGGCGTCAAGTTCACCGACGGCACGCCGCTCAACGCCGAAGCCGTGATCGGCAGCATCGGCTACTTCATGGAGAACCGGGGCTTCAACGTGCTGGTCCTCGGGACCAACATCAAGGACATGTCGGCCGTCGACGACCTCACCGTCGAGTTCACCCTGAACAAGCCCTGGGCGACCTTCCCGATGATGCTCACCTCGGGCGCCGGCATGATCCTCGCCCCGGCCGCGATCAAGGGTGGCCCCGACAACTTCAAGCCGATCGGCGCGGGTCCCTTCAAGTTCGAGTCCTACAAGCCCTCCGAGGAGCTCACCGTTGTCCGCAACGATGACTACTTCGGTGAGAAGGCCCACCTCGACAAGATCCGCTTCACCTGGATCCAGGCCGACCAGGCAAAGTACGACTCCTTCAAGACGGGTGAGGTCGACGTCGTCAGCGTTCGCGCCCCCAAGGTGCTCGAGGAAGCGCGCCAGGCCGGCAACGCCGGCATCATGTACACCGTCGGCGCCGGTGGCACCATCAACATCAACAACCGCGAGGACCGCCCCGGCAACAACCTGAAGATCCGTCAGGCGATCAAGGCTGCCATCGACAACGAGCTCTACCTCGACCGCACCCAGGACGGTGCTGGCCTGCCCACCAACAGCGTCTTCTCCCAGGCCTGGCCCTACTCCACGCCGATCGAGGACGCAGACCACGACCCCGCAGCCGCCAAGCAGCTCGTCGAAGAGGCCAAGGCCGAGGGCGCCGACACCAACCTGACCTACATCGGACAGTCCGACCCCGTGTCGCAGTCGGCTGCGGTGACCATCCAGGCCATGCTGGAGGAAGCTGGCCTCACCATCGAGCTGGACCTGCTGCGCGACGTCGCGGAGCAGACTGCCCGCACCTACGGCACCCACGACTTCGACCTGGCCATGGGCGCGCTGAGCATCGCCGAGGACCCCTACACGTCGTTCATGAGCAACGCCTACAGCACCTCGCCGTCGAACGCGCTGGGCTACGCCAACAAGGACATGGACAAGCTCCTCGATGAACTGCAGGCGAAGCAGCCCATCGAGGCGATGGACATCCTGGCCGAGATCGACGCGCTGTGGCAGGAGACCGTCCCCAACGTGGTCATCTCCGAGGGCGGCTTCTTCTCCCCCTGGCAGAAGAACGTCCACGGCATCATCCCGACCTCGCAGAACATCATGCTCTACCACGACGCCTGGAAGTCCTGACCGACGAGGCCAGCCACCCGGCGCCACCTGCTCCACCCGAAGTGCCCGACCGAGACCGGTCGGGCACTTCGCCCATTTCGAAGGGTTCAAGGATTGAGGGCTGCCCTCTTCCGGTGAATGGGAATCTCCACCGCGCGACTTAAGTCACGTCCTTAGCGTGACGCCCGACACCTGCTGATCCGACTCTGCTCGGACGGCACCAGTACATGGAGGATGCATGCTGAACCGCACCGCGACGCGCAACCGCGTCGCTGTCGCCGTCATGGCCGGAGCCCTGCTGCTCACCGGTTGTGCGGACTCGGGCGATGACAAGGACAACAACTCCAACGCCGGCAACGGCGGCGGGGAGATGAGCAAGGACGAGATCTACACCAGGGGCGTCGTCAACGTCCCCGCCGACGAGGGCACGCCCAAGGACGGCGGCACCCTCGAGGTCGTGGAGTACGCCGAGGCCCGCAGCCTCGACCCGACCAAGACCATCCCGAACGGTGCAGTGGGTGGCAACGTTCTCGCTGCCGTCTACGACACGCTGCTGCGCTACGACAACGACGAGAACACCTACATCCCCCTGCTGGCCGAGTCCCTCGAGACGACCGATGACCAGGTCTTCACGCTGAAGCTGCGTGAGGGCGTGAAGTTCAGCGACGGCACGCCGCTCAACGCCGAGGCCGTGATCGGCAGCATCGGCTACTTCATGGAGAACCGGGGCTTCAACGTCGCGCTGCTCGCCGGCAACATCAAGGAGATGAAGCCGGTCGACGACCTCACCGTCGAGTTCACCCTGAACAAGCCGTGGGCGACCTTCCCGATGATGCTCACGTCGGGCGCCGGCATGATCCTCGCCCCGGCCGCCATCAAGGGTGGCCCGGACAAGTTCACCCCGATCGGCGCGGGTCCCTTCAAGTTCGACGCCTACAAGCCGTCCGAGGAGCTCACCGTTGTCCGCAACGATGACTACTTCGGCGAGAAGCCGCACCTCGACAAGATCCGCTTCACCTGGATCCAGGCCGACCAGGCCAAGTACGAGGCCTTCCAGACCGGCAACGTCGACGTGATCAGCGTCCGCGCGCCCAAGGTGCTCGAAGACGCTCGCGCGGCCGGCCTGCCCGGCATCATGGCACCGGTCGGGCAGGGCAACACGATCTGGATCAACAGCCGTGAGGGCCGTCCGGGCGCGGATCTCAAGATCCGCCAGGCGATCAACGCTGCGATCGACCCCGAGCTCTACCTCGAGCGCACCCAGGACGGAGCAGGTCTGCCCACGCGGAACATCTACTCCAAGGCGTTCCCCTACTACACCGACATCGAGACCGCCGACTTCGACGCCGACCTGGCGAAGAAGCTGGTCGAAGAGGCCAAGGCCGAAGGCGCAGAGACCGCGATGAGCTACGTCGGCCAGTCCGACCCGGCCTCGCAGGCCGGCGCGGTGACCGTCAAGGCCATGCTCGAGGACGCCGGCTTCAAGATCACCCTCGACCTGGTCCGCGACGTCGCCGAGCAGACCGCTCGCCTCTACGTCACCAACGACTTCGACCTGGCACTTGGCTCCATGAGCATCGCCGAGGACCCGTACATGTCGCTGATGAACAACATCTACTCCACGTCGCCTGCCAACCCGGCCGGCTACGCCAACAAGGAGATGGACGCACTCATCGACGAGCTCCAGACCAAGCAGCCCGTCGAGGCGATCGACACCCTCGAGGAGATCAACAAGCTCTGGCAGGAGACGGTCCCGGCGGTGACGCTCGCCAACGGCGGCTTCTTCACCCCGTGGCAGGAGGACATCCACGGCATCATGCCCACGTCGCAGGGCATCATGCTCTACCACGACGCCTGGAAGGCGTGACCTCAAGGGGTTGACCGCCTCGACACCGAGGCACAACGGCCACCCAGGCTGAGAGCATCACCGAAGCGTCCGGTCGATTCAATCGACCGGACGCTTCGCCGTATCCGGTGAGCGGGACTCGTAGGCCATGCGGTCCACGTCACGTACCTAGTGTGACCTCCGACACCCGCCGACCCGGCCCTGGCCGGACTGCACCCAGCCCATGGAGGATTCATGCTGAACCGCACCGCGACGCGCAACCGTGTCGCAGTTGCCGTGATGGCCGGAGCGTTGCTGCTCACCGGCTGCGCCGACTCGGGCGATGACGACAAGGACAACAACTCCAACGCCGGCAACGGCGGCGGGGAGATGACCACGGATGAGATCTATGTCCGCGGTCCCGTGAACGTGCCCGCCGACGAGGGCACGCCCAAGGACGGCGGCACCCTCGAGGTGGTCGACTACTCCGAGGCCCGCAGCCTCGACCCGACCAAGACGATCCCGAGCGGCGCCGTCGGCGGCAACGCCCTCGCCGCCGTCTACGACACGCTGCTGCGCTACGACAACGTCGAGAACACCTATGCGCCCCTCCTCGCGGAGTCGCTGGAGACGGATGACGACACCACCTTCACCCTGAAGCTCCGCGAGGGTGCCACGTTCAGCGATGGCACGCCGCTCAACGCCGAGGCCGTGATCGGCAGCATCGGCTACTTCATGGAGAACCGGGGCTTCAACACGGCGTTGCTCGCGGGCAACATCAAGGAGATGAAGCCGGTCGACGACCTGACGGTCGAGTTCACCCTGAACAAGCCGTGGGCGACCTTCCCGATGATGCTCACCTCGGGGGCCGGCATGATCCTGGCCCCGGCCGCGATCAAGGGCGGTCCGGACAAGTTCACCCCGATCGGCGCGGGTCCCTTCAAGTTCGAGTCCTACAAGCCCGCCGAAGAGCTCACCCTCGTCCGCAACGACGACTACTTCGGTGAGAAGCCGCACCTCGACAAGATCCGCTTCACCTGGATCCAGGCCGACCAGGCCAAGTACGAGGCCTTCCAGACCGGCAACGTCGACGTGATCAGCATCCGCGCCCCCAAGGTGCTCGAAGAGGCCCGCAGGGCTGGCCACCCCGGCTACATGACCCCCGTCGGCAACGGCAACACCATCTGGATCAACAGCCGCGAGGGTCGCCCCGGCGAGAACCTCAAGGTCCGCCAGGCCATCAACGCCGCCATCGACAACGAGCTCTACCTCGAGCGCACGGCCGACGGCGCCGGCCTGCCGTCGCGGAACATCTACTCCAAGGCGTTCCCCTATTACACCGACATCGAGACCGCCGACTACGACGCCGACCTGGCGAAGAAGCTCGTCGAAGAGGCCAAGGCCGAAGGCGCCGTCACCGAGATGCAGTACGTCGGCCAGTCCGACCCGGCCTCCCAGGCCGGCGCGGTGACCGTCAAGGCCATGCTCGAGGACGCCGGCTTCAAGATCGAGCTCGACCTGGTGCGCGACGTGGCTGAGCAGGTTGCTCGCCTCTACGCCACCAACGACTTCGACCTCGCACTCGGCGCCATGAGCATCGCGGAAGACCCCTACATGTCGCTGATGAACAACATCTACTCCGGATCGCCGTCCAACCCGGCCGGCTACGCCAACAAGGAGATGGACGCACTCATCGACGAGCTCCAGACCAAGCAGCCACTTGAGGCGATCGACACCCTCGAGGCGATCAACAAGCTGTGGCAGGAGAGCATCCCGTCCGTGGTACTGGCCGAGGGCGGCTTCTTCAGCCCGTGGCAGGACAACATCCACGGCATCGACAAGTCGTCGAACGACATCCAGCTCTACCACGACGCCTGGAAGGAATGATCCGCACAAGCTGATCAAACAGCCAGCGTCAGCGAGGCGCCCGGTCGAATCATTCGACTGGGCGTCTCGCCATTTCCGGTGAATGGGACCAATCACCGGGATGGCCGGTACGTCGTCACCTAATGTGACGTCCGACACATCCACGACCCGTGCCTCTGGCGCGGACGGATCCCAGCCCATGGAGGATTCATGCTGAACCGCACCGCGACGCGAAACCGCGTTGCTGTCGCCGTCATGGCCGGAGCACTGCTGCTCACCGGCTGTGCCGACTCGGGCGATGACGACAAGAAGGACGACAACAGCACCGGCGGAGGTGCGATGTCGAAGGCGGAGATCTACACCCAGGGCATCGTCGGGGACACCAGCGACCCGGGAGAGCCCAAGGATGGCGGCACCCTCGAGATGGTCGAGTACGGCGAGGCCCGCAGCTTCGACCCGACCAAGACGATCCCCAACGGGGCGGTCGGCGGCAACGTGCTCGCGGCGATCTACGACACGCTGCTGCGCTACGACGTCGAGCAGAACACCTACGTGCCGCTCCTGGCCGAGTCCCTGGAGACCGACGACGACATCACCTTCACCCTGAAGCTCCGCGAGGGCGCCACGTTCAGCGACGGCAGCCCCGTCAACTCGGCAGCGGTCCTGGGCAGCATCGGCTACTTCATGGAGAACCGGGGCTTCAACGTCCTGGTCCTCGCGACCAACATCAAGGACATGAAGCCCGTCGACGACCTGACGGTCGAGTTCACGATGAACCGGCCCTGGGCCACCTTCCCGATGATGCTCACCTCCGGTGCCGGGATGATCCTCGCCCCGGCGGCCATCAAGGACGGCCCCGACAAGTTCACCCCGATCGGCGCCGGTCCCTTCAAGGTCGAGGACTACAAGCCCTCCGAAGAGACCGTCCTGGTCCGCAACGACGACTACTTCGGCGAGAAGCCCCACCTCGACAAGATCCGCTTCAGCTACCTCCAGGCCGACCGGGCCAAGTGGGAGGCCTTCAAGACCGGCAAGATCGACGTTGCCAACTTCCGCGCTCCGGAGGTCCTCGAGGAGGCCCGCCAGGAGGGTGTCTCGGGCATCATGAGCCCCGTTGGCTCCGGCATCAACATCTGGATCAACAACCGCGAGGGTCGCCCCGGCGAGAACCTCAAGGTCCGCCAGGCCATCAACGCAGCCCTCGACGAGGAGCTCTACCTCGACCGCACCGCCAACGGCGCGGGCATGCCGTCGCGCAGCATCTACAGCCAGGCCTTCTCCTACTACCCCGATTCCGAGGTCGGCGGCTTCGATCTCGACAAGGCGAAGAGCCTCGTCGAGGAGGCCAAGGCCGAGGGGGCCAACACCGAGGTCTCCTACATCACCCAGTCCGATCCTGCCTCCCAGGCCGGCGCGGTGACCGTCAAGGCCATGTTGGAGAGTGCTGGTTTCAAGGTCGAGCTCGACCTGCTCCGCGACATCACGGAGCAGACCACGCGCCTCTACGTCGACCACGACTTCGACCTCGCCATGGGCGCGATGTCCATCGCCGAGGACCCCTACACCTCGCTGGCGAACAACATCTACAGCACGTCGCCGTCCAACCCGGCCGGCTACGCCAACAAGGACATGGACAAGCTCATCGACGAGTTGCAGGCAAGCCAGCCCATCGAGGCCATGGACACCCTCAGGGCGATCGACGAGCTCTGGTCGGAGACCGTGCCTGGTGCCTCACTGGGCGAGGGCGGCTTCTTCGCTCCGTGGCAGGACAACATCCACGGCATCATCCCGACGTCGCAGAGCATCATGCTCTTCCACGGCGCCTGGAAGAGCTGACCTGATCCACCAGGGCTGATCAGCCGAACCGAGGACGAACGCCCGGCCGAGTTCACTCGGCCGGGCGTTCGTGGTTGCTGGTGCTGACGATCAGCCGTCCAGCTCGAGGTCGACCCGACGGATCGAGCTACCCCGGAACGGGAAGTTGACCGGGTGCTCCCCCACCGGCGAGCCCGAGGTGGTGCCGATGTCGAAGGTCTCGTCGATCGAGAAGACCGCCGGAGGTGTCGCCCGCACCCGGCCGCTGCCCACGGTCTGGCCGTCCACGACCAGGCTGAGGTCTGCCGGTCGTGCGAAGCCCGGTCCGTCGTACGCCGAGACGATCTCGACCACGTGCTCCCCGGCAGGCAGCGGCTCACCTCGCAGTTCGACGCTGTCGACCTCGAAGGTGCGGTAGCTCAGCACCGGTCGGTGCTCCTCGTCCACCCATAGCGACCAGCCAGCTGCTCGACCGCCCATGGTGGCGATCACACCCTTCACGTCGGACTCGGTGTGGAGCCGGGCAGCCAGGTGCCACGAACGGCCCAGCAGCCGCGGAGCCTGGCCCTCTGGCACTCCCACCATGCCCTCGTGGAAGGTGAAGCTGGTCCGCCCTTCCGACAGGCGGGGCAGTGGCGCACGTCGGACCCGCGCGTCCTGCAACGGCAGGATCCCCGCCCGGGTCGCCTCGACGTCGAAGAGCTCCTTCAGCTCCTCGAGCAGCGCCGGATGCTCCGCTGCCACGTCGTGCGCCTGGCTGAAGTCGGTGCTGAGGTCGTAGAGCTCCCACACGTCCTCCTCGAACGCCCGGGACTTCCCGGGCATCCCGACGGTCCACGGCACCCCACCGTGATGAGCGGAGGCCATCCATCCATCGCGGTAGATCGAGCGATGACCGTTGACCTCGAAGTACTGCACCCGGTGGTGCTCGGTCGCATCTGCGGAGGCGAACGACGGCACCAGGCTGGCGCCGTCCATCGGCAGCTGGGCCACCCCGTCGACCGACGCGGGCGCCTCGACTCCGGCCACCTCGAGGAAGGTCGGGGTCAGGTCGTTGACGTGGCCGAACTGGCTGCGCCACTCCCCGCCCCCTCGATGCCGTCGGGCCAGCTGACCACCATCGGGTTCCGGGTGCCGCCCAGGTGGGAGGCGACCTGCTTCATCCACTGGAACGGCGTGGTCATGGCCCAAGCCCAGCCGGCTGGGTACTGCGCGTAGGAGTCCGCAGTTCCGATGCGGTCCAGCGCGGCCATCCGCAGTTCCGTGGACTCGGCCAGTCCCTGCAACGTGCCCATGTAGTTGAGCGCGCCCACAGGGCCTCCCTCGGCGCTGGAGCCGTTGTCGCCGACCACGTAGCAGAAGAGCGTGTTGTCGAACTGGCCGCTCTCCTCCAGCTCCGCCACCAGACGACCCAGGTGGGTGTCGGTGTGCTCGAGGAACGCGGCGTAGACCTCCATCAGTCGAGCAGCGACCGTGCGCTCGTCGGCGCTGAGGGTCTCCCACGCCGGGATCTCCTCCGGACGTGGGGTCAGCCCGGTGCCCTCGGGAGTGACGCCCTCTGCCAGCTGCTTGGCCCAGGTCTGCTCCCGGACGACGTCCCAGCCCTGGTCGAACGAACCGGCGTACTTCTCGCGCCAGCCCTGCGGCACGTGGAGCGGCGCGTGGGTGGCGCCGGGGGTCAGGTAGAGGAAGAAGGGTCGGTCCGGCGTCATGGCCCGCTGCATCCGGATCCACTCCACCGACTTGTCCACGAGGTCCTCGGTGAGGTGGTAGTCGTCCCCCTCGGGACGGTGGACCGGGCGGGTTCCCTCGTAGAGGGTCGGCTCGAACTGATGGGTCTCGCCGCCCAGGAAGCCGTAGAAGTGGTCGAACCCACGGCCCGTCGGCCACCGGGTGAACGGCCCGACCTGGGAACTCTCCCACGTGGGCGACAGGTGCCACTTGCCGATGCAGGCCGTGCTGTATCCAGCGTCGGAGAGGTGCCGTGGCACCATCGCCGTCTCGTCACGCAGCACGCCACGGTAGGCGGGGTGGTCGAAGGCGGAGTTGAGCACCGTGCCCACCCCCGTCACGTGGGCGTCGCGCCCGGTGAGCAGGGATGCCCTGGTCGGGGAGCAGATCGCCGTGGTGTGGAAGCGGTTGTAACGCAGCCCACGGGCGGCCAGCCGGTCGAGCGTCGGGGTGTGCACGGGACCGCCGAAGGTGGAAGCGGCGCCGAAGCCGACGTCGTCGAGCAGGACGACGACGATGTTGGGGCGGGAGTTGCTCATCGGGTTGCCTCCTGGGCTGCGAGATCTGCGTACTGCTTGCTCCACCGCAGTCCGACCTGGGCCATCAGACCAGACTGCTGTTGCGCACGACGTTCGAGGATGTCGACGTACGCCGCCTGCGCGTCGGCGTCATTGCGATCGGCCCAGAAGGCCCACTCGGCCAGGTGGCCCGCGAGCGCGAGGTCGGTGTCGGCAAGCTCCCGGGCCCGCGCCACGAGTACGTCGACCCCTCCCGCGAGCGCTGCGATCTCGCGGGCCCGATCGGCGTAGGGGGCGGGGAGCAGGTTGGCCGGGTAGCCGTCCCACCACCCGGAGTAGCGCCGGATCACGTTGCGGCAGACGAACTCCGGCTGGTCGTAGACCGCCGGCAGCCGCGGGTGGAGCCGGTACTCGTCCGGGATCTCGAGGCTGTCCACGATCTCGTCGTGCATCAGTCCCTCATTGAGCCCACGCAGGGTGTGGTCGACGATGTGGCGAAGGTAGCCCGACAAGGTGGTGAGCTCGTCCTGCAGCGCCTCCTCACCCGTGGCGAGCTCGCCGTGCCCGGTGATGACCGCGAGCGGTCGGAGCGCAGCCATCTCCTCGGCGGCGTCGGCCCACTCCTCCGCGAAGCGCTGGACCTTGCGGGGATTGCCGGCGTTGGGGAAGTACCCGGTGAGCAGGTCGCCTGCGGCGATCACCCGGCGCTCCGGCGCCCACACCCAGGTCGCGTCGTCGGTCTCGCCCTTGCCGTGACGCAGCACGAAGCGTTCACCGCCCACCGTGATCTCGAGGGTGTCGCGATAGGTGCGCGTGGGCCAGTCGAAGTCGTCCGGCTTCTCCGCCCACCGCTTGCCGTCGGGACCGGGCTGCTGGCGATTGATGTGACCGTTGAGCCCCGCGGTCTTGATGTAGCGCTCGAAGTGGGCGATGACGTTCTCGTGGGCCACGATCTCAGGCTTCTCACCTGCCTCCAGGAAGGCCCACAGCCCGAAGCAGTGGTCGCTGTGGCCGTGGGTGTAGACCACCGTGTGCAGCGGCTTGTCGCTGAGCGAACGCACCGCCGCGAGCAGCGAGGGGCCGTCGCCGGCGCACCCTGCATCGACCATGACGAGCCCCTCATCGGTCTCGAAGAGGCCGACATTGACCATGCCCGGCTGGATGAGCCAGGTGCGCGGAGCCACCTCCACGACGACCGGCTGCTGCTCGGCGCTGTGCGCACGGGAGAAGATGTGCACCCCTTGGGCGGGGTTGAACAGACCGAAGGCGGCGCGGGCCGCCTTCTTCTGGTTCTCGGGGAACGCCACGATGACTCCTCGGTCGGGACTGTGTCACCACCAAGTTAAGATACTTGTCTTAAGTTGGTCAACCGCCCCTTCCACTCGGGTAGCCTCCGGCCGTGACCGAACACCCTCCGAGCCCCCGCCCCACCTCGCCGGCCCGCGTGCGCATGATCGAGGTAGCCGAACAGCTCTTCGCGGAACGGGGCGTCGAGGCCGTCTCCTTGCGCAACGTCGGGCTCGCCGCTGAACAGCGCAACAACTCTGCCGCGCAGTATCACTTCGGATCCCGCGACGGGCTGGTGAGCGCGATCATCGAGCACCGCTCCCGACCCGTCGAGCAACGCCGTACCGAGCTGGCCGCGGCCCTCTTGAGCACCGACGTTCCTCCCGCACTCGACGACTTGGTCCGTTGCTTCGTGCTGCCGCTCGCTGAGATCGTCGAGCGAGGCACCCCGAGCAGTCCGACCTGGTACCTCCGGTTCCTCGCCAAGGTCGTGGAGTTCCGCAGCGGGCACGCGACCAACCGGCTGCCCCCTCGTCCCGCACGGCTCACGGAGGTCGAGACCGCCATGCGTGCGCAGTTGCAGCACGTGGGCGCACACGACTACGCCAGGCGCCAGCGGTGGGTCGCCCAACTCACGTTGCAGGTGTTGGCGGACCAGGAGCACGAACAGGCCCAGGGACGCCGTACGACCCCCATGGCACGCGTCGTGGACGACCTCGTCGCCATGTTGGTGGCTCTCCTTCAGGCGCCCTGAACCGAGCGCCCTCCAAGGCGGTCCGGTACTACTTCTTCCCGCCGGACGTCTTGTCGGCAGTGCCGCCTCCGCTGGTGGAGAGCGCTGCGACGAATGCCTCCTGGGGGACCTCCACGCGGCCGACCATCTTCATCCGCTTCTTGCCCTCCTTCTGCTTCTCGAGCAGCTTGCGCTTGCGGCTGATGTCACCGCCGTAGCACTTGGCGAGCACGTCCTTGCGGATCGCCCGGATGTTCTCCCGCGCGATCACCCGGGCACCGATGGCGGCCTGGATCGGCACCTCGAACTGCTGCCGCGGGATCAGCTCCTTGAGCTTTCCGGCCATCATCACGCCGTATCCGTAGGCGGCGTCACGGTGGACGATCGCCGAGAAGGCGTCGACCGGCTCACCCTGGAGCAGGATGTCGACCTTGACCAGGTCGGCGGCCTGCTCGCCGGAGCGTTCGTAGTCGAGGGACGCATAGCCCTTGGTGCGCGACTTGAGCTGGTCGAAGAAGTCGAACACGATCTCGCCCATGGGCAGGACGTAACGCATCTCGACACGGTCCTCGGAGAGGTAGTCCATCCCCTGCAGGGTGCCGCGCTTCTGCTGGCACAGCTCCATGATCGTGCCGATGTAGTCGGCCGGGCTCAGGATCGTTGCGCGTACGACGGGCTCGCGGACCTCGGCGATCTTGCCTTCCGGGAACTCACTGGGGTTGGTCACGTCGTGCTCGCTGCCGTCCTCCATCACGACCCCGTAGACCACGTTGGGGGCAGTCGAGATCAGGTCGAGGTTGAACTCCCGCTCCAGGCGGTCCCGGGTGATCTCCATGTGGAGCAGGCCCAGGAAGCCACAGCGGAAGCCAAAGCCGAGCGCACCGGAGGTCTCCGGCTCATAGGTGAGAGCCGCATCGTTGAGTTGGAGCTTCTCGAGCGCCTCGCGAAGCTCACCGAACTGGTCACCGTCCATCGGGTAGAGACCCGCATAGACCATCGGGTTGGGGTGCTTGTAGCCCCCAGCGCCTCGGTCGCCCCGCCGTGTTGCGTGGTGACGGTGTCTCCGACGCGGGACTGGCGGACGTCCTTCACTCCGGTGATCAGGTAGCCGACCTCGCCGACACCGATCTCCCCGGCCTTGACCGGCTCGGGGCTGATCACGCCGACCTCGAGCATCTCGTGCACGGCGTTGGTCGACATCATCTTGATCCGGTCGCGGTGGCTCAGCTTGCCGTCGATCACACGCACGTAGGTGACCACGCCACGGTAGGTGTCATAGACCGAGTCGAAGATGAGGGCACGGGCCGGTCCCTGCGTGTCCCCGACGGGCGCCGGGGTCTGCTTGACGATCTCGTTGAGCAGCTCCTCGACACCGATCCCGGACTTCGCGCTCACCCGGAGCACGTCCTCGGGCTCGCAGCCCACGAGGCCCGCGAGCTCGGCGGCGTACTTCTCCGGGTTGGCACTGGGCAGGTCGATCTTGTTGAGCACCGGGATGATGTGCAGGTCGGCACTCATCGCCAGGTAGAGGTTGGCAAGCGTCTGTGCCTCGATGCCCTGAGCAGCGTCGACGAGGAGGATCGCCGCCTCGCACGCCTCCAGGGACCGCGAGACCTCATAGGTGAAGTCGACGTGGCCGGGAGTGTCGATCATGTTGAGCACGTAGGTGCCGGGCTCCGCGCCCTGCTCGTTGCCGTCAGGCACCGTCCACGGCATCCGGACCGCTTGGCTCTTGATGGTGATGCCGCGTTCGCGCTCGATGTCCATGCGGTCGAGGTACTGCGCCCGCGCCGCCCGCGCATCGACCACTCCGGTCAACTGGAGCATGCGGTCGGCAAGGGTGGACTTGCCGTGGTCGATGTGCGCGATGATGCAGAAGTTGCGAAGGATCGCGGCATCGGTCTTGCCGGGCTGGGGAGCGTTGGTCACGTGGCGTTCTTCCAAGGGCGTCAGGCGGTGCAAGGCGTCGAACGCCCATTGTCCCATGCCGGCCACGAAGTCGACGCATCAGTTGGTTTCAGCGTCGTTCAGGTGGGTACGCCGAGTGATGGCCGGCGAACGTCGCCGGCTCCATGAGGGAGAGAACCACATGACCAGGATCGGGACTGGACGTCTCCGCAAACTCGGGCTGCTGCTGACGGCGCTGCTGCTCACCGTCGGTGTACTCGGCGCGCTGTCGCCGGCCAACGCCACCGGGACGGCTGGCGAGAGCGCATCCGAGACCAGCAACTCGGCGGCCCGTACCTCGGCCCGTCGGGTCAACTACGGCGCCATCGCACTCAACACCTCCAACGGGTGGAGCGGCTGGAGCTACGACAAGGCGTCGAAGAAGAAGGCGAAGAAGGCGGCCAAGAAGCACTGCAAGAAGCGTGCGAAGGCATCTGGTGCGTCCGGCTCGGGCTGCAAGCCCGTCGTCTGGGTGCGCAACGGCTGCGCCGCCGTCGCGGTGAAGGTCAAGAACGGTCGGATCGCCAAGGTCGGCTGGGGCGTCGCCTTCAAGAAGGGCAAGGCCAAGAAGCTCGCCAAGAAGAAGGCCGGCAAGAAGGCCAAGGTGCACACCTGGATGTGCACCACGCGCTACCGGTGAGCCGCGCTCGACCTCATTGAGCCAACATTCACCGAAGCGGGGTGGACGACGTTGTCGTCCACCCCGCTTCCGTGGTTCCGCCTCTCCCCTGTTGGATGGTTGCTCGTGACGCACCCCGATCCCGTGCCACACGGCCGCACCGCACGCCGGCTCCCGTGGCCGCACCTGCCGCCGGAGCTCCGGGCCGAGATCGAACGGCGCCTGGGTGGTCCCGTGGTCGACGCCGCCTCGCAGGGCGCGGGATTCACCCCCGGTTTCGCGTCCGTGCTCACGCTGGCCGACGGCAGTCGACACTTCGTGAAGGCGGCCTCGACGAAGGCACAACGCCTCTTCGCCGCCTCCTACCGCGCCGAGGCCCAGCGCCTGGCCTCGCTGCCCGAAGGGCTGCCGGTCCCCCGGCTCCAGTGGCTCATCGACGCGGACTGGGTGGTGCTCGGCATCGAGTACGCCGACAACCAGCTCCCGGCACGTCCGTGGCAGCCCCTGAACTCGACCGGGCACTCGACCTGCTCGAGGAACTCGCCGCCGGGCTCACCCCGAACCCCGTCCACGACGCCGGGCAGCTGGCCGACGACCTCGCCCCGATGGCCAAGCTCTGGCACGGTCGCCTCCTGGTCGGTGACCCCGGACTCCCCCACGGGCTCGATGCCGCCGACCTTGCTGCTCGGGTGGGCGAGCTCACCGGTCACACGCTCGTGCACTCCGACGTGCGCGACGACAACGTGCTGCTCGGCCGCGACGGCCGGGCGCTGCTGTGCGACTGGAACTGGGCCGCGGTGGGCCCCGACTGGTTCGACAGCCTCTGCCTGCTCATCAGCGCGCGAGGGGACGGCGTCGACGTGGAGCAGGTCATCCAGGACCGGCCCCTGCTCCGCAACGCCGATCCGGAGCTGCTGGACGTCGCGCTCGCAGTGCTGACCGGCTACTTCCTCGCGATGGCGAGCGACGCCGTACCCTCGAACTCGCCGTGGCTGCGCGCCGCCCAGGCATGGCAGGGCGAGGTCGCCTGGCAGTGGCTCCGCGAACGGCGCGGCTGGCACTGACCCGGATTTGGGCGGGCACACCGGTCGCGGTAAAGTTGGAGGTCGCGTGTGCCGTGCCTGCCCTCCGGGCGTTGAGCGCGCGCATGCACTAGAACCTTCCAGACACGTCCGACCGACAAGAGAGATCGAGGCGCCACACGTGGCCAACATCAAGTCCCAGATCAAGCGGAACCGCCAGAACGAGGCGGCTCGCGAGCGCAACAAGGCCGTCAAGTCCGGCCTGAAGACCTCCATCCGGAAGTTCCGCGAGGCCCTCGCCGCTGGCGACAAGGACGCCGCTGTGGCTGCCAGCCGCGACGCCAACAAGAAGCTCGACAAGGCTGCGTCCAAGGGCGTCATCCACAAGAACCAGGCTGCCAACCGCAAGTCGTCGATCAGCAAGGCGACCGCCGCGCTCTGATCCGGCCCACTGGCTCACACGTTGGGCGTCACCGTTCTTCGGTGGCGCCCTTCGTCATGTTCGCCCAGTGGCGCAAGCGTCAGCGGCGCTCGCGCAGGCTCGCAATGGTGAGCACCAGGCGCTCGAGGGTGTAGGCGGGATCGTGGGCCGCCCCTTGATGTCGGCATCCGCGCGGGCAACGGCGTTGAGGGCGCTGGCCAGCCCATCCCTGGACCACGACTTCGACTGCTCGCGCAGCGTGCGCAGCTTCCACGGCGGTACGCCGACCTCCCGGGCCAGATCGGCCTCCCGCATGCCGCGGGGCGCGGAGACGAAGCGGGCCAGGCCGCGAGCACCCCCGGCGAAGGCGGAGGTGATCAGCACCGGCGCCGTGCCGCCGTCGAGGGCCCACCGCAGCTCCTCGAGTGCGACGGCGCGTCGGCCGTTGAAGGCAGCATCCGCGACCGCGAACGACTTCGCCTCGGCACGTCCTCCGAAATAGCGCTTGACCCGCTCGGTGTCGAGCGGCTGACCCGGGAAGTCGTTGACGAGTTGGTCGACCGCAGCTGCCAGGGCCCGGAGATCCTGTCCCACGGCCTGGACCAGGAATGAGGACGCCTCGTCGTCCATGCGGGCCCCAGCTGCCGCGCCTCGTTCTGCACGAAGCGCGGGAACTCCGAAGCCCTGAGGGCGGCCGACTTCACCTCATCGACCGTGGCGAGCTTGCGCAGCTTGTTGAGCGTGCCGCTGCCCTTCTGACCACCCGAGTGCATGAGCACGAGTGCCACGTCGTCGGACGGGGCACCGGCATAGGCCAAGAGCCCCTCGACCGCCTCGGAGCCGATGTTCTCCAGCGCCCGGACCACCACGCAACGGGTGGCTGAGAAGAGCGACGGAGCCGACAGCTCACCCATCGACGCGGGACTGAGGTCGCCGCCGACCGTCTCGGAGAACTCAGCCTCCGGGTCCTGCGCGATCGTGGCCTCGCGAACCTGGCGCACGGTGCGTTCATTGAGGTATTCCTCGGGCCCGGTGACCAGGGTGACCCGACCGAGGACCTGTGCCGTGGATCCGCGCGCTGCCATGGAGGAAGCCTACGTGGGCGCGCCGGCACCACTGCTGTCGGCCCACGACGGCCGATCAGCAGGTCTGGGTGGTGCGGAAGGGCGGGAGACCCGGCCGGATCAGACCGGCTGCATCTCCTCGATGGGGTCGAGGAGCGCAGCGGCCTGGGCGCTGGTCAGCTCCTCGTTCTCCACGGACAAACGTTCGACCCGGGCTTCGAGCTCGGCAACGAGCTCACGGAGTCGACGGTTTTCCGCCATCACGCTGTCCACTGTCTGACGAGCGGTGTACCGCAGGTCGCCACTCATGTGACCGAGAAGCGCCTTGGCCATGCAGTTGCCTCCGAGGTGAGGGAGAAGGTGTCGTCGCCGGCGGGAGCCGGACCGCTTTCCAGAGTCCCACGCAAGGATGCTTGCAGTCAATCTGGCGGCGTGGTATCGAGCTTACGCCTTCGATCGGGTGGCGCGGGGCACCGGTTGGCAGGTGGGGCAGAAGTACGAGGAACGATTCATCCAGGCGATGCGGCGAATGGCACTGCCACAGCGCAGGCATGCCTCTCCCTCACGTCCGTAGGCGTTGAGCGAGCGGTCGAAGTAGCCGCTCTCCCCGTTGACGTTGACATACAGCGCATCGAAGGAGGTCCCGCCCTGGTCGAGCGCCGCCAGCATCACCGCACGGGCGTGCTCCAGGAGTTCACGAGCCTGCTTGGCGGTGAGTCGCTCCCCGGGCGATTGCCGTGGATGCCGGCTCGCCACAGTGCCTCGTCCGCATAGATGTTGCCGATCCCGGAGACGACTCCCTGGTCGAGCAGGATGCGCTTCACGCCCGAGCTGCGACGGCGTACGGCGGCCACGAACGCCTCGAGGTCGAACTCCGGATCCAGCGGGTCGCGTCCGATGTGGGCGATCTCCTCGGGCAGCTCGGCGCCACCGCGCGAGATCGACAGACCGCCGAACATCCGCTGGTCGACGAAGCGCAGCTCGCGCGTGGAGGAATCGTCCTTGACCCGGAGACGGACCCGCAGGTGGCGTTCGTCGGGGGCGCCCACGGGCTGCACCAGCAGCTGGCCGCTCATCCCGAGATGACCGAGCAGGGCGTCACCCGAGTCGAGCGGCAGCCAGAGGTACTTCCCGCGACGGCGGGCAGCGTTGATGGTGGTCCCGAGCAGGGACGCGGTGAAACCGGAGGCGCCGGCCGGATCACGTCGTACGGGCCTCGGGTGCAGCACCTCGACGGCATCGACGCGGGCGCCGACAGCGTGGGACTCCAGGCCGCGGCGCACCACCTCGACCTCAGGCAGCTCGGGCACTGCTCACGCCGGCGGTTCGACGGAGGGGTTCTCGGTGGATCGCTCGGCGTCGATCTCACCGTAGGCCGTCTCAGCGGCCTGCTGCTCGGCTTCCTTCTTGGACCGGCCGACGCCGTGACCGTAGAGGCCACTGCCGACACGTACCTGAGCAGTGAAGGACTTCATGTGATCGGGGCCCGACGACTCGATGACGTATTCGGGCACACCGAGTCCGCGTTCAGCCGACAGCTCCTGGAGAGAGGTCTTCCAGTCGAGCCCGGCGCCCATCTTGGCGGCATCCTCCATCAGCTCGTCGAAGAGCAGGTGGACCACCTTGACAGCGTTGTCGAAGCCACCGGTGATGTAGATGGCCCCGATGACCGCCTCCACGGTGTCGGAGAGGATCGATGCCTTCTCGCGGCCCCCGGTGGTCTCCTCGCCTCGGCCGAGCAGGATGTGCTCACCCAGACCGATGGTGCGGGCGACCACAGCGAGCGCGCGCGCGTTGACCACGGCTGCACGCAACTTGGCCAGCCGTCCCTCGGAGAGATCGGGGTGGGTGCGATAGAGCGTCTCGGTCACCACCACGCCGAGGACGGAGTCGCCGAGGAACTCCAACCGCTCGTTGGTGGGGAGCCCGCCGTTCTCGTAGGCATAGGAGCGATGGGTGAGGGCGCGCTCCAGCAGCTCGGGGTCCAGGTCCGGATCCCCGAGCGCTGCGCGCAACCCCTCGTAACCAGTCAGGGTCTTGTTGCCCGTGGGCTCAGAGGACCTGACGACGGTCGGCACGAGCGCCGTACTGACCGCACTGACCGCAGGCGCGGTGGGGCAGGTGCTTGGCACCGCAGGCGGGGTTCGCACAGGTCACCAGGGACGGCGCGACGGCCTTCCACTGCGAGCGACGGTGGCGCGTGTTGCTGCGCGACATCTTCCGCTTCGGGACAGCCACTGTTATCTCCTCTTGGGTTGGTCCGCCACGTTCGTGTGGCGAGCCGTGAAATGTCAGTCTTCGTCTTGCTCGGTGACCAGGCCAGCCAGACCGGCCCAACGCGGGTCGATCGGGTCCTCGTGTGCATGGTCGGGATCGTCCTTGAGTCGGGCACCGCACTCGATGCACAACCCGGGACAGTCCTCCTCACAGAGGGGCTGGAACGGCAGTGCAAGCACCACCGCGTCACGCAAAGCCGGTTCCAGGTCGAGCAGGTCGCCCTCCAGCCGGCTGACACCGCTGTCCTCGTCGTCCTCAGGGTCGTGGTCGCCGTCATCGGCGACGTACAGCTCCTGGAACCGGACCCGGAACTGGTCCGTGATCGGCTCCAGGCACCGCACACACTCCCCGCCAGGTCGGCCGCAGCCTCACCGGTGACGAGCACGCCCTCCATGACCCCTTCGAGTCGCAGGTCGAGTTCGACCGGCTCACCTTCGGGGACAGCAAGGACTTCGATGCCAAGATCTGCCGGCGCGGGCACGGAGAGGTGGTATTCACTCATGGACCCCGAGCGGCGGCCGAGCTCGCGAGTGTCGAGCACGAGCGGCGCTCTCGGGTCCAAATGCGTTTTTGTCACTTCTCCACGTCCACGACGAACAAATCAGAGGGAAGTCTATCCGGGCGGTGACGCCTGCAGCAAAACGCTGTCACCGCGTGGCGGCAAGCAGTTGCCCGAGTGAGAGCAACGCCACTCATGCGTCGCCGGCCCGGCGACGTTCGTCGAGTCGGGTGACGAGGCGTTCGCGCACGAAACCGGGCACCAGCCCCGAGACGTCGCCACCGAAGGTGGCCACCTCCTTGACCAGGCTCGACGCAAGGAAGGAGTATTCCGGGCTGGTCGGCACGAAGACGGTCTCGATGTCGGCGAGTGAAGAATTCATCTGTGCCATCTGCAACTCGTAGTCGAAGTCGGAGACCGCCCGCAGCCCCTTGACGATGGCCTGGACGTCGTTCTCCTCGCAGTAGGCGGTGAGCAGCCCGGAGAAGCCGTCGATGCGCACGTTGGAGAACTCCCGGCACGCTTCGCGAAGCATCTCCATGCGCTCCTCAGCGGTGAAGAGTCGGTTCTTCGACTTGTTGATCCCCACGGCCACGATCACCTCGTCGAAGAGGAACGAGGCTCGGGCGACGATGTCGATGTGTCCGTTGGTGACCGGGTCGAAGGAACCCGGGCAAATCGCTCTGCGCACTGCTACTCCCCTGCATCCGTTTGGTCGGGCGCAGCGTGACCATATCCCAGCAGTGTCTCGCCGTACTTCCGCTCCCTGGCCGGTGAGATGCCCGGTGGCCAAGGTGGCAGTCCGCCTCGCCTGGACCGCTCGACGACGACGAGCGCATCGTCGCCCAGCCATCCGTGCTCCACGAGCAGGACAAGGTCTGTCGCGACGGTCGCGTTGTCGAAGGGGTAGGGCGGGTCGAGGAAGACGACGTCGCTCGGCACCGCAGTGGTCTGGGAGAGGAAGCCGGCCACGGAGGAGCACACCACCTGCGCCTGCCCGAACCCGAGCACCCGCGCGTTGCGCCTGATGAGCTCGGCCGTGGCACGGTCACGTTCGACCAGCACCGCCGACTCCGCTCCTCGTGAGATCGCCTCGAGCCCCACTGCGCCGGTGCCGGCATAGAGGTCGAGCACCCGCAGCCCCTGCCAGGAGCCACACCACGACTCGACGGCGGAGAAGAGTGCCTCACGGACCCGGTCGGAGGTGGGCCGGGTGTCGGTGCCCCTGGGGGCCTCGAGCCGGCGTCCGCCGGCACTCCCCCGATGATGCGCGTCACGATCGCTCCAGGAATTGGCTCTGTTCGGATGTCTCCAGGGCGCGTACGGCGGCCCGCAGCCCCGGCTCCCCGTCGAGCTCGGGGTCGGTGGCGAGGAGGCTGTCTGCGGCCTTGCGCGCGTCGAGGATGGTCTTCTCGTCGCGCAGCACCCGCAGGTGCACCAGGGAGGTACGGAAGCCAGACTGGCCGGCACCCAGCACGTCACCCTCGCGCCGCTGGGCGAGGTCGACCTTCGAGAGCTCGAAGCCGTCGGTGGACGCTTCGACGGCAGCGAGCCGCTCCCGGGCGTCACTGCCCACCTCGGCATGCGTCACCAGCAGGCAGAGGCCGGGGAGGCCACCACGCCCCACCCGGCCTCGCAGCTGGTGGAGCTGGGAGACACCGAAACGATCGGCGTCGAGCAGCACCATCGCCGTGGCGTTGGCGACGTCGACGCCGACCTCGATCACGGTGGTGGAGACCAGGACGTCGACCTCGCCGGCGGCGAAGGCTCGCATGACCCGGTCCTTCTCGTCAGCGGGCAGTCGGCCGTGCATGGCAGCGACCCGGAGTCCGGCGAGCGGGCCCTCGGCCAGCTCCGGGGTGAGGGTGTCGACCGCGGCCAACTCCCCTTCGCGAATACCGGGCACCACCTCCCCGTCTCGTCGAGGTCGACCTGGTCGACCTGCCCCTCCTCCGCGTCGTCGCCTCCGATGCGCGGCACCACGACGTAGACCTGGTGGCCCTTCTCGACCTCCTCGCGCACCCGGGCCCAGACCCGGTTGATCCACTCGGGTCGTTCACGCAACGGCACCACGCTGGTCTGGATGGCGGCCCGGCCCGCGGGCAGTTCACGCAGGGTCGAGATCTCGAGGTCGCCGAAGACCGTCATGGCAACCGTGCGCGGGATCGGGGTGGCGGTCATGACCAGCACGTGCGGCGGTCGGCCGGCCTTGGCGGCGAGGGCGGCACGCTGCTCCACGCCGAAGCGGTGCTGCTCGTCGACGACCACGAGGCCGAGATCGGCGAACTGCACGTTGTCCTCGAGGAGCGCGTGCGTGCCGATGACGATGCCGGCTTCACCGCTCGCCATCGCCGACATCGCCGGGGTGCGCTGCGCCTTCGTCATGGAACCGGTGAGCAGCGTGACCGTGGTGGCGTGCTCGGCGCCCCCGAGCAGCCCGGCCTCGCCGAGATCGCCCATGAGCGCCCGGATCGAGCGGTGGTGCTGTTGGGCGAGCACCTCGGTGGGCGCCAGCAGCACGGCCTGGCCTCCCGAGTCGACCACCCGGAGCATCGCGCGCAGGGCCACGAGCGTCTTGCCCGATCCCACCTCGCCCTGGAGCAGCCGGTTCATCGGATGGGGCTGCGCGAGCTCCTCCTCGAGGAGCGCGCCGATCTCACGCTGCCCCTCGGTCAACTGGAACGGCAGGCGCGCGTCGAACGCCTCCAGCAGTCCCGCTCCCCCGGTCGCGGAGTGGCCCCGAGTGCCCGCGTGAACGCCCGCCGACGCCCCAGCACCAGCTGGGTGGAGAGTGCCTCCTCGAAACGGAAGCGGCGCTGGGCCCGCTTCACCTGTGACCAGTCGTCAGGGGCGTGCAGCCAGCGCAGCGCCGTGGGGAGGTCTGGCAGTTCCCAAGCCGCACGCAGTTCCTCGGAAATGGGGTCCTCGATCTCGTCGACCACCGTGAGGGCGAAGTTGACGACGCGCGTGATGTCCCACGACTCCACCCCGCCGGTCGTGCGATAGACGGGAAACAGCGCGCCGATCGAGTCGGCGAGGTGCAACGCCGACTCCTCGTCGTCCTTCGAACCGTCGGTGATCTTCACCATCTGGGGGTGCGTGAGCTGCCAGGCATTGCGGTAGCGGCTCACCTTGCCGGTGAACACACCCATGGTGCCCGGGCGCCACAGGCTGCTCCAGTAGTTGGCGACATGCTCCCGCGTGGCGAACATGGTGAGGCTCAGCTCGTCGGTGACGGTGCGGATCGTCATCACCAACCGCCAACCCGGTCGGCCCGTCTTGCGGTTCTGGAAACGGCGTACCTCGGATCCGGCCACCTCGGCGACCACGACGATCGGCTGCCCCTCACTCAGGTTTCCCGCGTCGGTGATCTCCCCGGTCTTGAGGTAGGTGCGAGGGAAGTGCCACAGCAGGTCACCGACCGTGTGCATCCCGAGCTTGTCGGCCAGCGCCTCGGTCTTCTTGCGATCCTTGGCACCGCTGCCCAGCACCGTGACGATCGGCGACTCCAGGTTGATCCCGCTCACGTCCGCCCTCTCCTGCAGGTCATGTGGGCCACCCTCACTCGACGGCGATCAGGAGGGGTAGCGCTCCTGCGCTCCGTCGTACACCACGACGTCGACAGCCGCATGGTGCTCTTGCACCCACTCCTCGCAGTGAGCGGCGAGGAGCTGTCCGTCGACGCCGGAAACCAGGGTGACCAGCTCACCACCGCCGCCGAGGAGACGGTCGATGATGCGCGTGGCGACGTCGAGGAGGTCGTTGCCGACGATCACGAAGTCGCCCGCGATGATGCCCAGCACGTCGCCCGGCTCGCACGCACCGGCCATCGTGATCGCCTGCTTGGCGGCGATGGTGACCGCACCGTGACGAGCATGGCTGGCGGTGGCCGTCATGTGCAGCACGTCCTGGTCGAACGACCTCCCCGGCTCGTGCACTGCCAGCGCGGCGAGCCCCTGCACCTGTGCCTGACTGGCGATCACCGCCGCCTTCACCCCAAGCTCGGCCTCAGCACTGCGGACGGCGATCTCCGCCGAGCGCACCGTGTCGTGGTCGTTGGGCAACACGATCGCCTCAGCGGCGCCGCTCTCACGGATGGCGTCCAGCAGCATGCCCGCGCTGGGCCGCCGCCCGGGCCCGCCGGGCACCACGACTGCACCGGCCTCCGCGAAGATGTCGCTGAGGCCGTCTCCCGCCGACACGGCGACCACGACCCGCCCGGAGCGCTGGGAGGGGACGGCGTACGCCGCTCCATCTGATCGGCGAAGTGGGTGACCCGGACCCGGTGCGGACGGCCGCTGTCGATGCCGACCTCGATGGCAGCCCCGACGTCGTCGACATGGACGTGCACGTTCCACAGCCCGTCGCCACCGACCACGACGAGGGAGTCGCCCAGGGCGGCGAGGCGGCGCCGCAGCTCGGGGATCGCGCCGTCCTCGGCATCAAGGAGATACATCACCTCGTAGCTGGGGCCTTCGGCGGTGAGGTCGTGGGCGGGGATCGGCACCGGGATGTGGGGACGCACCGGCTTGCCGGGGTCCGCCAGTGCCCGGCGGCCGTTGAGCGCGGTCTCCAGCGCGTCCAGCAACACGCAGAGGCCTCGTCCGCCGGCATCGACCACTCCGGCGTCGGCCAGCACCTGGAGCTGGGTGGGGGTCCTCGCGAGCGCCTCACGCGCCGCGTCGGCCGCGGCCCCGACGATCGACCCGACGTCGTCGACGTCTGCCGCCATCGCGTCTGCAGCGGCGCGAGCTGCCTCGGCCGCGGCCCGGGAGACGGAGAGGATCGTGCCTTCGACGGGGGTGCCGACCGCCTCGTAGCTTGCCGCCGTGGCGCGGAGCATCGCATCGGCCCAGCGGTCCGCGTGCCGCTCTTCTGCTTCACGGTCGAGCAGGTGCTTGACCATCGCACCGAGCATCTGGGAGAGGATCACGCCGGAATTTCCACGCGCGCCCATGAGAGCACCGCGGGAGAAGCAGGCGACGGCCCGTGGCCAGTCGTCCGAGGTCGGTTCGGCCGACTGGTCGATCGCCTCATGGAGCGCGTCACGGGCGGAGGAGAGCGTGAGGAACATGTTGGTGCCGGTGTCACCGTCAGGCACCGGATAGATGTTGAGCGCGTCGATCTCCTCACGCGCCTCCGCCAGAGCACCGGTGGCCACTTCGACGAAGCGCAGCAGCGTGGTCACATCGGTCGGCGCTTCCTGGTGCACGCTCGTGTCCTCGCTGTCGTCGCTGGGGGTCGGGTCTGTTTCCCCACCTGCCATACCCTAGGAGATGTGCCGGCCCGACCGGGAGGACGTCACCCCTGGGCGATGGCCGATTTCATCTGGCCGCGTTCCATCGGCTACGCTTGTTCGGTTGCCCGAGAGCACCACCATGGTGGTCTGCCTCTGGCTCTCATTTTTCCCAACCTCGATCGTTCCAGGAGTTCACGGTGGCTGCCGTCTGCGACATCTGCGCCAAGAAGCCCGGCTTCGGCAACAACCGCCCGTGGTCGCGCAAGATCACGAAGCGTCGGTTCAACCCCAACATCCAGCGGGTGCGGGCCACCATCAACGGCTCCCCCAAGCGGGTCAACGTCTGCACCGGCTGCCTCAAGGCAGGCAAGGTCAGCCGCTGACACGCAGCTGAAGACCCCTCGTTGGCCCCTGCTCCGGCAGGGGCCTTCGGCATTTGCGCTCGACTCAGAAGTGGGTCCAGCCGGCCGTGCCCTCGTAGGGAGCGCCGTCAACGGTGACCGGAGCAGCCTCAGCATCGGCGGCGAGGACGGCACCGACCGCCGTCCAGCCCTCCGGAAGCGGTACGTCGGCAGGAAAGCAGGCCAGCAGCGGGTGGTCGTCGCCACCCCCGAGCACGAACTGGATGGGGTCGGCACCCAGCGCCGAGCCCACGGCGTGCAGGGGCTCGGCCACGTCGAGCTGCGCGGAGTGGAGGTTGATCCGGACGCCGGAGGCACCGGCGATGTGGGCCGCATCGGCGACGAGACCGTCGGAGACGTCGATCATGGCGGTGGCTCCCGCCTCGGCGGCGACCCTGCCGGCGGCGTACGGCGGCTCGGGCCTGCGGTAGGCCTCGACCAGCACTCGCGGCGAGCGGAACCCACGCCCCAGGATGGCCAGGCCACCGGCGGCCCACCCCTGCCGCCCGCACAGTGCCACGACGTCACCGGGCTCGGCACCGGATCGCAGCACCGGCGAGACCGTGCAGCCCCCCATGACGGTGACCGCGATGACCACCTGGTCGGACCGGGTGATGTCACCGCCCACCACGCTGGCGCCGACCTTGCTGCACTCGGCGGCAAAACCACGAGCGAAGCCGAGCACCCACTCGACGGTGAGGTCTGCCGGCAGGGCCAGTCCGACGGTGAGCGAAGTCGCCGTTCCTCCCATGGCGTTGACGTCGGAGAGGTTCTGCGCCGCCGCACGAGCGCCGATGTCTTCGGCAGGGGCCCACTCCCGACGGAAGTGGCGCCCCTCGACCATGAGATCGGTCGAGACCACGACGTGTCCGTTGCGGATCCGCAGCACGGCCGCATCGTCGCCGGGCCCCACCAGCACCTGCTCTCCCTGGGGGAAGATCGCGGTGATCGCGTCGATCAGCGCGAACTCACCGGTCTCGGCCAGCGTGGACTTCAGGTCGAGTGGAACGGCAGGCATGACTCCATCCCACCAGCCCCCGGTCGGCTCGCTCCTTCCGACACGCGGAGGGCAGCGGGTAGGTTGGTGAGGCCGCCCACCCCGGTGGACGGCGACCGCACCACCCCCACAGATCAAGGAGCCACCCGTGGTTGTCCAGGCATACATCCTGATCCAGACCGACGTGGGCAAGGCCGCCGAGGTCGCTCGCGCGGTCGGCCAGGTCCAGGGGGTCACCCTCGCCGAGGACGTGACCGGCCCCTACGACGTCATCGTGCGCGCCGAGGCGAGCAGTGTCGACGAGCTCGGCCGTATCGTCGTCTCCAACGTGCAGAACCTCGAGGGCATCACCCGCACCTTGACCTGCCCCATCGTCCACATCTGAGCCTTGACCGACTCCGTACGGCGCCGGCTGCTGTCCCGCGCCCTCCTCACGCTGCTCGTGGGCTCGCTCGTCGTGGGGTGCAACGACGACATCACCGTCGACTCCCCGAGCTCAGCCGGGCCGACAGCACCGCGTGCAGCGCCTTGATGAGCCTGCTCCCCGACGAGATGGAGGGACTCGACGAGGTCGAGGTCACGCCTCCGGGCGCTCCGGCCCGCGCGTGGGGCAGCCCGGCTGTGGTCGTGACCTGCGGAGTCACGATGCCCGCCGACTTCAACGAGGCCTCACCGTGCGAGGAGATCAACGGGGTGGGGTGGTTCGTCCGCCCCGACGAGTTCGGTGACAACGAGGCGGACCTCGACATGACCACCATCGGCTTCTCCCCCGCGGTGCGTCTGCAGGTGCCCGGTGAGCACCGGCCGCCGGCGGGCGCCCTGGTCACCGTCTCCGACGCGATCAAGGTGTCGCTCGAGCAGACCAGCACCTGCGCCTGAGCCGGCAGCGGCCCGGACTCAGCGCAGGCCGGTGTCCCGTGCGAGCGCGAGCTGGATCAGACGCTCGACGAGCTGCTGGTAGTCGATCCCCGTGGCGGCCCACATCTGCGGATACATGGACGTCGGCGTGAAGCCGGGCATCGTGTTGATCTCGTTGATGACCAGTTCGCCCGACGGCATCCAGAAGAAGTCGACGCGCGCAAGACCCTCGCAGCCGATGGCTCGGAACGTGTCGGCGGCAAGCCGACGGATCTCGGCAACGACCTCGTCGGGGAGGTCCGCGGGCAGGTCGATCGTGGTGCTCTGCTCGGGCAGGTACTTGGCGTCGAAGTCATAGAACTCGTGGTCGCCGCCAACGTGGATCTCGGCGGGGAGCGAGACCTCCACGCCACCGTCGAGTGAGCCGAGCACTCCGCACTCGATCTCCCGTGCCCCGGCGGCGAACGCCTCGATGAGCACCTTGGGGTCGTGGAGCTGGGCCGCCGCGATCGCGCCGGCCAGCTCGGAGTCGTCGTGCACCTTGGAGATGCCCATGGAGGAGCCGGCGCGGGCTGGCTTCACGAACAGCGGGTGGCCGAGCGCCGCGATGCGCTCACGGCAGCCGGCCTCGTCCTTGCGCCAGTCGTGGGCGGTGACGACCACGGACGGCACCGTCCTCAGCCCGGCGGCGTTGAGCACGACCTTGGTGGCCGCCTTGTCCATGCCGATCGCGGAGGCGAGCACACCCGAGCCGACGTAGCGGACCCCGGCCATCTCGAGCAGTCCCTGAACCGTGCCGTCCTCACCCCACGGCCCGTGGAGCAACGGAAAGACCACGTCGACGCTGCCCAGCACGCTCGGCGGGGCTCCTGCCGCGGAGACGACCAACTCCGCGCCGCCCGCGACCGCGTGGAGCGACACGACGTCACCGGAGCCGTCGACCTCGGGCAACGCGTCGCCGGCAGAGATGCGCAGGAGCTCCGGATCGCCCTCGGCGAGCACCCAGCGACCATCGGTCGTGATACCAACCGGGACGACGTCGTACCTCGAGCGATCGATCATGGCGAGGACGCTCCCGGCCGTCACACACGAGATCACGTGTTCGCTCGAACGACCACCGAAGACGACGGCGATCCTGGGCTTGGGCTGCTGTTCAGTCATGACGGGCACTGACCCTAACGGGTGTGTGCTGCTCCGGCGGTCAGCCGCGCGCAGCGTCGAGGTCGGCCTTCGTCAGCACGGGGCGCACCTCGAGGTCGACGTCGGACAAGGGGTTGGTGCCCTCGGGGCTCCGGTCGATGGCGCACACGACCGTCTCGACGATCGCACCGGCTGCCCGCAATTCACGCGTGGCGTCACGGACGGCGCCACCCGTGGTGATGACGTCCTCGATCAACGTGATGCGGCGCCCGGCCACGTCCGGCCCTTCGGCAAGCTTGCAGGTGCCGTACTCCTTGGCCTTCTTGCGCACGAAGAGTGCGGGCAGTCCGGTCTTGGCGCTGACCATCGTGGCAATCGGCACCCCGCCGAGCTCCAGCCCACCGAGGAGCTCCGTGCCCTCAGGCAGCAGCCCCACCATCTGGGCCGCAACGCGCTCCAGCAGGTCGGGACGGGACTCGAAGAGGTACTTGTCGAAGTACTCGTTCGAGACCTGGCCGGACCTCAGCGTGAAGGTGCCGGAGAGTCGGCAGCAGGCGTCGATGTCGACGGCGAGGGAGGTGTCGGGCTCAGGGGTGGTCTGTGCATTCACGACGCCCATCATTCCGCACCCGACATCCGTGCCTTCGGGCACCTCAGGTCAAGGTGCCGAGCGCGCGCTCGAGGTCCTCCCAGAGGTCTTCCACGTCTTCGATGCCCACCGACATGCGCACGAGGGCGTCAGGGATCGTCGCAGGTTCGGTCTTCCAACGACGACGCCGCTCGAAGGTCGACTCCACTCCGCCGAGGCTCGTCGCATGGACCCACAGCTTCGTCTTGTGAGTGAGCAGATCTGCCGCCAGCGCACCCTGGGCGAGCACGATCGAGATGATCCCACCGAAACCCGGGTAGCGGACCTCTCCGACCGCCGGGTGCTCCCGAAGGCGTGCCACGAGCTCTTGGGCGTTCTCCTGGGCCCTCTCCACCCGGAGGTGGAGGGTGCGAAGGCCGCGCAGCGCCAGGTAGGCCTCGAACGGTCCCGGGATCGCCCCGATGAGGTCACGGCGGCCCTTCAGGACGCCGTACAACTCCTCGTCGTTGGTGAGCACCGCACCCATGAGTACGTCGCTGTGCCCGGCGATGTACTTCGTGGCGGAGTGCACGACGATGTCGACGTCCATCTCGAGCGGGCGCTGGAGCACCGGCGTGGCAAACGTGTTGTCGACGACGAGGTAGGCACCGGCGGCGTGGGCGGCATCGCGAATCGCCGGGATGTCAGCGACCTCGAGGGCCGGGTTGGTCGGGCTCTCCAGCCAGACCAACGCCGCACCGTCGCAGGCCTCGACGACAGCCTGGGTGTCGTTGAGGTCGACCAGACGAGCGTGGATGCGGCCACGCGACTCGAGGTCGGCCAACTGCATGATGGTGCCGTTGTAGGAATGGCGCGCCGCGACGACGGTCTGCCCTTGACCGACGAGGTCGAGCACGGTGGAGACCGCGGCGAGGCCGCTGGCGAAGCTGAGGCACCGGCCGCCCTCCAGCTGGCCGAGCGCGTCCTCGAATGCGGTCCAGGTGGGATTGCCGAACCGGCCGTACTCGGTCGCCCCACCGGCGACGTAGGTCGACGTGAGGGTGACCGGCACGTTCATCGGTGCGTCCGGCTCGACCGGCGGACGGCCGGCGCTGACCGCCACGGTGGCGGGACGGTAGGTGGGCTCCGGGGACTGCGCGTCGCTCATGGTCATCAGGCTATGCCCGCGCTGACAGGGGTCGTCCTGCGGTCCGGGCATCCGGCCGGTGGGCCTCAGTCGAGCTCGGCCTTGGTCTCGCGCATGACGAATGTGTCCATGAGCTCCGGTGCCGTCATCCGGCCGTCGACCACGGCGTCGACGGCCTCCGCGATCGGGGCGTCGATGCCGTGTTGGCGTGCCAGCGCCAACAGGGACTTGCAGGACTTGGCTCCCTCAGCGACCTGGTTGGTGGAGGCGAGGATGTCGGCGACCGTCATGCCGTTGCCGAGCCTCTCGCCGAAGGTGCGGTTGCGCGAGAGCGGTGAGGAGCAGGTGGCCACCAGGTCGCCCAGGCCGGCCAGGCCCATGAGGGTGATCGGATTGGCGCCGAGTGCGACCGCGAGCCGGGCGGTCTCGGCAAGACCACGCGTGATCAGCGATGCCGTGGTGTTGTCGCCGAACCCCAGTCCCACCGCCATGCCGACGCCGAGTGCGACGACGTTCTTGTAGGCGCCGCCGAGCTCACACCCGACGACGTCGTCAGAGGTGTAGGGGCGGAAGGCCTTGCTGTGCACGAGACCCTGCAGCTGCTTGGCGACGTCGTGATCAGCGCACGCAACCACGGAGGCAGCAGGCTCGCGACGGGCGATCTCACGCGCCAGGTTGGGGCCGCTGACGACGGCGATGCGCTCCGGCGACATGTCGCCCACCTCGGAGATCACCTCACTCATGCGCTTGAGGGTGCCGAGTTCGACGCCCTTCATCAGCGAGACCACCGTCGCATTGCGGGGCACCAGAGCAGCCCAGTCGGCGAGATTGGCACGCAGCGTCTGCGACGGCACGGTGAGCACCACGACCTCGGCGCCGGCCATCGCCTCCTCCGGGTCGACGGTCGCCCGGATGGTGGGCGGCAACTCGATCCCGGAGAGGTAGTCGGAGTTCTGGTGCCTCTCGTTGATGTCGGCGCACACCTCGGGGCGACGTGCCCACATGTGCACGTCGCAGCCGGCGTCGGCCATCACCATGGAGAACGCCGTGCCCCAGGAGCCGCCTCCCAGCACCGCCACGTTGGTCATTGCGCACTCCTGCCGTCGCCTGGTCGTTTCTTCTTGCGGGGGTTGCCGATCTGGCTGACTCCCTGGGTGCGGGGGTCGAACCTCACAGCCGGCGCCACCTCGTCACGCAGGTCGGCCAACTGTTCGGTGATCGCCTGCATGATGCGCTCCGTGGCGACCTTGATGTCTGCCGCGGACGGAGGGGAGCTGACGAGATCGGAGAGGTCGACGGGCTCCCCGGCCTTGTAGCGGATCGCCTTGCGGGGAAACAGGTGCGGGCGGGTGCTGTAGGGCTCCAGCATCTTCTGCACGCCCCAGTGGGCCACCGGGATCACCGGACACCCCGTCTCCAGGGCGATCCTCGCCGCGCCGGTCTTGCCCGTCATCGGCCACAGGCCGGGGTCACGGGTGAGGGTTCCCTCGGGATAGACGACGATGCACTCGCCTGCCAGCACGGCAGCGACGGCCGCGTCGTAGGCGCCCAGGGCCTCAGACGTCTGGCGCTGGACCGGGATCTGGCCCGCCGCGCGCAGGAAGAACCCCAGCCCCCTGTTCCGGAACAGCCCCGCCTTGGCCAGGTAGCGCGGGAGCCGACCGTGGTCATAGACGAAGTGGGCGGTGGTGAGCGGGTCGAGGTGTGACATGTGATTGACAGCCACGATGCAGCCACCGGTCGCGGGGATCCTGGTGCCGTCGATCCAGGTGGGCTTGGTGGTGGCGAAGAGGACCGGCTTGAGGATGCTGGCAGCGAAGACGAAGCTCCAGCCTCGGGGACGGTCGAGCTTGCGAACCCTCACCGAGCCTCCTCCTCTTCGTCTCGCGGCGCCCCGGTGCGCGGGGCACCGAGCGGCAACCGGCGCCAATGCAGGCTACTCGCTCTCCGTCCGGACCGCCCTCGGGCACGCGGATCACTCCGCGGGATGCCACAATCTCGGTCGTGAGCACGTCCCCGGTCGTCGTCATCATCCCCGTGAAGCCCCCGTCCGTGGGCAAGTCGCGACTGGGCATGAGCAACACCCGCCGAACGGCGCTTGCCACCGGCTTCGCGCTCGACACCATCGCCGCCGTGCTGGCCACGCCCGCGGTTGCCCATGCGCTGGTGGTCACCGACGACTTCCGCTTCGCTTCCACCGCACGCGACCTCGGCTCCGCCGTGATTCCGGACGGAGTCGCCGGCGACCTCAACGCCAGCCTCGTCCAGGCTGCGTTGGAAGCCGCCCGCCGCTGGCCGGCACACCGGGTCGCGGCGCTGTGTGCCGACGTACCCGCCCTGACGCCGGACGACCTGGACGCCGCGCTCGCCGCGGCCGAGGGATCCGCCACGGCCTTCGTGCGCGACACGGCGGGCACCGGCACGAGCCTCTATGTCGCGACCCGGGTCGACGACTTCGAGCCGCAGTTCGGCAACCAGTCGGCCGAGCTCCACCTGCGCGGTGGTGCACACGAGCTCATGGGCGGACTCCCACCCTGCGCCAGGACGTCGACGACGCCGGTGACCTCGGCAAGGCGCTGGCGCTGGGCGTCGGCAGCCACACCGCGCAGGCGCTGCTCTCGAACTGAACACACGACGAACGGCGCCCACCCCTGAGGGCGGACGCCGTTGCGGAGCGTAGGGCCGGAGCTGCCTACTTTGTCGCCTTCTTGGCCGTCGTCTTCTTGGCAGGTGCCTTCTTGGCAGCAGCCTTGGTTGCCGGGGCCTTCTTGGCGGGTGCCTTCTTTGCGGTCGTCTTCTTGGCAGCAGCCTTCGTCGCGGGTGCCTTCTTGGCAGCAGCCTTCGTCGCGGGTGCCTTCTTGGCCGTCGTCTTCTTGGCAGGTGCCTTCTTGGCAGGTGCCTTCTTGGCAGCAGCCTTCGTGGCGGGTGCCTTCTTGGCGGTGGTGGCCGCAGCGGTCTTCTTCGCTGGTGCCTTCTTGGCGGTCGTCTTCTTGGCAGCAGCCTTGGCCGGGGTGGCCTTCTTGGCCGCAGCCTTGGCGGGTGCGGCCTTGGCCGGGGCAGCCTTCTTGGCCGTCGCCTTGGGGACGACGAGCTTCGGCAGCTTCTTCGCACCCGAGACGATGTTCTTGAGGTCGGCCCCCGGGGTGAACTTCGGGACCGCCTTCTTCTTCGCCTTCATCCGCTCGCCGGTGCGCGGATTGCGCACCCACCGGGCGTCACGCACACGCTTCTCGAAGGAGCCGAAACCGGTGATCGCCACCTTCTCGCCCCGCGCAACCTCACGCGTGATGGTGTCGAGGACTTTGTCGAGCGCATCTGCGGCTGCCTTGCGGTTCCCCTCGAATCGCGCTGCAAGCGCGTCGATGAGTTCAGTCTTGTTCACTGTCTTCCCTTCCAATGAACTGGCGGAGTCGGGCTCGTGCCCGGCTTCTTGCCAATGCACGCTAGGTTCTGGTGAGTCACATCACAATGACCACGCCGGGAAGTTGTCCGGAAATTTCTTGGGCCCAGAACGACGAAGAGCGGCGCCCTCCCCTCGGGAGGACGCCGCCCAAACGTCTCTGCTTGCTCAATCTCCAACCAGGGTTGGAGATTCTCTCTGTTCAGCTCAGAGGGTTGCGGCCTTCCACGACGGACGATGCGCTTCGTAGGCAGCGATGTCGTCATCGTGCGACAAAGTGATGCCGATGTCGTCGAGGCCCTCCATCAGCCGCCATCGCACGTATTCGTCGGTCTCGAAGGGCGCCGAGAGATCGCCCGCGGTGACGACGCGGTTCTCCAGGTCGACGGTGATGCTCGCACCCGGATCGGCCTCGAGGTACTCCCAGATCTGCACCACGACCGACTCGTCGAGCTGCACGGTGAGCAGACCCGCCTTGCCCGAGTTGCCACGGAAGATGTCACCGAAGCGCGGCGAGATCACTGCCTTGAAACCATAGTTCTGCAGCGCCCACACAGCATGCTCGCGTGAAGACCCGGTGCCGAAGTTGGGGCCCGCGACGAGCACGGTCCCCGCGGCGTACGGCGCCTGGTTGAGCACGAAGTCCGGGTCGTTGCGCCAGGCCGAGAAGAGGCCGTCCTCGAACCCCGAACGCGTGACCCGCTTGAGGTACTCGGCGGGGATGATCTGATCGGTGTCGACGTCACTGCGGCGCAGCGGGACACCGACACCGGCGTGGGTGATGAACTTCTCCATGATCAAGTCTCCGTTCAGACCGTGGCCGGCACGAGGTCGGCAGGGGACGACAGCGTGCCGCGGACAGCGGTGGCGGCGGCCACGGGGACCGACACCAGGTGGGTGCGACCGCCCTTGCCCTGGCGACCCTCGAAGTTGCGGTTGGAGGTCGACGCACTGCGCTCGCCGGGCGCAAGCTGATCGGGATTCATGCCCAGGCACATGGAGCAGCCCGCGCCACGCCATTCAGCACCTGCGGCGATGAAGATCTCGTCCAGCCCCTCTGCCTCGGCCTCGAGGCGCACCCGCGCCGAGCCGGGGACGACCAGCATGCGAGTGCCGTCGGCCACCTTGTGGCCCTTGATGACCTCCGCTGCGGCACGCAGGTCCTCGAGGCGGCCGTTGGTGCAGGAGCCGACGAAGACCGTGTCGATCGCGACCTCGCGCAACGGGGTCCCGGCCTCCAAGGCCATGTACTTCAACGCGTTCTCGGCCGCGACCCGCTCGATGTTGTCGTCGAAGTCGCTCGGCGCCGGGACGGTGCCACCCAGCGGAGCGCCCTGTCCGGGGTTGGTGCCCCAGGTGACCCAGGGAGTGACGTCAGCAGCATCGATGACGACCTCCTTGTCGAACACGGCGTCGTCGTCGGTGACGTAGGTCTTCCAGTGCTCGAGCGCAGCGTCCCATTCAGCGCCCTTGGGCGACTCGGGCTTGTCCTTGAGATAGGCGAAAGTGGTCTCGTCGGGCGCGATCATGCCGGCCTTGGCGCCCCACTCGATGCTCATGTTGCAGACCGTCATGCGAGCTTCCATGGAGAGCTCACGGATCGCCTGACCGCGGTACTCCACGATGTAGCCCATGCCGGCGCCGGTGCCGACCTTGGTGATGATGTGGAGGATCAGATCCTTGGAGGTGACTCCGGCGGGAAGCGATCCGTTGACCGTCACTGCGAAGGTCTTCGGCTTGTCCTGCGGCAACGTCTGGGTGGCGAGCACGTGCTCGACCTCCGAGGTGCCGATCCCGTGCGCGATCGCACCGAAGGCACCGTGGGTGGCGGTGTGGGAGTCACCACACACGATGGTCATGCCGGGCTGGGTCAGACCCAGCTGCGGTCCGACGACGTGCACGATGCCCTGCTCGATGTCGCCGAGCGGGTGCAACCGGACGCCGAACTCTTCGCAGTTCTTGCGCAGTGTCTCGATCTGGGTGCGCGAGATGGGGTCGACGATCGGCTTGTCCCAGTCGAGTGTCGGGACGTTGTGGTCCTCGGTCGCGAGGGTCAGGTCAGGGCGACGTACCGGGCGGCCGGCCAGGCGCAGGCCGTCGAAGGCTTGGGGTGAAGTGACCTCGTGGACCAAGTGGAGGTCGATGTAGAGGAGGTCCGGCTCTCCCTCAGCGCTACGGACGACATGCTCGTCCCACACTTTCTCGGCCAGGGTCTTGCCCATGTCCTACCTCCCACGCAACACGTTCGATTCGACTGAGATCCCAGACTACCTCTTGCATCCCATGATCTGAGATGAGAGTATCGCCATATGGACAACTCTAGTGGAGTCGGAGTTCTCGACAAAGCCGCTCTGGTGCTTGCCGCACTCGAGGCCGGCCCTGCCACCCTCGCTGGCCTGGTGGCCGGCACCGGGCTGGCCCGACCGACCGCGCACCGCCTTGCGGTAGCCCTCGAACACCACCGCCTCGTGGCCCGCGACATGCAGGGCCGCTTCGTGCTCGGTCCGCGTCTCTCCGAGCTCTCTGCCGCAGCAGGCGAGGACCGCCTGCTCGCTGCGGCAGGGCCCGTCCTGGCACGTCTGCGAGACATCACCGGCGAGTCCGCCCAGTTGTGGCGTCGTCAGGGCGAGCACCGTGTGTGTGTCGCCGCTGCGGAACGTCCCAGCGGCCTGCGCGACACGATCCCGGTCGGCTCGCAGTTGACCATGCGTGCCGGGTCCGCCGCCCAGGTCCTCCTCGCTTGGGAGGACCCGGAGCGCATGCACCGCGGCCTCCAGAACGCAGCCTTCTCCGCCACCGCGCTGTCCGGCATCCGCCGTCGCGGCTGGGCACAGTCGATCGGCGAACGTGAGCAGGGCGTTGCCTCGGTCTCCGCCCCGGTCCGCTCCCCAGCGGAAAGATCATCGCTGCCGTCTCGGTCTCAGGCCCCTTGGAGCGTCTGTCTCGTCAGCCCGGCCGGATGCACGCCCCCGCTGTCATGGCTGCGGCCGAGCGGCTCTCGGAGTCACTGCGGCGCGCAGCCGCTGAGTAGCGCCGCCGCCCCTGGCCCCTGATCGACCCGTGCCCGTCGGTCGAACTTGTACCCGCCGTTCGAGCCCGTACGTCGTTGGTCGAGCCTGTATCTCGTTGGTCGAGCTTGTCGAGACCCTCGCCGCAGCCCCGCTAGTCGAACCTGTACCTCGTTGGTCGAGCCTGTACCTCGTTGGTCGAGCCTGTCGAGACCCTCGCCACAGCCCCGCTCGTCGAACCTGTACCTCGTTGGTCGAGCCTGTCGAGACCTTGCACGTGGGTGTCGAGACCCCGCCCCGGGCCGTGCCGTCCGGGGCAACCTCCTCGCTGGGGCGGCGCGTCGTGCGCACGGCTCCTCGTGTGGGTTGCGTCGGGTGGGCGCCCGCCGCGGCCAAGCCCCTTGACGCTCCGTCGGCAACCCCGGACGTCCCACCCCGCCCCTGTGCACCGTTGGCCGAACCTGTACCCCGTTGGTCGGTCTGTACGTCGTCGGTCGAGCTTGTCGAGACTTTTCCCCGCGGGGCAGAGCTGGTCTCGACAGGCTCGACCATCGGGATCCTGTTCTCGAACCCATGGCATCCCCGCCGGTCGAGCTTGTCGAGACCATTGCCGCACCCCGTTGCTCGAGCCCGTACGCCGTTGCCCGAGTCCCTACGTCGGTGGTCGAGTCTGTACGTCGTTGGTCGAGCTTGTCGAGACCCTGGTCAGTGTGGGCGTGCCTGTGCCCCGGGGAGAGCGTGGTTCTCCCCGGGGTGGGCGGGTGGTGCGTGTTCGGCAGGCGCTGTTTGTGACCGGTGCTGTTGTCCCGTGGCCGGTGGCCGGTGGCCGGTGATGCTCGGCTGGACTCAGCGGGTGTCGGTGGTGTCGTGGGTGCCTTGGGGGTGACCAGCCAGGTCCTGCCGTGCTGGCTGGTCCAGATATACGTCCCGTCCCTGGTTCGTCGGTATCGCCAGTGGCCGTGGGTTTTCATCAGGTGATGACGTCGACACAACGGAGCCAGATTCTCCGGGCGAGTTTGTCCGGGCGGACCACCCTCACCAAGTGGAAGGTAGGGGTCGATGTGGTCCAGGTCGGCGTCCCAGCTGGAGCGTTCACAGTTGGGATACACACAATGCGGGTCACGCAACCGGACCAGCGTGTCCATCCACTCAGGTGGATCATGACGATCCACCGCATCGGTCCTGTTCAAATCCACCACCGGGGTCACCGACGCAAGCGAACCGTGACGGGTGATCCAGTCTCGTAGCTGGGTGGTGAGGACCTGCCCCAACCGGTCGGTGGAGGCGATCCCGTCGCCGTCCAACCCCAACTCGTGGGGGTCGAGGCCCAACGCCAACAGGTCCGCAAGGTTCACATGGGCCATCACCCGCAACCCACGCCGACGCCCGAACGGCCCCGGGGCCGTCACCAACCGACCCGGCTTCACCCCGATCCCCGGCTCACCACCCGCTGCCGCAACGGCGGACGGGGTGCCGGCGCTGTTGGTCGGAGCGGGAGCGTCGACCAAGCCTGCGGCCGCGCCGTCCGTACTGCCACTGCTCGCGTCGGTGCCGTCGGTGCTGCTGCCGGTGCCGTTCTCGCTGTCGCCGACGATGGTGGCGTTGGTGTAGTCGAGGGTGGGTTGGTCGGTGTCGTCGGTGAGCCGCCCGATCGCCTTCGCACGCCGCTGGTTCACGTCGTCGGTGTCACCCAGACGCCGCATCGTCTCGGCTTCGTGGTTGAGGAGATCCATGAACCGGGTCAGGTCCAACGAGTCACCGACAGCTTGGAGTTCGGAGGTGCCGGCAACACCGCCGGCTCCTTCTTCGTGTCCGGCGTGGGGGTGGTGCAGCCACACTCCCCAATCAGCCTTGCCCTTCGCCGCGGTGGGGTCTTTGACCAGGTCGGGGTGGAATTTGGCGATCGCCATCGCCAACCACTTCTCAATCGTCGGCCAACCCGACAGACCAGTGGCCGCGAGGTGCTCGTCGAACCACCGTGCCGCCTCATAGGACAGTTTCCTCGTGAGGAGTGCGACACGGCGGGCGTTCCACCCCGGCACCTCCAGGGCCTCGACCTTCGCCCACAACAGCGGGAGCCGGTGCACCAGATCCAGAGCGTCCGCGATCAACGCGAAACCGGCACCCCGCGAGATCCCGGCCGAGGCGGCGAGCTCCTCCACCGCAAACAACGCGACATCAGGAGTGCCGTCACCCGAGATCCTGTCTTCACAGTCGGTGGGAAACAGGGTCTCGTCACCCACCACAGCTTTCGGCTTGTCCGGGGACGGTGGGTGCATGATCGCCCACTGGTAAGCCAACCGGAGCTTCTTGCGGGTCATCTTCAACTCGACGACGCGGTCTTCGGCGAGGAAGCCGAGCAGGGTCCCGCCATCGAGGTCAGAGACCTCGTACGGCTGGTGGCGGGCGTCGATTTCGATCATGGAACCAGTCCAACATTTCGCTCCGACACAACACGACGATCACGAACCCAACCTGTGGACAACCACCACCGCGCGCCGTCAGGACGAGGTCTCGACAGGCTCGACCGACGAAACGGTCTCAACGGGCTCGACCAACGAGGTGGGCGGCGTGGGTCTCGACGGGCTCGACCAACGAAACGGTCTCGACAGGCTCGACCTCCGGGTGGGGCTGCGGGTGGTCTCGACAAGCTCGACCAACGGGGGCGGGCTCGGTCACCGGGGTGGGTTCAGAAGAGGGAGTCGCTTTCGAGGTCGAGCAGCACCTGCTTGCGACCCATGCCACCTGCGTAGCCGGTCAACGTGCCATCGGCGCCGATGACCCGGTGGCAGGGCACGACGATGGGGATGGGGTTGCGTCCGTTGGCCAGACCCACGGCGCGCGACGCCATGTTGGTACGTCCGAGGCGGTGGGCGACCTGGCCATAGGTGGCTGTCTCACCCCACGCGATCCTGCGCAACTCTGCCCACACCTGGTGCTGGAAGTCGGTGCCGACCGGGGCGAGCGGAAGGTCGAAGTCCTTGAGCTCACGAGCGAAGTACGCCGCCAGCTGCGTCCGCGCCTCGACCAGCAAGGGCGCATCGTCTTGACGTTCGCCCACCGGTCGCTTCCCGTCCCACGCATCATGGGGGTGGAAGTCGATCTGGGTGATCGCGCCGTCGTGCGCCACGATGCGCAGGTCGTCGATGGGTGTCTCGATCACGGTCCACATGAGGTGTCCCCTTCGTTGAGTGACTGCCACAGGTGCAGCTGGGCATAGGAGCGCCACGGGCGCCAGTCCTGACCCACCACGGCAGCATCGGCTCCCGAGTCGATCAGGGCGAGTGCGTGTCGGGTGCCGACATCGGTGGGCAGGAGCACGTCGGGATGGGCCAGCGCCCGCATCAGGATGTAGTCGGCCGTCCACGGGCCGATGCCCCTCAGCTCCAGCAACCTGGCACGCACCTCGTCGCGGTCGAGGGCATGGTCGAGCCGGACGCGACCGGCGGCGAGTGCCGCCGCGAGCCCCACCAGTGCCGCGGCCCGGCTGCGGGGCATCGCGAGGTGGTCCGGATCGGATGCGGCAAGCACCTCCGAGTTCGGGAAGAGATGGGTGAGGCCGTCCTGCGTGGGCTCCGTCAGCGGTTGCCCCCAGGCAGACACGAGGCGACCAGCCAGCGTGCGTGCGGCGGCCACCGTCACCTGTTGGCCGAGCACGGCCCGCACCGCAACCTCCGTCCCGGAGACATGGCCTGGGACGCGTAGTCCGGGACGCCGGCGTACCAAGGGAGCGAGTCTCGGGTCAGCTCCCAGCTCATCGTCGACGGCGACCGGATCGCAATCGGCGTCGAGAAGGCGTCGGACCCGTTCGACCGCGGCACTGAGATCACGCAGGTCGGTGAACCCGAACCGCGCCTCGACCTGCGCCACGCTGCCCGCCTCAAGGTGGTCGACGAGTTCGAGGCGCACCGTGCCCGGCCCGTGCGGGAGGTCAAGGGTGCGGGCATACCAACCGGGCCCGGTAGCCTCCACCCCCGGGACCGCACGGGCGGCAAGGAAATCGAGCAGCGCCCGGCCTGCGAAAGGGGTGCGCACAGCCAGCCGGTGGTGCACCTCGAGCATGCCACTCGACGACGTTGACGCCTGGGCGCGCCCACGGCGCAACTGGCTCGGTGCCGTCGCATAGACCTCCGCGAACGTCTCGTTGAACTGGCGGACGCTGGAGAAGCCAGCGGCGAAGGCGATGTCGGCCAGCCCGAGATCGGTGGTCTCCACCAGGACGCGCGCCGTCTGGGCACGTCGGGCCCTGGCCAGGGCCAACGGCCCGGCCCCGAACTGGCTGGTGAGAACACGGCCGAGGTGGCGCGGCGTGTAGCCGAGCCGCTGCGCGAGACCCGGCACGCCTTCCCTGTCCACGGTGCCGTCGGCGATCAAACGCATCGCCCGCCCTGCGACATCGGCAGCGAGATCCCACTCCGGATCACCGGGGTGGCATCGGGAAGGCACCGCTTGCACGCTCGGAATCCGGCTGCCTGCGCCGCAGCTGCGGTCGGCAGGAAGCTCACGTTGGCGAGTGCCGGCGTACGGGCCGGGCAGGAAGGGCGGCAGTAGATCCCCGTCGTGTGCACTGCGGTGATGAAGCGGCCGTCGAACCTGCGGTCCCGACTCTTCACGGCCCGGTAGCAGGCCTCCCGATCTGTGTGCATGACTCCATGGTGCCGCATCACCGAGCGAAGCACTCGCGGAAATCGGACACGGCCGTCCGAGGTCAGACCGGGTGGTAGCGCCGCTCGGGCCTTCCTGCGCCGCCGTACTTCAGTCGCACCTCCGCAGCGTCGGCCTCGACGCAGTACTCGAGGTAGCGGCGCGCGGAGACCCGGGAGATGCCGACCTGCTCCGCACATTCGGCAGCCGAGACGTCCGCCCCTCCGGCAGCGTGCCGAGCACCTCCCGAACGGCTGCCAAGGTGGGTTCGCTCAGGCCCTTGGGCAACGCTGGTCTGCTCCCCCGCCGCCCCGCTGAGAAGACCGCGTCGATCGCGCCTTGCCCGGTCTCCGCCTGCGCCAGCGCACGCATCTGCTCCGCGAAGGCCTCCATGCGCACCCGGAGATCCTCGAACGCGAACGGCTTCACCAGGTAGTGGCTCGCCCCTGCCGCAGCTGCCGCACGAACCGTTTCCGCCTCGCGTGCCGCGGTCACCATCAACACTCCGACGTCGTTGCCGGCGCCCCGCAACCGGCGCAGCACCTCGATGCCCGTGAGATCAGGAAGATGTACGTCGAGCAGCACCAGATCGGGCCGCAGCCGGTCGATCTCGGTGAGGGCGGTCGCGCCCGTCGCCGCCTGTCCCACCACCTCGAAACCCTCCATCCGCTCCACGAACCTGGTGTGGATCGAGGCCACCATGAAGTCGTCGTCGACGACGAGCACCCGCACCGGGTCGGTCATGCGCCAGCACTCCTCGGGGTCATCGGCAGCACGGCAGTGAAGACCGCGCCCTGCTGATTGTGCACCGAGACATGGCCCCCGCGCCGCGCACACACGACCTGGACCAGCGCTAGGCCCACACCTCGTCCACTGGCATCGCTGGGCTTGCTGCTCCAGCCCTTGCGGAAGATCTCGGCCACCGAGTCGTCCGGAACACCCGGGCCCGTGTCGAAGACCTGCACCGCGACGGCTTCCTCCTCCTGCGCAAGCCGTACGTCGATCCGGTCGCCACCGGCCGCAACCGTCGCGTCGACGGCGTTGTCGACGAGATTGCCGAGCACGGTGCCGACGTCGGCGGAGAGGTCGGGATCGAGCCTGGGCAGGCCGGTGTCACCGGAGAGGGCAATGTCGATGCCGCGTTCGGCCGCCAAGCTGACCTTCGCCACCAGGAGTGCCGCGACCGCCGGGTCGTGGACCTTGGCCACCACCGCGTCACTGATCTCCGCCCGACGACGGGCGAGGGTGCCGATCAACGCGGACGCCTCGTCATACTCCTCCAGTTGCAGGAGCCCGGAGATCATGTGGAGCTGGTTGTTGAACTCGTGGGTCTGCGCACGCAGGGTCTCGGTGATGCTCTCGCGTGCGGTGAGCTCGCTCTGCATCGCCAGCAGCTCGGTGCGGTCGCGCAGGGTGGTCACCGCCCCGACGTCGCGGCCACCCTCGCGGACCTCGTTGCGGTTCGCCACGAGCACCCGCTCCCCGACGACAAGCACCCGGTCGTGCTGCTCCCCTCCCCGGTGAGCAGGTCGAGCACCTCGTCCCCGACGGGAAGATCCTGCACCCGGCTACCTTCGCTCCCCATGTCCGGAGCGAGATCCAGCAGGTCCCGGGCGCTGTCGTTGATCATCGTGACCACGCCGTCGGCACCGACGGCGACAACACCTTCACGCACCGACCGCAACAGTGCCTCTCGATGGTCTGCGAGAGCGGCGATCTCCACCGGCTCCAGTCCCCGGGTCCGTCGCTTGATCAGGCGTGACAACAGCCAGGCGCCGGCGAGCCCGAGCGCCAGGCCGAGTCCGAGGAATCGCAACATGTCGGGCAGCACTTCGCCGGCCCGGTCGGTGACCGACGGATAGTCGTCGGTGACCGCCACGATGCCCACCATCGCCGGTGCCCGCGGTCCGCCCGGCTGCCCGGCCGGGATCCCCTGGTCGAAGACGGGCACGTGTGCGGCGAGCGCCCTGCTGCCGTCGTCATGGACGTCGCCGGTCCAGGTGCTCGCGCCACGCACCTCGCTCTCGGAGAGGTCGAGCCGGTGGCCCACCTCGTGAGCGTCGGTGCTGACGAGCACCACGCCCTCTGGGTCGGCAAGATGTATCTCCGAGGCACCGCTGCGCCCGCGGAACTGCTCGGCGTACGACGTGAGGGAGGCCAGCACGGGCCGGTTGCTGATCTCGGCACGGACCACGTCGAGGTTGGCGAGGTCCTGCGCCGTCACACGCAAGGGGATCGCGCGCTGCGCCCGGAAGTCGGCCTCGCTCTGGCGCACGGACGCGATGCTCGCCACCGCCAGTGCCACCAGCAACACCGTCAGTTGGAGCAGCAGGAACTGCCCCGCCATCGTGATGCGCGGGGTCCCGGCCGGCCGTGACCACAAGTTCCACAACCTCCATTGGTTTCCGAATCGTGACGCCAACCACATCATCGCCGCAGGATCACCACATCCGCACTCCGACCCGAGGAGGAACCATGACCGACCCCGGTCGCAGCCGGCGCCGGCTCATCGCCGTGGCGCTCGGCATCACCCTGGCGATCTTCAGCACCGCCGGCTGCGGGGTGACCCGCGGTGACCCGTCGAAGGACATGGTCATGCTCATTCCGAACAGCGCTGGGGGCGGCTACGACCAGACCGGTCGCGCCGCAGTCGCAGTCCTGGAGTCAGCAGACATCACCGGCGGCACGTTCGAGGTCACCAACATCATGGGAGCCGGTGGCTCCGTCGCCCTGACCCGGTTGATGAACGCCGAGGGAGACAACAACGTCATGATGACGGTCGGTCTCGGCATCGTCGGCTCGTCCTACTCCTTCGGGCTCGATCACCGGCTCAAGGACGCCACTCCCCTGGCCCAACTGATCGAGGACCAGGAGGGCGTGTTGGTCCCCGCCGACTCGCCCTACAAGACCATCGACGACTTCATCGCGGACTGGAAGAAGCGGCCGGGCAAGATCGCCGTGGGCGGCGGCTCGTCGGCAGGCGGCCCCGACCACCTCTTCCCGATGCAGTTGGCCAGCACGGTGGGGATCGACCCCCGCGACGTGCGCTACGTGCCCTATGACGGCGGCGGCCCCCTCACGAGCGCCCTGCTCGGCCACAAGATCGCCGTCGGCTTCAGCGGGCTGGGCGAGTTCGAGGGCCAGATCACCGCCGGCGAGCTCCGGGTCCTCGCCGTCTCCGGGGAGGAGCGCCTGGACGGTTTCGCCGAAGGGTTCCCCACCCTGACCGAATCGGGCATCGACCTGGTGTTCACCAACTGGCGTGGGGTGTTGGCTCCGCCCGGGATCTCTGCGGAACGGCGCGAGGAGCTCATTGCCTTCCTTGAGGAGATGCACCGGAGCCCTGAGTGGAAGCAGGCGCTCAAGGACAACAAGTGGACGGACGAGTTCAAGACCGGCGACGACTTCACTGCCTTCCTCGAGGAACAGGACGAACGCGTCGCCGAAACCCTCGAGGAGTTGGGACTGCTATGAGTGAGATCTCGGAGGTCGGCGTGGCCGAACTCGGCCCGCAGGAGAGGACCAGCGACCGGGCACAGTACGGCTTGGCGGCACTGCTGGCCGCCGTCGGCGGCTACACCATCTATGACGCAACCGGCCTGACCGTCGGCTTCGGCGACCCGGTCGGCCCGAAGGCCTTCCCCTACCTCATCGGCAGCGTGATGCTGCTGCTCGCCGTACTCCTCGCGGTCGCCACCGCACGCGGCGACCGGGGCACGGCGGAGGCAGGTGAGGACGTGGACCTCTCCCAGGGCGCCGACTGGATCACCGTCCTCAAGCTGGTCGGAGTCCTGGTCTTCACGATCGCCACCATCGACTGGCTCGGCTGGGCCATCACCGGTGCGATCCTCTTCGCCGGCAGTGCCTGGTCACTTGGCAGCCGCACCGTCATCCGCGACCTCATCATCGGCGGGGTGCTGTCGGTCGGCAGCTGGTATGCCTTCTACTCCGGGTTGGGCATCGCGCTGTCTCCCGGCATCCTGGACGGGATTCTCTGATGGACAGCCTCGACCTCCTGCTCGGCGGCCTGGGCGCCGCGCTGACTCCCGAGAACCTGCTCTATGCCGCCATCGGTGTCATCCTCGGCACATTCGTCGGGGTGCTGCCCGGCATCGGCCCGGCCATGGCCGTCGCCCTGCTGCTGCCTGTCACCTTCGGGCTCGGCGCCACGCAGTCCTTCATCATGTTCGCTGGCATCTACTACGGCGGCATGTACGGCGGTTCGACGACCTCGATCCTGCTCAACACGCCAGGTGAGTCCTCGTCGGTGATGACCGCGATCGAGGGCAACAAGATGGCGAAGAAGGGCCGAGCCGCGCAGGCCCTGGCTACCGCGGCGATCGGCTCGTTCATCGCGGGCACGATCGGCACGCTGCTGGTCGCCTTCTTCGCACCTGCTCTGGCCGACATCGGCGTGGAGATCGGGGCACCGTCCTACTTCGCCATCGTCGTGCTGGCGATGGTGCTGGTGACCAGCGTGCTCGGAGACTCCAAGCTGCGCGGCTTCATCTCGCTCTTCCTCGGCCTGACCATCGGCCTGGTCGGCCTGGACCTCAACACCGGTCAGGCACGACTGAGCTTCGACCAACCGCTCCTCGCGGACCGGCTCGACATCGTCGTCGTCGCCGTCGGCATCTTCGCCCTCGGCGAGGCGCTGTGGGTCGCCGCGCACCTGCGCCGCAAGCCGCTCGCCGTGATCCCGGTGGGACAACCGTGGATGGGCAAGGACGACTGGCGACGCAGCTGGAAACCATGGCTCCGTGGCACCGCACTCGGTTTCCCCTTCGGCGCCGTCCCCGCAGGAGGCGCGGAGACGCCGACCTTCCTCTCCTACGTGCTCGAGCGCAAGCTGGCCAAGGGCAAGGAATTCGGCGAGGGTGCGATCGAGGGTGTGGCCGGCCCCGAGGCCGCCAACAACGCATCTGCTGCCGGCACCTTCGTGCCGCTGCTCGCCATGGGCATCCCGGTGACGGCGACCTCCGCGGTGATGCTGGCCGCCTTCACCAGCTACGGCATCCAGCCGGGCCCCCAGCTCATGAGCACCGAGTCCGACCTGGTCTGGACGTTGCTGGCGAGCCTACTCATCGGCAACGCCCTGCTGCTCGTGCTCAACCTGCCGCTGGCACCGTTGTGGGCCAAGTTGTTGATGATCCCCCGGCCGCAGCTCTACGCAGGCATCCTCTTCTTCGCCTCCCTCGGTGCCTACGCCGCCAACCTCCAGTCGTTCGACGTGTTCTTGTTGTTGGTCTTCGGCCTGCTCGGCCTGGTGATGCGGCGTTTCGGCCTGCCGGTGCTGCCGCTGATCCTCGGCGTGATCCTCGGACCACTGGGCGAGACCCGCTTCAGGGAGGCGCTCACGATCTCGGGAGGCGAGGTCTCCGGCCTGTTCAACGAGGTCCTGGCCGTCGTGCTCTATGCGATCGCCGTCCTGGCCATCGTGGCACCCTTCATCATCGGCGCCGTCCGGCGCCGCAACCCGACCAAGCAGGAGGTGTCCCCATGAGCGGCACGATCGTCGTGGCCTACAGCCCAGACGCGTTCGGCGAAGCAGCCCTCACCACCGGCATTGACGAAGCCCGGCTCCGTGGCGGGGACCTACTGGTCGTCAACGGCACCCGCGGGGACGCCCTCGTCGACGAAGGTTTCGCCACCCGCGACCAGGTGGAGGCCTTGGACCGCCGGCTCGCGGAGACCGGCGTCGCCCACGAGGTACGCCAGACGCTGGGCGCGGACGTCGGCGACCTGGTGGTCGAGGCAGCACGAGAGCGTCAGGCGTCGCTGGTGGTGGTCGGCGTACGCCGACGCAGCCCGGTCGGGAAGCTGCTCATGGGCAGCGTCGCGCAACGGGTCCTGCTCACTGCCGACTGTCCGGTTCTCGCCGTCAAGCCCGACTGAGGCACGCCGCCGGGTCAGCGCTGGCGCGGCAGGAGCGCGCCTGCTCCGCTGCTGCGACCGGGGCCGTCCAGGAACGGCGCCACCGCGTCGGTGAGAGCGGCGAGACGTTGCCAGAGCCTGGGTACGGCGAGCGGCCATGATCCGTGGCGCAACACGAACAGCTCGTTGCCGACGATCTGGATCTTGGTGAGGCGGCCGAGCTTCATCGAGCGCTCGACGACTCCGCTGGCCAGCAAGCGCTGCAACAACGGATGGTCGGGCTTGGCCGACCACAGGTGGAGCCCGTCACCGAGTTCGATCGGGGTCACATAGCGCAATCCTCTCACTGGAGACCGCTGGTCACGCGAGACGAATGTCCTCGGATAGGACTCACGCAGCCGGAAGATCACATAGGCACCGTCGAAGCCGTCGGTGTCCGGGTTGTCGGGCCACTCCTCCTCGTAGTTGGCGACCACGAAGCCCTGCGGCCCCGGTGCCTCGAACCGGTCCAGGTGTCGACGCTCAGGCGCTGAACCGAAGATGTAGGCGACCGGCTTGGTCACCGTCGGCGCCGGGTCGTACCTCAAGGAGTTGGCGCGAGCGAACTCCGTGAGCCGGTAGCGCTGGCGGGTGCGTGGTCCCCAGAACTCCTGACGGGGCAGGTGGATCGCCACCGTGTGGAAGAGCATCCCGCAGACAACCCATCCCAGCGACACCAGCACGGTGGTCTGCGTCGCCCCCTGCGTGGTCATCAAGGCCACAGGGACGATGACGATGACCGCCATCGACAGCATAGTGGCGATGGCCCACCCGAACCGGCGCCACCATCGCGGCCTGGCGAGATCCTCCCCGTGACGTCCTGCGATCGCCTCCGCGCGGAACTCGTGCCACCGGACTCCGCGGGCAGGCCCCGTCAGCGGCGTGACGTCGAACCGGGGCCGGCCCATCAACTGCTCCTCGACGGATGGTGAAGGTCACCGCATCCTCGCATCTCCGGTGTCCGACCGTGCCTGTCGCGTCCGACACCGTCGTGGGATCATCAGCAGGTGATGGCTCCCCGACGCGACCGACGGGCGACGCACAGCGTGGTCGTGGCTGGCTCCGCACCTGGATCGCCGCTCATCCGGCAGACGTCGTCGACCTCTTCGTCTACGTCGTCGTGCTCAACCTGGCGATCGAGCACCTCCCCAGGTGATCAGCGAGGGCTTCACGCTCTCGCTGCTCACCGCGCTCCTGCTCAAGGTCGCGCTCGAGGTGGTGCTCGTGCTGAAGGGCGCCGCCGCGGCGAGGTTCCGTCGCGCACCGACGCGGCAAGCCAAGGTCACGGGCGCCCTGATGCTGTGGGCCATTGCCGTGGGGAGCAAGCTGGTGGTGCTCGCCCTGATCGACATCGTCTTCGGTGGCGCCGTCAGCCTGGGTGGTTTCGTCCCGGTGACGCTGCTCGTGCTCGTCCTGCTCTTCTCACGAAGCTGCGTCAGACGTCTCCTGTTCGGCACGGGAGTCGGCCAGTAGCTCGAAGGAGCGCAGCGTCGCCTCGGTGCTGCGCGCCATCGACGCGAGGATCAACTCGTCGGCGTCCGCGTGCGCGACGAAGTCGTCGAGGTAGTCGCGCACCTCGCTGGGCGTGCCCACGCCGGAGTAGTGGCTCATCTGCTTGATCTGCTGCCCGGACGGCGAGTCGAGGACCGCGTCAGCCTCGGCCTCGCTGAAGGTGCGGCCGCGGCCGACGAGCTGGTTGACCCGGAGCCGCTGGGACTCCCGGAGCAACGCTTGCGCCTCGTCTGTCGTGGGGGCAGCGACCACGTTGACGCCCGCCATGACCCAAGGTTCCGTGAGCTGCGCCGAGGGCTGGAACTCACGGCGGTAGAGCGCGACGGCATCGACCAGGGCTTGGGGCGCGAAGTGGGAGGCGAACGCGTAGGGAAGGCCGAGCGCAGCAGCCAGCTTCGCTCCGAAGAGCGACGACCCGAGGATGTAGAGAGGCACCTGGGTGCCCTTGCCGGGCACGGCGTCGACGCCGGGGATGAGCGATCGGCCGGCGAGGTAGCCCTGCAACTCCTGGACGTCGCGCGGGAATGCCTCGGCCGACATCGCGTCACGCCGCAGCGCCCGCATGGTGTTCTGGTCACTGCCGGGTGCCCGCCCGAGGCCGAGATCGATGCGGCCCGGATGGAGCGTCTCCAGGGTGCCGAACTGTTCGGCGATCACCAGTGGGGAGTGGTTCGGAAGCATCACTCCACCTGCACCGAGGCGGATCTTCTGCGTGTGAGCGGCCACATGGGCGATCAGGACACTGGTCGCCGACGAGGCGATGGTGGACATGTTGTGGTGCTCGGCATACCAGACCCGGCTGTAGCCACGGCGCTCCGCGAGTTGCGCAAGGGCGACGCTGGCGCGGAAGCTGTCGGCGGCACTCCCACCGGTCCCGATCTGTGCGAGGTCAAGGATGGAGAGGGGGATCGCAGGCATGTCGGCCTCAACCCCCGGGTCCTCCGGGCTATTCCTGGGACGAGCCTGCACAGGTGCGGAGCACCTGAGCGGACCACGCGAAATGCAGAAGGAGCCCCGGCCAACTGGTCGGGGCTCCTTCGCTCTGTACCCCCGACCGGATTCGAACCGGCGCTACCGCCTTGAGAGGGCGGCGTGCTAGGCCACTACACAACGGGGGCTTTGCTGCTTCAGCAGCGAGTGAAACCTTATAGGTTTCCGTCCCTTCGCTCCAAATCGGCTGGCGGTGAGCCTGCCCACTCGACATCGCGAGGGAATCGCTGGGATACAAGGACTCGAACCTTGACTAACTGAACCAGAATCAGTCGTGCTGCCAATTACACCATATCCCACAGTGCTACTTCTTGCGCAGTGCTATTCCTTGCGCAGTGCTGCTTTGTTGCGGTGTTTCCGGCTGAGCCGGCAACGGGGAAAACCTTACACGTGACCTCGAGGGGCCGCCAAAACGGCTCCCTCGGTGTGCCGTCGGACACTCATCCGGCGGCCCAACCAGAGCACGACGGCGAGATAGACCAGCGACTGCGTGAGGGTCACCGGCAGGCTCCACCAACTGCCGCCAGTCGGCGTCAGGACGTCGTCCATGTGGCCGAAGGCCAGCGCCAGCGTGAAGGCGAACCAGTTGTTGAGCACGTGCATCGCGATCGCCGCTTCGAGGCCGCCCGTACGGAGCACGAGGATTCCCGCGACGATGCCGAACGCGAGCCTGTCGACGAAGACCGGCGCGTCCTGGGCTCCGTGTGCGAGGGCGAAGAGGAGGGCCGGAGCCAGCACCGCCACGGCCGGGCCCAGCCAGCCACCGAAGACCTGGGTGAGGTAGCCACGGAACGCATACTCCTCCCCCGCCGCCTGGAACGGGATCAACAGCACGATCACGGCCAGGAACCACCAGGTGCGTTCGTCCACCGCAGCAACGCTCCCTGAGACCGAACCGGCGGTGTCGTCACTGGGGACGAACGCGCTCACGACGATCGTGGCAAGGAGCGCCACCACGGCGAGGCCGCAACAGGCGAAGAACCACGTCCACCGAATCCGACCGACGACGGACACCAGGGACCCCGGAGACAGTCCGTGCAGCAGGCGCTGGATGAGGATCGTCACCGGCACGAGGACGGCCAAGGAGAGCGCGAGATAGGCAAGTCCCCAGGGGCTCATCGGCTGGTCCGTGTCGAGCAGCACCCAGTCGTAGGCGTCGGCGAACGACCCGCCACGTGCCGCGTCGACCCCGGCACGGAGCAGCCTGATGGTGAGCACCAGCACGGCTCCAGCCGTGTAGAAGAGCGTCAGCAGCAGGACGACCCCGACCAGGGGCCGCCACCAACCGGGCGTTCCCAACCGGTGGATGCCGTCGTAGCCGAGGCCCGGCGTACCCCTCCTGCCGTGGGGGTACGCCGGAGCCCCGGTCGGGCGCGTCATCTCGCGAGAGCGCTGCGCAGCCGCGCGAGCGAGCGCTCGCGGCCGATGATCTCCATCGACTCGAACAGCGGCGGTGAGACGCGACGGCCGCTGATCGCCACGCGCACCGGTCCGAACGCGTTGCGCGGCTTGAGCCCGAGCTCCTCCACGAGCTTGGCGCGCAGGGCGGCCTCGATGTCGGCCGTCGACCAGGTCGACAACGCCTCGAGTGCGTCGAGACTGGCCTGCACGACACCGAGACCGTCCTCGTTGAGGACCTTCTCGACGTCGGCGGGATCACGGGTGAAGCTCTGCTCGTCGGCGAAGAGGAAGCCAAGCATCGGGGCCGCCTCGGTGAGCTTGTTCATGCGCTCGGCCACGAGCGGCATGGCCATCTCGAGAAGCTGGGCGTCGGCATCGGAGACCGGGTCGGAGACGACACCTTCGGCCTTGAGCAGCGGCAGCACCCGGTGGGTGAGCTCGTCGAGCGAGAGCATCCGCATGTGGTCGGCGTTGATCGCCTCCGCCTTCTTGAGGTCGAAGCGCGCCGGGTTGGGATTGACGTCAGCGATGTCGAATTTCTCGACCATCTCCTCGAGGGTGAAGACGTCGCGGTCCGCGGCAATCGCCCATCCGAGCAGGGCCAGGTAGTTGAGCAGGCCCTCGGGCAGGAAGCCCTGCTCGCGGTAGAGCGCCATGTGGGCCTGCGGATCCCGCTTCGAGAGCTTCTTGTTGCCCTCACCCATGACGTAGGGCAGGTGGCCGAACTCGGGGGTCTCCTTCGCGACGCCGATCTCCTTGAGCGCATCGAAGAGCGCGATCTGACGCGGCGTGCTGGAGAGCAGGTCCTCCCCGCGCAGCACGTGCGTGATCTCCATGGTGGCGTCGTCGACCGGAGCGGTCAGCGTGTAGAGCGGATCGCCGTTGGCACGGCACAGCGCGAAGTCGGGCACGAACTCGGTCTGGAACGAGATCTCGCCCCGGACCAGGTCGTTGAAGCCGATCTCGCCGTCGGGCATCCGGAACCGCACGACCGGCTTGCGGCCGTCAGCGACGAAGGCGTCCCGCTGCTCGTCGGTGAGCTCGCGGCAGAAACCGTCGTAGCCCATCACCTTGGAGCCGGCCTCCTTGCGGCGGGCACTGGCCTCGTCGGTGGTGCAGTAGCAGTCGTAGGTGTAGGAGGAGGCACGCAACTTCGCCAGCACATCGGCGTAGATGTCGGTGCGCTCGCTCTGGCGGTAGGGCCCGTAGGGCCCGCCCACGACGACGCCCTCGTCCCATTGCAGCCCGAGCCAGCCCATCAGGTCGATGAGGGAGTCGTAGGACTCCTGGGTGTTGCGCTCCTTGTCGGTGTCCTCGATGCGGAACACGAAGGTTCCACCGTGGTGGCGCGCGAACGCCCAGTTGTAGAGGGCGGTGCGAGCCAGACCGACATGCGGGCTGCCGGTGGGCGACGGCGCCATGCGCACGCGCACCAACTTGTTGGACGTGCTGGTCAACGTGATGCCACCTTGTTCGTGAGAGAGCCGATGCCGGCGATCGAGACCTCGACCTCGTCGCCGATCTCCATGGGACCGACGCCCTCGGGGGTGCCGGTGAGGATGACGTCTCCGGGAAGGAGGGTCATCACGCTGCTGACGTGGGCGATCAGCGTGGGGATGTCGAAGACCATGTCGGCCGTCGTACCGTCCTGGACGACCTCACCGTTGAGGTGGGTCTGGATCTTCACCCCGTCGATGAAGGCCTGCGGGTCGAGGTCGGTCTCGATCCACGGGCCGAGCGGACAGAAGGTGTCGAACGACTTCGACCGGGTGAACTGCACGTCGCTGCGCTGCAGGTCACGGGCGGTGACGTCGTTGGCGATCGTGTAGCCGTGGATCACGTCCGTCGCCTGTTCGGCAGGCACGTCGCGGCAGATGCGGCCGATCACGACGGCGAGCTCGCCCTCGTAGTGCACCTCATTGCTCTGCGCCGGGTAGCGGATCAGGTCATCGGGGCCGACGACAGAGGTGTTGGGCTTGATGAACATCAGCGGTTCCGCCGGTACCTCGCCACCCATCTCGCTGGCGTGGGCGGCGTAGTTCTTGCCGATCGCCACCACCTTGCTGCGAGGCAGCACCGGGGCAAGCAGCCGGACATCGTCGAGCCGGTATTCCTGCTCCAGGAGCTTGATGCCCACGTAGAGCGGGTCCCCAGCGAGGCCGACGATGACCGCGCCTTCCTCCGGCTGGCCGTACTGGTCGAGTTCCCCGGTCAGGACGCCATAGAGCGGCTCGTCCCCGGTGGTGAATCTGCAGATGCGCACGGGTTCCAGCCTATCGTCCCCACTCTCCTACCCTTGACCCGTGGAGTGGGCACGGCTGACCGAGGAGACATGGCGCGCGAACGCGAGCGCACACGGGGCCCGCGTGGACGGTTTCGTCTCCTCCCACCTGGCCCGGCGCAAGGACCACGTGAAGCACCCGGTGCACGACTTCCTCTTCGTCTACTACAACCACCGGCCCGCCCAGCTCCGCCGCTGGCACCCCGGCCCGGGTGTGGTCCTCGAGGGCGGTGCCGAGCACTACCGCGACCTCAAGGGCTACACGACGGAAGGCGACGACGCGAGGCTCGATCCGGCGTACGTCGCGGCGCAGCTCGGCAGGGTCCGGACAACGCGGGCCCTGCTCGCCGCGACGGCCTCCCGCACGCCGAACCTCGGATGCTTCGGGCTGCACGAGTGGGCAATGGTGCACCGACTTTCCGAGGACGAGACCCGCCATGCCGACTGGCCGCTGCGACTCGGTGCAACGGGCACCGATGAAGTCGTCGAGTCACACCGGATCGCCTGTTCCCACTTCGACGCCTATCGCTTCTTCACACCGACGGCGGTGGAGCTCAACACCCTGCGTCCGCGCAGCGAGGACCGTGTCGACTTCGAGCAGCCGGCCTGCCTGCATGCCAACATGGATCTCTACAAGGTCGCCTTCCGGCTCAGCCCGATGGTGCCGAGCGACCTGGTCGCCGACTGCTTCGAACTCGCCCGCGACATCCGCACCCTCGACATGCGCGCCGCGCCCTACGACCTGAGCGGGCTCACCGACCACGACGGGCAAACCTTCACTCCGGTGAAGATCGAGACGCCCGAGGGCAAGCGGGAGTACGCCGAGCACCAGCGCCGGTTCGCCGCCCGCTCGGCGCCGGTCCGCCAGCGCCTGATCGACGAGTGCGACCGACTCCTCACTGTGGCGCCCCGGAGTGGGAACGTCTGATGTGACCTGGGGGCTTGGGTCAGGCGCGGACACGAACCCCTGGCTCACATCAGAGCTTTGCCCGCTCGAGGATGCCGGCGCCCCCTGTCCTCAGGTGTAGATTCTCCTCTGCACAGGGCTCTGAGCGTGTCTGTTGGGTGGGAAGACACGCGCCCCCGCGACCCCGGAGGTCCTGTGTCTGCTGTTGCCAGCTATCGCGCCCTGATCGCCCTGACGGGCCCGGGCTACGTGATCGGCGCCTTCTTGGCCCGACTGCCGTTGGCCATGAGCCAGCTCGGCGTGCTGCTGCTGGTCAGCGACACCACCGGAAGCTATGGCGCCGGCGGAGCAAGCGCCGGCGCGCTCGCGGTCGCCAACGGGCTCACCGCTCCCGCTTGGGGAGCGGTCGCCGACCGGGTCGGCCAACGCCCGGTGCTGGTGGTGCAGTCGTTGGGTGGCGCAGCCGGGTTCGCGGGCATCCTCGCGCTCATCCACGCCGACGTCCCGTGGGGCTGGGTGGCCGCCGCGAGCGCTGCTGCCGGCGTGATGCTGCCGCAGGTCGGGCCGATGTCGCGGGTGCGGTGGCGACCGATCACGGACGGGCAGCCGCAGCAGGAGCGCTTGGTGAGCACCGCCTTCTCCTACGAGGGCGCGGCCGACGAGGCGGCATTCGTGGTGGGACCGGCGCTGGTGGGCATCGGCGTCTCGCTGGTCTCCCCGACAGCGGCGATCGCCAGTGCAGGCGCCGTGCTCGCGCTCTTCGGCACCTGGTTCGCCCTGCACCCGACCGCTCCCCGCCCCACGACGGGCCGACCGGCGGCGAGGCCGCCGGAGCGCGCTGGTCGCTCCCCTCGCGTCGCTGTGCCTGAGCCAGTTGGCCATCGGCGCGATCTTCGGCTCCGTGCAGACGGGTACGTCGGTGCTCGCCACCGACGCCGGCCAGCCCGGCCTGACCGGGTTCCTGCACGCGTTGCTGGGAGTGGGCAGCGTCATCGCCGGACTCTCGGTCGCCGCGTTGCCGGAGCGCTTCGGCCTGCCCGACCGGCTGCGCTGGTTCGCCCTCGGCCTGCTCGTCCTCGCGTTGCCGCTGCTCCTGGTCGGCTCGGTCGCAACCCTCGTGCCGGCGTTGCTGGTGCTGGGCATCAGCGTTGCCCCCTACATGATCACGACCTTCACCCTGGGAGAGCGGATCACACCCCCGTGGCGGCTTGCTTCAGTCATGACACAGCTCGCTGCCGCCACGGTGCTGGGCTATGCGCTGGGCGCCAGTGTCGCGGGTCAGATGGCAGACCTCGGAGGCCACCGACCGGCGTACGCGGTCACCGTCGGCGCGGCAGCCCTGGCGGTGCTGGTCTCCTGGACGGGCCGGCGCGCCCTGGAGCACGCCGGCCGTCCGTGAGCACCACCGGAAAGGGGAAGCGTCAGGGCCGGACCTGACGCGGGCTGCCGCTGTTGGCGACGCGGTTCTCGGAGTCGATGAGCCACGCAAGCTGCTCGATCCGCTCCAGGATCGCGTGCAACATGTCGGCGCTGGTCGGGTCCTCGGCGTCGACGTCGTCATGGATCCGGCGAGCGGTGCCGGCGACGGCGTAGAGCGAGGCGACGATCGCGTCGACGGTGTCGGCAGTGTCGATCTCGTAGGCGGTCACGTCGGGCAGGCTCGACTGCGCAACGACGGTGGCGGCGCGGCCGTCCGGGATGGCGTAGACCGCCCGCATGCGCTCGGCAATGTCGTCGGCGAACCCGCGGGCCGCATCGACGACCTCGTCGAGCACCAAGTGGGTGTCGCGGAAGTTCTTGCCGACCACGTTCCAGTGCAGCTGCTTGCCCTGCAGGTGCAGGTCGGTGAGGTCGACCAGCATCTGCTGGAGGTGGCTCGCCAACTGCTTCGAACCCTGGAATGCCGGGTGGGAGGTGTGCTTCAACGTCTGGGTCATCAAACCTGTCCTTCTCTCTCGGTGATGACCACATCTTCCCCTCTTTTTGGAATCGTTCAAGAAAGGAAAGGCAAGCCTCAGCGGCCTGACCAGAGTGTGAGCCAGCGCATCTCAAGCCAGCTGTGCGCGGATCCCGTCGACCACCAGATCCAGCCCGATCCCGAAGTCCTCGGGCAATGCCTCCGCGGGAATCGCTCCCAGCCGAGCAGCCTGCTCATGGGCCTGCTGCGCCACCGCGTGGCCGTAGACATAGTGCAGGAGGGTGCGCGCCGCGGGTTCGACGACGACATCGGCCAGACCCGACTTCCCCAGGATCTCCACGAGCTCCCGGAACGGCTCCGCACCCCCAGCCCGAAGGCGAACATCGAGGCCACCACGTCAGCACCGTCGGGATAGGCCAACACCGCGCCACGCAGGTCGGCACACCGCTCCCGGACCAGGTCGGCCCAGTCGTCGAGTCCCTCCCCCGACGGACGTGGTCCACGCGCGACGATCTCGTCGGCAACCGCCCCCAACAGCGCCTGCTTGTTGGCGAAGTGGTGGTAGAGCGCGCTCTGCTGCACTCCGAGCTCAGCACCCAGTCGACGCATCGTCAGGTCGGGCAGCCCGACCACCGACAACACCTCCAGCGCCTTGTCGACCACGTCGCGACGATCCACGCGCCCTCCTCCACCTTCGTGTGACCCGAGTCTCGGTTGACCGGATCGCACTCCTGACCCTACCCTGAACACCGTTCACTGAACACCGTTCAGACGCTCCCGTGAGGCAGGATCACATGACCAGCACCAGCAACCCGGCCGAGGCCGGCACCGTCGAGACGAAGGTCGCACCGATGCGCAGCACGCGTTCGTCCGGCACCGACATCGCCCTGATCGCGGCCTTCGCGGCACTCATCTCGGCGTGCGCCTACATCGGTGCCGTGCCCGTGGGCGGTGGCGGAGTGCCGATCACCCTGCAGACCTTCGCGGTGATGCTCACCGGCTGCCTTCTCGGCCCCCTTCGCGGCTTCCTCGCCGTGGCGCTCTACCTGGGCCTGGGTGCCATCGGCCTGCCGGTCTTCGCCGAGCACTCGTCCGGCCTCGGCACCTTCACCGGCGCCAGTGCCGGCTACCTCTACGCCTTCCCCCTCGCCGCGGCACTCGCGGGATTCCTGGTCAAGTACGTCGCGGGGTCGCGACGCACCAGCGCCCTCATCGTGTTCGCGTGCTCACTCACCGCCAGCATCCTGGTGATTCACCCACTGGGCATCGCAGGCATGAAGCTCTACTTCGACGTCTCGTGGCACCAGGCCCTCACCTGGGACACGCCGTTCTGGATCGGAGACCTCGTGAAGACCACCTTCACCGCACTGATCGCGGCCGAGGTGCACCGCGCCTTCCCGCGCCTGCTGGAGCGTGAACGCAGCAAGTGATCGAGTTCAACGCTGCCGCGGTCGTCGTCCCCGATTCCTCCGGGGCAGGCGACCGCACGCTGCTCTCCCCACGACCGTGACCCTCGGTGACCAGCGGGTCGCCGTGATCGGCTCCAACGGCTCCGGCAAGTCCACCCTTGCGAGAATGGTCAACGGACTGGTCGGTGCCAGCTCCGGCACCGTCAGCGTCAACGGCCTCGACGTGCGAAGTGATGCGGCCGCTGTGCGCAGGACCGTCGGCTTCTGCTTCACCGATCCCGCGGCCCAGCTCGTCATGCCCACCTGTGTGGAGGACGTGGAGCTGTCGCTGCGTCGTACCGTCCGCTCGGCCGCCGCGCGACGCGACAAGGCGATGGACATCCTCGCCGAGTTCGGCCTCGCCGACCATGCCCACAACTCCGTGCACTCACTGTCGGGCGGCCAGAAGCAGATGCTCGCCCTGGCTGGGGTACTCGCGGTGGAGCCGAGCGTGCTGGTCGCCGACGAACCCACCACGCTGCTCGACCTCGCCAACACCCGCCGCGTCGGTGACCTCCTGCTCGGACTGTCCCAGCAACTGCTGTTGGTCACCCACGACCTCGAGCTCGCGGCACGCTGCGACCGGGCGCTGGTGGTCGACCACGCAGAGGTCGTCTTCGACGGGGACGCGGACGAAGCCGTCGCGCACTACCGCGGCCTGGTGGCGCAGTGAGCCAGGTCCTGATCGGGCTGCACCGCCCCGGCAACACCCTTCTTCACCGGCTCCCCGTCGGGTTCAAGGTGGTGGCGCTGGGCGTCTTCAGCCTCACCGTGGTGCTGGTGCGCGACGCGCGCGCCTCGTTCCTCTTCCTCGCCTTCGCACTGACGCTGGCCGCGATCGCCCGAGTGCCGCTGCGCCACCTCTGGCGGGCGGCCCGGGCGATCCTTCTCCTGGCCGTCTTCGTCGCTGCCTTCCAATGGTGGTGGTACGGCGCAGAGAAGGCCGTCGAGACCCTCGTCGACCTCGTCGCCCTGGCTCTTGCTGCCGTGGTGGTGACCTCCACGACGGCCGTCAACGCGATGCTGGACGCAATCGTCCGGTGGCTGCAGCCGTTCCGTCGCATCGGCGTGGATCCGGAGAAGGTCGCGCTCGCCTTCTCCCTCGCGATCGGCGCCCTCCCCGGCACGGTCACACTGGCGCTGGAGACCCGCGACGCCGCACGGGCGCGGGGACTGAGCAAGCATCCGCGTGCCTATCTCACGCCCTTCGTGGTGCGCGTGGTCGCCCGGGCACTCGAGACCGGCGACGCGCTGCACGCACGCGGCATCACCGACCGGGAGGCATGAACCACCGTTGCGGGTGGTAGAAGGTGCATCGTCCCCTCCCACCGAACCGGAGTCCCACGTATGTCGTCCGAGGAACCGCCTGCCGGTCAGCAACCGAACCCCTACGGTCCTCCCCCGGCCAACAACCTTGGCAGGGCGGTCCACCGCCCACCGGCTGGGGACCGCCCGGTCAGCAACCGCCCACCGGCTGGGGCCCTCCGTCGGGCCAACGGCCCGGGACCTCGCCCTACGGCAACTCCCCCTACGGCCCTCCCAGCGGCGATCCCACGCAGGCCCCCTGGCAGCCGACGCCGCCGACCGGGGGCGGCCGACGCAGCGGCATCATCGCCTTGGTCGTGGTGCTGGTGCTCCTCGTGGCCGGTGGTGGCACCGCCATCGCCCTGACCCGAGGCGACGGTGACGGCGATGCGAAGAAGGAGGAGAAGACCTCCGAGCCGTCCGGGGACCAGTCGGCCACCGACCCCGCACCACCCTCCGACTCGGGAAACATCGAGCCGACCGACCCGCTCTCCTCCTCCGACGCGGGCCCGGACGGCCCCGCAGCGCCGGGGGACGGCGTACCCACGGAGAAGTGGCGCGGCTCTCCGCGGGCGTCCGAGTACCGCGACGACTGGGAGTTCAAATGGGAGGGCAACGTCTACAACGCACGCGCCGTGGTGGCGCGCGACCATGCCGACTGCGCTGAGATCGCCACCGACACCCAGCTCGACGACATCGGCTGCGCACGCGCCGTCACCGCCACCTACGTCAACGAGCGCGACAAGGTGACGATCACCCACTTCTTCCTGCGGATGGACACCCGGGCAGCCGCACGCAAGGTGGAGAAGCGGAAGGACGCAGACACCCTGCTCACGATCGACGGGGACGCCGTCTGGCAGGACTGGGAGAAGGGTGGCTGGCGGATCTCCCGGGTCAAGCGCATTGTCGTCCTCACCGCGGTCACGGCTCCCAAGAACGCCGACGAGGACAAGGTGCAGGACTACCTGCGCTGGGCCCACCAGGACTTTGCACTGGCCATGAGGATCAGGAAGAACGACTTCTGATCCTCCTCACCCCTGGCGGTGACGCAGTCCGAAGGTGAAGCCGTCGACGAGTGCCTCCCACGAGGCCTCGATGACGTTGTGCCCGACGCCCACGGTCACCCACGAGGTGGTGCCGTCGGTCGTCTCGATGAGCACCCGGGTGATCGCATCAGTGCCGTGGCCCTGGTCGAGGATCCGCACCTTGTAGTCGATCAGCTCGAACTTCGCGACCTCGGGATAGGCCTGACCGATCGCCTGCCGCAGTGCGTGGTCGAGCGCGTTGACGGGACCGTTGCCCTCACTCGTGCTGATGATCCGGGACCCGGCGGCATGCAGCTTCACGGTGGCCTCGGAGACGGCCTCCTCGTCGGGTACGACGCGGTCGACCGTCTCGGTGATGACCCGCCACGACTCGACGTCGAAGAAGCTCACTGGGTGCCCCTCGACCTCCTCCACCAGAAGCAGCTCGAAGGACGCGTCCGCTGCCTCGAAGGTGTAGCCGCGCGCCTCCTTCTCCTTGACGCTGTCGGTGACGCGAGTGATGACCGCTCTGCCCTCGTCGGTCTCGCTGGAGAGGTCGAAGCCCAGTTGGCGGGCCTTGAGCTCGATGGACGCCCGGCCCGCCATGTCGGAGACCAGCAACCTCATGTCGTTGCCGACCTCCATCGGGTCGAGATGCTGGTAGAGGAACGGATCGACCTTGATCGCCGAGGCGTGCAGCCCCGCCTTGTGGGCGAATGCCGACGTGCCGACGTACGGCTGACGCGAGGCCGGTGGCACATTCGTGACGTCGGCGACGGCATGGGCGATGCGTGTCGCGTCTGCCAGGAGTCCCTCGGGGAGCACCTGCCGGTCGAGCTTGAGCTGCAGGTTGGCGACGACCGTGACGAGGTCGGCGTTGCCGGTGCGCTCGCCGTAGCCGTTGACGGTGCCCTGCACGTGGCTCGCACCCGCGTCGACCGCCGCCAGACTGTTGGCGACCGCGCAGCCGGTGTCGTTGTGACAGTGGATGCCGACCCGAACCCCCGTGGTGTCGATGACGTCGTGCACCACATCAGCAACCCACGGAGGCAGCATTCCGCCGTTGGTGTCGCACAGGGCGACGACCTCGGTGCCTGCTTCGGCGGCCGTGCGGAGCACCTCGAGGGCGTAGGCACGGTTCTCCCGATAGCCGTCGAAGAAGTGTTCCGCGTCGAGGAAGACCCGCTGGCCCTCGGCGCGCAGGTGGGAGACCGTGTCGCGGACCATGGCCAGGTTCTCCTGGAGCGTGGTGCGCAGGGCCATCTGGACGTGTCGGTCGTGCGACTTCGCCACGAGGGTGACCACGGGTGCCCCGCTGTCACGCAAGGCAGCGACCTGGGGATCGTCGGCCGCCGCGACACCGGCCTTGCGCGTCGAGCCGAAGGCGGCGAGCAGTGCGTGCTCCAGGTGGAGCTCGCCGGCCGCACGGCGGAAGAACTCGGTGTCCTTCGGATTCGCCCCCGGCCAACCACCCTCGATGAACCCGACGCCGAGCCCGTCCAAGTGCCGCGCAATCGTCAGCTTGTCGGCGACGGAGAGGTTCAGCCCCTCCTGCTGGGCGCCGTCGCGGAGCGTGGTGTCGTAGACGTGGAAGGAGCCGTGCAGATCCATCGGTGGTCTCGTTTCGGGTGTCGGTGCAGTGCCTGGAAATCAAAAAACCTCTCGAGAACGAGAGGTTGCGCGTCGGGCTGTGCCTGACGCGCTAGGAAATGATGATCGTGGTGCTCACGACACTGAGTCTGCCATGGACCCGGCCCACTTGTCTCCGGGGGCTCAGAGCCAGCGACCGAGCCACGTTCCTTCCGCCCACGGCGACTCCGGCGCCGGCGCCCAGTTGATCTCGCCGATGGCGCCGGCAAAGGCGCCCGCCGCCACCAGCAGCAGCACGGCGCTCCAGAGTGCCCACGGCAGAGGCTGACGTGCCATCACGACGCCGACCCGGCGCAACGGCGCGCTGACTCGTGATGACCCCGGCCCGGTCCACAACGAGCCGACGAACACCACGCCCGAGACCCCGAGTGCCACGTGATCGGCGGCGCCGAGCGCGAGCATGGTCAGCAGCGCGCAGGCCGCCAGGAGCGCAGCCCACACCAGCAGCGCACCGGTCCCGAGCAGGGAGACCGCGAAGTGCCATGGCGCCGTCATCGTCGCGACCGTGCCGTCGTACCACTTGCGGCCGCGGAGCCGGCGTTTCTCGGCCAAGGTCGAGCCGGCCAACGATCCCGCGCGTAGCAGGCACACCCCTGCCACCAGGACCACCGTCATCACCCACGGCGCCCAGGCAATGGCAGCTGCCGTCGCGAGGACGGCCCCACCTCCGAGGACACCGCGGCGCAGTCGCTCCGCCAACCCCACTCGGGTCGGTCCGGGCTGCGTCTGCGGATACGCCGTCTGCTGGGGAGGGCGCGAAGGCTGCGAGACCTGCGGCGGCTGCTGATAGGGCTGGCGCGTGGGCGCCGCCATCGGAGCCGCCGGAGGTTGCTGGCGGTCGGGATCGACGAGGGTCTGGGGATCGACAAGGGTCGGAGGGGCGAGGGGGCCCGCTGCCGCCGCCGTAGCCGGGCCCTGCGGCGCGATCGTCGGCACCGCGGCGAACGGCAGCGTGAAGGGGATGTCGTGGGCGGGCGCCGGATCGGCACCGAGCGCACGCAGGACCGAGGCCAGATCGGGACGCCGCACCGGATCGGGGTCGAGCGAGGCGAGCAGCAACGCACCGATGTCACCGTCGAGTCCGTCGAGGTCGTGCTGGCCGTTGCGGACCCGGTCCATCACGAGCAGCGCGTGGCCCGACCCGAAGGGCGGACGCGCCAGGCCAGCGAACGCCACGGTCGCTGCCCACGAGTGCACGTCGGAGGCCGGGGTGGGCTTCTCCCCGAAGAGGATCTCCGGCGCCAGGTAGCCGGGGGTGCCGAGGAGGTAGCCGGTGCGGGTCACGGAGATGTCGTCATCGAGGCGGGCCAGTCCGAAGTCGATGAGCACCGGGTTGCGGCCCTCCATGAGGACGTTGGACGGCTTGATGTCGCGGTGCAGTACCCCGACCTCGTGCACGGCCTGGACCGCTTCGGCCAATGCGGCCGCGAAGCGCCCCAGGTCGGCGCCGCCCAAGGCGCCCTCCTCCTGCACGTGGCGGTGGAGTGGCAGGCCCGGCACGTAGCGCGTGGCGACGTACGGGATCGGACCCCACGGGTCGGCATCGAGGACCTCGGCCACCCGCGGGCTGCGGACCAGGCCGAGGGAGTTGACCTCACGCGCGAGACGGGCGCGTGCCTCGTCGTCGGGAACCACGTGGGGGCGCAGCACCTTGATCGCGGCCCGTTCGCCGGTGGCGCGCTGTCCGAGGTGCACCACGCCCATGCCGCCCTCACCGATGCGGGTGAGCAGCCGGTAGGGACCGACCCACAGCTCGCTCGGCGGAGCGTGGTCGTCAGGGGCGGCAGTCACGCCCAAACGTTACCCGGCCGCCCCATCTCGTGGAGACGGAGCGGCCGGGTGTCGCGAAGTCGACGGGCGCTGACGACCGGTCAGAGGATGCGGTGCATCCAACCCGCGAAGTCCTCGGCACGGCCGAACTGGATGTCGACCAGGCCTTCGCGGATCCTGCCGGTGAGCTCACCGGTGCCCTCCGTGACGGCCGGCACCTCTCCCCCGTCCCACATCAGGCGTCCGACCGGCGTGATGACCGCCGCGGTGCCGCAGGCGAAGATCTCCTTGATGGAGCCGTCGCGCACACCCTCGCGCCACTCGTCGATGGGGATCTTCCGCTCCTCCACCGGGTGGCCGAGGCGGCCGGCCAGCTCGATGATGCTGGCACGGGTGATCCCCTCGAGGATCGTCCCGGTCTCCGGCGTGACGATCCTGCCGTCCGCGTAGAGGAAGTACATGTTCATGCCGCCGAGCTCCTCGACGTACTTGCCCTCCTGGGCGTCGAGGAAGACCACCTGGTCGCACCCCTGGGCCGTGGCCTGCTGCTGGGCGACGAGGGAGCTCGCGTAGTTGCCGCCGGTCTTGGCCGCGCCCATCCCGCCGCGGCCGGCACGGGTGTAGTCCTCGGTCAGCCACAGCGACACCGGCTTCACGCCGCCCTTGAAGTAGGAGCCGGCGGGTGAGGCGATGACCATGAAGGTGACGTGCTGGCTGGGCCGGACTCCCAGGAACTTCTCACTCGCGAACATGAAGGGCCGCAGATAGAGGCTCTTCTCTCCTGCACCGTCGGGCACCCAGCGCTCGTCGATCTCGACGAGCGCGTCGACGGCCCGGACGAAGTCCTCGACCGGCAGCTCGGGAAGGGCCAGGCGCTGGCTCGAACGGAGCATCCGCTCGGCGTTGGCCTCGGGACGGAACGACCAGATCGAGCCGTCCTCGTGTCGATAGGCCTTCATGCCCTCGAAGGTCTCCTGCGCGTAGTGCAGGACGGCGGTGGCCGGGTCCAGGGTGAGCGGACCGTAGGGGGTGATCCGGGCGTCGTACCAGCCGCGCTCCGGCGTCCATTCCACGGTGAACATGTGGTCGGTGAAGTGCACCCCGAAGCCTGGCTCGGCCAGGATCTCCGCCAAGCGGGCGTCGTCGACCGGGTGGGGGTTGCGGGTGATGCTGATCTCCATGGACATCAAACTATCCGACCTTCGTTGAGGACTTTGTGGCGGAACTGGGAGCTTGTGGGCCGTAGCTACGGCCCACAAGCTCCCAGTTACCCGCCCGGGCGGGGAATCTTGACTACTCCAGTGGCTGGTGGGACTCAGCCGGCGGCGACGATCTTGGCGATCGAGTCGCCCACCTGGGAGGTGGAGCGCTGCTGACCGGCGTCGCGGGCAGCGAGGTCTGCGAGCACGGCGTCCTCGACGCGCTTCGCCGCCTCGGGGTGACCGAGGTGGTCCAGCAGGAGACCGGCGGACAGGATGGCCGCGGTGGGGTCTGCGATCTGCTGGCCGGCGATGTCGGGAGCCGAGCCGTGCACGGGCTCGAACATGGACGGGGCGGTCCGGTCGGGGTTCACGTTGCCGGACGCGGCCAGGCCGATGCCACCGGTGACGGCAGCGGCCAGGTCGGTGATGATGTCGCCGAAGAGGTTGTCGGTGACGATCACGTCGAACCGCTGTGGGTTCGTGGTCATGTGGATCATGGCCGCGTCGATGTGCATGTAGTCGCACGTGACGTCGGGGTGCTCCTGGCCGATCTCCTCGAACAGACGCCACCAGACCGAGCCGGCGTTGACCAGCACATTGGTCTTGTGCACCAGGGTGAGGTGCTTGCGGGGGCGACGCTCGGCACGGGCGTAGGCGTCGCGGATGACCCGCTCGACGCCGTAGGCCGTGTTGACCGAGACCTCGGTGGCGACCTCGGCGGGCGTGCCCACCCGCAGTGCGCCACCGTTGCCGGTGTAGGGCCCCTCGGTGCCTTCACGGACCACGACGAAGTCGACGGGACCCTGGCCGAGAACGGCCTCTGACAGGGGCGGTACGGAGCCGGGGTAGATCCGCGACGGCCGCAGGTTCACGTAGTGGTCGAGCTCGAAGCGGATCCGCAGCAGCAGACCACGCTCGAGGATGCCCGGCGGCAGGTTCGGGTCGTTGGGCTTGCCGCCCACGGCTCCCAGCAGGATCGCGTCGTGCCCACGGATCTCCTCGAGGACGGAGTCCGGCAGCACCTCGCCCGTGGCCAGGTAGCGCTCAGCACCCAGGTCGTAGCGGGTCTGCGCGAAGGTCACATCGGTGGGCGCGGCCACGTCGAGCACCTTGAGTGCTTCGACGGTGACCTCTTGGCCGATGCCGTCGCCCGGGATGACGGCGAGCTGCACCTGGCCGGTGCTGGGAGTTGAGTTCGTCATGGTCTCAGAGCCTAGTTGTCGTCCGGCCTCTGAGCGCCGTTGTCTCGCAGGTCAAGAGCGGCTTGGACCGCCTCGTGGCTCCGCGGGTTCTCCGGGTTGTGCATGGCCGGGCCCCACTCTGGATACATGTCATACATCGCACTTCACTCCTCAAGGTTTCGGGTTGGGCGACCCGAGGTCGAGGAGCACCCTGCGATGCCCAGCGGGAGCGGGCACGGTCAGGTGTGCGATGCGGTCGCGGTGCGTCCTCGACGTCGGATCAGATGGCTGATCAACAACGGATGGAAGGCCCGCAACGCCGAACACCGCGGCGAGGTGGCCTTCCTCAGGCCTCGCCGCGGCAGTCGATGAATACGTTGACGCTCCGCATGATGCGACGAGGTTAGGCCACGTTCACCCGCCGTGTCCGCAGGTTCCCCGAAACCGTCCGGATGGCAAGACGGCTTTCGGCGGGCTGGGAGACTCGGACCATGAGTGCGCCCCCCGACCTGCCAGAGATCGTCTCCCGCGCATTCGACGTCTCGCGGCGCTCCGGTTACGTGTCCTTCTGCCGCAACGAGACCGGACGACTGCTGGCCACCCTGGCCGCCACCCGTGGGGGCACCCTGGCCGAGTTCGGCACTGGTGCCGGCGTCGGGACCGCCTGGCTGCGTTCGGGTGTGCGCGACGGCGCGCGGATCATCTCTGCGGAGCTCGACCAGTTGCTGGCAGGAGCCGCTGCCGACATCTTCGTCGACGATCCCCAGGTCGAGGTACTGGCCGCCGACTGGTCCAACCTCGCCGACCACGCGCCGTTCTCGTTGCTCTTCATCGACTCGGGCATCCCCTCGGAGGTGACGGTCGACAAGATCGCCGATCTCGTCGAGCCCGGGGGCATCGTGGTGCTCGACGACTTCGTGCCCTGCGAGATGTGGCCACCGATCTCCGGCGGTCGCGTGGACACGCTGCGCGAGGAGTGGCTGACCGACGAGCGGTTCACTGCGGTCGAGCTGATGATCGCCCCCGACGCCTCGGTGGTCGTCGCCACCAGGCGCTGAACCCGATCAGGGATCGAGCTCCGGCGTACGGACGTCGAGCACCAACGGCACCACGAAGACCGGCAGCATCCACTGCGTCAGGGGCCCCAGCGCAAAGGCGTAGAGGACGGTGCCCACGCCCAGGGCTCCGCCCAGCGCCACTCCGAGGACGACGACACTCAGCTCGATGCCGGTCCGCACCGGAGCGATCCGCCAGCCGGTACGACGTACGAGGCCGGTCATCAAGCCGTCTCGCGGACCGCGGCCGAACTGGGAACCGATGTAGAGCGCAGTGGCGACGCCGTTGAGGAAGACGCCGAGCAGCATCAGGGACACGCGGGCAGCCATGTCGTCGGGGCGGTCCAGCAGCGACAAGGTGACGTCGGCGGAGATGCCGACGAGGAGCGCGTTGGCCACCGTGCCGATCCCCGGCTTCTCCCGGAGCGGGATCCACAGCAGCAGCACGACGATGCTGGCGATGATCACCATCTGCCCGAGCGTCACGGGGAGATGGCGGATCAGTCCGCTGTGGAGCACGTCCCACGGAGCCAGGCCGAGGTCTCCACGGACCATGAGCGCGAGTGAGGCGCCGTAGAGCCACAGGCCGACCAGGAGTTGCGGAAGGCGGCGCGCCAGACGGCCCGCGCGCAACTGCGCGATCGGAGACAGGTCGACGAGCAGGGGCGGCATGGTCACCCGAACAGGTCTACACCAAGAAGCACACCGCCGTCCGACCGCCACATCTCGTCCGGGGCGATCCCGCTCCCTCCGCGGGACCGAACCGGAACACGAGTGCCTCGGAGCCCGACCCCTCGGCCGATCCCAGGTCGCCTCGGTGCAGCTGGTCAGGACGACGGTGTCCTCAGGATGCCTCCGGCATCCTGAGGACAGTTCTATCGTCCGGCCCCGCAGCACGGCGACCCGGCACCGCCCATTTGGCCCGAGCCGGTCACCCTGCCCTGTCCGATCGGTCAGACTTGCTTGCCTCGAGCGGTACCCGTCCGATCACACACGGTTCACTTCCAGACCCTGACGTAGTCGACCTCATAGGTGCCCGGCAGCGGAGTCGCCGCGGTGTACCTGTTCTGGTCGCCACCGATACCCTGCGTGAGCGCGATGATGTAGGGCTCCTGGAAGGCACTGTCCCCAGCGATGTTGCGCAGGCAGAGTTTGCCGTTGACGAAGATTTCGATCTTCTTGGCCGACCACTCCACCGCGTAGGTGTTCCACACGCCGCGCTGCGCCCGGCAGGTCCAGGCTGTGTTGCTGGTGGCGAGGTGGCCCAGCTCCCACGGAATCAGGCCCAGGATCCGATCCCAGGACGTGTGCAGGAAAGGGATCGCCAGGTTGGCGTGGCTGGAATAGGTCTCCGCGATGTCGATCTCACCGGAGTCGGGCCACTTGCTCACGTCCACCACGCGGTCGTCGGGCCAGAGCCAGAATGCCTCGTGCAGGCCGCTGACATTCGCGGCCGTGTTGCGGGTGCGGGCCTCGAATCGGCCGTACTTCTGAGAGAAGAGACGGTAGGTGGAGACCGATCCGGAGGAGAAACCAGTGGCCCGTCCCTTGAGGCCGGGACAGGGCTCGACGGGCCCCTTGGTGAGCCGGAGCTTCAAGGAGCCGGCAGCAACCGAGACGTTGGCAGGGTCGTCCTTGTAGCAGGCGAAGTTGGTGTCGTCACCGGTGGTGTAGCCCGTCGTCTGGGGCATCCACTTGGTGCGGTCGAGCCCGCTGCCCTCGAACTCGTCGGAGAAGGTGCACGTCCACAACGTGCCATCGCTCTTCTCCAGACGGCTTCCACAGTCGTCGGAGGGCGTGACCGCGGGCGTCACCGGCACCCTGCGCACCTTCTGGTTGCGCGGCTTCACCTTGAGCGGCCGGTTGCCCACTCCTTGGAGGGACACTCTCGTCTTGAACTTGTGCTTCTTGCTTCGGACCTTCTTGAGCAGTACCCATTTCGCACGTTTGGGTTTCCATCCCTTGATCCGCACCACTGCGCGCTTCTGCTTGGTGCGCCCCTTGACCACCATGGAGCGTGAAGACTTCGCGGCAGTCACGCCCGCACTCTCGGGGGCGGACCGACGACACCGCTCCCGGTGGGCGCCTGGACGCTGTTGCGTGGCGAATCGGCAAAGGCCGTCATCGTGCTCACGCCCAGCACGGCGAGCGCGATCAGCACGCTGCCCGTCATCCGTCTACGTCTCGCGGTCATCTCGTCTCCTTGTGGCTCCCGGTAACCAGCATGTGCCGAATCAGACCCGCGGCGGTCGACTCAACCCTCTCGTGCTCGAGGTTCGGAGCGCAACCAGCACGAGACGGAAGAGGGGATCGGAGGGCGGTCTCCCGCCGCTCCGATCCCCTCTTCCGGGCCACCTGTCCGGTGGGTCAGACCAGGTTCACGCCACGCACGCTCGAGGCGTCGATCGCCGCCTCGATGGCGGTCAGGGTCTCCCCGGGATCTCGGAGTCGACGGCAAGCACCACCAGTGCCTGGCCACCCTTCGCGTCCCGGGAGACCTGCATGCCGGCAATGTTGACGCCCGACTCACCGAGCACGCCACCGAAGGTGCCGACGACGCCGGGGCGATCCTCGTAGCGGAGGAAGGCCAGGTGGTCGGTGAGCTCGAGGTCGAGGTCGAAGCCGTTGACCTCGACGAGGCGCTCCTTCTGGGCGAGGCCGGCCAAGGTGCCGGAGACCGACACCTGCGAACCGTCGGCCAGCGCACCGCGCAGCGTGATCAGGTTGCGGTGGTCGGGGCTCTGGCTCTCGACCACGAGCCGTACGTCGATGCCCCGGTCGGTGGCGAGCAACGGCGCGTTGACGTAGGAGACGGCGTCCTCGATGACATCGGTGAAGACACCCTTGAGGGCAGCCAGCTCGAGCACCTTGACGTCGTACTCGGCGATCTCGCCACGCACCTCGACGTCAATGCTCTGGGCGACCTCACCGGCCAGCGCGGTGAAGACCCGACCGAGCTTCTCGGTGAGCGGAATCCCGGGACGGACGTCTTCGGCGATGACGCCGCCCTGGACGTTGACCGCGTCAGGAACGAGCTCGCCGGCGAGCGCCAGACGGACCGACTTCGCGACCGCGATGCCTGCCTTCTCCTGCGCCTCGTCGGTCGAAGCACCGAGGTGCGGAGTGGCAACGACGTTCTCGAGCTCGAAGAGCGGCGAGTCGGTGCAGGGTTCCTTGGCGAACACGTCGAGGCCGGCACCGGCGATGCGGCCCTCCTTGAGCGCGTCGTAGAGGGCGACCTCGTCGACGATGCCGCCTCGGGCAGCGTTCACAAGCACCAGGCTCGACTTGGCCTTGGCGAGCTGCTCGGCACCGATGAGGCCGACGGTCTCGGGGGTCTTCGGGAGGTGCACGCTCATGAAGTCGGCCTCGGCGAGCAGGGTGTCGAGGTCGACGAGACGCACACCCATCTGGGCGGCGCGGCCGGCCTGCACGTAGGGGTCGTAGGCCACGACCTTCATGCCGAAGGCACTGAGGCGCTGGGCGACGAGCACGCCGATCCGGCCGAGGCCGACGATGCCGACGGTCTTCTCGTAGAGCTCGATGCCGGAGTACTTGCTGCGCTTCCACTGGCCATCGCGCAGTGCGGCGTGCGCGGGACTCACGTTGCGGGCTGCGGCGAGCATGAGCGCAACGGCGAGCTCGGCCGCAGACACGATGTTGGAGGTGGGCGCATTGACCACCATGACTCCGGCCTGGGTGGCGGCCGGGACGTCGACGTTGTCGAGGCCAACGCCGGCACGGGCAACGACCTTGAGCTTCTTGGCCGCGGCCAGCGCCTCGGCGTCGACCTTGGTCGCGGAGCGGACCAGGATCGCGTCGACGTCTGCGATGGCCGGGAGCAGCTCGGAGCGGTCGGCACCGTTGCAGTTGCGGATCTCGAAGTCCGGCCCCAGCGCCTCGACAGTGGCGGGGCTCAACTCTTCGGCAATGAGAACGACGGGCTTGCTCACGGGCGGTTTCCTCGCTGAACGGTCGTGGATTGAGATGCTGTAGACACTAACGCCCGGGCCTTCTCGGCCCGGGCGCGGTCCACCCCTTGGTGCGCGCTCGCGCGCCTCCGGGGGCGGGAGCCGAGACGGATCTCAGCCTGGATCGGGACTCAGTCGGTGCCGAACTCCATCGCGGCGTTGTCGAGCGCCGCTTCCTCGTCGCCCTCGACAGCCGGGTTGGCGGTGATCTTGTCGGCGCCACCTGCAGGGAGCTCACCGAGCAGGACGCCGTGCTCGACGAGCACCTGGCCCTGGTTGAGCGGCTGCTCGGCGTACTGCTCGAGCTTCTCGCGGGAGTCGGCGATGTCGAGGTTGCGCATGGTCAGCTGGCCGATGCGGTCGGTGGGGCCGAAGGCGGCGTTCTCGGTGCGCTCCATCGACAGCTTGTCGGGGTGGTAGGAGAAGTTGGAGCCGGAGGTGCGGAGCACCGTGTAGTCCTCGCCACGACGCAACCGCAGGGTCACCTCACCGGTGACCAGCGACGCGATCCAGCGCTGGATCGACTCGCGGATCATCAACGACTGCGGGTCGAGCCAACGACCTTCATAGAGGAGCCGGCCGAGTTTGCGGCCCTCGTTGTGGTACTGCGCGACCGTGTCCTCGTTGTGGACGGCATTGATCAGGCGCTCGTAGGCGATCCACAGCAGCGCCATGCCCGGCGCCTCGTAGATGCCGCGCGACTTCGCCTCGATGATCCGGTTCTCGATCTGGTCGGACATGCCCAGTCCGTGGCGACCACCGATGGTGTTGGCCTCGTGGACGAGTGCGACCGCGTCGTCGTAGCGCTGGCCGTTGATCGCGACCGGACGGCCCCGCTCGAAGGAGATCGCGACGTCCTCGGTCTCGATCTGGACCGACGGATCCCAGAACTTGACTCCCATGATCGGCTCGACGGTCTCCAGGGAGACGTCGAGGTGCTCGAGGGTCTTGGCCTCGTGGGTCGCACCCCAGATGTTGGCGTCCGTGGAGTAGGCCTTCTCCTTGGAGTCGCGGTAGGGCAGGTCGTGCTCCACCAGCCACTGGCTCATCTCGGCACGGCCACCGAGCTCGGTCACGAAGGCGTCGTCAAGCCACGGCTTGTAGATGCGGAGGTCCGGGTTGGCAAGCAGCCCGTAGCGGTAGAACCGCTCGATGTCGTTGCCCTTGAACGTCGAGCCGTCGCCCCAGATGTCGACGCCGTCCTCGTGCATCGCTCGCACCAGCATCGTGCCGGTGACCGCGCGACCGAGCGGCGTGGTGTTGAAGTAGGCACGACCGCCGGAGCGGATGTGGAAGGCACCGCAGGCCAGGGCTGCGAGCCCCTCCTCGACCAGGGCGGCCTTGCAGTCGACGTGACGGGCGATCTCGGCGCCGTACGCCGTCGCACGCTCCGGCACCGAGGCGATGTCGGGCTCGTCGTACTGCCCGATGTCTGCGGTGTAGGTGCACGGGACGGCGCCCTTGTCGCGCATCCAGGCAACGGCGACGGAGGTGTCGAGACCTCCGGAGAAGGCGATGCCGACGCGCTCGCCGACGGGCAGTGAAGTGAGAACCTTGGACACGCCTCAACTATATACATGACCATGCATAACCATGCAATCGGCGGTGGGGTTCTGGTCCCCTCGCAGGCTGGCCCGCTTCGGACGTGACTCAGGAAGCCTGCGGCCATCACCCGGTGTCACGAGGTTTCAGCGAGTCTTTCCCATGGCACGCTTGGGTCATGACCCAGGAAACCTGCCCCCGCTGCGGCGCTCCTCGCGCCGGTGCCACCCCGTTCTGCACCAATTGTGGCAATCCCTTCGCCGCCGCAGCACCTCCCGCGGGTGACGCACCCACCATGGTGTCCGGCAGCAACCCGACGCCCGGTCAGGGCCAGCCCGCCTGGGGGCCGCCGCCGGGCGCCCCCAACAGCAGTGGCAGCAACCGCCCGCCGGTGACCAGGGCGGCCAGTGGGGTCCGCCTCCCGGTGGGCAGGGCGGCCAGTGGGGTCCACCTCCCGGCGGGCCGGGCGGTCCCGACCAGCCGTGGGGCCCCCTCCCCCAGAACGGCGGCGGGGGTGGCTTCAACGCCAAGGTCGCGATCATCATCGGCGTGGTGGTGCTCCTGCTCGTCGGCGGAGGCATTGCCGCCGCACTCGTGCTCGGTGGCGACGACGACGACAAGAAGTCGGCCGACGGCTCCCCCACGAGCGCCTCCGTCGAGGAGTTCTGCAACAAGTGGAGCGCGATCGAGAATCTCGACGAGGAGGACGAAAAGGAGTTCAAGCAGGCGAAGGAGTTGATCGAGGAGATCAAGGACGTGGGTACCCCTGAGGACATCCCGACCGAGGCCCGGAAGGGTTTCGAGATCTACATCGAGCTGATCGACTCAGTGGACTCCCCGACGATCTTGAGGGCACAGAGTTCCAAGACATTCCTCGCGAGGACCAGGAAGCGATCCAGGCGTTCTTCACCTACCAGTACGAGGCCTGCAGCGGCTCGGCGACCACGCCCTCGACGGACGCCGATCCCAGCGAGGTCCCCTCGTCGTTCGACCCCAGCGACCTCCCGAGCGTCGACCCGAGCGACTTCCCGTCCTTCGACCCCAGTGACTTCCCGACCGACTTCGACCCCAGTGACTTCGGTCTCGACGAGGACACCCTGAAGCAGCTCGAGGAGCTGGAGTCGATGCTCTCGGACCTGCCGTCCCCGCAGTGATCACCCCTCGGTGATCGAGCCCGCTCGGTGATCGAGCTTGTCGAGATCACAGCACAAGCAGGTCTCGACAAGCTCGACCTCCGCAAGACAGCTCGACACCCGGGAGCAGCCCCACCCCCGCAACTCGGTGATCGAGCTTGTCGAGATCACAGCACGAGCAGGTCTCGACAAGCTCGACCCCCGGGAGCAGCTCGACCCCTGAGGGACCCCGGGGGGATCTCAGGGTTGTTGCCAGCAGTTCCCCCGATGCGCCCGACCTCCGAACTCCAGGAGGCTGATGGCCATGATCACCATCGAATCCCTCACCAGGACCTACGGCGACTTCACCGCCGTCGACGACGTGTCCTTCACCGCCGAAGCGGGCCGGGTCACCGGCTTCCTCGGCCCCAACGGGGCTGGGAAGTCGACCACGATGCGCGTGCTGGTCGGCCTGACGCCGCCCACCCGCGGCTCGGCCACCATCTTGGGCCGACGCTTCGCAGAGCTCCCCAACCCCGGCCGCGAGGTCGGGGTGCTCCTCGACGCCTCCGCCCAGCACGCCGGGCGTACCGGACGCGAGATCCTCACCATCGCCCAGCGCACCATGGGCCTCCCGAAGTCGGCCGTCGAGGAGACGCTGGCCAAGGTCAGCCTCACCGCGACCGAGGCGGACCGCCGAGTGCGCAACTACTCGCTGGGCATGCGGCAGCGGTTGGGCATCGGCACCGCTCTGATCGGTGACCCCGAGGTGCTCATCCTCGACGAGCCGGCCAACGGTCTCGACCCGGCCGGGATCCGCTGGATGCGCGACCTGCTGCGCGGCTTCGCCGACCAGGGCGGCACCGTGCTGCTCTCCTCGCACCTCCTCCACGAGATCGAGGTGATCGCCGACGACCTCGTGGTGATCGGACAGGGACGCATCGTCGCCCAGGGCAGCAAGCAGGAACTGCTGGCCGCGGCCGGCACCCTCGCCCGCGCCGACGAGGCGAGCGCACTGCACGGCGCGCTCGCCGACAAGGGCATCGCCGCCACCGTCTCCATCGACGGCGCAGTGCGCACCGACGCCGACCCCGCCGCCGTCGGACAGATCGCACTGGCCGCCGGCATCGCCCTCACCGAACTCCGCCCCGCCGACGGCGCCGGCCTCGAGGAGATGTTCCTCGAGCTCACGGCCGCCTCCCAGCGCGAGGGACACACCGACACGACCGAAGGAGCCGCAGCATGAGCACCGTCGCCACCGCAGCCGCCCGGCGCACCGCAGGGAACGGCGTACGCCGCGAGCCCCCGCTCCCATCCCCATGACCAGGCTGCTCGACACCGAGCTGCGCAAGATGTTCGACACCCGTGCCGGATTCTGGTTGATGGCCAGCATCGGCATCGCTGCAGTCCTGGCCAGCCTGGCGACCATCCTGTTCGCGCCGGACAGCGCCCAGAACTACGAGAGCTACTCCACGGCCATCGGCTTCCCGATCGCCGTGATCCTCCCCATCGTGGCGATCCTGTCGGTCACCGGTGAGTGGAGCCAGCGCACCGGACTGACCACCTTCACCCTCGTCCCCAGCCGCGGTCGCGTGATCGCCGCCAAGCTGATCGTGATCCTCGGGGTGGGGATCGCCTCCATGTTCGTCGCGATGACCATCGGCGCCCTCGGCAACGTACTCGGGGCCACCCTCAACGGTGTCGACATCGTCTGGGACATCAGCGTGGGCCAACTCGGCCTGATCGTCCTCGCCAACGTCCTCGGCATGCTCATCGGCTTCATGCTCGGCGTGCTGATGCGCAACTCGGCCGGCGCGATCGTGGGCTACTTCGTCTACAGCTTCATGCTCCCGACGATCTTCGGCATCCTGTGGGCCTTCCAGGACTGGTTCCACGACATCCACGGGTGGATCGACTTCCAGTCCGCCCAGATGGTGCTCTTCGACGAGACGCCCACGGGAGAGCAGTGGGCGCAGCTCGGGGTCACCGGGCTCGTCTGGTTGGTCATCCCCACTCTCATCGGACTGCGCCTGGTCATGCGCAGCGAGGTCAAGTAACCCCGGTGACACCACTGCGGCCCCACCGTCGAGGAGACTGGCGGTGGGGCCGCGCCGTTCCTGGACCCGTGGCGCCCTGCGCCACTGCCGCTCAGTCGTCGACGCCGGTGCGGACCACTTCGCCGGTGACCACATCGACATGGATCTCGTTGTCGACGTTGCCGTCGTCGAAGGTGACCTCCCAGACGTGACCGTTCCGTTCACGCTCCAGGCTCACGTCGTCGAGGCGGCCAGCGGGTTCGGTGCCGACCGCGGCTTCGATGGCGTCCACGATGCTGATCCGTGCCGCCGCCAGACCCTCTCGATCGTCACGGTCGAGGTTGCCGTCGTCATCGGAGCTGATCACTGCGCCGTCCGCACCCAGGCGAACCTCGTGGCTGCGGTCTCCGACGGCCACGTCGATCTCCCAGCCGCCGTCCTCCTCGGAGATCTCGTAGGCCGTTCCTCCTGTCGCTTCCTCCGCTGCCGAGATCGCCGCCAGGGCGCTGTCCACGGCACCGGCTTCGGTGCTCGCGTCGGTGGCGGTGTCGGTGACGCTGGACGGATCGCCGGTCGACTGCCGTCCGTCCGTGTCACCGTCATCGTCGCCGCAGGCAGCCAGGGCGAGCACCAGCACCGCGGCTGTGGCAGGCGCAATCAGGAACTTCGTGTGGGTCCTCATGGTTCGAGCCTGCCCGATCAGCGCTGCGGAATCACGCCGAACCGGGCTACATGACAACTTCCTCATCTGGCTCCCACCCCTTCTCATGCGCCAGCAGGTCGAAGGACGCCAGCACGTCGCCGACGTGGTCGACTTCCGTACCACCGTGCGGCGCCACCCGCGCCACCGACGCCGGCCGAGTTCCGCTGGACTGGAATCCCACAGATCGACCGATCCCGCCCGGCTAGCCTGACGCGCGTCACACGGGCCGACGAGCGGTCCAGTCCCCTGCAGCCAAGGAGTTCCCCATGAAGGTGCACGGAGTCCTCGGAGAACTCGATGTCGCTGAGCTGGGACAGACCCTCGTCCACGAGCACATCGTCACGGCGGACTGGTCGCTGCGGATGGCGTTCGGAGAGCGCTTCTACCAGCACGACCTCGTCGCCGACCGAGCCGTCGAACACTTCCTGAAGGCGCGAGACCACGGGGTTCGCACGATCGTTGACGGCACCCCGGTGAACATGGGCCGCGACGTACGGCTGGTTCGTGAGGTGGCCGAACGCACCGGGCTCAACTTCATCGTCTCCAGTGGCTTCTACTTCCAGGACGAGGTCTATCTCACCTATCGCAGCCCTGACGAGATCCACGAGTGGCTGAGCACCGAGTGCCGAGACGGGATCGCGGGCACCGACATCCGTCCCGGCATCATGAAGGTGGCCTGCGCCGACAACGCGATCACACCGGTCCAGGAGAAGGTGTTACGAGCCGTCGGTCGTGTCGCTGCCGAGCAGGGCCTGCCGATCTTCGCCCACCACCACACCTCCGCGGCCAACGGAGAAGGGATCCTGGACCTCCTCGAGGAGGCTGGTGCTGCCGCCTCCCAGGTGGTCCTCGGTCACAGCGGTGACACCAACGACCTCGACTACCTCGAACGCCTGCTGCGGCGGGGGTGCTACCTCGGCATGGATCGCTTCGGGCACTGTGCGGTGAGCAACAGCCTCACGGACCGGGTGGCGACGATCGCCGAGCTGTGCGCACGCGGCCATGCTGATCGGCTGCTGCTCTCCCACGACCTGGCCACCTACTGGGGCGTGTTCGGGACCTGGCAGGACTTCGTGTCCCACGACCCGCTGGCCGACGGGGTCGACTTCAGCTTCATCCACCGTGAGGTGCTGCCCGCGCTGGACGCTGCCGGCGTGGAGCCGGGCCGGGCGCTGGCCCTGCTGGAGCAGAACCCGGCCGAGCTGTTCACGATCAAGACAGCGTCGCTCCCGAGCTGAGGGGATGAACGCAGCGGCCGATCAGATCGCGCAGCCGTCAGGACCACATGCGTCGGCGTCATCGGAGCCGAGCACCTGGATGGTCGGATGCTTCTCGTCCCACGCCTTGGCGAGTGCTTGGCCAAAGAGCTCTGCCGGCTGGGCACCAGAGACGCCGTACTTCTCGTCGATCACGAAGAACGGCACGCCGGTGGAGCCGAAGGCCTGTGCCTGAGCGATGTCGGCATGGACGTCGTCGACGTGTTCGGTGCCGGTGAGCACCGCAGTGACTCGGTCTGCGGGCAGGCCCGACGCGGTCGCGATGTCGGTCAGCACCGCATGGTCGGCGACGTTGCGCGCCTCGAGGAAGTACGCCGCCAGCAGCGCCTCCTTGAGCGCTCCTTGCAACTCGCTCCCGCCCACCTCGAGTGCCAGGTGCAGCAGGCGATGGGCGTCGAGAGTGTTGACGTGCAGGGTCTCGCCCAGCCGGTAGAGGAGTCCCTCCTCCGCAGCGGCCGCCTCGACCCGGTCCTGCATCTGCCGGATCGCGTCGGGACCGCCGCCGTACTTGCGGGCGAGCATGTCGGAACTGCGCTCAGCACCTTCGGTCGGTGCGCCCGGGTCGAGCTGGTAGGAGTGCCACACGACCTCCACCTCAGCGGCGTGCGGGAAGCTCTCGAGAGCCTTCTCGAGACGACGCTTCCCGATGTAGCACCACGGACACACCACGTCTGACCACACATCGATCCTCATGGTGGGCCCAACGCCTGCCTTCGCCGCCTTGTTCCCACCTGCCGTCGGGCGGGGGACGCCGAAAACCGGTTGTCACGCCCTGTGGGGCGGCGTTAGCCTCGTCGCTGTCCCATTGCCGACGGAAGGTGCAGGTTTGCTCGGTTGAGTCGTGCCCCGATCCTCGGCCACGCGTCTCGTGGCCCCTCTCGCACGCTCAGGAGCGACCATGACCCAACCCGCCCTCACCCTTCACGGCATCACCTGGAACTGGCCCGACGGCAGTCCGCTCTTCGACGAACTCGACCTCCAGGTCCCCCGGGTCGGACCGGACTCGTCGGCGCCAACGGGACCGGCAAGACCACCTTGCTGCGCCTCATGGCTGGCGACCTCACCCCCACCCGGGGCACCGTCCAGATGTCGGGGGCCGTCGGCTGGCTGCGCCAGGACCTCCCCCTGCACGCCTCCACCCCGGTCGACGAGCACCTCGGCATCGCCTCCGTGCGCGCCGCGATCAGGTCAGTCGAGTCGGGTGACGCCGACCCTGCTCACTTCGACGTGATCGGGGACGACTGGGACATCGACGAACGAGCGGTGGCTGAGCTCGCCCGCGTCGGTCTCCCGGACGACGTGCTCGATCGGCGCATCGGCGACCTCTCCGGCGGGGAGGCCATGCAACTCAGCATGGCCGCGCTGCTGCTGTCGCGTCCCGACGTCCTGCTCCTCGACGAGCCCACCAACAACCTCGACCGCGCCGCCCGGATCCGCGTGCATGACCTGGTTGCCGGTTTCCGCGGCACCCTCGTCGTGGTGAGTCATGACCGCGAGCTGCTCGAGCACGTCGACCGGATCGCCGAGGTGCGCCCTGGTGCCGACGGCGCGGGCGTACGGAGCGTCGCTTGGTACGGCGGCGGCTGGAGCGCCTACGAGGCGCAGGTTGCGGCCGAGCAGGCGGCGGCCGAGCAAGCGGTGGTGGAGGCCAGGGCCCAGGTCCGCAAGCAGCACCAGCAGCTCATGGGCGCCCAGACCGCCATCGCTCGACGGGCCAAGCAAGGACGCAAGGTGCAGGAGAGCGGCTCGCTCCCCAAGATCCTTGCCGGAGCACGCAAGCGGTCCGCCGAGGAGTCGGCCGGACGCATCCGCGGCGTGCACGAGCAGCGGCTCGACGAGGCCCGCAGCCGTCTCGACGAGGCGCGCGACGGCGTACGCACCGACCGCGAGATCTCCGTCGCGCTGCCGGCCACCACCGTCCACCGAGGGCAGCATGTCGTCACCCTGGACGAGGTCGAGATCCGCACCGGAGCCACCTTCACCTTCTCGGTCTCCGGCCCCGAGCGCATCGCGGTGGTGGGCAGCAACGGCAGTGGCAAGACCACGCTGCTGCAGACCCTGGTCGGCGACCTCTCGCCGATCTCAGGTTCGGTACGCCGGACCGTGCCGACCCGCTTCGTCCCCCAGCGTCTCGACGTGCTCGACCCCGAGCTCTCGGTGATCGAGAACGCCCGGATGCTGGCGCCGGAGTCCACCCATCAGGAGGTCCGGGCCCAGCTCGCGCGATTCCTCTTCCGGGGTCGTGATGCCGATCGGAGTGTCGGTGTCCTGTCCGGTGGAGAACTGCTGCGTGCCACCTTGGCCTGTGTCCTGCTCGCCCAACCCGCGCCGAGGTTGCTGGTGCTCGATGAGCCGACCAACAACCTCGACCTCGCGAGCGTGCGGCAGTTGGTCGAGGCGCTCGAGTCCTACGAGGGCGCTCTCCTCGTGGTCTCCCACGACGAGAGCTTCCTCGCGGATCTCGCGATCACCCGCCGGATCGACCTCGACGAGCGTGAGGACGAGGGCGACCGGGCTCCAGGCGTCGGCTAGGTGTGGTGTCCAGTGAGGTCAGGCCCACTTGTTGGCGAGGAACTTGAAGCTGGGCGTGTCCTCCAGCGAGGTCATGTATTCGTAGAGGCGCTCGTACTCCGTGGAGGTGATCCGCCACTGACCGTCGGCGTCCAGGCGGTAGGTGTCGGTGTAGTAGCCGGCGCCGCGGATCAGGCAGTTGTAGTGGGAGGCGATGACCGTGTCCTCGAAGGCCCAGGTGGCCGACGCGGTGTCGCCGTCGACGGTGATCTCCGGGTGCTGTGCCACGTGCATCGTGGCCAACGAGTCGGTCATGTGCTTGGCCATGTAGGCCACCACTTCGGCACGGCTCTCGAAGTGGAGCGGCTTGCCCATCGCCTTGGTGCCGTAGTCCGCCCGGATGTCCTCCGCGAGGCAGTCCCCGAACTGGTCCCACTGCTTGTTGTCGAGGGTGCGGAAGTAGCGGTACTTCAGCTGACGGATTGATTCGATCGCAACCAGGTCCATGGCGGGCAATCTAGAGCAAGCAGTCCGGCCCTGCCGGCCACGTGACCGATCACCGGCACCAGTTCCCCTGCGCCCGGCTCGAGGCTTCGCGTCAGTGAGTCGACCAGTATCGTGACGGTGGTCAGGTCCGGGAAGCGAGAACGAGGATGCGATGGCCAACAAGGGGCACGACCGGTCGCTCTCTCGCCGCAGCGGGCTGTTCCGGACTCGGGACGCACCCGCCCCCTCGACCGGCCCCACGGGCACGGCCCGCCGCACTCGCTACCTCATCGACGGGCGGCTGTCCCCGGCCCCGGACCGGGTGGGTGTCGCCGAAGCACTCCGGTTCGCCCATGAGGAACCGGACCGAATGGTCCTGTGCCTCTTCCCCGCGCCGACCGCGGAGGAGATCGATGAGCTCGCCGAGGCCTGGGACCTGCACCCGGTCCTGGCTGAGGACCTGCGCCACGGTGGACAACGACCGAAGCTGGAGCGGTACGACGATGTCCTCTTCCTCGTCGTACGCTCGGCGAGGTATCTCGACGAGACAGAGGACGTTGACTTCTCCGAGTTCCACGTGCTGGTGCGCTCGCGAGCCATCACGGTGCTCTGCCAGGACGGTCGTTGGATCGACGGCGCCGATGCATCCACGCTCCCCGAGAGTGACGTCGATGTCGTGGCGCGCGGTGACTCCACGCTGCTCGACGACCAGCAGCTCCTCCGTCTCGGCCCGGAGGCCGTCCTCTATCGCCTGCTCGATGCCGTCGTGGACGGCTACACGCCGGTGCTGCGCGGGCTCGCCGTCGACAAGGAGCAGATCGAGCGACAGGTGTTCAGCGGTGACGCAGCGGTGGCGGAGCGCATCTATCGCCTCAGCCAGGAGGTCATCGACCTCGAGCACGCGATCTCGTCCCTGTCCGAGGTGTTGGTGGCACTGATGAGCGGTTTCGACCGGCACGGGATCCCGGAACCCCTGCAGGCATATCTCCAGGACGTATCCGACCACCTCACCCGAGCCCAGACTCGTGTCCTCGAGCTACGTGCCGCCCTCTCCCAGATCCTGGACGTCAATGCGACATTGGTCGCCCAGCGGCAGAACGAGGACATGAAGAAGATCTCCGGGTGGGCGGCGATCCTGTTCGCTCCCACCCTGATCGGCGCCGTCTACGGCATGAACTTCGACAGCATGCCCGAGTTGCACTGGTCCCTCGGCTATCCGCTCGCCGTGACGGCGATGGTCGCCCTCGCCGTCACGTTGTATGTCGTGTTCAAACAGAAGAAGTGGATGTGACCCGCTGCCGTCAGGACGGCAGAAGGGCCCGGGATCGCTCCCGGGCCCTTCTGCATGTCAGCTTCGTCGTTGACGGCTTGCTCAGCGAGCGGCGGAGCCGTCGGTGTAGTCGGCGTCCTGCTGCTTCCAGGAGAAGTGCGAGCGCAGCTCCTTGCCGGTGGCCTCGATCGGGTGGGCAGCGGCCTTCGCACGGAGCTCGTTGAACTCCTTGGCGCCGTTGTCCTGGTCGTCGATGAAGCGCTTGGCGAACGCACCGGACTGGATGTCGGCGAGGACGGCCTTCATGTTGTCCTTCACGCTCGGGTCGATGACCCGCGGGCCGGAGACGTAGTCGCCGTACTCAGCGGTGTCGGAGACGCTCCAACGCTGCTTGGCGATGCCGCCCTCCCACATGAGGTCGACGATGAGCTTCAGCTCGTGGAGCACCTCGAAGTAGGCGATCTCCGGCTGGTAGCCGGCCTCGGACAGGGTCTCGAAGCCGTACTGCACGAGCTGGGAGACACCACCGCAGAGGACGGCCTGCTCACCGAACAGGTCGGTCTCGGTCTCTTCGGTGAAGGTCGTCTTGATGACGCCCGCGCGGGTGCCGCCGATGCCCTTGGCGTAGGACTTGGCGAGCTCCCAGGCCGAACCCGACGCGTCCTGCTCGACGGCGATGATGTCGGGGATGCCCCGGCCAGCGACGTACTCACGACGCACGGTGTGACCCGGAGCCTTCGGGGCGACCATGATCACGTCGACGCCGGCAGGCACCTCGATGTAGCCGAAGCGGATGTTGAAGCCGTGGCCGAACACCAGGGTGTCGCCCTCGGTCAGGTTGGGCTCGATGGACTCCTTGTAGAGACCACGCTGGTGCTGGTCGGGAGCGAGGATGACGATGACGTCGGACTCCTCGACGGCCTCGGCCGGGGTGAGCACACGGAAGCCCGCGTCCTCCGCCTTGGCGCGGCTCTTGGAGCCCTCCGGCAGACCGATGCGGACGTCGACACCCGAGTCACGCAGGTTGAGCGCGTGGGCGTGGCCCTGGCTGCCGTAGCCGATCACCGCGACGTTCTTGCCCTGGATCAGGGTCAGGTCGGCGTCGTCGTCGTAGTACATCTCAGCCACGGGGGCTCTCCTTAGGTGTTGGGGTGACTCTCAGTGCTTGCTTCATTGTCGTCACCGGCTGGTGACGACCGGTGGGTGGGTCAGCCGACGGCCGGCGGCGGGGCCGGTACGGCGACCGGTCGCAACGAGCGTTCGGTGATCGACCGGGAGCCGCGACCGATGGCCACGACGCCGGACTGGACGAGCTCGCGGATGCCGAAGGGCTCCATGACCTTCAGGAAGTCCACGAGTTTGTCGGCGTTGCCGGTGACCTGGATGGTCAGGGCATCGACGGAGACGTCGACCACCTTGGCCTTGAAGATCTGCGCGGCGTCGAGCACCTGACCCCGGGTCTCGGCATCGGCGCGCACCTTGACCAGGAGGAGTTCCTTGCTGATCGAGGCGGACTGGTCGAGCTCGACGATCTTGATGACCTCGACGAGCTTGTTGAGCTGCTTGGTGACCTGCTCGAGGGGCTTCCCTCCACGTTGACCACGATGGTCATCCGGGAGATGTCCTCGTGTTCGGTCGGGCCGACCGCAAGGCTGTCGATGTTGAAGCCGCGGCGGCTGAAGAGTCCGGCGATGCGGGCGAGCACGCCCGGCTTGTTCTCGACCAGGACCGACAGGGTGTGGGTAGTCATCGGTTCAGAGCTCCACGTCGTCGAAGTCCGGGGCCAGGTCCCGGGCGTACTTGATGTCGTCGTTGCTGGTGCCGGCGGCCACCATCGGCCAGACCATGGCGTCGCGGTTGACCCGGAAGTCGATCACGACGGGCGCGTCGTTGATCTCCATGGCCTTCTGGATCGTCGCGTCGACGTCACCCGGCGTCTCGCAGGCCAGGCCGACGCAACCCATCGCGTCGGCGAGCTTCACGAAGTCCGGGATCCGCTTGGAGTGCAGGTCGGTGTTGGAGTAGCGCGAGTTGTAGAACAGCGTCTGCCACTGACGGACCATGCCGAGCGACTCGTTGTTGATGATGGCGACCTTGATCGGGATGTCGTTGATCGCGCAGGTGACCAGCTCCTGGTTGGTCATCTGGAAGCAACCGTCGCCGTCGATCGACCAGACGGTGTGGTCGGGCATGGCGACCTGGGCGCCCATGGCGGCCGGCACGGAGAAGCCCATCGTGCCCAGACCACCGGAGTTGAGCCACGTGTTGGGACGCTCGTACTTGATGAACTGGGCAGCCCACATCTGGTGCTGCCCGACGCCGGAGGTGTAGATCGCATCCGGTCCGGCGATCGCACCCAGACGCTGCAGCACATACTGCGGCGCAAGTCCCTCATCGGGAGCGTCGTAGCCGAGGGGATACTTGGCCTTCACCCCTGACAGGAACTCGACCCACCCCTCGTAGTCGCCCTGGTGGCCCTGGTCGGCCTCGGCGCGGAGGGCGGCGACCAGGTCGATGAGGACCTCACGACAGTCGCCGACGATCGGGACGTCGACCGCACGGTTCTTGCCGATCTCGGCAGGGTCGATGTCGGCGTGGATGACCTTGGCGTGGGGCGCGAAGGAGTCGAGGTTGCCGGTCACCCGATCGTCGAAGCGAGCGCCGAGACTGATGATCAGGTCGGACTTCTGCATGCCGGCGACTGCAGCGACCGAGCCGTGCATGCCGGGCATGCCGAGGTGCTGCGGATGGCTGTCGGGGAACGCACCACGGGCCATCAGCGTGGTGATCACGGGCATGCCGGTGAAGGCAGCCAGCGCGGCCAGCTCCTTGCTCGCGCCGGAGCGGATGACTCCGCCGCCGACGTACAGCACGGGCTTGCGCGACTCGAGAATGAGCTTGGCGGCCTCACGGATCTGCTTGCCATGGGGGCGGGTCACCGGTCGGTAGCCGGGGAGGTTGAGCTCGGTCGGCCACACGAAGTCGGTCATCGACTGGAGCGCCGACTTCGCGACGTCGACCAGCACGGGGCCGGGACGTCCGGTCGAGGCGATGTGGAAGGCCTCCGCGACCCGGCGCGGGATGTCGGCGGGGTCGGTGACCAGGAAGTTGTGCTTGGTGATCGGCATCGTGATGCCGCGGATGTCTGCTTCCTGGAAGGCGTCGGTCCCGATCATGGAGGCGCCCACCTGGCCGGTGATGGCGACCAGTGGCGTCGAGTCCATGTGAGCGTCGGCCAGCGGGGTGACCAGGTTGGTGGCACCGGGACCGGAGGTCGCCATGCACACGCCGACCTTGCCCGATGCGGCGGCATAGCCCTGTGCGGCGTGGCCCGCAGCCTGCTCGTGGCGCACCAGGATGTGACGGATCTTGCTGTCGTAGAGCGGGTCATATGCCGGGAGGATGGCGCCACCGGGGATGCCGAAGATGTCTTCGACGCCGGCTGCCTCCAGCGATTTGATCAGGCTCTGGGCGCCGGTCACCTGACCGGCTGCGTCCTGCTCACTCATGATCCTTCTTCCTCAGGTTTTCCGACCGACCGGGCTGCTCCGGCCAACAAAAAACCCCTCGGCCAGGTCAGGCTGACGAGGGGTCGACGCGTGTGATTCGGCCTGAGCCGGTCACCACCCGCGTCGGGTGCGTACGAGAATCTGGGAACGCATGGTCCCTAGGGTTTCCCGACCGCTGGCCGACGTCAACTCAAGTGTCTCACTGTCCCACGATTCGGGACACTCGTATCAGTCCGTGGTCGCATGCCGAGCCAGCACCGTGCAGACACAGGCCTTGTTGCCATCGGCGTCGGCAAGCACCCAGAAGCTGGGAGCATATTCGTCGGTGACCAGCGTGCCGCCGGCCGCGACGACTGCCGCGACCCGCTCCTCCGCCCGATCGGCCGGCACCCAGACATCGAGATGGAAACGTTGGCGGGGTGTGGGGTGCTCCTCCGTCTCCTGGAACCACAGTGTCGGCAGCTGCCCGGTGGGATCGGTGACCTCGTCGTCGGAGGCACCGTCGGCGTCGATCGCATAGAGCGCGCGCCAGAACGTGATGATCCGGCTCGCGTCGGCAGTGTCGAGCGCAACCTCGGCAATCATGACCTGGTGCGGCGCCGGCGTCGCACCGTGCTCCGCGGCGAGGTCGCTGATCGTGGCGGCCAGGCGCAGGTCACGATCGGTGAGGCCGTTGACGTCGTGGCTGCGCAGTCGTACCGCGACCAGTCCCCACCGCAGGTCGATGTCCGGATGATGGTCGACCTCCTCGGCCGCTGAACCGATCGCGTCGACCAGTGCGAGTGCGGTCGCGAAGTCCTTGGTGGCGAACCGGGCCGCCAACGTGCTCAGCAACTGGCGCCAGTCATCGAGCCCGGCCGCCTGCACCTCGGACTCGGAACGGAGTTCACGGTCGACAACTGGAATCGGGGTCATGCATCCACGGTGCCACTCCGTCCACCCCACCACAAGGTGGGAAGCCTCGAACCCTGTGACCCGGGGACGGACTCCGCAGCAAGGCTCCGGCCCGCTGGAGGAGCTCACGGAGTCCGGGCGCCACGGCCGGTGGATCCGACTCAGCGCTCCTCGCGGAACTCCTCGAGCCGCTTGCGCTGACCGGTCGGGGTGTGGTTGCCCGGGGCGAGCCAGGCCTCCAGGGCCGCCCGGCGGGTGGGCCATTCCTCATCGGTGATGGACAGCCAGAGCGTGTCGCGACTGCGCCCCTTGGTGACCACGGCCTTGCGGAAGAGACCCTCGCGGACGAACCCGAACCGCTCGGCGGCACGCACCGAGGGTGCGTTGAGCGCGTCGCACTTCCACTCGTAGCGCCGGTAGCCGAGGTCGAAGACATGCTTGGCCGCGAGGTGGAGTGCCTCGGTGGCGGCAGTGGTGCGCTGCAGGCGGCGACCGAAGAGGATCGAGCCGATCTCGACCACACCGTTGGCCGGGTCGATCCGCAGGAAGCTGAAGAGACCGCAGGCCCTGCCCTCCGCCGTCCGCACCACCACGGTCACCCGGTCGGTGGCCAGTGCCCACTCCTCGACGAGGTCGGAGAACGTCGCTTCGTCGGCGGGCTTGTCGTGCCCGAGGTAGGTCCACAGGGCATCGTCGTCCGGGCCGCAGAGCTCGACGTAGAGCTCCTCGGTCTGGTGCAGCATCAGCGGCTCCAGGCGGCAGTGCTTGCCGGTCATCACCCGGACGTCGGGGAACGGTGCGGGAGACCAGTCCTGGAGCGCGGGTCCGATGGGCTGGCCGTGTTCGTTGGTGCGCGGGGTCACCGCGCAAACCCTACTCACCCGGCAGGATTTGGCTGACCGTCCCGGAACCGTCTCGCACCGTGACACGCGTGGGCACGCCGGTGACCAACGGCAGGTGCGGCGCGACGTGGCCGCAGTCGACGTCGAGAACGACCGGCACGTCGAGTCCGCCGAGGGCATCCGCGACGGCCTCCTTCTGACTCCATCCCTCGGCGTCGGGGGCGGCAGGACGACCGATGAGCACGCCGCTGGCATGGTCGAACCAGCCAGCGAGGCGGAAGGCGTGCAGTGCCCGGGCCACGTCGAAGGGCGACCATTCGCATGCCTCGAGGAAGACCAGCACCCCGTCGTCGGCGTGGGTGCGCGCGAAGCCGGGAACGTCGGCGTACGGCGTGCTCGCCAGTGGGCTGAGCATCTCGACACAACCGCCCACGAGGAGGCCGCGCACGTCGACGTCACCACCACCGAGAACACTCCAACCGCCCGGCTCGCTCAGCTCGAACCGGTCGACCCCGGGCTGCTCGACGTAGTCGACGAACCCCTTGCGGAACCTGCCCGGCGCTCGCTGCACGATCTTCCCGGAGGCCGCGGCGACGTCGGTCCAGTGAGCCGTGCCGTCGACGGCACGGTAGGGCGTGTCCATGAGGTTTCCCCCGTGCAGGGTGGCCCAGCCCGACCGGAGCATGAGGGGAAGCATCACGGTGGTCAGGTCGGAGTAGCCGACGAGCCAGCATGGCTCTGCGGCCGCAAGTGCGTCGAAGTCGAGCAGATCCAGGATGTCGATCCCGGTCTCGCCGCCCCAGGGCGGCACGACCGCGGCGATCGCGGGGTCGAGGAGCATCCGCATCAACTCGTCGGCCCGGCGGTGCTTCGGCGCGGAGACATGGCTGTCAGCTGCCATGCACTCCCCACCTCGACCACGAACCCTCGATCCGTGAGGGTGCGCACGGCTACGTCGAGGCGCGGCCCGAAGGCCTCCCCGATGCCGCTGGACGGGCTGGTCACCCCGATCCGGTCACCGGGGCGGAGCGCTCGGGGGACGCGGATCATGCGGGGGCGTCCGGCAGCACGAGACGGCCGATGTCGCCGGGGTTCTGGGCGATCTCCCACCGGAAGCCGTCGGGGTCGGCGAAGTAGCCGGTGTAGCCGCCCCACTCTCGTTGCTGCCCGACCTGCACCTCGGCACCTGCACGCTCGGCCTCGGCCAGCACGGAGTCGACCTCCGCTGCGGTGGCGACGTTGTGGGCCAACGTGATCGGGGGTAAGCCGGTGCCCCGGGTGATCGGTCCGACTTCGGCCTCGAACGCCTCGGCGTCCCACAGGGAGAGCACGAGGTGTTCCCCGGCCTTGATCATGATGACCTCGCCGGGCACGTCGAGTTCGGGCGCCCAGCCCAGGCCGTCGCAGTAGAAGCGGCGTGTGGCGTCGAGGTCACGCACCGCCAGGGTCACGAAGCTGATCCGCTGGTCCATGGCACGAGCCTGTCACACGGCGGGAGGAGGGACCGCCGACGTCATGCGAGCACGCTGGCGACGGCCTCGATGCCCCGGTGCACCTCGGCGAAGCTCGTCGACAACGGGGACAGGCCGACCCGGAGGCCGTCGGGATTGCGGAAGTCGGGGATGACGTCGCGCTGCCAGAGGCCGGCCACCGCCTCCTGCATCCGCGGGTGGCACAGCAACACGTGGCTGCCGCGCGACGCAGCGTCGCGCGGGGTCGCGACCGTGACGTCGTACGGGGAGAGCAGCTCGTCGGCGAGTTCGATCGCGTAGGAGGTGAGCGCCACCGACTTCTCCCGGAGCGCGTCGATGCCGGCCTCCTCGATCAGGTCGAGCATGTCGGCGATCGGCTGCATCGCCACGATGGGCGGGGTGCCGGTGAGGAATCGGCGCATGCCCTCTGCCGGAAGGTAGCCGGGCGCCATCTCGAAGGGCGCTGCGTGCCCCATCCATCCCTGCAGGGGCTGCACCAGATCGCCCTGGAGCCGGCGCTTGACGTAGCCGAAGGCCGGCGAGCCCGGACCGCCGTTCAGGTACTTGTAGGTGCATCCGACGGCGAGATCGACGCCCCACCTGTCGAGCTGCAGTGGCACCACCCCCACGGAGTGACAGAGATCGAGCACCATGAGGGCGCCGTGCTCGTGTGCCAACGCGGTGATCGCCTCCGCGTCTGCCAGGTGGCCGGACTGGTAGGCGACGTGGCTGGCCAGGACGACGGCGGTCTGCTCACCCACCGCTTCACCGAGTACGTCGACACCCACCCCCGCATCCCGGGGCGCCGACACCCACCGCACCTCGAGGCCGCGTTCGGCCGCGATGCCCTCGACCAGGTAGCGATCGGTCGGGAAGTTGTCGTGGTCGACCACGATCTCGCGGCGCCGCGGGTCCAGGGACACCTGGCGGTCGACGGCCGCGCGCAGCAGCTTGTAGAGCAGCACCGACGTGGAGTCGCCGACAACGGTCTGGCCCGACGCCGCGCCCAGGGTGGCGACGCCGATCCGGTCCCCCAGGGTGAGCGGGGCGTCGTACCAGCCCTCGTCCCAGCTGCGAATCAGCCCGCGGCCCCACTCCTCCTGGAGGAAGTCGACCATCCGCTCCGGAGTGACCCGGAGCGGCCGCCCCAAGGAGTTGCCGTCGAAGTAGACGAGGTCGGACTCGGCACCAACGAACCGGTCCCGGAAGTGTGCCAGCAGATCAGCCGCATCGAGGGCCGCGGCGTGCTCGGGCGAGGAGGCCATGAACTCACTGTGACAGACACGGGTGGCGTGCGCGCGAAACTGCGTCAGGACGGCGGCGGTTCGGCGTCGCGGAGGAACACCGAACCGCCGCCGTCCCGGTTCAAGACCCACGCCGACCGCCTGACCACAGCTCGCGGCCGTGATGAGAAGATTCCTTCGTGACAGCGAACACGTCCGAGCGTGGTGCCCCGGCCGCAGGGCGGTCGACGCCGTGATCCTTGACCCCCTCTTCCTCGGCATCGAGTGGATGGACTTCGAGTGGTGGCTCGACATCTTCGGTCCAGCACTGTTCTGGATCAGCCTGGCCGTCGTGTTCGTGGAGTGCGGACTCCTCTTTCCGTTCCTGCCCGGCGACACCCTGCTGTTCAGCGTGGGCCTCTTCCTCGCCACCGGCAAGATCGAGCTCTTCGACGCCGATCCCCTGGCACAGCTCCCCGTGGCAGTGCTCCTCCTCACTGCGGCGGCGTTCCTCGGCAACGTGGTCGGCTACGAGATCGGGCGCCGGATCGGGCCACCGCTCTATGAGCGTGACGGTCGGATCCTCAAACGGAAGTACTTCCACCAGACCAGCGACTTCTTCGAACGTCGCGGCAGCATGGCCCTGGTCATCGGCCGCTTCGTCGCCTTCGTGCGCACCTTCATCACGGTGGTCGCCGGCGCGACCCGGATGCAGCGACGTCGCTTCCTGGTCTGGAGCTTCATCGGTGCCGTGCTCTGGGTCACCGGCCTGACCGTGCTCGGCTACTCCCTGGGCACTCGGTTCGAATCGCTCGGCGCCAACATCGACTACGCGCTACTGCTGATCATGGGCATCTTCGCCGTCCCACTCGGCTGGGAGTGGTGGCACAACCGGCGCAAGGGGCAGGGCACGCCGACCTCGACGACCGACGACCGGGAACAGACCTCGAGCGGTCCCGCACCGGTATGAGCCGCTCAGAGTGATCCGACCCGGCCTGCACGGCCGGTCGAGATCACTCCCCCAGGGACCGGTAGGCGATGCGAGCGCTGACCGCCCGTTGGAGGTCGTCGGTGATGGACGTGAAGAACTGTTGCCGATAGGTCTCGTCGGTGACCGCATAGACCGCGAAGTAGAGACCGCTGAAGGCCGCCAGGAAGACGGACACCTGCATGAGCTCGCGGTTGAGGGGGCCGAGCACCTCGGCGGGTGCGTGGCCGGTCCAGCTCTCGATGACCGCCGCATCCATCGCCACGGCACCGAAGGCGAGGAAGAAGGCGAAGACCGCGAGCGAGAGCAGCACCACCTGGACCAGCTGGGCGACCAGCAGCACCAGGAGCAGGTTGGCCCGTTGCAGTCCGGTGACGGTGGCCTCCGAACGCAGCTGGTGATCTGACCCCGCGAGCTCGACGGCCACCTCCTCGAGCGGGGTGCCGGTGCACGCCCGCACCAGGCGTTCGGCGTCCAGGGTCTGGTCGAAGTCGTCGATCTCCTCCGGGAGCCGGCTCAGGAGGAAGAGCACCCCGATACCGGCGAACAGCATCACCGCACCCCACATCACGCCGCCGTCGAGGGTGTCGGCGACCTGCCAGACCTCGGCGTTGATGAAGAGGAACGTGACGAAGAGCAGCAGCATCGGCAACGCCCGGGTCACCAGTGGCACCAACAGCTCGAGTGACCCCAGCGTCTGCTGCACGCCCCACCGGAACCACAGCCACGCCTTGAGGGTCGACAGCGCATAGAGACCGCACACGATGCCCGCCGCCGACACTCCGGCCGAGAAGCCGAGCGAGGCCTCACCGGACCTCGTCGCGACGAGGAACCCCACCGGTACGCCGACCACGAGGGCCACGGACACCACGGCAAGCAGGCGTGGCCATCGCAACCCGGCCTGGACCTGGGCACGGTAGGCATCCACGAAGTACGGAAGACCCTGATCGACGAACCAGGCCTCCGCGTCGGCGCGGGTCCTGGTGGAGGTGGCTGCACTCATGGCGCAAACTGTGGCACCTGGCTCAGGTGGGACGCCGACCGGCGCGGCCCCTGCTCGGGACCGCGCCGATCGACGTACTGCTGGTGGCCGTGAAGCGGATCAAGCGGTGACAGCGCCCTTGCTGGCCGACTGCACCAGCTTCGAGTACTTGCCCAGCACGCCGTGCGTGAACTTCGGCGGTTCGGGCACCCAACCCACCTTGCGCTTCTCGAGCTCGTCGGCGTCGACGTGCAGCTCGAGGGTGCGGTTGGGGATGTCGAGCGTGATCTGGTCACCGTCCTCGACGAACGCGATCGGCCCCCGTGGGAGGCCTCGGGGGCGACGTGGCCGATGCACGGACCGGTGGTGCCCCCGGAGAAGCGACCGTCGGTGATGAGCAGGATGTCCTTGCCCAGACCAGCACCCTTGATCGCGCCGGTGATCGCCAGCATCTCACGCATGCCCGGGCCGCCGGAGGGGCCCTCGTAACGGATGATGACGGCGTCACCCTTCTGGATCCTGCCCTCGGTGAGGGCGTCCAGCGCTTCGCGCTCGCGGTTGAAGACCCGAGCAGTGGCGGTGACCACCTCGGCGTCGAATCCGGCCGACTTGATGACAGCGCCCTCAGGAGCCAGCGTGCCCTCCAGGATGGTGAGGCCACCGGTCTTGTGGATCGGCTGGGAGACCGGGTAGATGACCGAGCCGTCGACGCTCTTGGGGTTGAGTGCCTCGATGTTCTCGGCGAGGGTCTTGCCGGTCACCGTGAGCACGTCGCCGTTCATGAGATTGGCGTCGAGCAACGCCTTCATGACCACCGGGATGCCGCCGATCTTGTCGACGTCGGTCATGACGTACTTGCCGAACGGCTTCATGTCGGCAAGGTGCGGGACCTTGTCACCGATCCGGTTGAAGTCGGCGAGCTCGAGGTCGACGTCCGCCTCGCGAGCGATCGCGAGCAGGTGGAGCACCGCGTTGGTGGAGCCACCGAGGGCCATCGTGATCGCGATGGCGTTCTCGAACGCCTCGCGCGTCATGATCTGGCGGGCGGTGATGCCCTGCTTGAGCAAGTTGACCACGGCCTCGCCCGAGCGGTGCGCGAAGCCGTCGCGGCGACGGTCGACAGCCGGCGGGGCGGCAGAGCCGGGCAGGCTCATGCCGAGCGCTTCACCGATGGAGGCCATCGTGTTGGCGGTGTACATGCCGCCACAGGCACCCTCACCGGGGCAGATCGCCTTCTCGACGCGCTTGACCTCGGCCTCGGTGATCTTTCCGGCCAGGCAGGCTCCGACCGCCTCGAAGGCATCGATGATCGTGACGTCCTTGCCGTCGACCTGTCCCGGCATGGTGGATCCGGCGTAGAGGAAGACGCTCGACAGGTCGAGGCGCGCGGCGGCCATCAGCATGCCGGGCAGCGACTTGTCACAGCCGGCGAGCAGGACCGATCCGTCGAGACGCTCGGCACTCATCACGACCTCGACCGAGTCGGCGATGACCTCGCGCGACACCAGCGAGTAGTGCATGCCGTCGTGGCCCATCGAGATGCCGTCGGAGACGGAGATGGTGCCGAACTCGAGCGGGTAACCGCCAGCCGCGTGCACGCCGTTCTTGACTGCCTTGGCCAGGCGGTCGAGCGACAGGTTGCACGGCGTGATCTCGTTCCAGCTCGACGCGACGCCGATCTGAGGCTTGGTGAAGTCATCGTCGTCCATGCCCACCGCGCGGAGCATGCCTCGGGCAGCGGCCTTCTCGATGCCATCCGTGACGTCGCGGGATCGGGGCTTCATGTCGACTTCGTTCATGGCTCCAGAGTAGTCCCGCGCTTTCGCAGCGTTGATGGGGATCCAGTGATCGGGAGGCGGGCCACCCCATGTGACAGGCTCACGCCGGGACCAGGCCGTGGACGTACGAAGGGAGTCGGGCCGTGCGCAGGGCGGTGTGGATGGTGGTCGCCGGCATCACGTCGGTGCAGGTCGGCGGAGCCATCGCCAAGGGACTCTTCGACCGGATCGACCCCACCGGGATGGTCTTCCTCCGCCTGGCGACCAGCGCCGTGGTGCTCCTCCTGATCACCCGGCCAGGCTGGCGCGGTCGGACCCGGGCGGACTGGTTCGTCGTGCTGGGCCTGGGAGCCAGCCTCGCCACCATGAACTGGGCGATCTATCAGTCGTTCGCTCGGATCCCGCTCGGGTTGGCGGTGACGATCGAGTTCGTCGGTCCCCTCACCATTGCGCTGCTCGGCTCCCGACGGTGGCGTGACCTGGCCTGGGTGGGACTCGCCGGGATCGGCGTGCTGCTGCTCGGGTTCGACTCGAGCGGGGTGACCGTCGTGGGGGTGTTGTTCGCGCTGCTCGCGGGCGCCGCGTGGGCGACGTACATCCTGATGAGCGCGAGCACCGGACGACGCTGGCAAGGACTGGACGGGTTGTCGCTGGCCAGCATCTTCGCCGCGCTGGTCCTGCTGCCCATCGCCATCCCCGTCTCCGGGGATCGCCTGCTGGATCCCACCGTCCTGGCCCTGGGCGTCGCCGTGGGGCTGCTGAGCTCGGTGATCCCCTACAGCCTGGAGATGATGGCGCTGCGCCGGCTGCCGACGGCTGCCTTCGGCATCTTGATGAGTCTTGAACCGGCGGCCGCCGCGCTGGCGGCACTGGTCATCCTTCAGGAGCAGCTGGGCATCCTCCAGTGGCTTGCCGTCGCGTGCGTCGTGGCTGCGTCGGTGGGTGCGACCCGAGCGGCGGCAACGGGCGGGTTAACGAAGACGTCACACGGTGTTGACCCCACGGTCGCACCGCTTCCCTAGCGTGGGAGATCCCACCCCACCACCTCCGGACGGCAACCATGCTGACCTTGACCGCACCACTCCCGGCCCCCTCCCTCTCCCTCGTCCGGCCGTCCACGGTCGTCGACCTCCTCCAGAGATGGGCTGTCTCGTCGCAGCAGACCGCCCGCCGCAACGCCATGCTCGGCGCCACCGAGTGCGCCGCCCGCCGGGCCGTGAGGCTCGACGTCGACACCTACCTGGCCTCCGCAGCCGGCCCTGCCGCGAGCGGCGCCACGGCCACCGCCACGGGCACCGGCCTGGGGCAGATCGCGACACCCGGCTGACCGACGTCCGCCGGGTCCGGAGGAGGGCACTCCCGCACACGGCTCCGGTGCGGCAGGATTCATCCCATGCCCGCCCGCTCGCTGCCCACCGATCCCCGATCCACCGACCGTTCCCAGGCGCTTGTCGAGCCGTTCTTCCACGACGTCGTCTCCGCCGACGGCACCGTGCTGAAGGCGTGGACCAACGACCCCGACTGTCGGATCGAGGGTCCTGTGGTGCTGCTGTGCAACGGGCTGGGCACCAATGCCTGGACCATGCCGGCGCTGCTGCGACCCGACTGCGGCGTCCGCATCGTCTCCTGGAACCACCGGGGAGTCGGTGGCTCCGAGCGGCCAGCAGACCCGGATCACGTCGGGGTCGACTGCTTCGTGGAGGATGCACTCGCCGTCATGGATGCGCACGGCATCGAGTCGTGCGCGGTCATGGGCTGGTCGATCGGCGTCAACACGATGTTCCAGCTGGCCTTCGACCACCCCGAACGGGTGCGTGGACTCTTCGCGGTCGCGGGTGTGCCGGGCGACACCTTCGCGACGATGTTCGAGGTGCTCCACCTCCCCGACCGGTGACCCGCCTGCTGACGGTCAACGTGTCGCGGGCGGTCAGCTCGATCGGCCACTTCATCTCGCCGGTGGCGAAGCGGCTGCCCATCGGCGACCTCTCGATCGCAGTGCTCGGCCACAGCGGCTTCATGTTCAAGCCGGCCGATCCCGAAACAGCCAAGCACGCCGTCAGGGAGTTCCTGCAGACGCCGATGGACTGGTACTTCCATCTCGCGGTGCGCACCTCCTTGCACCGGCGGGTCTCCCTCAGCTCCATCGACGTGCCGGCGATGTTCGTGGCCGGGGTGTGGGACGTGCTCGCCGGGCCGAAGTCGATGCGCACCGCGGCGGAGCGGATGCGCGATGCCACGTTCGTCGAGTTGTGGGGCACCCACTTCATCGCGATGGAGAGTCCCGAGACCGTCCACGACCTGCTCATGGAGTTCCTCGAACGCGTCGATGCCGGCCAGGGGGTGGTCGAGTCATGAGGCGCCGCGCCACCCTCGCCGTCTCCGCTGCCGTGCTCGTGACGACGTTGGCCGCGTGCAGCGGTGGTGACGATGAGCGCCACTCACGGGACGACGTACCCCACCACGAGCAGCCGACCGACCCGGCAACGACCAACGGCCCGGCTCCGGCGCCCGAGACCGACACGACGGGGGCCGTCGAGGTCGACGAGGTGGTCGCTCGTGGCCTGGAGGTCCCGTGGGGCCTGGCGTTCCTGCCCGATGGCAGGGCCGTGGTCACCGAGCGGGACACCCGACGGGTCCTGTCCATCGATGCTGACCGGGAGGTCCGGGAGCTCGGCGACTTCGGGGACGTCCCTCAGGACGGCGAGTCGGGTCTGCTGGGCGTGGCCGTGTCACCCGACTTCGCCAACGACCGAACGCTCTACTTCTACGTGACCATCGAGCAGGACAACCGGATCGTGCGGGCGGAGTTGCGTGGCGGACAGCTGAGTGTGCCGGTGGCGATCCTGACGGGTATCCCCCGCGCCGCCACCCATGACGGCGGTCGCCTGGTCTTCGGCCCCGACGGCTATCTCTACGCCTCCACCGGTGATGCCCAGGAGGGTTCCCGCTCCCAGGATCCGCAGTCGCTCGGCGGCAAGATCCTGCGCATCGACACCGATGGCAACCCAGCCCCTGACAATCCCGACCCGTCCTCACCGGTCTTCAGCATGGGCCACCGCAACGTGCAGGGCCTCGCGTTCGATGACGACGGCAATCTGTGGGCGAGCGAGTTCGGCTCCGACGAGTTCGACGAGCTCAACCTCATCGAGGCCGGCAACAACTACGGTTGGCCGGAGGTCGAGGGGTCGGCGGAAGCTCGGAGTTCACCGACCCGCAGATGACCTGGCGCACCGACAAGGCGTCCCCCTCGGGCCTGGCCTGGCACGAGGGCCGGCTGTGGATGGCCTCCCTCAACGGCGAACGTCTCTGGTCGGTCCGGGTCGAGGACGGGCAGGCCACCGGCCAGCGGGCGTGGTTCGTCGGCGAGTACGGCCGCCTGCGCACCGTCACCGTCGCCCCCGACGGCACCCTGTGGCTGACCACCTCCAACCGCGACACCCGCGGCACTCCGGCCAAGAACGACGACCGCATCTTCTCCCTCACCCTCGACTGAACCGCGCCTCAAGCACACGCGTCGAAGGTGCGCGGCCTTGCCAGCCGGCCACCGACGGACGCCTCGATCACGTCCGCAGGTCCGGATTCCGCAGCCTGCCGAACTACATCGCGAACTCGTTCCTCAAGCCCAGAGGGGTCAGACCCCAGGGCCCCGGAAAGGTCGTGTTTCAGCAGGTCAACGCGCATGTGATGGCTCTTTCGGGATCACGGGCGTGGTGTCGTAGGGCGGCGGCGATGTTGGTGGTGCCGGACAGGCGCAGGATTGAGATGGCGATGTTGCGCAGGGTGGCCATGACGTGAGCGGTGTGGCCGGTGCGGACCTGGAGCGGTCTTCGTCGTAGGTGACGTCGCGGACCCAGTGCAGGGTGTTCTCGATTCCCCAGTGGCCCTGGACCCAGGCGGCCAGCGTCGCGGGCGGGGCGTCGTGATGGGTGGCCGAGGTGAGCAGGTAGACGACCTCGATGGTCTTCTTCGCGGCCTTGGTGACAGTGCGGCGCAGTTGCGCCACTTGGGCGAGGCCGTGGAAGGCCGGCCAGCCCGGCAGTGCGGTGGGCGCTTCGATGACCTTGATGGTGCGGGTCGCTCGTCGTCCGTGGCCGTGTTGGGTGCTCTGGGAGCCTCGCGGCACCTGTGTCCAGGGCAGTGCTTTGAGTGCGGCGAGCAGGGTGGGCTGGTTGGCCTCGACGGTGAACACGTAGTCCGCGCCAGCATCGACGATCGCGGCCGCTGTGTCGTGCTGGGTGTGCATCGCGTCCAGGGTGATCACACATCCGCGCAGGTCAGCGGCATCGAAGCTCGCGATCAGGTCACGGACCGCGGGGATCTCGTTGGACTTCGCCGCCACGGCGTGCTGGCCCACAACGACGCCGGTGGCGTGGTCGAGCGCGGCGATCAGATGCGGCGCCGAGGCGGGGGCGGCGACGTTCCTGGAGCGGGCACCGCGGATTGTCTTGCCATCGATCGCGATCACCCGACGACCACCGATGTGACGGACCCGGCACCAGGCGTAGACCGCCAGTGCGGCATCCAGTGCCGCGGCGTCGAGGCGGGCGAACAGCTTGCGCAACGTGGACTCCACTGGCGCCCGGCCCAGCCTGAGCCGGTCCAACTGCTCCTCGCTTAAGTCCAGCGCCCACTCCCCGATCGCGGCGAAGGACCGGGCACCGGCGAGCACGGCGCACACCGCGGCCGCGAGCATCCCGGGCAGGGGGTAGCGGACCCCGCGAGGGTCACGCGGATCGGGGACAGTGGACAGGGCGGAGATCAGGTCACCGGCGCGTTCGATGCTGTTCGCGCTGGCCCTCGGGGAAGATGGCATCGGCGGGTGTGGTCCTCGGTTGAAACGGATGCTTCGAGAACACCCATCTCAACCCCACAGACCACACCCGTCACACACGCCACGCCGGCCACATCCACGCGTTTCGCCAGGTCACAGCCCCGTCACCCGACCTTTCCGGGGCCCTGGGTCAGACCCAGACTCCCGGAATGCGAAGATCCGCAAAACTTGTCACGCATGTGACAAGTCTTGCTTCAGTTCGCAGGCTCATCGAGTTCAAGTTCTCCAAAACCTTGACGGGCAAAGCCAGCGGGTCAATCTTGGGGATCGAATCCTACCCAGGAGCGAGATCGATGATCCCTTGGAAGCCCCTCGCCGTCGCCAGCATCTTCATCGTTTGCACTGAATTCCTAGCCATTTCGCCACGACTGGCCCACGCGAATTGGAAGAGTGCGACAGGGCAGTCGGGGACGTGTACTGGCGCGAGCATCAACGACAACAAGAACGTTTCCATCTTCGCCGTGGCCCCGGATCCAGGAATGAATCGCGGAATTAAACGAACAATAAAGTTGATGGCGCCCCAACTCACAGGGGTGCTCAAGAAAGAACACGGCGCAAAGACCGACGTCATCACACGCAATCGCTACTACACCGATTGGTGCGAGTACGCGATGGCGGGCGACTGGACGACCGATGGAACGCGAGGAATGATCGGATGGACCGTCTGCTATCAGGCGAATCCAGCAGGGCGATGCGATCAGTCTGTCGTCCGTATAAGTCGTCACTATTTCGACGCTCACGGGAACGCAGCCGACCGGTGGATCGTGTGCCACGAGATCGGTCATTCAATCGGCCTCGGCCACCGGACCGTTAACGCCAGCGTGCAGGAAACTCCAGGCTGCATGTGGAATGGCAACGGGGTGCGCAGCGACGTCAAGTACACCGCTCATGATCGCCGGCATTTCTCAGCCAACTGGAACACTGAACCGCGCCACCTGACCGAACCGTGAAGGATCGTCCATGAACCGTGCAAAGCAGAAAGACGCTTCGGTGGCTCTACTGTCGGCGGCCCTACTGACCTTCACAGGGTGTTCGGCCCCTACCCAGGAGGCCACACCCGACTTCTATTTTGATCATGTCAGCAACCTTCGTGAATCCAATTTTGGAGTCCAAAGCGAGCCTGCCACGTTGGCCGACGCGGTCCGACCAGGTGGCGCCGGCCTTGGCCCACCATGGTCCGAACTCACCTTGACAGGGAGGGTTCTCAACGTCCGAGGCAGCCATGGCGTGAGATATCCGAACGCGGATCCTTTGTTCGACGGTGATGAGCAAACACGTCCCACCGTTACTCCGTTCGAGGATCCAAGCGCAGATGAGAGGGCGATCTCAGTGACCATTCGTCCTGACTGGACCACGGAGGAGAAGGTGCCCGAGGAGATCGTTTTGACCATCGGTCTAGGGCCGGATGCGGATCCACACAAGATGGTTGACAGTTTGGGCGCGCTCAACGAGATAGTCGCGGTTGTCGCGGTTCGCCGGGGCGGACGAAGCGATGGCGAACTCTATCCGCTTCTCAACGGCGCGCTCCTGGGTGAGGTCGCGTCTGGAATGATCCGGTTCCCCGGACTCGACGACGAAGAGCGGTCATTCGTTGGTGAGATCGACACAGTGGACGAGCTACGAAGCGCAGCGATGGCAGATCGGCTCTCGTGACCTTCATCCGCTGCGGTGGATGACGGCTCGGCGGGCGGCGCGGCGCAGGGTGGCGAGGATGGCAGGGCCGAGAAGGGCGATGGCGACCACATTGGTCACGGCGCGTCCCAGGTCCCAGCCCATGGAGGTCACCACCACGTAGAGGCCGAACCGGTGCAGGTTGTCGAGCAGGGACGCCCCAGCGACATAGGAGAGTTGCGTCTGCTCGTATCCCGGCACCTCGACGCCGAGCAGGAACGGCCAGCCCGAGAGGTTCATGAACAGCCCGTAGAGGAACGCCGACAGCGCCCCGTAGACACACAGCATCACGATCTCTCGGCGCCCCGACACTCGCTTCGGCAGCAAACCTGCACCGAGGCCGACCCAGCCGGCGACGAGCATCTGGAAGGGCAGCCACGGACCCACACCAGCAGTCACCAGCGCCGAGACGAACAGCGACAACGTGCCCAGCACGAAGCCGAATCCAGCACCGAAGACCCTCGCGCCCAAGATGAGCAGGAAGAAGACCAGCTCGATGCCCGCCGTCCCGGCGCTGATGCCGCGCAGCACGCCGTTGATCGCTGCCAGCACCCCGAGGATCGCAAGGACCCGGGCGTCCATCCCGCCCTCGCTCATCTCTGCCAGCACCACCATGAGCATGAGCGGCAGCAACAGCATGAAAAGGAACGGCGGGTCGACCCGCTCCCCGCCCCCACGTCGAGCAGCAGCGGCCAGCAGAGCATCATCAGGCCCGCGAACGACGTCACGGCCAAGACAGCAGCGGTACGCCGCCCCACCGGAAGCGCGTTGACCGTGCTCACCGGGTCGCCCCCAGCGCCCGCGCGACCTCGTCGACCCGCAGCCATTGCGGTCCGAGCACCTTCATGACCTGCGGAGCGAAGGCCGGCGACTCGGCGACCACGCGGCGTACCGGGCCTGACGAGACGACCTCGCCCTCGGCGATCACGATCACCTCGTCGGCAACCCGGGCCACGAACTCGACGTCGTGGGTGGCCACCAGGACCGCGCGCCCCTCCTCGGCCAGGCCGACGAGCATCTCGGCCAGAGCCGCCTTCGCCGGGTAGTCCAACCCGCGCGTCGGCTCGTCGAGCAGCAGCACCGGCGGCCGTGCGGTGAGGACGATGGAGACGGCCAGCGCCAATCGCTGTCCCTCGGACAGGTCCCGCGGGTGCGTCTCTTCGCGAATACCGGGCGCCATCCGTTCCAGGAGCGCGCGGCAGGTGCCCGTCTCGGCACCGGCGGACTGGTCAGCGGCCGCGCACTCCTCGGCCACCGTCTCCAGGTAGAGCAGGTCGACGGCGGTCTGCGGCACCATCCCGGCCAGTTCACGCCGTTGCTCACGCTTCGTCGTGTGGGGATCGGCGCCGCCCACGCTCAGGCGTCCGGCGTCACGTGCGAGCCGCCCCTGGAGCGTCCACAACAAGGTGGACTTGCCGGCTCCGTTGCGACCCATGAGGGCCGTGATCCGGCCGGCATGCAACTGCATGGACACACCACGCAGGACGACTCGCTTGCCGTGGGTGACCACGAGCTCCGTCGCTGCCACCCGCGTGTCGCCCGCCGGCCTGTCGGCGACCACCTCGGGGCCGGCCTCGAGCGCCGGCTTGAGCGACGACGTACGACGACGGGCATCTCGCACGCTCAACGGCAGCGGTTCCCACCCGGCCAAGCGGCCGAGTTCGACGAGTGGTGGGGCGATCGGCGAATCGGCCAGCACGATGGATGGTTCGTCCACCTGCAACGAGCCGTCCGGGCGCAACAGGCACATCCGGTCGGCGAACGGCACCACCCGCTCCAGCCGGTGCTCGGCGACGAGCACCGACATGCCGAGGTCGTGCACCAGGCGGGTGATCGTGGCGAGCACGTCCTCGGCGGCGGTCGGATCGAGTGCCGAAGTGGGCTCGTCGAGCACCAGCAACCGTGGGTGCATCGTGAGCACCGAACCGATCGCGACACGCTGCTGCTGGCCGCCCGACAACGTGCGCAGGTCACGGTGCCTCAGGTCGGCGATGCCGAGCAGGTCGAGGGTCTCCTCCACCCGCCGACGCATGGTCTCCGCGGGCAGCCCCAGCTGCTCCATGCCGTACGCGAGCTCCTCCTCGACGGTGTCGGTGACGAACCATGCGGCGGGGTTCTGCCCCACGTATCCGATCGAGTGCGCCCGCTCACGGGCCGGTCGCTCGATGATGCTCTCGCCGTCGAGCAACACGTCACCGCTGAGGGTGCCGCCGGTGTAGCCGGGCACCAGGCCGGCGACGACACCGAGCAACGTCGACTTGCCGACGCCGGTGGGGCCGGCGAGCAGCATCAGCTCGCCCTCCTCGACCGTGAGGTCGATGCCGTCCAGCACGGTCCGGTCGTCGTAGCCGAACCGAACGCCACGCAACTCGATCATGACTCCACCATCTCCTCATCGCGTGCCTGACTCGTCACCGGCGGCGGTGCGACGAACAACGGCACCACGCCCAGGAGTACGCCGATCAGGGCCGCCGCGCTCACCGGCGGCACCTCCGACACGGCGGGCATCGCCACGGCCCACTGCTCGGTGTTGACCCACCACAGGACCACCCCCGCCGCGACTCCGGACAGCGCCACGGCCACCTCGGCCGACTGCCACCGATCCGGCCGGTAGCGGGTGCGCTGGACCCGGCGCCCTGCGAGCACGAAGCCGATCAGCGCAAGCGCGATGCCGGCGAACATCATCGGTGTGCCCAACCACAACGACGTGGTGCCGTCGAGGAAGCCGTAGACGCCGATGCACACCCCCATCAGGCCGAGCAGCATCACGGCGCCGGTCAACCGCCGCTGACCCGCTGGCGCCTCGCCGGGGCGGCCGTAACCCCGTGAGTCCATCCCGGCAGCCAAGGAGAGCGAGCGCTCGAAGGCGTCCTCGAGGACCGGCACGATCAGGCGGCGGAGCCCGCGGATCCTCCCGGGCGGACCACCACGCAACTCCTGGGCGTGCTTCACCCGCACCGCGCTGTCCGCCAACTGGGGCAGCACGGTGACCGCCACCACGAGTGCGGTGCCGATCTCGTAGAGGGCGGGCGGCAGCGACTTCATCAGCCGCTTCGGGTTGGCCAGGGCGTTCGCTGCTCCGACCGCCACCACGATGGCGCCGAGACGCATGCCGTCGTACAACCCCGCCAGCACCGCTTCGCGAGTGATCGGTCCCAACAGGCTGATGCCGGCGGCCCAGTCGGGTAGCGGGATCTCCGGCAGGTCGAGCCACACGTGCCCACCCGCGCCGCTGCCGAGCACGACCCGGAAGAACACCCGAGTGATGACGATGACCAGCCCGAGGATCAGATAGAACTTGAAGGCTCTCGCCCACATGCCATCACCACGGCAGGCGAGCACCACGACCGTGATGACCACGACGAGCAACCCGATCAGGAACGGGTTGGTCGTGAAGGTCGCCGCAGCGGCCAACCCGATCGCCCACACCCACCATGCCCCGGGGTGCAGCTCTCGGGCCAGCCGGACACGTGCGGAGCCGCCGCTCACCCCAGCCGTCGCCGTACGACGACTGCGGCACCGGCGGCCACGATCACGACCACTGCCACGAACGGAATCCACATGGGCAACCCGTCGTCGGCACCACCGTCGTCAGCGTTCTCGACGGTGCCACTCTCCGGCGGCCCCTCGGTGATGTCGTCGACGGTGGGAAGGTCGGTGCTGCTGTCGTCGCTCGGGCTCGCGGACTCCGAGGAGTCCGTGGCCTCGTCGCTCGGACTCTCGGAAGCAGACGGACTCCCTGAGGGTCCCGTCGACTCCGACTTCTCCGCGTCGCTGCTGGACGGTGCCGACGTCGGCGTGCTCGTCGGCGAGGCCGGACGTGTCGTCGGCTTCTTGGTCGGCTTGGTCGTGGGGTTGGTCGTCGGCTTCTTGGTCGGCTTCGGACTCTCGGGCGTGCTGCGCCGAGGCGCTACGTCGGGCGCCTCTGCGCGACCGCCTCCCTGGTGCCAAGCGAAGGCAACGAAGCTGCCGTTGGGCACCTTCAGCTGATTGACCCCGCGGGTCGCGTAGGTCCAGGTGCCGCTGGTGCCGTCGGAGTACCAGAGCCCCCAGTAGGCGTCCGCTGGCGGAGTGTTCCCACAGACCGACCCGGTGGGCAACCCGGCCACCCGGCAGACGAAACCGTTGGCGGGATCGTCACGCACGAAGGAGAGCGTGAAGTTGGCCTCCGCGAAGGCGGCGCTGGCGCTCTTGCCACCCGAGCCGTTGGCGCATCCTGCTTGGATTCCGCCGAGTTCGTTGTAGTCGACGACCACCGTCACACCGCTGTTCCCGGTGCAGGCCGCAGCAGCTGCAGGCTGGGTGAGGCCACCGGGCAGCACGACCCAGGCCGTCGCGGTGAGCAGCACCGCGACGGCTGGACCGAGCATCGAACGTAGACGGTTCATCGCACCTTGAACTTGGTTGCGCCCTTGCGGTTGGCGAACTGCCCGACCGCCTTGACCTTGGCGTTGCCGGTCTTCTTGCCGACCTTGAACTTGGCCTTGAAGACGCCCTTGGCATTGGCCTTGCCCGCCGCGACCTTCTTGCCACGCAGCGCGACCTTGACCTTCTCGCCGGCGACGAGTCCCTTGACCGTGATCTTGTTCTTCTTGGTCTTCTTGACCTTCTTCTTCGCCGCCTGCACCTTGAGCTTCGCCTTGCCGAGCACCGAGACGGTGGTCTGCGCGGTCGCGTCGCCGGCGGTCACCAGGGTCAGCGTGCGGACGCCCGTGCCCGCCTTGGCCGTCACGGTGGCGCTGCCGGAGCCGGTCACCACGACTGCTGCCTTGCCGCCGGTGAGGCAGGCACGCTCGCCAGCCGCGAGACCGGTGACGGTCACCTTGGTGGCGGAACCCGCCTGGATGAAGCCCGCCTTGCCCTTCACCGCGAGGTCACCCACGGCGGCCGGAGTGAGTGTCAGCACCGGAAGTGCCTGAGCAGCGGCGCGGACGAAGACGCCCCTTTCCAGATCGCCGATTCCGTCCTTCGCAGCAGCGGCTGCATCGGCGTCGTTGTAGGCGATCGCGCCGGCATCTGCACCGATACCGGCTTCACATGTCGTGAGGCCGGTCAGCTGGTGAGCGCGCACCCACGCGGCAGCATCCGTCGCAGCCTCGGTCTCGCCGAGCGCAGCCAGCGCCGAGCCGGCCAGCCCGGTCGAGTTCGAGTTGGACTCCTCGGTGCTGGTGCCGCCGCCGAAGGAGCCGTCTGCCTTCTGGATGTCGAGCAGGTAGTCGGTGCCATCGGCGAGGGCGGCCTCGACCTCGGCGTCCGGGGTCTCGATCGAGCTCAGGGCCACCAGCGCGTTGGAGGTTGCGTCGGGGTCGGCATCGGCATCGTCGGTGCACCCGGCGTCTGCACCGTTGAAGTTGAGCCGGAACCCACCGTTGTCGCACTGCTGGAGCACGAGGAACTCGGTCACCGCGTCGGCCACGGCGGCAGACGCGTCATCACCGGCGCCCTGGAGGCCACGCACCGCGAAGCTCTGCCCGATCACGTTTGCGTAGTCGCCGAAGAAGCTGTCGTCCTCGATGCGACCGCTCGGGGTGACGAGCTCCTCCAGCCGATCCACCAGATCGACTCCACCGAAGCTCGTGGGATCGCCACCGAGCTCGACAGCAGCAGTCAGTGTCTTGGCCGTCGCGCCGGAGTAGTAACCGACCTGCTGGAAGTCGTAGGGCTCCTGCCAGTCGTACTCATCCCCCTGGATGTACTTTCCGGCTTCCACCTCACCGGCCACCGCGTCGAGGATCTCGGTGACGGTGTCGCCCTGTCCGCCGACAGCATTGAGCGCGAAGGCAACGTCGAGGGACAACCCCTGGTCGACGCCTTCGAAGACCTCGCCGTCGTACTCGTTCTTGACGTTGATCAAGCCGTCCACGGGCTGCGTAGCGAGCCACGTGGCACCGGTCGCAGCCGGCTGGGGATCAGGCTCGGCCTGCGCTGCTCCCATGGGGAGCGCAACAGTGAGCCCGGCGGCAAGCACACCAGCTCCGGCCAGGCCGATGGCCCGACGTACATGCATCGTCTTCATGATTTCCTTCCCGCTGTGACGAACGGGAAGGGCCTCGGGGCTCCCACCCGCTGCATTCCGCGACAGCGCTGATAAAGGTGCATCGCTGGCAGGTGCTCCGGCTCGTCCCCCGCCCGAACGGGAGAATCACGGCTGCGGGTCAGCGCCGGAGTCGCACCGGCTTCCCCACCACACGACGTGGTTTCAAGTTGTACGTCGACCGTGGGCACGGCGACGCTTCACGGTACACCGGAGGACCGGCGCGCCTCGAAATGACCAGCACCCGGTCCCGCAGTCGCGGACCGGGTGCTGGCGGGATCGTGCAGTGACTCAGGTGAGCTTCTCGAGCACCAGTTCGCGCACCCGACCGGCGTCAGCCTGTCCGCGCATCTCCTTCATCACCGCGCCGATGAGGGCACCGGCTGCAGCCACCTTGCCGTCACGGATCTTGTCGGCGATGTCGGGGTTCTCGGCGATGGCCTTGTCGACGGCCGCCGAGAGTGCACCCTCGTCGGAGACGATCTCGAGTCCACGGGCCGCGACGATCTCCTCGGGCGTGCCTTCACCTGCGAGCAGGCCGTCGAAGACCTGCCGGGCCAGCTTGTCGTTGATCGTGCCGCCGTCGACGAGCTTCTGCACCTGGGCCACCTGCGCCGGGGTGACGCCGAGCTCGGCGACCTCGACACCCGTCTCGTTGGCACGGCGGGCCAACTCGGTGAGCCACCACTTGCGGGCGGCCTGGGGAGCGATGCCCTCCGCGATGGTCTGCTCGACCAGGTCGAATGCTCCAGCGCCCACCGTGTCGCGCATCTCCATGTCGGAGAAGCCCCACTCGGCCTGCAGCCGCGCCCGGCGCAGCCACGGGAACTCAGGGAGGGTGGCCCGCAACTCCTCGACCCATGCGCGCGTCGGGGCCACCGGCACCAGGTCGGGCTCGGGGAAGTACCGATAGTCGTCGGCGTCGGACTTGGGGCGACCGCTGGTGGTGACAGAGGTGTCCTCGTGCCAGTGCCTGGTCTCCTGGAGGATCTTCTCGCCGCCGCCCAGCACCAGGGCGTGGCGGCGCATCTCATAGCCCACGGCCCGCTCGACTGAACGCAGCGAGTTCACGTTCTTGGTCTCGGTACGGGTACCGAGCGTGCCCGAACCCTTCGGCGAGAGCGACAGGTTGACGTCGGCGCGGATCGAGCCCTGGTCCATCCGGGCGTCCGAGACACCGAGCGCGACGATCAGCTCACGGACCGCCGCCACGTAGGCCTTGGCCACCTCCGGTGCCTTGGCGCCCGCCCCGAGGATCGGCTTGGTGACGATCTCGATCAGGGGGATGCCGGCTCGGTTGTAGTCGATCAGGGAGTAGTCGGCGCCCTGGATCCGGCCGGTTGAGCCCCCAACGTGGGTGGCCTTGCCGGTGTCCTCCTCCATGTGCGCTCGCTCGATCTCGACGCGGAAGGTCTCGCCGTCCACGTCCACGTCGAGGTAGCCCTCGAACGCGATCGGCTCGTCGTACTGCGAGGTCTGGAAGTTCTTCGGCATGTCGGGGTAGAAGTAGTTCTTCCGGGCGAAACGGCACCACTCCGCGATCTCGCAGTTGAGCGCCAGGCCGATCCGGATCGCCGCTTCGATGGCCCGGCCATTGACCACCGGCATCGCTCCGGGCAGGCCCAGGCAGACCGGGCACACCTGGGTGTTCGGCTCGCCGCCGAACTCGGTCGGACAGCCACAGAACATCTTGGAGTTCGTGTTCAGCTCGACGTGGATCTCCAGACCCATCGCCGGGTCGTAGCTCTCGAGAACCGCCTCGAAGGACGGCAGGGTCGCGTTGCTCATCGGGCCACCTCCACGGTGCCGGCGGCCTCGAGCCGCGCGTCGAGATCGTCGAGACCGAGGAACGGGCCTCCACGTTGTTGGGCACCCAGCGCCTCGACGGCCGCGCCCACCCGGTAGAGCCGGTCGTCGGCCATCGCGGGTGCCAGGATCTGGAAGCCGACGGGGAGGCCGTCCTCCTCGGCCACGCCGACGGGCACCGAGATGCCCGGGACGCCCGCCAGGTTGGCAGGGATGGTGGCCAGATCGCCCTGGTACATCGCCAACGGGTCGTCGAGCTTCTCGCCCAGGGCCCACGCGGTGGTCGGAGCAGTCGGCGACACGAGCACGTCGACCTGTTCGAAGGCGGCGTCGAAGTCGCGCTGGATCAGCGTGCGAACCTTCTGTGCCTGACCGTAGTAGGCGTCGTAGTAGCCGCTCGACAGGGCGTAGGTCCCGAGGATGATGCGGCGCTTGACCTCGTCACCGAAACCGGCGTCGCGGCTGGCCCGCATGACCTCCTCGGCGCTCGGCGCCTCGACGCCCTCGGGCAGCACCCGCAGGCCGAATCGCATCGCGTCGAACTTGGCGAGGTTGGAGGACGCCTCGCTCGGCATGATCAGGTAGTAGGCGCCCAGCGCGTGCACGAAGTTGGGGCACGACACCTCGATGACCTCGGCTCCCGCCGAGACGAGCTGGTCGACGGTCTCGCGGAACCTCGCCTCGACACCGGCCTGGTAGCCCTCGCCGGAGAGCTCCTTGATGACGCCGACGCGCAGCCCCTTCATGTCACCGGCCGCGCCCTGACGGGCAGCGGCGACGACATCGGGCACCGGTGCGTCGATGCTCGTGGAGTCGAGTGGGTCGTGACCGGCGACCAGCTCGTGCAGCAGCGCTGCGTCGAGCACCGTACGGGTCACGGGGCCGACCTGGTCGAGTGAGTTGGCCATGGCCACGAGGCCGTAGCGCGAGAACGCACCGTATGTGGGCTTCACGCCGACGGTGCCGGTCACCGCTCCGGGCTGCCGGATCGAGCCGCCCGTGTCGGTGCCGAGCGCAAGCGGAGCCTCGAACGCTGCAACGGCAGCGGCCGAGCCGCCGCCGGAGCCGCCGGGGATCCGGTCGAGGTTCCACGGATTGCGCGTCGGACCGTAGGCCGAGTGCTCGCTGGAGGACCCCATCGCGAACTCGTCCATGTTGGTCTTGCCCAGGATCGGCAGGCCCGCCGCCTTGAGCTTCGTGACCACCGTGGCGTCGTACGGCGGGATCCAGCCGTCGAGGATCCTGGAGCCGCAGGTGGTGGGTTGGCCCACCGTGGTGAGCACGTCCTTCACCGCGATCGGGACGCCGTCGAGCGCGCTCAGCGGCTTGCCCTCGGCGCGGCGCGCGTCGGAGGCGGCCGCCTCGGCCAGCGCTCCGTCGGAGTCGACGTGCAGGAAGGCGTGCACGCCGGACTCGGCGGTGCCGTCAACGGCAGCGATCCGGTCGAGGTGAGCCCGGGTCAGCTCGACGGAGGTCACCTCGCCAGCAGCGAGCGCGTCGGCCAGTTCGGCCGCGGTCCTGGTCAGCCACTCGCTCACTGCTCGTCCCCCAGGATCCGCGGCACGCTGAACCGCTGGTTCTCGCTCTCCGGTGCCATCGCCAACGCCTGCTCCGCCGTCAGGCCGGGCGTGACGACGTCTTCACGGAAGACGTTGGTCAGCGGCAGCGGGTGGGAGGTGGCGGGCACGTCGTCACCCGCGACCGCGCCGATCGAGCGCACGGAGTCGAGGATGAGCGACAGTTGCGGGGCAAGGTGGTCGAGTTCGGCATCGGAGAGTTCGATCCGCGCGAGGTTGGCCAAGTGGGCCACCTCGTCGCGGGTGATCTCTGCCGACGCGCCGATCGCAGAGTTCTCGGGCATGGTCCGAATCCTAGTTGGGACCACCGCCAACCGACCGCGCGGCCACCTCCCGGGGACGGAGTCGGCACGACCTGAGGTCAGCGTCGGTGACCGACCAGCCGATCACGCCAAGGCATCGGGCCCACCGGCGAGCAGCGCCTCGAACCCGGCCTCGTCGAGGATGGTGAGCCCGAGCTCCTCCGCCTTTGCGGCCTTGGACCCGGCGCTCTCCCCCACCACGACGAAGTCCGTCTTCTTCGAGACCGATCCCGAGGCCTTGCCGCCACGGGCGATGATCGCCTCCTTGACCGAGTCACGGGTGTAGTTGACCAGTGAGCCGGTCACCACGACGGTGAGCCCCTCGAGGGTGCGCGGGACCTCCTCGTCGCGCTCGTCCTCCATGCGTACGCCGGCCGCGGCCCACTTGTCGATGATCGCTCGGTGCCAACTGGCGCCAGCCTCCTCGTCGTCGAACCAACGACGGACCGAGGCGGCGATCGTCGGCCCCACTCCTTCGACGTCGGCCAGGGCGGCCTCGTCGGCATCGGCGATCGCGGTCATCGAGCCGAAGGCCGTGGCAAGTGCTCGGGCAGCGGTCGGACCGACGTGGCGGATCGACAGCGCGACCACCACCCTCCACAGCGGCACGTCCTTGCGCTCCTGGAGGTTGCCCAGCAGCTTCTCACCGTTGGCGGTCAGCTGCAGGCCCTCCTCCCCTTCTTGGGGGCACGGGTGAACAACGACGTGCGCAACAACTTGTCGATGTCGAGGTCGAAGAGATCCCCCTCGTCGACCAGCACGTCGGGACCGGCGTCCAGCAGGGCCGCGGCCGCCTCCGAGCCCAAGCCCTCGATGTCGAAGGCGCCGCGGCCGGCCACGTGGAAGACCCGCTCCAGCAGCTGGGCCGGGCACGAGCGGTGGTTGGGGCACCGTCGGTCCTTGTCGCCCTCCTTCTGCTCCACCAGCTCGGTGCCGCAGGCGGGGCACGTGGTTGGCGGCACCCACTCCTCGAGGCCATCGGGGCGCAGTGCGGGCACCGCCCCGAGGATCTCCGGGATGACGTCGCCCGCCTTGCGCAGGATCACCGTGTCACCTGGACGCACGTCCTTGCGCTTCACCTCGTAGAAGTTGTGCAGGGTGGCCCGCTCCACCGTCGAGCCGGCCACCTTCGTGGGCTCCATCACCCCGAACGGCGTCACCCGCCCGGTGCGTCCGGTGTTGACCTCGATCGCCAGCAGCTTGGCGTTGACCTCCTCGGGCGGATACTTCCAGGCGATGGCCCAGCGCGGCGCGCGACTGGTGGAGCCGAGCCGGCGCTGGTCGGCGACCGAATCGACCTTGATCACGACACCGTCGATCTCGTGCTCGACCGAGCGTCGGTGCTCGCCGTTGTAGGCGATGAACTCACGCACTGCGGTCAGGTCGGGCAACACCTTGACCCGGTCGGAGGTGGGCAGGCCCCAGGCACGGAGTGCGTCGTAGGCCGTGGACTGCGACGACGGCTCGAAGCCTCGACGCGCGCCGATGCCGTGGCAGACCATGCCGAGAGCCCGGGTGGCGGTGACCTTGGGGTTCTTCTGGCGCAACGAGCCGGCGGCGGCGTTGCGGGGGTTGGCGAACGCCGGCTTGCCGGCGTCACGCATCGATTCGTTGAGGCGCTCGAAGGCCTCCACCGGCAAGAACACCTCACCGCGCACCTCGACCAGCTCCGGCACCGGGAACTCCTCGGTGCCGGTGAGCCGGTGCGGGATGCTCGCGATGGTGCGCACGTTGGGAGTGACGTCTTCGCCCGTGGTGCCGTCACCGCGGGTGAGGGCTCTCACCAGGCGACCGCCCTCGTAGAGCAGGTTGATCGCCAACCCGTCGACCTTCAGCTCGCACAGCAGCGGTGGTGCCTCGACACCGTCGCGTCCCAAGCGGGCGTACCAGACGTCCAGCTCCTCGTCGGAGAAGGCATTGTCGAGGCTCTCCATGCGCTGGAGGTGGTCGACCGGGGTGAAGTCGGTGGAGACCCCGCCCCCGACCTTCTGCGTGGGCGAGTCGGGCGTGCGGAGCTCCGGGAACTCCTCCTCCAGCGACTCCAGCTCGCGCATCCGCACGTCGAAGTCGGCATCGGAGAGGGTCGGGTCGTCGAGCACGTAGTAGCGCCAGCGGGCCTCTTCCACCTCCTCAACCAGGAGGTGGTGACGGTCCTTGGCCTCAGGAGTGGCGGGAACGACCTCGTTGCTCATGGGGTCAATCTTGCCGTGCCGCCCCGACAGGCCCCCGGGCCCCTCGGGCCGCACCGCGGCCGGAGCCCCTGCGGGCCCGTGCGTCACTCGATCACCAGGAGGAGGTCGCCTCCTCGACGCCCTGCGGCCCCGCGACCGGGACCCGCTGCACCACTCCGGCAACCGGTGCGGTGATCTGGGCCTCCATCTTCATCGCCTCGATCGTCGCGACAACGTCATGCGCCTCCACGTGGGAACCTTCCGAAACAAGGACGGTGACGACGCCGGCGTACGGCGCAGCCACCTGTCCGGGCCGGGAGGTGTCGGCGCGTTCCCGGGCCGGCGTCTCCGACGCGATGGAGCGGTCTCGCACGGTGATCGGTCGCAGCTGTCCGTTGATGGTGCACATCACGGTCCGGAAGCCGCGTTCGTCGGCCTCGCTGATGGACTCCAAGGTGATCAGGAGTGTCTTGCCGGCTTCGAGCTCGACCACGTGCTCGTGCCCGGGACGCAGTCCGTAGAGGTACTCCAACGTGGGCAGCAGTGTCAGCGCACCGTACTGCTCCACGCTCTCCCGGTAGGTCGCAGACGGACCGGGGAAGAGCAGCCGGTCCAGCGTGCCACGGGGCGACGCGGCGAGGTCGGCCTCATCAACCGCCGACAGCGTCACGGCTGCCCGACGTGGTTCACGTCCGGCGAGCGCCCGGGTCCGGAACGGCTCCGGCCAGCCACCGGGCGGGGTCCCCAGCTCCCCGGCGAGGAAGCCGACGACCGAGTCGGGGATGTCGTGCTTCTCCGGCTCCCGGGCGAAGTCCGACGGGTCGACGCCGCTGCCCACCAGGTGCAGGGCGAGATCGCCCACGACCTTGGAGGTCGGCGTCACCTTGATGATGTTTCCGAGGATCTGGTTGGCGGCTGCGTACGTCGTCTCGACCTCCTCGAACCTCTCGCCCAGTCCGAGCGCGATCGCCTGCTGCCGGAGATTGGAGAGTTGCCCGCCCGGGATCTCGTGGGTGTAGACCCGCCCGGTCGGAGCCGGGAGTCCCGACTCGAACGGCGCGTACGTTCGGCGCATCGCCTCCCAGTAGGGCTCGAGCGCGCAGACCGCGTCCAGATCGAGTCCCGTCTCCCGGGCAGCGTGGTCCGTCCCGGCCACCAGTCCCGACAACGAGGGCTGCGAGGTGTTGCCGGCCATCGGCGCGCTCGCTGCGTCGACGGCGTCGACACCGGCGACGATGGCTGCCAGCAGGGTTCCCGACTGGCCCCCGGCCGTGTCATGGGTGTGCAGGTGCACGGGGAGCTCGAACTCCTCCCGCAGCGCCAGCACCAGCCGCCGTGCCGCGGGGCCACGGAGCAACCCCGCCATGTCCTTGATCGCCAGCACGTGCGCGCCGGCAGCAACGATCCGCTCCGCCAGCCGAAGGTAGTAGTCGAGGGTGTATGTCTCCTCCGCCGGATCGTTGAGGTCGCCGGTGTAGCACAGCGCCACCTCGGCCACGGCGGTTCCGGTCCGGAGCACCGCGTCGATCGCGGGACGCATCTGCTCCACGTCGTTGAGCGCGTCGAAGATCCGGAAGACATCGATGCCCGAGCGGGTCGCCTCGGCGACGAAGGCGTCGGTCACGGCCACGGGGTAGGGCGTGTACCCGACCGTGTTGCGACCACGGAGCAGCATCTGCAGGCAGACGTTCGGAATCGCCTCACGGAGACCCTCGAGTCGCTGCCACGGATCCTCGGCCAGGAAGCGGAGTGCCACGTCGTGCGTGGCACCTCCCCAGGCCTCCACGCTGAGCAGCTGAGGAGTGAGCCGAGCGACATGGCCAGCCACGTCGAGCAGGTCGCGGCTACGGACCCGCGTGGCAAGGAGTGACTGGTGAGCGTCGCGGAAGGTGGTGTCGGTGACCCCGACCGTGTCCTGTTCCCTCAGGTGCCGCGCGAACCCTTCGGGACCGAGGCGGCCGAGCAGCTGCCGCGAACCCTCCGGTGGCGTCGACGTCAGGTCGACGGGAGGCAACTTGGCCGCCGCCGGCACCGTCACCGGAGCGACGCCGTACGGCTGGTTCACGGTCACGTCCGCCAGCCACGCGAGCAACTTGGTTGCTCGGTCCGCGCTGGAGCGTGCCGTGAGCAGGTGCGGGTGGTCCTCGATGAAGGAGGTGGTCAGTCGGCCGGCGACGAAGTCCGGCTCGTCCAGCACCGCCTGGAGGAACGAGATGTTGGTGGCCACGCCACGGATCCGGAACTCGGCGATGGCACGGCGGGCCCGGGTCACCGCCGTGTGGAAGTCGCGCCCCCGGCAGGTCAGCTTCGTGAGCATCGAGTCGAAGTGGGCACTCACGTCGGCGCCGGTGTAGGCGGTGCCGCCGTCGAGCCGGACCCCGGATCCACCGGGCGAACGGTAGGCGGTGATGCGCCCCGTGTCGGGCCGGAACCCGTTGGCGGGATCCTCCGTGGTGATCCGGCACTGAAGGGCAGCGCCACGCACCAGGATCCGCTCCTGGGCAAGCCCGAGATCGGCCAGTGTCGCCCCGGCCGCGATCCGTAGTTGCGCCCGGACCAGGTCCACGTCGGTGACCTCCTCGGTCACCGTGTGCTCGACCTGGATCCGTGGGTTCATCTCGATGAACGCATAGGAACCGTCCGGTCCGAGGAGGAACTCGACGGTTCCTGCGTTGACGTAGCCGATGGCGCGGGCGAAGGTGACCGCGTCGGCGCACATCCGGTCACGGAGCTCGGGGTCCAGCCCGGGAGCTGGCGCGATCTCGACGACCTTCTGGTGACGCCGTTGGACCGAGCAGTCGCGTTCGAAGAGATGGATCACCTCACCGTCGGCGTCCGCCAAGACCTGGACCTCGATGTGCCGGGGGTCCGCCATTGCCTGCTCGACGAAGACCGTGGGGTCACCGAACGCCGCCTCGGCTTCCCGCATGCAGGTGGCGATCGCGTCGGCGAGTGCTGCGGGCTCATCCACCCGTCGCATGCCCCGGCCACCACCGCCTGCGACCGCCTTGACGAAGACCGGGAACGGCAACGCGGCGGCGGCGCGGAACAGCTGTTCCGGGTCGGCAGACGGCGGCACGCTCGCCAGCACCGGGATGCCGGCACTCCGCGCAGCCTCGACCGCCCGTGCCTTGTTTCCGGTGAGGGCAAGGACCTCTGCGTCGGGCCCGACGAAGGTGATTCCCTCCTTCGCACAGGCCGCGGCGAGATCCGGGTTCTCGGACGCGAACCCGTAGCCGGGGTAGACGGCGTCCGCGCCGGCCCGCAGTGCGGCTTGGACCACCAGTTCAGGATCCAGGTATGCCCGCACCGGGTGCCCGGGCTCACCGATCTGGTAGGCCTCGTCAGCCTTCAGCCGGTGCTCGCTGTTGCGGTCCTCCCACGGGAAGACGGCCACCGTGCGCACGCCGAGCTCACACGCCGCCCGGAAGGCTCGTACGGCGATCTCACCGCGGTTGGCGACCAGGACCTTGTGGAACATCGGCGCATCTCCTCGGACGTGTCGTGGGCCTGCGGTCACGCAGGATCTGTGGGAGGGGTCAGTGGCCCCTCGAGCTTCGCCAGCAGGTCGGCGCGCGGCGGCGTGAAGAAGTCGATGTTGATGCAGGGGCCCTGGGTCGGCTCCACGTAGTGCTCCGCTCCCCTGGGCACCAGGAGGAAGGAACCCGGCCCCATCTCGTTGGGCGTCCCATCGACGTAGTAGTTGCACCGGCCCTGCGCGATGAAGACCAACTGGTCGAAGTCCTCATGGCGGTGCGGGTTCAAGGTCATCCCGACCTCCAGCTCGTGGTGGGCGATCATCACCTCGTCGGTGGAGAAGATCCGCCGTCGTACCCCTGGCCGCACCTCCCGCTGGGGGATGTCGTCCCAGTTGACGACCTTGCCGAACAGGTGGGGGTTGAGCGTGCTCATGGCTCCTCCAAGTGGTGGTTGGTCAATCGATGTGTGGCGCAGTGAGCTCGTGCAGCGCGGTGGCCAACAGCTGGAGGTCGGAACCGATCACGACATATCCCGCGCCGTCCAGCGCCGCGGCGTCCGCACTGCTCGCGGCCCAGCCGCCGAAGTTGACTCCGGCGCGCTCGGCAGCGCGACGGATCTCCCCCACCGCGCGGTCGAGCTGCTCTCGATCCGGAAGTCCCAGGTGGACCGCCAGGTCCGTGACCCCCACGAACGCGACGTCGAGGCCGGTCAGGACCTTGCTCAGGTCGCCCTCGACATCGGACTCGATCTGTCCCACCAGCACCGGAGGAGACTCCTGTTCCCGCTCCAGGTAGTCCGCGAGCGCGGTCCGGCCGAACCCCGCAGCCCGGTTGGCGAGGCTGACCGACCGTTCGCCGCGCGGCGCGTGATGACAGGCATTCTGCAAGGTCCTGGCCTCTTCGTGGGAGCGCAGCGAGGACAGTTGGATGCCCGCCGCGCCGTTCTCCAGCAGCCGCGCGACCAGACCGTGGTCCACCGAGGGCAGCCGGACCAGTGCCGGGAACCCGACACCATCGGCATGACGGACCAGTCCGATGGCATCGTGCTCCCCCAACGTGGAGTGCTCGAGATCGACGACGACGAAGTCCAGCCCAGTCGCAGCGGCAACCTCGATGACGTCCGCCGAAGGCAGCTTCACGAAGGTGCCGCGCAGCTGCTCTCCCGCCGCCAACCCCGCGCGCAGCCTCGCGCGTGCCTGGTGCACGGAGGTCACGCCGAAGCTGCCCCGCGCCACGGGGTGGTCTCGACGAACGCGCCACGGTGCAGGACCGTGGTCGGCTCCAGTCGCGGAGCGGTGATCTGGTTCCCGGAGGCATCGGGGAGCACGACCTCGGCGGTCTCGGTCAGCACCGTCACGTGTGCCGGCCCGCCCACCACCAAGCGGCCATAGCCTTCGCCCGCGAGTCCGAGGAGCTCGGCCGGGACCACGGTCGCCCGTCGGATGCACTCCTCCAACGGGGCTCCGAGAGCGAGCAGCTTGGAAATGCTGGTGGTCAGGTCGAAGACGGGGCCGTGCCAGTTCCGTGCACTGGTGTCGGAGCTCAGGAGGTCAGGCAGGAAGCCGTCCGCGATGGCGCGTCGTGCCACCTCGAAACTCAGGTTGCTGCGACCGTGCGCGGAGTCGAAGAGAACACCGCGTTCCCGTGCCTCCATCACCTCGGGCAGCACCCGATCACCATCCAGGATGCCGTGCGGCTTGCCGGTGTAGCAGTGGGCGACGATGTCACCGGGACGCAGGTACTCGAGCACCGCCGGCAACGGCTCCTCGGTCTCACCGATGTGCATCATCAGCGGCAGCCCTGCTTGCTCGGCAAGGTCGATCGACTTCTTGAGCAACGTCCTCCACCGCGGACCGACGACGTCCTCGGAGAGCCGAATCTTGAAGCCACGCACGACGTCCGGGTTGGCCTCCGCCGTGGCGAGCGCGTCCTCGACGTTCAGGGTGTCGGGGTTGAGCAACTCCCCGAACCGGAAATCGATCAGGCCGAGGACCGACACGTTGAGGAAGTTCACCACCCGCATCTGGTTGCCCTCGACGGTCAGCTTGCGGAAGGCGTCGAAGGTGGATGCTCCCGCCGTGCCCGCGTCCGCGACTGCGACGACGCCGCGACGCAGATGGGCCTCGTCGGCCGGGGCACCGACCTTCGAGACGTGCTGGAAGATGTGGCTGTGTCCCTCGACCAGGCCCGGAACGACCAAGGATCCGGCACAGTCGACGACGGTGGCGCCGTGGCTGGCCAGGTCGGGCCCGATCGCTGCGATCTGCTCCCCGCTGACGGCGACGTCGCAGCGCTGGTTGAGACCCGAGGCCGGGTCGAGCACGGTGCCGGCGGCAAGCACGAGGTCGTACTGCGGATGGTTCGAGACGGTCATGTCGACTCCTTGGTCGGCCAAAGGTGAGGATGGGTACGCCGACGCCCGGACGTCGGCGGCGGATCAGGTGTGACCGTCGACCACTGTGGTGATCAGCGGCAGCAGTGGACCGATCTCGATGCGGATGCGGTCGCCGGGGACCAGGAAGCATCCGCGGTCCTGTCCGGTGCCCGCCGGCGTCCCGGTGAGGACGACGTCACCAGGACGCAGAGGGGTGTGTCGGGAGATGCGGGCGAGGAGCTCCGGCACCTGGAAGATGAAGCCGGCGCTCGTGTCGTCCTGCTGCAGCTCGTCGTTGACCCAGGACCGGACCGGGATGTCGTCACGTTGCGCGAACTCGTCGACGGTGCACACCGAGGGGCCGAGCGGCTTGAATCCTGGGAAGCTCTTCGCCAGCACAGGAGTTGCGGTCGCCCGCATCACGTCACGGGCCGTCATGTCGTTGGCCGATGTGATGCCGGCGATGCAGTCCCACACCTGACTCTCCGAGGCCCGGTAGAGCGGCCGGCCGATCACGAGCGCGATCTCGGCCTCGTAGTCCATCTCCTCGGTCACTCCTGCGGGCACCGCGACTCGAGCGCCGGGGGCCGCAACGGAAGTCGGTGCCGCCAGGAAGAGGATCGGGTCCGTCGGCAGGTCCCGGCCGGCACGAGCCGCCTTGGAGCGGTAGTTGAGGCCCACCCCCAGAGCGCGCCCGGAGTGCCCAGCGGCGCAACCATCTCGGCGCCGGCGAGCGGGACTCGCGAACGCACCGAGGCAGTGGCCAGCGGGGCGAAGGAACCGGCGTCCGCCAACACCGCACCGAGGTGTGGGAACGGCGTGTCCAGCAACGCGACCTCGTCGGATTCGAGGCGGCCGATACCGGCGTCAGTCGTCACCAGGTGCATGTGACGTATCTTCTAATGCGAGATGATGTCTTGTCAACTGAAACGCTTGGCCGTGTTCAAAGGGGCCCAAACAACGTCCGTCATGCCACCTCTTCACGTCACGATCAGGCTTCTGACCTGCGCAAATGAAAGACGCGGCAACACCGTTTCGGTGTTGCCGCGTCCGTCGTTCACCGCGCGCCAACCATGGGCGCCGGGCCGTCCCAATGATCAGAGATCAAGCACGATCCGGTCCGTGGCGGACCTGCTGACGCAGATCATCATCGAGGTGCCGCGGGCGCGCTCCTCCTCCGTCAGGACCTCGTCGCGATGCTCGGGCCTGCCAGCCAGGACCCGCGTCTCGCAGGAACCACAGAAGCCCTTCTCGCAGTCATAGTTGAGACCGGGAAGCTCCTCACGCACCACTTCGATCAGGCGCTTGTCGACAGGTACGTCGAGCACCTTGCGCGTTCGGGCGAGCTCCACCTTGAACGGACGGTTGTCGTCCGTCGAGGCCAATCGCGCCTCCATCTCGTCGCTCGCCGCAAAGCGTTCGACGTGCAACTGCGACCGGCGCCCCAGTTGGTCGCACACCTCCTGCACGGCATTGATCATCGCGCTGGGACCACAACAGTAGATCGCGGTCCCCGGCCCCGCTCGACCGATGATCGCCTCGAGGTCGGGCACCCCTCGCTCGTCCTGGGGAACCAGGTCCACCTCCACGCCGGGCAGGTCGCCGAAGCGGTCGGCAAAGGCCATCGAGCCCCGCGAGCGGCCGCCGTACACGACGATGCTCTGCTTGCCGCGCCCCGATGCCGCGCGCGCCATGGCCAACAGCGGCGTCACGCCGATGCCACCGGCCAGGAAGAGATAGTCCTCGGCATCGACGAGCGGGAAGTGGTTGCGCGGGCCGCGGACGGTCAGTCGGGTCCCGGGCGCGGCGATCTCGTGCATTTCGACCGACCCACCCCGACCGGCCTGCTCCCGCAGCACGGCGACCTCGTAGACCCCGCGATCCCCCGGTACGCCACACAGCGAGTACTGGCGCAGCCGCCCCGACGGCAGGCGGAACTCCAGGTGCGCGCCAGGCGACCATGCGGGCAGCACCGAGCCGTCGGCCGCTGCCACCGCGACGCTGATCACGTCGTCGGCCTGGTCGCACACCTCTTCGACCACCACCTCGAAGGTGTCCGCAACGTGCTCGGAGGCAGCGGTGAACTGCTGGACCTGGGTCCCGACGCGGGGGCCTGGCGTGAAGGTTGCCGGGATGACGTCCCAGCCCATGTGATTGCCGCGGGACGGGTACCCCACCAGTCCGCTGCGATCCACCCGGTAGTCGGGCAACCTGGTCAGCACCTGCTGGATCATCTCCTGGAACATGGCCCGAGCCAGGTGGGAGCCCGGGCACCGGTGCGTCCCGATCCCGAAGGTCAGGTGGCGACTCGCGTCGCGGTCCAGCTGGACCTGCTCCGGGCTGGGGAAGACCGCCGGGTCGTGATTGGCTGCGAACCACGGAACCAGCACGCGTTCGCCAGCACTGACCGGGCAACCGCCGATCTCGGTGTCGGCCGTGGCGGTGCGGGCCATTGCGGTGACGGACCCGTAGCGCCGGAGGAACTCGTCAGTGCCGTCGATCAGGAGGTCCGGCGCCTGGATCAGCTGCTCACGCATCTCCGGGTGCTCGTCCAGATGGACGAGCACGGACCCGGTGAGCGACGTGGTGGTGTCGACGCCGCCGGAGATGGCGATCCCGATGACGGACAGCAGCTCGGCGTCGGTGAACAGCGAGCCGTCCGCCTTGCGCTGCTGGAGCAGGAGCGAGATCGTGTCGTCCCCCGGCGTCGCGCGGCGCTCGGCGAGCAGTTCCGCGATCCGCTGCTCCATGTAGATGGCGCCTTCGATGGCGCGCCGTTGGCGCTCGCTTCCGGGCTCCGAGGTGAAGGTGTCATGGATCGGTCGGCCGATCCGCAGCCAGTCCTCCTCCGGGAATCCCAGCCAGTCGAGGGTCACCGCGCTCGGCAGCGGATTGGCGAGATCGCGCACCAGGTCCGCGCTGCCCGTCTCGATGAACTCGTCGACGATCCGGGATGCGTGGCGGGCGATCATCGGCCGCAGCTCGTCGACCGCGGCCGGAGCCAGGATCAGGTCGAGCAGCTTGCGGTACTCGACGTTGTCCGGCGGATCCATCTCCAGCGGGAACTGCAGGTTCTCACCGAAGTTCCCACTGGGGATCACGATCGCGGTGCCCACCAGGCCGGCCTTGGCGCGGGTGGACGAGAAGAGTTCGTCGTTGCGCGCCACGCGGAAGACGTCGGCGTACCTGGTCAGGTAGACGTAGCCGTTCTCCTCGTGCACGTCCGAACGGCCGACTGGGCACTTGTCACGGAAGGCCGCGTAGTAGCCGACGATGTCGTCGCGACATTCGGCGGAATGATGGTCGAAAGTCTCGTAATCTGGCATGAATCGTCCTCTGGAGAAGAAAATCAAACTGACGTCCAGGACTGCCCGATCACGCTAACCCGTCTCGCAAGGTGAGTCAACGTCTCGCATTGCGCAAAGCTTGGACCTGCCCTACTGTCGCTTCACGCCTGTGCGCGCACTAGCCACGCACGGGAGCAGAGTCGGCTCGACGCCCGGCAGTGGCCGCGTCCTGCCGTCATTCCTCAACCGATGGGAGCAGGCAACAGATGCGAACACGTGGCGCGATCGTCCGAAGCGCACCGGGGCCCTACGAGGTCGTCGACCTCGAGGTCAGTGACCCGGCCGAGGGCGAGATCCAAGTCAAGATGGTGGCTGCGGGGCTGTGCCACTCCGACGACCACATCGCAGTGGGCGACTCACCGGTCGCGATCTATCCGTTCGCCCTCGGCCACGAAGGCGCGGGAGTGGTCACCAAGGTCGGCCCCTCGGTGTCGGGCCTGGCCGAAGGCGATCACGTGGTTCTCTCCTTCCTCCCCGCGTGCGGACGCTGCCGCTGGTGCGCCAGCGGCATGCAGAACCTCTGCGACGAGGGCGGCAAGGTCTGGATGGCGCCGGAGCGGCCCCGCGTCCACTTGGCCGACGGCGGTCAGCCCGTCGGCCAGATGTGCGGCGTCTCGGCCTTCATGGAGACCACCACGGTCTCCGCGGCTTCCGCAGTGAAGGTGCCGCACGACATCCCTCTCGACAAGGCCTGCCTCGTCGGTTGCGGTGTCGCCACTGGTTGGGGTGCCGCAGTGAACTCCGCAGCAGTCCGCCCGGGCCACGTGGTGATCGTGATGGGTGTGGGCGGGATCGGCATCCACGCCGTCCAGGGCGCCCTCCATGCGGGCGCCGGTGCCGTGATCGCCGTGGACCCGGTGGAGTTCAAGAGGGAGCAGGCCAAGCTCATGGGCGCCACCCATGCCTTCGCCGACATGGCGGAGGCAGCTGAAGTTGCCCGTCAGCTGACGAACGGTCAAGGCGCCGACTCCACCGTGGTCACCGTGGGGATCGTGGAGTCCCACCACGTGGGCGACGCGTTCGCAGCGATCCGCAAGGGCGGAACGGCTGTCGTGACCGGCTTGGGCAACAGCGCCAACAGCGGTATCCCGGTCAACCTGGCCGAACTCACGCTCTACCAGAAGCGGATCCAGGGCTCACTCTTCGGGCAGTGCAACCCGACGTGGGACATCCTGAACCTGATCGACCTCTACCGGGCGGGGAACCTGCGGCTCGACGAGCTGATCACCCGGACCTACACGCTCGACGAGATCGGGCAGGGGTTCGCCGACATGCATGCCGGGATCAACACCCGCGGCGTCGTTCTCTTCGACTGAAGCACCACGCCGGGAGCCGCCACGATCACCAGATCGCGGCGGCTCCTCGCACGTGGTGCTCAGGGACCGTTCGCCACGCCAGCTAACGGGACGGAGCGAAGGGTTGCCCCAACGCCATCGGTCGGTGCAGCCGGTTGCCGAGCACCACGAGCGACACGATCGCCAGCAGGTAGGGAACGGCGGTGAGCAGCTGCGGCGAGAAGCTGAAGCCGATCGCGGGCAACGCCAGCTGCAGTCCCTGGGCGACGCCGAAGAGAGCGCACGCGCCGATCGTGCCGCGCAGCATCCAGCCTCCGAAGATCACGGCCGCGATGACGATGTAACCCCGGCCGGCCGTCATCCCCGACGTGAACGAGCTCGCCTGGAAGACCGACAGGTAGACACCGCCGATACCGGCGCAGAACCCGCACCAGAGCAATGCTTGGCGCCTTCTGGCGTTGACCTTGATGCCCGTCAGGTCACTGGCTGTCGGATCGTCTCCGCAGGCCCTCAGCTCGAGCCCGACCCTGGTGCGCCGGACCGCCCAGATGAGGAGCACCACCACCGGCACCAGGTAGACGACCCACGGCTGGTCGAAGAACGGCTCACCAATCACCGGGATGTCCGCCAGCAGGGGAATCCTCGTGCCCGAGACGTTCGGGAGAGTGAGCGTGGCGCTGGTCAGCAGATAGCTGGTCAGTCCCAGCACCAGGACGTTGAGCGACAGTCCGACCACGTAGGTGTTCAGCTGCATCCGGTGGCTGAGGTTGCCGTGCACCAGGGCCACGACCATCGCCGCTGCCGCGCCGGTCAGCAGACCGACCAGGGGCGATCCGCTGGCGGAGGCGCCCCAGGCACCGAAGAAGGCTCCGGACAACATCATCCCCTCGACCGAGAGGTTGAAGGTGCCCGCGCGTTGGGCGACGTACTCCCCCAGGCCCGCGAACAGCAGCGGCACCGTCAGCGGCACGGATGCCGCGAGGATCGTCTGGGCGTCCATTCCGATGCTCATGCCGCTTCAACCTTTCGACGTTGCCTGCGCCGCCTCAGGGCGGCCAGCGCCACCGGCGGACACAGCAGGGCCACGATGACGGCTGCCGTCATCACGTTGACGAGATCAGTCGGCACTCCCTGCCCACCGAGGAGACCGCCGCCCGCCGTCATCGCGCCGAACACCAACGCCAGCAGAATGCTGATCCCAGTGTTCAGTCGCGCAGCCAGGGCGATCAGGAGGCCGTTCCAGCCGATGGCACTGGCGAAGTTGCCGTGGATCTGGAAGCTCTGGCCGAGCAGTACGACACTTCCAGCAGCGCCGGCGAGCGCCCCGCTCGCCATCACCGCCCAGGTGCCGGTGCGGGACTCACGCACGCCAAGCGTTCGCGCGACCGCAGGACTCTCTCCGAGGATCCGCAAGCGGTACCCGGGCACGCTCGATCGCAGGAACCAGGCCACCAGGACAGCGACGACGAGGGCGATCACGAAGCCGATCGGCACATCGACGCCGAACATCCTGATGCCGCCCAGGATCGCTGCGTCCGGCACGGGTGGCGACTGCGAAGCCGTGCCGGCACCCAGTACGCCGTCACCCGAGTCGTGCAGCGGTCCGTTCCCACTGATCAGAGCGACCAGGAGCTGCTCTGCGAGGAACACCAGGAGCAGCGACGTGACCACGATGTCGACGCCACGGCTGAACTTCAGCACGGCTGCCAACGCGGCCCAGAGTGCCCCAGCGACCATGGCCGCCACGAAGGCGAGCGGAATCAGCAGGGACGTCGAGGCGTCGATCTTGAACACCACGAAACCGGCACCGATCGCACCGAGGGTGACCTGGCCCTCCTGACCGATGTTGAACTGTCCCGCACGCATGCAGATGACAGTGCCCGTCGCCACCAGCAACAACGGCGCCGCGGCAGTCAGGGTGAAGGCGATCGAGGTCGCGTCGCCGACGCTCCCCTGGACCAGGGTGGACCAGATGACGCTCGGCGAGTGCCCCGTCAGTCCCCCCAACAGCAACCCCGCCAAGACACCGCAGGCGAGGAAGACCACGAACATGACCACTTGCTCCACTGCCGGGCCGGTGGAGGCCCGGAGGCTTCCCAACAGCCGGGCCGCGCCGGCGTCGGCCCCGACGACCCCACGGGTCGACGGAGCCTGCTCCTGGTCAGCAGGCTGTCGCGGGGACAGTTCGGTGTCCGTCATGCGCTCATCCCTCCCATCAGCAGTCCCAACTTCTCTGCATCGGCCTCGGAACGACTCAACTCGCCTTGGACCCGGCCGCGGTACATCACCGCGATCCGGTCGGAGAGCTGGAGTATCTCGTTGAGATCCGTCGAGATGAGGAGCACCGCCACGCCGTCGCGGGCGGCGGCCCGCACCCGTTCATGGAGGAATGCCACGGCACCGACGTCCAACCCACGTGTGGGTTGGGCCAGCACCAGCACCTCCGGGTCCGTCGACATCTCCCTGGCCAGCACCACCTTCTGCTGGTTGCCACCGGAGAGCGAACGCATCGGCTGGTCCATCGAGGCCATCGACACGTCGAACTCCTCGGTGAGCCGCTGGGCCAACGCGCGCAGGCGCGTCCTCGACACGAGTCGGAAGCGGGACATCGCCTCCAGCGACGCGAGGCCGAGGTTCTCGGCCACGGACATGTCCAGCACGCAACCAGAGACCCGGCGGTCCTCGGGCACCACCGCTACCCGCGCGGCCCTGGTGCATCCGGGACGCCCGACCGGGATCCGACGTCCGGCGACGTGCACGGTGCCGGAATCCAACGAGAGGCCGCCGAGCAGGAGTTCGGCCAACCAGGCCTGGCCGTTGCCCTCGACCCCCGCGACGCCGAGGATCTCCCCGGCGTGCACCTCGAGGTCGAGCCCGTCGAGGCGTCGTTTGCCGTCCTTGGTTCCCGCCGCGGCGCCGGCGATCCGCAACACCGGCTCATCCGAGCGCGCCGCGACCGGTTCCTGCCCGGGCTCGGCAGCTCCGGTCCCGACCTCCAGACCGATGGCAGCTGCCGCGTCGGGACGCGGTAGGTCACGACCGATCATGTGGCGGGCCAGCTCCGCGGCGCTCACGGTGGCCGGCTCGACCTGCGCCACCACCTGGCCACCGCGCATCACCGTGGCCCGCTGGGCGGCTCGCCGGATCTCACCGAGATCGTGGCTGATGAGGATCACCGAACAGGCACCGTCGCCAACGAGCTCCTCCAGCATGCTGAAGAGCGACCGGGACTCGCTGGTAGTGAGGACCGCGGTCGGCTCATCGAGAACCAGGAGTCGAGGCTTCTCGATCAAGCACTTGACCAGCTCGACGCGCTGCTGTTCGCCGACACTCAGCTCACCGACCCTCCGCAGCGGATCCACCTGCAGCCCGAACCGTTCGCTGGTCTCGCTGATCGCGGAGACGAGGACGTCCCGCTCGATCTTTCCGACACCGTTGAGGGCGACGTTCTCCCAGACCGACAGGGTCGGGATCAGGCTGTAGTGCTGGTGCACCATGCCCACGCCGAGCAGCCGAGCATCCTGGGGTCCGCGAATGCTGCGTGGGCGCCCAGCGATCTCGATGGTGCCCCGGTCAGCACGGACGAGACCCATCAGGATGTTCATGAGAGTGGACTTGCCGGCACCGTTCTGCCCGAGCAGACCGTGCACTTCACCGGCGGCGACCGAGAAGTCGACGCCGTCGCATGCCGCCACCCCGTTGAAGGACTTGGTGACATCGGACATCCGGAGCACCGGATGCCCGATGTCACCGGGAGAAACCGTGGTCATCAGTTCAGCTGCCGTCACCGGCGAGTGCGAACGGGTTGACCTTGCCGTTGTTGATGTCGTCCTGGGCCTTCGTGATCGCGGCGTCGATCAGCGCGGAGTCGTCACCTGCCGAGGCGCACGGCTTGACCACCGGGACGGGATCCACGCCGAGGCGCCAGTTCCGGGTCTGTCCGAGCTCGAGCTCGCCGGCCGCGAAGTCGTCCAGGAGCGGAGCCAGGTAGTAACCGGGGCCGAAGACGACCGTGCCAATGAAGGAGATCTCGTCGGCGTCGCAGACGTCGGTCGGCGACCCCAGGACCGGAATCTTGGCAGCATTCGCCTTCTTGGCAACGGCGAGGGTCGGAGCACCGAAGTAGGGATAGACGAGGCCGATGCCCTGCGACTGCTGGGCACCGAAGGCCTCAACCGCCTTGCCCACGTCGATCTGGTCACCGGTGTAGGTCTCAATCACATCGGCCTCGGGTGCCTCGGAGAGGACGCCCTGCTTGAACACCGCACCGATGGTGGTGTTGAACGGAGCGGCGAGCCCGGCAATGAAGCCAGCGCTCTCGATGCCCTTGGCCTTCATGTAGGCACCGGCTGCGGCGCCCGCGACGTACGCGTAGTCCAGCCCCACGTCGTACGACTGGGTGAAGGTGTCGTCCTGCTCCGGGGAGCCGTAGCCGCCTTGGAGGTAGAAGAACGTGTCCTTGCACGCCGGCTTCTTCGCGGCAGTGAGGGCCTGCACGAGCTGGGAGTCACCGATCACGACGAGGTCGGCCTTCTGACGGCACAGGTTCTCCGCCGCCGTGGCGGCCTGGTTGAGCGGCACGAGGCCCTGGACGGTCTGTTCCCAGCCGTGCTGATCGGCCGCGAAGGCAACAGCGTCGGCGATGCTCTGGTAGTAGGTGCCGTCCTTGATGTCACCGGAGGTGATGGCACCGACGACGACCTTGCCGTCGCCATTGATGTCGGGCTGCCCCTCGGGCACGGCCCCCTCCCCGATCCATTGCGGCGGGGTGGCGCTGCCGGGCTCACCGACAGCCTCGCCCTTCGCGAGCGCGAACTTGTCCACGCTCGGGGTGTCGGCTGCCTTCCCGCCCGAATCGTCATCGGTGCCACAGGCAGCCAGCGCGGCCAGCATGCCGGCGGCAGCCAGGACCGCAGTCAGTTTTGAGTTCCGCATGATCCGTCTCGCTCCTCGAGTTCCAAGGGCTTGCGCCCGGTCCTACAGCCTCGGCTCACGAGCGGCGAGGCTGGATCTGCGCCCAGTGACCCAGATCACTGGATGGGTACACGATCCACGATCACCATCACGTATTGCAAGACGTTTGCTCATAATCCAAGACAGAAACTTCGTCAGAACTCGAACCAGGGCCCCAAACGGACGACTTGCGGGCGGTTCGCGGCCATACTGCGGCATGTACCGCAATGCGATATGTCATCTTGACAACAGAGATGCTGCACGTGACGATCCGAGCGTGAGCCCGACACAGAACGTCACCGACCACTTCGGCAGCTTCATCGACGGTGCGTGGGAGGGGCGCGGCCATCCCCTGTCCTTGGTGGACCCGGCGTTGGCCCAGCCGCACGCCGTGATCCACACCAGCACTCTCGAGGACGTCGACCGGGCGGTGACCGCAGCCCACGCAGCGAGCCGCGCCTGGGCTCGACGGTCCCCCTCCGAACGAGGCGCGATCCTGGGAACCTGGGCGGGGCTTGTCTTCGCCAACCAGGACCGACTCGCGGCCCTTGAGAGCCGCAACGTCGGCAAGCCCCTGGCCGCCGGACTTCTCAACGTGCAGATCGCAGGCTCGATCATCTCCTACGCCGCCGGAGCAGCAGACAAGCTCACCGGTGCCACCCTCCCGGTCCGCAGTCCCGACTACTTCGGCTACACCACCCGCGAGCCGTACGGCGTGTGTGCCATCGTGCTGCCCTGGAACGTTCCAGCAGTGCTGGGTGCCTCGAACCTGGCTCCCGCCCTGGCAGCCGGCAACTCGGTGGTGCTCAAGCCCTCCGAGGTCGCTCCGCTGGTCCTGCACGCGATGGTCGACCTGGCTCACGAAGCCGGCCTCCCGCCGGGTGTGCTGAACGTCGTCACCGGCGTCGGACCCGAGTTGGGCTCGGCCCTCGTCGGGCATCCGGGGGTGAATCACGTCAGCTTCGTGGGGTCCGTCGCCACGGGCCGGCTGGTGATGCAGAACGCCGCCCAGAACCTGACCCCGGTCAAGCTGGAGCTCGGCGGCAAGTCACCCCAGCTGGTGTTCGCCGATGCCGATCTCGACCGGGTGGTCCCGTCCATCGTGCGGGGCATCACCGAGAACGCCGGTCAGAACTGCAACGCGGGCTCCCGGCTGCTGGTCGATGCACGGATCGCCGACGAGGTGACCGATCGTGTGCTCGCGGGCATGTCCGCCGTACGCGTCGGCGCCTGGGATGAGGACGTGGACATGGGTCCCCTGGTCAATGCCGCCCAGCACGACCGGATCAACGGCATCATCGGGGACGCACGATCCCGGGGAGCGGAGCTCCTCCTCGGTGGCGCGCGACCGGATGGCCGGGAGGAGGGGTACTTCCTTGCACCTACGGTGCTGCGCGTGAAGGAGGCCGGCCACCCCGTGGTCAACCAGGAGATCTTCGGGCCCGTGCTCACCGTCGAGACCTTCGCCGACGACGCCGAGGCGCTCGCGCTCGCCAACGGCACCGACTTCGGACTGCTGGCGTGCGTCTGGACCCAGGACGTCTCACGCGCCCTGGGCATGGCCCGGGACATCACGGCGGGCCAGATCGCCGTCAACCAGTACTCCGACGCCGGCGTGATCGGGCTCCCCTTCAACATGGCCAAGCAGAGCGGATTCTCCTCTGGGCAGGGCTACCGCGGCATGTACGAGTTCACGCGCGAGAAGGCTGTCGCGGTCAAGCTCTGAGCCGATGCCCGGCGCACGCTGAAGGGCCCTGTCCAAGATCCTTGGGTTCTAGCGATCCCCGCAACACCTTGAGTTTCAAGGGGTTGCGGGGATCGTGGTTTCTGAGGAGTTGAAGGCGCTGTTCTTCGAGGCTCTTGATCGTGAGGGCGGCAGCGTTACGGCCGCTGCCCGTGCGGTCGGAGCGAATCGGAACACTGCCTATGGATGGGCCCGCAGGGCGGGCGTTCGTGGTCGTGGCAAGCCCGGTACCGGCCCGCACCCAGGGCGTGGGGAGTACGACCGGTTGCGTGCGGCAGGAGTTCGACGCCTTGTGGCTGCCGCCCGAGTCGGGGTCAACCCCCGCACTGCACAGGACTGGGACAAGGGAATTCGGAAGATCAACGGCTCGCGCCTGCACCCCGATGGTCGGTGGGTGAACTACAAGACAGGGGTGAGCACCCATGTCGAGGGACAGCAAGCGCCGACAGTCTCGGCGTTGGAAGCCCAGTTACATCCGCGGTACCTCACGCTCGTCGAGCGAGAGAAGATCGCCGACCTGCGCCGGGGCAATGCCTCGCTGCGTGAGATCGGAAGGCAGCTTGGTCGGTCGGCATCGACCATCAAGCGCGAACTGGACAACCGCTCACGCGACGGCGTCTACCGCCCCTACGCCGCGCACCGGGCGTGGTCTGCTTCGCGGAGCCGTCCCAAGGCCAGCAAGTTGGCCGCGGAAGGTCCGCTGCGCCGCTATGTAGCAGCCAAACTGCAGGATCAGTGGTCGCCCGAACAGATCTGTCACGCTCTGGTCGAGAAGTTCCCCACCGACGAGAGCATGCGGGTGAGCACAGAGACGATCTACCAGGCGATCTATGTCCAGGCCCGCGGTGGCTTGCGGCGTGAAGTTGCCCAGGCATTACGGACCGGACGGACCCGCCGCAAGCCGCACCGGCAACCCGACCAACGCACCCAGCGGTTCAGTGACCCGATGATCATGATCAGCGAGCGCCCGGCCGCGGTCGCCGACCGTGCCGTGCCAGGGCATTGGGAAGGTGACCTCATCGTCGGCACCAACTCGCAGTCCGCGATCGTGACCCTGGTCGAACGCTCGACCCGCTACGTGATGCTTGGTCACCTGCCCGGTGGCCATACGGCCGAGGAGGTTCGTGACGTTCTGATCCCGCTGATCGCGAGTCTGCCGGAACATCTTCGGGGCTCGCTGACTTGGGACCAGGGCTGCGAAATGGCCGCACACAAGCAGTTCACGATCGCGACCGGCGTACCGGTCTACTTCTGCGACCCGCACTCGCCGTGGCAACGCGGATCGAACGAGAACACCAACGGATTGCTGCGCCAGTACTTCCCCAAGAGCACCGACCTAGCGGTCCACGGCCCCGAAGACCTCGAGCTAGTCGCGCAAAAGCTCAACCGCCGGCCACGCAAAACGCTCGGCTGGAAAACTCCAGCCGAGCGTCTGCGTGATCTACTGACAGCCGTCTAAACCATCAGGTGTTGCGAGGACCGTTAGAAACCGCCATCTCGCTGATCTTGGGCAGGGCCCTTCGGCGCGTGGGACTACTTCGTCGCCACCCACTCCGGCACGAAGTCGGAGGCAGCAGGTGCGGCGTCGAGGCGCCCCTGCTGTTCCAACATCGCGCCCATTCTCGACAGTGCATCCACGTCGACCCTGGCTTCGTAGATGTTCTCCGGCAACGTGCTGAGCACTTCTGGGTCCTGCTTGCATCTCGCGGCCGCGATCGCGAAGCGCTCGTCGTCGTTCGCCTCGTCGTTGATCGCCTCGTTCGCCTCGATCAACGCGGCTTGGAAGCCTGACAGGTCGTCCTCGCGCTTGCTGGCCTGCTTGCTCGTCGACACGTAGCCCGCGAAGACCAGGCCGCCACCATCACCGGCGGCAACATAGGGGTCACCCAAGCTGGTGAGGCCCAGCTCGGGATCCACGTTCTGCTTCGGGATCTGTGCTGCTGCAACCTTGTTGGTGGCAACGGCCGATGCCAGCTCGTTGAACGGCAGAGCCACGAACTTCACCGAGTCGGGGTCACCACCACCGAGCGCCAGCCAATGGCGTGTGATGATCTCGTTGATCCCGCCGATCTCGTTGACGCCAATCGTCTCCCCATTGAGCGATACCGCGTCGGCGTGGCCACCGCCCTCGGAGACCACGACGGCATTCGCCGCCTTCGCCTCGTCGGTCGTGGTCTCGTACGCGGTGGCGATCCACCGCAGGTCCAGCCCTTGATCGAGAGCGATCATCGTGGAGAAGGGATTCGCGAAGGCAAGGTCGATGTCTCCGCTCTGCAGCGCAGTGAGTGCCGCAGCTCCGCCGGTCGACTTGACCAGCTCGACCTCGACGTCGTGATCTTCGAACAGCCCCTTCTCCTGCGCCCAGTACAGCGGGATCTCGTTGCACAAGCCGAGGGTTGTCACGCGTAGCGACCCGTCGTCGCCACTGTCGTCTCCGGAGCAGGCAGCGATTGTCGTCGTCGCCACGAGAGCAGCGACCGCCGATGCAGCCAGCCGTAGCCGGTGGGGTGAATTCATCATGGAAGGAAGTCCTTTCGAGAAATCTGACGATGGCCGTTCATGCCTGTACTCACGGGGCATGCACCGTGCGCGTCCCTGGCCGCATCACCATCGAGAACACTTCGGCGCGCAACTCCGCGAACCTGCGGTCCCGTTTCGTTTCGACCTGGTCCCGCGGACGCGGCAGCGCGACCGGCAGGTCGCCGATCACCCGCCCCGGCCCGGCTGCGAGCACGACCACTCGATCCGCCATGTAGACGGACTCGTCGATGTCGTGGGTGACGAGAGCGACGGTCACGTCGTAGTCATGACGCACGCGCAGGACGAGATCTTCGAGATCGGCACGAGTCTGCGCGTCCACCGCGGCGAAGGGCTCGTCCATGAGCATGACCGAGGGCTCCGTAACCAGTGCGCGGGCGATGGCCACACGTTGTTGCATCCCGCCCGACATCTGCCACGGATACATCGCACCTCGGCCCTCGAGCCCGACGGCTGCGAGCGCCTGCTCGACGCGCAGCTCGGCTTCCGGCTTCGGCAGCCGCTCCACGACCAGCGCCGCGAGCAGGTTGCGCCGAACCGACATCCACGGAAAGAGTGAGCGGCTGTAGTCCTGGAAGACCACCGAGAGCCCGGCCGGCGGACCCGATACCTGTTGGCCACCGACCAACACCCTGCCCTCCGTGGGCGGAAGCAGCCCCGCCATCATCATCAGCAGGGTTGACTTGCCGCACCCTGATGGGCCGACGATGCTGACGAACTCGTTCTTGTTCAGTGTCAGCGTCGTGCTCTCAAGCACCTCCAAGGCGTCCGAACCACGTCCGTAGACCTTGCGGACTCCGTCAACGACGAGGCTGCCGGCATGCTGCGTTGCCACTTCACTCTCCCTTCGTCACACCCTGCTGCCACCGCAGCAGACGCTTCTCCGCCAACCCGAACAACAGGTTCAGGGCGATTCCGATCAACCCGATCAGCACGAACGCCGACCACATGTCGAGGTAGCGGAAGCCGGACTGCGCGACCATGATCTGGTGACCGAGGCCAGCCGTGGTCGCATACATCTCGGAGACCACCATGAGAATGAGCGCGATACCCAGGCTCACCCGGAGGCCCGCCAGGATCTGCGGCGAAGCTGCCGGCAGGACCACCAGGCGATAGCGAGCGCTACGCGACATACGCATGCTGCGCGCGCTGTCGAGCCACATTCGATCCACTCCGGCGACGCCGTCACAGGTGTTGATCATGACGACCCAGACACTGCCCAGGAAGATCAGGAAGATGTTCATGTTGTCCGCGATCCCAAATATCTGCACGGCGATGGGCAGCAGCATCGTGTTGGGAATCGCTGAGAAGAACCTCACGCTGGGCGCATACATGCGGTTGAGCGTCGGGCTGCTCCCGAGCAGCAGTCCACAGAAGATTCCGACGACCACGGCGGCGGCCCACCCCTGGGCGAAGCGGGACAGGCTCGTCAGCGCCTCATCCCAGAACAGGTTCGACAGGAACCCATCCGCCACGTGAGCGGTGGTCCACATCTCGACGAAGCGCTCCGTCACCTTCGAGATCGGCGGGAAGAAGAGCGACTCGCTTCGTCGTCCCAGCAACTCCCACACCGCCAGGAACGCGGCGAGCATCCACAGGCTTCCCAGGACGAGACCGCACCGCGCGACCAACGCGCGGGCGATGGCCCGGCAGCGTTTCGTCCGGCCCGTGGGCAGGGTGATTCCCGCCGTCTGCTCAGCCACGGTGCTCCCACCTCACCAGACGCTGTTCGAGTCGGAGCAGGCCCGAGAAGAGCAGGGCACCCACCACCCCGAGAAGGAGGACCCCGGCGTACACCACATCCGGCCGATCGGCCTGCGTGTACTGGACCAGGACGGTTCCGACGCCGGTTCGGGCGCCCAACAACTCGGTCGAGATGATGACGATCAGGCCGATCCCGACTGCGATCCGGATCCCGGTCAGGATCGAAGGCAGGGCACTGGGCAGCACCACGAGGACCTGACGCCGCCACCAGGACCATTGCATCGAGCGCGCGGCCTGCAGACGCATCCGTTCCGTCGATGCCACGCCGTAGGTGGTGTTGATCAGGATCGGCCAGAGCACGGCGTACACGCCGATGGCCACCTTCATCTGGGTCCCCATCCCGAGCGCCATCACGCCGATCGGGATGAGTGCCGTGGCCGGAATCGACCGAAGGCTGTTGACCAGGACCATCGCCGGCCGCTGCAGCGCCCGATGACTGCTCACCAGGAGACCGAGAGCGACTCCGGCAACTGCGCCGATGAGCACCGTGGTCCCCTGGTGAGCAGTCATCGGGCGCTGCAGCGGCCGGCGATGGTCCTGGTCAACAGCCTTCGGTCGATTCCGGCCACGGCACTCATCCCGATCGGCGTGATGGCGCTCGGGATGGGGACCCAGATGAAGGTGGCCATCGGCGTGTACGCCGTGCTCTGGCCGATCCTGATCAACACCACCTACGGCGTGGCATCGACGGAACGGATGCGTCTGCAGGCCGCGCGCTCGATGCAATGGTCCTGGTGGCGGCGTCAGGTCCTCGTGGTGCTGCCCAGTGCCCTGCCTTCGATCCTGACCGGGATCCGGATCGCAGTCGGGATCGGCCTGATCGTCATCATCTCGACCGAGTTGTTGGGCGCCCGAACCGGCGTCGGAACCGTCCTGGTCCAGTACACGCAGGCCGATCGGCCGGATGTGGTGTACGCCGGGGTCCTCCTTCTCGGGGTGGTGGGTGCCCTGCTCTTCTCGGGCCTGCTCCGACTCGAACAGCGTCTGGTGAGGTGGGAGCACCGTGGCTGAGCAGACGGCGGGAATCACCCTGCCCACGGGCCGGACGAAACGCTGCCGGGCCATCGCCCGCGCGTTGGTCGCGCGGTGCGGTCTCGTCCTGGGAAGCCTGTGGATGCTCGCCGCGTTCCTGGCGGTGTGGGAGTTGCTGGGACGACGAAGCGAGTCGCTCTTCTTCCCGCCGATCTCGAAGGTGACGGAGCGCTTCGTCGAGATGTGGACCACCGCTCACGTGGCGGATGGGTTCCTGTCGAACCTGTTCTGGGATGAGGCGCTGACGAGCCTGTCCCGCTTCGCCCAGGGGTGGGCCGCCGCCGTGGTCGTCGGAATCTTCTGTGGACTGCTGCTCGGGAGCAGCCCGACGCTCAACCGCATGTATGCGCCCAGCGTGAGGTTCTTCTCAGCGATTCCCAACACGATGCTGCTGCCCATCGCCGTGCAGATATTTGGGATCGCGGACAACATGAACATCTTCCTGATCTTCCTGGGCAGTGTCTGGGTCGTCATGATCAACACCTGTGACGGCGTCGCCGGAGTGGATCGAATGTGGCTCGACAGCGCGCGCAGCATGCGTATGTCGCGTAGCGCTGCGCTATCGCCTGGTGGTCCTGCCGGCAGCTTCGCCGCAGATCCTGGCGGGCCTCCGGGTGAGCCTGGGTATCGCGCTCATTCTCATGGTGGTCTCCGAGATGTATGCGACCACGGCTGGCCTCGGTCACCAGATCATGGTCGCGCAGTCCGGCTTCCGCTACCTCGACATGTGGTCGGCGTTCGTGCTGATCGGGTTGATCGGAATCGCCCTGAACCTGTTGTTCGGGTTGGCGGAGAAGCGTCTGCTGCGGTGGCAGCAGGGTGTGACGAAGGGAGAGTGAAGTGGCAACGCAGCATGCCGGCAGCCTCGTCGTTGACGGAGTCCGCAAGGTCTACGGACGTGGTTCGGACGCCTTGGAGGTGCTTGAGAGCACGACGCTGACACTGAACAAGAACGAGTTCGTCAGCATCGTCGGCCCATCAGGGTGCGGCAAGTCAACCCTGCTGATGATGATGGCAGACCCGCGACGTTGTAATCATCGCCGACCGAGCTGCTCGTGTTAACCGCCTCGATGGTCGGTTCGGCTGCTCGCGGCGCTGATAAAGCAGCCGGCCGAGCGCACTCACGCGTCATCGGCAGGCCGAAGGTGCGGTAATATCCATTGACGTCGAGGCGTACGCAACACGTGTGCGTCGCCGCTGCCATGTGCAGGCCCTCGATCGTGCTCATGGACGAGCCCTTCGCCGGAACTTTCGTGCCGATCAGGTACGTGCGTCTGTTTGATGCTCTCGTCACCACGGTATCGACGAGTCGGTCGTAGCAGCCGACGTGTCGGCGACTGCCGACACTGCGCAGAAACAAGTCGAAAGCAGGACCGATTCACTGGAAGTTACTGCCGAAGACGTTACTCGATGTGTCTCAACAAGCAGACCTGGCGATTCCCCCATCACCGTGAAATGCAGGTGCGCCATCGTCCTCAGCTCAGGGAACCTTCACTTCCCATGACACCGGCTGAGCTCTCTCTCCGTATCCGCTTGCTTATGGAACGTGTCAGCTGTCCCGCATGTGCGAACCGGCTGATGATAACAGATCCCGCTGGCAACTAGAGCGCAGAAAAAAGGGACGATGCCGACGTCAGGCTCAGCTGGTCCATCATTTCCGTTCCGCAGCTTCTCCCACTTTTTGCTTTACGCAGACATGCGCCTTCCGATGATCTCATCAGAAACTGGACACCGTACGACAGTTTTCATGCAAAAATGACCGACGAAAGTGAGCGCGGCGCGAATAAATCTCCGAAAGCTGTGTTCCGGCCCGCGGCTCGAAATCTCAATAAGGAGACCCGTGGCGTCAGCAGATCAGCATCGCTGGAGCAGATCATCACACCGCATGGCGTATTGAGTGGTGACCCGACTCGGCTAAGCGTAATACTACCGTTCAACAAGCTGTATCAGCTACTATTTTTTTCCCTGTGTTGCAACAAGCTTTACAGATCGAAGCTAGAAACGTGGATCCCAGTGGCACTCTTCCCCCAGAGTGACTATATTTTCCGGTAGTGTAGTGGCAGCCTGAGTGAATTCGCGAGGCTCGGCAAGTAACAGAATAAGCGAAGACATTTAATCAGCGCAAAACAAAACGTTGATCGAAGATGAAACAAGCGACTGATCAACAACGAGACGAAAACGACGGCAACAAAAACGCTTCGCGTCGCCGGCACCCTGCGAAAGACGAAGCGGGACGAGCCGCTAAACCGGAGAACGTCTGCGAAAGCCGAAGTCGACGATGAACCCGCTGTCGAGAAACAGGCGATGTTGAACAGCCGAGAGCCTCGACGCTACCCGGCTGCCGGAAGGCGGAAACCGACGACGAAATAATCCCCGCGCGCCGAAAAAACGCCCGCTATCGTGGCTTCCCAACGATTGGCCTGCCAGGCAACTTGTCCGTCCCTTTTGCCGAACTGCTCGGCGGAGTTTTCCAGCCGAGCGTTTTACGTGGCCGCGGTTGGAAATTGCGCGACTAAAGGTCTTCAGCCCGTGGACTACCGTCGGCTAACTCAATGTCCGTTGTGTTCGTCCCTTGCACGGCGATGCGGAACAAATGAACCGGTACGCCGGTACGATAAACCAACTGCGTATTGCGTATATTATCCGGCAGCCCAGCTGTTGTGAACTCGCGTCGAATCAGAACGTCGCGAACACTCACCGGCCGTATGGCCCGCAGCTGATATGACGAAGCGTCAGCAGCGGTGAAACGATTCGCAGAGTGCTGGCGTCGCGGCGGTTTGATGAATCGCGCTCACAACTGGCAACACCGGTCGCGCACGGTACTCGCTGATATGATCATCGTCTCGCCTGGAACCGCAGGTGCGACAGATCTATACATTACATGTCATCCAGTCCGTATCGCCTGTTCGGCTACACCGCATATAGCCCCCGCCCGCTGAGGCCTGGAGATGTGATCAAAATGTCGCGCTATCCAAACGACACAAACTAATATAGGTCTAATTGAGAAGCTACAGTTTTCGACCAGGCGATGAGACAGATCTGTTCCGGGCGACCACTGTCCCACACTCTAGCGGCTTTTTGTGGGCGCTCCCACTACCCGGCACCCTCGTGCGCTGGCGATAGTTGCAGCCACTGAACCACGCCTAAATTGCAACTTATTTAAAACAATAAAAATTCCCGCAAATAAAAAGCAATTGATCCGAGTTCGCGCTGACGGTCGATATGACGATATGCACACATAACCACACTGGCGGCATATCTACTTTACGGCTAGTACGAAACTTTGGCGCACACGAATTTGACGTGGCTTGGACTGTTCCCTGAAATCT
>NZ_JAKGRW010000003.1 GCF_021555175.1 Nocardioides alcanivorans | reverse complement strand
CCGATGCGAGGCCGCCAAGCATGCTGCCCGACTGGACCCTGCCTCGGTGGTCCGCCGTCGGGCGAGGGCAGCCGCGGATCGTCGGGTGACGGTGACCCCGGCACCGGATGCGATGTCGCGGGTGACGATCACGGTGCCGGTCGAACAAGGAGTCGCGGCTTATGCGGCGCTGAAGAACAGTGCTGATGCCGTCCGCGGCACCGTGCAGGGGGCAGGGCGGAGCCGGGGCCAGTTGATGGCCGATGCCGCGATCTGCCGGCTCACCGGACAAGAACACGCCGATCGGGTACCGGTGCGTATCAACCTGATCATGAACCACCACGCCCTCTTCGGCACCGGCACCGGCGCTGACGCCGGTTTCGGTGAGGAGACGGTGAAGATCGTCGAACGCGGCATTGGTTCCTTCGAGCTGCCTGCCGAGTTGGCTCGCCGCCTGGCACATCAAGCAGCCCGAGCTGCCGCGTCGCCCACAAGCGGCAGCACGAGCAGCGGCGTCGGTGCTGGAGGAGGCACGGGTGTGGGAACGGTGGGGTGGATCCGGCGGCTCTACGCCCATCCGACCAGCGGCCAGTTGGTCGCGATGGACTCTGGCAGTCGCCAGGTGCCGGTCGGGCTCGGTGACTTCATCACCCTGCGCGACCAAACCTGCCGTACCCGTTACTGCGACGCCCCGGCCAGACATTTCGATCACATCGAGCCCGTTGAAGACGGGGGCGGCACCACCGTCGAGAACCTCCAAGGACTCTGCGAGGCCTGCAACCATGCCAAACAGGCTCCCGGCTGGCATCAGCATGCGGTCACCGAGGACGACGGCACCCATCGGGTCGACACCAGCACCCCCGCCGGACAGCGCTACACCAGCCGACCACCCACCACCTGAGGAGGCCGAGGTGTCAGCGCCGACGGTGTCTGCCCGACTCCCAGCACAACTCGGCGTGCCGGGCTAAGGTCTTCCGGGTGAGCATCCTCGACGACGCCCGCTCGGGCATGAACCACGAAATCCGGCCTCAGGACGACCTGTTCGGTCACGTCAACGGTCGTTGGCTCGACGAGACCGAGATCCCCAGCGACCGTTCCAGTTGGGGACCCTTCGTCCAGCTGGCCGACGTCGCCGAGGAGCAGGTCCGCGACATCATTGCGGACATTGCGGCTGACCCCGGCGAGCCGGGCACCGACCGCGCCCGCATCGCTGCCCTGCACGCCTCCTTCATGGACACCGAGACCATCGACCGTCGTGGCATCGCGCCAGTGCGCCCGCTCCTTGAGGCTGTTGCCGCGCTGCGAGACATCCGCGATCTGGCGGCGTTCCTCGGTGAGTTCGAGCGGATGGGTGGGGTGGGGCTCTTCGGCTCCTACGTCGACACGGATGACCGCAAGTCCGACCGCTACCTCTTCCACATCACCCAAGGTGGCCTGGGCCTGCCCGACGAGTCCTATTACCGCGACGAAAAGTTTGCCGAGGTTCGCGAGAAGTACGTCGACTACCTCACCAAGCTCTTCGTGCTGGGCGGTCACGGTGACCCGGCCGGAGCTGCCAAGAGCGTGCTCGACCTCGACACCAGGATCGCCCAAGGTCACTGGGAGCGTGCCGAGACCCGTGACGTGCAGAAGACCTACAACCTGCTGACCCGCACCGCACTCGAGGAGCTGGCCCCGGCGTTCGACTGGCACGCCTACGTACGCAACCTCGGCGGAGATGACGCCACGATCGCTGAATCGTGCGTACGGCAGCCGTCCTACTTGAAGCACCTCTCGGAGGTGCTCGCTGAGACCTCGATCGAGCAGTGGCGTGACTGGTTGGTCAGCCGGGTGCTGCGCTCCGCCGCGCCGTACCTCCACGACGAGTTCGTGCAGACCAACTTCGACTTCTACGGCCGCACCCTCAACGGTACGCCGGAGCTGCGAGCCCGCTGGAAGCGTGCGGTCGCGTTCGTCGAGGGTGCCGTCGGCGAGGCCGTCGGCGCTGAATACGTGGCCCGCCACTTCCCTCCTCGCTCCAAGGAGCTGATGGATGAGTTGGTCGCCAACCTGCTGGCCGCCTACCGCCAGTCCATCGAGGCGCTCGAGTGGATGACGGAAGAGACCAAGCAGCGGGCCTACGAGAAGCTCGAGACCTTCCGGCCGAAGATCGGCTACCCGGAGAAGTTCCGCGACTACTCGGCGCTCCGGGTCAGCTCGGACGACCTGGTCGGCAACGTCGCCGCGACGTCGGCCTTCGAGACCGACCGTCAGCTCGCCAAGATCGGCTCGCCGGTCGACCGCGACGAATGGTTCATGCTGCCGCAGACCGTCAACGCCTACTACAACCCCGGTACCAACGAGATCTGCTTCCCAGCTGGCATCCTGCAGAAGCCCTTCTTCTCGCCGGACGCCGACCCGGCCGAGAACTACGGCGGCATCGGTGCGGTCATCGGCCACGAGATCGGCCACGGCTTCGACGACCAAGGCGCCCAGTACGACGGCACCGGCACCCTCAACGACTGGTGGACTGCGGACGACAAGGCCGCCTTCGAGCTCAAGTCGAAGGCACTCATCGAGCAGTACGACGCCTTCTCGCCACGCGCGCTGCCGGGTGAGTTCGTCAACGGCTCACTCACGGTCGGCGAGAACATCGGTGACCTGGGCGGCCTGACCATCGGCCACACCGCCTACCGGATCTTCCTCGGCCGCGAACCTTCGCCTGAGGAGTCGCAGCGACTCTTCATGAACTGGGCCTACTGCTGGCGCACCAAGCGCCGCAAGGAGCAGGAGCAGCAGTACCTGACCATCGACCCGCACTCACCCCCGGAGTTCCGCGCCAACATCGTGCGCAACCTCGATGAGTTCCACCACGCCTTCGGCACCAGCCGGGGCGACGGACTCTGGCTCGACCCCGAGGATCGCGTCCGGATCTGGTGAAGCCTGATCAGTGGCCGTCTCCTGCACAGCACGAGGCGGCCACTGATCATGGAGCGGTGCTGCGTCAGCTGACGTTGGCGCAGATCGCCCAAGCCGTGATCTGGTAGGTGTCGGAGTCCTCGGAGTTCCTGCCGGCGACCAACCAGGAGTTTCCGTTGTTGCCGCTGGGAGCGACCTCGCTCCAGGAACCGCCAGAGCCGACGGGGATCCAGACGGCCTGTCGGGGGCCGGAGTTGGTGATCGTGACCCAGGTGCTGTTGAGCGCGCTGACATTGGGAGCGGTGCCGTACTGCCAGTGGCCACCGCCGCCCAGCACTCGCTTGGACCCGGGGCAGACGGCGAGGGCCTTGCCGTTGCTCTCGGGGCTCACCGCGACCATCGTCCGGACGATCTCGTAGCCACTCACGCCCGGCGCCCCGGCCGACCCCGGCGCGCCAGCGGCCCCCTGCGGTCCTTGAGCGCCAGCGTCCCCCTGCGGTCCCTGAGCGCCTGCCTCCCCCTTGGGCCCGGCAGGCCCTGCCGTGTTGAGCTTCTTCTTGATCCCGGGGGCGAGGTGCTTCGCCTTCACCGCGTTCTTCTTGATGTGTTTGCTGGCGACGGCGTTCTTCTTGATGTTCTTGCCGGTGATGACAGCTGCCGTGGCACTGCTGGAGAGCGCCACGAAGAGTGCGAGCAGCGAGATGATGAGCGAGGGAGTGATCCTGCGTGACCTTCGAGAATCCGTCGTCATGTCGGTCCTGTCTGTCCGATGGCCCGGAGGCCGAGATGGATGGGAGCGGCCAGCCGAGCACGAGTCGCTCACCCATTCCTCACAAACCACTCACAAGCCCCGGAGAACTGGGCTAGCGTCACGGATTCACCGGGTAGAGGGGCGGTCGTCGATCTTGGTGCAGGTCTTGGTGCTCGGCGGGTCCGAGTTCCGCGACGGCGACGGCACTCCGATCGCGATCACGGGACGCAAGCAGCGCATCCTCCTGGTCATGCTGGCCCTGGGCGAGGGGAGGCCGGTGTCGCGCGCCGCGCTGGTGGAGGCATTGTGGGGTGAGGCGCCGCCGAGGGACCCCGACCACGCCCTCCAGGCGCACGTCTCGCGGCTGCGGGTCGTGCTCCGGACGGAGATCTTCCTCAGCGCGACCGGGTATCACCTCGCTGCTGGATCGGTGCACCTGGACGCGGCGCGCTTCCAGCAGCTGAGGGGTCGCGGGCGTGAGCTTCTCGACTCCGGTAGGCCGGGCGAGGCGGTCGAACCGTTGGCGGCAGCTCTCGCCCTCTGGCGCGGGCCGGTCTTCGCCGACCTGCGGGACGTGGGCCCGTTGGTGCCCGTGGCCGCCAAGCTGGACGAGGCGTGGCACGGCGCCCGGGTGGATCACGCCGAGGCCGAGCTCCGGACCCGTGGTGGTGGCGGGACGCTCGTCTCCGACCTCCAGGAACTGGTGACGCGCTTTCCGCTGCGTGAGGACTACTGGGCGCAACTGATGCGGGCCTTGCATCTCGAAGGTCGCCTGGGGGAAGCTCTCGAGACCCACGCGCGCGCCGGCCAGGTCCTTGCAGCAGAGCTCGGGACCGGCCCGGGACAGCTGTTGAGCGATGTGCACGAGGAGATGCTCCGAGGCACGGCCGTCGCGCCGTACGACGCCGGGGCGCGACCCGCGGTGCCGCCGTCTCGAGCAGACAGTGCGATCACACTCGCCGGGCGCGAGCGGGAACTCCGAGTGCTGGAGGAGGCATGGGCAGGGGCTGAGCGCGGGATCCGGCTGGTGACGATCAGTGGTGATCCGGGGATCGGGAAGACCAGGCTGGCCCGGGAGTTCACGGATCGGCTCCGCGCGCGAGGGATCGAGGTCCTCATGGGCCACTGCGAACCCGCGACCGCAGCGCCGTACCAGCCCTTCATGGAAGTCTTGCGGAGCAATGTCGCAGGCTTGCAAGGCCCCGATCTGGTGCGCCGGCTCGGGGAGGGCGCCGATGCGCTGGTGCGGTTGCTGCCGGAGCTGCGCGAGCGTCTGGCACCTGCGGCGGAAGCTCCGGCCGCCGACCCCGGTACGGATCTGCACCGAACCTTCGTGGCCGCCAGCAGCTGGCTGCAGGCGGCCTCGAGCGTGACGCCAGTCGTGATCTTCATCGATGACCTGCACTGGGCCGACCGACAGACCCTGCTCCTGCTGCGGCACCTGCTCCGCCGTCCACAGGCAGCCCGGGCGCTGCTGGTCGTCACCGTGCGGGACCGGGAGTTCGCCGCGGGCGACGGAACGAGTGACCTGCTCGCCCTGTTCCTGCGGCAGTCCGACGGCGTCCATCACCTGCCGCTGACGGGGCTCGACGATGACGACGTCTCGGTGCTCCTGGCAGCGGAGCTGGGGAGCGCCCCGGTGCCGTCTGAGCAGCTGGCCACGTGGGTCGCGACGATTTCGGCCGGCAATCCGCTGTTCGTCATCGAGCTCGCGCGACATCTGGCCGGGAGGAGAACCTTCCAGCTCGGCGACCCGGCGGCCGAGCTCGTCCCCACCGGAGTTCGGGAGGTGATCGAGACCCGGCTCGCCGCATTCCCGGACAGCTTCCGTGCGATCCTCTCCCGTGCGGCGGTGATCGGCACCGAGTTCGACCCACTCGTCCTGCGCATCACCTGCGCTGTCACCGAGCACGAGCTCGATGAGTTCCTTGCGGCGGCGACCTACGCACGACTGATCGAGGCAGCCGGAGGCACTCGTCTGCGTCACGCGTTCGCGCACGAGCTGGTCCGCAGTGTCATCTACGAGACCATCGCGCCGATGCGGCGAGCCGCGATCCACCGTGAGGTGGCGGAGGCAACCGAACAGGCGTACGCCGGCGACCTTGCTGCCCATCACGCCGACCTGGCGCACCACTTCGCCTCGGGGGCATCGACCGGCTCATCGGAGCGTGCGGTTCACTACCTGATGCTTTCCGGGGACGATGCCGCACAGCGGCAGGCACTGTCGGTCGCCCTGGCGCACTATCGGCGTGCCCTCGAGTTGCTTCCCCGCGATGCCCTGTGGTCGCTGCGGTGTGATCTCCTCACGATCTTGGGCGTCACGGCCTCGCAAGCCGGAGACCCGTCGTACCGGTCGACGCTGCTGGACGCCGCACGGCTGGCCACCGAGAACGGCGACGTACGACGCCTCACCGACGCCGTGGTCGCCAACAGCCGCGGCTGGTGGTCGAGCACGGCCGCGATCGATCGCGAGCGCGTCGCGTTCATCGAGTCGGCCCTGGCGACCGCCGAGGCGGGGGACTCCAGGACCCGGATCCAGCTGCTGGCGAGTTGGAGCCTGGAGAACGTCCGTGACGAGACCCAGCGACATCGGGTCTTTGCCCGTGTCGAGGAGGCGGTGGCCCTGGCGGAGGAGCTGGGCGACGACTACCTGCTGGCTCGGACGTTGGCCGATCACTACGCAGTGGCCTATGCGACGTTCCAAGACCCAAGGGAGTGTGTCGCGACGTGCCGGAGAATCCTCGACCTCGCCACTCGTCGCGCCGATCCGGGACTGCGGCTGACCGGCATGATCGGGCTCGCGCAGGCCTCGATGACGAGCGGCGACTTCGAGGTGGCTGACCGTGCGCTGGCGGAGTCGTTGGAGCTGGGTGAGGCACTGGACCTTCCTCCCAGACTCTGGCTGGCCAAGGGATGGCAGGCGATGACGGTCGGGACTCGCGGCGACCTCGCCCGTTCCGAACAGCTCGCGGGAGAGGCGGGGGAGCTCGGGCTCAGGTGGGAGCAACCGGATGCCCTCACCTGGTTTGCCGGTCAGCTCTACTCGATCCGGCTGCTGCAGGGCCGGTTGCACGAGATCATCGATGCCATCGAGGACCAGGCGGCCACGCAGGCCGACGGGATTCCTGCATGGCGCTGCGCCCATGCCTATGCACTCGCCGAGTGTGGCCGGCACGAGGAGGCTGCCGCGATCCTCGGGGAGCTGTGGGACCGCGGCTTCGAGCGGCTTCCCGTCGACATGCTGTGGTTGCACGCCATGGTCTTCCTCAGCGGTACGGCGACCGCGCTGCACCACACGGATGCGTCGGACCTGCTCTACCGAATGTTGGCCCCCTACTCCGGCCTCATGGCGCACAACGGCACGATCGACGCTGGCCCCGTCGATCTTGCCCTCGCACAGACCGCGCTCGCCACCGGGCGGTCCGCCGACTTCGAGAAGCACCTGCTGGGTGCCGAAGCGCTCTGCCAGCGGATCCGCGCACCGATCTGGCTGGCCCGGGTCCGGGCGCTCGCCGCGTCATCGGTGCGCCGTTGAGTTCGACTCCCGGCGCACCTGCGATCATCGCCCCATGACTGAGTTCTCCGACGGCGTGATCTCGGCCGTCCTGGCCCACATGAACGACGACCACACCGACGACAACCTGCGGATCGTGCAGGCGTTCGGCGCTCCCGACGCCACGGCCGCGACCATGAGCGGGCTCGATGGCGACGCCAGCTTCTGGCGTGTCACCGAGCCCGCCGGTGAGCGCGACCTGCGGATTGCCTGGCCGAGCGGCCCGATCACCGAGCGGCCCGAGATCCGCCGCGAGGTCGTCCTGCTCCACGATCAGGCGTGTGCGGCCCTGGGGATCCAGATCGAGCCGCACTGACTGATGGTTCGCGCTACTTCTTCTTCTTGTTCTTCTTCTTGACCTGCTGGATCTTCACCAGGGCCGCCTTGTCACCGAAGGTGACGGCACCGGTCCTCCACGTCTGGGTGGAGGTGACCTGCTTGCCCTTGGCGTTGACGAGGGTGAGTGACGCGGTGAGCGTGTCCTGGCGCGGTGCGGCGCTGAGGGACTTCAGCAGCCCGTCGAAGCTCGTCGGCTGACCGCTGCCGCCTTCGTCCATGAAGAGCTCGTCCTCGTCGTAGAAGAAGAACTCGTCGTCCCAGAACGACGTGCCGTTGCCGCTCACGGAGAGCATGCCGCCGCCGATGGCCCTCTTGGGCACCTTGAAGGTGAAGGTCCGCGTCTTCGGGGCGACGTCGGCGAGGCGACCGTCGCGCTTCAGCTGCATGCGGACCTTGACCTTCTTCCCGGGCTTCACCGTGATCCGCCCGTAGTCCCTCATCGTCTTCCACGTGCCACCGACCTTGAGCTCTGTCTTGCCGAGGCGGTAGGCCCGGTAGGTGCGGCCGACGTCCTGGCGCACGCTGACGCCCGTGATGGTGACGTCCTCGAAGCCGTTGTCGAGGATGCTGGCGACGTCGCCCGCCACGCCACTGGGCATCTCGTTGGCGATGCTGTAGTCGCTGGCGTAGGCGTCAGATCGGGTGAACGTCTTCGTGGAGCCGTTGGCGCGCTCGTAGGTGATGTCCCAGGTGATCGTGCCGGAACCGTGGGCGTCCTCGTCGAGGGTGAGGGCGGCGTCGCGATAGACCTGGTTGCCGATGACGAACGGCAGCATGGACGGCTCCGCGACGACGGTCTCGGTGGCACGTCCCTTGGGGCCCGTCGTGGTCACGTTCACCGTGGTGCTGTGGGGGAGCGACGCGCCGAGACGACCGGTGATGCCGTTGAGTCGGTCGTGCAGCAGGGTTCCGACGGGGGCGCCGAGGTTGGCCATCTTGTAGGAGTAGGCGCCGTCGGCGATGATCGTCGCAGTCGAGGCGCCGTGGATCGTGGCACCGGTGGGATACCAGTTGTTCGCGTGGCCGTAGCCGATCACGACGTCGTCGCAGACCGCGGCGGCGGTGCCGACGGAGTAGAGGGCGAGCGAACCGTAGGCGTTCGCCACGGCTACGTTGCCGCCCGCCACGACGGGGATCTCCTGGTCCTGCGTGCCCGCCCCGCTGGTGATCTGCGGTGCCGTGACCCCGGACTTCTTGGCGATCGCCTTGACCACCTTGGCCGGCACTCCGTTGACGCCGCTGACCACGGTGGGTGCAGTGAGGCGGTTCAGGCCCCGGGAGCCGGCCTCGTCGACGGCGCCGGCCCTGCGGAGCATGGTGCGGTCGGCCTTGTCGAGCTGGACCCGTGCTGCCGGGGCGCTGCCGGTCTCGTCGAGCAGGTCGTAGAGGTCTGCGGCGGGGGTGACGCCGGCGATGGTGGATCCGGCGATCTGGGTGAAGGCGTAGGAGACCGAGCCGATCAGGCTGCCGTCGGCAGCATGGAGCGGGGAGCCGGAGATGCCGGCCCAGATGCCGGCGTCGATGGTGCCGTCGGCCTTGGTGATGCGGGACCCGGAGAGGTCGAAGAGGAAGAGGTCGCCGGCCGCGTCCTCGAGGGTGCCGACGTAGGTTCCCTGGAACTCCTCGGGGGCCGTGTTGGAGGCGGGCGTCGGACCACCTCGGTAGTAACCGGCCGTGGTCAGCCCGGTGGCCTCGAGGCCGGGAGTCAGGGCGGTGGCGTCGAAGGCGGTCGGGCACTGCGGGGAGTCACCGGGAGCGGCAGTGGCGCTGCTCACGAGAGGGACGAGCGCGGCACAGAGAATGCCGGCGGTGCCGACACTGGTCAGCAGTCGGCTGCGACGATGGGTCAAGGCGGATCCTTCAGGACGTGGCCGGGCGTTCTGCTTCCCGGCATCCGCGACAACCTACTCTGCCGGCATCCGGTTGCGTCGGGGTTTGCTGATAGACACGGGTCATGGCAGAAGAGCTGGTACGCGAAGAGGCCGAGGCCCACCTACGAGCCCTGGTCGGACGTGACGATGCGACGCTGCGTGACGACCAGTGGACGGCGATCGAGGCGCTGGCGGTCGATCGGCGCCGCGCGCTCGTGGTGCAGCGCACCGGGTGGGGAAAGTCGGCTGTCTACTTCGTCGCCACTGCCCTGCTCCGGGCCCGTGGCTCGGGCCCCACGGTGATCATCTCGCCGTTGCTGGCGCTGATGCGCAACCAGATCGCGGCCGCCGAGCGTGCCGGCATCCGTGCCGTCACGATCAACTCCACCAATCTCGACGCCTGGGAGCAGATCCACAGCCAGATCGCCGACGGGAGTGTCGACGTCCTGCTGGTGAGCCCGGAGCGGCTCAACAACCCGGGCTTTCGCGATGAGGTGCTGCCGCGGCTGGCCGCCACCACCGGTCTGCTGGTGGTGGACGAGGCCCATTGCATCTCCGACTGGGGGCACGACTTCCGGCCCGACTACCGCCGGATCCGCACCTTGCTCGGTGAGCTTCGCGACGGCATCCCGGTGCTGGCCACCACCGCCACCGCCAACGAACGTGTCACCCACGACGTCGCCGAGCAGCTCGCATCGGACCGCGACGCCGAGGTGCTGGTGCTGCGCGGCTCCCTCGATCGTGAGTCGCTGCAGCTCGGGGTGGTCAAGCTGCGTACGGCGGAGCAGCGATTGGGTTGGTTGGCCGACCATCTCGGGGAGCTCAAGGGCTCGGGCATCGTCTACTGCCTCACCGTCGCCGCCACCCAGGAGGTGGCCGACCACCTGCGCGGGGCCGGGCACGACGTCGCGGCCTATTCGGGGCAGACCGACGCCGAGGAGCGCCACCGACTCGAGCAGGCGCTGGCCGCCGGCGAGGTCAAGGCGTTGATCGCCACGTCCGCACTGGGCATGGGCTTCGACGCCACCCTGGGCTTCGTCATCAACCTCGGGGCGCCGGCCAGCCCGGTCTCCTACTACCAGCAGGTCGGTCGTGCCGGACGCGGCACCGACGAGGCCACCGTGGTGCTGCTGCCGGCCACCGAGGACCGCGACATCTGGGCCTACTTCGCCTCGCTGGCGTTCCCACCCGAGCAGCTCGTGCGCGAGACCCTGGAGGTGCTGGGGGCCAGCGACCGCCCGATGAGTACGCCGGCACTCGAGACCCAGGTCGAGCTCACGCGCAACCGACTCGAGACGATGCTCAAGGTGCTCGACGTCGACGGCGCCGCGCAGCGGGTCTCCGGTGGCTGGATCGCCACCGGCCGGGAGTGGGTGCACGACACCGAGCGCTATGCCCGGGTCGAGGAGGCGCGCAAGCGCGAGCAGCAGGCGATGCTCGACTATCTCGACACCACCGAGTGCCGGATGGCCTACCTGCGCCGACAGCTCGATGACCCCGATGCGGCACCGTGCGGACGGTGTGACAACTGTGGTGGACTCTCGTTGTCGGCCGAGGTCTCACGGACCGCTCTCACCGACGCGCGGGAGGTGCTCAGCCGACCGGGTGTGGTCGTCGAGCCCCGGAAGATGTGGCCGACCGGACTCGACCGGATGGGTCTCGAGCTCAAGGGCCGGATCTCCACGCCCGCCGGGGAAGGTCGCGCCGTGGCGCGGCTCACCGACCTCGGTCACGGTCAGGCGTTGCGCGAGCTCTTCCGCGCCGGTGCCTCGGGAGAGGTGCGCGACGAGTCGGTGCCGGCCTCCTTGGGCCAGGCGGTCGTCGATGTCCTGCACGACTGGGCGCCGCAGGTCGATGCCCTGGCCTATGTCGAGTCGGCACGGCGTCCAGTGTTGACCCGCTCGCTCGTCGAGGGCGTGGCGCGCCACCTCGGAGTGCCGATCGTGGCGCGCTGGTCGATCGCCGACCCGGCAGTGCAACCAGACAAGGGGGCCATGAACTCGGCCCAGCGAGTCGCCGCTGTCGTGAGGCGCGGACGGCTCGACCTGGCCCCGGGCTTCTCGGAGCTGACCGCGCCGCGGCTCCTCGTCGTCGACGACCAGCTCGTGACGGGCTGGACCCTCACCCTGGTGGGGCAGGAGCTGATCGCCGCCGGCGCGAGCTCGGTGGCCCCGCTGGTGCTGGCCGTGCAGGCCTGAGCGCACAAATGACGCATGGGCACGAGCGGACTGCTCGTGCCCATGCGCCGCGGTCGGCCTTGGTCAGCGGCGGACCTTGATTGCCTTCTTCACGGAGACCTTCTTGAACGCGTCTCCGGCGAGCAGGGTGACGGTCACCTTGTGCTTGCCGACCTTGAGCTTCGGCAGCTTCAGCTTGACCTTGCCTGCGGCGTTGACCTTGACGGCGGCCACGGTCTTCTTGCCCACCTTGACCACGGCGGTGCCGTTCGGGGTGAGGCCCGGTGCCGAGAACGTCGCGGTCGCGGTGGCCCGCTTGCCCTTCTTGATCTTCTTCTTGAGGTTGAGCTTGGCGGCCGGCTTGACCTTGCCGACCGCATGCGCGGCCGAGGTCACCCGGACGGCGTCGCGGCCAGCGACCTTCGCCGAGACGCGGACGGTGAGCTTCATCCCGGCGTCCTGCGACGTGGTCCGGTAGTCGCCGCCCGTGGCCCCTCGATCGGGGCGCCGTTGCGCAGCCACTGCACCGCGAACTCGGCGTGCTCGGCGTCGTCCCACTCGCCGATGCTGGCGGTGAGCGGTGAACCGACCGCAGCCGACCTGTTGATCCTCGGCACCGCCGTGTTGACCGGTGCCGCAGCGGGCGCCACCGTGACCGCCCGGGTGGCGATGGCCTGGTTGCCGGCGCCGTCGGACACGATGTAGACGAGGCGCTGGGTGCCCGGCTCGGTGGTGTCCACCTCGCCGTGGACCGCGATGCGGTCGGTGATGTCGCCGTCCCGGTTGTCCTCGACCGAGACCCCTGCCAGCGGGTCGAACTCGGCACCGAAGGCGACGGTGTCGTCGGCGGGGAGGGTGATCACCGGTACGACGGAGTCGGCGATCCCGTCCTCGGTAGCGGTGAACATGGCCAACTGGGTGGTCTGGCCGGGGAGATCCTCACCGCTCTCGGTGTCGGCGCTGACGGCCTGCCATGCGTAGGTCCGGCCGTCCTCGAGACCGTCCCAGGTGACGCTGGTCGGCCATCCGGAGCGGGCGGTGTCGGTACCGATCACGCGCTCACTCGGGTCGAGTACGACGAGGGCATCGGTGCTGAAGCTGGTCTTGCGGGTCTGCAACTGGATCGGCAGCTTGAAGTCGTCCTCGGTGCCGTTGTAGCGGTTGCGGTCGTCGTACTCCGTCGCCCCGAAGTTCTCGAGGAACGGCGAGTAGGTGTCGACGCTCATCTCGGCGCGGTCGACGTCGAACTGCAGCAGCCGGAAGAAGGACGAGCCGAACTGCAGCAGGCTGTTGGCGTTGTGGCCGCCGATCCCGGTCAGGCCGAGCTCCTCGGCGCTCACCTTGTAGAACTGGTAGTCGGCCAGCAGCTCGACGACGTTGTTGCCCTTCTGGCCGAGGTCCTTGCGCACCTCGATGTTGACGCCGTGCTCGTGGCCCGACAGCACCAGGAAGACGTTGGGATTCTGCTTCACGACCCCGTCACGCACTCGCGAGCCGTCCCACGAGAGACCACCGCCACGACCGTCGGGGTTGGAGCTCGGGGTGACGTAGGCGTGCGTGAGCACGATCGCGTTGCGGTCGGCGTACTGGGCCAGGATGTCGTTGGCCCACGCCTGCTCCTCGGCGGTCACGTCGAAGCCGAGGCTCACGACCACGAAGTCCAGGCCGCCCGCGCTGAACAGCACGTAGTTGTTGATGTTGTCGCCCGGCTTCCAGGGGTGGTACTCGGCCTGGGCGTCGGTCCACTTCTGGTGCTGGGAGACGGCCTCGTAGCGTTCCGGGCCGAAGTAGTCGTTGTAGAGCGCGTCGGGACCGGCGTCGGCGCCGTACTGGTTGTCGTGGTTGCCCGGGAGCACGGTCTGCACGAGGCCGGCGTCATCGATGATCTTCTGCGCGGCCGAGGCGACCTCGAACTCGCGCATCGCCTTCTCGCGGTTGTCGGTCAGGTTGTGCCAGTTCTCCATGATGTCGCCGGTGTGTGCGGTGAAGGCGATCTTGCGCTCGTCGGCGTTGTCGACGATCCACTGGGTCATGTCGGTGTAGGCCTGCTTCCACACCTTCCGCTCCGCTTCGGTGGCCGGCTCGTCGCCACCCTCCGCGAGATATTGCGTGTCGGTGAGGTGGGCGAGGGCGAAGTCGTAGTCGTCCGGGTTCTCGAAGGAGTCCTTGACCTCGTTGGGGATGTCGTCGGCGAACGGGTCCTCGCCGGTGACCATCACCGCGATGACGTCGCCGTGGTGGTGCCGTTCGGCGACGTTGGCCTCGAGCACGACCGATCCCTCGGCCTGGCCGCGAGCGGTGTCGAGTGCCTCCCACTTGGCGCCGTTCCACACCCGCAGCGTGACGCTCCGGGTCGGGTCGACCTCACCGTTCCAGACGATGCGCTGGCCGTCGGCGCTCGTGACCGCGACGTCGTGGCGCTGGAAGCTGATGCCGGCAGCAGCGGGGCTGGTGACGAGCTGGTCGTCGCCCGGGCGCAGCGGGTCGGTGAGGTCCTCACCGTCGGCGTAGTCGAACTCGCGCGTCGTGGGCAGTTCCTCGACGGTGCCCTGGAAGCCGCTGTCGGCCACCTTGACGTCGGCCTCCACGAACGTGGTGGTCACGTCCTTGCCGCTGGGGTTGGTCGCGACCGAGGAGAGCGTGGTGGTGCCGTTGCCCTGGCCCGTCTCCGTGCCGCCACCCGTCGGGATGTTGGCGGAACGGAAGGTGAAGCCGTCGTTGATCGGGCGGCCGAACACGTCGGAGCCCTTCATCGTCAGCGTGTGTTCGCCGGCGGCGAGGCCGGGGCCGATCCGGTCACCGGGACGCACGATGGAGCCGTCGAGGCGATACTCGACCTTGCGGCCGACCGCACCGGGCAGATTGGTGTCGACCACCAAGGTGGTGGCCCTGGTGATCCGCTCGTCCGCGGCCGGCGTGGAACCAGTGATCGCGACCGGGGCGGTGGTCAGGCCGTCGGCGAGCACGTCGTGCCGCAGCGCCGCGACCTGCTGACGGTCCAGCGGCTCGGAGAAGAGCCGGGTGACCGCGATCGTGGCGGGAGCCATGAACTGTGCGCGGTTGTTGGTGCTGGCGTCGCCGCCGATCACCAGGTTGTGGGCGGTCGCGTTGGGTGGCACGGTGAGGCTGCCGGGTGCGTCGACCTCCTTGACGAGGACGCCGTCGAGCCACAGCTGGGCCTTCTGTCCGTCCCAGCTGCCCACCACGTGGTACCAGCGGTCGCTTTCGACCTCGGCCTGGAGGTTCTTGTAGCCCCCGATGTGGGGGTTGAAGGAGAGCTTGTTGCCGTAGAGCGTGACCGAGAAGCCGCCTGCCTCCTTGGCGCCGCAGAGGTTGCCCCGCTCCTCGCCGCTCGCCGGCAGGTCGTCGTTGTACTTGAAGACGCACTCGACGGCGAAGCCGTCGGAGAGCGCGGGATACTGCTCACCGATCGGGTAGAGGAAGGCGGAGCTGCCGTCGAACTCGCCGACCTGGCGGCCCAACGGAGCGTCGTCGCGGATCACCGGGTCGCCCCACTCGGTGACCGGCAGCCCCTGGGCCTGGTCGGTGGCGGTGCCGTCGCGGTAGTCGACGTCGAGGATGTCTGCAGTGGGTGCGACAGGTGCATCGGTGGCTGCCGCGTGCAGAAGGGCGACCTCCTCGGCACTGATCGCCGAGGAGTAGACCCGTGCGGTGTCGACGGTGGCAGCGGCGAAGAAGCCGACGTTCTCGCCCGGCTGGGCGTCGCCGCCCAGGACGAGGTTGCGGGCGCCGGCGGAGGGTGCCTGGAAGGCGCCGGTCGCGGCGGTCTGGCCCGCGAGCTCACCGTTGACGTAGAGCTTGATCACCGCGCCGTCCCACACCGCCACGGTGTGGTACCACGTGGCCGCGGAGATCGGGACCCGCACGTTCTTGTAGCCGCCGCCGATGTGGGCCATGAAGTTGATCTGGTTGTTGCTGACCGTGGTGGCCAGGCCCCCGGCCTCCTTGGCGCCGCAGATGGACTGCTCGCTGCCGCCGAGATTGGTGCCGTCGTAGCGGAAGCTGCACTCGAAGGAGAAGCCGCCGGACATCGCGGCGAACTGCTCGCGCATGTCGTAGAGCGCGGCGTCGTCGCCGTCGAAGGCGAGTGCGTCGCGACCCTTCTCGATCACCGAGACGAGCTCGGGGTCGGAGAAGAGCGTCGGCTCGATGTCCCGGGCGTGGTCGAGGGCGGTGCCGTCACGGAAGTCGATGCCGAGGATGTCGGCCACGGGAAGTGGCGCCGCGGCAGCGGCGTGGGCGCTGGTGATGGGGGCCAGCAATGAGCCGGCGACGGCGGCAGCGGCAAGGCCTGCTGTTGCCCACGTGCCGAGGGGGTACGGCGTCTCACGGGTGCTCCTGTTCGGGGGTCGTGTGCTTACCGCAACTGACCCAACCGAGCCCGGATGACCGGGAGGTGACGCCCCGGGGTGGTGCCGACCGCACCGAGTGGACGAGACGTTGCACAGTGCATGAACGATTGGTGAGAAGCAGTGGGAGACGACGAACCCTCCCGTCGCACGTGCGACGGGAGGGTTCGTGGGTGTCAACGCCGGCGGGCCGGCAGGTGGTGCATCAGTGCATGAGCGCAGGCTGCTTCGGTTCCTCGCTGGGCGCCGGCTTGATCCTGGCCAGGAACAGGATCGGGACCAGCACGCAGGCGGTGAGGACGGCGCCGACCCAGAAGACCGACGAGAAGTTGCCGGCGAGGTCGAGCGGGTTGTCCTTGACCGCGTTGGTGAAGAGCACCGAGAAGAGCGCCGTACCGGCTGAGGCAGCGACCTGCTGGATGATGTTCATCAAGGTCGAACCACGCGCGATCTCGTGTTCCTTGAGCGTGCGCAGGGCTGCGCTCATGATGGGCATCATCGTGGCCCCCATGCCCAGACCCATGATGAAGAGGGCGGTGAGCAGGTAGAAGTAGCCGGTGCCGTCGTCCGCAGCGGCGAACATGCCCATGCCGAAGACGATCACCATGACGCCGGGCAGCGCCACCTTGCCGGGACCGATCTTGTCCGCGAGCACGCCGGCAAGCGGCATCGTCACCATGGCACCGATGCCCTGCGGGGCGAGCAGCAGGCCCGACTTGAGCGGGGTCTCCCCGTGGAGACCCTGGAAGTACATCGGGAACAGCAGGCTGGCGCCGAAGAAGGCGAGGGCGAAGAGGGACATGCCGATGACGGCGAAGGTCAGCATCGGGTTGCGGAACAGGCGCAGGTCCACCAAGGGGTGCTTGTTGCGCCTGGCGAGTGCCCACGGCACGAAGAGTGCGATCAGCACCAGGCCGATGATCGCGGGCCAGAGGACCTCTGCATCCCACACCGTGCCGGTTTCGGGCACGGTGGAGACGCCGTACAGGAAGGCCGCCAGACCGGGCGAGAGCAGGAGCATGCCGACCCAGTCGAAGGTCTCACTCGGCTCCACGTGGTCCTTGGGGAGCACCTTGGCGGCGTAGACGAGGGCGACGACGCCGAGCGGGACGTTGATCAGGAAGATCCAGTGCCACGAGGCGATGTCGATCAGCCAGCCACCCAGGATGGGGCCACAGATCGGGCCGAGCAGCATGGGGATGCCGAGCACGGCCATCACGCGACCGATGCGCTCGGGACCGGCGGCGCGGGTCAGGATCGTCATGCCGAGCGGCATGAGCATGCCGCCTCCGAGACCCTGGAGCACTCGGAAGGCGACCAGCATCTCCAGCGACGTCGCTGCTGCGCAGAGTGCGGAGCCCGCTGCGAAGAGCACGATGGCCAGCAGGTAGAGACGCTTGGTGCCGTAACGGTCGGCAGCCCAACCCGTGAGGGGGATGACCGAGGCGAGGGCCAGCGTGTAGCCGGTCATGGTCCAGGCGACCTGCGCCGTCGTGGCGTCGAACTCGTTCTGGAACGTCCGAAGCGCGACGGAGACGACGGTGATGTCGAGGATCGACATGATTGAGCCGAGCACGACCACGCCGGCCACGATCAGGACGGAGCGATCGAGTCTGTCATCGGCGCCCGGGGTCGGCCGGAGTTCGCCGGAATCTTCTTGAATGGGTGTAGACACCATACGAGAGTACGGAGTGGGGAGAAGGGAAGCGACCCGGTTTCCGCGTGGGGTGCGTCACCTCTGCTGGATGGGACTCACGGTGGGACCGGGTTCCCGGATGGTGTCGGCGAACAGTTCTACAGTTCGTCCATGCAGACCCACGCCGGCGTACGCCGCACCCCACCCGACGCGGCGATCGTCGCCTTCGCCGTCACCGCCCTGCTGACCGCCGTCAGCATCTCGGCACTGTGGTCGCGCGCCGACGACTCGGGCGATCTCGACTGGAGCGTCTACCTCTTCGGCATCGTCGCCACGGTGGCGCTGCTGCTCGGGGCGCTGCTGCCGTGGCGCCTGGTCGGCGATCCCGAGCGCCGCGCGACGTTGATGAGTTGGCCGGGTGCTGCGGCCGCACTCGCGGTCGGCGTGATGGTCGGAGTCGGCATGGACGACGCCGACAACGTGGTCTACGTCGTCGGCGGCCTGATCGTGCTGATCAGCGTCGTGGGCCACCTGGTCGTGCCCCGCCCGGCCTTCGTCACCAGCGGCCTGCTCGGCCTGCTGATGCTGTGGGCAGAGGGGCTCGGCGACGTCTTCGACCTGGAGGACGACAGCAACGCGATGTCCGACAACGGCGGCATGATCCTCGCGACGGCGCTGCTGGTGCTGACCGTGCTGGTCACCCTGCTCGGTCGCCGGTTCCTGCCCTCCGGCGACTTCGCAGGCGTGCTGATGGGCGCTTTCGCGGTCGCGATCAACCTGGTGACCGCCGCGCTGCTGGGTGTCTTCGGCTTCTTGACGATGGCCTTCTCCGGCTTGGGCGACGAGGAGGAGGTGGCTCCCGACGACGTCTTCACCAATGACTACTGGGTGATGCTGATCTGCGGCGTCGTCCTGATCCTCTTCTGGCTCACCCTCCACGCCCGAGGTGGTCATGAGGGCTATCGGGTGCTCGGCCTGGTGCTGGCACCACTCCAGGTCCCGCTGATCGCCTTCCTGGTCGGAGCCGAGCACCCGTCGATCTGGATCGCCGTCGCGCTCGTGCTCGGGGTGGCCGCCCTCGGCGTGGCCCTCGCATCCGCGTTGGGGCTGCTGCGAAACGGTCCGCGGACCCCGGTGGATCCCAGCTGATCAGTCGGTGAGGGCCCGGATCGCCGACACGATGCGCTCGTCGCCCGGCTCGACCTTCGGGGAGAACCGGGCGATCGGCGTCCCGTCGGCCGCCACCAGGAACTTCTCGAAGTTCCACTGCACGTCGCCGGCCTCACTGGACTCGTTGGGCGTCTTGACGAGCTCGGCATAGATGGGGTGGCGGTTGTCGCCGTTGACCTCGATCTTCTCGGTCATCGGGAAGGTGACGCCATAGGTCGCGGAGCAGAACTCGGCGATCTCCGCAGGTGTGCCGGGTTCCTGGCCCATGAACTGGTTGCACGGGATGCCGACGACGGTGAAGTTGTCGCCGCCGTACTCCTCCTGGAGTTGCTCGAGACCGGCGTACTGCGGCGTCAGGCCGCACTTGGAGGCGACGTTGACCAGCAGGGCGGGCCGGCCGCCGGTGAGATCGGCGAGGGTGCTCGACGTGCCGTCGAGGCGGGCGATGGGCTGCTCGAGGATGCTCATGGCGCCAGCGTAGAGGGCGGGTGCACGCCGGTCGCGCGCAACTCGTGAGGGAACGTTTTGTCGGCGTCAGCCGTTAGCGTCAGGTCTGCCTGCATCCCTGTCAGTCGAAAGGCACCGCTTGAGCTTCGTCCCCGTCCTCGGCCCGGCCACGTTCCACCCCCAGTCGCCGCCCCGCCTCAGCGAGGTGGAGTTCACCGGCGCGGGCCGCACGGTGCGGCTGGCGATGCGTGCCGCCCTGCCGGTGCTGAGTCGCGCCCGCGCCGACGAGACCGCCCACGAGAGCGTGCAGCTGCTTGGGGGCGCGGCCCTGCTGGCGATGCAGGTCGTGGCTGCCGGAGCGCTCTCCCCGGGCGATGACATCCTGGGAACCCGTGTTCACGGCGCGAGACGACGACCGAGTGCGGTCGCTCGCCGCCGCCCGGGCGGGCGAGGTGCCGACCGCGGAGGCCGAGGCGCTGGTGCGTTCGGTCATCGATGCCGTGGTCGATGCGGTGCCCAACGCGCGACCCGCCTCGAAGCCGGTCCGGAGGAGGCGACCGCGCGTACCGACCGGCGAGCGAGGGCGCGGGCCGACTTCTCGAGCCGACTCCAGGCCCGACTCGACCGGGGTGCCACCTCGGCCGACCTCCCCACCTGGTGCGGATCGCGCTGCGGGTCGAGGCGCCGGAGGAGGAGTTGCTGGCGGGCGCCGTGACGCTGGTGCTGCAGGTGCACGATGCCCACAATCCGCTGCACGTGGCAGACGCGGCCGTCCTCTTCACCGACGGGAGTGCCGTGCACGGCTTCGGCGAGCGGGCCCAGGTGCACACCGGTGTCGCGTTGCGGGAGGCGGCCACGGCCTGGCCGCCGTTGGAGCGCTTCGCCGAGTTGCGGGTGCCCGACCGGATCACCCTCGACACCGACGAGATCCTCGACTTCCTCGACAACGGAGTCACGGCGCTCACCGAGCGGGGCATCGACGTGCACTGGCCGCGGTCGCTCAACCGTGACGTGACGTCGCGGGCGGTGCTCCGTCCCGGCAAGGAGGACCTGCTCGAGGAAGGGCTCTTCGGACCGGATTCGCTCTTCTCCTTCAACTGGCAGCTGGCCCTGCACGGCGACGTCCTCACCGACGCGGAGATGGACGCGCTCGCCGAGGCGGCGGCGCCCCTGGTGAAGCTGCGCGACCAGTGGGTCGTGGTCGACTCCGCCACCTTGAAGCGAGCGCGCAAGCGGATGATCCGCACCGTCAAGCCGAGCCAGGCGCTGGCGGCCACCTTGACCGGTGTCGTCCAGGTCGACGACACCGAGGCCGAGGTGATCGTCGGAGCGAGCCTCGAGAAGGTGCGCGAACGATTGCGTGGCGCGGCGGCCAGCGAGCCGTTGCCGGTGCCCGTCGGACTGCAGGCCGAGTTGCGGGACTACCAGCGCCATGGCATGACCTGGCTGGCCGAGCTCACCGGCATGGGGCTGGGGGCATGCCTTGCCGACGACATGGGCCTGGGCAAGACGATCACGTTGATCGCGCTGCACCTGCACCGCCAGGAGCGGGCCACCGGAGGGCCGACACTCGTGGTCTGCCCGGCCAGTTTGCTGGGCAACTGGGAGGCGGAGGTACGCCGCTTCGCGCCCGGGGTGGAAACGCGGCGGTTCCACGGCCCGGGCCGTTCCTTGGAGGGTCTGGCCGGAGGCTTCGTGCTCACGACCTACCAGACGATGCGCAATGACACCGAGACGCTGGCGCAGGTGTCGTGGGACCTGGTGGTCGCCGACGAGGCACAGCACGTGAAGAACGCCCAGTCCGGCACCGCGCGGGCCCTGCGCAAGGTCCCGAGCCGGGCCCGGGTCGCGCTGACGGGCACCCCGGTGGAGAACAACCTGACCGAGCTCTGGGCCATCCTCGACTGGGCCACCCCTGGGCTGCTCGGCAGCCGCCAGGCATTCCGCAAGGTGTGGGCGGCGCCGATCGAGGCCGGTGTGGACCCGGCGCTCAATCGACGCTTCGCCGACCTGGTGCAGCCTTTCCTGCTGCGCCGTCGCAAGAGCGATCCCGGCATCGCGCCCGAGCTGCCACCCAAGACCGAGACCGACCACCTGCTGTCGTTGGGGCGCGAGCAGGTGGTGCTCTACGAGACGCTGGTGCGCACCTCGATGGAACGCATCGAGCAGGCAGACGAGGAGGCTCGCCGCGGACTCGTCCTCGCCCTGCTCACCGGGCTGAAGCAGATCTGCAACCACCCGGCGCACTACCTCAAGCAGGCCGACCCGCGGATGCGGGGACGCTCCGAGAAGGTGGAACTGCTCGACGAACTCATCGACACGGTGGTGCGTGAGGACGGAGCGATGCTCGTCTTCACGCAGTACGTCGCGATGGCGCGGCTGCTGGAGCGGCACCTGACGGCCCTGGGGGTGCCGGTGCAGCTGCTCCACGGCGGCACGCCAGTTCCCGAACGTGAGCGCATGGTGGCGCACTTCCAGTCGGGCGAGGTGCCGGTCTTCCTGCTCTCGCTGAAGGCCGGCGGCACCGGTCTCAACCTGACCCGGGCCGACCACGTCGTCCACTTCGACCGTTGGTGGAACCCCGCTGTCGAGGACCAGGCCACCGACCGTGCCTACCGGATCGGTCAGACCAAGCCGGTGCAGGTGCACCGGATGATCACCCAGGGCACGGTCGAGGAACGCATCGCCGAGCTGCTCACGCGCAAGCGATCGCTCGCCGACTCGGTGCTGGGCCGCGGTGAAGTCGCTCTGACGGAGCTCTCCGACTCCGAGCTGATGGACCTCGTGCAGCTGCGCCGCGACGATGCGCGCCGCTACGGCGACGACGGCAACCAGGGGGTGGCGCCTTGAGTGCCGTCACCCATCCTCGCTTCGCGCCGCGTCGCGGCGGGGCGAAGGCCTCGAGCTGGTGGGGGCGAGCCTGGGTGCGCGCCGTCGAGGAGGCGGCCTACGCCGACCGCGACCTCAAGCACGGACGCCGGTTGGCTCGTGACGGTGCGGTCGGCGGGATCGCCGTCGACTCGGGGACTGCGTTCGCCGCCGTCGTCGAGGGTGATGACGCCTGGACCACCAGCGTGCGGGTCCCCACGCTCGACGCGGCTGGCATCTCCGCGCTCGTGGAGGTGGTGGCTGCCGAATCCGGTCGCATCGCCGCCCTCGTGGCCGGTGAACTGCCGCACACACTGGTCGAGCACGCGGAGGAGGCCGGCGTCGAGCTGCTTCCCTACGGCAGTGAACTCGACGCCCAGTGCAACTGCGACCACTGGGTCGCGCCGTGTCCGCACGCGGTGGCGGTGCTCAGCCAGATCGCGTGGCTCGTCGACGCTGATCCGTTCGTGCTCCTCACCCTGCGCGGTCTCTCGCGCGAAGAGCTGTTGGCGCGCCTGCACAAGGACGTTGCTGCTGCCGCGGAGGTCGATCCCGAACTGGAGGCCGACCTCGACACCGCTGAGGAGGCCGTCCGCCGGGTGCGAGAGGAGCTCGCCCGGGCGGAGTGAGCTGCAGGGCGAAAACCTGGTGCCGACGGGGCGCGGAACTGCCACGATCGCGGTATGGACAAGGAACTTGTTGATCTCTTCTGGCAGGCGCACGACGGTCTTCCCCGGGAGGCGCCTGGCTCGGAGGAGACACTGGAGCTGCTGTTGCGACTTGCCGCTCCGCTCGCCGAGCGACCGCGCGTCCTCGACGTCGGCTGCGGCACCGGGCCTGCCAGCATCCCGCTGGCGCGACTCTCCGGTGGCGTCGTCACGGCGGTGGACCTGCACCGCCCCTTCCTCGACGTGCTGGTCGAGAACGCCGTGGCGGCCGGAGTGTCCGATCGGGTGAGCGTGCTCGAGGCGTCGATGGATGCCCTGCCGGTGGAGCCGGGGACGGTCGACCTGCTCTGGGCGGAGGGATCGGCGTACGTCATCGGCTTCGACGCTGCGTTGGCCACATGGCGTCCGTTGCTGGCGCCCGGCGGCGTCCTGGTGCTCACCGAGGCCGAGTGGCTCACCCCCGAGCCGGAACCGGGGGCGCGTGACTTCTGGGACGAGGGCTACCCGACGATGCGCACCACGGCCGACAACGTCGCCGCCGCCCAGCAGGCGGGGTGGACCGTGCAGGCCACCTACGTGCTCCCCGACAGCGACTGGGCGGCCTATTACGGCCCACTCGCCGCCCGTATCGACGAGTTGCGCGCTGCTGGTGTGGCGGAGGGAGTGCTGGCGCAGGTGGGTGCCGAGATCGGCGTACGCGAGCGGTTCGGCGCCGACTACTCCTACACGGCCTACGTGCTGCGGCCGCGCTGAACGGGTAGGGTCCGGACACGTGTCCCAGTAGGGGATGCCCGGACCATGGGTGAGCCGATGAACGACTCAGCACTGATCACCGTAGGGCTGCCGATCGCCCTCGCCATCATCATGTTCGGTCTGGGGCTCTCCCTCACCGTCGCCGACTTCGCCCGGGTGGCCCGCTCGCCCAAGGCGGTCGTGGTCGCCCTGGTGATCCAGGTACTGCTGCTGCCCGCAGTGGCGTTCGGGCTGGTCAAGGCCTTCGACCTCGACCCGCTCCTGGCAGTCGGCGTGATGCTGCTGGCCGCGTCACCGGGAGGCACGACGGCCAACCTGTTCAGTCACCTCTTCCACGGCGACGTCGCCCTCAACGTGAGTCTCACCGCGATCAACTCGGTGCTGGCGGCCTTCACGATCCCGCTCATCACCAACTTCGCGATCGGCCACTTCGACGCCGACGGCGAGCTCGGGTTGCAGTTCGGCAAGGTCCTGCAGGTGATCGCGATCGTGCTCGTGCCGGTGGTGCTGGGCATGTTGGTGCGCAGTCGCTGGCTCGACTTCGCACGCGCCGCGGATCGACCGGTGCGGATCTTCTCGATCCTGGTGCTGGTGATCGTCGCGGTCGGGGCGCTGCTGGGGGAGCGGGAGAACATTGGCGGCTACCTCCAGGACGTCGGAGTCGTCACCGGGCTGTTCTGCCTGATCAGTCTGTCGGTCGGCTACGTCGGGGCTCGTCTCCTGCGTCTCGGCGAGGCCCAGGCAGTGGCTTGCTCGATGGAGATCGGCATCCACAACACGACGATCGCGCTGACGATTGCGCTGAGCGTGCTCGACAGCACCGAGGTCGCCATCCCGGCAGCCGTCTACTCGGTGCTGATGTATGTGCTGGCGACTGCCTTCGGGTTCGCGATCACGCGGAGGGCCGCGGCGACGTCTGCGTGATGCCCTCAGCTGATGCCGAGGGTGTGGAGCTGGCGTTGGAGGGTGGCCTCGAAGAGGTGGTCCGCCGGGTCGGCCGTGCCCACGAAGTGGCCGGCGAGCTCAAGGGTGAGCAGTCCGACGAGCCCAGCGATCTCGGCCAGCACGGCACCAATGCCCGAGGTGGTGGCGTCCGGGGTGATCTCCTGCACGATGCCCAGCTGGGCGGCCAGCTTCCGGCCTGAGAAGGCCTCGACGTCGTTGGCGGCGCCGGCCTCGAGGAACGGGCGCACCACCGCCTCGGCGGCGGGGATGGTCTCGGGTGGTGCGACGTAGCCGGGGATCGGGGTGCCGTAGATCAGCTGGAACTCGTGGGGATGATCGACTGCCCACGTGCGCAGTGACCGGGCGAGGGCGAGCCACTGCGTGGCCGGGGTACGCCGACCGCTGCGGCCCGCTTCCAGGGCGTCGGCCAGGTGACCGTAGCTCTCGATGATCATCGCGGTCAGGAGTGCCTCGCGGGTGGGGAAGTAGCGATAGACGGCCGAGGAGACCAGTCCGACCTCGCGCGCGACGGCACGCATCGAGAGCCCGCCACCGCCGTGGGCAACGATCTCGGTGCGTGCGGCGGCGAGGATCGCCGCCACGTTCTGGGCCCTGTTGTCGGCGCGGGACATCTGACTCCTTCGGATCGGCGGTCTCAGTCTGCCACAAATGAGAGCACTGCTCTTGATTTGTGGTGGCGAAGTGTGCAACTCTCAAAACGAGAGCGGTGCTCTCTAATTTCCGAGGAGAAGCGATGACCACCTTCCATGCACCTGTCGAACCGACTTCCGACGCCTTCGCTGGGGCGAGACGCGTTGGTGGTGTGGGGCGCCGCGGAACCGCCGCCGCGCTGCTCATGCCGCTCGTCGCCACGGGCGTGCTGATGGCGGCCTACCTGGCCCTGCGTCCCCATGGCGACCACGGCGCGACTCTCGACCGTGATGCCGCCGAGGCGTTCGCGTCGCCGTGGTGGGTCGTCGCGCACCTGTGTGGCATGTTCGCACTCGCCCAGCTCGCGCGCTTGGCGCTCCGGGTCGACGACCTGGCCGGCGGGGTCTCCGGGGCTGTGGCGCGGTGGGCGTCGCTCGCCGGACTGGTGCTGGTGCTGCCTTACTATGGGGCCGAGACCTTCGGGTTGCACGCCATCGGCGCAGCGGCTGTCGACGGCGACCTCGCGACCCTGGAGCTGGCCGACGAGGTGCGCAACCACCCTGCTGCGATGACGCTCTTCGGGCTGGGGCTGCTCCTGTTGGCCGTGGGGGCCGTGGCGGCGGCGCTCGCCTGGCGTCGTTGGGTCCTCGGTTCAGGCGGCGGCGGGGGACCGCTCGAGCTGCGTGGGCCCTCGCTGGAGGAGTGGTCCTCCTCCTGCCGCAGTTCTACCTGCCGCCGGCTGGGCGGATCGCCTTCGGGGCGGCGTACCTGGCGGCGGCGTTGGTGTGGGTGGTCGCCGTGGTGCGGCCCAGGGAGCGCAATGACATCTCCTCGAGGATGGTGCGCATCTCCTCGGCAGGGACGACGCTCGAGTGAGGCGTGGAGTTGAGCAGGCCGAAGTTGGCATGGGTGATGGCGCGGGCCCGCTGCAGGGTGAGGTCGGGGTCGAGGGCGAGGAGCTGGCCGGCCCACAGGTCGACGTATTCACGCTGCAGGGCACGCACCGTCTCTCGGGCCTCGGCCGGGAGCGACTCCCAGTCGCGGTCCTGCACGACGATCAGCGCCCGGTGGTTGATGGCGAAGTCGACGTGCCAGGCGATCAGTGCCAGGAGGGCGTCGTCGGGCTCGGGGTTGGCCTCGGCCCGGCGGCGGCCCTCGGTCAGGAGCTCCTCGCTGATTCCCACGAGCATGGCGGCAAGCACCGCGTCCTTGGCCGGGAAGTGCTTGTAGAGCGCCGGTCCGCTGATGCCGCACGCGGCGCCGATCTCGCTCACGGACACGCCGTGGAAGCCGCGCGCAGCGAACAGTTCCGCCGCGGTGGCGAGGATCTGTTCACGTCGAGTCACGCAGCGAAGCCTAACGGTGCGGGTGGAGTGGGGGTTGCGCCTTCCCACTTGGTTAGCGATCATTAACTCATGAGCGAGATGAGCGACCTCGTCGCCGACCTCCGTGAACGGCTGTCCCGGGCCCACCAGGGCGGTTCGGAAACTGCCCGGCGCAAGCACACCGACCGCGGCAAGTTGCTCGTGCGCGAGCGAGTCGACCGACTCCTCGACCCGGGCAGCCCGTTCCTCGAGTTCAGTGCGCTCGCAGCGACCGGGATGTATGGCGCTCCCGACACCAGCGGCGCGGGTGACCCGGTGCCCAGCGCGGGCATCGTCACCGGCATGGGCATGGTGGCGGGCCGGCTCTGCGTGGTGATCGCCAACGACGCCACCGTCAAGGGCGGCACCTACTACCCGGTGACCGTCAAGAAGCACCTGCGGGCACAGGAGATCGCCCGGGCCAATCGACTCCCGGTGATCTCGCTGGTCGACTCCGGAGGCGCCTTCCTGCCGATGCAGGACGACGTCTTCCCCGACCGCGACCACTTCGGCCGGATCTTCTTCAACCAGGCCACCATGAGTGCAGAGCGGATCCCGCAGCTCGCCGCGGTCATGGGCTCCTGCACCGCCGGCGGCGCCTACGTGCCGGCGATGTCCGACGAGACCGTGATCGTCAAGGACCAGGGCACGATCTTCCTCGGTGGTCCGCCGCTCGTGAAGGCGGCCACGGGCGAGGTGGTGACGGCCGAGGAGCTCGGTGGCGGCGACGTACACGCCCGCACGTCCGGTGTCGTCGACCACCTGGCGCTGGACGACGACCACGCGCTCGGCATCCTGAGGGGGATCGTGGAGACGCTGCCGCGTGGTCTCGACAGGCTCGACCAGCGAGGGACGGTCCTCGACCAGCGAGGGGCGGTGGAGGAACCCGCCGAGGATCCGCAGGGGCTGTACGACGTCGTGCCCACCGACACCCGCACGCCGTACGACGTGCGTGAGGTGATCCGGCGCATCGTCGACGGCAGCCGGTTCAGCGAGTTCAAGCAGTTGTACGCCGAGACCCTGGTCTGCGGGTTCGCCCACATCTGGGGGCATCAGGTGGGCATCGTCGCGAACAACGGGATCCTCTTCTCCGAGTCGGCCCGCAAGGGGCGCACTTCATCGAGCTGTGCAACCAGCGCGGCATCCCGCTGGTCTTCCTGCAGAACATCTCCGGCTTCATGGTGGGTCGGGAGTACGAGAACAACGGCATCGCCCGCGACGGCGCGAAGCTGGTGACCGCCGTCGCCTGCTCGGTGGTGCCGAAGTTCACGGTCGTCATCGGCGGCTCCTTCGGCGCCGGCAACTACGGCATGTGCGGTCGGGCCTACGATCCGCGCTTCCTGTGGATGTGGCCCAACGCCCGCATCTCGGTGATGGGCGGCGAACAGGCGGCCTCCGTGCTCGCGACCATCAGGCGCGACGCCCTGGAGGCGGCGAGCAGTGCCCGGGGCGAGAGCCAGGGCGAAGCGTGGTCGGTCGAGGACGAAGAGGCCTTCAAGGCACCGATCCGCGAGCAGTACGAGGCACAGGGGTCGCCCTACTACTCCACCGCCCGACTCTGGGACGACGGCGTGATCGACCCCGTCGACACCCGCCGGGTGCTCGGCATGGGGCTGGTCGCCGCTGCCCACGCGCCGGTGCCCACCCCTCCTACGGCGTCTTCAGGATGTGAGTGACGTGTCGAAGGCCATCACCTCCCTACTGGTCGCCAACCGCGGCGAGATCGCTCTCCGGGTGTTCCGCACCGCCGAGCGGTTGGGCATGCGCACGGTCGCGATCCACACCGACCTCGACGCCGATGCCCCGCACGTGCGGGCGGCGGACTCGTCCGTCCGGGTCGGTTCCTACCTGGCCATCGACGAGGTCGTGGCGGCAGCCGTCGCCAGCGGCGTCGACGCGGTCCATCCCGGCTACGGCTTCCTCTCCGAACGACCGGAGTTCGCGCGGGCCCTGGAGGCGGCGGGCGTCCGCCTCGTCGGCCCCAGCGCTGCGGTCATGGAGCAGATGGGGCGCAAGGACGCTGCCCGCGAGATCGCGATCGCTGCCGGCGTACCGGTGATCCCGGCGTACGACGTCACCGCCGACCCGTCGACCTTCGCCTACCCGGTGCTGGTCAAGGCGGCGGCCGGGGGCGGTGGCAAGGGGATGCGGGTGGTGCGCAGCGCGGACGAGTTCGCGGGCGCGGTGGCCGCCGCTCGTCGGGAGGCGACCGCTTCCTTCGGCGACGACACCATGCTGGTGGAGAAGTACGTCGAGTCCGGACGCCATGTCGAGGTGCAGGTGATGGGTGACGATCACGGCGCGGTCGTCCATCTCGGAGAGCGTGACTGCTCCACCCAACGACGCCACCAGAAGGTGCTGGAGGAGGCGCCCGGACCCACGATCGACCTGGCCCAGCGTGAGCGGCTCGGTGCCTCGGCGGTCGCACTGGCGAAACAGGTCGGCTACTCCGGCGCCGGAACCGTCGAGTTCCTGCTCGACAACGCGACCGGGGAGTTCTACTTCCTGGAGATGAACACCCGACTGCAGGTCGAGCACCCGGTGACCGAGTTGGCCTGGGGCTGGGTCGACCTGGTGGAGCTGCAGCTGGAGGTGGCGGCGGGGAGCCCCTCGGGCTCGAGGAGGGCGACCTGAGGGCCCTGCACGCCCACGCCATCGAGGCCCGCGTCTATGCCGAGGACTCCTTCGGCGGCTTCCTGCCGCAGGCCGGCACCGCCCGCGTCGTGCACTGGCCGCGGCAACAGCATCGCGACGCGAGTCGCGGCGTCCGCGTCGACCACGCCCTGGAGTCCGGCCAGGTCGTCAGCACCTCCTACGACCCGATGCTCGGCAAGGTGATCGCGTGGGGGCGGGACCGTGAGGACGCCCGTGCTGCGCTGCTCGAGGCGCTCGACGACACCGCGGTTCTCGGTCTCACCACCAACGCCGGATTCCTCCGGCAGCTCGTGGCCAGCGACGAGTTCCGAGACGCCACCATCGACACGGCCTGGCTCGACACCGCCGAGTTGCCGGCGCCCGATCCCGGCACGGCGCGGATGTTGGCAGCACACGCCGTCGCCGAGTCGCTCCGGCGTACGGCGAGCGGTCCCTTCGGCTCGGACAGTTGGCGGGCGAGTGCTGGTGCGGCCCCCGTCACCCTCCGCCTCGACGACGAGGTGGTGGTGCATCACGTCGACGGCATGAGTGAGATCGACGGGCACCGGCTGCGGACGCTCTCGTGCCGAGAGCTCCACGACCCGCCGGGTGGGCCCGGCGGGGCACAACGAGTCGAGATCGACCTCGACGGGTCGAGGCACGTGCTCTTCCTTGCCCACGGGCCGCACCGGACCGAGGCGGTCCACCGGGGGCAGCGGTTCGACCTGAGCGCGCCCGATCTCCTTGCCGGCGGAGGCCAGGCGATGGCGGCCGGCGAGGTCGTCGCGCCCATGCCGGGCACGGTGCTGGTCGTCGACGTCCGGGTCGGTGACCGGGTCATCGCGGGGCAGCCGCTGGGAGCGATCGAGGCGATGAAGATGGAGCTGTCGCTCACCGCGCCGTTCGACGGCGTGGTCACGGGGGTGGGCGCCACGGTCGGTGACCAGGTGGCGTTGGGGGCACCACTGTTCACGGTCGAGGCGCCGGGCGAGCCGGAGGAATGAGCATGCTGCCGATGCACGTCACCGAACCCGGGTTGCCCGAACGGGTCACCATCTGGGAGGTCGGCCCCGGGACGGCCTGCAGAACGAGAAGACGATCGTGCCGGTCGGGGTGAAGGCAGAGTTCGTCCGCCGACTCGTGGCCGTCGGGCTGCCGATCGTGGAGGCCACCAGCTTCGTGCACCCGCGGTGGGTGCCGCAGCTGGCCGACGCCGCGGAGCTCATGACGGAGCTCGGCGAGGCCGGGCGCGACCTGCCGGTGCTGGTGCCCAACGAACGCGGTCTCGACCGGGCGCTCGAGTTCGGCCTGCGCCACATCGCGATCTTCGGCTCCGCCACCGAGACCTTCGCCCACCGCAATCTCAACCGCGGCCTCGACGAGCAGTTCGCGATGTTCGAGCCGACGGTGCGCCGCGCCCGGGAGGCGGGGATCGACGTACGCGCCTACGTGTCCATGTGTTTCGGTGACCCGTGGGAAGGCGCCGTCCCGATCGACCAGGTCGTGCAGGTCGGGCGTCGGCTGCTCGACCTCGGCGCCTCACAGCTGAGCCTCGGCGACACCATCGGGGTCGGCACACCGGGCCACGTGCGCGCCCTGGTGCGTGCCTTCGCCGATGCCGGTACGTCGGTCGACGCGTTGGCCGTGCACTTCCACGACACCTACGGCCAGGCACTCGCCAACGCCCATGCCGCCCTCCGTGAAGGCGTGACCACCTTCGATGCCAGTGCTGGTGGCCTGGGCGGCTGCCCCTACGCCGAGAGCGCCACCGGAAACCTCGCCACCGAGGACCTCGTGTGGATGCTGCGAGGGCTGGGGATCGACTCCGGGGTCGACCTCGGGGCGCTGGTGGGGACCAGCGTCTGGATGGCCGAGCAGCTCGGCCGCCCCAGTCCCTCCCGGGTCGTGCAGGCCCTTGCGGCACAATCTGCCCCATGACCTCTCCGACCCCTGCCCGCGGCTGGGCATGGGTTGAGCACCTCCTCGAAGGCGGCACCACTGCGTGGGCAGAGTTCGATGCCGCACCGGTGGCGCCGCGCCACCAGTTCTTCCCGGGCGCCGCGCAGCTCGAGTTGGCCCGCCGGGTCAACGTCGAGGGCGCCGCTCCCGGCGTCGTACGTCGGATCCTCGCCACGGGCGCGCCAGCGCGGGGGCGGCAGGAGTTCCTGGTGAGCGGGGTCGCTGAGGAGCGCGGCTACGGTCCGGTCCCGGTGGACCCGGCCGATGTCCCCGCTGCGGAGCTGGTGCGGGTAGGTGTCGGTGTGCTGGCCGAGCAGCTTGCCGAGCGGGTGCCTGCGCCGGTGCGAGGACCCCGGGTGCGTTTCCTTGACCGGTTCCGTGGCAGCGGCGTGCTCACCCTGCCGCTCACCCCGGTCGACGGCCTCCTCCACGACGCCTGGGTGGCTCGGGCGAGGTCCGGTCCGGTGCTGCCGTGGCAACGCTGGGCCGTGCGGCTGGCGCAGCGTGACGCCGTCCCACAGGCCCTGCGTTTCACCGAGCGTGGCGAGCACTGGCTCCGTACCGGCATCCGACGCCGGGTCGAGCTCTCCGGCGCGGAGGGACACCCCCGGTGGCCGCCGACGCGACCGACCTCGTGCGCCGGGTTCAACCCTTGCTCGGCGGCCTCCTCGACCGTGATTCGCGGGAGCGGGTGTCGACCCAGGTGCTCGCACCGTGGCTCGACCGACAGATCGGGGCGCGTCGGCTGGTGCTGCCGGTGGAGGCCCGTGAGTGGGCCGTCACACTGGCGGAGCGGCTGGCCGCAGACGTCCGCCGGGCTGGTTACCCTGTCCGGGAGACCTCGCGGTGCTGGCGGAGATCGACACCGCAGGTCCGGACCGACCGCAGCCGGACGACGTACTCGCGGTGACGGTGCAGGTGCTGGGCAACGGATGGGAGCAAAGGTGAGCCGGAACAGGGTGATCCTGCACGTGGGGACGCCGAAGACCGGCACCTCCTACCTCCAGGACGTGCTCTACAACAACCGGTCGATGCTGAGGGCGTCGGGGATCAACTATCCGGCTGAGCGCTTCGACGCACAGTTCCTGGCCGCGCTCGATCTCATGCGGCTGCCCTGGGGCGGCCTCGAGCAGGAGGCGGTCGGTGCGTGGGACAGGCTCGCCGAGCAGGCCCGCGCCTGGAGCGGCACCACGATCATCAGCCACGAGATCCTTGCGAACGCGTCGCGCCCGCAGGTGCAGCGTGCGCTCGAGTCGATCGGCCATCCCGACACCGAGGTGCACGTGGTGCTGTCGGTGCGCGACCTCGTGCGCCAGATCCCTGCGGAGTGGCAGGAGAACATCAAGCACCGACGGACGGTCCGCTTCCGACGCTTCATCCGTGATCTCCAGGATCCGGCACGCGAGGGAAAGATCGCCAGCTGGTTCTGGTCGGTGCAGGAGGTGCCTGAGATCCTCGACCGGTGGGCGGCCGACCTGCCGCCGGAGCAGGTGCACCTCGTGACGGTGCCACCGTCCGGATCCGACAGCTCCTTGCTGTGGGGCAGGTTCGCCCGTGCCTTCGGGCTCACCGGGGTCGACCTCGACCTGCACGTGGAGCGCGTCAACCCGTCGATGGGCGTGCCGGAGACCGCGCTCGTGCGCCGCATCAACAAGCGGGTCAACGCGACCGTGGAGCCGGAGCACTACCGGCCGTTGGTGCGCGAACTCCTCGCTCACCAGACGCTTTCCAAGCGGCGCGAGTCGCCTCGGCTCGCCCTGCCTCCGAAGGTGTGGGAGTGGGCACGGGACCTCTCGCAACAGTGGGTCGACGACATCCGTAGCCGCGGCGTCGACGTGGTCGGTGACCTCGATGACCTGCTGGCCGTCGGTGAGGCACCTGACTTCGTCGATCCCGATCGCCCGAAGCCGCGCCAGATCAACCAGGCCGCGCTCGACACCATCGAGGCGCTCCTCCAGGAGGGAGTGCGGCTGCGTGAGACGGAGGATGAGCTGCGCGAGCAGGTGCGGGAGCTCGACGAGGCACTGCGTCGCAGCTACCTGCGCCCGACCTACCGGGTCCGCGAGCGCACGGTTCGCCGGCTCGAGGAGTCCGGTGCAGGCAAGGGCCTCATGGGCGCCTACCGACGCCTGCGCGGTCGCTGATCCTTCGGTTCCTCAGCGCGACTTGTGACCAGCAGCGCGGAACTCGCGCTCGGCGTACTTGCCGACGTTCCACGTGTCGTAGCCGTCGGCACCCATGCCGACCGCGCCACCGACCATGGGCACCTTGCGCGCCACGGTCGTGGCGAGGCGCTTGCCGGTGACCTGGGTGATCAGGTCCCCGGTGACCCGGGCGGCCAGCCACTTCTCCAGGCCGGGGTCGGCCGGCAGTTGCAGCAGCCCGCCGGGGCCGGCGGGGAGCTTGCCCTTGCGGCGCATCGCCTTGACGCTGTCGGGTCCGGCCAGTGCGGCGAGCACGGCCGTCCGCAGCCGGGGGTCGTCGAGGTCGGCTCCGTAGAGGTGGGCGATGCACGCGATCATGCGGCACTGGATGAGTGCGAGCCCGGTGATGTTGGCGGGCATGGCGACCGCGGTGGTCACCAGGCCGCCGACGTTGGTCGCGAAGCCTTGGGCGGCGGCGTACTTCACGTGCTTGTGAATGATGTCGTGGACGGCGCGTTCGACCTTGCCATCGGCCTCACGCAGCACCTTCCAGCACAAGAAGGCGGCCGGCGGCAGCGGCCCGATCCCCTTGATCGCACGGTCGAGGGCCTCGAGGACGAAGCCCGAGGTCAGGTCAGGAGCGGCCCGCACCGCGTGGGGTGCCACCGAGCCTGCGATCTTCTTGCCGATACCCATGCGCAAAGGGTAGGTCGGCGCCCCCGACGAGCTCGTGAGGCTCGGCTGGTCAGCGCCCGCGGCCGAAGCGTCGCTTCGTGCGCGGCGGGTCAGCGGCCTCCGGTTGGAGCTGCTCGCGGAGGCGCTGGGCCTCCTGGCTGAGGTCGAGGATCCGCTGGTGGGCGGCGCGCCGGAACCGGATGTCGTCCAGTGCGGCGGGGTGCCATTGCTCCGCGCTGACCTTCGGGGCGGGCGACCACGCGGTGCCGAAGCGCTCGAAGTCCTCGGCGTGGATCTGGGAGATCAACTCGAGGGCGTGCGGGGTGAAGACCTCGGCCGTGGCGGCGAGGGGGTCTCGTTCTCGCGACGCAGGGGCGGCAACGGGCCCAGGCCGAGGCCGTCGAGGTGCTGTTGGAGGTCGGCCAGGAGCACCGGCAGGTCGGGCAGGTCGTAGACCCCGGTGTAGGTCAGTCCCGGCTTGTGGAGCAGGTCGGACTGGGGGCGGAAGTGGCCGTCACGGCCGACGCGGTGGAGTTTGCGGCCTTCCTTGGCCGAGGCGGCGAGGAACCGGTGGAAGTCGTCGATGACGTCGGCCGGTGTCTCCGGAGTGCGTGGCCACCATGGCTGGTCGGGCTCGCCGCGATGCAGGTAGTTGGGGTTTCCGGCGAGCAGCTTCGACTGCCATGCCGACCAGACCCGCGGCCGCGGGTCTCGGATGACGGTGAAGACGAACCAGCCGCGGTCGGGGTCGCCCTGTCCGTCACGCAGCGTGAGTCGTGGGGTGTCCCCCCAGAGGTCGTGGTCGTGGATGGTCTGGCTCCGGGTCGGGCGCGGCTTGGTCGACCGCAGCAGCGCCGACTCGTCACGGCCCTCGAGGTCGAAGAGCATCCACTTGAGGGTCGAGCACGCCACCTTGAGGTTGGTGACGTAGACGATCTTGTGATCCGGCAGCACCACGGCCTTGTGCCGGCTCCGGCGTACGTCGTCGCGTGGCTGGCGGTTCAGCTCGTTGGCGGCGGCCGTGAGCTGGTCGATCCGGCCCCGGGGGTCGTCGTGCATGGCCATCCCATCGCGTCGGTGTCGGGGCCCAATCTATTCTCGACCGCGTGCCGATCGAACCCCCGCCCTCGCCGTGGGTCTTCGGTGCGCCCGACCCGCGGGCCGACGACCTGGTCGCCCTCGGTGCCGACCTCGACCCCGGCACCCTGCTGGCCGCCTACCGTGCCGGGTGCTTCCCCATGGGCGTCGAGGGGGAGCTGGGATGGTGGTCGCCGGTCGAGCGCGGCGTGCTGGAGCTCGATGGTCTCAAGGTGTCGAAGTCGTTGCGGCGTTCGTGCCGTGACTTCGAGATCCGTGTCGACACGGCCTTCCGGGACGTGATCGACGGATGTGCCGACCCCGACCGCGACGGGGCATGGATCACCACGGAGATCCGCGACGCCTATGTCGAGTTGCACCGCATCGGCTGGGCGCACTCGGTGGAGGTGTGGCGTGACGGCGAGCTGGCCGGCGGGTTGTACGGCGTCGCGATCGGTGGGCTCTTCGCCGGTGAGTCGATGTTTCACCGGGTCCGCGACGCTTCCAAGGTGGCGTTGGTCGCTCTCGTGGACCTGCTCACCGCTGCCGGACCGCAAGGGCGGTTGATCGACGTCCAGTGGCAGACCGATCACCTGGCCACCCTCGGTGTGGTCGAGTGGGAGCGGGACCGCTACCTGGCGGCGTTGCCGGCAGTGTTGCGCACGCCACTTCCCGAAATTTGGGGCTGACATGGTTTGCGCCCGCCCGGGGCGGGTAACCACTCTTCGAGCCGGTGGTTCACCTGCCCGACTGCTTGAGTTGGGTGTGGTGCTCTCACCCCGTCACACCCCGGTGTGATGGTGGCTCTGCTCGGGCGGCGTCCGTCAGACTGTCGCCGGATACCCAAACCTGTTAAGGGGATAGACGTGAAGCGAATCGCTCTCATCGGCGCATCGCTGGTGCTCGTTGGTGGCATGGCCACCGCGTGTGGCAGCCCGCCGGACGACGCAAGCAAGGACGACTTCTGCAAGGCCATGGAGAGTCTGAACGGCGTCGGCGACGACAAGGACAAGTTCGAGGACGCTCGCGACGAGATCAAGGACACCGGCACGCCGAAGGAGATCGACGGCGACGCCCGCGAGGGGTTCGAGGTCTTCGTTGACGCCCTTGACGACGTCGACGACCCGAAGGATGCCGACGAGCCCGACCTCGACAAGGACGACGAGGAGAAGGTCGGCAAGTTCTACGAGAAGTACATGGAGATCTGCAGCTCCACGCCCGACGCGCCTGACACGGGCGACCTCGAGGACCAGCTCGACGACCTGGAGACCGACGGTCTCGAGACCGAGTGACACCCTGATCCCTCGGCCCTGCTGTTGACGGATCGACGAAGGGCGCCTCCACCATCGCGGTGGGGGCGCCCTTTCGGCATTCGCGGGTCAGACCACCTGCGGCGGCTGGCCGGTTTCGCTGACCATGGGCCGGCCCGCGCCTTCCCAGTCGAGCATGCCGCCGTCGAGGTTGACCACGTCGCGGCCCTGGTGGGCCAAGAAGGCAGTGGCCTGCGCGGATCGGCCACCCACCTTGCACACCACCAGGGTCTGCTCGGCCGGTACCTCCTCGACGCGTTCCATGAGCTCAGACAGGGGGATGTGCAGGGCGCCTTCGATGTGCCCGTGGTCCCACTCCACCTGCTCGCGCACGTCGAGCACGTGCAGGCCGGCGGGCAGGGGGTCGGGGACGCCGGTGATGGCGACGGTGGGGACGTTCATGGATCCGAGCCTGCCACAGGGGTTCGCCGCGTGCTCACTTGAGGAGTTTGCTCATCCGCCGGTCGGCCAGTGGCTTGCCGCCGGTCTGGCAGGTCGCGCAGTACTGCAGGCTCGAGTCGGCGAAGCTCACCTCGCGCACGATGTCGCCACACACCGGGCACGGCTTGCCGGTGCGCCCGTGCACCGCGAGGTTGGTCTTCTTCTCGCGCTTCAGCTCGCTCATCGCAATCCCCTCGGAGCGCGCCACCGCAGCCGCGAGTGTGTCGTGGATGGCGTCGTACAACGTGGTGAGGTCGTCGTCGGTGAGCGACGTGGCGGGCTTGAACGGTGACATCCGGGCGGCGTGCAGGATCTCGTCGGAGTAGGCGTTGCCGATGCCGGCGATGGTGCCTTGGTGCCGGAGCACGCCCTTGATCTGGGAACGCCCCGCCGCCTGCAGGATCTCTCCGAGTCGGTCACGGGTGAAATCGTCGTCGAGGGGATCCGGGCCGAGCCGGGCGATGCCTTCTACGTCCTGAGGGTCACGGACGACGTAGAGGGCGAGTGACTTCTTGGTGCCGGCCTCGGTGATGTCCAGGCCGGAGTCGTCGTCGAGCACGATGCGCACGGCCAGTGGTGACTTGCCGCCCGGGCGGGGCGGTGTCTTGGGGACCTCGTCTCGCCACCGGATCCAGCCGGCCCGCGCGAGGTGGAGCACCAGGTGGAGTCCGCCGGCGGAGATGTCGAGGAACTTGCCGTGGCGGGTGACCCCTTCGATGAAGGTGCCCTCGACCGCCGACAGGGGTGGGTCGAAGGTCTTCAGGGCGCTGAAGGCCGCCAACTGGACCTGCGCGATGGCGCGATCGGCCAGTCTTTGGGAGAGGTCGAGCGAGAGCGCTTGCACCTCGGGGAGTTCAGGCACGTCGTCAGCCTAGCCAGTCGGGCTAGGTGTGGTGGCCGGACACGACCTAGGGTGGCACCGCCGAGGACAAGGGGTGTGACGTGACGGCGAGTCGATCTGCTCGTGAGAAGAAGGCCGCCGTCGAGGCAGGTCCGCTGGCCAAGGTGCGCATCGACCTCGACGACCAGCAGCAGTTCGTCTACAAGATCAACTGCACCGTCTGCACCGTCAAGGGGCGCCGCAACTGGTCTGTCTACCGCCCGGGTGGTGACAACGGATTCATGGCGGCGATGGACCGGTGGATCTTCCACCTCCATGAGAAGCACGCCGGCGCCGAGGCTCCGTGCCTGGCCTATCTGCCGGCGGCCCAGCAGCGCCTCCACGAGCGACGCCAGTAGACACTCGACGTCTCTGGGCTGCGGGAGGACACTGGAGGCATGGCCATCCCGGGTGTGTCTCGGACGGGGTCGATCTACATCGACTCCCGCGGTGGCGAGCGCGCGCTGCGGGTCACCTGGCACCACGAGGACGGTCTCGTCGTGCTGTCGCTGTGGCGGGCCAAGCTCTGCACCGGCACCTTCCGGCTTCCGATCGAGGCGGTGCCGGACCTGATCGACCTGCTCCGCTCCGGGCTGGACGACGCCTGACCGCCACCACGGCCACGTCGTCATCAGCTCGACGGCGGCCGGCCGCCCAGTTCGCTCGCGGCATCGCGCACGTGTGCGCCGATCTCGGCGTACTTCTCGGGGGTGATTCGGGTGTCCGGTCCGCTGACCACGACGGCGCCGACGGGGTGTCCGGACCGGTCGCGCACCGCGGCCGCGAGGCTGGTCGTGCCCTGGCGGACGAATCCCTCGGAGAGGGACCAGCCCCGGGCGCGGATCTCGGAGTAATCCTCGTCGCTGAGGAAGGCTGAGGGATCGACGGCGAACTCCGCACGCTGTCCGGCATCGAGGTGGGCGAACAGAGCGTGCCCGACAGCACTCGACGTGACGGGCAGCGACTGCCCGGGCCGTACGGCGGTGCGCACGGCCTGGTTGCCCTCGGCGACGTCGACGACCACGACGGCGGTGCCTTCCAACATCGCGAAGTAGGCAGTCTCGCCGGTGGTGTTGCGCAGCGTGCCCATCAGGGTCCGCGCGCGCACGGGTAGGGGTGCGGTCGTCAGGGCGGTGGACGCGACCATGAGCATCTTGTTGGTCAGCTCCCACCGGCGTGGGGTGTCGGAGGTGGGGCGGATCCAGCCTTCGTCGTCCAGGGTCGCCAAGGTGCGCTGCACTGCGCTCTTGTCTTCGGACATGAGTCGGGCGAGGTCACTGAGACCGACGGGCTGGTGGGTGGCCATCACCTCCACGATGCGGAGCCCACGGGACAGGGTGCCCAAGGTCTTGACTGCCATGGTGGTGCCTCCTACGGTGTTGTCACCAAGTGACTTATCTTATCACATAGTGATCCATGGAGGAATCGTGAGCTTCATTCCCACTCCTGATCGGCTGATCCCTGAACTGGACCCACGCGAGGAGATGGTCTTGCTCGCGCGGGCGCTGTGGCGCGAGGGGTATCGCGACCATCTGTCCGGGCACATCACCTACAACCTCGGAGACGGCACGTTGCTGTGCAACCCATGGCTGCTCACGTGGGACGAGTTCATGCCCGACCAGGTGATCAGGATCGACCTCGAGGGAAATCTGGTCGAAGGTGACTGGCCGGTGCCGCTGGGGATCCCCCTGCACCTGGCCTTGCATGACGTGCGTCCCGACGTACAGATCGCCCTGCACAATCACTCCGAGTTCGGTACGGTCTGGGCCGACCTCGGCGAGGTGCCTCCGGCATACGACCAGAGTTCGAGTCTGGGCGGCGGGGAGGTCGTGCTGGTCGACGAGTACGACGGCGCCGTCAACAGCATGGAGGCGGCCGTCAAGGCGGTCGCCTCGATGGGCGATGCCGATCGTGCTCTGTTGGCTGGCCACGGAGTCTTCGTGCTGGGCAGTACCGCCAGGGCCGTCTACCTGCGTGCCGCCGCGTTGGAGCAGCGGTGCAAGAACGCCTGGATGGTGCGTGCCGCCGACGGCCCGGCGAAGTCGTCACTCCCCGACTGGTGGCTCGACCGCCAGCTCAAGAGTGACGGCAACGGGTTCCATGGCTTCTGGGAGGCCACCGTGCGTGCCGAGCTGCGCCGTGAGCCGGCCCTGGCCGATGCGATCGAGAGCCGACTCGCCGCCGTTTAGTGCCGGCAACTCGCCGGAACTGCGACAGTGGTGCCATGTCACTGCCGAAGGACAAGCCCAAGGGACTGGATGCTCCCGTCGTCGGGAAGCTCATCAAGTACGGCGCCAAGGCCAACGTCGGGATCTATCGCCTGACCAACGGCCGGATCGGTGCGAAGTGGCGGATCGGCGCCGGATGGCGCAAGCCGGTACCGGTGCTGTTGCTCGACCATGTCGGGCGGACGAGCGGGCGGAGATTCACGACTCCGCTGCTCTATCTGCGCGATGGTGACGACCTGGTGATCGTGGCGTCGCAGGGCGGCCTTCCCAAGGACCCGCAGTGGCTCCACAACCTGGTGGCCCAGCCCGAGACCACCGTGGCGCTGCCGCGAGAGCGGGCCCGGAAGGTGCGGGCGCGGGTCGCCGGCGCCGACGAGCGGGCGCAGCTGTGGCCGCGCCTGGTGGAGCTCTACGCCGACTTCGACAACTATCGGGCGTGGACCGACCGCGAGATCCAGGTGGTCGTGCTCGAGCCCCGCTGACCTCCGTCGGTCGAGCTTGTCGAGACCCCGACCCGGGCCGTGCCGTCCGGGGCAACCTCCCTCGCTGGGGCGGCGCGTCGTGCGCGCGGCTCCTCGTGTGGGTTGCGTTGGGTGGGCGCCCGCCGCGGCCAAGCCCCTTGACGCTCCGTCGGCAACCCCGGACGTCCCACCCCGCCCCCGCACTCCGTTGGTCGGGCCCGTGCGTCGTTGGTCGGTCTGTACGTCGTTGGTCGAGCTTGTCGAGACCAGTTCTGCCCGCGGGTCAGAGGGTCTCGACAGGCGCGACCACCGGGATCCTGTTCGCGAGCTCACGGCATCCCCGCCGGTCGAGCCCGTACGTCGGTGGTCGCGTCCGTGCGTCGTTGGTCGAGCTTGTCGAGACCATTGCCGCACCCGCCGATAGAGCCCGTACGCCGCTGCTCGAGACCCTCGCCCCGGTGGTCGAGCTTGTCGAGACCTCTCCCATGCTGGTGGCGTGCCTGTGCCCCGGGAGAGCGTGGTTCTCCCGGGGTGGGCGGGTGGTGCTTGTTCGGCAGGCGCTGCTTGTGCCCCGTGCTGTTGGCCGATGGCTGGTGGTGCTCAGCTGGGCTCAGCTGGTGTTGGTGGTGTCGTGGGTGCCTTGGGGTGTGACCAGCCAGGTCCTGCCGTGCTGGCTGGTCCAGATATAGGTTCCGTCCCTGGTCCGTCGGTAGCGCCAGCGGCCGTGGGTTTTCATGAGGTGGTGACGTCGGCACAACGGCGCCAGGTTCTCCGGGCGGGTTTGTCCGGGTGGGCCACCCTCACCAAGTGGAAGGTAGGGGTCGATGTGGTCGAGGTCGGCGTCCCAGCTGGAGCGTTCACAGTTGGGGTAGACACAGTGTGGGTCACGGAGTCGGACGAGGGTGTCCATCCATTCGGGTGGATCGTGACGATCCACTGCATCGGTGCGGTTCAGGTCGACGACTGGGGTGATGGTTGCGAGGGAACCGTGGCGGGTGATCCAGTCTCGTAGTTGGGTGGTGAGGATCTGTCCGAGCCGGTCGGTGGAGGCGATGCCGTCGCCGTCCAACCCCAACTCGTGGGGGTCGAGGCCCAACGCGAACAGGTCGGCGAGGTTGACGTGGGCCATCACCCGCAGTCCACGCCGGCGTCCGAACGGGCCCGGTGTCGTGGCCAACCGACCCGGCTTCACCCCGATCCCCGGGTTGCCCAGCACCGGCTCGCCACCCGCTGCCGCAGCGCCGTCCGTGCTGTCGGTGCTGCTGCTGTCGCCGGCGCTGGTGGCGTTGCCGGTGTAGTCGAGGGTGGGTTGTTCGGTGTCGTCGGTGAGCCGTCCGATCGCTTTGGCACGGCGTTGGTCGATGGTGTCGGTGTCTCCGAGGTTCCGCATGGCTTCGGCCTCGGAGTTGAGGCAGGTCCAGGAATCGGGTCAGGTCCAAGGAGTCACCGACGGCTTGGAGCTCGGAGGTGCCAGCGATGCCGCCGGCTCCTTCTTCTTGTCCGGCTTGGGGGTGGTGCAGCCACACTCCCCAATCAGCCTTCCCCTTCGCCGCGCTTGGGTCCTTCACCAGCTCGGGGTGGAACTTCGCGATCGCCATCGCCAACCACTTCTCGATCGTCGGCCACCCGGTGAGGCCGGTCGCGGCGAGGTGGTCGTCGAACCACCGTGCAGCGGCGTACGACAGTTTCCTCGTGAGCAGGGCGACACGGCGGGCGTTCCACCCCGGAACCTCCAGGGCCTCGACCTTCGCCCACAGCTGCGGCAGCCGGTGGACCAGGTCCAGGGCGTCGGCGACCAGCGCGAACCCGGCAGCTACGTGAGATCCCAGCCTGATGCGGCGAGTTCCTCGACCGCGAACAGGGCGACATCAGGGGTGCCGTCACCGGAGATCCTGCTGTTCACAGTCGGTGGGGAACAGGGTCTGGTCACCCACCACCGCCTTCGGGTGCTCCGGCGACGGTGGGTGCATGATCGCCCACTGATAGGCCAACCGCAGCTTCCTACGGATCACCTTCAACTCGACGACCCGGTCTTCGGCCAGGAAGCCGAGCAGGGTCCCGCCATCGAGGTCAGAGACCTCGTACGGCTGGTGGCGGGCGTCGATTTCGATCATGGAACCAGTCCAACATTTGGCTCCGACACAACCCGACGATCACGAACCCAACCTGTGGACAACCACCAACGGGGCTGCCAGCAACGAGGTCTCGACAAGCTCGACCAACGGGGCGGGGTCGACAAGCTCGACCAACGGGGTGGGCGGGGCGAGGTGGTCTCGACAAGCTCGACCTCCGGTCCGGTCTCGACAAGCTCGACCTCCGGTCCGGTCTCGACCAGCGGGGTGGGCGGCGCGAGGGGTCTCGACAAGCTCGACCAACGAACCGGTGGGCGGGCGACTTGGTCTCGACAAGCTCGACCAGCGGGGTGGGCGGCGCGAGGGGTCTCGACAGGCTCGACCAACGAACCGGGCTCGACCAACGGCGGTGGGTGCGGCGCGGGGTCTCGACAGGCTCGACCAACGAAACGGTCTCGACAGGCTCGACCACCGACGCGGGGCTTGGCGATGCGACTCGCTGTCGATGTCTAAGGCAGAAGCTAGACACCGCGATAACGTCCGATCGTGGACCCGATTCGCAATCCCTACGCCCCCGGGGCGGGGCAGCGGCCGCCCGAGCTGGCTGGACGCGACGAGCAGCTGTCGGCCTTCGACGTCGTGCTGGAGCGCGTTGCTCGTGGCCGCCCTGAGCGGTCGCTGGTGCTCACCGGCCTGCGGGGAGTGGGCAAGACGGTGTTGCTCAATGCCTTGCGCTCTGCTGCGGTGCGCAAACGTTGGGGGACCGGCAAGCTCGAGGCCCGTCCCGACCAGGGGCTGCGGCGCCCGTTGTCGTCCGCCGTGCACCAAGCGGTGCGCGAGCTCGGCCACCCCGAGCCCGATCAGGTCGACCATGTGCTCGGCGTGATCCGGGCCTTCGCGCAACGTGATGCCGGGATCGGCGCGAAGCTCAAGGACCAGTGGAACCCCGGCATCGCGGTGCCGGCCGCCCGTGGCCGTGCCGACTCGGGCGACATCGAGATCGACCTCGTCGAGCTGTTCACCGACCTCGGCGGGTTGGCTGCCGACGTGGGCAAGGGCATCGCGGTCTTCATCGATGAGATGCAGGATCTCGGCCCCGACGACGTGTCGGCGATGTGCGCTGCCTGCCACGAGATCAGTCAGTCCGGGTTGCCGCTGATCGTCGTCGGCGCCGGTCTGCCGCACCTGCCCGCCGTCCTCTCCGCCAGCAAGTCCTACTCCGAGCGGCTCTTCTCCTACCAACGCATCGATCGCCTGGCCCGTGATGCCGCCAATCGGGCGCTCGCCGCTCCGGCGGAGGAGGAAGAGGCGGCGTACGACGAAGGCGCGCTGGCCGCGATGTATGCCGCAACCGGTGGCTATCCGTACTTCATCCAGGCCTACGGCAAGGCTGTGTGGGACCGGGCACCGCGCTCGCCGATCACCGCCGACGACGTGGCCGTCGCGGCCCCGGAGGCGGAGGCAGAGCTGGCGGTCGGCTTCTTCGGCAGCCGTTTCGAACGGGCGACCCCGGGCGAGCGGGACTACCTGCGCGCCATGGCCGACACGGCCCTGAAGTTGGCCGAGACCGAGGAGGTCGACGAGGTCGGATCGGTGCCCACTGCGGCGGTGGCCGAGATGCTCGGCAAGAAGCCGCAGTCGCTCTCGCCGGCGCGTGACGCGTTGCTGAAGAAGGGCCTCATCTATTCGGGTGAGCGCGGCCGCATCGCCTTCACGGTGCCGCACTTCGGGAAGTACCTGCGTGAGCAGGCATGAACACCCGGCGCGCTGATCTTCGGCTGCCGGTACTCTTCCCCACAACGTTCTCAGGGCGGGGTGAAACTCCCCACCGGCGGTGAAGATGGCTGGCCGATCCGGTCATCGCAGCCCGCGAGCGCCTTCGGATCTCGATCCGAGGGGTCAGCAGATCCGGTGTGATTCCGGAGCCGACGGTCACAGTCCGGACGAGAGAGAACGCGGTGATCGGGCCGACGCAAGTCTGTTCCGCTCGTCGTATCGCCCTGGGTGAGCGACGAGATTTGGAGGCAGTTCACATGTCGCAGTCACCCACGCCCGGCCGGATCGCAGTCGTCGCATCCCGCTGGCACGCAGAAATCGTCAACGAGGCAGTCGCTGGGTTCACCGCCGCGGTCACGGCTGCTGGCTACGACCGCCCGACACTGGTCGAGGTTCCGGGCGCGTTCGAGATTCCCTTGGCCGTGCAGCGTCTGGCGCGCAGCGGGGAGTACGTCGCCGTTGCGGCGTGCGGACTGGTGGTCAACGGCGGGATCTATGCACACGAGTACGTCGCCTCTGCGGTGATCGATGGGCTCATGCAGGTGCAGCTCGCCACGGATGTTCCCGTGCTGTCGGGAGTGCTCACGCCGCTGCACTTCCATGAGCACGAGGAGCACACCAACTACTTCACCCGGCACTTCCGCCAGAAGGGGGAGGAGTTGGGTGCCGCGGCGGTCGGTGTCCTCACTGTGAACGGCGACGCTTCGTAGGGTTGGGAGCAAGAGCGGTCCTCAGGATGGGCTCAGGCTCGTCGGGCACCCTTTTGGTGCCGTCCCTCCCCAGCACTGGAGCCTCGATGTCCGAGACCGCCACACTTCCTCGCAGCCAGGTCGTGCTTGCCCGACTCGACGGGTGGGCCGCCGAGACCAGGTTGCGGCGAGTGATGATCAAGTCCTTCGTGGCCGTGACCGCCCCACTGGTCATCGTGGCGGGCGTCGCCATGCTGGTGCTGCCCGGCCCGGGCCTGGTGACCATCGCAGCCGGCTTCTCCCTGCTGGCCGTGGGCTTCCCATGGGCCCGCCATGTCGTGGGCCGGGCCGGCCGGGCGTTCACGACCGTGAGGCAACTGGTGCTCCCCAAGGACTGCTCGCCGGGCAGGCGGCTCCTCGGCACCGCCATGGTGTTCGGCTTCTTCGCGACGACGACGGTGGCCACCACCGCCATCACCGCCTGGCTGGGGGCCCAGGCGCTCGTGTAGTGCGGCACGGCCGGCCATCGCTCAAGTCAGCGCCAGCGCGCCAACCACTCCTTCGACACCTCGGCCAGTCCCATCTGCCAGGTCGGTCCGAAGCTGATCCGGCCGGCGCCGGCGCGACGGATCATCGCAAGGTCGCCGTCGGCCGGCTTGGCGATGGCATTGACCGGCAGTGGAAGCTCGCTGCACAGCCGGGCCAGCGTTGCTTCGTCGTGGAAGGCGACCGGGTAGAGAGCGTCGGCGCCGGCCTCGGCGCACAGGCGCATCCGCGCGATGGCGTCGTCGACCCGAGTCGCCTCGTCGCCGTGCTTGCCCTTGAACCAGTCGGTGCGCGCATTGATGACCACGTGCACGCCCGCAGCGTCGGCGGCGGTCCGCAACCCCGCGACGTACTCGGCGTGCTCCTCGGCCCCGCGAAGTCGGCCACCGTCGGAGTGCACGGTGTCCTCGATGTTGAGGCCGACCGCGCCGGCAACGAGCAATTGGTCGACCAGTCCGGCGGGGAGAGGCCGTAGCCGGCCTCGAGGTCGACCGAGACCGGGATCGAGACGGCGTCGGTGATCTGCCGGACCCGGGTGATCACCTCGTCGATCCCCATGCCCTCGCCGTCGGGCCGGCCGATCGAGTCGGCCATCGGGTGCGATCCGACGGTGATCGCGGCGAATCCGGCGGCCTCCGCCAACCGCGCCGACCACGCGTCCCAACAGGTGGGGAGGACCACGGGGTCACCCGGGCGGTGCAGCGCGAGCAGGTCGTCGGCGAGAACGGACAAGGACTTCGCGGGCTCGGTCATGCCCCCACGATAGGTGCCGGGTGCTGGCGGGTCACCCCCTCGACGCAACCTCGGGCGGGGCATCATGTTGCGCATGCAGGTCGTGGCCCATCGGGGCGCCAGTCATGAGATCGCCGAGCACACGCGGGAGGCCTATGTCGAGGCGATCCGGCTCGGTGCCGACGGACTTGAGTGCGACGTACGCCTGACTGCCGACGGGCATCTCGTCTGTGTCCACGACCGCCACCTCAAGCGGATCGCGGCCACGCGCGGCCTGATCTCCGCGATGACCCTCGAGGAGCTCAACCAGTACGACTTCTCCTCGTGGAAGAACCAGTGGGCCGACCTCGACGACGAACGGCCGATGGGCAACCACGAGCTCGGCGTCCTCACCCTCCGGGCACTTCTCGAGACGGTGGCCGACGCTGGCCGACGCGTCGAGCTGGCGATCGAGACCAAGCACCCCACCCGGTACGGCGGCCTGGTGGAACGCCGGCTGGCGCACCTTCTCGGGGAGTTCGGTTGGACCGACCTGGGGTCGCCGGTGAGGGTGATGAGCTTCTCCTTCACGGCGCTGCAGCGGATGCAGCGGTTGGCGCCCAAGTTGCAGCTGGTGCAGCTGATCGAGAAGGCGCACCACTGGCCGGTGCTGCGACCGCTCGTCGACCCCGACTGGATCATTGGTCCAGGCATCGGGGAGCTGCGTGCCCATCCCGGTCTCGGCAAGCACCTCAACCTGGCCGACAAGGAGATCCACGTGTGGACCGTCAACACCGAGGCCGACCTCCAGCTGTGCCAGGCACTCGGGGTGACCGCGGTGATCACTGACCGCCCGGCCTACATGTTGGAGCTGCTGCGCCGGTAGCCTCACCGCCATGGGAAAGCGTTCACGCAACAAGGGCCGCGAGGCCGTCGCCACCGCTCCGGGTGAGGTCGGTCCCCGCCAGCCGTGCCCGTGCGGATCCGGTCGCCGCTACAAGGCCTGCCATGGTGCGACCGACGGACCGCCGCCGGCATTCGTCGCGCGTCCCTTCGAGGGCTTCGCCGGCGAGTGCGACCTGATTGCCCTGCGTGAGCTGGTGCCGGCCGCGACCGCCCCGCTGACCCTGCGTGACTCCGACCGATCGGTGCGCCTCTGCTCCCTCCTGCCCGGCGCAGCGCCCGCGATGGTGCGCGATTCCGGTGAGATCTGGCTCGGCCTGCAGGTGCAGCACAACTTCGGCGACCCGGCCCGTGACCTCGGGGCGGTCCTCACCAAGGCGCTCGACGCCGATGCCGGCGTCGTCGGCCTGACCGAGGCGCCCGGCGAGGGCCCCGTTTCACCGACCTCGTCGTCGACGGGCCGCTCGACGTGACGGTGCACGAGGGCTTCGGTTTCTGGGTCGATGACGTCGAGGAGCAGGGCCCGGAGGTCGCTGCTGCCCTCGAACAGGCCAACGGTGCGGTGACCCCGACGGCTCGACTCTCCTCCGTCGACGCCGCCTACTGGACCCGGATGGGTGCCAAGGAGCACCTGCGCTGGGTGATGCCGCAGCCGGAGGAGGAGCTGCTCAACGGTCTCGCTCGCCTGCACGCCCGAGGTCAGGACGTCATCGCCGAAGGCGCTCGCCTCGTCGGCATGTTCCGCGCCCACGGCGTGCTGGCCCCGGTCTGGGACCTCCCGGTCGGCACCGGGGCCGAGGTGCTGGAGGAGCCGGCCGCGGCCTTCGCCGCAGCCCTCGCCGACGCTGTCGCCGAGGGGCCGGAGCTCACCGCCGACGAGCGTGCCGCGCGCTCTGGATTGGCCAACCGGCAGGTCACGATCCGTTGAGTCGTCGGGCCGCCGCCCTGCACTTGTTCACAAGCACCCGGTGACGTAGGTTTTCCCCGCTTGGCCGTTGTCGCATCCCCCGTCGACAGCGGCCAAGTCTCAATTTCTGCTGCGGTTCGTTCCCGCCGGGTCATCTCCGCTGGGCATGGCAGGTCGGAGACCGCTGCCGGCTTGGCTACGCTGCCCCGCATGCCCACCGCTGTTGCCCTGTTGGCCCTGCTTCTCGCGATCACTGCACTCGTGGTCGCCCTGCGTCCGCAGCTGACCCAGCGCCGTCGGGCGCAGCGGGGCGACGGCCTGCCCGACGACGTACTCGGCCTCCGGCAGGAGGTGGCCGCGCTCCGGGCGGAGGCTGCTGGCGCCCTGCGGCACCTGTCGGTGGTGCGCTACGACGCCTTCGGCGACATGGGGGTCAGATGAGCTGGTCCGTCGCCCTGCTGGACGATGCCGGGGACGGCGTGGTCCTCACTTCCATCCACGGCCGTTCCGATGCCCGCAGCTATGCCAAGCCCGTCGCTGCGTGGAGCAGTGACCAGGTGCTCTCGCCCGAGGAGTCCGAGGCGATCGCCAACGCCCGGCCCTGACGTCCTCGACGGCGCCCTGATCTGCGTCGAGGTCGCGCAGAGCTGCGGCGAGGTGGCCCGGACTGTGTCGGCACCCGATCTCCTGGCCGGTTTCTTCGCAAACTGATGGAACGCGTTCTACTCTGCTGTCCGTGTACGCCGCCTACGCCCGTCTCGTCCGTCCGCTCGCCGTCCTGATCGGCGGCCAGTCGTGGCTGCCCAAGGTCAACCGCCAGCTCGTGTCGGTCGACAAGTTCGTCCAGCGGGTCACTGGAGGGCGGATCGGGCTCGTGGTGCTGGCCGGCCTGCCCGGGTTGATGCTCACCGTCCGGGGCGCGAAGAGTGGGATCCCGCGACGTACCCCGCTGCTGTGCGTGCCGCACTTCGACTCCTGGCTGGTCGCCGGCTCCAACTGGGGTCATCCCAAGCCGCCGGCGTGGGTCGGCAACCTGGCCGCCGCCGACCGGGCCGTGATCAACTTCAAGGGACGTGACCACGCGGTCATCCCGCGTGAGGTGCACGGCGACGAACGTGAGCACATGTGGTCCGTGATGAACCGCACTTGGCCCAACTACGCCAAGTACGCCGACCGCACGGACCGCACCATCCGCGTGTTCGTGCTCGAGCGCGCCTGACTCACGCCGCGCGGGGAGTCGGTGCCCTGCGTCGCTGGGCTGCGTTGAGCAGGAGCGCCACGAGTACGACGACGCACAGGGCCGCCCCGAGTCCGAACGTGGCGGTGATGCCGCCGTTGGTCGCGTGGCCGCTCGGCGCCATGTGGGCGGCGAGGATGGCGCCCGAGATCGCAGTGCCGAAGGAGCTCCCTACGGTGCGTAGCACCTGGTTGAAGCTCACCGAGCTGCCGAGTTCCTCGGCCGCCACGCTGCGCGCGATGAGCGCCGGCATCGCGGCATAGCTGGCGCCCATGCCGAAGCCGAAGAGCAGCATGCCCACGAGCAGTTCCCACAGCTCGGTGTGTGCCATCCAGAGCAGGGCCGCGGCCACGGTCATCAGCGCGGCGCCGACGGGCAACAGGGTTGCCAGGCTGATCCGTGTGGCGAGGCGTCGGACGACCCGATTCGCCGTCATGCTGCCGACCGACAAGGGAAGCATCACGAAGCCCGCCCAGAAGACCGGCAGAGCCATGCCATAACCGGTGTCCGCCGGTGCCTGCGCGACCAGGCTGCCCACGGACAACCCGATGTAGAGCGCACACCCCAGTCCGATCGCGGTGCCGTTGGCCAGCAGCACGTCAGGGCTCCGGAGCACGCGCAGATTGATCAAGGGGTGCGAGGACCTCCACTCCACACGGACCCAGGCAGCCAGCAGCACGACCGCCGCGGAGAGTACGCCGGCAGTCGGCGTCGACGTCCATCCCCAGTTCTCGCCCTCACCGATGCCCAGCAGCAAGGCGCCCAGGCCGAGCCCGAGCAAGGCGGCGCCACCGAAGTCGAAGGGGATCCGCGGTGCGAGGTCGTCGGGGCCCTCGGGGATCACGCGCACCACCACGACGATCGCGGTGAGCACGAAGATCGAGGCGAACCAGAAGGCCAGTCGGAAGCTCGTCTCGCCGGCGATGATGCCGGTGAGGGGGTAGCCGATGCCGATCCCGCTGGCCACGGTGACGGACAGCGTGGAGATGGACGACTGCACCCGCGAGGGCTCGACGTACCGGCGGGCAAGCGCGATCGTCATCGGCACGATGCCGTAGGTGAGTCCCTGCAGGCCGCGACCGATGAGGAAGACCGTGAAGTTCGGGGCCGTCGCGGCGGTCACCGACCCGATGAGGATCACGACGAGCGAGACGAGCAGCAGCCGTTTCTTGTGGGGGCCGTCGCTGAGCCGGCCCATGACGGGGGTGGCGATCGCGCCGACGAGCAGATTGACGGTCAGCATCCACTGGGCGGTGCTCACCGAGACGTCCATGTCAGCGGCGATGGAGGGCACGAGCAACATGCCCAAGGAGCTGACGATGGCGGTGCACAGGGCGCTGTAGATCAGCGCCGGCACAAGGCGGGAGCGTTCGTCAGGCATCGAGGTCTTCGGCAGTGAGCTTCGCCAACGCCGGGATCGCGTCGGCGAGTCTCTGGGCCTCGTCGGCGGTCAACCTCTGGTCGATCGCCTTCGCCAGCCAGTCGACGCCGGTGAGGAGCTCCGCGTCGTAGCGCGCACGGCCCGCATCGGTGAGCACGAACCAGGCGCGGCGCCGGTCCTCGGCATCTTGGGTGCGCGCGATCAGTCCGAGGGACTCGAGCTCGCGGGTCGCCAGCGAGACGGCCTGGGGACTCACCCTGATGCGTGCGGCCAGCTCGGTCGTCGTCGCGCGGTCGCCGTCGACGAGGTGCCGCAGGATGCCCAACTTGCCGGTGGAGACGGTGCGTTGGGCGTTCAGCTCCCGCTGGATCGGCCGGAGGGCGTCGAGCAGGAGGCGGGGGACGGAGGAGTCGGGCTGCTTTCGGGGCACTCCAAAGATGTTACAGGCACTTGATCAAGTTGCTTGATCAAGTCGTCGCGAGGTTGCTCACACTCCTGCTCGCGCCCCTCGACTACGTGGCCAGAGCGAGACCGGCGGCCCGGCCGGAGAAGATGCAGCCGCCGAGGAAGGTGCCCTCGAGCGCGTTGTAGCCGTGCACGCCACCACCGCCGAAGCCGGCGACCTCACCCGCGGCGTACAGGCCGGGGAAGGGGGTGCCGTCGGCACGCATCACCTGCGAGTCGAGGTTGGTCTCCAGGCCGCCGAGGGTCTTGCGGGTCAGGATGTTGAGGCGTACGGCGATCAACGGGCCATGGGCCTCGTCGAGGATGCGGTGGGGCGGGGCGACGCGGATCAGCTTGTCGGTACGCGAGCGCCTGGCGTTGGCGATCGCCATCAGCTGCAGGTCCTTGGAGAAGGCGTTGTCGAGCTCGCGGTCGCGCGCCTCGATCTGGTGGCGCAGCTTGTCGACCGACAGCTGGGGTCCACGAGCGATCTTGTTCATCCCGGCGACCAGGTCGTCGAGGTTGTCGGCGACGACGAAGTCCTCACCGTGCTCCTTGAACTTCTCCACCGGGCCCGGTGCGCCCTTCGCCAGCCGGGACTGCAGCATGAACTTGATGTCCTTGCCGGTGATGTCGGGGTTCTGCTCCGAGCCGGAGAGCGCGAACTCCTTCTCGATGATCTTCTGCGTCAGCACGAACCACGAGTAGTCGTGGCCCGTCGCGAGGATCGCCTTCATGGTGCCGATGGAGTCGAAGCCCGGGAAGTTCGGCGGCGCCAGCCGGTCGCCGTTGGCGTCGAACCACAGCGACGATGGGCCGGGGATGATCCGGATGGCATGGTCGGGCCAGACCGGGTCCCAGTTGTGGATGCCCTCGGTGTAGGCCCACATCCGGTCGCGGTTGACGATCCGGGCACCGGCGGACTCCGAGATGCCGAGCATCCGGCCGTCGACGTGTGCCGGGACGCCGGAGATCATGTGCTCGGGTGCTGGGCCGAGACGCTCGGCGGGCCAGTTCTGCCGGATCAGCTCGTGGTTGTGGCCGATGCCGCCGGAGGTCACGACGACCGCGGCCGCGCGTACCTCGAAGGCAGCCACCACCTCGCGTGACGACTTCACGCCGCGTGCCAGGGCGTCGTCGGGTGCCAGCAGCGAGCCGCGTACGCCGACCACCCGAGTCTCGCCGTCGGCCTCCTCGGTCACCAGCTCGTCGACCTGGTGGCGGAAGCCGAACCGCACCAGGCCCTTGCGCTCGCCCTCGAGGACGGGCTCCGCGAAGACTCGCACCACCTCGGGGCCGGTGCCCCAGGTGAGGTGGAAGCGCGGCACCGAGTTGCCGTGGCCGGTGGCCGATCCGCTGCCGCGCTCGGCCCACCCGACGATCGGCAGCACCCGCAGCCCGAGGTCGCGCAGGTAGTCGCGCTTGGTCTCGGTGGCGAAGCGGACGTAGGCCTCGGCCCACTGGCGGCCCCAGTGGTCCTCGTCGTCGAGGCGGTCGAACCCGGCGGAGCCCAGCCAGTCCTGCATCGCGAGCTCGGGGAGTCCTTGATGCCCATCCGGCGCTGCTCGGGCGAGTCGACGAAGAAGAGTCCGCCGAGCGACCAGAAGGCCTGGCCGCCGAGGTTGTTGCGGTTCTCCTGGTCGAGCACCAGCACCCGCTTGCCGGCCTTCACCAACTCGTGGGTGGTCACCAGGCCGGCCAAGCCGGCTCCGACCACGATCACGTCGGGCTGGAAGTCGTTCATGGCGGGTGCTCCTCAGTGGGGTCGGCGGCGCTGTGTCGAACCTACCGAACGGTAACGGCGAGGGGAGGGGTGATCTCGGCGCATGCGCCATCATGTGCGGATGCGCAGGGGATGGGTGGCCGAGCTCGGACCCGGGCTGCTGCGCGACATCCTGCTGGTCAACGTGGCGATCGGCATCGTCGGCGTCTCCTACGGCGCGATCACGGTCAGCGCCGGTCTGCCGGTGTGGTTGCCCAACCTGATGTCGGTCGCGGTGCTCGGCGGTGCCAGCCAGTTCCTCTTCACCGGCATGCTCGTTGCGGGGGCCAGCCCCGTGGCGGCGGTCGTGGCCGGCGCGCTGGTCAACGCCCGGCACCTGCCGTTCGGCTTCGCGCTCGCCGACACGGTACGTCGGCACCCCTGGCTGGGCGCCTACCTGATGATCGACGAGGTGGTCGCCTTCTCCCTCGCCCAGCGCGACGAGGAGAAACGGCGGGTGGTCTTCTGGACCTGCGGCGTGTGCCTGCTGTTCTTCTGGAACCTCGGCGCGCTGATCGGTGCGCTGGCCGGCCAGGCGCTCCAGGACACCGACAGGTGGGGCTTGGACGCCGCTTTCCCGGCCGTGCTCCTCGCCCTGGTGATGCCGGCGCTCAAGGATCGCCGAGTGCTCGCGACCGCGGTGCTCGGAGCGGTCATCGCGGTCGTGCTCACGCCGGTGCTGCCCCAGGGCATGGCGGTGCTCAGTGCCCTGCTGGCACTGCTCATCCTCCGCCCCCGCAAGAAGGCGGCGGCCGCATGATCGGGACCACGGCGCTCATCGTGGCTGCCTGCGTGCTGGGGGCGGCGACGTACGCCTTCCGGGCCGTCGGGCCAGTGCTGCACACTCGGGTGACGGTGGGTGAGTCGACCCGCGAGCTGATGTCCACCGGTGCCACGGTGCTGTTGGTTGCGTTGTGTGTGACGTCGACGCTCTTCGACGGCAAGGAGTGGGCCGACCCGGCGCGACCGGTCGCGATCGTGGTGGCCGGGGTCCTGGCCTGGCGGAGGGTGCCCTTCCTGGCTCTGGTGCTGGTGGCTGCTGGAGTGGCGGCGGGGCTGCGTCTGCTCGTCTGACGAGGTCGTCAGTCGCGCTGCTGCTTGCGCTTGATCCGCTCGCGCTTCTCGGGCAGCGTGGCGGTCGCCACGACGATCGGGTGGTCGGTGGTGCGCGCGATCGCTGGGGTGCGTTCGGAGACGAACTCGCTGAAGAGCACCTCGTCGGAGCCGAAGATCCAGTCGACGTCCATCCGCGTCGGGGGAGCGCACGTGCCTCCGGTGCTGCCGCCGTTGGCAGCCTTCATCTTCGTCTGACCGGTGAGGCCACAGAAGTAGCCGGCGCGATCGTTCATGTCGCCGGTGAAGAAGATCGGGTAGCCGTCGGCGGCGAGGTCGTTGGCGAGCTGGACCTCACGGGCCAGAGCTGCTGCCCGCCACCGCGAGGCGTCGCCGTGCGCGTTGGCCGGGTTGTGGAAGTTGGCGATCCAGAAACGCTGCTTGGTCTCCTTGTGCTCGAGGAGCACATAGGGCATCTCGCGGGGCTGGCCGAAGAAGTAGGGGATCGAGACGGTCTCGGTGCGGACGGCATCGAAGACGGACTTGCGCCACACGATCGAGTTCGGCATCGACATCCGGTCGAGGTTGCCCGGATAGACGCCCCAGGTGCCGGAGTGGTTGTTGAGCACGGCCATCTGCGGGGGTTGCAGCTCCTGCAGTCCGGCCACCTCGACGCGATAGGAGTCGAGGATGCCCAGCTGTTGGCCCATCCGTACCGGGCCCGACGCGAGCTTCGCCTTGTGGCCGCCCTTCTCCGTGTGGGAGTGGCCGAGCAGGTTGAACGAGGCGATCCGGATGCTCGTGGCCGGGGTGACCTTGACCCGGGGCTTGCGCTTCAGCGTCACCTGGGGCGCGGTCAGCTTGCCGTGGGGACGGCTCGGCCCGTTGTCCTTCCCCTTCGACCCCGGGGAGTTCTTCGAGTTCCCGGTGGCTTCCGTGGGCGTGGAGCTCGGCTGCGTCGGCTCGGGCGCTGGGGAGGTCGTGGTTGAAGTCGTCGGGCTGGGGCGGCCCTCGTCCGTCTGACCATCCGGGCCGACCATGACGAAGCCGAGGACGAGCACGAGCGCGGTGATGAGCGCGGCGGGCGCGATGACCATCACGGACTCGGGCAGCTTCTTCACGCGGGGAAGGCTACCCGCCGCCCTCCTGCCGCAACCCAATCGTCACACCCGCGTGGCAGGCTGGAGTCATGGTGAAGCAGCAGGCAGGCACCCCAGGGCCACCCACCACCGTTGTGCTCTTCGGCGCCAGCGGTGACCTGGCGCGACGCAAGCTGCTGCCGGGGCTCCTGCACCTGTGGCGCGCGGGGTTGCTGCCCAAGCTGCGGGTGGTCGGCACGTCGCTCGAGGAGCACACCCGCGAGTCCTTCGTCGACCTCGCCCGAGAGGCGATCGGGGAGCACAGTGACGACTCCGAGGACAAGGCCGCCTTCGAGGAGTTCGCGCAGGTGCTCCACTGGGCACAGCCGGGCGTCGAAGCGCTCAGCGCGACGGTCGCCCAGGCGGAGTCCGACTGCGAGGAGCCACATGCTCGGCTCCACTACTTGTCCGTGCCGCCACAGGCGGCGCTCGCGGTCGTGTCCCAGCTCGAGGAGGCCGACCTGGTCGCCGGCAGTCGGATCGTCATGGAGAAGCCCTTCGGCACCGATCTCGCCTCGGCCGTGGCGCTCAACGAGGCGATCCACCAGGTCTTCGACGAGTCGCAGATCTTCCGCATCGACCACTTCCTCGGCAAGGAGGCTGCCCTCAACATCCTCGCCTTCCGTTTCGCCAACGGGCTCTTCGAGCCGATCTGGCACCGCAACAACATCGACCACGTGCAGATCGACGTGCCCGAGACCCTCGGCCTCGAGGGCCGCACCTCCTTCTACGAGGAGACCGGTGCCTATCGCGACATGGTGGTGACCCACCTCTTCCAGGTGCTCGCCTTCACTGCCATGGAGCCCCCGGTGGCTCTCGACCCGCAGTCGATCAGCGAGGAGAAGCACAAGGTCTTCCGCTCGATGTTGCCGATCGAGCCGACCGACGTCGTACGCGGGCAGTACGAGGGTTACCGCGACGAGCCGGGCGTCGACCCGAAGTCGACGACCGAGACCTTCATCGCCCTCAAGTGCTACATCGACAACTGGCGCTGGGCCGATGTGCCGTTCTTCCTGCGCACCGGCAAGAAACTGGCCGCCGGGCAGAGGATCATCTCGATCGCGTTCAAGGAGCCCCCGAAGTCGATGTTCCCGACCGGGTCCGGCATCGGTACCGACGGCCCCGACCACCTCACCTTCGACCTGGCCGACGCCTCGAAGATGTCGCTGTCGTTCTACGGCAAGCGCCCCGGACCGGGGTTCCAGCTCAACAAGCTCTCCATGCAGTTCGCGATGGAGGACACCGGCTGGGCCGGCTCCGGCCTGGAGGCCTACGAGCGCCTCATCCTCGAGGCGGTCAAGGGCAACCACACGCTCTTCACCCGTTCTGAGGGCGTCGAGCGGCTCTGGGAGATCTCCCAGCCGATGCTCGACAACCCGCCGCCGGTGCGCGTCTACCCCCAGGGATCCTGGGGCCCCAACCAGATCCACCAGCTCATCGCCCCCCACGCCTGGCGCCTCCCCTTCGAACGCACCTGGCACTGACCTGCCCGTTGGTCGAGCCTGCCCGTTGGTCGCGCCGCACCGGTCACCCAAGGGGTTCATGTGCGCCCGTTGGGTGTATTGATCCGGCTCCTGGACCGCTCAAGGGGTGCAGGTGCACCGGTTCGGTGATCTCAGGCGCGCCGACCGAGTCGTGCGAGGAGGCGCTCACCCGGCCCCGCGTCGTACGACGGCTCGAGGGCGGGTGCGAAGAGGCCTGGTCGGTCGGCGCTCTCCAGCAACAGGTGGGCGGCTGGCAGGAGGTCGTGGGCCAAGGCATCCGGGACCTGTTGTCGAGTGCCCGCAGCTCGGCTGACGTCCCACCCGTGCACGGTGATCTCGACGGCAGCGACCCGCAGCAGGACTTCGACGTGCAGGGCCTGGTCGTGCACCAGCACGGTGTGCGCCGTCGGCGCGGACCAGGCCGAGAGCAGGGCGCAGGCCTTGCCGCGCAGGGCGTCGAGCCGATTGGTGCCGAGGTCGGGCGCCTCGAGCGAGACGAAACCGCTGCTGGCCTCGGTGAAGGCCTCGAGCCCGTCGGCCATGTGCTCGAGGAGATCGCCGAGCTGCCATGCGGGGCACGGTGTCGGTGCCGAGAGTGGGGTCGAGGTGGCGTCGTACAACGCCTGCCGGGTGAACCCGACTGCCCGTTCCAGCAGCGCCACCGGTGCGGTGGCGGTGGTCATCGCCGCACGGCCGAGGCGGGGAGGTCACCGGGCTGCAGCACTATCGGCAGACCGAACCGCGCGAAGAGCCGGTCGTCGAAGAAGGCCGACACCTTGGCCACGCGATCGCCGGCCAGGTGCAGCACCTGCAGGTGGAACGGCAGGTAGGTGCCGTCGGGCTGCGCCATGTAGAGGCCGAAGGCGGGTTGACCGTTGGCCATGGTCGGCAGCATGGGCATGTCGTGGGCTCCGCCGGGGCACTGGGTGTCGATGAGCTCGCCGATGTTGACGTTGCCGCGGTACCAACCCACGAACGGCGGCATCTCCCACACGGCGTCGACCGTCAGCAACTTCACGATGCGGTCGATGTCCTTGTGCCAGAAGGCGTTCACGTATTCATCGAGCATCGCCTTCTGGCGTGCGTCGAGGTCGACCTCCACGGTGTCCTCGGTGGCGCCGATCGACTCCATCTGGGCATGCGCCCGCTGGAGGGTGGAGTTCACGGCGGCCGGGGTGGTCTCCAGTGCTTCGGCGACCTCCTTCGCCGACCAGCGCAGCACGTCGCGCAGGATCAGGACGGCCCGCTGGCGCGCGGGCAGGTGCTGCAGGGCGGCGACGCACGCCAGAAGGCGATGCTCGATGAATACGTGAACGCCTTCTGGCACAAGGACATCGACCGCATCGTGAAGTTGCTGACGGTCGACGCCGTGTGGGAGATGCCGCCGTTCGTGGGTTGGTACCGCGGCAACGTCAACATCGGCGAGCTCATCGACACCCAGTGCCCCGGCGGAGCCCACGACATGCCCATGCTGCCGACCATGGCCAACGGTCAACCCGCCTTCGGCCTCTACATGGCGCAGCCCGACGGCACCTACCTGCCGTTCCACCTGCAGGTGCTGCACCTGGCCGGCGATCGCGTGGCCAAGGTGTCGGCCTTCTTCGACGACCGGCTCTTCGCGCGGTTCGGTCTGCCGATAGTGCTGCAGCCCGGTGACCTCCCCGCCTCGGCCGTGCGGCGATGACCACCGCCACCGCACCGGTGGCGCTGCTGGAACGGGCAGTCGGGTTCACCCGGCAGGCGTTGTACGACGCCACCTCGACCCCACTCTCGGCACCGACACCGTGCCCCGCATGGCAGCTCGGCGATCTCCTCGAGCACATGGCCGACGGGCTCGAGGCCTTCACCGAGGCCAGCAGCGGTTTCGTCTCGCTCGAGGCGCCCGACCTCGGCACCAATCGGCTCGACGCCCTGCGCGGCAAGGCCTGCGCCCTGCTCTCGGCCTGGTCCGCGCCGACGGCGCACACCGTGCTGGTGCACGACCAGGCCCTGCACGTCGAAGTCCTGCTGCGGGTCGCTGCCGTCGAGATCACCGTGCACGGGTGGGACGTCAGCCGAGCTGCGGGCACTCGACAACAGGTCCCGGATGCCTTGGCCCACGACCTCCTGCCAGCCGCCCACCTGTTGCTGGAGAGCGCCGACCGACCAGGCCTCTTCGCACCCGCCCTCGAGCCGTCGTACGACGCGGGGCCGGGTGAGCGCCTCCTCGCACGACTCGGTCGGCGCGCCTGAGATCACCGAACCGGTGCACCTGCACCCCTTGAGCGGTCCAGGAGCCGGATCAATACACCCAACGGGCGCACATGAACCCCTTGGGTGACCGGTGCGGCGCGACCAACGGGCAGGCTCGACCAACGGGCAGGTCAGTGCCAGGTGCGTTCGAAGGGGAGGCGCCAGGCGTGGGGGGCGATGAGCTGGTGGATCTGGTTGGGGCCCCAGGATCCCTGGGGGTAGACGCGCACCGGCGGCGGGTTGTCGAGCATCGGCTGGGAGATCTCCCAGAGCCGCTCGACGCCCTCAGAACGGGTGAAGAGCGTGTGGTTGCCCTTGACCGCCTCGAGGATGAGGCGCTCGTAGGCCTCCAGGCCGGAGCCGGCCCAGCCGGTGTCCTCCATCGCGAACTGCATGGAGAGCTTGTTGAGCTGGAACCCCGGTCCGGGGCGCTTGCCGTAGAACGACAGCGACATCTTCGAGGCGTCGGCCAGGTCGAAGGTGAGGTGGTCGGGGCCGTCGGTACCGATGCCGGACCCGGTCGGGAACATCGACTTCGGGGGCTCCTTGAACGCGATCGAGATGATCCTCTGCCCGGCGGCCAGTTTCTTGCCGGTGCGCAGGAAGAACGGCACATCGGCCCAGCGCCAGTTGTCGATGTAGCACTTGAGGGCGATGAAGGTCTCGGTCGTCGACTTCGGGTCGACGCCCGGCTCGTCGCGGTAACCCTCGTACTGCCCGCGTACGACGTCGGTCGGCTCGATCGGCAACATCGAGCGGAAGACCTTGTGCTTCTCCTCGCTGATCGACTGCGGGTCGAGAGCCACCGGGGGCTCCATGGCAGTGAAGGCGAGCACCTGGAAGAGGTGGGTCACCACCATGTCGCGATAGGCACCGGTCTCCTCGTAGAAGGAGGTGCGGCCCTCGAGGCCGAGGGTCTCGGGCACGTCGATCTGCACGTGGTCGATGTTGTTGCGGTGCCAGATCGGCTCGAAGAGCCCGTTGGCGAAACGGAAGGCGAGGATGTTGAGGGCAGCCTCCTTGCCGAGGAAGTGGTCGATGCGGAAGATCTGCGACTCGTCGAAGACCTGGTGGATCGCCTCGTTGAGCGCCACGGCCGAGGCGAGATCGGTGCCGAAGGGCTTCTCCATGACGATCCGACTGCCGGCGACCAGGTCGGCCTCCTCGAGCTGGGACACGACCGCGAGCGCCGCCTGTGGCGGCACGGACAAGTAGTGGAGCCGAGCATGTGGCTCCTCGCAGTCGGACTCCGCCTGGGCGACCGTCGCGCTGAGCGCTTCGACGCCCGGCTGTGCCCAGTGGAGCACCTGCGCGAACTCCTCGAAGGCGGCCTTGTCCTCGGAGTCGTCACTGTGCTCCCCGATCGCCTCTCGGGCGAGGTCGACGAAGGACTCGCGGGTGTGCTCCTCGAGCGACGTGCCGACCACCCGCAGCTTGGGCAGCAACCCCGCGCGCCACAGGTGCAGGAGCCCCGGCAGCAGCTTGCGTCGCGCCAGGTCACCGCTGGCGCCGAAGAGCACAACGGTGGTGGGTGGCCCTGGGGTGCCTGCCTGCTGCTTCACCATGACTCCAGCCTGCCACGCGGGTGTGACGATTGGGTTGCGGCAGGAGGGCGGCGGGTAGCCTTCCCCGCGTGAAGAAGCTGCCCGAGTCCGTGATGGTCATCGCGCCCGCCGCGCTCATCACCGCGCTCGTGCTCGTCCTCGGCTTCGTCATGGTCGGCCCGGATGGTCAGACGGACGAGGGCCGCCCCAGCCCGACGACTTCAACCACGACCTCCCCAGCGCCCGAGCCGACGCAGCCGAGCTCCACGCCCACGGAAGCCACCGGGAACTCGAAGAACTCCCCGGGGTCGAAGGGGAAGGACAACGGGCCGAGCCGTCCCCACGGCAAGCTGACCGCGCCCCAGGTGACGCTGAAGCGCAAGCCCCGGGTCAAGGTCACCCCGGCCACGAGCATCCGGATCGCCTCGTTCAACCTGCTCGGCCACTCCCACACGGAGAAGGGCGGCCACAAGGCGAAGCTCGCGTCGGGCCCGGTACGGATGGGCCAACAGCTGGGCATCCTCGACTCCTATCGCGTCGAGGTGGCCGGACTGCAGGAGCTGCAACCCCCGCAGATGGCCGTGCTCAACAACCACTCCGGCACCTGGGGCGTCTATCCGGGCAACCTCGACCGGATGTCGATGCCGAACTCGATCGTGTGGCGCAAGTCCGTCTTCGATGCCGTCCGCACCGAGACCGTCTCGATCCCCTACTTCTTCGGCCAGCCCCGCGAGATGCCCTATGTGCTCCTCGAGCACAAGGAGACCAAGCAGCGTTTCTGGATCGCCAACTTCCACAACCCGGCCAACGCGCACGGCGACGCCTCGCGGTGGCGGGCAGCAGCTCTGGCCCGTGAGGTCCAGCTCGCCAACGACCTCGCCGCCGACGGCTACCCGATCTTCTTCACCGGCGACATGAACGATCGCGCCGGCTACTTCTGTGGCCTCACCGGTCAGACGAAGATGAAGGCTGCCAACGGCGGCAGCACCGGAGGCACGTGCGCTCCCCCGACGCGGATGGACGTCGACTGGATCTTCGGCTCCGACGAGGTGCTCTTCAGCGAGTTCGTCTCCGAACGCACCCCAGCGATCGCGCGCACCACCGACCACCCGATCGTCGTGGCGACCGCCACGCTGCCCGAGAAGCGCGAGCGGATCAAGCGCAAGCAGCAGCGCGACTGACGACCTCGTCAGACGAGCAGACGCAGCCCCGCCGCCACTCCAGCAGCCACCAGCACCAGAGCCAGGAAGGGCACCCTCCGCCAGGCCAGGACCCCGGCCACCACGATCGCGACCGGTCGCGCCGGGTCGGCCCACTCCTTGCCGTCGAAGAGCGTCGACGTCACACACAACGCAACCAACAGCACCGTGGCACCGGTGGACATCAGCTCGCGGGTCGACTCACCCACCGTCACCCGAGTGTGCAGCACTGGCCCGACGGCCCGGAAGGCGTACGTCGCCGCCCCCAGCACGCAGGCAGCCACGATGAGCGCCGTGGTCCCGATCATGCGGCCGCCGCCTTCTTGCGGGGGCGGAGGATGAGCAGTGCCAGCAGGGCACTGAGCACCGCCATGCCCTGGGGCAGCACCGGCGTGAGCACGACCGCGATGACCGCTCCGAGCACCGCGGTCGCGAGCACTCGGCGATCCTTGAGCGCCGGCATCACCAGGGCGAGGAGCACGGCCGGGAAAGCGGCGTCCAAGCCCCACCTGTCGGTGTCCTGGAGCGCCTGGCCGGCCAGCGCACCGATCAGCGCGCCGAGGTTCCAGAAGAACAGCAGGCACACGCCGCAGGTCCAGAAGACCACCCGCCGTTTCTCCTCGTCGCGCTGGGCGAGGGAGAAGGCGACCACCTCGTCGATCATCAGGTAGGCGCCCAGCCAGGGGTGCCGACGTACCGTGTCGGCGAGCGCGAAGCCGAACGGCAGGTGCCGGGCGTTGACCAGCGCGCCGGCCACGACCGCCGCCACGGGGCTGGCCCCCGCAACGAGCATGCCGGTGAAGAGGAACTGGCTGGCACCGCCGAGCACCGCGACCGACATCAGGTTGGGCAACCACACCGGCAGACCGGCGCTGACCGTGATCGCGCCGTAGGAGACGCCGACGATGCCGATCGCCACGTTGACCAGCAGGATGTCGCGCAGCAGCCCGGGTCCGAGCTCGGCCACCCATCCCCTGCGCATCCGCACATGATGGCGCATGCGCCGAGATCACCCCTCCCCTCGCCGTTACCGTTCGGTAGGTTCGACACAGCGCCGCCGACCCCACTGAGGAGCACCCGCCATGAACGACTTCCAGCCCGACGTGATCGTGGTCGGAGCCGGCTTGGCCGGCCTGGTGACCACCCACGAGTTGGTGAAGGCCGGCAAGCGGGTGCTGGTGCTCGACCAGGAGAACCGCAACAACCTCGGCGGCCAGGCCTTCTGGTCGCTCGGCGGACTCTTCTTCGTCGACTCGCCCGAGCAGCGCCGGATGGGCATCAAGGACTCCCCGAGCTCGCGATGCAGGACTGGCTGGGCTCCGCCGGGTTCGACCGCCTCGACGACGAGGACCACTGGGGCCGCCAGTGGGCCGAGGCCTACGTCCGCTTCGCCACCGAGACCAAGCGCGACTACCTGCGCGACCTCGGGCTGCGGGTGCTGCCGATCGTCGGGTGGGCCGAGCGCGGCAGCGGATCGGCCACCGGCCACGGCAACTCGGTGCCGCGCTTCCACCTCACCTGGGGCACCGGCCCCGAGGTGGTGCGAGTCTTCGCGGAGCCCGTCCTCGAGGGCGAGCGCAAGGGCCTGGTGCGGTTCGGCTTCCGCCACCAGGTCGACGAGCTGGTGACCGAGGAGGCCGACGGCGAGACTCGGGTGGTCGGCGTACGCGGCTCGCTGCTGGCACCCGACGACGCCCTGGCACGCGGCGTGAAGTCGTCACGCGAGGTGGTGGCTGCCTTCGAGGTACGCGCGGCCGCGGTCGTCGTGACCTCCGGCGGCATCGGCCACAACCACGAGCTGATCCGGCAGAACTGGCCCGCCGAGCGTCTCGGCCCAGCACCCGAGCACATGATCTCCGGCGTCCCGGCACACGTCGACGGCCGGATGCTCGGCATCTCGGAGTCCGCCGGTGCCCGGATCGTCAACCGCGACCGGATGTGGGCCTACACCGAGGGCATCCACAACTGGGACCCGGTCTGGCCCGACCATGCCATCCGGATCATCCCCGGCCCATCGTCGCTGTGGTTCGACGCCAACGGCGACCGGCTGGCGCCGCCGAACTTCCCGGGCTTCGACTCCATCGGCACCATGAAGGCGATCCTCGCGACGGGCCACGACTACTCGTGGTTCGTGCTGACGCAGAAGATCATCGAGAAGGAGTTCGCGCTCTCCGGCTCGGAGCAGAACCCCGACATCACCGGCAAGGACATCAAGTTCATGCTGCAGTCCCGGCTGGCGAAGGGCGCACCGGGCCCGGTGGAGAAGTTCAAGGAGCACGGTGAGGACTTCGTCGTCGCCGACAACCTCGACGACCTGGTCGCCGGGATGAACAAGATCGCTCGTGGACCCCAGCTGTCGGTCGACAAGCTGCGCCACCAGATCGAGGCGCGCGACCGCGAGCTCGACAACGCCTTCTCCAAGGACCTGCAGCTGATGGCGATCGCCAACGCCAGGCGCTCGCGTACCGACAAGCTGATCCGCGTCGCCCCGCCCCACCGCATCCTCGACGAGGCCCATGGCCCGTTGATCGCCGTACGCCTCAACATCCTGACCCGCAAGACCCTCGGCGGCCTGGAGACCAACCTCGACTCGCAGGTGATGCGTGCCGACGGCACCCCCTTCCCCGGCCTGTACGCCGCGGGTGAGGTCGCCGGCTTCGGCGGTGGTGGCGTGCACGGCTACAACGCGCTCGAGGGCACCTTCCTCGGCGGCTGCATCTTCTCCGGCCGGGCCGCCGGTCTCGCTCTGGCCACGTAGTCGAGGGGCGCGAGCAGGAGTGTGAGCAACCTCGCGACGACTTGATCAAGCAACTTGATCAAGTGCCTGTAACATCTTTGGAGTGCCCCGAAAGCAGCCCGACTCCTCCGTCCCCCGCCTCCTGCTCGACGCCCTCCGGCCGATCCAGCGGGAGCTGAACGCCCAACGCACCGTCTCCACCGGCAAGTTGGGCATCCTGCGGCACCTCGTCGACGGCGACCGCGCGACGACGACCGAGCTGGCCGCACGCATCAGGGTGAGTCCCCAGGCCGTCTCGCTGGCGACCCGCGAGCTCGAGTCCCTCGGACTGATCGCGCGCACCCAAGATGCCGAGGACCGGCGCCGCGCCTGGTTCGTGCTCACCGATGCGGGCCGTGCGCGCTACGACGCGGAGCTCCTCACCGGCGTCGACTGGCTGGCGAAGGCGATCGACCAGAGGTTGACCGCCGACGAGGCCCAGAGACTCGCCGACGCGATCCCGGCGTTGGCGAAGCTCACTGCCGAAGACCTCGATGCCTGACGAACGCTCCCGCCTTGTGCCGGCGCTGATCTACAGCGCCCTGTGCACCGCCATCGTCAGCTCCTTGGGCATGTTGCTCGTGCCCTCCATCGCCGCTGACATGGACGTCTCGGTGAGCACCGCCCAGTGGATGCTGACCGTCAATCTGCTCGTCGGCGCGATCGCCACCCCCGTCATGGGCCGGCTCAGCGACGGCCCCCACAAGAAACGGCTGCTGCTCGTCTCGCTCGTCGTGATCCTCATCGGGTCGGTGACCGCCGCGACGGCCCCGAACTTCACGGTCTTCCTCATCGGTCGCGGCCTGCAGG
>NZ_JAKGRW010000002.1 GCF_021555175.1 Nocardioides alcanivorans | reverse complement strand
TTCTCCCCACCTCGATCGCCTCGTGCCTGCGTCGCGCATCCGTCCGTGCAGGCCCCACACTCCGCAGGCCCGCAAACCCGAGCACCACGACATCGGCACCAGGGGGCCGCCGCCCCGCCACCGCCACCCCCAGCGCAGCGAGCACCGCTGCTGCGGACCACCAGACGCTTCCGATCCGTCGGTCGCTGAGGATGCGGCCGGGCGGTGAGCACCATGACCAGGGCAGCCACGGCCACCCCGGCAGTGGCCGCCCGCACCACCCCGTCAGGCCAGGCGGCGTGGAACGACCCCGTCATGCCGCCCCCAGCAGCACGGCCATGCGGTCGAGTCCCGGTCCCTCACGGACCTGCCCGTCGACGGTGAAGCGCACCGCGGTCTCGGTACGCACCAGCGCTTGGTCCTTCACCAGCACGGCGACCTCAGCCAGCCATCGGCTGCCCGTTCGTCGGTCGCGCGCCACATGCAGCACCACGTCGAGCGCCGAGGCGAGCTGGCTGTGCAGCGCCTCGCGCCCCAGCCCGGCGGTCATCCCCAGTGCCTCGAGCCGGGCCGGCACCGCCGCCGCGTTGTTGGCATGAACCGTGCCGCATCCACCCTCGTGCCCGGTGTTGAGCGCAGCGAGCAAGTCGACCACCTCCGCACCCGCACGCTCGCCGACCACGACCCGGTCGGGCCGCATCCTCAGCGCCTGGCGCACCAGTGTCTGCAGCGTGACCACACCGCCGCCCTCGACGTTGGCGGTGCGCCCTTCGAGGGCCACGACGTGCGGGTGAGCTGGGTCGAGCTCGCCCGAGTCCTCCACCACCACGAGTCGCTCGTCGGGATCGACCTCCGCGAGCATTGCCGAGAGCAACGACGTCTTGCCGGCGCCGGTGCCACCCGAGACGAGGAACGCGGCGCGGGTGGCGACCACTCGACGTACGAGGGCGACGGCCTCCTCCCCGAGCGCTCCGCGCGACGCCAGCAGAGTCGAGGGTCCAACCGGCGCGGTGCGGCACTCGCAGCGAGATGGCGGTGCCGTTGCGGGCGACCGGATGGAGGACCGCATGGCAACGCGTCCCGTCGGGCAGCCGTACGTCGACCATCGGCGTCGCGTCGTCGAGGCGCCTGCCGCCCAGCGCGGCCAACCTCTGGGCGAGGCGGCGGACGGCGGACTCGTCGGGCAGGTCGACCGCACGCGGTTCCAGGCCGTTGCCACGGTCGAGCCACACGCGGCCGGAGCCGTTGACCAGCACGTCGGTGACCCCCGGCTCCCGCAGCAGGGGCTGCAGCACACCGGCGCCGACCACCTCGGACTCCACCTGCCGATGCACCACCAGCACCGTGGCGTCGCCGACCGGACGGCCGTTGGCGCGCAGGGTGTCGGCGACCAGCTGCGGCGTGAGCGTGTCGCCCGTCCGGGCCAGCCGGTCACGCACCAGCGCCACGAGGTCGTCACTCATGCAGCGCGTCCGTCGACCCGAACCGCCAACTCGGCCAACACCGTCCTCGCCGCGCGCGCCAGCGTCGACCGGCGAGAACGCAGCGGACCGTGGCCGAGGTCGATGTCTTCCACGAGCCCGCGCGGCTCCGGGATCCGACCCAGCAGCGGCACTGCGAGCACCCTCTCCACGTCGCCGACGTCGCCGCCGCCGCGCAACACGCAGCTCACCGGGCCCGAGGCCGTCAGGTGCCGCACCATCCGCGAGGCGCTGCTCAGCCCCGGCATGTCACCACGCACGACCACCACGACGTGCGCGCACCGCGCCAACAGTTCCTCGGTGAGCTCGTCACCTTGACGCGGAAGGTCGAGCACGACGGTGTCGTGCCCCCGGGTGGCGGCCGCCAAGGCCTCGCGCACCGCGAATGGCTGCAACGGCCGCCGCGGTCCCGGCGCCCAGGTCACCACGCCGAGCCCGTCACGGCTCGGCAGCGCCTCCCGGAAGGACCGTGCCCCGAGCCGCCCAGTGGTCTGCCCCAAGGTGGTCCACTGCAGGCCGGTGGCGCCCTCCGTCCCGAGCACCACGTCGAGGCCCGGTCCACGGACGTCGAGGTCGAGCAGCGCAGCCGATCCCTGCTTCGCTGCCACCAGTCCGAGAGCGCACGCCAACGTGGTCGCACCTGCCCCACCCGAACCACCGATCACGCCGATCGTCAGTCCCTGGGCGAGTTCACTCTCGGCCGCGTCGGCCAGCACGTCGAGCAGCCACTCGTCCGAGCGAGGCAACTCGGCCACCCCCTCGAGACCGATGGTGACCGCGTGTCGGAACGCCGCATCTGGCACGTGCTCGCGAGCCACCAGGTGCACGCTCCTGCGTCTCGGCGGTCCCACGGCCGCGACCTGCTCCACCATGTCGAGGCCCACCAGCACGACGGCGGCATCGGCCCAAGCGGTCAGCGCGCCGGTCGGATCGTCCACCACAGCAGGCGTGGCACCGGCCGCCGCACAGAGCCGGACGAGCTCGTCGGCGAGCGCTCGATCGCGGGTGATGACCAGGGGTGCGTCCATGCGGCAACCCTGCGGCGTACGCCCGACGCCGGCCACCGAACGGAGCCTCGCTGTGGATCGATTCGAATTTCCACAGTCATGTGACCCACTTCTGGCCAACTCGTGTGCACAATGAGGCGTATGTCATGGACCCTTCCACGCGACTTCCGGTTCGGAGCGAGCTCTGCGGCCCACCAGATCGAGGGTGCGACGACGGCTGACGGGAAGGGCCCCAGCATCTGGGACACGTTCAGCGTGGAGCCCGGACGGATCGTCGACGGCAGCACGGCAGCGGTGGCCTGCGACCACTACCACCGGCACCGCGAGGACGTCGCACTGATGGCCGAGCTCGGGCTCGACGGCTATCGATTCTCCGTCGCGTGGCCGCGGATCCAACCCACCGGCCGCGGCCCGGCCAACGCCGCGGGGATGGACTTCTACGAACGCCTGGTCGACGACCTCCTCGCCGCGGGAATCGCACCGATGCTCACGCTCTACCACTGGGACCTCCCCAGGCCCTGCAGGACGCGGGCGGCTGGCTCAACCGGGAGACCGCACTGCGCTTCGCCGACTACACCTCGCTCGTCGCAGCCCGGCTCGCCGACCGGGTCGCCCACTGGGTGCCGGTCAACGAACCCAACATGGTCACGCTGCTGGGCCACGGCCTCGGCACCCATGCGCCGGGCCTCCCACTCCACTTCGGCGCCCTGCCGGTGGCCCACCACCTCAACCTCGCGCACGGGCTGTCCGTGGCGACGCTGCGCGAGCATCACGCTGCGGCGGTCGGTTGCGCCAACAACCACGCCCCGATGTGGGCCGAGACCGACTCCGAGGCCGACACCGCCGCCGCGCAACTGCTCGACGTGCTGTGGAACCGGACCTTCTCGCAGCCGATGCTCGTGGGCCGCTATCCCGACGTGATCGGCGAACTGGTGCCCGCCGACTCCCTCGACGACGACCTCGCGGTGATCAACGCGCCTCTCGACTTCTATGGCGTCAACCACTACAACCCGATGGGCGTGCGGAGCACCCCGGACGGTTCCGAGCTTCCCTTCGAGCAGTTCGACCTGCCCGGCCACCCGACCAGCGAGTTCGGCTGGCCGGTGGTGCCCGACGGCCTGCGCGAGACCTTGGTGACGCTCAAGAAGCGCCACCCCGACCTGCCCCCGGTGATCATCACCGAGAACGGCACCAGTTGGTCGCCGATCGACGACCAGTTCCGCATCGACTACCTGGACGCCCACCTCGAGGCCGTCGCCGACGCGATCGAGGCAGGTGTCGACGTACGCGGCTACTACACGTGGTCGCTCACCGACAACTGGGAGTGGGCGGAGGGCTTCACCCAGCGCTTCGGGCTCGTGCACGTCGACTACGCGACACAGGTCCGCACCCGGCGCCGGAGCTTCGAGTGGTACGCCGGCACGATCGCCGCGCACAAGGCCTTGCGGTGAGCGCGACCCCGATCTCGACGGTGGAGCCGACGACACGGGTATCGCCGGTCTGGGTGCTGTGGCTGTCGATCATCAGCATCGGCGTGTGGTCGGGGTTCTTCGGGCCGATCCAGGTGCTGTTGGCGCAGCAGGCGGAGGCGATCAGCCCCGACCACAAGGAAGCAGTGCTCTCCCTGGTCACCGGAGTCGGCGCACTCGTGTCGACGGTGCTCAACCCGTTGTGGGGCGCCTTCTCCGACCGCACCACCCTGCGTGTCGGGCGTCGGGTCCCGTGGGTGCTCGGTGGACTCGCGGCCGCGGTCGCGGCGATGGTGCTGCTGTCGGTCGCCAACGCGGTCTGGCAGATGGTGCTCGCGTGGGCGCTCGCGCAGGCGGCCCTCAACGCCATGCTGGCCGCGATCACTGCGACGGTGCCCGACCAGGTGCCGGTCGTGCAGCGCGGCGCGGTGGGCGGCTGGTTGGCGATCGCCCAGACCTTCGGGGTGGTGGCAGGGTCCGGGATCGCCGCCGCGACCGGCTCGATCGCTGCCGGCTACCTGACGATTGCGGGCGTGCTGGTGCTTTCGGCCCTGCCCTACCTGTTGGACAACCGCGACCTCTCGCTCGCCGTGGCCGACCGGCCCGACTTCGCCTGGGGACCGTTCCTGCGGTCGTTCTGGATCTCGCCGCGCGAGCATCCCGACTTCGCGTGGGCGTGGCTGACCCGCTTCCTGATGAACCTCGGCAACGCCATCCTGCTGCTCTATCTCCTCTACTACCTGAAGGACTCGATCGGACTCGACGACGACGCCGCGGAGAACGGCGTCTTCTGGCTGACGCTGCTCTACGGCGTGGTCACGATCGTCACCGCAGTCATCGGCGGCTACTGGTCGGACCGCACGGGGCGACGCAAGCCGTTCGTGATCGGGTCGGGTCTCATCGCCGCCTCGGCTCTCGCCCTGCTCGCCTTCGCCGACACCTGGGCGCTGGCAATCATCGGCGCCACGATCCTGGCCATCGGCTTCGGTGCCTACACGGCCGTCGACTTCGCCATGATCACCCAGGTGTTGCCCTCGGACGCCGATCGGGCCAAGGACCTCGGCGTCATCAACATCGCCAACGCCCTTCCCCAGGTGCTCGCTCCAGTCGTCGCGGCCGCCGTGCTGGGGTTGGGGTTGGGCTATGCGTCGCTCTACCTGCTCGCCGCGGCGGTGAGCGCCCTGGGGAGCGTGCTGGTGGTGAGGATCCGCTCGCTGCGGTGAGTGGCGGCGTACCAGACCGGGGCCGTTGTCGGGGGTCACCGCTAGGGTCACCCACGTGAGCCAACGATGAGCAAGATGGACAACCTGCGTGCGATGCGCGAGGCGAAGTACGAAGCGGCCAAGTCCCGCACCACGACCGGCGCGCAGCCGGCACGGCGTCCGAGCGTGCCGAAACCGGCCCCGGTCACTGCCCCCACACCGGCGACCGACGAGCCGCCCGCCGGTGCACCCGCCCTGTGCGGCCACCGCAACATGAGCGGGCGCACCTGCACCCGCGAGCACGGACACGCAGCGAAGAGTCACCGCTACTCCTGACGGTCCGGAAAGGCGGACGAGCGAGGGCGGGCCGGAGGCCCGTCGAGTCGAGGACAACGCCGCCGGTCGGGATGCGGGGCGCCGCGAGCCCGGCACCTCCCTTGGTGCAACTCATCTAGGGTGGGCCGCATGCGCACCGCCGCGTTCTTCGACCTCGACAAGACGATCATCGCCAAGTCGAGCGCGCTCGCGTTCAGCAAGCCGTTCCAGGCGGGTGGGCTGATCTCGCGGCGCTCGGTGCTGCGCTCGGCCTACGCGCAGTTCGTCTACATGGTCGGCGGCGCGGACCACGACCAGATGGAGAAGATGCGGCAGTTCATGTCGCAGCTGACTGCTGGCTGGGACGTCGCCACGGTGCGCGAGATCGTCGCGGAGACGTTGCACCACGTGGTCGATCCGATCGTCTACGACGAGGCCGTGGGACTCATCGAGGAGCACCACGCAGCCGGCCGGGACGTGATCATCGTGTCGACGTCGGGGGCCGATGTCGTCGAGCCGATCGGCGAGATGCTGGGTGCCGACCACGTCGTGGCCACGCAGATGCGGATCGAGGACGGCCACTACACCGGCGAGATCGACTACTACGCCTACGCAGACGCCAAGGCCGAGGCCGTCCGCCACCTCGCCGCTGAGCGCGGCTACGACCTGGCACGCTGCTACGCCTACAGCGACTCGGTGACCGACGTGCCGATGCTCGAGGCGGTCGGCCACCCCCATGCGGTCAATCCTGACAAGGAGTTGCGCAAGGTCGCCGAGACCGCGGGCTGGCCGGTGCTGGTCTTCAACCGACCGGTCAACCTCGACAAGAAGCGCCTGCCTGCCCCAGGGCCGACCATCACCGCGCTCGCCGTGGGAGGCGCGGCCGCGAGTGTCGGCGTACTGCTGTGGAAGAGCTGGCGCAACCGCCTCACCTGACCCCCGTCGGGTCCGAGATCCGAACCCGCCCCCAACCGACCACTAGACCACGGATCCGGGCGGAAATCGAGGCCTTGAATCTGCCCCAGAAGGGGCGTAGACATGGGCACAACAACTCAACAGACGTACACATGGACCAGGTACCCACGCGGCGAACCACCCTTCTGACAGGGCGCTGAAACACTCGGATTCATCCGGGGCAGTATCTATGAGTTGCACGCCTGGTAGCCAGGTAGACCATGTGTCAGCGGCGGCCCTCGGAGCAATCCGGGGGCCGTTTGCCGCGCCCCGCGCTCCGCGGATTCCCCGCCCGGGCGGGGAACTTGTCGCTTGTGGGCCGTAGCCACACACACCAAGCATGCAGAAACGTCACACAGTGCCGGTACTCAGTCACGCAACGGGGACAGTTCGCCCGCGAGCGCATAGGCCTCGGCACCGTAGAGCAGCCAGGAGTGGACACCGCTGACACCGGTGGCAGATGCGTAGGCGCGCAAGTTGGACTCGTACTGCGCACGCAGTTGGAGGTGCGCCTGCTCGGGCACCAGCAACGACTTCTCATCGACCCCCGGCCGACGAGCACCAACCGCTCCGCGGCGCGGGCGACGAGGCCGTTGTGCGACGCGAAGGGGGCGGCGGTGGCGATCTCGGCGTGCACCAACGCCGCGACGACCATCGCCGGCGCCGACGTCTGCTGCGAGATGCGCGTTGCGAGCACCCGCAGGCGTTCGGCGGAGTCGGCATCGCGCGGTCGTCCGAGCTCCTGCATGCCAAGCACGCCCTTGGCCGCGATGGCATGCAAACGAGCGAAGGCCTGCAACGGGGCCTGACGCAGTGTCGGCACCAGTGACAGCGCCTCGGCCGACAGGCGTACGGCGGCTGCCGCGGTCTCGTCGCCCTCGCCGGCACGGATCTGCTCCGGGCTCGACCCTGATCCCTCCAGGGCGGCGCTGGCCGCAGCGCCGCGCAGCAGCGACTCCGACGTGAAGGCAGGCGGGGTCTTGCGCAGCCCCCGGTCACGCAGCAGCACGTCGATGCCGTCCCGCGTGGCGGCGTACGCCGACGGGACGCCCTCGAGGCCGGCGAGGGTGGCCATCGGGTCAGCACTCATGAGGTCGAACACTACGCGCGTCGTGCTCGGACGCCGACCGCGGGAGGGATACCCTCAGTTGGATGGACGAGCAGCTTCAGCACCCCGGGCCCCGACTGCCGGAAGAGGCAGTCCGCTGGCTGTGTGGCGACTCCCAACGCACTGTGCTGGTCCACGGCGCCCCGCTGATCGCCGACGCCGACACGTTCGCGAGCGAAGGGCATGACGTCCAGTCCATCACCGCCGACAGCGAGCGAGTGCCCCACCGCTCCGTCGACGTACTGGTGGTCGACCGGCTGCCCGACGATCTCACCTCGCTGGCCCGCATGCTGCGCCCCGGCGGGCAGTTGGTGCTGCTGCACACCATCCGCGACCAGCGCATCCCGTGGGCCCGCAAGCTCGACAAGGCGCTCGGGGTCGAGATCGATGAGGAGCCTGCCGGCACCCTCGTGCTCTCCACCCTCTTCGGCTTCGTCGACCGAGAGGGCTTCCGCCACTGGCAACACGTCAACACCGAATCACTCACGGCGCTGCTTGCGCAGGAGCTGACTGACGACCCCAAGCGCGACTCCAAGACCTCGGAGGCGCTGGCGCTCTATGCTGACTACGGCCGCGGCGCCGACGGCATGCAGTTGCCCTGGGTCACCACCTGCTACCGCGCCACCGTCGTCGAGTCCGCGTGGGAGACGCCCCATGCCCTCGACGTCCACGCCGAGGGCGACAGTTCCAGCGACGGCGACGACCTCCCGGGCGAGCCGACCGTGCCGATCGCCCTGGCCGGCGGCGACGAGGCCGTCAGGGGACCGTCCAGCACGACGCTGGACGGCGACGACCTGCTACTGATCGACTTCCGCTGAGTCGCCCCTGGGTCACCGGCGGTGGCCCAGTTTGACCAGCACGACGCCAGCCAGGATCCCCAGACCTCCGAGCAGCTGCACGCCCCTCGGCATCTGGTCGAGCAACAGCCACGCAAACACGATCGCTGCCAGCACCTCCCCCAGCGCCACGAACGACGCCAACCCCGAGCCCAACCGACGGCTGGCCGCGATGCCGCTCGTGTAGGCAACCGCGCCGGCCACCACACCGAGCAGGAGCAGCGGGATCCACGCGGGGACGGCCCTGTCGGCGTACGTCGCCTCGGCAGTTCCCGCGGTCAAGTCGAGGATCCCCACCAACCCGGCGAGCGCAAGGACGACCGCCCCGACCAACAGCCCGAGACCGGCCAGGGCGGTGGGAGGCAGGCCGTTCCCCTCATCAGCGGAGATCACGAAGTAGGTGGCCGCCCCGATCATCGCGCCGAGCGCCCACAGGACCCCCGCGGTCGACAGCGATGCGTTGGAGAACGGGTCGAGCACGAAGACCAGACCGGCCGCCGCCACCGCCGCGCCCACTGACATCAGTCGGGTGGGTCGACGCGCGTGGCGCAGCCACAGCCACAGCACCACCGCAACGGGCGCGGTGTACTCGATGAGCAACGCGATACCCACGTCCATGCGGGCCACTGCCTGGAAGTAGGCGAGCTGACAGCCCGCGACAGCCACGACCCCGTAGGCCAGCACCAGCGTGAGGTTGTCGCGCAGGAGTCCCCACCTCCCGCGCATCGCGAGAGCGGTGGGGATCGCCAGCACCGCTCCCGCCACGGCGACCCGGATGGTCACCGCTGCGCCGGGTGACCAACCACCCGCGATGAGGCCGGTCGCGAGCACGCCGGAGAGACCGAAGGAGCAGGCAGAAAGGACGGCGAACAAGAGCCCGGAGACGGTGCGATCCGGTGCCTGACCAACCGGGACGTCCTGCTGCATGGCCCGAGCGTAGGCGCATCGCGGAGTCTCGCCGGCACCACATCCGAGTCCTCGATCCCCTGTTGGCGCGCTCTTTGCACGCCCTCGACCCATTACGCTGCCGGACATGGCGCTGCGCTGGCGACGGACCCACCTCGGCTCGGAGGCCGACCGAGCCACCTTCCGCACCCTGCACACCGCCTCGCTCGCGTCGACCAGCTTGCGCGAGGGCCTCACCGCGGCGAGCGCCACCAGCAGCGTCAAGCACCTGCGCGCTCTGCTCGGCACCCCCGCCGTGGCGTTGACGGACGCGGCGGAGATGCTCGCGTGGGATGGTTCGTCCGACCAGCACGCCAGGCACAGCGCCGTGCTGGCTGCCCCCACCGTGGAGAGCGGCATGACCCGGGTCGCCAACCATGGCGAGTTCGACTGCGACCTGCTCAACTGCGAGATCCGGCAGGCCGTGATCAGCCCCCTCGTGGTCGAAGGGCACACCGTAGGAACCCTGCAGACCTTCACCGACGCCGCCACGGCAGCACTGGCGCGCGCCTGTGACGAGGTCGCCGGTTGGGTCTCCACCCAGCTCGAGCTGGCCGAGCTCGACGCCTCCCGCACCCGGTTGATGGAGGCCGAGGTGCGCGCCCTGCGGGCACAGATCAGCCCGCACTTCATCTACAACTCCCTCGGTGCCATCGCCTCCTTCGTGCGCACCGACCCCGACCGGGCCCGCGAGCTGCTGCTCGAGTTCGCCGACTTCACCCGCTATTCCTTCCGCCGGCACGGCGAGTTCACGACCCTGGCCGAGGAGCTCAAGTCGATCGAGCGCTACCTGTTGCTGGAGCAGGCCCGCTTCGGCGACCGGCTCTCCGTCACGCTGCAGATCGCTCCAGAGGTGCTGCCGGTGACGATCCCCTTCCTCTGCCTCCAACCGCTGGTGGAGAACGCGGTGCGCCACGGCCTGGCCCAGCAGGGCGACGGCCACATCACGATCGTCGCCAGCGATGACGGGCGGACCTGCACGATCGAGATCGAGGACAACGGTGCGGGCGAGGAGCCCGAGCGGGTACGTCGCGCCCTGGCCGGTGACGCCGAGCTCGACTCCCACGGCCTCGGAAACGTCGACGTGCGGCTGCGCTCCGCCTTCGGCGACGACCACGGCCTCGTCGTGGAGACTGCGCCCGGCGCCGGTACGAAGGTGATCGTCCAGGTGCCCAAGTTCGCCCCGGGGTGCACGCATGATCCGCCGAACCTTCACTCAGCACCCGCGAACCTTCACTTGGGCTCGCCTGGGTGAAGGTTCGACCATTCCAAGTGAGGGTTCGAGGATTCCAAGTGAGGGTTCGCGCGCATGAGGGTTCTGGTGGTCGACGACGAGCGGCCCACGCTCGATGAGCTCACCTATCTGCTGGGGCAGGACGAGCGGATCAGCGAGGTCGTCGCCTGCGACTCCGCCACCGAGGCCCTGCGGTTGCTGCAGGAGCGCGACATCGACGCAGTGTTCCTCGACGTGCAGATGCCGGGCCTCACCGGCCTCGAGCTCGCCCAGGTGCTCTCCCGCTTCAAGGAGACCCCGCCAGTCGTCTTCGTCACCGCCCATGAACAGCACGCGGTCGAGGCCTTCGACCTGCGTGCCGTCGACTACGTGCTCAAGCCGGTGCGCGCCGAGCGCCTGGCCGAGGCCGTACGCCGCGTGGTCGAGGGAAGCGGCGGCACCACCGCCCCGGCCGACGAGCAGATCGCGGTGGAGCGTGGTGGTGTCACCCGCTTCATCAACCGCTCCGACATCCGCTACGTCGAGGCGCAGGGCGACTACGCACGGTTGCACACCGCCGAGGACTCCCACCTGCTGCGCTCACCCTCACCCAGCTCGAGGAGCAGTGGGGACCGGCCGGGTTCGTCCGCATCCACCGCTCGCTGCTGGTCGCGCTGGCCCATGTCGAGGAGGTGCGCATGCACAACGGTCGTTGCACCGTCCGGGTCGGTGGGACCGACCTCCAGGTGAGCCGCCGGCACACCCGCGACCTGCGCGAGCTGCTCATCCGGAGCAAGCCGTGACCGAAAGCCCTCCCGAACGCGTCAGGGTCACCGGACCGCCGCGCCGACCCACGCGGCGGCGAACCCGCTCGGGCGAGATCGACGACCAGACTGCGCTCGGTGAAGTCCTCATGGGTTCGCTGCTGCGTGCCCAGCTGCGCCTCGCGATCGGGCTCCTGGTGCCTCTGGTGCTGCTGGCCGTGGGAGTACCGCTGCTCTTCCACCTGTGGCCCGAGCTCGCGGCTCGTGAGGTGCTGAAGGTGCCGGTGGCGTGGCTGCTGCTCGGCTTCGCGGTCTACCCCGCCCTCTTCGCGCTGGGAACCGTCTACGTCCGTCGGGCCGAGCGCAACGAACGCGACTTCGCCGAACTGCTCGAGACAGCGGAGGGTTGATGACCACGCCCAACGGCTCCCTCGGCATCGTGGCGGTCGTCCTCGTCGCGCTCGCCACGATCGCCATCGGCACGTGGGGCCTGCGCTTCTCCCGCACCACCAGCGACTTCTTCGTCGCCTCCCGCACCGTGCGCCCGGCCCTCAACGCCTCGGCCATCAGTGGCGAATACCTCTCTGCCGCCTCCTTCCTCGGCATCGCTGGACTCGTGCTCACCTTCGGTGCCGACATGCTCTGGTACCCGGTCGGCTGGACCGCTGGCTACCTCGTGCTGCTGGTGCTCATCGCTGCCCCACTGCGCCGCTCGGGCGCCTACACGCTGCCCGACTTCGCCGAGGCCAGACTTGGTACGCCGATGGTGCGGTCCACGTGTTCGCTGCTGGTGGTGGCGATCGGGTGGCTCTACCTGGTGCCCCAGTTCCAGGGGGCCGGGCTCACCCTCGACGCCGCGATCGGTGCCCCGAGCTGGCTCGGCGCCGGCGTGGTCGCCGCAGTGGTCCTGGTCAACGTGCTGAGCGGCGGGATGCGCAGCGTGACCTTCGTGCAGGCGTTCCAGTACTGGCTCAAGCTCACCACGCTGCTCGTGCCTGCCGTGTTCCTGCTGACCGTGTGGGTCGATGACGGGGCCCGGAGCCCGGTGGACGTGGGCACGGACGCGGCACAGTGGTCGCTTCCGGTCGCGGACGGCGGCGGCCCGGGCCTCTACCTGACCTATTCGCTCATCGTGGCGACCTTCTTGGGCACGATGGGCCTGCCGCACGTGGTGGTGCGCTTCTACACCAACCCCGACGGCCGCGCCGCGCGTCGCACCACCGTGGTCGTGCTCGGTCTGCTGGGGCTCTTCTACGTGCTCCCCCGATCTATGCGGCGCTCGGGCGCGTGTACGCCGACGGGGCGAGTTCCGACGTACTCGTGCTGGAGCTGCCGCGACTGATGGTGGGCGGTCTCACCGGTGACCTGTTGAGCGCACTGGTGACCGCTGGCGCCTTCGCGGCATTCCTCTCCACCTCCTCGGGGCTGACGATCGCTGTTGCCGGCGTGCTCAGCCAGGACGCGATCGGGCGGGGCCGCCTCGGTGGCGTGACGGCGTTCCGGCTCAGCGCGGTGGTGGCGATCGTGGTGCCGTGTGCGGTGGCGATCGGGGTGACCGATCTCGGCATCGCGCGGGCGGTCGGGCTGGCCTTCGGGGTCGCTGCCTCGACGTTCTGCCCGCTGCTGGTGCTCGGCATCTGGTGGCGGGGTCTGACCGACGTCGGTGCGGTGACCGGGCTGGTCGCCGGCTTCCTTGGCTCCTCGGTGGGCGTCATCTATGCCTTCGCGCCATTCGAAGGAGACGGCTGGGGACACGCACTCCTCGCGCAACCGGCAGCCTGGTCGGTGCCACTGGCGTTCGCCACGATGGTGCTGGTGTCGCGGGCCACCCGGCATCGCATCCCACGCGACGTGAACCGCTTCATGGTGCGGCTGCACACGCCCGAGGCGGTCGTGCTGGACCGCGGCTGAGTCTCGGTGGAAGCAGCGGTGGACGCTGGGCAAGGAGGCCGTCGCGTCCTACGCTGCAACCATGACCTCGCTGCCGCGGACCACCGCCCGGATCGTGCTGGGAGCACTGATGGTCGGCGCCGGGGTGCTGCACCTGACCACCCAACGCGAGGAGTTCACCGCACAGGTACCGGAGTGGTTCCCCGTCGACGACGACGTCACCGTCCTCGGCTCGGGCGTGGTCGAGATCGCGCTGGGCGCCGGTCTCGCCGCGCTCCCGAGGCACCGGCGCCTCTTCGGCGGCCTGCTGGCCGCGTTCTTCGTGGTGATCTTCCCCGGCAACATGGCCCAGTACGTCGAGGGCACCGACGCGTTCGGGCTGGACACCGACGGCAAACGGCTCGCTCGACTCTTCTTCCAACCGGTACTGGTGCTCTGGGCGCTCTGGGTTGGCGGCTGGCTCCGGCGGCAGGACCGCTGAGCCACGTCGTACGGCGCCGGGCCGCCATTGCGGGTCAGCCGTGTTCCTCCGGAAAGACCGTGGCCCAGTCGCGCGCCATACTCACGACGGTCCAATCCAGCCGAGCGGCCGTGTCGAGGATCGGCTCCGACTCCCCAGCGTCGCGCTGTGCCCGGAGTAGTCGAACTCCCGCTCGCCGTCGTCATGATCCACGAGCAGCGCCAGACCGGGGCGGTGGGTGCTCGTCGCCCATTCGAGCATCTCTCGATCGCCATCGGAGTTCCCCGCTGCCATCACGGGCGGGCGGCCGAGTTGGGTCTGGATGTTGACCACCTTGGTTGCGCCTTCATTCGCCCCGCCGACCAACCGCTTGGAACGCGCAAGGACAGGACCTGTGTCCCCGGACGAGAAGTCGTACTCGATCAACGTCCCCACGACCGCCTCCGGCGGCACTCCGTAGAGGTCCTGGCTGATCGCCCTGACGAACTCGGTACCTCCGCCGGTCACGATGGTCACGCTGAAGTCACGTCGGCGGAGTTCATCGATGAGTTCGAGCATCGGTTGATAGATCACGCGTCGTAGTGACCTGGACAGGGTGGGATGCATGGCATGGTCCATGAACTCCCGCACCTGCTCGGTGAATCGGTCCGGGTGCATGCCCTCGAAGAGCTCAGTCAACGCCAGCGCGATCCTGGGCAACCCCAGTTCCCCGACCTTGGCCAGGTCACCGGCAAGGAGTGCCGCATACTCCTCCCGGGCACCCAACGCCTCGTCCTTTCCAACCGCATCGGTGAGTGCCGCGAGGAAGAAGTCGAGCTGCACGTAGTTGGGACGCTCACACCACAGGGTTCCGTCATTGTCGAAGCAGGCAACCCGCGCTTCCACCGGGAGCTCTGCGGATGCCTCGAGGAAGGTCAGGACGCTCTCGCGTGCAGCACCTGGCCGCCAGGAGGGCAGCGCCTCTTCATGAGATGACATGGATGGGTTCCTATTCCCTCATCTTGCGATGCACACATCTGAAGCCGACATGGCTCATTCCCGTGTCGACCATCTGCGGCCGGCGCGCCGCCGGCCGATAACGAAGGCAGTAGCTGTCAGCGCACAGGTGGGAACCGCCCTTGATGACCTTCCGGCCGACACGGAACTGCGGTTGCGCCGGATCCAGACTCGATTCGAGGTCCCCGCCGCGGGGGTCCGTCGGGGCGCAACAGGCATGACCGGCGTCGTCCGGGTGCTGGCTGGTCCACCAGTCATCGGTCCACTCCCACACGTTTCCAGCCATGTCGAAGAGCCCGTACCCGTTCGCTGGGAAGCTCCGCACGGGGGAGGTGCGGGTCCAGCCACTCTCCCGCGTGCTGCGCCACGGGAAGTCGGGACCATCCCAGGTGTTCGCCATGATTCGACCGTCGGGCCGCGCCTCGTCACCCCAGGTGAAGTCCGCAGCCTCGAGCCCCCGCGGGCGGCGTACTCCCATTCGGCCTCGGTGGGAAGGTCCGCCCCCGCCCAGTCGGCGTAGGCGCGAGCGTCCTCGTGCGCGATGTGCACGACGGGGTGGTCCATCCGCCGCTTGACCGAGCTTCCCGGCCCTTCCGGGGACTGCCACGACGCACCCGGCGTCCAAGTCCACCACTGGCTGAGATGTCTCAGGTCCACCGGACCGGGGGTCGGGGTGAAGACCATGGACCCCGGCGCGAGGTTCTCGGGGGTGCGTCCGGGAACTGTGCTGGGTCGAGTGGACGTTCGGCAACGGTCCGGTGGCCGGTGGCCTTCACGAAGGCGGTGAACTCCTCGTTGGTCACCGGCGTCGGTGAGATCGTGAAGGCACCCACACGCACCACATGGGTGGGTGCCTCCTCCGGGTAGTGCCGGTCGGAGCCCATGGTGAACACGCCACCTGGGAGGTCGACCCAGGGCCGGTCATCGGCCTGACCCCGTCCTGCCGGCCTGGCTCTACGAGACATGGTCGTCATGTTGTCAGGAGCTCGCCACGCCCTGGCGCAGCTTGGCCATCATGGAGTCGATGCTGAAGCTGGCAGGCTCCTGGTGCGGCGGGAACTCCGCCAATGTCTGGAGCATCCTGCCCACGTAGGCCTGAGCGGGAACGAGCGCCCACGCATGGTCCAACAGCCAGTCGTAGTAGGTGTTCGAAGTGACGTCCGCGCGCTCGAACGGGTCCGTCCTGAGATTGAATATCTTGGGCACTCGGAGCTCGGTGTAGGGCTCCGCCCAGACATTCAACGTGCCTCTCGCGCGCTGCTCGAGGAAGACGATCTTCCAGTTGTCGTAACGCAGTGCGGTGAGATCGCCGTCGTCGGAGACGTAGAAGAAGTGCTGACGCGGGCTCGCGTCGCTGACACCCGTCAGGTAATCCAACTGGTTGTGTCCGTCGAGGTGCACGCGGTACGCCGTCCCAGCGAGCTCGGTCCCGGCCTTGAGCCGATCCGCGACGTCGGCGTCTCCCGCAGCGGCGAGGAGGGTGACGAACCAGTCGTTGTGGCTCACGATGCCGTTGAGCACGGTGCCCGCCGGGATCCTTCCCGGCCACCTCACCATCGCCGGCACCCGGTAGGCGCCTTCCCAGTTGGAGTTCTTCTCGTTGCGGAAGGGGGTCATGCCGCCGTCGGGCCAGGTGTTCATGTGCGGCCCGTTGTCGGTCGAATACATGACGATCGTGTTCTCGGCCAGGCCCTGCTCGTCCAGGAAGTCCAGCACCTCGCCGACGAGCTCGTCGTGATCACACATCGTGTCGTGGTAGGCCGACTGCCACCGGCCTGCCTTGCCCCGGCTGCCGTCCTTGATGTGGGTACGGAAGTGCATGTGGGTCGTGTTGAGCCACAGGAAGAACGGAACGTCGGCCTCATCGGCATCACTCATGAAGCGCAGCGCCTCGGGAAGGATCTCCTCGTCGATCGTCTTCATTCGCTCCTTGGTGAGCGGACCTGTGTCCTCGATCCGCTGGCTGCCGTCCTCGTTCGCCCAGGAGTGCAGGACGCCGCGCGGCCCGAAGTTCTTCCGGAAGTCGGGGAAGTCCGCCTCGTCCGGGTAGTCGTCCAGCTCGGGTTCCTCCTCCGCGTTGAGGTGGTAGAGGTTGCCGAAGAACTCATCGAACCCGTGTGCGGTGGGAAGGAACTCGTCCCGGTCTCCGAAGTGGTTCTTCCCGAACTGTCCGGTCCGGTAGCCGCGGTCCTTGAGTGCCGTGGCGATGGTCGGGTCAGCCGCACGCAATCCGATGTCGGCGCCCGGCATTCCGACCTTGGTCAGACCGGTGCGATAGGGGTTCTGTCCAGTGATGAAGGCTGCCCGGCCAGCAGTGCAGCTCTGTTCACCGTAGTAGTCGGTGAACCGGATCCCCTCGGCAGCGATCCGGTCGATGTTGGGTGTGCGATAGCCCATCACGCCATCGCTGTAGCAGCTCAGATTGCTGATTCCGATGTCGTCGCCCCAGATGATGAGGATGTTCGGTCGTTCTGACATGTCGCCTCCGATGTTGTCTTCGCTCTCCGGTGTCGTGGACTGCGGCGCAGGCCCAGCCCTCGCACCGGGACCTGTCATTGCTGCGGGTACGCGTCTTCGTCTGGCCGCAGCTCATCTCCATGGACGACCAGGGCCCACATCACGAGCACGTCCAGCGTGATCATGAGGACCGACCAGATGGGGAACGCAGGGAGGAAGCCGAGGTTGACGATCGCACTGACGAAGGCGAGACACACGGCAACCATCTGGGCCCACAGACGACCTGCCAGAACTCCAACACCGACCAGGACGGCAAGGATGCCCCCCAGCAGGTGCACCCATCCCCACACGGTGTAGTCGGCATTCACGACCAGCCCGTTCTGCCCGACGAGGAAGACCTCGTCACGGAAGAGCGCGACCAGCCCTTGGACTGCGTGGAAGACACCGAGCAGGACGAGCAGCATGCCCGCGAAGACGATCCACCCCACCCAGCCAGTCTGGTTCCGGGTGTAGTCGGGCATTGCCGGACCAGCTGGCCCTCCCGTGCGTTGCTGACTCATCACGACCTCCTGGACGTTCAGCAGCCGCGTGTCGGGCTGCCCTGCCGAACAGCCTCCGCTCCAACCCTGGCCAGCACCTCACCCGAACCCGGTGATGTCCGGGCATCGTGGCGTCGGCACCGGGCGGCCCGGCTCGCCGTCCAGGAGGCGCAGCGTTCGCGCCCTTCGGACAGCTTGGTTGCGACGCGAGACGCCGAGCTTGCGCAGGATGTGACGTACGTGCGTGCGTACGGTGTTGACCGACACGAACATGGCGACCGCGATCTCATCGGTGGTCAGGAGCTCCGCCAAGTGCCCGAGTACCTCCCGCTCCTTCGGTGTCAGTGGGATCGCCGGCGCTCCGGCGAGATCCGTGCGGCCTTCCACACCTGTGGAGTTGGTCCGCACCGGTTCCGAGCGCTGCAGACGAAGCGGTGCCCGAGACGCGGGCAAGCCTCCTGGGGTCTTGCCCGTGCGGCCGGATGCCAGCAGCGCCCTGACGCGCGGTGGTGCCTCATGCAGGGGTCGCCACAGCCGCTCCGCGGGCGTCAGGCGGAACGCTTCGTCCAAGAGCAAGCGGGCCCGAACCGGGTGATCGCGGTGCAGTTCGAGCTCCGCCTCGAGCACCCGAGCGGCCACGGTGCGCGCCACAGCGGACTCCGTCGGAGGAAGGCTTGCGAGGCACGCCCGCACCGCGGTCCAGTCTCCACGTGCAACCGCGACGTGACCACGCGCGAGGAGCGCCCTGCCTTCCAACGGGGCATGGAGCGCCGCCACGGCCCGGTCGGCGGCCTCGAGGTCGGCTCCGATCAGATGGAGATGGATCAACTGCACCTGCCGAAGGTCTTCAACCCAGGCGAGATGCGCCGGCAAGGAGGGCGTCCCATGCAGGAGAAGGTCCAGACCTGCCCGGTGATCGCCGTGGGCGCAGGCGAGGCGGGCGCGGGCAAGACAGATCAACGTCTGGTGCAGCGGATCGTCGAAGTGGGACGCCACGACGTCATGCGGGGATTTCTCCAGCTCCGCGCCCGGGCCTTGTTCCGCACGAACCCACGCCAGTGCCACGGCCGCAGCTGCCAGTTCCGTGGTGCCGATGTCGGCCGACGCTGAACCCGCTTCCGCGACATCTGTCTCAACAGAGACACCGGTCGCTGCGGCTGCCCATCTCCGCGCCTCGTCCGGCCTGTCGAGCAGGGCAGAGGCCAGAGCGAGATGCGGTGCGAGGGGGACCGGTGCGTCGGATGACCCCCGCTGAGATGGATTCCCGGCGGTCTCCACCAAGGCCAGGTACGCCGCCTCGAGATGGCCGTGGCGAAGCAGGGACACCCCGTGACATCCGCGCGCCAGCCTCGTGAGTTCCAACGGGATGAGGGCAGAGCCTGTCTCGCTGATCATCGTGCAAGCGGCTGTGGTGAGTTCGAGCGCAGCAGGCTCGCGAGCGGCGGTCGCTCTGATCGCGTCGATGACCTGCGCAGCTGGGCCCACGGCCGTGACGAACGTTCCATCGCGGAGTGAGGAACGGGCGGCGTTCAGCGCTTGCGCGCATTCCACCAAGCCACCCTGCCCCAGCGCCAGAGCCGCGCGCACGAGGTCGGCGGCAGCGCCGGCAGCGTCGGTCGGCATCTGAGCGAAAGTCCTGACCAGTCCAGACGAGTCCTGGTGCTCGACCAGTGGCGCGAGCGCGAATACCTCCACCACGCGCTGCGCAGCAGTGGCCCAGGCTCCTGCTGCCGCCTCCATGGCCACGGAGTCGTCCAGCAGGTCGTGGCGCGCGTACCACGAGGCAGCACGGCGCTGCAGCGGGATCAGACGGTCCGCGTCTGTTCTGCGCAACTCGGCACGCAGGAGGTCCCTCAGAAACGGGTGGTAGCAGTACCACCCAGGTAGGTCAGGGAGTTCTTCGATCAGCATCCCGGCCCGCGCCAGCGATGCCAGGCGGCGACTCGCATCCGGTCCACCCAGCTCCTCGATCAGTCCCGGTCGCAGGAGATCGACGATGCTCGTCGCCAGGAGCAGGGATCGAGTTTCGGCCGTCTGGGCCGAGAGGACCTCGCTCATCAGGAACTCTGCAATGTTCCCGGCGTCGCCGACGATCCTCTCCACCACGACCTCTGGGGCAGCGCTGCCGTTCAGGGTCAGCATGGCGAAACGCAGCCCCGCTGCCCAACCTCGCGTACGGTCGACCAGTTTGGTCGCCGCTTCCTCGCCGAGGGCGATCTGGTGACGTCTCAGGAGCTGGGTTGCCTCGGTCGTCGTGAACGCGAGATCACGCGCTCGGATCTCCACCAGTGAGCCGCGGAGCCGGTGCCGGGGAAGGGGGATCAGCGGGTCGGCGCGGGTCAGCATCACCAGACGAAGTCGCTCGTCGCAGTGGCCCAGCACGAACTCGAGGTCCTCAGCCAGCTGACGATCGGCGATCTCGAAACCGTCCAGCACCAACGTCAGTGATCGAGACCGCGCCGCGAGCGCTGCGCACACGTCCTTGGCCAGGAAGCGACGGTCGTCGTGGGCACAGGCGCGGGAGAGCCGGACGTCGCTACGGCGGAGTCGGGTCAGGACCAACGGCCAGAAGCTCCCGGAGCTTTCATCTCCGGCCTCGAAACTCACCCAGCCGATGTCCCGATCTTCCGCCCGCGCCTGCGCCCACGCTGCGGCGAGGACGGTCTTGCCGCTGCCTGCCGGCGCACTGACCAGGGTGATCGGTGCCTCGGCGCTACTGTCGAGTCTCGCGATCAGGCGCGGCCTGTCGACGTGGTGTGCAGGCAGGACCGGCACCGCCAGTCGGGCGTCCAGCACCGGGTCCAGTGCTGTCTCCGGGACGCGACCTGACACCGCGGACACCACCTCTGTTCGGGGCTGCCCACTGTCGCGCGAGGAGCCGCCCCTGCCGTTCACCCAGAACAGGTGAACGAGAGAGGCGGATCACGGGCCCGGCATCAGGAGTTCAGGATCTTCGCCTTCTCCGCCGCGAACTCAGCCGGGCTGAGGACTCCCTGCGCCTGTAGTTCACCCAGCTCCTTGAGCTGCGCCAATCGGGTCTCGGTGTCTGCGGCACCCGGCGCCGGTTGCTGCGCGTACGGGGCAGGGGCGTACTGCACGGGCGGCTGCCGTTCCGCCTGCGCTGCCCAGCGCCCCGCTTGTCGACGGGACACGCGGTTCGACACGGCCGTCGCCGTTCCAGCGATCGCAGCCGTGCGCGCCACTCCACGAAGTAGACCTGGCATCACATCATCCTCTCGTCGAGCAGGACATCATCGTCCTGCCGTGTCTTCCTCAGCACCGAGCACGGACATCAGGTCCTCGAGCGGGATCCGACCGTTGGCGACCATCCGCGCGCCGCCGCTGCGCAGTGCAGCGGCCAACGGCGCCGCCCAGACGTTCTCGTAGACCATCACCGCAGCAGCACTGCCTGCGTCGAGGGCCTGCCCCGCCTCTTCGAGGTCCTCATCACCCAGGAGCCCGGAGGAGGCGCCCTCGAAGACGGTCAGGTCCAACGCACCGTCGCCGTCGACGTCCCTCAGCTCCAATGCCCTGGTCGTGCCGTCCCGCCCCTTGCTCACAAACACCAGGTCGAGGATCCGGATGACTCCTCGATCGACCAGGTCGATCAGATGCGGAAGGCCCTCACCCGTCAGTCTGCCGCCGGGGAACTCGATGACCAGATAGTCGACGGGGCCGATCGTGGCCTCTTCGTCGTCAGCTGCGGCTTCACTCATGAATCCTCCTCGTTGTTGACCCGGAACGCCGTTGACTCCACGAACGTACGCAGCCTCGGCATGGTTCACGTCATCCCCAGCGGACGATCAGTGCGGCGTACCCGGTGACGCCCGGTGCGCCCCTTCGCCCACTCGGTGGACAGCAAGGACTCGAATCCCCGCGCTCGTCAATGACCCAACGACGTGGTCCACCCCTCGGTGGTGGTCAGCGACGATGAGAACCGACTGCGCCGGGGTGACGGAGAGCCGGAGTTCGGGGAAGGCAGCCCTCAGGAGCGGCCCCAGAGGCCCGTTGACCACGACCGAGTAACGCCGCGGCCCGGCATCACCAGATGTCATGGCATTCAGCTCCCGTCACCGGAAGGCTCGTCCGTGACCAGGTAGGCCGCCCGGATCTCGACCAGCTCGAGGCCGAGCGCGCGGATTCGCCGGAGCAGACCGTGCAGTTCGGCCTGATCGGTGAACTCACCGGTCATCACGGTGCGCAACTCGTGGGTCGCCACGAGTGAGGGACCGAGGTCGCTGAGCAAGTCGACCGGCATGGCGCCCTCCACCCGGATCTCGTAGGTCGTTCCTGACATACCCTGACCCCTCCCGGTCGCCCCAGCCTCGGAGAACGTGTCGTCACTCATCACACCCCTCGAGTCCTCGGCCGTCGTCATCCCCAGTGCATGACTCACCGACCACTCGGCCACGCCACCGCCCGTCACCCAAGTCGGGTGATCCCGGACCTCGCCAGCTGGCCGACCATGTGACCATGAGCGACTTCCACGGAGCTACGCGCGTGCACTCGGGCGACCCGGGCACGCATGGCAGCTGATGTCCAGCGCGGACGATGAGGGCTCCGGCGCAGCCGACGACGGCCAGGAGTCGGCGGCGTCCGGCTTCGCACGCCTGTATCGACGGAGGATGCGACGAAGCAAGCGCATCGCGCTCCGGTGGGCCGGGGACATGCGCCCTCGCCGAAAGCACTTTCGATCCGACCTCGTCGCCGGACTGCCCGGGGCCATCAGCAGCGTCCCGGACGGTATGGCGGCGAGCGTGCTGGCAGGAGTGAACCCGGCGCACGGTCTCTATGCATCGTTCGCCGGACCGATTGCCGGCGGCCTCACCAGCAGTACCCGCCTGATGGTGGTGACCACCACGAGCGCAGCGGCCCTCGCCGCGGGGTCGTCCCTCGCCGCGCTGCCGTCCGAGGAGCGCTCGGGGGGCATGATCTGGCTGACCCTGATGGCGGGCCTGTTGATGCTGGGCGCAGCCGCGCTGAAGTTGAGTCGCTACATCCGGTTCGTCTCCTACTCCGTGATGCTGGGGTTCCTGACCGGCGTCGCCGTCAACATGATCCTGGGTCAGATTCCGGACTTGGTCGGCCTGGAGGCCGACGGCAACCTGGCCCTGACCAAGGCACTCAACGCAGCACTCAACATCGCCGATCTCGACGGTGCCACCGCCATCGCCGGGATGGCGGCGCTCCTCATCCTGATCGTCCTGGCCCGCACGCGTGCCGCTGTCATGAGCTCACTCGTCGCGCTCCTGCTCCCCACGCTCGGCGTGCTGTGGTTCGGCTCCGCGGGCGTCGCGAAGGTCAAGGACGGCGGCGCACTGCCCCATGGCCTGCCCGTCCCCGGGTTCCCCGATGCCTCCTCATTCGACCCGTCCCTCATCCTGGGGGCGGTCTCGGTCGCTGCCATCATCCTCGTGCAGGGAGCCGGTGTCGCCGAAGCCGTGCCGAACACCGACGGGTCGCGATCATCGACCCGGCAGGACTTCACGGCACAGGGCTTCGGCAACATCGCCTCGGCCTTCGTCGGCGGTCAGCCAGTCGGCGGATCGGTGGGCCAGACCGCCCTCAACGTCACGGCCGGTGCCCGGACCCGATGGGCAGGGATCTGGAGCGGAGGCTGGATGGCGATCATCCTCATCTCGCTCTCCCAGGTCGTCGGCGAGGTCGCCATGCCCACGCTCGCAGCCATCCTCGTCTTCGCCGGCTGGAGCACCATTCATCCCGGGGAGATCGTGACCGTGGCCAGGGCGGGGACGATCCCGGCGGTCGCCATGACGGCGACCTTCACCGCCGTGATCTTCCTTCCCATCGCCACGGCGGTCGGGGTAGGGGTCATCGCTTCCATCGTCATGCAGCTCAACCAGGAGACACTGGACCTCCGCGTCGTCCGGCTCTCCCCCACCACCGACGGCGCCATGCGCGAGGCTCCGGTCCCGGTCCGTGTGGGCGATGGCGACGTCGTCGTTCTCAACATCTACGGGTCCCTGTTCTACGCGGGCGCTCGGACGCTCCAGCGGCGCCTGCCACGAGTCGAGGCGCCCGGACATCCGGCACCAGATGGCTCCCGGACCGGGAGTGGGCAGCCGGCCGGTCCTGTCGTCATCCTTCGGCTCCGTGGTCGCACCACGCTTGGCGCGACGTTCCTCAAAGTGGTCGGTGACTATGCGCACGCCTTGGCGGCCGTCCGGGGCGAGCTGTATCTCGCCGGTCTCGAGCCCGAGCTCGTGGATCGGTGGGAGCAGCGGCAACTGGCGAGCAGCCTCGCGAACATCCGGGTGTTCGAGGCCAGACCCCGACTGGGTGCCTCCACCCGGGACGCCCTCGCGACCGCCACGTCGCATCGGCTCACGCCGCGAGGTGATGGAGACTCCGCCGCTTGACCTCGACCCGGCTCGGGGCACGACCTGGCTCAGTCGGGCTCGGTCTCGTCCGGGATCGTGACGACTTCGATGACGTCCACCCCCAGCACGCTGAGAAGGTTCAAGACACCTTGGAGCTCCTGCTGATCGGCCAGGTCGCCGGTCAGAGTGGTCGTCGCCCTCTGCGTGCGCTTGAGCAGCTGCGGGAAGGCGCTCGCCAACTCATCGGACAGTTCGGCGTCGACCCTGATGTGGACCCGTGTCATGCGCGTACCAGCCCCATCCCAGATCAGACCCGGAGCGCGTCCTCACCACGATGAGTCCCTTCGACTCCGCGGAAGTGGCGGGCTTGGCGGGCCATGCGTTGCAGCCTGTCGCATCGACACTAGGGCGCACCGGTCAGACCGTCCTCACCAGAATCGGGGAAGGGGACAGCGAAGGAACGGCCTGCTCGTCCGAGCACTCCTCGCCCGGTTTCACGAGATCCGGGTGATGCGGTCAGCTCGTCGTTCACATGGGATGTGAAGACACGTAGTGGCGCAACCCTGATGGAGGTTCGACCATGTCAGAGCAACACATCCAGGACAGCCCCGCAGGTCACAGCTCTCGGCCGACGAGCACGTGGGCCCGGGGAATGACGGTCTTCGCCGGCGTCATCATGGCCATGGGCGGCACCTTCCAGGCTTTTGCGGGAGTCGTCGCGCTTGCGAACGACGCCTTCTACGTCACGACCACCGACTACGTCATCGAGTTCGACACCACGCTGTGGGGTTGGATCCACTTGGGCACCGGAATCCTGGTGCTGCTCGCCGGATTCGCTGTCTTGAACGGTCAACTCTGGGGACGCGTCGTCGGAATCTCCCTGGCAGTGATCAGCGCACTCATCAACTTCGCATTCATCCCCATCTATCCGTTGTGGTCGATCACCATCATCGCTCTGGACGTCTTCGTGATCTGGGCCCTCGCGCTGCACGGTCGTGACATCACCCGGTGACACCGAGCGACGGTGATGTGAACGCGCGCTGCTCCAGGGAGGAACCGATGACCGAATCCGCTTCGGAGGGCACCCCGCAGACGCGCACCTTCTCCTTCGCCGGCTCGTTCCTCAAGAGCGTTGCCGCGCTGGTGATCGTCCTCGCGGGCCTGCGCGCAGTCTCCGACATCGTCGGTCCGGTCTTCCTCGCCCTGGTCATCACGATCACCCTGCATCCGATACGGGTCTGGCTGGAGCGACGTGGACTGCGTGGCTGGCTTGCCTCGATCATCATGCTGATTGCTGCGTACCTGGTGCTCATCGCTCTCGCCTTCTCCCTCCTGCTGTCAGTCTCCCAACTCGCCGCGCTCATCCCGCAGTACAGCGACCAATTGCTCGACATGGTCGCGTCCGTCGGGAAAGCCCTCTCCGACCTGGGCATGAAGCCGTCGCAGGTGGACGCCATCACCTCGTCCTTCGACCCCGGGAGACTTCTCGATGCCGTCATGGCGCTGCTGTCGGGTGGCGTGTCCCTGCTCGCCAACCTGTTCTTCCTCGTCACGCTCCTGCTCTTCTTCGCCTTCGACACCGACTCCACCCGCCGGAGCCTGGCCGCTGTCGGACGAGAGAGGTTCCCGGGGCCTGTCGATGCCTTGGCGAACTTCGCACGAGGAACTCGCAACTACATGGGCGTCTCCTCGAGTTTCGGTCTGATCGTGGCGGTGGTGGACGGCGTGGTGCTGTACGTGCTCGACGTGCCTGGCGCATTCGTGTGGGCGGTGCTGGCGTTCGTCACCAACTTCATCCCCAACATCGGGTTCGTCATCGGGGTGATTCCGCCGGCCCTCATCGCGTTGTTGGACGGCGGGACCGGCCTGATGATCACGGTGATCGTGCTCTACAGCGTGATCAACTTCGTGATCCAGTCCATGATCCAACCTCGCGTGGTGGGCGACGCAGTGGGACTGTCAGCAACGCTGACCTTCCTGTCGCTGGTGTTCTGGACCTGGCTCGTCGGCCCCGTCGGGGCGCTGCTCGCCGTCCCGTTCAGCCTGCTGACCAAGGCCCTGCTCGTCGAGGCCGATCCGCACAGGCACTGGGCACTGGCCCTGATCGCCGGCAAGCCGCAGCGCGCTGGTCCCGCGATCTCGTCCACCCCTTCGCCCTCTGACGGTTGACGCCGGCCGGAGCGTGCTGCTGCCATGACCGGGGCGACGGACTGCCACCGAGATGATCAGGACAATCAGTGGATCGAGGCACGGGCCGCGCTCATCCTGCGACGTCTTCCGGCGAGCGTCCGCGTCCGCGCGCTGTGGTTCCTCGACCGCTGGCCGGGGCGCGTCCTGGCTCGCTCAGCGCGGCAGTTCATGCGGCTGGAGATGTTCGACCGCTCCATGACCATCGCTGCGCAGTTCTTCACCTCGATCGTCCCGATCCTGATCCTCCTCAGCACGTGGGGAGCCGGTTCCGGCTTGATCATGGATGCGGTGGAGATGCCCGAGACCTCGAGAGCAGCTGTCGAGAGTGCCGTGCAGGGCGCGGGCGCCAGTGCCTTCGGCATCGTGGGCGTCATGGTCGTCCTGGTCTCGGCGACGAGTCTCTCGCGTGCACTCGCCAGGGCGTTGTCCGCGATCTGGTCCCTGCCACGACCTCGCAGTCGCCTGGGAGCCGCGTGGCGCTGGCTGGTGGTTCTCCTGGTGCTGGTGCTCTTCCTGGTCGGGACCAGAATCATCGACGGCACGCTGGACGTCCTACCCCTCGAGACTTCTGGACACTGGCTGCTGGCCTGCTGCTCGGCATGGCGTTGGCGACCTTCGTCCCTTGGGTGCTCCTCGCTGGTGCGGTGCGTCTGAGGGTGCTCGTGCCCGGCGCCTTCCTGTTCTCGGCGGTCCTGCTCACCATCCGGCCACTGTCCTCTGCTTGGTTGCCCCATGCCTTGGCCGTCAGTGCCGAGCGCTACGGGTCCATCGGCGTCGCCTTCACCTACCTGACCTGGCTCTACGTCATCAGCCTCTCCTTCCTCACCTGCGCGGTGGTCGGCAACGCGATAGCGACAGACCGGGGCAGACTGGGCCAGTTCGTACGTGCGACGCACGGCGACGAAGAGTCCGGCAACAACTGAGAACGAGGTCGGATCACCCGGTCCGTGTGACCGCACCGCCGGTGTGTCACCACGATGATGGTGACCCTGCGAGGAGGTGGCTCCGTGGCGGAGACCGAGGTCGAGCACAGCGAACGGTCGTCAGATCCCACTGACCGCCCTGGGGGCCCGAGTCGTGGGCGTGCCGCGGCTGCCCTCATCTGCCTCCTCCTTGCCGCCGTCCTCACGACGCCTGCCGCCGTGGCCTATTGGGGTCAACGCACCCTGAACGACACGCAGCGTTACGTCGCGACTGTGCACCCGCTGGTGAAGTCGCAGGAGGTGCAGGAAGCCATCACCACCGTGGTGACCGATGCGATCGAGCAGCAGGTCGATGTCGAGGGCATGCTGAACGACCTCTTCGCACGCGTCGTCCGTGACCCGGCACGACTGGACCTCCTGGTGGGCCCGCTCTCCGCCGCGGTGTCGAGCCTGATCGAGCGCGAGGTGCGCGACGTCGTCTCCTCCGACGAGTTCGCCGAGTTCTGGGTCCGTGTGAACACCAGGGCCCAGCAGGCTCTGAAACGCGTCCTCACCGGTGACGAGTCGGGGCTCGCGACACTGGAGGACGGTCAGGTGGTCCTCAGCCTCGATGAGCTCATCGAGCGGGTGAAGGAGCGGATCGCCGATCGCGGACTCACCCTCGTGCAGAACGTGCCCGTGCCCCGGACCGAACGCCAACTGGTGTTGATGGAGGCATCGCAGGTCGAGCAACTGCGCACCATCTATGCCTTCGGCAACCCGGTTGCCCAGTGGCTTCTCCCGTTCACCGGGCTCCTCTTCGCCGTCGCTTTCGTGCTCGCCAGGCGCCGCGCCCGGATGACGGTGGCGATCGGCGCCGCGCTGGCGCTCAATGCCCTGATGGTCGCCCTTGCTCTCTCGGTCGGTCGGCAACTGTTCGTGAACGCGAGCGCAGGCACAGCTTTCGGACCAGCGAGCAGAACCTTCTTCGACACACTGCTCGCCTACCTCACGCGCGGTCAGGAGGCAGTTCTCTGGTTGGGGGTGGTGCTGATCGTGGCGGGTTGGTTCGCCGGCACGAACGCGACGGGTACGACGTGCCGCGTCACCCTCGCCCGCGGCCTGGGCCACGTCGGCGAACAGCTTCCGCGCTCCGCGGTCGGCACCCTCGCGCGGTGGTGTGCTGCGAACGCGGGCTGGCTGCGTCCTGCCGTCGTGGTGCTGGGACTGGTGGTGCTGGTGTGGGGCAATGCAGTCACGACCGAGCGCCTGTGGTGGTGCCTCGCCCTGGTCGTTGCCCTCCTCGCCGGACTCCAGGTCCTCATCGGTGCTGGCCGGCCGGCTGCAGCCGCGCCAGCACCACCAGGTTCTCCTGCGTCTCCAGGGGCACGTCCGGATCCAGCAGGCAGGTGACCACGACCAGGCGGCCTTCGTGGTCATCGTCCCAGATGCGTCGGTCCCGAGCCGTCTCGCGTTTCGAGGCCACCAGGGTCCGGGTCACCCGGTAGCGTGACGCGCCGACGATCAGGAGATCCCCTCGCTCCACCAGCACCTGCGCTTGGCCGCTCGTCTCATCGAGACGCAGCAGTGCGTTGCCGGGGCCGCGGCCACCGCGCACCGCGTGCATCGCCACGACGGTGGTGGCGAGCCCGCCCGGTGGGCCGAAGTCGCGGTACCAGTAGGCGGCGGTCAGGGCGGGTGGATTGATCACTCCGTTCACCGTCACGGCACTCTCGAGGGGCACGGACAGGTCCTGTCGAGGTGCCCGGAAGCGCTCACCCGTCGAACGGACGGCCGCTCCTTGCGGATCGGGCCGCTGGTCCCAGACCACCTCCCTGCCGTCGAGGTCCGTGGTCACGTATCGGTCGCCCGTGTCGTCACCGGAGCGCCAGTGAGCCCACCCCAGACCCACGGCGAGGGCGAGCATCACCACGACGAACACCACGAGCGCCTGGCTGCCCCTCTTCCCGGTGTCTTCTCGGCCGGTCATGACCGACGACGGCGCACCATGACGGCGGCTGCGAGCGCGAGCAGCAGGGCGGCGAGTGCCGCCAGCAGAAGCACATCGTCTCGGTCCTGCACCACGGATCCACCGGTGTGCGACTCGGGACCACCCGGGCCGTCGGTGTCGTCCCCGGTGTCGTCCTCGGCCGCGCCGAAGGTGTTGGTGACGACGACCTCGGCGACCTCATCCTCGCCCACGGTCAGCTCGGGCGGCGAGATCGTGCTGTCGTCAGCTCCGCCGGAGTCCGGCTCACTCACGCGGCACCGGGCACCGACCGGGAGATCGTCGTAGGTGGCCACCAGTCCGCGCGTCCGGGACAGCACCCGCTTCCCGTCGTTGCGGATCGGAACGGTCTCACTCACCCCGTCGACGTCGCGAGTGCAGGTGACCTGGACGGTGAAGGTCCGGGAGTTCGCCACGTCTCCCGCGCCGTCTCCGTCGAGCCGCTTGGTCACCTGCACCTCGCCCAGCTCGAAGACGTTGGTCGCCGTCAGCGTCACCGGATCACCCGACGCGATCTCGAACGGGCCGTCCGGGGAGAGGGTGGAAGTGGTCGCACCGCCGGTCGCCGTCTCCGTGGCCGTGCAGACCGCGCCGGCATACATGTCTTCGATGGTGACAGTGAGCGGATTCTCCCCACCGAGGACGACGTCGCCGTCCCACACGGTCTGGTCGTCGACCGGATCGACGCAGGAGAGGTGGATGGTGAAGGGGCCTGCTCCGAACTCCTCCGCGCCGTCGCCCTCGACGACCTTGTCGATCACTAGGGCGCCCACCTCGAAGACGTTGTCGAAGGTCACCTCGTTCGTCACCGCGCCATCGGACCCGTCGGGAGTGAGAACGAGGTCGATCACGGTGTCCCCGGTGACCTCGCCGTCGGCGGTGGAGCCCGTCGAGGTCGTTTCGGCGGCACCCGCTGTGTCGGTCTCCGTGGCGGTGCACGAGGCTCCCGCAGGCAACCCGTCGAACTCGACCTGCTCGCCGGAGTCGAACGAGGCGGCCATCGGCTCGCCGGGTCCGTAGCCGTCGGCGTAGACCGGCTCTCCCAAGAAGATGCACTCGACGCTGAACGTGAACGGGCCGTAGGAAACCGGATTTCCTTCCTCGTCGACGGCGGAGTCGTTCGCTGTCTTGGCCAGGAGCAGGGAGGCGTCCTGATAGGTGTTGGTGGCCCGGATCCGGCGCACCGGCTCGTCGTCGCGCCCCACGGTCACGGTGGTTGCGGTGAACTCCGTCGCACCGGACGCATCGCTGTCCTCCGTCACGGTGCATTCCGAGCCCCAGGGCAGGTCGTCGATCCTGGTGACCTCATCGGGCTCCACCGTGATCGTGCCCTGGTCGCCCAGGTCGACCTCCACTCCTGCGGAGGTGCAGGCGACCTCGAGGGTGAAGGTGTCGGGGGCATAGTCGGCCGCAGGCCCCACGACCAGCTTCACGACCTCCAGCGGCCCGGTCGCCAGCGCCACCCCCACCTTGTTGCCCTCCGACGCCGGAGCCAGCGCGATCGCGCCCGCGTCGTTGGTCTCGCCCGCTTGGGCCACGGTGTTCCACGCGATGGTGTCGGAACCTGCGGTCGGAGACTGGGCGGGCGTCGTCGTGATCAGGTCGAGTTGCACCGTCCCAGTCGGTTGCAGCATGTCCTGCACGAACTCCATCTCGAACTTGAGGGCCCGCGCGTCGGATGGAATGTCCACCGTCCAGCCCTCGGCGGGGTCGAGTCCCTGGTCGATCAGCGTCCACTCCCCGTCGGGACAGCCGTCGGGCGTCTGCAGGTCGGCGACGCAGAGGTCGTCGTCGGCGTCGTAGTAGACACGGATCTCGCTGACGCTTCCCAGCTCGGCGCCCACCAACCGCACCGACTTCGGACCTGGCGCCCACGCGGAGTCACGTGGCAGGTCCACGATCGCACCGGTGTCACCCACCGCAGGGAGGCGGTCGAGGGCATAGATCTTGTCCATCGGCAGGTTGCCGGTGTTGGTGAAGGTCATCCGCCACACCTCGTCCCCGCCGGGCTTGGTGACCGGCACGCAACCGCCCTGGAAGAAGCCATCGGCATTGGGCTCGCAACCGGTGTTGCGGGTGTCCAGCACGCCGAGCTCGTCGTCGACCGCCCGCACCGCCTTGGTGCCCCGGAGCGCCCCGGCGCGGGTCGGATGCACGGTCGTCTCGGTCCGGCACTCGGAGGTCGGCTCGTCGAGCGTGGTCTCGCACTGGTCCCACGGGCGTTCGCCGCTGATGCCGGCCGTGTTGGTGACCTGGGTGTCGCCGGGCAGACCCGGGCGGAAGACCATGTCGATGGTGATCGTGTAGGTTTGGCCGACCTCCAGAACGGTCCCTTCGGGGAAGGTGAACGTCAACACGTCCGGGGTCTCGTCCACCGCCACCTCCGCGGGATCGGTGGGCATCGGAGCGCCGGTCGGCGGCTCGGGTGGTGCCCCGTCGAGCTCGTAGGTGTAGTGCTCATCGGTGTCAGGATTGAGCTGGAGCAGCGGCCCGTCGCCGTCGGAGGGAATCCGGTCGGTGATCACCGGGTCGATGATCGGGACGGCACCGTTGTTGGTGAAGGTCATCGAGTAGGGAATCGTGGAGCTCGGCGGTTGCGCACCACTCGGGGACTTGGTCACCACCACCGAGTTGTTCGCGTGCCGGTACCACAGGGACGCCTCGTCGTCGTCGGTTGCGTGAATCGGCTCACCGCCGACCAGGTCGGCACCGTGGACGTCCACGGCGAGGTCGTTGGTCGCTTCGCCCGCATTCTCCTCGCCCGGCGCCGGTTCGTTGCCTGCCAGGTCGCTGGGCACCGGCCCACCGGTCTGCAGTTCCTCCCGGCGCTGGACCTGCACCGGTACGGGCTGGGTCGGGGTGGCCGGGTTCTCCCAGATGGCACCGTCCTCGCGGGTGAAGGTGAACCGGAGGCCCTGCACGTCCTCTGGTTCGACTCCGTCGGGCAGGGTGAGAGACGCGCCCGGCTCGCCCTCGACCCACTCGGCGTCCTGGAGCGAGACATCGCCTCCCTGCTCCTCGAAGGTCCCGCCCGTGAGGACGTCGACCTGGACCTGGTCGATCGGGGCGGTGAACTGGAAGCCCGGGCCGAAGTCGACGAAGTCGTACTGGTTCCAGAAGGAGGCGTCCACGTCGGTGAGCACCATCTGCTGGGTCCGCGAGGGGCCACTGGGCTGGCCCGTGAGGGTCATGGTGACCGCGGAACGGTCGGGCTCGGTCTGACTGTCGGGGTCGAAGGCCTTGGTGGCCTCCACCCCGATGCCGACCTCCTGCAGGTCGATGGCTGCCGTGTCGGAGTCGGTGCTCGTGACCGGGTCGACTCCGGGGTAGTTGACCAGGTCCGCCGCGACCGCGCTCGCCCTGTTGTCGATGGTGCTGCCGGGTTCGACCGAAGATCCATCGGACCGATGGGTCGGACGCAGCCTCGTGTCGAGGACGAGCACCGCATGCCCGCCTTCCGTGATCCGCCCCGTGTACATCGCGGTGAAGCGGACGACGTCCTCGAGCTCGGACTCGCTGAGTGACAGCGCCTCCTCGCGATTCACCTGCAGACTTCCCCCGTCGTTCAGGAGCAGGGTGATGACCAGATCATCGGCGCCGATCGTCGCCGGGTCGGTGATGGAGACGAAGCCCGAGAGGTTGAACGTGTCGAACGGATCAGTCAGTCCCGCAGGCTCGATGATCGTGAGCCGGTCAACTTGGCGTGGTGTCGTGTTCTCGGCGTCCAAGGTCATGCGCCCGGTGGGCCAGTCGTCAGGGAACTCGGTGCCGGCCGGTGGGACGCCCAGCGGTCCGCCCGTCCAGGTCTTGTCGAGGCTGACGGTCACCGGCACCGGGGAGATGGTGATGATGTCGGAGGCATCCTGGTCGACGACGACGGCATCATCGACGATGACACTGGCGCGAGCGGTGTTGCGGACCTCGCTCGGCTCACCGGCGACGTTGTAGACGGCATCGGAGACGACGGGCACGTCCGGGTCCGAGCGCAGGTCGTCGCGGATGCGGAAGACCGGGTGGATGGCGCGGTCGTTGCCGTTGGAGCGGGCCACCCCGCTGCCCACGGCAGGGGCCGACGGGTCGCCCCCGATCCGGTCCTCGCGCGTGGGACTCTCCTCGAACACCAGGCGGAAGGCGAGCGTGTCCTGCACCGCGTCGTCGGCGACGACGTAGCCGGGGAAGGTCCCGTCGCAAGCCGCAGGGCACGGGTCGCCCGGCGCCCGGACCCAGTCATCCGCGGCCAGGCTGTAGAGCTCCACGCGCGCCACCTGGTCATAGGTGAGGTGAGGGTCCATTGCCGGGGTGATCGGATCGATGCGCACCAGGTCGAAGCTGTCGAAGACCGTGTCTCCCAGACCGGAGGTGCTCGGCTCGGGAACATCGGAGAGGTACATCTGGTCGATGTGGCTGGCCCCGCTCGTCGACCAGGACAGGGTGAGCCCGGCCTCGGAGCCGGTCCGCTCCCCGACCAGCTTGGGCGCGTCCCAGGCCTTGTCGATGAAGTTGGCGTTGCCCGGATCCGGCGGCACCAGGTCGATGACGGGACAGTCGGCCATCACCGCGTCGGCAGGGGGAGCGTCCGGTCCGCTGGCGGCCGAGGAGGCGCAGTCCTCCACCGTCAACTCCTCACCCGCAGCTTCGGGGCGCAGCTCGAAGGTGATGTTGGGACTGACCTCAGTCCCGGGTGGGAACCCCTGGTCGCTGTGGTAGACGAACCGAATGCCCTCGGCGGACTCACTCACCTCCGGCGGCAGCTCTCCGGTGAAGACCTGCGGGCCGGGGATGTCGACCATGTCCGGCACGTCGACCCACTCCGAGCCGTCCCAGTACTGGACGGTCAGGGTCGAGTCCGCAGGGATGGGGGTTTCGGAGATCGTTGTGGGCGCGAAGGCGTCGTACCACGTGTCGCTGTCGAGGTCGGCTGGGTCCTGCACGACGATCTCGGTCGCGTCGGTCGTCGAGGCGGGGAACGGCTCGAGCGTGCCGGAGAGCAGCACGGTGACGAGCTGCCCGGGGATGGAGAAGATCTCATCGGGCTCGATCCGCTTGTCCACGTCGACGGCGAGTCGCTTCTCCAGCGTCGTGAGGGTGTCCTCGGCCGTCGTGTCCCCCTCGAATCCGCCCGGCGCGGTGGTCTCGACGGAGATCTCGTTGGGATGCTCGACCTCGGGAAGCGCTTGGTCGTCGTCAGCAGTCACGACGAACGGAACGATCGCCTCCGCCCCCGGCACGATCGGCCCGGTGAACTCGACGCTGAAACCGACGACCTCGGCCCCGTCCGGAGGATCGGGCAAGGTGTCCGGCGCGGTGGCATCCAGGGTCGTCGAGGAGCCGTCGGCGAACTCATAGGTGACGCTGGCCCCGGTCGCCCCCGTGGGCCAGGCGACCGCCTCGTCCCAACCGGTGAAGGTCAACCCGTTCTCGAATGGATTCGGGGTCGAGCTCGGCTCGGTGATCGTCATGGCGTCCAGGGTCTGGTCGCTGGCGTTCACCCCTGACAACGTCACCGTGCTGGTGCTGCCGACCGCGATCGTGTCGGGGTCGAAGGTCTTCGTCGCGTCCACCGGCAGTTCGTTGCTGGTGATCACGTAGGAGGCGTCCGCCGTGGCCGGGGCGGAGACGTCGGAGTCAAGGCCCACGGTCGCCGTCACCTGGTTGTCGATGGGGCCCTCGCCGGCCTCGGCGATGTTGTCGCGCTGCTCGAGCGTTACGTCGGCCGATCCCGCCTCGCCCGAGGGAATTCCGTCGTCGTCGGTGCTGATGAAGGTGATCCGCAGACCTGTGACCTCCGCAGGATCCACACCCCCGGAATCGTTGCTGGCGGCGCACCCGGACTGCCCGCCACCCAGGCTCCGTCCACGAAGGCGTCGACCTGGACCTGTTCCGCTCCCGGCGGCATCGTGACATCGATCGTTGCGGAGGACAGGCCGAGGTAGGTGAAGGCATTGGGCGTGGCCGCCGGGTCAGTCGGATCGGTGATCGTGACCTCGTCGACGGGAAGGTTGGAACTGCTGCCGCCACTCAACGTCAGCGTGGTCGAGGTCCCCGGACTGGCTATCGCACTTGCTGGGGTGAACGACTTGCCGGTGGTCGCCTCCAGGTCGATCGGGATGTCGGGCACGACCACGAAGCTGTCGCTGGCCGGCTCGGTGTTGGTCCCGTCGGCCGTCGCCGTGTTCACGAGGTCAGCACCGTCCAGCGTCGGCGAGATGTCGGGGTCGACCATGACCGGCACCAGCACGGTCACCGAGGCACCGTCCGGCAGCCCCTGCCCGTCCTCAGGGTCGGAGAGGGGCGCGGTGAAGGTGACGACGACCTGCCCGTCTGCCGCCGCGACGTCTGCTGGAGCACCTTGGACCGTCACACTGCTCTGGGGATCGAGGACGATGCCGTCGGGGAGGCCGTCCTCGAGCACCGCGTTGGTGCAGCCGCCGGAACCGATGTTGGAGCAGGTGATCGTGATCGTGTAGACGAAGGTGTCACCGGGCTCCACGACCTGACCGTCCTGCCAGCCGGTCACACCCTTCGTGACCTGCAGTGCGCCGGGATCCTCCGCGCGAGCCGTCGAAGGCCAGGTGACGCCCGCGAGACCAACCACCATCAACAGCGTGACCAGGCCAGCGAACCTGGTCCTGGTCCGTGAGTGGCGGCGACCCGTCACGGTGTGCTCCTGACTTCCGAGGCGCTTTCGGCCTTTCCAACCTGACCGCGTCATCACCGCTGTGTCCTCACCCAATGCGGGTGAGGACACACTTGGATCGGCGCGGTGGTTGACGTCGCCTGGCCCCGATGGTTCGATCATTTCGGGAGGTTCGCGGCCTTTTCTGGTTGCGGCGGAGGAGGAGGCTCAAGGCCGTGAGGCTTGAGGGCGAGGTCGGCTCGCGCGTATTCGTTGCACCGTCTCGCCTGCACCCGCCACGGCTTCCCGGCACCTTCGTGAGCCGCGCCCGCCTCCTGCAGGACGTGGCTGATCTCCATCAAGCCACCTTGGTGTGCGCGCCGGCCGGGTCGGGCAAGACCATGCTGGTCGCTGACTGGGCCCGGCGGAGAAGCGCCGTCGGTGAGCCGGTGGCGTGGCTGACACTCGACGACAGCGACGATCGGCCCTACGAGTTCTGGTCTGCGGTGGTCCAAGCCCTGACAGCCGCTTCCGAGGGCCGGTACGCCGCCACGTTCGAAGCGCTCAGCCTTCCACCTTCCGGGCTCGAACCCAGATTCGTCGCTGGCCTGGCCCAGACCGTCGCAAAATCGGAGCTCCGATGGCTGGTGCTCGACGACATCCACAGACTGAGTCACCCAGACGTCCTTGCAGGTCTGAGTGTCCTGATCGGAGAGCTCCCTCCGACCACGGGGGTCATCCTCGTCTCCCGCTCGGAGCCGAGCATCAACCTGCACACACTCAAGCTCCAGGGGTCACTCGCCGAGATTCGCGGCCCAGACCTGGCCTTCACGGAGAACGAGGCCGAAGCACTGTTTGCCCAGGTGACGAGCCGCGTCGCCCCGTCCGATGTGTCCCGCTTGGTGATCCGGACCGAGGGCTGGGCCGTTGGGCTACGCCTGGCGGCCATCTCCGTGAGGGCAACACCAGACCCCGCCAGCTTCATCTCGGCCTTCGAGGGCGACCAGCGTGCCGTCGCGGACTACCTCTTCACGGAGGTGATCAACTATCTGCCCCCAGACGTCTTCGACTTCCTGCTCTCCACCTGTGTCCCGAAACAGTTGTCGGTGGAGCTGGCTGCGCACCTCTCGGGCAGGAAGGACGCCGGTGAGCTCCTGAACCTGTTGTGCCGGGCCAACGCTCTCGTGGTTCAGACGCAGGACGCCTCATGGCATCGCTATCACAGCATGCTGCGCAGCTTCTTGATGGCGACCTTGGAGGACAACGATGCCCAGGCGACCCGTCGGCAGCATGTTCGGGCGGCGCTGTGGTTCGACGAGCACGGCGACCCTGCCTCCGCCCTGGAACACGCCGCGCTCGGCGGTGATGACGACCTGCTCCACGAACTGGTGCGGGACAACGGCCTGCACATGATCCTCCAGGGACAGGGCGGCAAGGTCCACCCGCTCGTCGGTCCTGCCTCTCGGAAGACGGATCTGCGAGTTGCGACCATCGCCGCCCTCGACGCGCTCGACGTCTCCGACCTGGATGCCGCCGACGGCTTCCTCCGGCTGCTGTCGGCCAACTCGCACTTTCCCACAGACAGCAGGTTCACGGCGATGCGTGCAGCAGCCGTCGTGCAGCGGGCGATCCTCGGTGGTGACGTCCCACGCGCTCTCGCCGAGAGCGCGATCCTCGAGTTGCCCGCCACCGGTGATCCCGACGTCGACCTCCTCGTCCTCAGTTGCCGTCCGCCCTCGCGGATGCGCAGTGGCGACTATCGGGGGCGATCCGCGACCTCGAGCAAGCCCTCGGTCTCGCCCGCGCCGGGCGTTACGACCAGTGGGTGCTGGAGACCTTGGCACAACTGTCTGGTCTGCACGGTGCAGCGTGCGAGTGGGCGGACTCGCTCTACTGGGCGCAGCGGGCCATCGACTTCGCCGACCGGCGTGGTTGGGCCGACTCCCCCGACTCGCCTACGCCTATCTGCTCGCCGCATGGACCGCGTTCCAGACCGGCGACGTCCCCGCGCAGGCCGCTTATGCCGAGCGTGGGATGCAAGCCCTGGGTGGGGTGAACAACGTAGAGGTCGAGACCGGTGTGCGCAGCATGTATGCACTCGCCTCCTTCGAGCGGGCGTCAGGGTCCGACCGCGTGCACGCCGTTTCGGACTTCCATCAGATCTGGCAGGACACGGATGCCGCCGAAGAGGTGTCGCCGGCGCTCATCAGCCAGGCAACTCCGCAGGAGGTCCGCATCTGTCTGCTCACCGGGCACACCTGGTGGGCCGAGGAGGCTGCGGACCGCGTCCAGCGTCAACTGCCCGACAGCTCGGAGGCAGCCACGGTGTGGGCCCAGATCCTGGCTGCTCGCGGAAGCACCCGTGAGGCACTCAAGATCCTGCGTCCTGCCCTGGATGGAGAACTCAGCTCCCATGCGCCGACCACCGAGGTCACGGCCCACGTCCTTGCAGCAACGCTGGAGGCAAGTCTCGACAACCCGCATCGGGCCTTCAACGCCCTCGAGACCGCGTTGGAGTGGGCGGCTCCGAACGCATTCCGCCGCGCCTTCCTCGATGCCTGGGAGGATCTCGAGCCCATCCTGCGAGCCAACCGGGGGCGTTTCGGGGCCGCTGAGGAGTTCGTTTCGGACCTGTTCGGATCCCAGCACCATCAGGGGCGACGGCCCCGCGCGGTCCTCAACAACACCCTCACGGAGAAGGAGTTCGCCGTGCTGCGCGATCTCCCGGCGATGTTGACCCTGAGCGAGATTGCCGAGGCCCGCGGCGTCAGTGAGAACACCGTGAAGACACACGTGCGGTCGATCTACCAGAAGCTGGGCGCGAACAGTCGGGCAGCGGCGGTGCGGGAAGCGCGTGAGCGCGGCATCATCTGACCTCCCCTTCACCGGTTTCGGGGGAAGCGCTTCGTTGATCGCCTGAGCACGCTGGTTCCGTCCCGGTCCGCCAAGTGCAGGAGCGCCATGTCAGGTCTGATCCTCATCCTGGTGGGTGCCTTGCTGTGCTTCGCGGGCTCCAAGTCCGTCCGGTTGGCCGTCCTCACCGCGGGCTTCGGAACCGGCTGGCTGCTCGCCGAACTCTTCGATGCCTCGACCACGGTTGCACTGGTCATCGCCCTGGCAGCGGCGTTCGCCACCTTGGTGACGGCCTTGCTCGTGTCCAAGTCGCTCTTCTTCGTCGCCGGCGTGGTCGTGGGAAGCGTGGTGGGCGCGAAGATCTTCGTGATCATCGCCGACCAACCCCGTGACTGGCTCGCTGCGATCGTGGTCGTGCCCGCGGTGGCGCTGCTCTGCGGCTGGCTCACCGCACGCTGGGAGAAGACCTTCCTCCGCTGGGGCACGGCTGCGGCAGGAGCTGCGCTGATCCTTTCCGGCGTGGGCCGGACCGGGGTCGACGGGACCGACCACCTGTGGCGGCCCGAGTCCACCGTGGGTGCCGTCCTCCTGGCGGGGCTGTGGATCGCTGTCACCGTGGTGGGCCAGAGAGTCCAAGCGGGCGACGCCAAGGGAGCCGAGGACCAGAAGAAGCCAGCTCACTGATGCATGCCGGGTCGACCGCAGGACAAGGCGCTCGGGCGCCGGAGAGGGAACTTCATGTCACAGACCACCGAATCCACCCCGGGGACGCAGCACGTCCACCCACAGCGCCGCACGCTCCTGCTCGGCGCCCGCGTCCTGGGCTACGGCGTGTATCTCTACCTCGTCGTGACCGAGATCGTGCTCACCCTTGGCTTCTTCCTATTGCTCTTCGGAGCCAATCCAGGGCCGCCCTTCGTCCAGTGGGCATACCGATCTCTGGATCGGGCGATGGAACCGTTCCGCGGAATCTTCACCTCCATCGAACTCGGGCAGACCGGAAATCAGGTCGAGGCCGTTCTGGACACCTCGATCATCTTCGCGATGATCGTCTACGGCATCATCGCCTGGTCGGTTCACGCCGGAATCGACTGGCTGGCTGATCGGATCGCGCACCTCGACCGGCTGGACGAGCAGGCACGACGCGACCGAGCTCAAGCACAGGCAACCCAGCAAGCACAGGCTCAGTGGGCTCAAGCGTCCCAGGCAACGCCCGAACAGACACGGCAGTACCCGCCGGCTGACCCCGATCGCGCCTGAGCGCGCGTCGGGCTCAACCTCGAACGGCCTCTTCGACCGTCGGCTTCACGTGGCCGTCGGCCTCGAGTCCGGCGAACCAGGGCGAACGACGTGCCACGTCGAGAAGCTCCGGTGCAAGAGCGGCGACGACGAGTTCGACGCCGTCGCTATCCAAGTCCGCGTGCAACGCCTCAAGCGTGTCCAGGAGCGGGACCGTCACCCGCCGAACGGCAACGCAGTCCAACACAACGGTTCGGAGCCCCGGCTCGCTGAGCGCACGCGCCAGCACGTCGTCCTGGGTCGGGCGGGCGTTCCCGGCATACACGGTCCCCTGGAGTCGGAGCGCCATCACTTCGTTCCCGACGTCGTTCCCTTCCCAGGGCTGGGCTTGGCTGCGGCTGACCTCACGAAGCACCAACACCAGCGTGAGGCCGACGCCGACGGCCACCGCGGTGATCAGCCCTGCGGTGAGGCCGGCCGCAGCGGTGATGACTGCCACCCAGAACTCAGCCCGATCGATCCGAAGCAGGGTCGTGAATTCGTCGGGACGGATCAGCCCGACGACCGCGACCAGCACCATCGACGCGAGGACAGCAGCGGGAAGGTCAGCCAGGACGGGACCGAGGAAGAGCGCAACGAGCACGGCAAGCGCCGCCGTGGTGATGCCGGCCAACTGGGACGCCGCGCCGGCCCTCTGGTTGACAGCGCTCTGGGAGAGTCCGCCCGCAGGCGGAAGGCTCTGGGAGAACCCGCCCGCGAGTGCTGCGATGCCATTGGCGAGGAGTTCGCGCTGCGGATCGATGGGCGGGTCGGCACGCCGCCTCTGGGCCCGGGCCACGATCACCGTCTCCATGAACGCCATCACAGCGATGGCCAGCGCCCCCGGCAGCAGGGTCAGCACATCCGACCACAGGGGAACCGACGGCGTCGGCAGGCCCGTGGGCACCCGGCCGACCAGGTCGAGTCCGTGCTCTTCGATCGGGGTGCACGCGACCACCAGGATCGCCACGGTCACGACGACCAGCGGGCCAGGTATCCGTGGCAGGAACCTGCGCAGAAGCAGGAGGGAGGCCACCGCGGTGACGGAGATCGCGACAGTGCCGACGTCGGCGCTCTCCACCTTCCGCGCCACATCTGCGACGGTCCGGAAGAAGCCCGCATCAGCCGCCCCGCTGGACACTCCGAGGAGCGCCGGGAGCTGGGTGGCCACGACGGTGAGCCCCACCCCCGTCTTCACCCCGGTCATCGTCGCCGGACTGACCTGTTCCACGACGGAACCGAGACGGAACAGCCGCATCAGGAGGAGGCATGTGCCCACGAGAACCGTCAGCGTGAAGACCGCCCGCAGCAACTGCGCGTCCGTCCGGTCAGGCAGTGAGCCGACCGTGGTCGCCGTCAGGATCGCGATCGTCGAGGTGGTGGACATGCTCAACGTCCGTGAGCCGCCCATCAGCGCATACACGAGCATGGGGAGCATGCACGTGTAGAGGCCGATCTCGACGGGCAGCCCGGCGATCGTGGCGTAGGCCATGGCCTGGGGGATGACGACGGCACCGGTCACGAGTCCGGCGAGGAGATCGCGCCACACCGACGCCGGCGCCTGAGGCCACAGGCTGGGCCCCAGCCATCGGCCCGGACTCACGGACTCGGATCGCTCATGCGCTGCTGCGCCCGCATCCTCAGGGCCTCGGCAGACGCGAGGATCCCGACGGCGATCAACCACAGGCACAGCACACCGACCATGACCTTCAACGACAGCTCAGGATTGACCAGGAGGAAGCCTCCCATGAGGGAGCTGATCAGGGCCATCGCCAACCCCAGGCCACGGTGGGCAGCCTTGGGGGCGGCAGCAATCCTGACGATGTCCACGATCCCCGAGATCAGCCACCAAGCACCGAGGATGATGCTGAGCGCGAGCAGGGTCTGCAACGGGGCGCGCAGGCACAGGAGCCCAACGATCATGGCGAGGGCACCTGTCAGGGCAAGCAGCACTCGGTCACCACTGGGCAGCCTGCCGGGTGCAATCGCCAGCACGACGCGCATCACCGCGGTGAGGATCAGCTGAATCGCGATGATGACGCCGCACACACGTAACGTCTCACCCGGCCAAACTGCCAGGACGACTCCGAGCCCCAAGGTCACCAGACCGTAGGTGAGGACGAGCCCCCAGTGATCGGCGAAACGCATCCACCGAACGGCGCTCTCCCACTGCGTATCCTCGCCGACAGCATCCGACATGCCCGCAGCCTCCTAGCGCTCGACAGTGACACAGCCATGCTGAGGCCGGCCAGTGGCTTGGACATCGCCCGAATCAGGTGGTCCGCATCGGCCGTTCAGAGCAGGTCCATCGTCCTGGCCACGGCGAGGGCATCACTACGTCTGGAGACCGCGAGCTTGCCGTAGAGGCTGGAGACATGGGTCTTCACCGTGTTCTCGGAGACGAAGAGGTTGGCGGCGATGTCGGAGTAGGTCGCGCCACGAGCCAACTGGTTGAGGACGTCGCGCTCACGTGGGCTGAGCGAGGGCTGCACCAGCAGCGCAGTGCCTGCGGACCGCTCTCGTGGCGTGGCCGTCGTCGGCGCGTAGTGGGCTGATGCGTCCGGGCTGCCCGCGATGGCCGAGGTGAGTTCGTCGAGCCACCCGTTTCGCCTGCCGCGCTGAGCGAGCCGCCTCAGGAGGAAACCGACCGGGCTTCCCTGCCGGATCCAGCCGCGGAAGGGGACGGCGCTGCCGCGAACCTCCGTCGCCCGCACCGCCTCGGCCAGTCGATCCAGAGCAGCATCGTGTTTTCCGTCGGCGTCCAGGAGCTGGGCCTGGCAGACGAGTCCGAAGACTCGGACCGAAGGGTGAACCGGATCCTCTGCGTCCGCAGCGAGGCCGAATGCCTCGGTCGCTCCTACGCGGTCCCCGGCGAGGTCGCTGGACAGCCCACGCGCCAGCGACGCCTCTGCCTCGCGATGCCGCGTGAGGAGGCGCATCTCGACGTGTCGAAGAGTGTCTCGGTCCGAGGCCAGAGCCGCTAGTAGGGCGTGCTCGACCATGACCTCCGCGAAGAGGTGATCGGGAAGACTTGCTTCCGGCAGTGGCCCGGCGAGCGGTGTCGTCAGGACCCGCTCCGCGTCTGCTGGCGATCCGTTCACGAGCGCGATGCGAGCGCTGGCCAGCCAGGCCCAGAATCGACCACACGGATCCGAAGCCGGCAACTCAGGCACCGTCGTTCGCGAGCCGGAAGCACGCATCGGTGGAGTGAGACCGGCCATCTCGCTCAACATCAGCACCAACGACGCCCGGGCATCCACGAAGTGCGGCTGCGTCCCCGACGTGGCGTCGAGCAGTCGCAGTGCCTCTGTCGCCACCTGGTGCGCGGCCCGTTCCCGTCCGGCCATCAGTTGGGTGAGCGCGAGATGAGAAGTCGCTGACGCCGCGGCAGCCAGGTGACCGCGTTGTCGACTCCACTCGACGGCCCTGGACAGATGGGCGCTGGCACCGGACAGGTCGCCGGTCCAGTTCTGGGTGCTGCCCAACTCGATGAGCAACTGCGGGACAGCGGCGTCATGAACATGGTCGGCCGCACCGAGGACGTGGCTCCCACGGTCGATGGCGGCGCTCGATGACTCGAGACCGAGACGCGCCCTCATCAAACGCACGCAGGCACGGGCGAGCGAGCCCACTTGCGGTGCTGAATCCTCGTCTTCGTGATCCATGAGGTCCATCCACACCAGGGCACCCTCGAAGTCGTCGTCGAGCCAGCGCTCGAGGGCGACCGGGAACCAGGTCGCCGGGCGATCCTGGACCAGCTCAGGATGCTGGCGGACGAAGGTCGCGATCTGCGGCCCTTCTCCACGCATCACCATCGCGACTCCCTCGACCGCCAACAACTCCGCTGCCTGCTCGGCCTCGTTGACCGCGACGAGTCTCTCGAACGCACGTGCCCCGTCGCCGCGGGCGATGTCGATGCGAACCGCTCTCGCCACAGTCGCCCGAGCGCGCGCCACGTCGACTCCACCGCGGAGGAGCCGGCGTCGCACCACTTCCTTCAACAACGGGTGGATCCGGAACCGGGTCGCCCCCTCGCTCTCGGCGTCGTCGACGGTCTCGTTCGTGCGCATGACGAGCAGGCCGGTGATCTCCAGCCGCGCCAGGATCTCCCCGGCCGCCGAGTCGTGCGAGAGGTGGGCGGCAGTGGCCACGCTCACCGTCTCCTCGGCCGCGAGGCAGAGGAGAAGATGACGCTCCTCCGGATGCAAGGTCGAGAACACCTCACTGACCACTTGGTCCGCAACCCGCCCGTCAGCACGCGCATAACGCCGTACGGCCATGGCGTTCGGCGGCGCGGCGGCCAGGACGCGGGTGGTGAGTACGGCGGGAGCGCACCAACCCTGTGCGTAGGAGCTCACTGCCTCGACCACCTCCGGAGTCGCGGTCGGGAGGTGGGCGATCACCAACGCCTTCGTCTCCTCCTCGTCCATCCGCAGTACGTCCCCCGGAGGCTCGTGTAGTGGCCGAGCAGCTCTGGGACCAGTCGCGTCAGCGGCAGGTCCCACCTGCTGATCAGGAGCAACCTGAGGGTCTCGGGGGCGTTGTTGAGCCGATCGTCGAGGTGACGGAGCGCCTCTGCCGAGAGCAGGTGCGCGTCATCCACCACGACGTACGGGGGGACTCCTCCCGCGTCGGGCGCGGCCGTTGCCTCGACGAACTCCCGCGCGCCGCCCGAGGAGGCAGCGTCGACCCAGTGGTGCCGCGTAGGTTCCCGCTGGCCGAGCCAGCCGGCCACACCCAGCGTCTTGCCAGCACCGGAAGGGGCCACGACGACCGTGACGGCCTGCTCCGCGGTCCGTTCCAGTTGATTCCAGAGCCGGGGCCGCGGCACATAGGTCCGTGGCAGGCGCGGAGTCCCCGAGAAGGTCGTGCCGATCCTCACGGCGATCGCCGCCCTTGACCATTCCGCCTCCCGGCGAACGGGCGACGCCGTCGAGTGAGCCGATCGGGCCTGGTTGCCCTCGGGACCGAGGGCCGAGGGGAAACGCACGTGCAGGTGGCGCTCATCTGAAGCCTCCGTGTGTTTTGACCGTACAACGGAGGCTAGGGAGCAGGACGCCCCCTCGCCTCACCCGTGGCAGGTGAGGCGGGCTACTGGCAAGTAGCCACCGGGGGTCTGGCCCACGTCACCGGTCCTTCACACCGGTGCCCGTCCTCACTCCTCGGCGAACACGTGACGCAGCGCGGCCTCCTGGTCGTCGCTGAGGTTGGTGAAGATCAGGTCCTCCGGCTCGTGTCCGGCGAACGCGTCCCGAACCTTGTCGACCACCGCATCGGAGGACATCACGAAGAGCGCGGAGGTCCCAGGCGTGATCTGGTCGCGGACCTTGTTGATGAAGGAGTCGTCGATGCCGACGTCGGTGAGCGATCCAGCGAGGGCACCTGTCGCCGCACCGAGTGCAGCACCGAGGAGCGGGACGAAGAAGATCAGGCCGAACAGCATGCCCCAGAAGGTGCCTCCGAGGGCGCCGGCGCCCGTCATGGAGCTGAGCTGGCGCGTCTTGGGCTTCTTCTTGCCTTCCTCCCACGACACCCGTGCGGCGTCGTGGACGGTGATCAGCCCCTGCTTGGCGAGCTGCTCCAACTTCTCGGAAGCATCAGCGGCGCCTCCTGCCGTGCCGAACTTCCAAACCGTCAAGGTTGCCTGTGCCATGGTGCGCTCCTCTAGTCATTGGGATGAGTCCGAAGGAAACCGTCATCAGACTTCCCCGTCCGGAGTGCCGCTGGCCTCCCCGTTCCCGGTGAACCCTGCTCGAGGGACGCCAGCGCCCGCTCGATGCTCGAGAAGATCCGGATCCCATCTGTCTCGCCTGCCTCCGCCAGGACATCCCGCACTTGGCCGATGTTTCCTGCCAGGACCAGATCCGCGCCCATGCGCTGAAGATCGACGCTGAGTTGATCGAGCATGCCTGCCGCCGTCACGTCCACGGAGGGCGTCGTCGCACCGTCCATGACCACTAGCCGCAGGTCCGGCACCGAGGCGGCCATCTCTCGAATTGCGGAGCGCACGTAGTCCGCGTTCGCATAGACGAGGGGCGCCTCCACCCGGACCACGAGCACCTGCGGGGGCATCTCCTCCTCGCTGTGCCTGGCACTGTCCACCCACACCCGTTGGCCGACGGTGCCGACGGGAACCAGCCGCGCCGTGTGGGGGCGAGATGTCCTGGCGATCAGAAGCACCAAGGAGACCGCGATGCCAATGGCGAGGCCGGGCAACGTCTCGAAGACAAGGACGCCGAGGAGCGCCGCGAGCGCTCCCACGAAGTCGGAGCGCGCCGTGACCGGGTACAGCGTCGCCAAACGACCGGTCTGCACACGCCACAGCCGGCGAAGCGACGGAAGATCCACGAGTTCGATCACCGCTGCGATCACGATGGCGCCGAGGGTTGCTTCCGGCAGCTTCTCGAAGAGGCCGGTGAGGAAGAGGATCGTGACCAGGGTCAGGGCCGCGGCCACCACCGTGGAGAGCTGCGAACGTGCCCCGGCGGAACCATTGACGGCGGTCTTCGACAGGCTGCCGTTGACGACCATTCCAGAAGTCAGCCCGGCGCCGATGTTCGCGGCACCGAGTCCCATCAGCTCCCGATTCGCGTCGATGTCGTAACCAGAGCGGGCGGCATAGGTCTTTGCGGCACCGAGACCTTCGGCGAAGCCGACCAGCATCACCCCGACCGAAGCTCCGAGGAGCGCGACGAACTCCGACCCTCCGACCCCGGGGAGCCCGAGATCAGGCAGACCAGAGTCGATGTTGCCGACGATCTCAAGGCCACGGTCGTCCAGGTCGAGCAGTACCACTGCACCGATGCTCACCAAGGCCACCACCAGGGATCCGGGAACCAGGGGCAGGAAGCGACGCACCACCAGGAGCGCGGCAAGGCTGAGGCCTCCCACCGTGATGGCGAGCGGCTCGGTCTGGCCCAGGTGCTGGACCAGATCCCAAGCCTTCTCGAAGAAGTTGCCCGAGCCCTTCTCGACGCCGAAGAGATTCGGAAGCTGGCCGATCATGATCGTCAATGCCAGGCCGATGATGAAGCCCTTCAGGACCGGCTCGCTGATGAACGACGCAAGGAAGCCCAGCCTCAGCGCCCCTGCCGCGAGCGCCACCAGGCCGGTGGCCAGCGCAAGTGCGGTGGAGAGCGCGACGTAGGTCCCGACGTCCGCCGAAGGCGCGACGGTCGCGATGACACCGGCCGACAGTGCGGCAGTTGCCGACATCGGTGCGACGACCAGGTGCTTGGAGGAGCCGATCAGTGCGTAGCAAACCAATGCGGGCACAGCCGCGTAGAGCCCGACAACCGGCGGCACCCCGGCAATCGTCGCGTAGGCGAGCGACTCAGGCACCAGAACCGCCCACACGGTCAAGCCGGCGACGACATCCGGCCGGATCCAGGCGGTCCGGAATCCCGCGAAGGAGGGCGCGAGTATGCGCGACACGGGCATCAGCTCCCTGCAAGGTCGACCCGGACAGGTCTCGCCGTCACGCTAGGCAAACCACGCCCGGCCGTGGTCCCCCGTAAGGGGTGAGGTTGACCGTCTCCCCTCGTCCTACGCTCGGCTCAGCTCGCGCGGGCGGCACCCCGCGGCCGGTCGGGAGGAGCACCAGCATGGGTGATGTCGTCGGTTCGCTGCTGCCCGTCGCCCTCGGCGTGGCCATCTCACCGCTTCCCATCATCGCTGTCATCTTGATGCTGCTGACACCGCGCGGACGAGCGGCGTCCGTGGCCTTCCTCCTGGGTTGGGGTGTCGGCATTGCCCTGCTGGTGCTGGCCGTCGCACTGCTGGTGGACCCGGTCGACAGCTCAACCAGCTCTGACCCGACCACGCTCGCCTCCACCTTGAAACTTCTGCTCGGTGTCGTGGCTCTGTGCCTGGCGCTGGCGCAGTGGCGTCGGCGGCCACGACCGGGAGCCGACGCCACCTTGCCGAAGTGGATGGCGGCAATCGACACCATGACCGCGGGAAAGGCATGCGGCCTCGGCGTGGCGCTTGTCGTGGCGAACCCGAAGAACCTGACCCTCTGCCTCACGGCGGGCGTCATCATCGGGTCAGGCGGCCTGACCTCGGGCCAGTCGTTCGCGGCTGTCGGTGCCTTCGTCGTCATCAGCTCATGCTCGGTGGCCGTTCCCACCGTGGGAAACCTGATCGCCGCGGATCGACTGCGTGGCGGCCTCGATGAGCTCCGCATCTGGTTGACCGCACACAACTCGGCAGTGATGACAGTGATCTTGCTGGTCATCGGCGGACACACGATCGGACAGGCTGTGGCTGGCTTCGCGTGACCCCGCACGGCTCCCCGTCACACGCGACTGACCACCTCCACCTCAGTGGGCGGCGAGCACCGCCTGCTCCTGGTCGGCCGCGGGGGCTCCGCCCTTCTGGTTGATCAAGAGTCCCGCGAGCACGGCACCGACCAGCATCACGACACCGGCGGCGGTGAAGGTGGTGCCGTAACCGTCGGCCAGGGCCGTCAGCGGCGCGCTGCCCGAAGCCAGCGAGTCCTCCATCGAGCTGGTGTAGAGCGCCGTGAAGACAGCGATCGCTATCGAGCCACCGATGTGCAGGCAGGAGTTGGCGAAGGCCGAGGCGACACCGGCGTCGTGCGGTTCCACGCCGGCGAGCGCGAGGTTCTGCATGGGCACGAAGATGAGCGACATGCCGCAGCCGAGAATGACCAGGGCAGGCAGGACCTCAGTCCAATAACTGCCGCCGGCCGTGATGCCGCTGAGATAGAAGAGGCCGACCGATCCGATGACCGGACCGGCGACGAGCACCGGGCGGGCACCGAAGTGGCTGAAGGCCTTGGTGGCGAGTGGAGCGGTGCCCATGATGACCACGGTCATGGCCACGTTGGCGAGACCGGCCTTCACCGGGCTCATGCCGAGCACGATCTGGAAGTGGAAGGTCAGATAGAGCATTGCGCCCATCATCACGACGCCGACGACACCTTGGATCATGAAAGCGGCGGCACGGACGCGGTGAAGCACCACACGCAGTGGCAGCAACGGATTGGCGATGCGCGCCTGCGACCAGAAGAAGATCGCCAGGAGCACGGCGCCGACCGCGAGGAACCCGACCGTGTCGGTCTCTCCCCAGCCGTGCTCGGCACGCGCGAACCCGTAGACGAGCGAGCCCAGCCCGAGCACGATGGTGACGGTGCCGAAGACGTCGTACTTGTTGTTGCCCTCCGCGCGTGACTCGTCGAGCAGCAGCCAGCCACCGATCAGGCCGGCGACGACGAAGAAGTCGTTGACCAACAGGCACCAGCGCCAGTCTGCGTACTGGGTGAGGACGCCACCGAGGAGGAGGCCGAACGCAGCACCCGTGCCGGCGATGACGCCGAAGATCGCGAAGGCGACGTTGCGCTCCTTGCCGTGACTGAAGAGCACGGTGACCATCGCGAGAGCGGCGGGGGCAAGCATCGCTGCGAAGAGCCCTTGGAGACCACGGGCGGCGATCAACTCACCGCTGGACTGGGCGAGACCTCCCCACGTCGAGGCGACGCCGAAGCCGAGCATGCCGACCATGAAGGTGCGCTTGCGCCCCCAGTAGTCGGCGACGCGACCGCCGAGCAGCAGCAGGGAGGCGAAGGCCAGGGCGTAGGCGGTGACGAGCCATTGGCGCTGGCTGTCCGCCATGCCGAGATCAGCCTGTGCGGAGGGCAGGGCGATGGCGACGATGGTGGAGTCGAGCACCACCATGAGCTGGGTCAGACCCAGGACGACGAGGGCCCACCAACGGGCGTTGACGCTGGACACACGAGACATGCAGAAACCTCCAGGCTTCCGGGCGAGGGAGACGCTGGAGGTTTTCAGCCTCGGACCGAAGACGTGCAACACGTCTGCCGACCGCCCCCGACTGTGGTCGGGGCAGACCAGCATCCTAGGTGATCACCGCGCTCGAACCCGCACCTGAAGCAGGGTGAGATGTGCCACCTGACCCACTTCCGTCCAGCGGGAGGGCCGCACCATCACCGACTGCTGAAACGACACTCGTCTCATCCACGTCGATCGGAGCATCCCTTGACCCACCTCGCCGTCGTCACCGGAGCCAGCCGCGGCATCGGCCGCGCCATGGCACGTCGCCTGGCTGCGGAGGGAATCGCGGTGGCCGCGGTCTCCCGCACCCTGCACCCCGGTGGTGCCACGCTCGCAGGCTCGCTGGAGGAGACCGTCCAGATCATCAACGACGAGGGCGGACAGGCCCGATCCTTCGTCGCCGACCTCGGCAGGCCCGACCTCGACCGGTTCGCCCTGGTCGCCGAGATCGAGAACGCGTTCGGGCTCGGGGTCGACATCCTCGTCAACAATGCTGCGGCCGAGCGTCATCACGGCGCCTCCTTCCTCGACATCGACCGTGCGGCCTTCCACGACTCGGTCGAGACCAATCTGTGGAACACGTGGGACCTGATGAAGGCCGTCGTACCCAGCATGCGTGAGCGGGGATCCGGTTGGGTCGTGAACCTGTCGTCGCGTATGGCCGGGCCGCGGGTGGGTCCGCCCTATGCTGCCCACCCCTTGCTGGGGTCGGTGCTCTATGGAGCCACGAAGGCTGCCATCGATCGCCTCAGCACCGGTGCGGCGATGGAGCTGTATGACGACGGCATCGCCGTCAACACACTCGCCCCCAACCGGGGCGTGGCCACGGAGAACGCACAGCGTGCAGTCCCCGGCTGGCCATCGGAGCCGGAGGAGACCATGGCCGAGGCCAACCTGCTGTTGTGCACCGGCGACCCCGCCGTCCTCACGGGCAGGGTCGCCTTCAGTCTCGGCCTCATCAAGGAGTTCCGTCGAGCCGTCCGCACCCTCGACGGCCAGGCACTCGTGGCGGGCTGGCAGCCCGACGACATCGATCCGGCATCGCTCCTGCCCGACCACCTGGTCTTCAACGAGGCGCCCCCGGTACCGGCTTCGCTCCTCGAGCGGAGCATGGGGTGAGCCAGCGACGCACTGCTCCGGCGGCGGAGCGGATCCAGCCGCTCACGCGGCTCGTCGAGAGCACCCGCTCCCTGATGTCGGCCGCCGGCACGACCGACGTCGACGTGGCGACACTGCAGGAGGCCACAAACCTGCTCGACCAGGTCACCGAGATGCTCGGACGCCAACGACGCGACCGGGTGCACAGGATCCCGATCACCCCTACCTGGACCGAACGCGCCCAACGGGGCGAGCCAGTCCGGATGGCTTCGCTCAACCCCATGCGGATCCCGATCTCCCTGCACGTCGACGGTCGCCGCGCCACCGCCCGCTTCCTCCCCTCAGCACTGTTCGAGGGACCACCGGACTGCCTGCACGGTGGCTTCGCGGCCGCCCTGATCGATCACCTGCTGGGGATGTTGGTCTCGGCTCAGGGCATTCCCGGACTCACCGCCAGTCTCGAGCTGCGCTTTCGGCGACCGACTGCCCTCGACATCGAGTGCGAGGTCGGCGGTGAGGTGCGGGACGTGAGCGGGCGAAAGTTCCTGGCCGACGCGTGGATCCGCCAGTCGGGCGAGGTCACCGTCGAGGCGACCGGCCTGTTCGTCAGGCCCGACGGCCTGGAGCTGGCAGCGGACGACTGACAGGTGCCCCGGTTCCACTCAGGGCAGGTCGTCGCCGGCGGTCCCAGCGGGGGTGCCGATGCCGACACCCTCGTCGCCGGTGCCGCCACCCGGCGCATCGATCTCGACGGACGTGCTGGCCGCGCCACCGGCGAGGTGCGGCAGGCTCACGGCCAGCGTGCCGCCGTACGGCGCGGAGACGGTGACCACGAGACGCGTGGAGTCTCCGGGACCGACGTTGCAGGTGACCGCGGCGCCGCCCGGCGAGCCGCACGACCAGCCTCCGCCGACCCCGTCGATGACGGCCCCGTCGCCGTCGATCGCCACCTTCGCGATCATCCCCGGGGTGACGTTGGTCAGGCGGAGCACGACAGTGAATCGGCCCGGGGTGTCCGCGGATGCCTCGACAGATCCGACGTTGATCGTCACCGGACCGTGCACCGGGTGGTCAGGGACGTCACCATCGCTCGGGGGGACCGTCGCAGGGGCGGTCGGGCTGCCGTCCGTGGGCCGCGCACTCGGACTGCCCGTCGGGGACGGGGACGGAGTGGTCTCCTCGTCGAGCGGAGCGTTTTCCTCATCGGGCGTGGTCGCGACACTCGTCTGCCAGGGCCCGACCAGTCCGCCCAGCAGCGCCGGGGCGATGCGCCCACCGTTGAGCCCGTCCTGCATCTGGACGAGTCCGGTCACCCCGTCTGTCGGTGACTGCGCAGGGTCCGCTGCGTGGCGCCGGGGGTCGTGCGACTGACCCTGCCAGGCGATCGTCACCGCGAGCACGGAGGCGCCGGTCACGGCCACCGCGGCGGCGAGGCCACGGCGCCAGCGCTGCCGGGGTACGACGCCCCCTGCCGACTGCTGCTCGTCCCCCGTGGACATCTGCCTACCGTTCCGCCACAGCCGGTCAGCCCGTCGTCAGATCAGGTCGGCAGTGGCTCGCTCCGTCACTCTACCCGCCAACGTGCGTCCTGCGGGAAGGAAACTTCCAGCGCCGACGTCAGTGCCGAGACCGGCCCCCGGCGTCAAGGTTGCTTGACATCGACGGGAATGACAAGCATGCTTGTCATGACAAGGGTCCTTGACGCGAGGGAGACGAGATGCGCAACCGGGTTCGCGAGCTCCGCCTCGACCACGGTCTCTCCCAGGCCGCGCTGGCGGATGCGATGGAGGTGTCGCGCCAGACGATCAACTCGATCGAGACCGGGCGCTACCTGCCCTCGCTCCCGCTGGCCCTGACCCTCGCACGCTACTTCGACCAGCACGTGGAGGAGATCTTCGATGTCGACGCATGACAACACCCCCGCAAGGACCCGCCCGATCAGTTGGGCCATCCCCGTCGTCGGCGTCGGTTGCGGTGTCGCCTACCTCGTCGCCGGGATCGTCGGTGACGACCTCGGGTTCGGCATCTTCGGACTGGCACTGATGCTGGTCGCGACCGGCGGCTTCCTGCTGCTACGCCAACGGAGCGAGACCGTGCAGGCGCTCCTCGACCGGCGCGACGAGCGCATCAACCATCTCGACCTGCTCGCCACGACGGCCGCCGGCATGAGCGTGCTGCTCACCGTCCTCGTCGCCTTCGTGGTGGAGATCGCCCGCGGCGAGGACGGAGCGCCGTACTACTGGCTCGGCGCCATCGGCGGCCTCGTGTACGTCGTCACCCTGATCGGGCTGCGCCTGCGGAAGTGACCCTGCCGCGCTGCACAGCGGCTTCGATGGAGTGAACCTGCTCCGATTGAGCCGAACCACAACATGTTCACTCCATCGAACGGCGAGCATGCGAGTACCGCTCCAACGCCTCGCGTCGCTCCTCGCTGTGGTCGAGGATCCGGCGGCAGTAGCCGTGAACGTACCCTTCGGCGTGCCGCCACGGTTCGTGTGCCGCAGCGCCCTCGAGATGGGCGAGCTCCGGCACCCAGCGCCGTACGAAGTCACCTCGGGGGTCGAGCCTCTTGCCCTGGGTCACGGGGTTGAAGACCCGGAAGTACGGCGCCGCGTCCGTGCCGGTCCCCGCGACCCACTGCCAGCCGTGGTTGTTGGAGGCGATGTCGGCATCCAGCAGCTGGATCAGGAAGTGGCGGGCACCCACCTGCCACCTCACGTGCAGGTCCTTCACCAAGAAGCTGGCGGTGACCATCCGGAGCCGGTTGTGCATCCAACCGGTCTGCTGGAGCTGGCGCATCCCCGCGTCCACGAAGGGAAAACCCGTGCGTCCTTCGCACCAGGCCTCGACGAGCTCGTCGACCCCTGGCCCTTCGTCGAAGTCCATGCCCGACAGCTCACGCAGGTCGTGCCACGCCGACGCCGGTCGGTGCCACAGGACATCTGCGTAGAACTCCCGCCAGGCGAGCTCGTTGACGAAGCTGTGCGCGCCCACGCGCTGGGCATCGCCGACGAGGGCGAGATCGCGCAGCAGGGTGCGCGGATGGATCTCGCCGTACTTGAGGTGCGTCGACAGGCCACTGGTGCCGGCGAGGTCGGGACGGTCCCGTCCGTCCGCATAGTCGGCCAGAGAGCTGTCAAGGAAGGTGCGCCACCGCTCGAGCGCGGCCTGCTCCCCCGCGGGTTCCCAGCGACTGGCCGCATCGAGGAGCTCGCGGTCCAGCCGCTCCCCCGTGATCGTGCGGGACCAGCGCAACGCAGCAGGCTGCGTCACCGGAGCAGCGACTGCTTGGTCGCGCCACGCCTTGCCGAACGGCGTGAAGACCTTGTACGGCGTGCCTTGGCCGGTGACGACGGTGCCGGGCCGGACCGCGTAGGGCGTGCCGGAGGAGTGCATTGCCACGCCGTCAAGGCCCAGGCGCTCCGCAACCTCGCGGTCGCGTCGCCGCGCATACGGAGTGAACTCCCCGGTCACGTGGACGCTGCGCGCGCCGGCCTCGCGAGCGACGGCGGCGACCGTCGTACCCGGATCACCTGATCGGATCACGAGAGCGCCACCGGTCGATGCGTCGAGGGACGCGAGCGAAGCCTCCAAGCGACTGCGTCGCGCCTTGCCGAGGTGCGCCAACTGCGGGTCACGCACGAAGAGGGGCAGCACCTCTCCCTCCGCAGCCGCCACCACGAGCGCGGGGTTGTCGTCGAGTCGGAGATCGCGACGCAGCCACCAGATGGAGGTCACCGGGCCGCCGGATTGTCCATGCGTGAGGTGATGGCGGACCAGACCCGCACAGGCAGCAGCCGCGCCACCTTCATCGTCAGGGCCATCCGCCAGGGGAAGACGATCTCGACCCGGTGTGCCGCAAGTCCGTCGGCAATCGCCTCGGCTGCCTCGTCCGCGTCGATGATGAAGGGCATCGAGAACTCGTTGTCGGCCGTCATCTCGGTACGCACGAACCCGGGACACACCGTGGTCACCCGCACACCCCGGCGGGAGAGCGCAGCACGCAATCCCTCCAGCAGGTTGATCTGGGCTGCCTTGGTCGCCCCGTAGGCCTCTGCGCCCGCGAGCCCTCGATAGCCCGCCACCGACGCGACGCCGATGACGTGACCGTCACCGGCCTCGACCATGGGAGGCACGACCGCAGCCAGCAGGTTGTTGAGGCCGAGCAGATTGACCTCGACGTGCCGGGCGAAGCTGTCGGCGTCCCAGTCTCCTGCGTCGAACTGCTCCCAGAAGCCTGCGCACCAGACCACGGCGTCGATGCCGCCGAGTGCTCGCCGCGCTTCGTCCGACGCGGCACGTACGGCGTCGCGATCGGTGGCATCGACGGCAACGACGGCCATCTCGTCCCCAGCCACGGAGCGGAGCGCCTCAGCGTCCCGAGCACTGATCACGACCTGGGCACCACGGCTCAGGAGCTCCTTGGCGAGCGCGGCACCGATGCCGCTGCTCGCGCCCACGATCCAGTAGCGGCGGCCCTCGATGGCGGACGACTTCGTCATCGGACGCCCCCGGCAGCGGGTCGGCTGAACCTGAGTTGGGCGACGTCGAGGTAACCCGCGTCGAAGCCGGCCTCACAGTAGGCGAGGTAGAACTCCCACTTCCGTCGGAAGGTCTCGTCGAACCCGAGTTCGCTGACGGCGGGCCAGGCCTCGTCGAAGGTGTGTCGCCAACGACGCAGCGTCTCGCCGTAGTGGAGACCGAAGGCATGGACCCGATCCATCTTCAGCGAAGTGTGTCGGTCGGTGACCTCGGAGATCGCCCGCAGCGAGGGGATCAGGCCACCCGGGAAGATGTGCTTCTGGATCCATCCATGGGATCTGCGCGTCGTCAGGTAGCGATCGTGAGCCATCACGATGGCCTGGACAGCGGCGATCCCGCCCGGGGCGAGCAACCGGTCGAGGACCGCGAAGTAGGTCGGCCAGTACTCCTCGCCGACGGCTTCGATCATCTCCACGCTGACGACGGCGTCATAGGCGCCGGTGACCTCGCGATAGTCCTGGAGACGGATGTCGACCGACCCCGCCAGCCCGGCCTCCCGAACTCGCTCGGCGGCCAGCTCGGCCTGTTCTCGCGACAGGGTCACGGTCGTCACGTGTGCCCCACGACGGGCTGCCTCGACCGCGAGCGCTCCCCACCCGGTGCCGATCTCGAGCACCCGGCTGCCGGCACGGACATTCGCAAGGTCGAGAACGGCGGCGATCTTCCGCCGCTGCGCCTCGGCGAGATCCTGTGCGGCGAAGGGTCGGGACTCGTCGAACATCGCTGCGCTGTAGCTCATCGTCTCGTCCAGGAACGCGGCGAACAGGTCGTTGCTCAGGTCGTAGTGGGCCTCGATGTTGCGGCGTGAGCCCCACAGCGAGTTGCGTTCGCGGCGCGGGATGGGGCGGTCGACGACGCGCCGCATCCGGGTCAGCGCCGGCGGGATGGCAGTGGTCATCCTCTCGGCGAAGGGGCGGAGCACCGAGGCGAGGTCGGTGCCCTCGGGCGCGCGCCAATCGCCCGCCATGTAGCCCTCGCCGATGCCGATCTTGGGGTTGTCGGCGATGCGGCGGACCAGCGCCTCGGGTCGCACCAGTTCGAGGACCGGCTGCCCGGCGCGGGAGTCCGCGGAGAAGGCGCTCCCGTCGGGCAGGCGTACGTCGACCGGCACGCGGCGTACGACCGCCTTCAGGATCCGGCGCGCCACGGCAGCGCGGACGCTCGGCCGTGGGCGCCACCGGACGGGCGCGGTGGGCGTGGTGAGAGTGGTCATCGAACGGCCTCCTCGGAGTGCGGCTGTCGAGTCCGGACGGGCAGCCGGGCGAACCAGAGCCGGATGCCGTGCCAACGGATCAGGGCACTGACCCGGTGGGTCATGAACAGGTGTCTGGCGGCAGTGCGGGCCACCGTGCGGTTCGACGCGAGCACCGGCGAGCCGGCAGTGACCGCGGTGAGGATGCGCTGACCGTCGCGACGCAACGTGACGCCGACACGGACATGGCCGGGGTCGAGGCGCAGCTCGACTGCATAGTCGCCCTCGGCATCGTTGAACGGGGAGACGTAGAACTCCTTGGCCACCTCGGCGTGACCGGCCTCGTCGGGCTCGATGAGGTAGGCGTGGCGTTCGTCGTACGTGTTGTGGACCTCGAGGACGACCGCGCGGAGCGAGCCGTCGGGACGCAGGCACCAGAAGACGGTGAGGGGATCGAAGACGTGGCCGAGGACGCGTGCGTGGGCAAGCATCACGACGCTGTCCTCCTCGTCGAGCGTGACGCCGCGACGCGCCAACCACCTGCTCAGGTCTCCCCGGATGCCGCCGCCACGTCGGCCGCGGTCGAGGTGGTCGCGTGCATCGAACCGAGCGACATGGCGGACCGGCCAGGCCAGCCGCGGCAGGTCGTCGAGATCGACCAGCCATTGGTAGTGGGCGTGTTCGAAGGAGTGTCGGACCGGACGGTGCCTGACGTGGCCCACCCTGCCCACGACGAGGGCGGGGAGGGCGGGGAGCTCGAGATGCTGCGTCACCAGTTCGCTCCCAGCGCCGCAGCCGCGGCCACGCCGGAGCGGCACCCGTCCTCGTGGAACCCCCAGCCGAGGTGGGCGCCGGCAAAGGCAAGGCGGTCGCCGCCGGCCGTGGCCAGACGCGCCGCGGCCCGCACCGCGTCGGGGGTGAACACGGGATGTGCATAGGTCATCTCGGCGATCACCGTGCTGGGATCGACCCGCGCGGTGTCGTTGAGGGTGACGAGCACGTCGTCGCCCGACGGGAGCCCCTGCAGCCGGTTCATCCAGTAGCTCACGGTGACCCCGCCGGAGCCGCCGGACGAGCCGCCGCACGACGTCCGGTGGTTCCACGAGGCCCGAGCGGCACGACGCACCGGAAGCAGCGAGGAGTCGCGGTGCAGGACCGTGGCGTTGGTGGAGTAACCGATCGAGGCGAGGTCCTGCTTCTCCTCGGGGGTGGCATCGGCCAGCAGCGCGAGCGCCTGGTCGGCGTGGGTGGCAACCACGGCGCGGTCGAAGGTCTGCGTGGTGCCGTCGGCAACGGTGACGTCGACGCCGTCGGCATGACGCACCACTGCCGTCACCGGGGTCGCCCGGCGTACGTCGGGCAGCCGGTCGGCGAGTCGCTCGACGTACGTGCGCGACCCACCCACCACGGTGCGCCACGTCGGCGAGCCGGTGACCGTGAGCATGCCGTGGTGGTCGAGGAACTGGAACAGGTGGAGGGCCGGGTAGGCCATCGCATCGCGTTCGTCGGCGGACCACACACAGGAGACCAGGGGCAAGGCGAAGTGGCGGATGAAGTGCTCCGACCAGCGGCCGGCGGCGAGGAAGTCACCCCAAGTCGTCTCCGGCCCGCCGGAGGCAAGAAGCGCCTTTGCCGCACGGTGGAACCTCGGGACCTCGATCAGCATCCGCACGAACCGGGGGTCGGCCACCCGCCACGGCTGCGCCAGGATCCCGCCGAGCCCCCGGCCGCCGGCGTAGGCGAGGCCACAGGACTCGCAGGTGACGCTCATGCTCATCTCGGTTGGCCGGGTCTCCACCCCCAGCTCTGCGAACAGTCGTAGCAGGTGGGGATAGGTCCGCTCGTTGTGCACGATGAACCCGGAGTCCACCCCGACGACCTGTCCGTTCACCGCCACGTCGTGGGTGTGCGCATGACCGCCGAGTCGTGAGTCCGACTCGAAGACGGTGACCTCGTGGGTCCGCGCCAGGACGTGCGCCGCGGTCAGGCCTGACACGCCAGCGCCGATGACGGCTGCTCGGGGGCGGGGCACTGCGACCTCCTGGGTTCGCTCGGCAGTTCGGGACATTCGGGCCGGCGGCCCGGATCCGAGCAGATCGTCGGACAAGTGGTTCGGAGCCGGGGGTGAATCGGATTGCTGGATCCGAGATTCGAAGGTACGGTCTTTGTACAAGGTTTGTCAAAGGTTAGGACAGAGCCATGGAGATCGTTCGATCCCTCGTCGTCCCCCGCCCCATCCAGGAGGTCTACGACTACCTCCACGACTTCACGAACACCGAGGAGTGGGATCCCGGTACGATCCGCACGACCCTGGAGAGCGGCGACGGCGGAGTGGGTTCGCGCTACCACAACGTCTCCCGTTTCCTGGGCCGCAGGACCGAGTTGACCTACGTGGTCGAGGAGGACGCCGCACCCTGGCAGCTGAGGTTGCGGGGCGAGAACAAGACTGTCGTTGCCCACGACTCCATGACCCTGAACGAGACCGAGACCGGAGGAACCCAGGTGACCTACCGCGCCTCGTTCGACTTCAAGGGCAAGGTCCGACTACTGGCTCCGCTGACGGCCCCGGCCTTCTGGAGGCTGGGCAACCAGGCGGAGAAGTCACTGCGCAAGGCCTTGGGCTGAGCGGCACCGAACAGACCAGGACACGACTCGGCAACACCCATGTACACCATCAAGCACGCAGCGGAGCTGATCGGAGTCAGCGACTCCACCCTGCGCGCTTGGGAACGTCGCCACGGGCTGAACCTCTCCCTCCGGACCCCGGCGGGCTACCGCTTGTACGACGACGAGGCCGTGCGCATGCTTCGCCTCATGCGCGACCTCGTCCGCTCGGGATGGGCCGCACGGGAGGCAGCAGAAGAGGTCAACCGCACCGCGGGCGCAGCGCCGACGGCCAGCACCGACGACAACTTCCTCGACGCGGCCGACGGTCCGGCCCTGGCAGAGGTGGCCAGCACCTTCGACGTCGCGGGGCTCAACCAGGTCCTTGACCGACACTTCGCCTCCGCGTCCTTCGAGACCGTGGTGGACGGGTGGCTGCTGCCTGCACTGCGCGAGCTCGGGACGGCCTGGGAGGACGGGCGGGTCTCCGTCGCCGGGGAGCACATGGTGGCCCACGGCGTGATCCGACGCCTGGCGACGGCGTACGACGCAGCGGGCGACAATCGCTCCAGACCTCGAGTCATCGTCGGACTTCCGCCGGGTTCGCGCCACGATCTGGGTCTCCTCGCGTTCGCCACCGCCGCGCGCAGGGCCGGTCTGGCCACCACCTACTTGGGGGCCGACGTGCCGATCGACGACTGGATCGCGGCCGCCACGATCCCGTCGGTCGGATGCGCGGTGCTCGCGGTCCCCATGGCCGAGGACTCGGAGTCGCTCGCGCACACGGTCTCGGCGATGGTGGAGCAGACTCCCGACCTCCTCGTCGCCGTCGGCGGCTCAGGTCAGGATCTTGCCCCTGAGCATTGCCTTCGGCTGGGCCACGAGATCGGCCCGGCCGCTCGGCTCCTCGCCAGCACGTTGGCGAGCGCCAGCACGCGGCCTTCGGCCGACCCGGCCGTCAGCTGAACCGGCCCCGCTGCTTCGGTGGAGCATTCTTGCGCTGGACTCGCAGAATCACAGCACGGACACTCCACCGAGGCCCTGTTCAGCATCCACAGGTTTGCCTGAGCGAATGACTGTTCATCCGGCACTCGCCAAGATGAGAAGGAGGCCGTCCATCTGCCGTTCGACAAGGGTTCGGAAGAGTTCCTTCTCCCGCGCCGGTTCGTTGTCTGCCGTCCGGATCACCAGCATGTAGCGGTTGTCGTGGGCCTCTGGCTCGACGGCTTGGGCCAGTTCAGCGAAGTGCGGTTGGTGTAGTCGGCATGATCATGCCGATGGACTGGCTGCGTGACGCGCACAGAGCGCGGGCGATACGGCTGGGTCGATAGTCGAGTTCACGGACGGCAGCAAAGACTCGTTGCCGAGGACCCGTTGAGCGAAGGATAATAGTATTATCCTTCGCTCAAGGAGGAGTTCATCATGGCCCGCTGGGAAGACGTTCGCGTGGCGCCCGACTACGCCGGCGCTTCGCGCGCTGAGCGGCAAGGTGGCAGCTACCGCCGCTACCATCCGGACCGCCTGACCGGTGCGACCATCACTCCCAGTGGTTCGGTGCTCGAGCTCGCCGCCGACGTCACCGGCGCGCTCCAGCTGTTCGGTGCGCGGCTCAGGGCCAACCCGTTCCCCGTGTTGTTTTCAACCGCGCTCCGCTCCGAGTCCATCTCGTCCTCTTGGATCGAGGGCATCCGGGCAACCCCGCGCGACGTTGCCTTCGCGCAGTTGCGCGAACACAATCAGGACCTGCACGCCGACGGAGCATCAGCTCACGTGGCAGCGCAGGTCGTGCGCAACGCACAGGCAATGACGGACGCGATCGACCTGCTCGGATCTGGCGCATGGGAGCACGAGCACATCTGGGGCATCCATCACCAGTTGTTGCCGTGGCACCGCGTTGGCTATCGAGAGACGCAGGTGTGGATCGGTGGAACCAGCCCGCTGGATGCCGAGTACGCCGGCCCACCGCACGACGCCGTCCCCGGCTACATGGACGATCTGCTCGAATACATCAACACCTCGGGCGACCTTCCGGTCCTCGCCGCAGCACTCGTGCATGCCCAGTTTGAGTCCATCCACCCGTTCGAGGATGGGAACGGTCGAGTTGGTCGTGCGCTCGTGCACGGAGTCCTCAAACGCGCCGGCCTGGTCGATGGAGGCGTCGTACCGCTGTCCGCAGCCCTGAGGAACGATGGGCGCGGATATGTGGAGGCACTCACCGGTTATCGACACTCAGGCAAGTCACTGAAGACGCGCGCAGCAGCGCTGGACGGCTATCTGTCCCGGTTCCTCGGCTACGTCGCGGACTCGGTGAAGTCGGCGAACCACTTCATCGACGCTGCGCTGGCGTTGGACGCGGGTTGGCGTGAGGCCGTCGCCGGGGCAAGGGCGGACGGCGCCATCCACCGCGCTCTTGATGTCGTCATCGAACATCCGGTGCTCACGACCCGGCTCCTGGCTGAGCATCTCGGGATCACAGCTCGCCGCGCCGAGGACCTGGTGCGTGAGCTGGAAACGATCGGGGTGCTGAGTCGCGGCACCGGCAAGTACCGCCGCGCTGCGATCTACCAGGCTGACGACATCTTGACCCTCCTGGCCTTCGGCGCTGAAGCGGGCCCTGCCAGTCAAGCCCCGGCGTTCACCCCGGCCTCAGGCTCCCTTCGCTTCCGGTGCGGCGCTCCCACGGCCAGCGGCGAGTGCCGCAACCGGGTGCCGGCCCCGGGGTCGAAGTGCTGGAGACACGTCTGAACGCATGGACTCGCGGACAGGACCCGACCGCCAGCTGAACCGGCACCCCAAGACGAACTGACGCCGATGAGGCGGAGTGCCTCATCGGCGTCAGTCGGCGCGCGGCTGGCCGAGTTCCGGGTCAGCGCACCCGGAGCACCACCGCCTTGCTGGTCACCGAACGCTGTCGCGGGTTGGCGACGGTGGTCACCGTCAACCGGTGCTTCCCCTTCGCCAGGCGCGGTAGACGCAGGACCGTCCGGCCCTTCGCGTTCGGCTTCAAGGTCGTGCGCAGCAGCACCTTGCCGCCTGCCCGCACCACGACCTTGCCCCGCACCTTGACGCTGGCGATCGGCAACGTCGTCACCACCGCGAGCTTGGCCCGCGCTGCAACCCGAACCTTCTTCTTGGGCAGCTTCGCGGTGACCTTCGGAATGCCCTTGGTGACTCGCAGGGCGTCGCTGCCAGATGACGTGCTCAACGCCTCGGTCCCCAGGAACTGCGCCCGGAGCACGTAGGCACCCGGGGTGACCCCGGCCGGCACCTTGGTCGCGGCGACCGAGTCGACCACCTTGGCGTTCCAGGTACGACCCGCGACGCTCAGACGCACCGTGCCGTTCACCGAGCTCTGGTCGTCAGCGCTCACCCGCACCCGCACGTTGAGCGGTTGCCCGAAGCCGGTTGCGCCAGCCGCCAGGACCGTCGTACGAGTGGCCACCGCGTCGGTGTCGGTGTCGTCCACCACCTCGCCGAGCTCGACAGTGCCACTGATCGGATCCAGGTCACTCCCGGCCGGGTAGAAGTCGGCGAACGCCGGGGCACCGACCGCGGTCAACGCGGCAGGCACCTCACTGAGGAGGATCTGATCGCCCAACGCACGGATCCGGTCGCCGCCGTTGTCGAGATCGGCCAGCACGACGTCGTCGTAGGTGGTCAGCGTGCCACTGTCCAGCCCTCGCGAGACCACGTCTGCGACCAGGGTCGCTCCGGCACCGTCCACCAGCACTCGCGGATCGCTGATCGTCAGATCGAGTTGCGGACCGTTCCCGCTGTCGTGACCGAAGAACCGTACGGATCCGCCGAGCTCGATGATGCTGGTCCCAGCGGGATCCCAGACACCATCGACCACCGGGAAGGCGAGCGTGCCGTCCTCGTTGGTGCTCACGCCGTCGCTGACCTCGATCGAACCGTGGGCGATCGGCCCAGTGATGTAGTTGCGGAACGATGCCTTGACACCCCAGTCGATGCTGCCCGCGGTGATCTCGCGTCGCTCGACGCTCGGCTCGGCCACCGTGACCGTTGCCCGGCTGCTGGTGACGCTGCCGACCGGGTTGGTCAACCGGGCCCGGAACGAGGTCCCGGACAGGCTCACGTCGACGTCGTCGAGCTGCAGGGTCGCACTGGTCTCACCGGGGACGTCGTGCCAAACCCCACCGATCCGCTGCTGCCACTGGACCGTCGGGGCAGGGCTGCCGTCCGGCATCACCTTGAGTTGGACGTCCTCACCCGGGGCCGCCGCCACGTCGGTCGGCTGCACCATGATCCGCGGTGGAGTCCGCAGTTGCAGGGACACCCGCTCGCTGGCAACCCGACCACCGGTGTTCTCCGCGATCAGGCGGTACTGACGTCCCTGATCGGCTGCGGTGACCGTGCTGGTCAAGGTGGTGCCCTGCGCGCCGTCGGTGACCTCGGTCCATGCCTGGCCGGGCAGTCGCGACTGCCAGGTGACGCTGGGCGCGGGGGTTCCTTCGACGGTCGCCGAGACGGTGATCTGCGCGGACTCGCCGCTCAGGTCGGCGACCGGCGCCTCCGGCTGCTTCGCGAAGGAGGGGCTCTGGGCGACCGCACGGATCACGTTCAACCCGTCGGGGAGGATGCCCCAGATGTCACCGTCGGAGGTCAGCCCGACCACGGGGTTGTTGCCGTACGGCCCGTCGCTCAGACCGCCCCGCGCCACCAGCACACCACGCTCGAGCCGGGTGATGTTCTGGCTGGAGTCGGTGACCCCGACCAGGGTGTCGCTGGCCCAGTCGGCGAAGAGCATCGACTGGTTCCGGTTCAAGTCGAAGTTGACCTTGAACGGGACCGGCTCGGTGGCGGTACCCAGGCGCCGGTTGTCGGAGTAGCCCACATAGGGGATGAAGAGCGCGGAGTCGCCGGACATCACCGCATACACGCCGTTGCGGGTGCCGAGGACGCGATCGGGCTGCCGGTCGCCGACCTGCTCCAGCGGCTCGCCCACGAACCGATCACCGACCTGAGCCAGGCGTTGTACGGGGCGACTGCCGCCCAGTGAGGTCGCGAGCAGCACGGTGCGTCCCGCACCGTCCGGTACGGCGACCATGTTGACCAGGGAGTTCTCCCACGTCGCGCTGCCGGGGCTGCTGATCTGCACGGAGCCGATCCTGCTGGCCGTCCAGGTGCCGTCGACATCGCGCACCTGCCACATGTCGGTGCTGGTGGCGCTCCGGCTGCGCGCGACCAGGTACCGCTCGCCGACCGGGTCCCAGGCCCCCGCACTGCCACTGTCGTGGATCAGGTCGGGGGCATGGCTGTCGGCCACCTCGGTGGCGGTCAGCGTGGTGCCGTCCCACGCGTAGGTGACCAGTCGGCGATCGGCGGCGTTGGTGGTGTACGTGGCAGCGAAGACCGTGTCGGTCCCCGGGTCGATCGCGATCGAGTCCCGCAGGATGTCGCCGGTCACCCCCGGTCCGGCGACCCAGTCGCTGAGGGGCTCCAACGTTTGCGGGTCGAGCACCGCGACCCGGGAGTCGCCCCAGCCGATCAGTTCGCCGGTGCTGAGTCGGCCGACGATGCGCTGGGCGTTCCGCCCGGGCTGCGGGGTCGCGGGGGTGGCCTCGTGCACGGCCTGTCCGGCCACGTCCCAGGTCTCGCCCACCGGCTTGCCGCCTGGCCCGTCGTAGCTGAAGGTGACGGGGTCGACGACCGTGCCCGCCGAGTAGCTGAAGATGCGCTCACCGTCGGCGGTCATGGTCGCGGTGAGGTCGGACCAGGTGGTGACACCGCCGACCACGGTAGGCAGCGCATCCTCGACGTCGAGATCGACCAGGGCGACGTCGTCGTAGGTCACGATGTCGCCACCGGCGATGGGCCGGCTCTCGGCGTCGACCAGGATGCTGGCCCGGTCCTCGGAGATCTCCACCTTCACGTCGCTGAAGGTGAGGTCGAGGTCGCAGGGCCGCGCCAGTGTCTGGCCGGCCTCGGGCACGCCGTGGCAGTGACCGAGGAACTCGACACTTCCGGCGAACTCCACTGTCGTGGTGCGCGTGGCGTCGTCGTAGCTTCCGCGGGCCACGGGGAAGCGGAACGTGCCGTCCTCATTGCGCGTCACACCGCCGGTCAGGGTGGTGCCACCGGCTCCGATGTAGTTGCGCCACGATGCCTTCACCCCCAATCGAGGCCGCTGCCGCTGCTGATCGGGGTTTCGGCCGCCTGGGCAGGCGAGACGCCCACCGACAGGACACCCAAGGAGGTCAAGGTGAGCGCTGACGCCAGCACCGCGGCCACGGGGCCACGACGCCGACGAGAAGATCCGGGCATCTCGGGTGCCCTTTCGTTAGCAGGATAGGTTAGGCAACCCTAATGGCTAACCATTCGGCCCGCATCGGGTGGTTCATGGTTTTTGCGCGATCCGTCCGATTGGGGCCGGGGAATCTCTCCGCCTGCCACAGCCCAGCCCTGAGCAGTGAGGCATCGCACTGCGCACCGGGAATCGCTCCTACGCCTACGAGGACCGCTTCCGCGTCATACCCATCGATCGGCTGCGGACCCCCAATTGCCTCAGCGGTTGCACGACTCCGTGGGCCCGGGCGGCTCCGATGTCTTGCGACATGGGCCATCCGCACGCTTTCGGCCTGGCTCATCCACGACCTCGACGTCCGCATCATCAACGCCATCACCGGCGAACTACTGCGCGAACTCGCCATCGACCCCAACAAGGACTACCAACCACGAACCCCGAAATGAAGAACACCCGAACCCACATTTCCGTGGGTTCGGGTGTCCGCGATGTCCCGAGACATCACATGGCGGTGCTGGAGGGATTTGAACCCTCGGTGGACTTGCACCCACAAACGCTTTCGAGGCGTTCTCCTTAGGCCGCTCGGACACAGCACCGTGGGGAACCTTACCGGAGTGACGGGGCGGCGGAAAATCGGCCTGCCGGGCCGGGCAGGTCAACCGCGGTGCTCGTCGAAGAAGTCGTGCAACAGCGCGCGGCACTCCGCCTCCAGCACGCCTGCGACGACCTCGGGTCGATGGTTGAGGCGACGGTCGCGGACCACGTCCCACAACGAGCCGACGGCACCTGCCTTCTCGTCGAAGGCACCGAAGACGACCCGGTCGAGCCTGGACAGCACGATCGCGCCAGCGCACATCGTGCACGGCTCCAACGTCACCACGAGGGTGCAGCCCGACAGCCGCCACTCCCCACGTGCCGGGCGGCGTCGCGCACCGCCATCACCTCCGCGTGCCCGGTCGGGTCACCGTCGGCCTCGCGCACGTTGTGGCCCCGCCCGATCACGGCACCGCTGGAGTCGAGCACCACCGCCCCGATGGGTACGTCGCCGCTGGCGAGGGCCGCCGTACCCTCCTGCAGCGCCGATCGCATCGCCTCGTCGTAACGCCCCGCCATCCCCACCTCCCTGAGAAGTCGCCGTCCAGTCTCACACGAACGCGGGGCCGGGACAGTAGGGTCTGGGGCATGAAGATCCAGGTCGTCGACCACCCGCTGGTGGCCCACAAGCTCACCACGCTGCGTGACACGAGCACCGACAGTCCGACCTTCCGTCGCCTTGCCGACGAACTGGTCACGTTGCTCGCCTACGAGGCGACCCGTGACGTGCGGGTCGAACCGGTCACCATCACCACCCCCGTCTCACCCACCGAGGGCGTCCGACTGACCACGCCCAAGCCCCTGGTCGTGCCGATCCTGCGGGCCGGGCTGGGCATGCTCGACGGCATGGTTCGGCTGCTGCCGACGGCCGAGGTCGGCTTCCTCGGCATGATCCGCAACGAGGAGACCCTCGAGGCGTCGACCTACGCCGAGCGGCTGCCCGACGACCTCTCCGGCCGCCAGTGCTACGTGCTCGACCCGATGCTTGCCACTGGCGGCACGCTCGCCGCCGCGGTCCGCTTCCTGGTCGACCGAGGCGCCGACCACATCACCGCGATCTGCCTGCTCGTCGCCCCCGAGGGCGTCGCCCGGATCGAGGACGACCTGAAGGACGTCAAGGTCCCCGTCACCGTGGTCACCGCCGCCCTCGACGAGCGCCTCGACGAACGTGGCTACATCGTGCCCGGCCTCGGCGACGCCGGCGACCGGTTGTACGGCGTCGCGCACTGAGAACGTGTTGGGGATGGTTCGGCCCGCGCAGCAGGCCATGACCTTCCCCAACACGTTCTGACACCCCAGCCGGGCCGTCACTGCAGCGGACGGATCGGCTCCCCGTGCAGGTAGCGGAAGGTGAAGGCAGCGGCGACGGTCACGATCGGGTAGGCCACGAAGACGCCGACCAGGCAGGCCAGGACGCCGAGGAGCATCACGCAGAAGACCAACAACGCGAGCAGCAGCAATGCCCCGAAGTTGGCGCTGACCAACGAGAAGCTGGACTTGATCGCCGTGATCGCATCCTGGCCCTTGCCGACGATGAAGTAGTTGGTCATGAAGGTCATGAACAACACCACGATGCCCGGCAGGATGCAGAGCATCAGGCCGATCGTGACCAGGACCCCGACGAGGATCGCCGCCAGGATGACCTGGACGAAGTCGATCCGGTTGAACGCGTTGCCGACACTGACCTCGCGGCCGTCGACCACGTCGAAGGCAACGCGGATCGCCACCGCCGACAGCATCAGGCCGACGATCGACCCGATGACGTTGAAGACCAACACCCCGGGGTTGAAGTCGAACTCGACACCACTGGAGTCCGCCGTGAAGGTGAGGAATCCCTCGGCGCCACTCGTCGCCGTACCGATGCCCTGGATCGCCCCCGGGACCAGGATCGCGAGCAACGAGACCACGAGCAACGGGCCGGCGTGGGCGCGGAACGCCTTCCAGCCGTAGCCGATCGCCTGGGTGGCGTCATAGCTGGCGGACGGCGGCGGTCCTGAGTACTGCGGTTGCCCCCAGCCCCGGGCGGGCCGGGCGGCTGCTGGCCGCCACCGCCTGGTCCGGGCGGCGGCTGGTTGCCCCAGCCCGGCTGCTGCGGATCGTTGGACGGGTACGGCGGAAGATCGCTCATGGCGTCGAGCGTAGGGGCGGCGCCGCTCGAGCAACAGTCCCAGCCGCCCGATCCGGACGTCAGCTGACGAGCGTCAGCAACTGCGTGGCTCGGGTGAGCACCACGTAGAGCGTTGCGCGGCCCGTCGCGGACTCGTCCTCGATCTCCTGGGGTCGTACGACGACGATGCCGTCGAACTCCAACCCCTTGGTCTCGAGGCCGGTCAGCACCACGATCCGGTCCTCACCGCTCGCGGAGTCACCGGGGTTGGCCGCCGACTTCGCATCGTCGGCGAACTCCGACCAGGACGCGAGCCAGGCGTTCACCTCTGCCCGACGGGCCACCGGTACGACGATGCCGACCGTGCCCTGCACCTCCGCGGCGAGCCGGGTGACCTCAGCACGGGTGGCCTCCGAGAGGTCGTCGACCGGGCCGACCACGACCGGCTCGGCGCCGGTCGAGCGCACGGCGCGCGGGAGGTCTGCGTCGAGTCCGACTCGCTTGGCATACGCCTCGGCGTAGGCGTAGATCTCGGAGGAGTTGCGGTAGTTGGTCGACAGGTGGAAGGCGTGCACCTGCTTGCCCTCCAACGCTTCGGCCCGGGCAGCGGCGGCCTCGGCCGGCACCGGCCAGGACGACTGGGCCTCGTCACCGACGATGGTCCACGAGGCTGTGCGACCACGCCTGCCCACCATGCGCCACTGCATCGGTGTGAGGTCCTGTGCCTCGTCGATGAGCACGTGGGCAAAGGGGTCGTCCTCGATCCGATGGGTCGGCGGGCGCCACCCGGGGCCGCTGTTGAACTCGCGGTCGGCGACCGTGGTCAGCTCCTGCAGGTCGCCGCCCCGGTGGTCACCCCACTCGTCCTGACCCTGGTTGCGTTCGGGTATGTCCCCGACCTGGTAGCGGACCTCGTCGAGCAGCGGGACGTCTTCGATGGTGAGCCCGCCGGCCTGCCAGCTCTTGTGGAGCAGCATTTGCTCGTCGCGGCTCAGCACTCCATCACCAACGCGGGCCAGGAAGTCGGCGTCCTTGAGCCATTCGAGCACCATCGACGCATCGATCGGCGGCCACCACTGGACGGCGAACTCGAGGAAGACCTCGTCCTCTAGCATGTCGTCGAGGAAGGCCTCCTTGCCACGATCGCGACCGCGGTCGCTGCGCACCTGACGCCACAGGGCATCGAGCAACGTCGAGGCGACTCGCGGCAGCTGACGGTTGCGCTGGCCCTGGGAGAGCAGCTGGCGGCGGATCTTGCCGAGCAGGGCGCGATCGAGCACGAGCACGTCGTCTCGGTAGAACAGGCGGAACTGGCTGGGGGCACCGGGCACTGCCTGCCGCGCAGCGCGACGGACGACCTCTGCCATCCGACGCGACCCCTTGACATCGGCGACCGCCGGCTCGTCGTGGCGGGTGGCACGGACACCGTTGACGACCTCACCGAGTGCACGCAGCGCCACCGCCGTCTCACCAAGGCTGGGCAGCACCCGCTCGATGTAGCGCATGAAGACACCGGACGGGCCGACGATGAGCACGCCACCGCCTTCATAGCGGCGTCGGTCGTTGTAGAGGAGGTACGCCGCCCGGTGCAGCGCCACGACCGTCTTGCCGGTGCCGGGGCCACCGGAGATCGCCACCACGCCGCGCCCCGGTGCCCGGATGGCCTCGTCCTGCTCGGCCTGGATCGTCGCCACGATGGAGTGCATCGACCGGTCGCGGGCACGGGAGAGCTGCGCCATCAGCGCACCCTCGCCGACGATCGGGAGGTCACCCGACTCCGGTGCCTCCGGGTCGAGCAGTTCGTCCTCGACACCGATCACCGCACGTCCGGAGTTGCGCAGCACCCGGCGTCGTACGACGTCTTGCGGCGTGGCCGCGGTCGCCTGGTAGAAGACAGCGGCTGCGGGGGCCCGCCAGTCGATCAGGAGCGAGTCGTGGTTCTCGTCGCGCAGGCCGATGCGACCGATGTAGCGGGGTTCGGGATCGACGGCCCGACGCAGGTCGAGGCGCCCGAAGACGAGCCCCTCGTGCGCGGCATCGAGCTGCGCCATCCGCTTGGCCGCTTGGAAGACCATCGCGTCGCGTTCGACGAGGCCACCCTCGTGACCCAGCCGACCACGCTCGTGACCTTCGCGGGCGAGCTCCTGCGCAGAGCGTGCCGACACCTCCATCTGGGCATAGACGCGCTCGACGAAAGCCTGCTCGCCTGCGACCTCACGGGCGGCGACGTCGTCGGTCGGGTCAGGCGTGGGCGACTGCTCGGACAAGCGGTCCTCGTTTCCGGGGCGAGAGAGGTGACAAGCACCCAACTTTACCGGCGGCGCCGGCATTCCCGGAGGTCAGGCTCGGGTCTCGGCGCCCTTCTCACGCTCCGCCATCCAGAACGCCGCCAACCCACCGCCGATGGCGCCGAAGAGGTGACCCTGCCAAGAGACGCCGGGGGTGGTCGGCAGCACGCCCCACAGCACTCCGCCATAGATGACGAAGACGACGAGGCCGAGCAGGATCTGCAGCACGTTGCGATTGAAGAAACCGCGCAGGAGCAAGAAGGTGAGCCACCCGAAGATCAGCACGGACGCACCGAGGTGAAGCGTGTTGGCGCCGCCGGTCAGCCAGGTGCCGACTCCACCGATCAGCCAGATGGTGCCGGTCGCGCGGGCCCAGACGGGGCCGCCCGACAGCAGGATCAGGAAGCCCAGCACCAGGGCCGGGATGGTGTTGGCGATGAGGTGACCGAAGCCGGAGTGCAGCAGCGGCGCGAAGAGGATGCCCCACAGACCGTCGGCCTGGAGCGGTTCGATGCCCAGGCGGTCGAGCCGGTTGTTGAGGATCGTGTCGACGATCTCCAGCACCCACAGCACCCCGACGAAGACGCCGATGACCAGGGCAGCATCACTGACACGCGAACCACGCGCTTCCGGCTCGTTGAGCTCAGGCAGGGACATGTCCTGAGCGTAGTTCGTCAGGACAACGATGAGTCCGCTGCCCGAGACCGGTCTGCATCAACATCCACGCACTCACCTGAGGAGACTTCCCATGGCGCGCACCACCCACCAGACACCTGCCGGCAGCAGTGGGACCGAACCCACGAGCCGTCGTACGACCGGGCACGTCGCGGGGCTGGTCATCACCGGCCTCGTCGTCGCGTTCCTCGCCTTCGACGCGATCAGCCACCTGCTGGTGGTGGACGCCGTCAAGGAGTGGAACGACGAGCACGCCGGCCCGGAGAACTTCCCGGTGATCTGCGGTGCGGTGCTCACCGTGGTGCTCCTCATCCACCTCGTGCCGCGTACGGCGGTGCTCGGCGCCGTACTGCTCACCGGTTACCTCGGCGGCGCGATCTGCCTCAACCTGTGGCTCGAGCAGCCCTTCGGCCACAGCGTGATGGCCTTCGCGGTCGCCGCACTCGCCTGGGTCGGGCTGTGGCTGCGTGACCCGCGGGTGCGGTTGCTCCACAGCTGACCTGTGACGACTGCGACGTCACCGCGCAACCCGTGCTACTTCGAGCGGCTCAGGAAGGCGAGCATCGCGTCACGGGCCTCGTCGGACTCGAAGAGACGCGCGGAGAGCTTGGCCAGGTCGGGGCCATGGGTGTCCATGTTGTCGAGCAGCGGCCGGTTGAGCAGCCGCTTGGTCTCGCGCAGGCCCTGGGGACTTCCGGAGGCGAGAGCCCGGCAGACCTCGTCGACCTCGGCGTCGAGGTGACTCTCCGGCACCGCCTTGGTGACCAGCCCCATCTCGGCTGCCTGGGCACCGGTGAACTTCTCCCCGTCAGACAGGCCCACGCGGCAGCGCGGCTGGTCATGCGAGGCAGCACGGTCAGCGAGATCCCCGCCGGGGCGAGGCCGAGCCTCACCTCGGTCAGGGCGTACGTCGCATCGTCGGCGCTGATCGCCACGTCGGAGGCCGCGACGATCCCGATGCCGCCCGCGCGCACCGCCCCGTGCAGGCGGGTGACCACGGGCTTGGGGTGGGCTGCGATCCGGCGCTGCAGCTCCACGATCGCCAGCGCCCCTCCTCCATCGTCCCGCTGGACGCCTCGGACAGGTCGGCGCCGGAGCAGAAGGTGCGGCCCTCGGCCCGGATCACCACGACCCTCACGTCGGCGTCGGCCGCAGCCCGCTCCATCCGCTCCTGGAACTCGGTGAGCAGCTGCCGCGACAGCGCGTTGCGGTTGTGGGGCGAGTCGAAGGTGAGGGTGGCGATGCCGGCGGTGACGGCATACTTCACGAGCTCGGTCATGGACGTCATGGTGCCACGTGCCCGGGGCTGCGCCCGGGCATCACGAGGTCGAGTCGTCGTCCGGGAGCTCCTCTGCACTCGCGGCGCCGCCCTGGGCGTCGGAGTCGTCGTCGACGTCGTCCACGGCGAGCGGGTGGCCGGCCGCGGTCTCGACCACGAGACGGTGCAACGGCTCGGGCGTGCCTTCGGCCAACGCCGCCTGTTCGTTGAGGTAGCGCAGCACCACCGCGATGACTGCGGTCACCGGCACGGCCAGGAACGCACCGACGATGCCGAAGAGCGTCCCGCCCAGCGCCACCGAGAGCAGCACCACCGCAGCGTGGAGATTCATGCTCTTCGACTGCAGCCACGGCGAGAGCACGTTGCCCTCGAGCTGCTGGACCGCGACGATGATCGCGAGCACGATCAGCGCACCCTTCCAACCGACCGCGACCAGCGCGACCAGGACAGCGACACCGCCCGCCACGAAGGCTCCCACGATGGGGACGAAGCCACCGAAGAAGGTGAGCACGGCGAGCGGAACTGCCAGAGGCACCCCGACCAGGATCAAGCCGATGCCGATGAAGACGGCGTCGATCATGCTGACCACGGCCTGGGTCCGGATGAATCCGCTGAGCGTGGTCCAGGACCGGGTGAGCACCTCGGCCAGGTGCGAGCCGACCTTGTCGCCGGCCACGCCACGGACCCAGGGGATGAACTTGCGGCCGTCCTTCAGGAAGAGGAACGTCAGGATCAGCGTGACCACCAGGTTGACCAGGGCCGAGGTCACCGCACCGACGCCGACCAGGACGCCGGAGGCGATGTCGCCGGTCGACTCCATGAGCCGGTCCTGCACGGTTTGCAGCGCCGTGTCCAGCTGCCTCTTGGAGACGATGTCGGATTCCTGCACCCACTCCTGGAGCCGCTGCAGGCCACCCACGGTGTCATCCACGATCTGCCCGGTCTGACCACCCACCGACGGCGCGAGCAGGTAGAACACGAACCCGACCACCCCCATCGAGAGGATCAGCGACCCCGCCGCCGACAGGGCGGGCGGGAACCGGAGCCAGCGCTCCATCAAGCCGGCGAGCGGCGCCAGGACCGTGGTGATGATCAGGGCGAGGGTCACCGGGAGCACGATCGTCCAGGTCCACTTGATGACCAGACCCAGCAACAGGGCTCCCAGCGCGATGCAGACCCAGCGCAGGCTCCAACGGGCCGTCCACTGGATGCCGTCGCCGATGACCTCGGCCCTGCTCCTACCCCGCTCGCCCGCGGGCCTCCCACCCTGCGTCGTTGCCTTCATGCCGACGATCGTCGCACGTCCCCGCACAGGATCACGTCGGGCCACGCGCGCTCCCGCCACGCGACGACCTGCTCCGTCCCGCCGGACCGCTGGGGCCCGCTCAACCCTCCAGTGCGGCGTACTCCTCGTCGCTGAAGAGCCGGGAGCGGATCAGGAAACGCACCCCCTCCGGTGCCTCCAGCGAGAAGCCCGCACCCCTGCCCTTCACGACGTCGACGGTGAGGTGGGTGTGCTTCCAGTACTCGAACTGCGCTGCCGACATCCACATCGGCACCTTGCGCTCCGTGCCGACGTCGAGGTGTCCCAGGAGCACGTCCGAGGCACCCGTGCGGAACTCGCCGTCCGGGTAGCACATCGGCGAACTCCCGTCGCAGCAGCCGCCGGACTGGTGGAACATCACCGGGCCGTGGATGCCGACCAGGCGGCGGATCATCTCCGCCGCCTGGTCGGTGACCGCGACCCGTGCGGGTGGTGCCGTCATGTCGTCTCCGCTTCTGCCGACGTACGCCGGGTGGTTGGGTTGGCCGGGTGCCTCACCGGGTCTCGACAAGCTCGACCACCGGAGCGCTCGACCACCGGAGCGCTCGACCAACGGGTGGGGTCAGAAGAATCCGAGCTTGTCGGGGCTGTAGGAGACCAGGAGGTTCTTGGTCTGCTGGTAGTGGTCGAGCATCATCTTGTGGTTCTCACGCCCGATGCCCGACTGCTTGTAACCGCCGAAGGCGGCGTGGGCCGGGTAGGCGTGGTAGCAGTTGGTCCAGACCCGGCCGGCCTGGATCGCCTTCCCCACGCGGAAGGCCCGGCTCCCGTCACGGGTCCACAGGCCGGCGCCGAGACCGTAGAGGGTGTCGTTGGCCGTCTTGAGGGCATCGGCCTCGTCGTTGAACGAGGTCAGGGAAACGACGGGGCCGAAGATCTCCTCCTGGAAGATCCGCATCGAGTTGTCACCCTCGAAGACCGTCGGCTGCACGTAGTAGCCCTCGGCCAGGTCACCCTCGAGCACGTTGCGCTCACCACCGGTGAGCACCTTCGCGCCCTCCTGCTTGCCGATGTCGAGGTAGGAGAGGATCTTCTCGAGCTGGTCGTTGGAGGCCTGAGCGCCCATCATCGTCCCTTCGTCGAGCGGGTTGCCCTGCTTGATCGCCTCGACCCGCTTGATCGCGTCGGGGACGAAGTCGGAATACATCGACTGCTGCACCAGCGCACGCGAGGGACAGGTGCAGACCTCACCCTGGTTGAGGGCAAACATCGTGAAGCCCTCGAGGGACTTGTCGTAGAAGGCGTCGTTCGCGGAGGCGACGTCGTCGAAGAAGATGTTGGGGCTCTTGCCGCCGAGCTCCAACGTCACCGGGATGATGTTCTCCGACGCGTACTGCATGATCAGCCGGCCCGTCGTCGTCTCACCGGTGAAGGCGATCTTGCGGATTCGCGGTGACGACGCGAGGGGCTTGCCCGCCTCGACGCCGAAGCCGTTGACCACGTTGAGCACGCCCGCCGGGAGCAGGTCGCCGATCAGTTCCACGAGCTTGAGGATCGACCACGGGGTCTGCTCCGCAGGCTTGAGTACGACGGCGTTCCCGGCAGCGAGCGCCGGCGCCAGCTTCCACACGGCCATCAGGATCGGGAAGTTCCACGGGATGATCTGACCGACGACTCCCAGCGGCTCGTGGAAGTGGTAGGCCACGGTGTTCTCGTCGATCTCCGAGATGCCGCCCTCTTGGCCGCGGAGGGCACCGGCGAAGTAGCGGAAGTGGTCGATGGCCAGCGGCATGTCGGCGTTGAGGGTCTCGCGGACGGCCTTGCCGTTGTCCCAGGTCTCGATGACGGCGAGGTCCTCGAGATTCTGCTCCATGCGATCGGCGATCCTGAGCAGGATGTTGGAGCGGTCGGTGGTCGACGTACGGCCCCACGCGTCGGCAGCGGCCCACGCCGCGTCGATCGCCGCGTCGATGTCCTCGGCCGTGCCGCGGGCGATCTCGGTGAAGGGCTTGCCGTTCACCGGGGAGATGTTCTCGAAGTACTGGCCCTTGATCGGGTCGACCCACTGGCCGCCGATGAAGTGTCCGTAGCGGCTCTCGACCTTGATCGCCGATTCCGAGGTGCCGGGCGCTGCGTGAACAGTCATGTGATCTCCAAAGTCCGGTGTGGATCCGAGGGCGCCTCCGTGACGCCGATCACCAAGCTAGGGAGCGTGTCGTTGCAACAACGTTGCGTGGGTCACATCCGCGACGCACACTGACGAGGTGACCAACGACGGGATGCGCGCCCAGGTCGCCGACTCGTGGCACCGGTCGGCGGCAGCCGGTGTGTCCGCCGACGCACCCGAAGCACCGATCACCTTGGACGAGGACCTGCTCCACGACCACCGTGCCGCCCATCCGCTCGCCGCCGTCTTCCCGCTGCTCGACGACGTGCTCGGGCAGGCGGCACGCGACTGCGATGCGGTCATGGCCGTCTCCGACGCGAGCGCCCAGCTGCTGTGGGTCTGCGGACGCCCCGACGTGTTGCGCCAGGCCGAGCGGATCGGCTTCGTCGAGGGCGCCAACTGGGACGAGCGCTTCGCCGGCACCAATGCCCCCGGTATGGCGATCGCCCTCGACCAGCCGGTCAGCGTCATCGGGTCCGAGCACTTCCGACGCTCCGTGCAGCGTTGGAGTTGTGCGGCCTCTCCCATCCACGACCCCGTCACGGGCGCACTGCTGGGCGTGCTCGACGTGACAGGTGCCGAGCAGATCGCCGTGCCCCAGACCCTCGCAATGGTCCGGGCCGCCGCCCGGATGGCCGAGACCGAGCTGGCCCACGCGCACCTCTCCTCGGCACCGGCCAGCGCGGTGGCCGCACCCGACCGGCTCACCGTCAGCCTGGAGGCGTTGGGACGTCAAGAAGCACTCACCCGCATCACCGGGACGTCGGGTCGCGCCGGCGCATTCCGGCTGAGCCCTCGACACAGCGAGATCGTGGTGCTGCTGGCGTCGGCGCCACGAGGCCTGTCGGGCGACGAGCTCAACGTGCTCCTCTACGAGCACGACAACCAGTCCTCGACCCTGCGTGCCGAGATGAAGCGACTGCGCGCCCTGCTCGGCGACGAGTTGCTCGCCTCTCGCCCCTACCGCCTGGCCGCCGACGTCTCGGCCGACTGGCTGGAGGTGGAGGCCAAGCTCAGCGCTGGTGACGTGTCCGGTGCTCTCCGCAGCTACCGCGGCCCGCTGCTGCCACGCTCGACCGCTCCGGGCGTCGTACGGCTGCGTGAGGCGGTGGAGGCCGGACTGCGAGCGGCCGTGCTGCACTCCGGCACGCCCGATCTGATGTCCACCTGGACACGTTCCGCATGGGGTTCCGACGACTACGAGATGTGGTGCGCCCAGCGCGACGCCGTCGGCGCGAACTCGCCGCTGCTGCCGCTGATCTCGGGCCAGTTGGCCCGGCTCGACCGGGAACTGGCCTGAGGCTGGGCCTCCGGGACGGGGTGGGTGGGTCTCGACCCTTCGACAGGCTCGAGACGGCGCAGGCTCGACCTCCGATGGGGGTCAGTGCACGTCGCGCCGGGCGAAGGCGGCCTGGGCGGCCCACCAGAGCAGTCCGGCCAGCGCCAGCAGCACCAGCAGTGGGGGCCAGTCGAGGTCCTGGGCAGGCACCAGGGCGAGGTGCTCGTAGGGCGACAACGCGGTGAGCCAGTCGGGGAAGTCCAGCGGTCGGGCGAAGAGCACCACGACCACGCTGAAGCCGAGCCCGGCCCAGGCCCAGGGCGCCCAGTCGGCCGACAACGCGTGGAGCAGCCGGGCCACTCCCATCCACACCAAGGTGGCGGCGGTCAGCGAGAGCGCCCCCACGAGGAACGGGGCGAAGCGATCCAGGGATCCGGTGACCCCGGCGTACCCGATCGCCATGCCGAGCGCTCCCGCAACGGCGACGGCGAAGGTGCCGGTCACGCTGACCAGACCGTGGGCGGCATACCAACGTCCCCGCGGCAACGGGGTCGCGAGCAGGGGTTCGACGCGGCCGGCCTCCTCCTCGGCACGGGGCCGGAGCGCGGAAGAGATCGCGAAGGCGCACCCCAGCAGGGCCAACATCAACAGCGCGTTGGCATAGAACCCGTCGACCAGCGCCGCCCCAGCGACCTCGAGGAGCTCGCGGGTGGTGTCGGAACCGCCGATCAGGTCAGCAGCGCTGTCTCCGATGGATCCGTAGGCCAGGCCGAAGAGGAAGAGGCCGACCACCCAGCCGACGACCGAGCCGCGTTGCAGCCGCCAGGCCAGTCCGACGGGCCCACCCAGCGACGCCGGGGCCCGGGCTGGGCCGGGCGCGCTGCGAGCAACCCACTCCCGACGTCGCGCCGCTCGAAGAGCAGGTACGACGCCCCGACGGCCAGCGCGGCCACCACCAGCAGGAGCAGCGCGGGAGCGAGACGCTCACCGGAGAAGGCCCGCATGGCCTGGCCCCAGCCGATCGGGGAGAGCCACGAGAGGATGCCGTTGCCGACATCGCCGACAGCACGGAGCACGTAGGAGATGGCGATCACCGACCCTGCGATGCCATACATGCCGCGGGTGCTTTGGGTGAGCTGGGCCGCAACGAGTGCGGTTCCGGTGAAGACCCACCCGGTCAGTCCCACCTGCAGACCGCTGGTGACCGAGCCGGCGGTCGGAAGACCGTAGGACCAGAGGCTGCCCGCGACACAGAGGCCGACCAACACGTTGGCCAGCAGCGCCGTCACGAGCGCAGCGGTCTGCGGAGCCCACCTGCCGATCGCGGTGGCGCGGAGGATCTCGTCGCGGCCGCTCTCCTCCTCGGCCCGGGTGTGGCGCGCGATCAGGTACATGCTCATCAGGCCGGCGCATACCGCCCCGAAGGCGCTGGCCTGCCACGTCACCTGGCCGCCGACCGTGTTGAGGGCCCGCGGTGGTCCGGCCATCGCGATGAAGGCGGCGTTCTTCTCCATCAACGCCGCCGCCTTGTCGAACTCCGCCTGACTCTCGTAGACCCCCTCGATGCCCACGGCCTGCGACCAGTAGAGCAGCGTGATGCCCACGGTCCACGCCAGCACCACCACTTGTCACGCCTGAGGAAGGTGCGCAGCAGCAGACCGGCGCCGGTCATGCTGGATCCCCCTCGGCAGTGGCCGAGCCAGCTGCGGGGAGCTCGTCGCCGTAGTGCCGCAGGAAGAGCTCCTCGAGCGTGGGCGGCTGCGCGGTCAGCGACCTGATCCCCAGCCGGTGCAAGGCTCCGACTGCCGAGTCGAGCTGATCGGTGTCGACCTCGAACACGGCCCGCTTGCCCTCCACGACGAGGTCGTGGACGCCCACGAGACGGTCGAGGCCGTGCGGCGCCTCGGCGACCTCTGCCATCACCGAGGTGCGGGTGAGGTGGCGCAACTCGCTCAGGCTGCCCGACTCGACGCCCACCCCGTTGCGAATGATCGTCACCCGATCGCAGAGCCGTTCCACCTCCGCGAGGATGTGGCTGGAGAGCAGCACACTGTGTCCATCGGAGCGGAACTCGTCGATCGCCTCCTGGAAGGCGGCCTCCTTGATGGGGTCCAATCCGCTCGTCGGCTCGTCGAGGATCAGCAGCTCGACCGGGGACGCCAGCGCCGCGACCAGGGCGACCTTCTGACGGTTGCCCTTGGAGTAGGAGCGCCCCTTCTTCGTCGGGTCGAGCTCGAAGCGCTCAAGAAGGTCCGCACGGCGCTGCTCGTCGATGCCACCGCGGAGTCGACCGAGCAGGTCGATCACCTCACCGCCGGTCATGTTGGGCCACAGGTTCACGTCGCCGGGCACGTAGGCGAGACGCCGGTGCAGCTCCGCCGCCTGCTTCCACGGGTCACCGCCGAGCAGCCGCACGGCGCCGGAGTCGGCACGCAGCAGCCCGAGCAGCACCCGGATCGTCGTGGACTTGCCTGCCCGTTGGGACCAAGGAAGCCGTGCACCTCGCCCTCGGCGACCTGCAGGTCGAGCCCGTCCAGCGCCCGGAACCTCCCGAACGTCTTCACCAGTCCAGCGATCTCGATGACATCGGTCATGACGACGACGCTAACAATCCGGACGCCGGCTCGCTCCGAATCACTCGCATGGACACCCGAGCGAGTGACCGCCCGACATCAGCGCCGCCGTACCGACCGGGGCTCCTGGTGTGGCTGGGGTTCGGGGTGCTCGCCTGCCTGGCCGGCATGGCGATCGGCCACCTCGTCGCAGCGCTGCTCACTCCCGCGTCGTCGCCGGTACTGGCGGTCGGAGCGACCGTCATCGACCAGACGCCGACACCCATGAAGGAATGGGCGATCCGACAGTTCGGCGACAACGACAAGACGATCCTGGTCGGCAGCGTGCTGGCCGTGACGATCCTGCTCGCCGCCGTTGCGGGCGCGCTCGCGCACCGGCGGTTCGCCGTCGGCCTCGCCCTCCTCCTCGCCCTGGTCGGCCTGGCCGGGCTCGCCGCACTCAACCGCCCTCTCGCCGAGCCGTACGACGCCCTCCCGGCGCTGGCGGCGGGTCTCACCGGCGCCGGCGTGCTGCTGGTGCTGCGCCGTCTCGACGGGGCCGCACTGCCGGACGACCCTGAGTCGGCAGCGGACACCCCGCCGGACGATCCGGCCCCAGTGGACGAGTCCCCGCACGACGGAGCACCCCTCCCCGACCCACCTGCTTGGCACCCGATGGCGCGCGGCACCGCCCAGCCCCAGGTTGCCGGCACCTCACGCCGCACCCTGCTCCTGACCGCCGGTGCCGTCGCGGTGCTGGCAGGAGCGGGTGGCTGGATCGGCCGGGTGGTCGAGCAGGCCCGCACCAGCATCGGCAACATCGTGCTGCCCAAGGCCAGCAGCGTGCCGGCACCGTTGCCGACCGGGCTGGAGAAGGCGATCCCTGGGATCTCCGACTTCCGCACCGCGAATGGCGACTTCTATCGCGTCGACATCAACCTCAGCGTCCCGCTGGTCCCGGTGGACGACTGGGACCTTCGCGTCGACGGCGAGGTCGATCAGCCCTTCACCCTCGACTTCGATGAGCTCTGCGCCTTGCCGATGGTCGAGCGTGACATCACCATGACCTGTGTCTCCAACGAGGTCGGCGGCAGATACATCGGCTCCGCCCGGTGGCTCGGCGTACCGCTGGCGACGCTGCTGGAACGAGCGGGCGTGCAGTCCGGTGCCGACCAGATCCTCAGCACGGCAGCTGACGGCTTCACCATCAGCACCCCGCTCGCGGTCGCCCTCGACGGGCGCGATGCGCTGGTCGCGATCGGGATGAACGGCCAGCCGCTCCTCGCTGAGCACGGCTCGCCGGCGCGTCTCATCGTGCCCGGGCTCTACGGCTACGTCAGCGCCACCAAATGGTTGCGCAAGCTGACGATCACCCGCTACGGCAAGGCGACGGCGTACTGGACCGAACGCGACTGGTCCGAGGACGGTCCGATCAAGGTGTCCTCACGGATCGACACGCCGCGCTCCGCGGATCGGGTCGCCGCCGGCCGGGTCGCGATCGGCGGGGTCGCCTGGGCCCAGCACCGCGGCATCGCGGCGGTCGAGGTCTGCATCGACGGTGGCCCGTGGCAGGCCGCCCGGCTGGGCCCGGACGCCGGTGTCGACTACTGGAGCCAGTGGTTCCACCTCTGGGACGCCACCCCGGGTCGGCACACGCTGGCGGTGCGCGCGACGACCGTCGACGGCGAGGTACAGACCGGCGTACGCGCCACTCCGTTCCCGGACGGGTCGAGCGGCATCCAGGAAATCCTCGTAACCGTCGAAAAATAAGGGGTTTGGACCAATCCGGCCCTCGCGCCAGCTCCGAATCACTCCTGACAATCCACCATCGAAAGGCCTCATCATGAAGCGCACCATCCTCAAGCGGGCCGGCGTCGCCGCGGCCGCGATCGCCATGACCGCCTCCTTCGCTGCCTGCGGCTCGGACGACTCCGACGACAACTCGTCGGGAGACGACAACACCAGCCAGGACTCGGGCGTCGACATGACCGATGGCAACGACGACATGGGGGCGACGACGCCGACGGTGACGACATGGACGCCGCGGCCGCCACCTTCGGCGAGGGCTGCAGCCTCATCCCGACCGACGGTGCGGGCTCCTTCAACGGCATGGCCACCGAGCCGGTCGCAACCGCGGCCTCCGCCAACCCGCTGCTCAAGACCCTGGTCTCCGCCGTCGGCGAGGCCGGCCTCGTGGACACCCTCAACTCGGCCGAGGCCCTGACGGTGTTCGCGCCCACCGACGACGCCTTCGCGGAGATCCCGAAGGACGCGATGGCCGGCGTGATGGCCGACAAGGAGATGCTGACGACCGTCCTCACCCACCACGTGGTGGCCGGCAAGCTGGCGCCGGAGGACCTCGCCGGCGAGCACGAGACCCTGGCCGGCGACACGATCAAGGTCACCGGCTCCGGTGAGTCGTTCAAGGTCGCCGACGAGAAGGCGACCGTGCTCTGCGGCAACATCCCGACCGCCAATGCCACGGTCTATGTCATCGACACCGTGTTGATGCCCTGATTCACCACCGTCGAGCGCAAGGATCGAAGACGTGAACCAGGCCCATCCCGACTCCACCGGCGACACATCGCCGGTGGGGCGAGGCACCGCGGACCCACTGGCCGGCATGCTGCACCGGTCGGCTCGTGGGGACGAGGCAGCCTTTGCACAGTTGTACGACGCCACGGCCGCGAGGCTGCACGGCCTGGTGACCCGCGTCGTACGCGATCCGGCGCAGTCCGACGAGGTGACCCAGGAGGCCTACCTCGAGATCTGGCGCACCGCGTCGCGGTTCGACCCGCGGCGCGGCAGCGCGTTGTCGTGGCTGATGACCATCGGCCACCGACGAGCCGTCGACCGGGTACGTTCGGCCGAGTCGTCGAGTCGTCGCGACACGACCTACGCCCGCGCCGACCACCGTGTGGAGCACGACTCCACCGAGGAGGCGGCGCTGGCCGGGCTGGAGAGCAGGAGGGTCCGCGCGGCGCTCACGAGCTTGACGACCGTCCAACGCGAGGCGATCGAACTTGCCTACTTCGGCGGTTACACGCACACCGAGGTGGCCAGCCTGCTCGACCTCCCGGTCGGGACGGCGAAGACACGCATCCGAGACGGCCTGATCCGACTGCGAGACACGATGGGAGTGGCCCAGTGAACGACATCCATGCACTCTCCGGTGCCTACGCGGTCGACGCACTCGACGACGCGGAACGCGTCGCCTTCGAGGCACACCTGGCGGTCTGCGGAGACTGCCGGATCGAGGTGGCTGAGCTTCGCGAAGCCACCGGCCTCCTCCCCGAGCTGACCAGCGCACCTCCGCCGCCGGCCCTGCGCGACGCCGTACTCTCCGAGATCGCCAAGGTTCGCCCGCTGCCGCCCCTGCGTACACCGCCGACCGAGTCGGAACCGTCGGCTGCGGTCGTGCCCATCGAACGGCGCCGACGTCGGCTGCCGCTGCTCGCGGCCGCCGCGGCCGTCGTCGTCCTGCTGGGCGGCGCCGTGGCAGTCATCCAACCGTGGACGGACGAGACCAGCGAGGCACCGAACATGGCGGACCAGGTGATGGCCGCCGACGACGCACAGGAGGTCAGGCTCGACCTGGCCGACGGCGCGACCGCCCGCCTGGTGCGTTCGGTGTCGCAGGGGCGGGCAGTCGTGATCACCCAGGACATGCCGTCCGCTCCCGAGGGCCGCGACTACCAGCTCTGGTTGCAGACACCCGACGGCGAGATGGTCGATGCCGGCCTGATGCCGGACCGTCCCGACCAGACCATGCTCCTCACCGGTGACGCCACCGACGCCGTCGGTGCCGGGATCACCGTGGAACCCGACGGCGGATCTCCCCAGCCGACAAGTGACCCGATCGTCTTCTTCGACCTCGCGGACGGCTGACCCACGCCGAAGTCGCGCAGTTGCGTGCCGAGGTCGCGCAGTTGCGGGCCGAAGTCGCGCTGATTGCGCCCGAGGCTGCGTCAGCCCGTCAGGGCACCGGTCAGCATCGACACGAGGTGGTCCACGAAGCGTGAGTGCGAGAGCCGGACCCGGCGCGACGACTCCACCTCGCGCGCCCGCTCGGCCAGTGCCGCGGCGAAGAAGGTGACGACGGTCGCGACGCGTTCCCTAGCGACGTCGGTGCCGAACTCCGCCTCCAGTGCCTCGACCAGGGCCCGCAGCTGCTGGTCCAGGACAGTGCCGGTCAGCAACTCGACCGTGCGCCCGGTGGCCAACCCGGAGAATCCGGCCAACTGCTCCATGATCCGGAGGAAGTCCCTGCCGCGCTCGTCGTTCAGCAGGTCGGTGGTCGGCTCGACGACCTTGCGGACCAGTTCCAGCACTCCGTCCCCGGGCGCGGGCCCCTTGCGCCGACCCTCCATCGTGCCCAGATGTTCCGCCGCGATCGCGGCGACCAGGCCCTGCCGCGAGCCGAAGTGGTAACCCACGGCCGAGTCATTGGCCTGGCCGGCCTCGCGGACGATCGACGCCAGCCGGGCACCGCCCACGCCGTCGCGGGCGAACTGCCGCTCGGCCGCGCGCACCAGTCGTTGCCTGGTGGGGGTTGCATCTCGGGCCACGGCACTGAACACTAGCGACAGCCAATTTAACGGCTCTTGTTAGAAGGATGTCCCCATGACGGTGGCGTACGACCCGCTGGATCCCGCGTTCCGCGCCGACCCCTACCCGGCCTACGCCGCACTTCGCGAGGAACGGCCGGTGCACCACCATCCAGGGGCACCCGGGATTCCCGAGTTCTGGTCGTTCGCACGGTTCGACGACATCTGGGACGCGGTCCGTGAGCCCGCGACGTACTCGTCGGCACGTGGACTGACCTTCCACCCCGACGAGATCGGGAAGCTGGGGATCCCGCCGACGATCGTGATGCTGGATCCGCCCGTGCAGACCGCCTTGCGCAGCCTCATCGGTCGCGCCTTCACCCCGCGCCGGATCGCGAGCATGGAACAGAAGATCCGCGACTTCGTGCGGGAGCGAATCGCCGACCTGACCGAGCGCGCTGCGGCCGGCGAGGAGGTCGATCTCCACCAGCTGGTGTCGTCCCCCCTTCCGGTCTTCGTGCTGGCCGATCTCCTCGGGGTGCCCGAGAGCGATCGCGCCGCCTTCGCACCGTGGGTCGCAGCGCTCACGCAGGTGCAGAACGACGGCTTCGCCGTCGACCCCGAACAGCTGAGTGGCATGGACGCGGCGGCGCAGATGATGGGCTACTTCTCCGAGCAGATCACCCATCGCCGTACCTGCGAGCACGACGACCTGCTGGGGGCTCTGGTTGCCGCCGAGCTCGACGGGGAGAGGCTCTCCGACTGGGACATCCTGGGCTTCTGCTTCGTGATGGTCGCCGGTGGCAGCGACACGTCGGCGAGCCTGGTCTCGCACGGGATCACCCTGCTCACCGCCGCTCCTGGCCAGCGTCGACTACTGCTCGACGACCCCTCCCTGATTTCCGGTGCCGTGCTCGAGTTCCTGCGCCTCGAGTCGTCGGTGCAGGGACTCGCGCGGAGCACCACCCGCGAGGTACGGATCCACGACACGGTGCTTCCCGAGGGCGCGAAGGTGATGATGCTCTACGCCTCCGCCAACCGCGATCCGCGGGAGTTCGGGGAGACCGCAGCAGAATTGGACGTACGCCGGCGGCCCGACCGGCACCTGGCCTTCAGCAGCGGTCCGCACTTCTGCATCGGAAGCCACGCAGCCCGTCTCCAGGCGACGATCGCGATCGAGGAGCTGCTGGCCGCGCACCCCCACATCAGCGCGGACCCCAGCCGCGGCGTACGGCATGATTCGTTCTTCGTCCGCAGTTGGCACCACCTGCCGGTCGGGGACCTGGAGTCGCGGGTGTGAGACGACTGCCCCCGGGGTAGGCCGAGGACGTGAACCCACGAACCTCCTCGCGGATGGCTCTCGCCGCTGCTGCTCTCCTCCTGCTCGGCGCCTGCAACGGCTCGTCGGACGACGACGCCGGCGACGACGCCACGCCGGACGGCCGCTCAACGTCCGAGACCAGACTGCCCGTCCCGGACGACGCACCCTTCCACCAGCGGGCGATGGCGGCATGCACGGCGTCGGTCAACTCGGCACTGTCGGCCGAGGAGTCCCCCGCCATCGACGTCGTGACGAGCATCCTCGACAAGCAGGAGCCGAGCGCGGAGCAGCTCGCGCAGTGGCACCATGGGTTCGACTCCCGGCTGGACCGGTTGCGGGCCATGCAGGAGATCCTGTCCGCACTGAGCTCCGACAAGCCCGAGGAGCAGGCGGCGTGGGAGGTCGTGATCGACTCCGGTGACCAGCTCATCACCCAGACCGAGACCAGGCGCGACCTGTTGGCAACGGGCGACTGGGCGAAGGTCAGCACGGGGTTCCTGCCCGGTTCGACCGACGCGGATGCCACGGACGGGTCCAGCCCGGAGGGGCCGAGTCCGGCTCCTTGAACGACGCACTCGCGACACTGGGCCTCGGCCGGACGGATTGCATGGATCCCTATTCGCTGCGAGCCGTCGTGGAGGGCTCCGCGGAGTTCGTGACCCAGGTCAGCGAGGCCTGTCTGGCCGTCGGCATCCGTCGTGACGAGAGTGACTTCGAGAACGATCTCACGGTCGGCCTCAACGTCCTCGCCAAGATCAAGACCGGTGACGACCTCACCGACGGGGACCTCGACACCCTCGCTCCGGCCTACGAGCGCATCGTCTCCGAGTGGGAGCAGACCGTGGTCGATCTCGAGGCCGTCGACGCGGCACCACCACTGCAGGACGAGTGGGACGACGTACTCGCCGCGGCCCGGGAGCGCATCGATGTCTACGGCAACCGGCTGGAGGCGGTGCGCTCCGGAGATCTCGACCGGGTCACCGAGGCGATGCAGCCGACCTGGGAGTATCCGGGGATCCCGATCCAGGACGCAGGCGTCCAGCGCCCGGTCTGCATGCTCGTCAGCGGCTGACGCGAAGTGGCGCTGGTTACGCGCCGAGGTAGCGGTTGTTGCGCGCGTTTTCGCTGGTTCGCTGGATATTTCTGCCAGTTCGCGGGACATTCGTGAGGGTTCGCGGGTGAAGGAGTCAGTTGATGCAGATCCAGGGCGCGGTGCTCAACCAGGTCGGCGCTCCCGGCCCCTTTGCCGAAAGTCGCCCCTTGACGATCGACACCCTGGAGCTGGGTGAGCCAGGTCCGACCGAGCTCTTGGTGCGCATCGAGGCCGCCGGCCTGTGCCACTCCGACCTGTCGGTGCTCAACGGCGACCGACCCCGACCGGTGCCGATGCTGCTCGGCCATGAGGCTGCGGGGATCGTCGAACGTGTCGGCACCGCGGTGTCCGACGTCGAGGTCGGCCAGCGGGTCGTCGCCACCTTCCTGCCGCGCTGCGAGGAGTGCGAGGCGTGCGGTCGTGGCGGGATCACGCCGTGCACCCCGGGCAGCGCTGCCAACAACCTCGGCGAGCTCATTGCCGGCGGCACTCGCCTGACGCGTCGTGGCGAGCGGGTGCTGCATCATTTGGGCGTCTCCGGGTTCGCCACCCACACCGTGATGGATCGCCGCTCGGTGGTGCCGGTCGGGGCCGACGTACCTGCCGACGTCGCAGCGCTGCTGGGTTGCGCGGTGCTGACCGGCGGCGGGGCAGTGCTCAACGCGGGTCGCCCACGTGCGGGCGAGACGGTGGTCGTCGTCGGACTCGGTGGTGTCGGGATGGCCGCCGTACTGACCGCGCTGTCGGTGCCCGACGTCACCGTGGTGGCGGTCGACCCGGTCGACTCGAAGCTGGGTCTCGCCACCGACTTGGGTGCGCACCGGGCGTTGACCCCTGCCCAGGCACAGGCCGAGGGTGTGAAGGGCCGGGTGGTGGTCGAGGCCGCCGGCAGCGCACGTGCCCTGGAAGGTGCGATCGGCCTCACGGGCGCGGGTGGCACCACCGTCACCGTGGGTCTGCCGCATCCCGACGCGCGCATCAGCGTGTCTCCCCTGGGATTCGTTGCCGAGGGCCGCTCGCTGGTGGGGAGCTATCTGGGTTCTGCCGTGCCGGCTCGCGACGTGCCTGCGTTCGAGCAGTTGTGGCGCGAGGGGCGGCTTCCGGTGGAACGGCTCATCTCCGACCGGATCGCGTTGGGCGACGTCAACGAAGCGATGGACCACCTCGCCGCTGGCACCGCCCTGCGCCAAGTCATCGTCAACTGAGCGGTCAGAGCGACGCCGCCATCCGACGTACGGCCTCCGTCAGTACCTCGGGCGAGGTCGCGTGGTTGATCCGCGCCCACTGCCTGCCTCGTAGGGGGTCATAACGCCAGCCCTGCGCCAAGGCGACGCGGCCCTTGTCGAGGAAGGTCTGCGTCGGGTCGTCCAGTCCGAGTGCGCTGCAGTCGAGCCACGAGAGGTACGTCGCCGCTGACGGTGCGATGCGCACCTGCGGGAGTTCCTCGGCCAGGAGGTCTGCGAGCAGGGCGCGGCGGTCGGTGAGTTCACCGAGCACCTGGTCGAGCCATCCCTCGCCCTCGGAATAGGCGGCGGTCTGGGCGAGCACGGCCAGGTGGTTGGCGCCGTGGGTGACGACCTCGTGCAGTTCCGCCAGCACCGTGACCTCGGGGCCACCGACCGTGAGGGCGACCTTGAGCCCAGCAAGGTTCCAGGCCTTGGAGCCGGAGACGATCGCGATGCCACGCGCAGCCTGCGGCACCTGCAGGTAGGGGTGAAAGCGGCAGGTTCGTGCACCAGCGGTGCATGGATCTCGTCGCTGATCACTTGGATGTCGTGGCGATCTGCCAGCTCCGCGAGCTCTCCCAGCTCTTCCGGCGTGTGCACCGTGCCGGTGGGGTTCTGCGGATTGCACAGCAGATAGGCCGAACCTGGCCCGGCCTCGACGAACGCGCGCTCGAGCGCTTCCGGGTCGAGTCGATGCTCGGTGTCGAGCGGAGCCATGACCGCCCGTTTGCGCACCGACTCGACGAATCCGAAGAAGCTCTCATAGCAAGGCGGGCTGACCACGACGGCCTCGCCCGGCAGCAGGTGCAGGATCTCGGCGATGCCACCCATCACGTCGGGCACGAGCCCGAAGCTCTCGGAGTGGGTGATCCAGCCCCAGCGACGGGCGGCGAAGTCGCGAAAGGCCTCGATGAGCGGGGGCGCCCAGCCATAACCGGTGTCGCCGCTGCTGATCGCGCGGGTGACCGCCTCGACGACGGCCGGACATGGCCGCGCATCCATCTCGGCGACCCAGACCGGCAAGACGTCGGGATCGTGGAGACGCCACTTCACACTGGTACGGGTGGCCCGGAGCGTGGGGAGGTCGTCGCCGAGGATGCGCATGCCTCCATCATGACTGGCACCTGTGCGCGACCACCGATGGCGCGTTGGTCAGGGTGCGGGGCGCTCCACCGTGGCGGCGAGCCCGGCGGGAGCGCGCAAGCAATAGGAGTCGACGAGCAGCTCCCCGACCTCGTCCCAGTCGGTCTGCTCGTCGAGCACCATCCCGATCACGTCGTTGCCCCAGCCCGACTTGAAGTAGGGGTGGCCCAGGTGTTGGAAGGCGGCCACCTCGTCCGGCTCGCCGCGCAGGGTGATCCGGATGAGGTCGTCCTCACCGCCGAAGATGTGCGCGAACGTCGACCCGGACACCTGCCAACGCACCCCGACCCAGGCCTTCTCCTCATCGACGCGCGGCAGTGCAGCGACGAGCTCGCGGACCCGCTCCACCATCCACGTCGACACCTCTGCCCGCTGCTTCCGTCTTGCCACAGGACCAGCCTGCCACGACCTCCCGACACGGCGCAGACCTCGCGCGGAACCCGGGCAACCTCGCGCACAACCCGGGCGACCTCGCGGGTCAGTAGGACTTGGGGAGACCCAGGGAGTGCATGGCGACGAAGTTGAGGATCATCTCGCGCGAGACGGGGGCGATCCGGCCGAGGCGGGCGGCGACGAGCATGTTGGCCAGCCCGTACTCGACCGTGAGGCCGTTGCCGCCGTGGGTGTGCACCGCGACGTCGGTGGCGTTGCAGGCCACCTCGCCGCCGGCGTACTTCGCCATGTTGGCGTATTCACCCGCGGTCATGTCGTCGCCGGCGTCGTAGAGCGCTGCGGCCTTCTGCCACAGCAACCGCGCCTGCTCGAGCTCGATCTTGATCTTCGCCAGCGGGTGCGCGATGCCCTGGTGGGCACCGATGGGCTGGTCCTTCCAGACAGAGCGGACCTTCGCGTACTCGACCGCCTTGTCGAGGGCATAGATCGCCATGCCGCAGGAGAAGGCACCGCCCATGATCCGCTCGGGGTTGAGGCCGGCGAAGAGCTGCCAGAGGCCGCCGTCCTCGTCGCCGACGAGCGCATCCGCCGGCAGCCGTACCTGGTCGAGGAACAGCGTGAACTGCTTCTCCGGTGCCTGCCACGACATCGGGATCACCTGCTTGCTGAATCCCTCGGAGTCGGTGGGCAACACGAAGAGGGCCGGCTTGAGCTTGCCGGTCTTCTCGTCGGCGGTGCGCGCGACGACGAGCACCGACTGCGCCTCGTCGACCCCGGAGATGAAGGTCTTCTGTCCGCTGAGCACCCACTCGTCACCGTCACGGGTGGCGGTGGTGGTGATCTGGTGCGAGTTGGATCCGGCATCGGCCTCCGTGATGCCGAACGCCATCAGATGGGTGCCGTCGGCGATGGAGGGCAGCCAGCGCTTCTTCTGCTCCTCGGTGCCGCAGCGGGTGATGATCGAGCCGCAGATCGCCGGTGAGACCACCATCATCAGCAGCGGCGCGCCAGCGGCAGCGGTCTCCTCGAGCACCGCGGCCAGGTCGGCCATCCCGCCGCCACCGCCGCCGTACTCCTCGGGGAGGTTGACGCCAAGGAAGCCGTTGCGGCCCATCTCGAGCCACATCTCTGTCATCTTGCCGCCGCTCGCTGCCTGCTTGGCGACGTAGTCGTGGCCATACTTGCCGGCCAGCTTGCGCACCGCCTCGCGCAGCGCCACCCGCTCCTCGGGCTCGGTGAACATCGTCGTCATCTCATTCCCCTTCTTCGGAACCTGCGTTGACCAGGGCCAGCACCGCACCCGCTTCGACCTGCTCGCCCTCCGCGACCGGGAGCTCGCCCACGACGCCGGCGTACGGCGCCACGATGGTGTGCTGCATCTTCATCGCCTCCATGACGACGAGGGTCTGCCCCGCCGTCACGACATCACCAACGGCCGCATGGACACCGACGATCGATCCAGGCATCGGCGCCAGCAGCGACCCCTCGGCGACCTGGTCGGCCGGGTCCACGAAGCGCGGCAGGATGCGCAGGGTGGCGCCGCCACGCGGGCCGTCGACCAGCACCGCGTCGGCCAGGACCCGGGTGCGGTAGCGACGGCGGACTCCGCCGACGTCGAGCAGCACCGCCTCCGGAGACACCTCGAGCACCTGCACTCCGCTGTCGGCGTCAGCAGGCCGGAAACCCTCACGACCGCCATACCAGGCAACCTCCACTTCGTCGCCTGCCAGCCCGAATCGCGTGACCTGTGGCTGCGCGACGACGGTGCGGAAGCCAGCCGGGATCCGGCTCTGCACCACGGCGTTGCGCTGCCGGTGCGAGGCCAGCGCGACCGCCGCGACCAGCCCCACCTGCGAATCGGCAGCGGCGCCGGTCAAGACCTCCGGGTGGTCGGCATAGAAGCCGGTGGAGAGCTTCCCGGCAAGGAAGTCGTCGTGCCGCAACGAGGCAACCAGCTGGTCACGGTTGGTGACCAGTCCGTGCAACGACGAGCGCTCCAGCGCCCCGGCGAGCGACCGTGCTGCCTGTTCACGCGTCGGCGCCCAGGCGATCACCTTGGCCAGCATCGCGTCATAGAAGGTGGAGACGTCGTCACCTGCGACGAATCCGGTGTCGAGCCGGATCCCGTGTGCAGCAAGGAAGAACTCCGCATCGTGCGGCACCGTGAAGTCCAGGAGCCGACCGGTCTGCGGTGCGTAGTCGGCAGCCGGGTCCTCCGCATAGAGCCGCACCTCGATGGCGTGTCCCCGCGGCTCACCCACCGGCGCCACCGGACGCCCCTCGGCAACCGCGATCTGCATCTCCACCAGGTCGACCCCGAAGACCTGCTCCGTGACCGGGTGCTCCACCTGGAGGCGGGTGTTCATCTCGAGGAAGTAGAGCCTGTCCGCGTCGGTGTCATAGAGGAACTCGACCGTCCCCGCGCCGCGGTAGTCGATTGCCTCGACGGCCTTGCGCGCCGCTTCGTGCAGCGCCTTGCGGGTGTCGTCGGTGAGCCCCGGGGCGGGCGCCTCCTCGATGACCTTCTGGTGCCGTCGCTGCAGCGAGCAGTCGCGCTCCCCCAGCACGACCGCGCCGTCGGCGGTGCCCATGACCTGGACCTCGACATGGCGGCCGTTCTCGACGTAGGTCTCGACGAAGACCGTCGGGTCACCGAAGGCGGAGGCAGCCTCGGCCGATGCGGCAGCCACCGACGTGGCCACCTGGTCGAGGTCGTGCACGACCCGCATCCCGCGGCCGCCACCGCCCGCAGCGGCCTTCACGATCACCGGCAGGTCGAACGTGGTCAAGGCATCCGGCTCCAGCTGACCGAACTGGGGGACGCCGGCCGCGTGCATGAGCTCCTTGGCCCGCAGCTTGTCTCCCATCACCTCGATCGACTCGGGCGCGGGACCGATCCACACCAGGCCGGCATCGACGACCGCCCTCGCGAAGTCGGCGTTCTCCGACAGGAAGCCGTAGCCGGGGTGGATCGCATCGGCACCGGAGCGCCGGGCTGCGTCGAGGATGAGGTCGGCACGCAGATAGGTCTCCGCCGGACTGTTGCCGGGCAGGCACACGGCCTCGTCGGCATCGAGCACGAAGGGCATGTCGGCGTCGACGTCGGAGTGCACGGCCACCGTGGCGATGCCCAGCCGGCGGGCGGTGCGGAAGACGCGCCGGGCGATCTCGCCTCGGTTGGCGACCAGGATCTTGGTGATCATGGGAGTTCCTTCAGTGGTTGTTGCGGGGTCTCGACAAGCTCGACCAACGGATGGCGAGCGACCAACGGATGGCGAGCGACCAACGGATGCGACAGGCTCGACCTCCGGATGCGACAAGCTCGCCCAACGGATGCGAAAAGCTCGACCAACGGATGCGGCAGGCCGGCCGGCGGCTACAGCCGGAAGACGCCGAAGTTCATGGCGCCCTCCACCCGCTGGTTGTGGATGACCGAGAGGCAGATGCCCAGCACGGTGCGGGTGTCGCGAGGGTCGATCACGCCGTCGTCATAGACCATCCCCGACAGCACGTAGGGCAGCGACTGCTCCTCGATCTGCGTCTCGACCATCTCCTTGATCGCCTTGAACCCGTCGGCGTCGAAGACCTGGCCCTTCTTCTCCGCGGACTCCCGCGCCACGATCTCGAGCACACCGGCCAGCTGGGCAGGTCCCATCACCGACGACTTCGCCGACGGCCAAGTGAAGAGGAAGCGCGGGTCGTAGGCGCGGCCGTTCATGCCGTAGTTCCCCGCGCCGTACGACGCCCCCATGATCACCGTCAGGTGCGGCACCTGCGAGTTGGAGACGGCGTTGATCATCTGGGCACCGTGCTTGATGATGCCGCCCTGCTCGTAGTCCTTTCCGACCATGTAGCCCGTGGTGTTGTGCAGGAAGAGCAGCGGTGTGTCCTTCTGGTTCGCCAGCTGGATGAACTGCGCGGCCTTCTGGGCCTCCTCACTCATCAGCACACCACGGGCATTGGCGAGAATGCCGATCGGGTGCCCGTGCAGCCGCGCCCAGCCGACGCACAACGCCGAGCCGTAGAGCGGCTTGAACTCGTCGAAGGCGACCTCGTTGCCACCACCGGTGGTCGAGCCTGCGCCGTCCTGAGCCTGTCGAAGGGTCGAGACCCCGTCGACGATCCGCAGGATCGCCTCGCGCGGGTCGAACGGCTCCTTCAGGTCCTGGGGGATGAGGTCGAGCAGATCCTCGGGGTCGAGGTCCGGATCGGCGTACGTCGGCAGTGGGGTGTCGCCGGCCTTGCGCCAGTTGAGGCGCGCCACCACTCGGCGCGCAAGCCGGATCGCGTCGTACTCGTCCGCGGCCAGGAAGTCTGAGGACCCGGAGACCCGCGAGTGCATCTCGGCGCCGCCCAGGGATTCGTCGTCGGTCTCTTCGCCGGTGGCCATCTTCACCAGCGGCGGGCCGGCCAGGAAGACCTTCGCCTGTTCCTTGACCATGATCACGTAGTCGCTCATGCCGGGCACGTAGGCGCCGCCAGCCGTCGAGTTGCCGAAGACGACGGAGACCGTGGGCACCTTGCGCGCCGACGAGCGGGTGAGGTCGCGGAAACCACGACCACCGGGGATGAAGATCTCCTTCTGCGTCGGCAGGTCGGCGCCGCCCGATTCGGTGAGGTTGACCGTCGGCAGGCCGTTGCGCTCGGCGATCTCGGCGGCGCGGAAGGACTTCTTCACCGACCAGGGGTTGAGGGCTCCGCCCTTCACCGTCGGGTCATTGGCGACGATCATGCACTCGACGCCCTCGACGACACCGATGCCCGTGACGATGCTGGCACCCACCGCGAAGTCGCTCCCCCAGCCGGCCAGCGGCATGAGCTCCAGGAAGGCGGATCCCTCGTCGACCAGCAACTCGATCCGTTCACGCGCGGTCAGCTTGCCGCGCTCCTTGTGCCGGGCGATGTACTTGCCTCCGGCATCGACCGCCTTGGCCTGCTCCGCCGCGAGGTCGGCGATCTTGTCGAGCATCGCCGTACGGTTGTCGCTCACTGCTGCTCCTTGCCTGCCTCGAGGACCTGCTTCATTCGTTCCAAGGTGGTGCGCATGCCACGCTCGTTGGTCCGGCCACGCAGCCGGCCCAACGCCAGCCAGTAGAGACGAACGGGCAGCGACGGTTCGAGGCGGAAGTACTCCGTCACCTCCGTGCCACCCTCGCTCTCGCGCAACTCGTAACCCCAGTTGTTGATCGCGACCTTGTCGGTGCCGACGCTGAACTCGAAGACCTCGCCCGGCTCGCAACGGGTCACTCGACACGGCGACCAGTACGTCGGCCCCACACCGTTGCGCTTCACGTGCCCGGCGAAGTGCGCCCCCACCTCGGGGCCGGTTGCTCCGCGCGTCCACTTGGCCTCGAAGGTCTCCGGCGAGAACTCCCCGATCCGGGTGACGTCGCTGACCAGGTCCCACACCTCGGCGACCGGGGCGTGGATCCAGACGGTGACGCTGTCGCTGAGCGGCTTCATGCGTTGCCTTCCTTCATGCGGAGTAACCGAAGAGTCGAGCGGCGAGGTCGGTGAGCACCTCGGTGGCGCCACCGCCGATCGGCAGCAGCCGGGCGTCGCGGTAGTGACGCTCCACCTCGGTGCCGTGCATGTAGCCGGTGCCGCCGAAGAGCTGCACGGCCATGTCGGTGACGGCGACCGCGGTGTCGACCGCGGTCTGCTTGGCCAGGCACGCCTCGGCGATGACCGACTCGCCGGCGACATGACGACGCGCCACGTCGAGCGTGTAGGTGCGTGCGACGTCGACCTGACGGCGCATCTCCACGAGCTTGGCGCGGACCACCTGGTTGTCGACGAGTGGCTTGCCGAAGGTCCGCCGCTCCTTGGAGTACGCCGCCGCGAGGTCGAGTGAGCGCGACGCGTGGCCGTAGCCCATCAGCGCCAAGAAGATGCGCTCGACCACGAACTGCTCCGCGATGTAGTAGAACCCGTGGTTCTCCTCGCCGACGAGGTTGTCGACCGGGACCCGCACGTCGACGTACGAAAGTTCGGCTGTGTCGGAGGCGTGCCACCCCATCTTGCGCAGGGCCCGGGTGACCGTGAAGCCGGGGCTGTCGGCCTCGACGACCAGCAGCGAGATGCCGCCGTGGCCGGGACCGCCGGTGCGCACGGCGGTGGTGACGAAGTCGGCGCGGGTGCCGGAGGTGATGAAGGTCTTCGAGCCGTTGACGACGTAGTGGTCGCCATCGCGCACCGCCCGGGTGGTGATGCCGGCGACGTCGGATCCCCCGCCGGGCTCGGTGATCGCGAGCGATCCGATCTGCTCACCGGCCAGGGTGGGGCGCACGAAGCGGTCGACGAGATCGGTCGAACCGTTGGCGATCATGTGCGGCAGTGCGATGCCGTGGGTGAAGAGCGAGGCCATCAACCCACCGGAGGCGCCCGCTGCCATGAAGCCCTCCTGCAGGGCGCAGCCGTCGAGGAGGGTGCCACCCTCGCCGCCCATCTCCTCCGGGTGGCCGACACCGAGCATGCCGGCAGCGGCCGCGGTCCTGTGCAGCTCCCGTGGAAGCAGGCCGGCCTCCTCCCACTCGTCGAGGTACGGCATGACCTCGCGCCGGGTGAACTCCGCCGCGCTCTCGCGCAGGGTGAGCTGGTCATCGGTGAACATCCGTGCCCCCTTTCCTGCAACCGTTGGTCGAGCTTGCGAGACCGGTGGTCGAGCTGGGGACCACGGACGCCGCGCTCACAGCAGCCCCTCGTCGACGGTGACCATGCGCGAACGCACCCATTCGCCCAAGCCCTTGGCCTGCGGGTCGAACCGGGTGGATGACGCGACGCCCTGACCGAGCAGACCCCGGATGAGCACGTTGACGCCGCCGAGGTTGGACAGCCGGTGCACCTCGATGTCGAGGTCGGCCGCCTCCGGTACCAGTTCGCGCACCTTGGCAGGCGTGATCAACGCAGTCAGCCAGGCGACGCGCGCCTGCCAGACCTCGGCGCCGTCGACATCATCACGAGCGACCCACAGCCCGAGGTTGGCGTCGCCGCCCTTGTCGCCGGACCTGGCGTGCACAAAGGTCCCCAGCGGGACCCGACGCACCTGGTGGCCCACCTGCTCCATCGCCGGCGGCACAGCTGGTGTGTCGACACTCGCCGATGACAGCTGTCGCGGGTCGGGCACCACCTCGGTGCTGCCATCGGCATGGTGCACCGTGTGCGTGACCGCTGAGCGCGGCACCTGGTGGGGCAGGTAGACACCGTAGGGAGTCGGCGCCGGTGGTGGTCCGGTCATCGTGAAGCCCGGGTAGGACGCCAGCGCGAGCTCGACGGCGGCAGCGGTGAAGGGCTTGCCGACCGGGCCGGCATCGGGGTCGAGCACCGAACAACGCAGCAGCACGCTGGCGCCCTCCTCCGTGTCGGCATCCGTGTGTGGGTGGGAGGTACGCGACCAGTGCACGGTCTGCGGCGGGTGGGCGGCCATCGTGGCGGTCATCTGTTCGCGCACCCAGTCGGCCTTGGCCTCGGTCTCCAGCCCGGTGAGCACGAACTCGACGCTGTTGCGCCAGCCGCCGAGCTCGTTGACGCAGACCTTGAGCGTCTCCGGCGGGGCCTCGCCACGGACGCCGGTGATGGCGACCCGGTCGGGAGCCTCCTGCTCGAGACGGATCGAGGTGAGGTCTGCGGTGACGTCGGGGCCGAGATAGCGGGTCGACTGGATCTCGTAGACCAGCTGTGCGGTGACGGTGTCGATCGTGACCGCACCTCCGGTGCCTTCGTGCTTGGTGATCACCGTGCTGCCGTCGGCCGCGATCTCGGCGAGCGGGAAGCCGATCGGGGTGTTGAACAGCCCCTGTCGCGCCAGTGCCCGGAAACCGGAGAAGTTGCCGCCCGTGGCCTGGCACCCGCACTCGATGACGTGGCCGGCGATCATCGCTCCGGCCAATGCGTCGTGGTCGTCGGGGCTCCATCCGTGGGCGTGAGCCGCCGGGCCCACCACCACGGAGGCGTCGGTGACCCGTCCGGTCACCACGATCCGGGCACCAGCGTCGAGCGCCTTGGCGATGCCGAAGGCACCGAGATAGGCGTTGGCGGTGAGCGCATCACCGAACCCCAGCTCAGCCGCCCTGGGGCGCAGGTCGTCACCCGCGACGTACGCGATGGGCACGTCGAGCCCCAGCCCGGAGGCGACCTCGCGAACCTTGTCGGCGAGTCCAGCAGGATTGAGGCCGCCCGCGTTGCTGACGATCCGAACCCCTTCTCGACGGCGAGGCCGAGGCAGTCCTCGAGCTGCCGCACGAAGGTGCGCGCATAACCCAGGCTGGGGTCCTTCATCGTGTCCTTGCCGAGGATGAGCATCGTCAGCTCGGCCAGGTAGTCGCCGGTCAGGTAGTCGAGATGGCCACCCTCGAGCATCTCCCGCATCGCCGACAGCCGGTCGCCGTAGAAGCCGGAGCAGTTGCCGATCCGCACGCTCATGACCGGACCGCCCTTCCCGCACCGGGAGGCCCTGCGAAGCACTGCGCGATCGTGAGCCACTGCTCCGCGTCGGCGCCGACAGCCACCAGCGCGGTGTCGTCGCGGTGGACGCGTTGGGTGGCCAGCCGACACAGGTCGTACGCCGGTCCGCTCACCTTCTGGGCAGCGCCCGGTGGGCCCCACGTCCACAACTCGCCGCTGGGGGCGACGAGCTCGACACGGAACTCTTCGTCGGGAGCCGGGAGCTGGTTGACCGAGTAGGAGTAGTTGCGGGTGCGCACGGCGATGTGGGCGACATGCTTGATGCGGTCGGTCGGCTCCGGCATCTCGGTGATCGAGCCTGTCGAGATCAGCGCCTCGTGCACGTCGAGCGAGTGCGCCCAGGTCTCCATGAAACGAGCGGTGGCCATGGAGGTCGCCGACATCGGCGGGCCGAACCACGGCAACTTGGTGCCGTCGGGGAGATCACGCAAGGTCTGCTGGAGGGCACTGCGCGAGGCCTGCCACCGGGCGAGCAGGTCGGCCGCGGATGCCTTGGCGCCCTCCAGTGCCTCCTGGTCGACGTAGCCGGCGGGGTCCTCGATCGCCTTCATGACCAATGCGTCCCACTGTTCCTTGGGGCCGGCTGCCGCCACGGCTGTCTCGTCGGTCCAGGCCAGGTGGGAGACCTGGGCGGCGACATCCCAGCCGTCGGCGGGAGTGGCGACGCGCCACTGCGCGTCGGAGAGCGGGGTGACGAGCTGCTCGAGCCGGTCGCCCTCGGCCGAGAGATCACCGAGGATCTGCTCGAGGATGGGGTTGCTCACGCGCCCTCCAAGGTCGTCGTGGTGAGGAACAGGTCGAGTTGGTCGGCCCAGCGGTTGAGGATCTGCCGGCGGCGTCGGGTGTCGTCGGAGATGGTGTTGGCCAACCCGAGTCCGCGGACCAGGTCGAGCGTGGCCTGGATGAGTTCCCGGGCACCGGGGACGGTCTCGTCGACTCCCAGCAACTCCACGGCGGTGCGGTGGGTCTCACGTCCGAGCCGTTGCTCCAGCGGGCCGACGACGGCCAGCAGGTCAGGATCGGTGCGAGCGGCCACCCACAGCTCGAGCGCGGCGGTGAAGACCTCGCCGGCGAAGTGGTCGCCGAGGGCCTGGACGACCGCACGGGTGCGGCCCTTGCCCCGCGGGAGCCCCTCGGCCAGGGCAGCCAGTTCCTCCGCACGGCGCTCGGCCAACCACTCGACCGCTGCCACCACGAGGGCGCCCTTGCTCGGGAAGTGGTGCAACTGTGCCCTGCGGCTGACGCCGGCTCGCTGCGAGACGAGTGTGGTCGACGTGCCGCTCCAGCCTCGCTCGATCAGCAACTCGACGGACGCGATGAGCAGACGCTCCCGCATGGCGCGGGTGCGCTCCTCCTGCGGCACGCGGGTGGTGGTCGTCACGAGGCACAGCGTGACAGCCCCTCCAACAAACAGTCAACCCTGTCTTTTATTGCGCCGATGAACGGCGTAGAGGCATGAGGCACCATCGGCTGCCATTTGTGCCTACTCGGCGGTAGCGTCAGGTGGTGTGACCACGATTCTGATCACCGGGGCGAGTGCTGGCCTCGGCGCCGAGATGGCCCGCCAGTTCGCCGCCCGGGGCAACGACCTCGCGCTATGCGCGCGTCGCCTCGAGAAGCTCGAGGTGCTGAAGGCCGAGATCCTGGCCGCGCATCCCGACCGCCGGGTGGAGGTCCGCGCGCTCGACGTGACCGACGAGGATGCCGTCTTCGAGGTGTTCCACGCCTTCGCCGACGACTTCGCCACCATCGACCGGATCGTCATCAACGCCGGTCTCGGCAAGGGCGCACCACTCGGCACCGGGCGCTACGAGGCGAACCGGGAGACCGCGATGACCAACTTCGTCGCCGCCCTCGCCCAGTCCGAGGCTGCGATGGAGATCTTCCGCGACCAGGGCCGCGGGCACTTCGTGATGGTCTCGTCGATGTCCGCGATGCGGGGCATGCCGAAGACGATGACGACGTACGCCGCCACGAAGGCCGGGGTGGCCCACCTCGCCGAAGGCCTGCGCACCGAGCTCCACGGCAAGCCGATCAAGGTCACCGTGCTCTATCCCGGCTACATCGAGTCGGAGATGAACGACCGCTCGGAGAACAGGAATCCTCTGCTGGTCTCCACCGAGAAGGGCGTGCGCGCCATGGTCGGCGCCATCGAGCGGGAGAAGGCAACGGCCTGCGTGCCTTCATGGCCCTGGGCACCGATGAAGCCGGTGATGCGGCACGCTCCGCTGTCGATCTTCAAGAAGTTGATCTGAACAGGCGAGCTGCGAGGTCGAGCAGCCGGTCGTTGGCCTCCGGCTCACCGATGCTGACCCGCACGCCCTCTCCCGGGAAGGGACGTACGACGATCCCGGCCTTCTCGGCGGCCGCTGCGAAGACAGTGGTGCGGTCGCCGCCCGCATCGGGCAGGTCGAACCAGACGAAGTTGCCCTGGGCGTCGGGGATCTCCCAGCCGCTGTCGCGCAGTCCGTCGAGCACCCGACCGCGCTCGAGCACCAGGGCCTCGACCCGCTCCAACAGGGCGTCCTCGGCCTCCAGCGAGGCGATCGCCGCGGCCTGGGCGATCCCCGAGACCCCGAACGGCAGCGAGACCGCGCGCAGGGCACCGGCGATCTCGACCGTCGAGGCGGCGTACCCGACCCGGAGGTTCGCCAGCCCGTAGGCCTTGGAGAAGGTGCGCAGCAGCACCACGTTGGCGAAGTCGCGCAGCAGCGCGAATCCGTCCACCGGGTCCGCCATCCGCACGAACTCCACATAGGCCTCGTCGACCACCACGAGCACGTGGCTCGGCACGCCGGCGAGCACTCGGCGGACCTGCGTGTCGGTGAGCGCCGGCCCCGTGGGGTTGTTGGGGGTGCACAGCAGCAGCACCTTGGTGCGGTCGCCGACCGCGGCGACCATCGCGTCGAGGTCGTGCTCCCCGGCCGGGGTCACCGGCACCGGCACCCCGGTCGCGGCGGCAGCGGTGAGCGCGATCGGGTAGGCCTCGAAGGAGCGCCAGGCGTGCACCACCTCGTCGCCCGGGTCGCAGAACGCCTGCAGGAGCTGATAGATCAGCGCGACCGATCCCGTCGCTGCAGCGAACCGCTCGACCGGAAGTCCGAAGCGGCGCGACAACTCCTCGTAGAGGGCCGTGCACCCCATGTCGGGGTAGCGGTTGAGCTGCTCGGCCGCTGTCCTGGCCGCCTCGAGCACGCCGGGCAGTGGCGGATACGGGTTCTCGTTGGAGCTCAACTTGTAGGTCGTGAGACCGGGCCGGGGTGCCGGCGTACGACCGGGGACGTAGGGCGGGATCGCCGCCACACATGCGCGAGGGGTGGGGAGCGCTGCCATGGCCCCAGACTATTCCCGAGCCGGACTTCCCCGCCTCCACTAGGCTTGCCGCATGAGGTTCCTGAGCTGGTTCGTGGCCGACGTCGCCGGGCTGGCGGTTGCCGCCTGGTTCTTCGACGGTATCTGGTTCGAAGGCTCCGACTGGCAGGAGAAGCTCGTGCCGCTGCTGATCGGCGCGGCGATCCTGAGCGTGATCCACATGTACGTCGCCCCTGTGGTGAAGCTGCTGTCGATCCCGTTCATAGTGCTCACGTTGGGGCTCTTCCTGCTGGTGGTCAATGCCTGCATGCTCCTGCTGGCCGGTTGGATCGCCGACGGGTTCGACGTGGGCTTCGGCGTCGACGGCTTCTGGACCGCCGTCGGTGGCGCGATCGTGCTGAGCATCGTCGGCGCCTTCACCTCGGCCTTCGTGCTGGAGCGTGACTGACCGTGCTCCCTTCCCCGGCGCGGCCGGCCACTACCGCATCGCCGTGGTGTGCCTGGGCAACATCTGCCGCTCTCCGATGGCTGACGTGGTGCTCAACGCCCGGGTCGCCGCTGCGGGTCTGGACGACGTCGTCGAGGTGGAGAGTTTCGGCACCGCGGGCTGGCACGTCGGCAAGACGATGGACGCGCGAGCTGCAGCCACCCTGACCGGAGCCGGGTACGACGCCACGCGCCACCGGGCGCGCCAGTTCACCCGGCAGACCAACGGCTTCGACCTGGTCCTCGCAATGGACGCCGACAACCGTGCCGATCTCGCCGAGCTGGGAGTCGCAGGCGACCGGCTGCTGCTCTTCCGCAGCTTCGACCCGGCGCCGGACGACGAATCGGTCCCCGACCCCTACTACGGCGCCGACGAGGGCTTCACCCAGGTGCTCGACATCGTGTCGCGGTGCAGCAACGCTCTCATCGCTCAGCTGAGCGACGTGCTCGACAGCCGGGAGGGGGCAACCAGGTGACCCGCAACCCCACTGTCGCCCGCCGCGCCGAGGAACTGCTCGGCTCGGCAGTGGCGGCGACCTCCCCGTCGCGGGTGGCGACATCTGCACCGCCACCCGGGTGAAGGTGGCAGACGGCCGCACCGTGCTGATGAAGACCCACGTGCACCCGCCCGCCGGCTTCTTCGATGCCGAGGCACGTTCTCTGCGCTGGCTCCACGAGGCCGCGCCGCGCCTGGTCCCGGCGGTGCTGGCCGTCGACGTCGACTGCCTGCTGCTGCCCTTCGTCGAGACGGGCAAGCCGACCGTCGACGCTGCCGCCCTCCTCGGGCGGGAGCTGGCAACGCTGCACGCAGCCGGTGCCGCGACGTACGGCTGGGACAAGGACGGGTTCATCGGGCGCCTGCCCCTGCCCAACTCCCCCGCACCGTCGTGGGCGGAGTTCTACGCGACCCGGCGGGTGCTGCCCTACCTGAAGCTGGCCCGCGACCGCGGTCATGCGACACCTGACGATGCCCAGGTGATCGAGTCGGTGCTCGGGCGGCTGGCCCAGCTCGTCCCCGACGAGCCCCCGGCCCGGCTGCACGGCGACCTGTGGAGCGGCAACGTGCTGTGGGCGACCGACGGGCGGGTGTGGCTCGTCGACCCCGCCGCCCACGGCGGCCACCGCGAGACCGACCTGGCGATGCTGGCGCTCTTCGGGCTGCCCCACCTGCAACAGGTCGTCGACGCCTACGAGGCGGTGACCCCGCTTGCCGAGGGATGGGCCGACCGACAGTCCCTGCACCAGCTCTTCCCGCTGCTCACCCACGCCGCCATGTTCGGCGGCGGCTACGCATCTCGCGCCGCTGCGCTCGCGGCGCGCTTCTGAAGTCTCAGCGAGGACTCAGGTAGGGGTGGCAGAGTAGGGGCGTGGCCCTCTCGTCCTCCGTCTCCTCCGCCAACGCCGGTCAGTCGACCGCCGCGCATGTCCTGGTCGTCGACGACGACAAGGCGGTGCGTGAGTCGCTGCGCCGTTCGTTGGAGTTCAACGGGTTCAAGGTCTCGTTGGCCAATGACGGCGCGGAGGCACTGGCCGGCATCGCCACGGTGCGTCCCGATGTCGTCGTGATGGACGTGATGATGCCGCGCCTCGACGGTATCGAGACCACCCGCGCCCTGCGGACGGCCGGCAACGACGTGCCCATCCTCGTGCTCACCGCCCGCGACGCCGTCGGCGACCGCGTGGCGGGTCTCGACGCCGGCGCCGACGACTACCTGACCAAGCCCTTCGCCCTGGAGGAGCTCCTCGCTCGACTGCGTGCGCTGCTGCGCCGCGTGGTGCCCGAGGAAGACGGCGGCGAGGTGCTCTCGTTCGCCGACCTCTCGCTCGACGTGGCGACCCGCGAGGTACGCCGCGGCGATCGCCCGATCGAGCTGACCCGCACCGAGTTCACCCTGCTCGACATGTTCCTGCGGAGGCCGCGGCGGGTGCTCGAGCGTGCCTTCATCCTCGAGGAGGTGTGGGGCTACGACTTCCCCACCACCGCCAACTCACTCGAGGTCTATGTCGGCTACCTCCGTCGCAAGACCGAGGCCGAGGGTGAGCCGCGGCTGATCCACACCGTCCGGGGCGTCGGCTACGTCCTCAAGGAGACCTCCTGATGGAGGCGCCTGCGGCTGATCGCGACTCCGACGGCCGCTGGCACTACAAGCGCAGCCTCGCCAGCCGGGTCACGCTGCTGACCACCTTCGCGGTGGGCCTGACCGTGGCGTTCGTGGCGCTCGGCGCCTACGTCACCGTGCGGGTGCAGATGCAGAGCACCTTGGACGCGTCGCTGCTCGACCGGGCCGAACGCGCCGCCCAGAGCTCGACACTGGGTGACCTCAACGACATGGAGATGCCCTCGTGGGCATTCGGCGCCGCCGACGTCCGCATCGCCTTCCTGTGGTCCGACGGCACCGGCCGGTCGATCGACGGAGCCGGCGACCTTCCCCTGGGCAAGCCCGAGCTCCGGGTGGCCCAGGGAAAGCGTGATCATGCGATCCGCACGGTGGAGGCCGACGGCGAGCGCTATCGGGTCGTCACGGTGCCCAGCGCCGTCGAGCCCGGCCGGGCACTGATCATCGCGCAGAGTCTCGACTCCCAGGAGCAGGTGCTCGACCGGCTCGGGCTGGTGATGCTCTGCTTCGGGCTTGCCGGCGTCATCGTCGCTGGACTCGCCGGTTGGGGGTGGCCCGCAACGGCCTGCGTCCGGTCCGCCGGCTCACCGCCAAGGCGGAGGAGATCGCTCGCACCGACCGGCTCACGCCGATCACGGTCGAGGGCACCGACGAGGTCGCTCGGCTCTCCAGCGCCTTCAACACGATGCTGCAGTCACTGGACGCCTCACGCTCGCGCCAGCGACAGCTCATCGCAGACGCCAGCCACGAGCTCCGCACCCTCTCACCTCCCTCCGCACCAACCTCGACCTGCTCATCCAGGCCGATGCCACCGGCGGCCTCCCCGACGAGGCGAGGAGCGAGCTGCTCGAGGACGTGCGCGCGCAGATCGACGAGATGACCACGCTGATCGGTGACCTGGTGGAGCTCGCGCGTGACGAGCACGGCTCCCACGTGGTCGCGCCGGTCGACCTCGCCGACCTGCTCGACCGGGCGATCACCCGGGTCCGCCGCCGGGCGCCGGGGGTGCGTTTCGACGTACGCGCGCGGGACTGGTGGGTCATCGGCGAGGAGGCCTCGCTCGAGCGTGCGGTGACCAACCTGCTCGACAACGCCGCCAAGTGGAGCCCGCCCGAAGGCCGGGTCACCATCACTCTCGAGGAGGGCGTGCTCACCGTCGCCGACGAGGGTCCGGGCATCGCCGAGGCAGACCGGCCCAAGGTCTTCGAGCGCTTCTACCGCTCGGACGAGTCACGCTCGATGCCCGGTTCCGGACTCGGCCTGTCGATCGTGCGACAGACGGCACTGCGTCACTCGGGTTGGGTCGACGCCACGGAAGCCCCGGGAGGGGCGCTTGCCTCACGCTGACGTTGCCCGGATCGCCGACGCCGCCCGAGGACGCCGACCCCCGCTCGAGTGATCAGATCCGCCAGAAGCCGCGGATGCGTCGGACGAGCAGACGCAACCGACTCGGCGGCGGTGGGATCTGCGCCTCCCGGATCGCGGCCTCCAGCCGGTGACGCTCGCGGTTGTGGGCGCGCGCAGTGGTGAGGATCGCGGCGATCATCTGGTTGGCGACCTGCAGGAGCTCGGCATCGTCGACCTCGTCGGGGTGCCGACCGGACGGCAACGAACGTTGCGGAACGAGCCGGTCGAGATCTCCCCGTACGTCGAAGCCACCGTCACGCACCAGGGCCGCGGCACGATCGCCGCGCTCGACCCAGCCGGCCCAGGTTTCCTCCGAACAACGGTAGGGCTCCGCCTCCCCGCAGGCATCACCTCGGAGGAGGCCAGGTAACCCCGGATCCACCGGCCCCGGTCGTAGCCCTCACTGAAACCCCGTAGCTGCTCGTTGACCCGCCGAAGCGCCTCGACTTGCACCAGCCCGAGGCGCTCGTTGACCTTGCGGTCCGGTGGCAGCAGCCGTGCACCCGGCACTCCGATGACGTCGGTGAAGCGCCCCCAGATCTCGTCGGGCGGCGCCCCGGCGCCCGAGGTCGGCAGGACGTGGATCCGTTCGGGCGGCACCACCTGCGACCAGCGGTCGAGCACGTCGGCCAGGTCGAACGACCCCCAACCCCACGCATCGTGCGGGTCGTAGTCGGCACGTGGCGGATAGTCGTCGATCCCCTTGCGGCCGCCGTTCTTGACCCACTCCTGCCAGCGGCTCGGGGCGAGTTCCGTCATCGGCCGGGCGGTGAGCACGACATGCACCTCCGCGGGCGCGAGCTGCTCGACGCCGCGGCGGATCTGTTCGACCGTGGCAGGAGCGAAGAACTCGTGGCTGACCACGGCGGCCTCGCCCGTCCAGGAGGCGATCTCGTCGACGAGGTCGCGCCAGGGCTGACTCACGTCACCGGGACGGGAGGCCAACTTGGGGTCGTCGCGGAAGTCCAGCGAGGCAAGCAGGTGACGGCGTTGGTGGCGGCCCGGGAGGAGCACTCCACGATGCGCCAGCTCCTCCTGGTGCTGCCACAGGCCGAGCTGGAGGTAGGTCGTCCCGGTCTTCGGCAGACCGATGTGCAGGTGGACCCGGCGGACCAACGCTCTCCCCTTCGAGTTGTCGACCGTGGGCCTCACCCTAGCGCCGTGTGCAGCCACGCTGTCTCCCGGCAGGTCTCCGACGACGGTTCTGGCAACCCGGAGACCGACCGGATTCCACCCCAGTGTCAGGCGAGACTGCTCGGTCCGTGCGCGTCATGAAGTTGTTACGCAGGTGACAAGTTCTCGCCTGGTTTCAGCGCAACTCCCTGGACCTCAACGAGAAGTGGCACTCTCAGACCGCCCCTCGAGCGAGGATCTATTCTCCCCGATTCAAGCAACCTCGAAGCCACTCGGAGGCTCTCATGCTACGAACCACATCCCTTAGCTTGGTCGCCGTCGCCTGCACAATGCTCGTGGCCTGGGTTGCCGTCCCCCTGCAACTGCGGACTCCGCATTCATCGACGGGCACCCAGACAAGGGCCACCACTCCTGGTGCTACCTGCCCAGCTTCGATCATAAGAATCTGGCCGACAAAACAATGACTCGGCTGCGCGCTCAGACGGTCGTCGACACCGCTTTCCATTCTCCGTGCGGCAAGTTCACCGATGTGCGTTGGGCCGAAACTCGAGTGGTTGGCTACTTCGGATACACGGAATGCAAGCTCCGCAACACCGCCGGCAACTGTGATCGATTTCGGATCGACATTGACGAGGTCGAGATGGCGACGTCTGACCATGTCGCCTCCCAGCGTCGCCAAACCTTCTGCCACGAACTCGGTCACACACTGGGCGTCAACCATGACAGCGGCACCAACTACCCCAGCGGAGGAGGAGTCGCCGACACGGCGCACAGCTGCCTGCGCAACGGGCGTGTGCCGTCTGCCGGCAAGCCATGGCACACCCGCTATGGGCCGCACCACATCCAGAAGCACATCAACCCGTGGTTCAGTTGAGAGGGAAACAGATGGAACGCGGATCCAACTCTCGATGGTTGGCGAGCACGGCGGCAGTTGCCTGCATCCTGTCCGTGGGGGCGGGCTGCTCAGCGAATGACCCGGACTCGTCACCGCCCTCCGCCGGCCAGACCCATCAGCAGTCGTCGTCCGATTCCAGCCAGACCAAGGTCGACGGCGCGGTCCTCAGAGGGAGCGGACAATACAACTATGACATCGCCCTTTCCGTGACCGAAGTGGCCGCGAAGGCAGAGGTCGTGGCTGTCGGCCGCGTGGTCGGCTGGTCGGACGGCCGTCTCATCCACGACGGAGACGAGTCCCTCAAGCGCGCCGTAGTGGAGATCGAGGTGGAGCAGGCCTTCGCCGGCGCGCAGGAGGGCGACACCCTCTATGTGGAGATCTCGCGTGGTGGCACCCTGATCAACCCCGACGGCTCCGACCAAGAACTGCGTGAAGGCGAGCGCTACGTGCAGCGCTCTGTCGACGAGTTGTCCCAGGCCGCTCCTGCCGGGGGCGCGTGCTGATCCTCGGCGTCGCGGCGCCCAGCGATGATGAGATCGATGCAGTCGGGGGCAACGTCGTGGTTCGGTCCTGGTCGTCCCCACGGCCCGGCACGACGCTGCTCAGCGGAGTTCCGCAAGGGCTCTTCTTCGAGGACTCCGACGGCTCCTACGTCAGTGGCGTCGTCGACCAGCGCGACGTCGAGATGGGTGACTGGCCCGCCGCGGAGGGCAAGAAGGGTGACTCCTTCCAGCGGCTGGTCGACGAGCTGGCGAAGGGTGTCAGGGAGTAGGCACCACCAGTTCAGCTTTGAGCGGGGCGAGCACAGTCCCTCTCAGCAACGCGCTTGGCGCAGCAGCGCGGCCTTCCACTGGGTCTCCGCGAACTCCTCGACGGCGTCCGAGGCCACTGTGATGCCGCCACCAGTCCCCAACTGCCAACGGCGGCGACCGTCAGGATCAGTGCCGCCACTGAGGCTGCGGATGATCACCCCGAGGTCGGCACGGCCGTCTGGAGCGATCCAGCCGAAGGCCCCCGAATAGGCACCACGCGCACTGCTCTCCACCTCAGCGATGATCTCCATCGTGCGCAGCTTCGGGGCACCGGTCATCGAGCCCGCGGGGAAGAGTGCACGCAGGGCCTCGATGGTGCTCAGCTCCGGCCGCAGTCGGCCACGCACCGTCGAGACCAACTGGTGCACCGAGCGATAACTCTCCACCTCCATCAGCACCGGCACCTGCACCGTCCCGGGCTCGCAGACCATCGCCAGGTCATTGCGCAGCAGGTCGACGATCATCAGGTTCTCGGCACGAAACTTGGGGTCCTGCGCCAGACGACGCCGGTGCGCGTCGTCCTCCTCCGTGGTGGCTCCCCGGGGCGTGGTCCCCTTGATCGGCTTGGTCTCCACCCAGCGCTCGGCGTCGATGGTGGCGAACCGCTCGGGTGAGGAGCTGAGCAGCCAGCTGCCGTCATGTTGCAGGAAGCCCGCGTACGGCGCCGGGTTGAGTCGCCGGAGCCGCAGGTAGGTGGCGATCGGGTCGAGTTCACCGGTCAACTGCTCCCGGTGGGTCAAATTGACCTCGTAGGAGTTGCCCGCGCGCAGGTGCTCCTGGACGCGGTCGAAGGCGGTCAGGTAGTCGGACGGCACCGCACCTCCGGCTGACGGCCCGGCAACCTCCGCCTCGACGCCGACCTCCGAGTCGTGGCGGTAGAACTCCACGTGCCGGGCCCGCATCCAGACCGCGGTCGGGGCCGGGTCGTCCGGATCGATCGATGCCGGCAGGTCGGACCGCGACGGATAGCCGAAGTAGCCCACCCAGTGCACCGGATCGGCCCGGTCGCGGTCACGTGCCACGAGCTCGCCGAGCACCTCGAAGATGTCGCTGCCGACCACCTCCGCGCCCGACGAGCGATGAGCCACCACTTCCTGCCGGACGGCGTCATGGGTGAGCGAGAGGTCGTCGTCGTCGAGCCATCCGATCAAGGAACGCCGCCCCGACCAACTGCGAGCACCTCCGCCGTCGAGCCAGAAGCAGCGCGCCTGCTTCGATGCCACCTCGGCGAAGCGCTCGCTCGGGGAGATGCCGCTCGCCGTGGCCCCGATCATGGTCGCTCCACGAACGTGCGGACCATCGCGGCCCCGTGCTCGGAGAGGATCGACTCGGGATGGAACTGCACCCCGTGCAGCGGTCGGGTGCGGTGCCGCACGCCCATCACCACGTCGGGCTGGCCGGCCCCGCCGTCGCACACGGCGGTGACCTCGAGCTCGTCGGGCACCACGGTTGCGGCCAGTGAGTGGTAGCGCACCGCCTCGAACGGCGACGGCAGGCCCGCGAAGACCGAGGAGCCTTCGTGGCGCACCCGGGCCACCTCGCCGTGCGCAGGCTCGATGCGCTCCACCGTGCCGTCGTACGCCATCACGAGGCCCTGCATGCCCAGGCAGACACCGAGCACCGGGACCTCACCCTGCGCGAGCACGAGGCGTCCCACCGCGAAGTCCGCCGGGTCGCCGGGATGGCCGGGTCCCGGGGAGAGCACGATGCGATCGAAGCCGAGCAGATGGGCAGCCTCCGTCGCGTCATGCTGCACCACGTCCGGCAGCCGCCCGGTCACCTCGGCCACGAGGTGCACGAGGTTCCAGGTGTAGGAGTCGTGGTGGTCGACCACGACGACCGACGGCCCGGCCATGGGAACCGGTTCAGCCGCCGACGAGCAGGTCGCGGACGAGATCGTGGATCAGGTCGAAACCGTGCTCGGTGAGCACCGACTCGGCGTGGAACTGGATGCCGCGGTAGTGCGGGCCCTCGATCTGGTGCACGTCACCGGTCTCTTCGTCCTTCCAGACCACCACGTCCTCGGGAAGCGGCGTGGAGTCGTCCACCCGTGCCACGAAGGTGTTGTAGAAGCCGACTCGCTCGGTGCCGCGCGGGAGCTCGACGGGCGACTGGGTGCCCTGGAAGACGATGTCCTTGAAGGCCAGCGGGAGCCCGAGGCGCTCGCAGAGGGTCTGGTGGCCCAGGCACACGGCCAGCGTCGGGCGCCCAGCAGCGAGCAGCTCGTCGACAGCGGCGCGGATCCGTTGGATCTTCGGGTCGGCGCCGTCACGCGGGTCGCCTGGGCCGGGGCCGACGATCACGAGATCGGCGCCGTCGAGCGCGCCCGGCCTCCAATCCTCGTGACGCACCGTGCGCGACGTCATGCCGAGCACGCTGAGCACGTGGCGCAGCATGTTGACGAAGTCGTCCTCGCCGTCGAGGATCACCGCGCTCTTGCCACGCAGCGCGCCGTCGGGCGTGGTCTCGGCCTGGTTCGTCAGCCAGAAGGTGCTCAGCCGCTGGTTGCGCTGGTTGAGCGCGATCAGCACGTCCTCGTCACGAGCCAGTTCGCCCAGGCTGCCGGCGGGCGCGGCGGCAGGGGGCACGAGGCCGAAGGCGGAAAGGATGCCGCCGGCCTTGGCGTGGGTCTCGCGGACCTCGGTCGCAGGGTCGGAATCGCGCACCAGCGTGGCCCCGGCGACGACGCGGAGCTCGCCGTCGAGGGAGACGTCGGCCGAGCGGATGACGATGGGGCTGTCGAGCATCGGCGAGCCGTCTGCTCCGCGGCCGATCAGGGCCAGCGCAGCGCCGTAGTAGGCCCGGCCCTCCGGCTCGTACTCGGCGATCAGCTTGCAGGCGTTCTCGACCGGCGAGCCGGTGAGGGTGGCGGCATACATGGTGTCGCGCAGCACCTCGCGGATGTCGCGCTTGGTGCGGCCCGCGAGGAGGTACTCGGTATGCACGAGGTGCGTCATCGGCTTGAGGAACGGGCCGAGCACCTGGCCGCCCTCGTTGCAGATCTCGCACATCATCTTGAGCTCTTCGTCGACGACCATGAAGAGCTCATAGATCTCCTTCTCGTCCGAGAGGAACTCGAGGAGCTCTGCCTTGGTCCGTTCGGCGGGCTGTGCCTGCTTGGGCAGGTGGTAGGTGCCCGAGATCGGGTTCATCCGCACGTCGCCGCCGATCACGCTGACGTGGCGCTCGGGACTGGCACCGACGAGGATCCGGTCTCCGGTGTGGAAGACATAGGTCCAGTAGGCGCCGCGCTCGCGCTCCAGCAGGCGTCGCAGCACGGTCAGCGCCTGGTCGGCACCCCAGTCGGCGAGCTTGGCCCGGTAGTTGCGGGCCACGACCAGGTTGGCACCCTCACCGCGCCCGATCTCCTCGGCGATCACCTGCTCGACGAGTTTGATGTAGCTGGCGTCATCGACCTCGAAACCACCCGGGTCGGTGAAGTCGAGGGGTACGTCGGGCAGCACCGCGAGCAGGTCGTCCACCGACAGGTGGTGCTCCTCCGAGAGGGTCACCACCACGAGCGGGGTCTCGTCGTCGATCGCGTCGAAGCCACGCTCGCGCACCTGGCGGAACGGCACCGCCAGCAATCGGTCGAGCTTGGCGCCACCCGCTGGCGTGCCGGTCTCGAGCGGTACGTCGAGGAGGCTCTCCACGACAGTGCGCTCGCCCCCGACCAGCACCGCCTCCGCGGCATCGCCGCGACGGATCACCGACCACGCCTCGCACCCCAGGATCGCGTCGAGCGCGGCACGGGCAGAGGCGTGATCAGTCATGGCAGCACTCTATGAGGCGCGGCCCGTGTCGCGGCGTACGTCCTAGGGTTTGGGCTGGCCGGGGCCGGAGCACGCCTACCGGTTGAGGTTGCCGAAGTCGACGGGGACCTGCGTGCCGGTGATGTATTTCGCCTCGTCGGAGGAGACCCACGCGACGACGTCGGCGATGTCCTCCGGCTGGGTGATCTCGTAGGGCAGCGTGTTCATGAAGATCGGGCCGAGCGTGTGGGCATGGGCTTCGATCAGGGAAGCATGTCCGCGCGCAGGTCCATGCCGGTCGCCACGCCGGCCGGGTGCACGGTGTTGACCCTGATCTTGTGCGCACCGAGCTCGTTCGCCATCGTCTTGGCCAAGCCGGTGACGCCGTGCTTCGACGCCACGTAGTGCGCGTTGAAGGGCGTGCCCTTGAGGCCGGAGACCGAGCTCGTGAACACCAGTGAGCCACCCTCGCCCTGCTCGATCAGGAACGGGATCGCGGCCTTGGCGGTGTTGAACACCCCACCCAGGTTGATGTCGACGGTCTCCTGCCACTCCTCGGCGGTGATCTCCCAGGACAGCTTCCCGGAGCAGACACCGGCGTTGGCCACGACGACGTCGAGGCGGCCGAACCTCTCGATGCCCGCGTTGAGCGCGGCGGCGAGCCCGTCGAAGTCACGCACGTCGACCTTGGCGGAGTGGATCTGCCGACCGGTTGCCTCGACCAGTCGGACGGTCTCGGCGAGGTCGGCCTCCGTGGCGCCGGCGTACGACGTGGAAGCGAACTGCGTGCAGGCGTCGACGGCGATGATGTTCGCCCCTCCTGCGCGAACTTCAGGGCCTCGGCCCGACCCTGACCGCGAGCGGCCCCGGTGATGAAGACGACCTTGCCGGTGAAGCGCTGCGTTGCGGTCACGTGTGTGCCTTTCGTGTTTCGTGATTCGACACAGCGAAACTACTCAGCGCGGAGATCCGACGCCGTCCAGGTCCCGCGCAGCGGTAGAGGCTTCCTCTCGGAAGCCGTGCCGCTCCCACCAGCGGGCGAGTGGCCCCGGTGCCCACCAGTTCCACCGCCCGAGCAGCTTCATGGTGGCCGGCACCAGCAGCGCACGGACGACGGTGGCGTCGATCAACAGGGCGACGAGCATGCCGATCCCGATCATCTTCATGAAGACGATGTCGCTCGTGCCGAAGGCGCCGATCACGATCGCCAACAACAACGCAGCCGACGTGATGATCCGGCCCGTGCGCTGCAGACCCGTGGCGACGGCGAGGTCGTTGCGACGTCCGGGATCCGGCACCGTGTCCTCGGTCGCGTCCCACTGCTCCCGCACCCGGGAGAGCAGGAAGACCTCGTAGTCCATGGAGAGCCCGAAGAGGATCGCCAGCATGAGGATCGGTTGGGTGGCATCGAGGAATCCGGAACTGGTGTAGCCCAGCAGCCCTTCGAGGTGTCCCTCGGAGAAGATCCAGGTCACCACACCGAAGGACGCCGTGATCGACAGGGCATTCATGAGCACCGCCTTGATCGGCAGCACCACCGAGCCGAAGGCGAGGAAGAGCAGCACCAGCATCACCAGAACCACGACCAGCGCCATCCACGGCAGGTGGTCACCGATCGAGCCGAGCAGGTCGACGGTGTCGGCCGACAGGCCACCCACCAGCGCCTGGGTCCCGCCAGGAGGCTCGACGGCACGCAGGTCGTGCACCACCTGTTGGGAGGTCTCGGCCTGGGAGTTGCCCTCCCACGCGACCCGCAGCAGCGTGACGTCGTCACGGTCGGCCACCGGCTGGACGTCGATGACCCGGTCCACGGCAAGCAGGTCGTCGGTGTAGGCCGCCACCTGCGTCCGGTCGGCACCGCTCAGGGTGATGTTTGCGGTGGAACGCTCCGGACCGAAGTCGGTGTTGAGGCGCTCGGCCGCCTGGTGGGAGACCGCGTCGTCGGGCAGCACCCGGTAGTCGACGCTCCCCACTTGACCCCGAGGAACGGTGAGCCGATCGCCAGCAGCACGACCACGATCCCGGCCGCCACCACGACGGGACGCCGCATCACTCCGTGCGCCAACCGTGACCAGGCGCCGGTCTCGGCACGGGGATCCGCCGGGCGGCGTCGGTTGAGGAAGGGCACCCGGCCGGCGTCGATGCGTCGTCCCAGCAAGCCCAGGACGGCCGGCAGCACCGTGAGGGAGGCCAGCATCGCCACGAGCACTGCCGCCATGCCGCCGTACCCGATGGAGCGCAGGAAGTTCTGCGGGAAGACCAGCAGTGAGCTCATCGCGACCGCCACCGTGAGGCCGGAGAAGAGCACCGTGCGTCCGGCGGTGGCCATCGTGCGGCGCAGCGCGGCCGACACGGCGTCCGGGTCATCGTCGTCGCGGCCGGCCAACTCCTCACGGAAGCGGGAGACCACGAAGAGCGCGTAGTCGATCGCCAGGCCCATGCCGAGCAAGGTGATGATGTTGACCGAGAAGATCGACACCTCGGTCACCTCCGCGATCAGGCGCAGCACCCCGAGCGCGCCGACCACGGCCACACCTCCGACCAGCACCGGCATGCTTGCCGCCACCAGGCTGCCGAAGATGACCAGTGAGAGCAGCAGCACCAGCGGCAGCGCGATCAGCTCGGCGCGGGCGAGGTCGGCGCTGGTGATGTCGTTGACATCGGCGTAGACGGCCCACGGCCCGGCGAGCTGGGTGGTCAGTCCCGCAGCCTCGAGGTCATCCTTGATCGCGTCGAAGCTCTCGGAGTTCTCGGCCTGGGTCTCGCCCGCAAGCGAGATCAGTGCGGTGACGGCGTTGCCGTCATGACTCAGCATCGAGGGGTCGCCGGTTTCGTACCAGCTCGTCGCGGTCACTCCTGACGGCAGCGCAGCCAGGGTCTGCTCGACGGCGTCTCGGAAGGCCGGGTCCTCCGCGGTCATCTCGTCGCTGGAGTAGATCGCGACGACATCGACGGCCTGGTTGCCGAAGACCTCCCGCTCGAGGGCGAGCTCTCGAGCCGTCTCGCTGTCCGGGTCGTCGAACCCGCCGTCGGAGAGGCTGCCGAAGACACCCGCTCCGAGCACCACGGCAAGAGCGGCGACGAGCAACGTGACGAGCAGGACGGGCAGGGAGCGACGGGCGACGTACCCGCCCCAACGATCGATCATGACGTGTCTCCGTGAATACCGTTCAGGTTAGTTAACGCCGTTAACTGTAAACAGTGTAAACTTCCGGCGTCAATGGCTCGGGGAGGGTTTTTCGATGACGGGGCGCCGGGAGAAGCAACGCGAGGCGACGTACGCCGAGATCGTCGGCACCGCACGCAACCTGCTGGCCGAGGGCGGGGAGTTGTCGCTGCGGGCGATCGCCAAGCGGATGGGGATGACGGCTCCGGCGCTCTACCGCTACGTGGCCAGCTACCAGGAGCTCGTCGACCTGGTCGCCTTCGAGATCGACCGGGCCGCGACCGATTCACTCATCCTCGCCGCCGAGCGTCACCCCGAGGACGACCCGGCCGCGCGGTTGGTTGCGGCAGCGGTGGCCTTCAGGCGATGGGCGCTGAGCAGTCCCCGCGAGTTCGGGCTGGTCTTCGCCAACCCGATCGCCGACACCGCGTGCGTCCGGCGTGAGCTCCTCACCACGGCAACCTCGGGACACTTCATGAACGGGCTGCTCGTGCAGGTCTGGCGGCGCACCGACTTCGCCCATCCCACACTGGACGAGCTGCCCGTGGCCGTGCGGGAGGCGGTCGAGGAACCGCTCATCCCGATGGATGCCTCGGTCATCGACGCTGCCGACCGCGGCGTGCTGTGGATCTTCATGCAGGCCTGGCAGGCGCTCTACGGCGTGGTCACGCTCGAGGTCTTCGGACACATGGATCCGCGAGTCATCGAGAGCGGCGCCATGCTCGTGCAGATGGTGCACACCTGGATCCCCCGCTTGGGGTTGGAGCCGGACGCGGAGCGCTTGCACGCCCTCGTGGACGTGGAGCTGGCTCGCGGATCCTGAGGGTCAGAAACCCAGCGGGTGGAGCACCTCGTCGACCCACGCGGGCACGAGCTCACTGGCCCGTCCGTGGCGGGCCTCGGCGAAGAAGTCGGTGCCCTCACTGGGTTCGAGGTTGAGCTCGAGGGTGCGGGCTCCGCATGCTGCCGCCATCTGCACGAAGCCAGCCGCTGGGTAGACCGCGCCCGAGGTGCCGATCGAGACGAAGAGGTCGGCGCGCATGAGCCTGCCCTGGATCACGTCCATGCCGTAGGGCACCTCCCCGAACCAGACCACATCGGGCCGCAGCTCGGGCATGCCGCAGCGCGGGCAGGGCGGGAAGTCGTAGAGGTCGTCGGTCCAGTGGCTCCGGCCACCGCAGCTGCGACAGAGCGCGGAGAGCAGTTCACCGTGCATGTGCGCCACCTGCTGGGACCCACCCCGCTCATGCAGGTCGTCGATGTTCTGCGTGACCAGGAAGAGACCCTCGCCGAGCACCTCTTCGAGCCTGCCCAGCGCGACGTGTGCCGGGTTCGGCGTCACGTCGGCAAGCGCCCGGCGGCGCTCGTCGTAGAAGTGCTGCACCGCGGTGGGGGTTGCCTCGTAGGCCTCGGGCGTGGCCACGTCCTCGATCCGGTGGCCAGCCCAGAGACCGTCGGCGTCACGGAAGGTCGGCACCCCACTCTCGGCAGAGATCCCGGCACCGGTCAGCACGACGATGTTCACGCGGGCCAGAGTAATCGCCGTCACGCAACCAGGATGCGGCACCCGTCCGGACTCGATCGGACGGTTCGAGCCCGGTCCGCACCTTCGATGGAGTGGAACTGCTGTGATTCGCTGGATTCACCGCATTTTCACTCCACCGAAGGCAGCGCTGAGGGGGTTCCGATGGAGCCAGGTCTCAGAGCAGCGCGTACGGCGACTCGGTGGCCCGCCGCTGGAAGTCCAGGATCGCGGGGTTGACGACGCGACCCTCCCGGATCTCGATCGCCCGGCTGAGTGTCTCGTTGCCGTCCCAGCCGGTGGGGCCCTCGAGCACTGGGCGCAGGAAGGGGATCAACGCGTTGCTGTTCTCCCATGTCGCCGAGTTCCACAGGTAGGAGGGGCTGTGGTCGACGGCGTAGTAGAGGACGTTGTCACCCACCACGAACGTCGGCTCGTCGAACGTCGTCGGCCGTGCCCAGCTGAAGCCCATGTCCCGGTCGCACGAGACGTCGACGATCACGCTTCCCGGATGGAAGGCGTCGAGGTCGCTCTCGTCGAGGTAGACGAGGGGGTGGGCGGTGTCCTGCAGGGTGCAGTTGACGACGATGTCGTTCTCGGCCAGGTAGGCCGGCAACGGCTCGCGGCCCCGCTCGGTGATGACGTGGCTGACGCCCTCGTCCGGGTCGTGGTCGAACTGGCGGATCAGCACCGAGTGGATCGGCGACCCCACGGCGGTGACGCCGCGATTGGTCAAGACCGCGACCTGGTGGACGCCGTGGGCATTGAGGGCCGTCACGGCTCCGCGGGCGGTGGCACCGAACCCGATGACCACGGCCGACAGGCGCCGTCCGTAGTCGCCGGTGAGGCCAGCCAGCTCGAGCGCGTGGAGCACCGAGCTGTAGCCGGCGAGCTCGTTGTTCTTGTGGAACACGTGCAGGCCGACACCGCCGTCGCGGCTCCAGTGGTTCATCACCTCGAAGGCGATCAGCGTCAGCTGCCGGTCGATCGCGAGCTGGGTGAGCTCCGGGTCCTGCACGCAGTGCGGCCACCCCCACAGCACTTGGCCCGACCCCAGCGCGGCGACGTCCGAGTGCTGGGGCTTGGGCAGCAGCACGACGTCGGAGTCCGCCAGGATCTGCTCGCGCGAGGCGAACCCGGCGACGTGCTCGCCCAGCGCGGCGTCGGAGACACCGAAGCGCGCGCCGTACCCGTGCTCGAGGGTGATGCTGGCCCTGATGTCGGCGTCGAGGTGTGGGATGTGATCCGGGTGGAGCGGCAGCCGACGTTCGTTCTCCATCACCGACGAACCCACGACGCCAAGCCCCAGGAGCGTCACTTCTTCCGGGCCGGGGTCTTGTCGGGGAGGATCGCCTCCGAGACCTTGCCGCGCTTCTCGGCGCGTTTCTCCTTGATGGACTTGCCGGACTTCTTGCTCATGCCCTGCCGCGGTGACTTGTCACTCATGGGCGCAACTCTCTGAGAGGAAGCCTGGACGGCTCCGTCTCACGAGCCTACGCCCTGCATCCCAGCTTCCGCGGGGCCGCCCCAGCCGGGCGACGCAGGCGGGCCCACCATGACGAAGAACGGTCCGGTGGCCCCTTTTCACCAGGCAAGATCCGACCCGGTGGCGGGCAGTACGCCGTCGCCCCGGTCGGACTCACGGCCTCGGAGCGCGACTTCTTCTCCACTTCCCTGAGTGGTGAGTGATGTCGCAGGTACGCACGAGTCGACCAGGACGCGGAAGATCGATCGTCGAGACGCCCGGTCGGGCAGGCCGTAGCCCTGTTCACGTCGGATGAGCGGCCCTGCGTGAATCGCATGGTTGGCCGGCAGCAACGCGAGTCGACAGGGCCGAGTAAGAATTCGCGCACCCAACACTGCTCACCTGCGCAAAGCATCCCCCGAACCAGCACGCAGTGCCCCGGGTCAGCGGACCGGGTATGCCCAGGAGGGACGGAAGAGGGGAAGACGTCGACGCAACCGCGGCTTCGGCATCTTGTTTGGGCTGACATAGAACGTCACGCCCAAACGATGCGCGTCCTTCCAACCGTCGACTGAGTCCCACTTCTTCGGGCGCGCCCACCGAGCATGCCGGAACTCGTAGGCAAGGAGCCAATCGCTTGAGCTCAACGCATCATCGGCCTCCGCCCGCTTCACGGCCTGGTTGAAATCGACCGACTGCATCAGCCGACTCGATCCCTCGCACAAGTCCCTGAGCAGAATCAGGCTGCACGCATCGCTCATGCCGGCCACTGCTCGCCCGCTGGCGGCGTCGAGGGGTAGACCCAGCTCGCGGAGTATGAACAAGATCCACGCGGTCTCGAACCCGTGCTCCAATGCCGCGTGTCGGGCCAGGAGGTCGTTGAGAACCTCCGACACCCTGTCCTGGTCAACAGGAAGGCCGTGATCCTTGGCGAACCGAAGCACGCGGTACGCGTGTCGCAGCGTGCTCGGCTCAAGGCCGACCGAGGCCAGGACAAGGTCGCGGTACAACGGCCAACTCGACGCACCGGCGGGGAACGGGTTGCAACGCATGATCGCGTAGCTCATGACACCTTGCGTAGCGAACCGCTGCCGCTCATCGAACGCGAGGTCAAACAGGTCAACGATGTCTGCCGCCAAATTGCTATCAGAGCGGTCCCTGTAGCGGTGCGTGCGAAGTTTTCGAACCCAACGTGCCTCAACGGGCTCAAGCCCATCGATGACCGCGACCTTGTTCGGGTTTACCGCGAGTTCGAAGTCCAACAGCAGGTGCTGGTAGGTCGCCAGCACGCTGTGCGCTTCATCGTGACTGGTCGCATAGAACGTCATGTCGTCACCGAACCGCGCGCAGCGCTTCGACAGCGAGGGATGACGCTTGGCAAGCTCAGCATCGATCTTCGCGAGCACCACTTCGGCAATCAGCCAGGAGGTGTCGGGACCTACGGAGAGACCGATCGTCTGCCCACCACGTCCGTTGCGGAGGAGCTTGTCCAAGGTCGGCCCAAGCCCCGTGCCGTGGATGTTCAGCTTCGCCTTCTTCTTCCCCCGGATCGCCCAGTCGACCGCGTGGGTGTAGATGGAGGGGTAGAACTGACTGATGTCGGTCCTAAGCGTGAGGCGGCCGCCTGGCATGCGGGCCACAAGTTCCCGGCCCCACTCAGCGATGGGCTTCTTGTACGCAAGCGACCGCCCGGCTGAGTAGTAGCCGCGCACGGGTCGGCTGAGCGAGATCGGGCTCTGCGCCGAGAGGCGCTGGAGTCGCGTCCAGTTTGCCGAACACGCCTCCGCCAAGAAGTACTGGCTGAATGGGTTCGGAATTTCGGCCGACCGCCGCAGGCCCCCAGCACGCGTCAGGCTGAACTTGGCCGGATACCTCCACTTCCCATCCGAGGGAGGGTGAGCGAGCTGGCCTTGCTGGCGAAGTCGGCGGAGGTGAAGCACGGCGGCAGCTCCTGGGGCAGATACCCGCGCGCCAACGCGTCCGACAACCGCACTTGGCCAGCCTAGCTGGTCTTCCCACTTCACCAGCGCGAAATCGGTCCATCGCGGCCACCGGCAGCTGTGCGTCCGATCAAGCCTCGTCGCCGACCTCGAAGACGTTGATGAAGTCGACCAACTGCGCGGGGTCGCGGGTCAAGTCGTACTCACCAAGCAGCCGGATGTACGTCTTCCGATCGATCGCCCAGTCGTATGCCATGACAGGGCCGTCGTCGTCCTGAGCGGCGAGGAACACGAGGTCGGCGATCAGCCGTGTCACGCGACCATTGCCGTCGACAAACGGGTGGATATGGACCAGCGCCGCGTGGGCGGCGATGCCCAGCCATGTCGGCGTTACGCCCGCGCCGTGTTCCCACTGCCAGCGCAGGTTGTCGAGAGAGTTCCGCATCTCGACGGCGATGTGTTCCGGGGCGATGCCAATGTTCGTCTCTCGCGATCGCTGGCGCCCTCCCCATTCCCAGACCGCCGCGTACAGGCGCCGGTGCAGCTCGCGGACGAGGTGGTCGGTCAGCAGGTCGGACGCCGTCAGATCGCGTCGCACCACGCGAGCGACGTATTCGTCGGCGACCTCGTTCTGGATCAGTTGCTCGAGGTCGTAGAGGTCTGCCTTGCGGATCGGATCACCGAGAAGTTCTCGAGCAGCGTCAGTAAGGGCCTCGCGCTCTTCCTCGGTGAGAAGGGTTTCGCCGTAGTCCGGCCGGAAGGCCATCAGGCCTTGGCGCGGAGGGCAGCGACGAAGTTCTCGACCTTCTCGGAGCGGACGTGGTCTGCAGGGACCTCACGTCGTTCCAGCCGGGCGGACGCCTTGGTCGAGCGCGCAACCAACCGACGACGGGCCTCAGCCGACATCGTGTGCTTGGTCATCGCTGCTCCTTAGGCGGCGGGGGTATCCCCGCCTAGAGGGTGGACCGTGGCCTCACGGCCAGCCCAGTTCCACAAGGATACCTCTAGGGCACAGGGCCGAGCCCCTTCCAAGTCCCCCGGAGGCCGCGCCACGCCGGACTGTTGTTGCCGATGGCCGGAACAGACGCTCGCAGGCGGCTGCCCAAATCCGTGTGGAACTCTGCGCGCGGCGTCATCCTAGCGGTGACACCTCACGGGACTCGTCCGTCGGCGCTCCCTGCTACAAACGGCATGTGACGAGTGCGCCCGCAGCTTCGAGGTACCAGACCATCAGCGCCGCGGCGCGCCAAATGCTGGCGCTCGGCGAATCGGACCGATACGAGTTTAAGCGCGACGTTGACGCCGTCACGGTGGGACTGCTGGCCGCGCTGGCCAACTGGGTCGCTGCTGATCCTGCGCGCGACGTTGCCCATCTGCTCGTCGGCGTGGATGAGGTCGAAGACGCGACGACGGGTCTCGTCGCAGGCGTCCCCTTCGGCCTCCCGAAGGGGCTCGACAAAGCGGTCGCCCGGATCCAGGACGTTGCGAGCAAAACACGTCCAGTCCCTGTCGACGTATTTATTGTGGAAGAGGGCGTCGCCGAGAAGACTCCGTTCGTCCGTGTCGAGGTACGCCCGACCATGCCGCCGCACTTCGATGATCAGGGGCGGCGTCAGACTCGCCAAGGTCGATCAACTCGTGCCCTGGCAGACGAAGAGTTGTTGCGTATCTACCTCGACCGCGAGGCAGGCAGCTTCGCCACACGCTTCCGCCAGACTAGTGCGGAACTGCAGTTGGCAGTTGGTGCCGTCGGGAGTCAGGTCGACCAGATCGCTGAGGGCATCCAACGCCACATCGCGGACCCGATTCGACAGTTGATCGGAACCACAGCGGAAGCGGCTGACGCGGCAGCGTCCGCGTCATCATCCGCGGACTCGGCCTCTGCCTCCGCCGACTCCGTTCAGTACGAGGTCGAACACGTTCAGCGTCTGATGCGGGACCTGCGAGACGTCGTCAAGGAATTGCAGGACGACTCGTTGCAGAACCTGGCCTATCGAGTCCTCAATCTCCGTCGGCAGGTGTGGTGGAACTTCACCGTGGATACCTGGGAGCACAACTCGAAGCGGGCGGGGCTGATCGAACGCCGGCTACGCGAACTGCTCGGCGGGGACGTGTCGCTGGACGCCGCTCGCAACAGTTGGGAACTCCGGGTCTGGCAGGACTTGCTCGAGGACCGAAAGTCACAGCGCGGCGAGCGCGGCACGCAGAAGTGGTGGGACGCAGCAATCCGCGAGGTTGTCAGCTTTATGGAGCAGCCGGCATACCCCGGACCCGACTTGCCGGACCTTCGCACCGCGCTCCGGGCCGACCTAGATCACGAGATCCATCATCCGGAGAGCGAGACGAACCGGTTCTCCCGACTGGTGAGCGAGCCATAGTCGCCCGTCTCGCGATGACGTGGGATCCGGCCAGGCTGTCGGCAGCTGTGCCACGCGTACCCCGGCAACGACCACGCGTCGACGTCTGCCATCTGGCTGGCCGATGTTGGAGCCTGTCGATGATCGTCGGAATCTTGCGGACTTTTTTGCGAACCAGACGCGGACTTTCGGCCTCGTGCCCCGTCTGACCTGCGGAAACGCAAAGACTCAGTAGTACCAGGGGTAGTCGGCACGGGCGTGTTGGCAGGGGCTGGCCGTTGCTGGTGGTTGGCTGAAAAGCCCGTGTGAACAGCGGAAACGTCGCCTCAGTCGCGCCGGGCGTTGTTGGTCACTTCGTGGCGCTGCTGAACTTCTTGCGGACTTTTTGCGGACCGACCTCGCGGACCTTGGCTACGTGATGATCACCGGATGGTGGTCCTTCGCGACTACCACGCCGCCCTTGACGACGTACACCTCGACGTAGTGGTTCCCCCGGAACGACGTGGGTTCCGTCCGCGAACGGGATCCCCCGTCCCTCACGATCTGGCCGCGGATCGAGTTGCGTGCGATCGCCTCGGGCCCAGTGTTGCGTACCTTCCACCAGACCTCGTAGGGCTCCGGCACGTTCGAGGAAGCGATTGAGAAGGTGAGGTTTCGGCCTCGGTCGACACGGTTGCCGCGCTTCGAGAGCGTGTAGGTCCGCCAGCCATCGCGTCGGACGGTCCGCGCTTGCAGCCTGACGCGATACGCGGGGTTGAGCGCGACCACGAACTTCGATTCGGCGAACTCCTCCGTGTCGTGGACGCTGGACGCGGCGCGGTGAGCCTCGGACGTCTTGACCGCGGTCGTCGAGTAGGTGCCGAACTTGTCCCCAAAGAGCTTGCGCCACTTCCGGTAGCTCTCGGCGGGATCCGGCTCGTCGTAGGCATCCTGCGCCCAGCCGGCGTAGACATTGATCCATGTCCGGAAGTTGGCGTACTGGGCCTGGTCCCATCGGTGGTTGAAGTTCTCCGTCGGGCAGCTCGGGTCGTCGATGCTGGGCATCGTCGGGTTGGCCTGAAGGTAGTCGTCGAGATCGACCAGCAGGCTGAGGAACGCTGTCGGCAGATCCTTGTAGCGGTCGGGGTTCGCGAGGAGAGCAGCACCAGTGACCCGCTCGCCGACGAGGATGGTCAGAATGACGGACTTGACCGAGTAGTTGTTCTTGAAGTCGCGGACGTATTTCAGGAGCCGGATCGCCTTGACGAGGCGCCCGCTCGTCAGGCGGTTCTGGTCATCGAGCCACTGATTGAAGCCCTCGGGGTTGGTGCGCTCGTAGGCGTTCTGGTTGCGGTTCGTGATGTACCGCTGGTCGTGCCTGGTCAGGAACGGGACGACGTCCATGTGGAACTCGCCCGCGTAGTTGACGACGACACACCGCGACCGGCGGCTCACCTTTTCTCGATAGGTGCCACTCGACCGGAAGACCTTGTACAGCTCTTCGACGTAGTCCTTGGCGTCCCAGCCGTCGACCTCGTTCATGTCGAACAAGACGTCAGCGTCGAACTCGTCGCTAAGCCCGACGGGGTTAATGATCGTCCGTTGCGCGTACGAACCCTGAGGTATGAGTTCGATGAAGTTGCTCGAGATGACGTCTGACCCCGACGACAAGAAGTTGCCGACCGCTTCGACGCGGCTGTCGAGAGTGGCGATGCGGCTGTCGCTGAGGTTGACCTTGTTCTTGAGGAACGCGTCGAAGTGCTTGACCAGCTTCATCGGGCACCCTGGTGCAGCGGCACGAAGGGCCGCGCCTTGTCGATCAGAAACATCTGCTTCACCTTCGGGAACTCATCGCGCGCCACGGTCGAGCCGAGTCCCCGCAGCGATCCGATCTCCTTGATGCCATCCAACTTGTATCGGTCGCCGCCGACAGTCTTGGAGATGCGGTGGACGTTGTCGTGGCCAAGCAGAAGCGTGGCGGTCCCGATCGAGGCGGACGACTGGGCGCTCATGAATGTGCCGACCAAGTTTGGCAGCCAGCGTCCGATGCCGAGCCCACCCCGGCTGCGGTCACGCATGGTCGGCGCAGACTCGGTGCAACTGATGCTCAGCAGCCTGACGGAGCCCTTCGGCCAGTCGAGAACGCCGAGCGCCTCAACGGCTACTGCGCCCATCGGGTTGTTCGCCCAGAGGCCGCCATCGATGAGCGGCGTGCCCGCCGGAAGCCGATGAGTACGGAAGTAGGTCGGGGCTGCTGCGGTCGCCATCGCGACGTCCACAACCTTGGCCTGGTGGTCGCGCTCGAACCGCGCGTGATGCGCTGTCTTGAAGACGTGGACATCACCGGTGTCGAGATTCGTTGCGGGTACGACGAGTCGGGTCTTCGCCTCGCCGAGTAGCCGATCCCCGAATACATCCACGAGCGCTTCGCGAAGGGGTTCAGCGCCGTACTTTGCGCCGAGTAGCCCACCGAAGGCCCCCTTCGCCCGGGCAAAGATGGCCGGGCCGTGAGACTCGTAGAAGTTGAGGATGTCCTTCGCGGTGAGCCCAAGTCCCAGACCCAGGGCGATGATGCCGCCGGTCGAAGTTCCTGCGATGAGGTCGAAGTATTCGACCAGCGGCTCACCTAGGGTTTCCTCAAAATCGGCAAGGACCGAGGCCGAGAAGGTTCCCTTGATGCCGCCGCCGTCCAAGGAGAGCACCCGAAAGACGGGCGCATCCTCGATGACGGGAACCGGGTCAGTTGACATCAGGACTGCCCAGCCCGACCAGACACGAAACTTGGTGCCATGCTCTCCATCTGCTCGATGACGAGCCGGATGGCCTCGGGCTGCTTGTCCGGCGGGTACTTGTACTTCACAAGCAGCCGCTTGATCGACGAGCGGAGCTTGGCGCGTACGTCATCGCGCACGGTCCAGTCCGTCTTGATGTCGCGGCGCATCACGCCGACGAGTTCCCGCGCGATCTCGGCCAGGATGTCCTCGCCCTGGAGTTCGACGGCGGACTCGTTGGACGACACAGCGTCGTAGAACGCCAACTCGTCGGAGTTGAGGGGCGGCGTGAAGTGCGCGCCGCGGTTGCCCTCGGCCGCGACCTCCTTCGCCAACTCGATCAGCTCGGCGATGACCTCGGCGGAGGTCAGTTGCTGGTTGGTGTACTTGTTCATCAACTCGCGGAGCTTCTCGGAGAACGCGCGGTGGCGCACGAGGTTGCGACTCGTTGCCTTCGTGCTCTCCTCGGTCAGCAGGTCACGCAGCGCCTCGATCGCAAGGTGCGGGTTCTCGGCCTGCAGGGTCTTGGCGACGAACTCCGGGCCGAGCTGCGACAGCGACGGCTTGGGCATGCCAGCTGCCTCATAGATGTCGATGACGTCGCCGGTCTCGGTCGAGGTCGCGACGAGGCTCGACAGCAGGCGCTGGATCTCTTCGGGGACCGGCCGGCCCTGTGCCTGCCGCTCCTGGGCATCGAACTTGCCCACCCAGACGCGCACCTCCTCGTAGAACTTCGCCGTCGGGCGCAGGTCTTCGAGGGTCTGCGAACCAGCAGCCAACGCCCACGCTCGAGCCAGCTGGTTCGCGAACTTCCGGAACCGATCGACCAGCGCTGTCTCGCCCTCGCCCGGCTGGTTGCCGGGCGTCGCAGGCGAGCGGAGGTAGTTGGTCAGTCCGACAGCGGCCTTGATCCAGCTGCGTGCATCGCCTTGGAGCTGCTGACGCCACGGGTATCCAGCGCACACCTCGTCCAAAGAGGCGATCAGTTGGCGTGCGAGAACGGCGGCCTCGTCGATGTTGCGCCCAACTGGCTTCTTCGCCTGGTCGGTCTCGGTGTATTCGGCCAGCGCCTTGCTCAGGTTCTCGACCAGCGGCGCGTACGCCACCAGCAGGCCATCGGGCTTGCCACGGAAGGTGCGGTTGACCCGCGCCAACGTCTGCATCAGGAGAGCACCCTTGAGCGGGCGGTCGAGGTAGAGCGTGTGAAGCGGCGGCGCGTCGAAGCCCGTGAGCATCATGTCCTTGACGATGACGATCTGAAGCGGGTCCTCAGCGTCCTTGAGCCGCTTCTGGATGACCTTGTTCAAGGCCTCGCGGCGGACGTGCTTGGCGACGACGCCCCTGTCAGACGCGGAGCCTGAATAGACGACCTTGACGACGCCCTTGTCGACCGCGTCGTCGTGCCATTCAGGCCGAAGCTTGATGATCTCCTCGTAGAGGTTCGCGCAAATCTCACGCGTTGCGCCGACGATGAACGCCTTGCCGGGCGACTCGATGAACGACACCATCGCGGCTGAGCGCTTGTCCCAGTGGTCGACGATGTCCTTTGCCAGCGCCTCCAGCCGCGCGGGGGCGCCGTACATCGCGTTGATGACCGCCACGGACTTCTCGACCCTCTCGCGCTCGACCTCATCGAGGCCGGTGACCGCCTCGTCCGCTGCCGCGTCGAGCTCGTCCTCGGTCACCTCGCCCGCGAGCTTCACTGCGACGAGGCGGGGCTCGAAGTAGACCGGCACGGTCGCACCGTCTGCCACGGCGCGGGTGAGGTCGTAGGTGTCGATGACTCGCCCGAACACCTCTTGCGTGTCCCGCTCCGCGGTCGAGAGGGGCGTGCCGGTGAAGGCGATGAAGGCGGCGTTGGGGAGCGCATCACGGATGTGACGGGCGAAGCCGTCGAGGTCGTCGTAGTGGCTGCGGTGGGCCTCGTCGACGATCACGATGATGTTGCGGCGATCGGTGAGCAACGGATGGTCAAGGCCGGCCTCGCGCTCCTTGCCGGTGAGACCGAACTTCTGCAGAGTCGTGAAGTAGATCCCGCCGGTGACTCGGTTGATCAGCTCCTCGCGCAACTGCTTGCGGGTCGTCACATTGATCGGGTTCTCAGCCAGAAGCTGCGAGCGGTTGAACGCCTCGAACAGCTGGCTGTCGAGCTCGGTGCGGTCGGTAACGACTACGAGGGTCGGGTTCTTCAGCTTCGGCTGGCGAGAGACAGCGTGGGCGTAGAGCTCCATCTCCATCGACTTGCCCGAACCCTGGGTGTGCCACACGACGCCGGCCTTGCCGTTCGACTCAAGGGCGTCGACCGTCGAGCCGACGGCCTTGGTCACTGCGAAGTACTGGTGCGGCTTCGCGATCCGCTTGGCGTAGCCATCGGCCCCCTCGTCGAAGGCGACGAAGTCTCGCTGGAGTTGGAGGAAGCGCTCCTGGTTGAAGATCCCGGGAACCAGGTCAAACATCTCGACCGTTACGGGCAGCCAGACATCGTCGGGGTTAACGCCGGGCTCGACAAGGTCGGCGGGGTCGAGGCGTCCGAGCGGCTTCCCGTCGTCGTCGACGTTCCACGGGGAGTAGTGGTTCAGCGGCGTGAACGGCGTGCCGTACCGGGCGTGGATTCCGTCGGAGATGACCGTGAGCACGACGAAGCGGAACGCCATGGGGAACTCGCGGAGGTAGGTCGCCAACTGGGCGTGAGCCGAGGCGATGTCTGCCGCCTCAGCGCCCGCACGCTTGAGTTCTGCGATGACGACCGGCAGGCCGTTCACGTAGAGCACGATGTCGAAGCGACGTACAACGTCGACGGATCGGATGGTGACCTGGTTGACCGTGAGGAACTCGTTGTCGTCGACGTTGTGGCTGACGAACCGGATGGTCGGGTTCTGCTCGACGCCATCGGAATCGACGTAGGCAATCCCGCGGTAGCCGTCCACGAGGATCTGGTGAAGGCGGAAGTTCTCAGCCAGCGGGTCCTGCGACTTCGGTGCCCGGATCTCAGCGAGTGCCTGGATCAGGTACTCGCCCGGCACCGTCGGGTTCAGCTTGCGCAGCGCCGTCAGCGCTCGGCCCGGCAAGACGATGTCGTCCCACGACTCGCGGCCACCCTCCGTGCCGGGCGCGACGTCCTTGCCCTGCCGCGGGAGCCACCCGTGGAAGGAGAGCTCGTCGACCATCTGCTCTTCCCACTCAGCTTCGCTGACCATCAAAGCACCCCTTCCACGGTCTTCCCCGCGTCCTGGACGCGAACCTTCCCTGACATCAACAGCGGCAGCAGTGCGTCGCGTGTGCGCGCGAGGGTCTCCGATTCCGCCACGACGGCGGCCGCCGCTTCGTGCAACGGGCCAACGACGCTGCCGAATTCGGCCATTGCGTCCCCGCTGGCGAGTCGCACGTTCACCCCCTTGAAACGGCCCCGCGGAAGCTCAAGAAACGTTGCTCCGTTTGCAAAGCTCAGGAACTCGGGCACACGGCTCTTCATCTCGTGGAACAGCCACCACTGGTGCGCAGGGTTCTTTGCATTGACGACGATGAAGCCTTGGTTGACTGCAGTCGGAATCTTCGCCACCGCGAACGCGCCGATCGTCGCCCGAGACGTCATCAGGATCGACCCAACCGGATAGAGCGCTGACGAACAGGCTGCCAAGCCTTCATCCGTGATGGTCCGCGACGTCCCTGCGAGGTAAGGCGCGCCGAGGGCCGTGACGTCCGTCGGCGTCGCCCACTGGACGGCACCGCCCCAGTACTCGTCCACGGTCGTCCGAGGGGTACCTCCACCTCCGATGTCCGCCACTTCTCCGAACGTCAACGGACCAGGACTGGAACCCGCCACTGCCTTCACGAACTGCGCATCTGCCAACCCGAGCAGAAGCTCGGTGGTCTCCTTGTTCGCGGCGATCTTGTCGTCGAGCGCACTGAGCACCTCCGCGATCGCCTGCTGCTGGCTCACCCCGGGAACTCTGAGCGGGACGCCACCGAGGATCCCCGTGTTCAGGTTCAGCATCGTGGCCCCAACTGCGTGACGAACGATCCACTCGCGCGACTCGGCGAGGCCGAGCGCGAACGAGATAAAACGGGAGTCATGGACGCTCTGGTCCTGGATCCGAACGCGAAGGCATCCGGTTCCGCACAACCATCCGGCGTTCTCTTCCCGGACAAGCGCTCGGCGCTCAACGTCACCTCGTCGCGAGTAGACGATGTCGCCAGCCTGGAGCGTGTACTTGGCCAGTCGCGCAAGATCAGCGTCGTTGATCCGAGCGATGCTCTCCGTCGAGATGCGATTGTCGCCGATGTTTTGCGGCATCACACTCGGTGTCCCCTCAGCTACGTAGTCGCTCGCGTGCAGCTGGGACCCGAACGGCCCCGTCTGAATGCCCCCGCCCGAGGCCGCGCAGATCTCAGCAAGTGTGAGAGTGGTCCACTCAGACATCGACCCGCTCCAACTGCTTGCGCACAGCTGCGGCCGCATGCTCGGTCGCGTCGAAGGCCTCAAGCAGTTCCTTCGTGAGCCGTTCGATCTTGGAGTCGATCTCCTCGCCATCGGCTTCTGCCTCAGCAGCGCCGACGTACCGGCCGGGAGTCAATGCGTAATCGGCTTCCTTGATCTCGGCCAATGTGACCGACTTGCAGAAGCCCGGCACGTCGGCGTACTCGGCCGTCGCTGACTTCGTCCCGCGCCAGGCGTGGAACGTGTCGGCGATCTTCTTGATGTCGTTCTCGTCGTCGAGGTCGCGCTCAGCACGATCGACCATGTAGCCGAACTCGCGGGCGTCGATGAAGAGCACCTGACCGGAGCGGTCGATGGAGCCCTGCTTGCCCTTCGTCTTGTCCTTGGCGAAGAACCAGAGACAGACCGGGATGCCGGTGCTGCGGAAGAGCTGGGTCGGCAGGGCGATCATGCAGGAGACGAGATCGGCCTCGACGATCTGAGCTCGGATGTCGCCCTCGCCGTTGGAGTTGGACGACATCGACCCGTTCGCCATGACGACGCCGGCCCTACCGCCCGGCGCGAGCTTGGACAGGATGTGCTGGATCCAGGCGTAGTTGGCGTTGTTGGCCGGCGGGACGCCGTACTTCCACCGCGCGTCCTCGACGTTGCGTGCCCAATCCTTGATGTTGAAGGGCGGGTTGGCCATCACGAAGTCCATCTGAAGGTCGGCGTGCTGGTCGCGCGCGAAGGTGTCGCCCCAGCGGGCGCCGAGGCCCTTGTTCTCGATGCCGTGGATGGCGAGGTTCATCTTGGCGAGACGCCAGGTCTCCTCGTTGCCCTCCTGGCCGAACACCGCGATGTCCTTGGGGTCGCCCTCGTGCTCGTGGATGAACTTCTCGGTCTGGACGAACATGCCGCCCGACCCACAGCACGGGTCGTAGACACGGCCGTGGTTCGGCTCCAGGAGCTCGACGATGACCTTGACGACCGAGGGCGGCGTGAAGAACTCCCCACCCCGCTTGCCCTCGGCGCGGGCGAATGCACCGAGGAAGTACTCGTACACCTCGCCCATCAAATCGCGGGCGCGATGCTCGCCCTGGCGACTGAACCGTGCGTTGTTGAACAGGTCGACAAGCTCGCCAAGACGGCGCTGGTCGATGTTGTCACGGTTGTAGATGCGCGGCAGGGTGCCGACGAGGGTCGGGTTCTCCTGCATCACCGCGTCCATGGCGGTGTCGATGAGCGCACCGATCGTCTTGGCGGGTTCGTCACCGATGGCGGGCCTGCCCTTGGCGTTCTCGGACAGGTAGGCCCACCGGGCCTCCTCCGGAACGACGAAGACACCGTAGCCCTGGTACTCCTCCGGGTCGTCGATCAGGTCGCCGATCTGCTCGTCGTCATAGCCCTCGGCGAGCAGATCCGATCGGATGGCCTCGCGGCGCTCGTCGTAGGCGTCAGAGACGTACTTGAGGAAGACGAGACCGAGGATGACGTCCTTGTACTGGCTCGCCGACAGCGACCCACGGAGCTTGTCGGCGGCCTTCCACAGGGTGTCCTTGAGCTCCTTCATCGTGGAAGGTGCCGTGGTGTCGGTCTTCTTACGCGGGGGCATGTCAGCCTGCCTTCTTCTCGGTGTCGGGCTCGTCGAGGGTCACTGACCCTGCGGCGACGCCCTGAATCAAACTGGTGACGAGGTCGGCGGCTGCCGTCTCGCGCTTGCGGATCTCGGAGAGGTGCTCTTCGACTGTGCCCAGCGCAGCCTCAACACGGTCGACCTGGTCTGCCGGAAGCCCGGGGATCTGCCAGGTCTTCCATTCGGTGTTGCCACGCAGGCGATTGATCGTGGCGGCGAGCGCTCGCGGCCCGATCCCAGCGCGTGCCGAGTCGGGACGCAGGATCCGGCTCGGGGACTCCACGATCGCACCACCGGTCTCATCAACAACGGCTTTCGGCGGATTGGGGGAGAACACGACGTCGCCCGGCTCGGTGTGAACGGCGGAGCGATAGCGGGCAGCTTCGACCAGGCGATCGATCCACCGGGGCTCGCCGCCGTCTGCGGTGATGACCCGAACCGAGCCTGCGGGATCGAGATCATCGTCCGAAATCCGTGCGCCGCTCTGGCGGACGATGAGCCCGGCATCAACCAGCTCGCCGAGGGAGCGGGTTGCGCTCGGCCCAGTAGTGCCGGGTCGGGCGTCAGGGAGATCGAAGCCCGGGATGGGCTCGCGAGTAACCAGCGTGGAGCGGACCAATCGTTCGTGCGCCGACGACGCTTCCAGCGCGGTCGCGGGCTGCGCGCCGATACCGACCGGAACGACGGTGTCGCCGGTCCACACCGCGGCGTACCGCACCGCGCGGCCGTATCGATACGACCGGGCACCGGTCTGCTCAAGCGCGCCGAGCAGATCGGCAGCCAGCTCGGGGCCATCGACCAGTGAGCCAGAAAGATCCCCGACGACTGCGGCCGTTGCCGCAGAGGCGCCCCGAAGAACCCACAGACCCAAGTTCTGCCGGTGAGCGTCGCGCCACAGACCGCGGGGCAGCTTGAAGGCCGCGACCAGAGCGCATCCGTGGTCCTCTGCCCCCGCCTGAAGGGTCGACTTCCGATCGTTGTACAAGTCACCGCGCAGCCGATCACACAGTGCAGACGCCGGACCGACGATAACTGCTATCTGGTCGGTGTCGAGATCGACCGCGATCTCATCTGCCGCATCGAGAGCCGCGTGATCGTCGAGGCCAGCCAACGAAATCACCCTGACCAGCGGCCCGGGAATCGACTCGACCTGGCGTCCGTCGATCGCGTGGAACCGAAGCGCTGCGCGCTCGCTGTCGGGACTCGCCGACTCGAATCCAGCGGCCACCGACCGGGCCTGCGGGTCGAGGCGGAGTTCGACCGCAACGCCGTCGGGCCCGAGGAAGGTGCGGCACACATCGGCAAGCTGCTGAAGGAGGGCGACGGCGGCCGCCGTCAGACCGCGGCCACCCTGAGCCGCGCGCGTCAGGTACAGCCGATCCAGTGCGTCCGACGGGCCGTACGACGCCTCGTGCAGGCCGTCGACATAGGCGGCGAGATCGTCGGCAGCCGAAAGCCGGATCACTTCGTCCAGAAGGAACGTGTCGTCGGGGTCGACCTCTCGTGCCAACGCGATGCGCTCGTCGGCCCCCAGAGGTGCGAGGTCCTGCCCGACGCTGGCTCGGAGCGCGAGCAGCACCACCGCGTCCTCAACGTCGAGGCCAGTGGGAACAGCCACAGCCGGCGCGTCGAGCCGGGCGCTGGCGTTGAGTCCTCGACCAGTCTCCTCCAACCAGTCGATCACCTCGTCGCGGTCGAAGTGTTCGACGTCAGCCACGACCGACCTCGGAGAAGGGAACGGGATGCTTGCAGATCGTGAGCGCCAGTTGGTGACGGCCTGGCGGGTGACGCTTGCGATGCGGGCGATGTCAGACATCGTGACGAGCGACTCCACTGTTCCTCCTCCCTTCTCTCCTGGTCGACCGGTCGGTCCGATGATGGATGAAACGCTAGCCGTCGTCCTAGCCTTCTGGCTGTCTGCGACTGTTTAGCCCACTAAACAGGCTCAACATGGTTCGAATGGTCACAGGCCCCCACCATCGAAAGGGAGGTCGCCGCCGGGGTGGCCCGCACACCTGGAGGTACGGAATGCACACGGAAATGACTGGAGCACGGTTCGATGAGGCGGGCTCGACGGTGATCATCGACGCGCTCGCGCTCACCGAGATCGACGTCGTCAACGAGGCTCGGCACTGGGTCACCGGCGGGCGCGGGCAGCGCTGTGACGACCCGGCTGCGCTCGCCGACGCCGATCTGACGAAGTTCGCGACCGAGGCGTTGGTCCTCGGGGCCAAGGCACTCAGCCTGACCGCACTGACGTCGGAGACCCGTGCTCTCGAGCGGATGCTCAGGGATGTCGGCGACCAGACCTCTGACGCGACACGGCGTGCAGCTGAGGCAACGGCGGACGCTGCCAAGTCGGCGACGGAGACCGTCACGAAGGCCGCCGCCGACGCGAAGAAGGCCATGACCGAGGCCGACGACGCAACCCGCAAGCACCTCGCGGAGGCGGTGGCCGCGACCAAGAAGGACCTGCTCGCCGAGACGCGTCGGCTGTTCGGCGGCGACAACCCGGAGATGCTTGAGCGCCTGCAGCCCGTCCTCGACAAGTTCGCGGTCACCCTGGAGAAGCAGGTGCAGACGAGCACGAGCGAGTTGCTCGCGAAGGCCACCAAGCAGCTCGACCCGAGCGACCCCACGTCTCCGATGGCGAAGCACGCAGCGACGCTCGCCCAGCAGCAGGAGGAGCTCACCAAGAAGTTCGAGAAGGGCCAGGCCGACCTGGCCACGAAGGTCGACACGCTCTGCACCGCCCTGAAAATTCAGGACGCAAAGGCATCGCTCGCCCAGGTGACCCCGATCAAGGGTGCGTCCTTCGAAGACCAGATCCACGCGCTGATGAACGACATCGCGGCCGGCCTCGGCGATGAGTACGAGGACACCACTCGTACGACCGGCCTGGTGTCCCGAAGCAAGAAGGGCGACGGTGTGCTGTCCGTCGCGGGTGCGAGCGCCCGCGTCGTCGTCGAGACGACCGACTCTTCTCGGGCCAACTGGGGCGAGTACTTCGACGAGGCCGAGCGCAACCGGGGCGCCAGCGCCTCGCTGGGCGTGGTCCGCTCCGCCGAGCAGAACGCCGGCCACTCGATCCGCGTCCTCGGCCAGCGACGAGTCGTCCTCGCCTTCGATCCCGACAGCGACGACACCGAGGTGGTCCGCACCGTCGCACTGCTGCTGCGCACGGTCGCGATCGCCGCCTCCGTCCGCACCGGCGACGCCGAGATCGACACGGCCGAAGAGAAGATCGGCGAGGCGGTCACGCAGCTCGACAAGATCGACACCATCAAGAAGACCGCGGGGTCGATCCAGAAGGGCGCCGAGAAGATCGAGAGCGAGTGCACCTCGATCACGACGGCCATTCGCCGGCTCCTCGACCAGGCGCTGGTTGCCCTCGCCGGGCACGAGTCCGGCCCGGGCCAGACGGAGCGCCCCTCGGCCGAATACGCTGCCTGATGACCTCTGATGGGGAGACCGCCGGTGGTGGCGATCTCCCCATCAGAGGTTCGGCGCATCACCAAGGAGCAGCTCAAGCGCGAGGCCATCACCGTCGAGCACGATCATCTGCTCGATCGCACCTTCGAGCCAGAGCATGAGGTCGCGGCGCGTACCCACGATCGGATAGGTCGCAGGAAAGACGCCTTTGTGGATCACATCGAGGGAGAGCACAGCGCGCTCATACCTGAACGAGTCCTCGCCGTCGGCCTGGTCCGCGAGCGCGGCCAGTGACGACCGCGCTGTGGCGTAAGCCGCGATGTACGCCGCTTCCATGAAATGTGTCATGCAGCGAGCGTTCGGCGGAAATGACTGGGTGCGGGACGCCATCGATGATTCTGTGGACAAAGACGTCCGAAGTCGAGCTGTGCACAACTGACAAATGAACGGCTCACGATACTTGACGAAGTTGGCCGTTGCCGGCCGCTCAACTTTCGACTTCAACCCGCCTCTGTATCGCTGTCAGACCCTGTCAAAGCGTCGGCACGCATGCTACGAAGAACGTAGATGGGTCGCCCTGGTTGGGCGGCCCATGATCGATTTTCAGGGTAGTTGTTGGACGTTGCTGAAGGTTGCTGAGGCTAATTCCAGCACCGATTTCGGGGTGATCCGGATGCACGGTGGAGTGAAGTTCTACCGAGGGTCGGCGAAGGCCGCCCGGGCGTACGTCGAGGCCGATCACTCGCGGGCTGATGACTACTATCTCGCCGAAGGCAGCGGTCTGGCGCAGCGTCTGGTCGCCAATCCTGAGCGCGTGGCTGCGAAGGGTGATCTGGACGCCGGTGCCTACGAGTCCTGGGTAGCCGGGATCGACGTCGACACCGGTGCCAAGAAGGGCCGCTTGCGTGACGACGCGAACGCGCTGCGGTTCGTCGAGGTCATCGTCAACGGCCCGAAGACGTGGTCACTGGCCGCGGCTCTGCACCCAGAGGTGTCGGCGGCTCTGGACGCCGCCCAGGGCAGAGCCGCTCGCCAGATTGTTGAGTGGGTGGCGCAGCACGCAACGACACGGTTGGGGCCTCGTGGTCGTCAAGTGCAGGTGCCGGTCGAGCAGATCGAGGCAGCGGTGATCCGGCACTACACGTCGAGGGCGGGCGACCCGCATCGGCATCTGCACCTCCAAATCAACGCGCGGGTGTGGGCCGCCGGCCAATGGCGCGGTCTGCATTCGGTCGGCGTGCGCGACATGATCGAGGCCATCAACGGCATCGGACACGCTGCAGTGGCCACCGACCCCGAGTTCCGTCGCGCACTTGCCGCCCACGGGCTGACGTTGGACGCCAGATCGGGCGAGGTCGAACAACTCGACGCCTACACCGGGGCGTTCAGTGCACGCACCCGGCAGATCCACCGCCACACCGACCGTTACGAGGCCGACTGGCGGCAGCAACACCCCAATGAAGAGCCGGGGCCACGGCTGAGGGAAGTCTGGGACAGACGTGCGTGGGCCGAGGCTCGGCCGGACAAGGTGACTCCGCTCAGCGGCGCAGACCTCGTGGCCCGATGGAACGACGAGTTGCGCGACCTCGGCTACCGCGACGCGAACCGACCGGCAACCGTCACGTCGATGCTGGTGGCACAGGTCGATCGGGACGGTGCCGCGGAGTGGGCGTTGGCGCAGCTCTCGGCCAAGCGGTCAGCCTGGAACATGGCAGACATCCGGGGCCGGGTGGAGATGCTCGTATCTGAGGCGAACCTGGTGGCTGAGGCGGCCGTGCGGATCGAGTTGGTCGAGGACATCACAGCTCGCGCGACCGTCCGGTGCACACCACTGCTCACCAACCCGGACGACGTACCCGAACACGTTCGCGCATTGACCTCGCCGCAGGTGCTCGCAGTGGAGGCCGATCTCCTTCGTCGACTCGCCCGCCGTGGCGAGCGGCCTGCGCGCCGTCTTCGGCTGTCACCTCGGGGGCTCACGCGAGTTTCCCCAAGCCAAGCGGCAGTCGTGGGTGCGCTGGCGGGCGACGGGACGCTGGTGGTCGTGGAGGGTGCGGCCGGCGCCGGCAAGACCACAGCGTTGCGGGCCACTCAGGAAGTCCTCGCTGCCCGGGGGCACCGGCTGATGGTCGTCACACCGACATTGAAAGCTGCCGAGGTCGCCGCGGCCGAGACCGGTGCACAGGGGCACTCAGCTGCGTGGCTGATCCACCAGCACGGGTGGCGTTGGGACCGCGAGGGTCACTGGGCACGCCTGCCCGATGCGACGCCAACCCCGGCGGCGCGTCTGCGACGCGGTGATCTGCTGCTGGTCGATGAGGCCGGGATGCTCGATCAGGACAGCGCTCGTGCCCTGCTGTCCATCGCTGACGAGGCGGGTGCGCGAGTCGCGCTCGTCGGAGATCGGCACCAGCTTCCCGCGGTCGGTCGCGGCGGTCTGCTCGACCATGCCGTCTCGTGGGCGCACCCGACCGCTGTCGTCACGTTGGAAAAGGTGCATCGATTCAGCGACCCCGACTATGCCGCCATCAGCCTGCAGATGCGTACCGGTGAGAACCCAATGGGCGTGTTCGACGCACTGCACCGCCGAGGACAGATTGTGGTCCACGCAAGTAAGAGCGAGCGCGACGCGGCAATGGCCGCAGCCGGCGCCGACGGAGATCTCGTGGTCGCCGACACCCGCGAGCAGGTCGCTGACTTCAACACTGCCATCCGCGGCCGACGCCAGACAGTCACCGAGAACGAGGGTGTGCTCGTCACGGCGCGTGGGGAGCAGTTGGGGGTCGGTGATCGCGTCGCGACCCGTCGCAACGACAGCACCCTCGGTGTCGCCAACCGGCAGACCTGGACCGTCGCCGGCGTGGGTCTCGACGGAACGCTCACCCTGCGCAGCAATGGCCGCGACCGAGTGGTGCCGGCCGCGTACGCCGCCCGCTTCGTCGAACTGGCGTACGCGACCACCGTCCACGGCGCCCAAGGCGAGACCGTCGAGCGGGCGCACGTCGCCATCAGCCAGACCACTGGAGCCGCGGCGGCGTACGTCGCGATGACCCGCGGGCGCCAGGCAAACACTGCGCATGTCGTGGCTGACAGCGTCGAGGACGCCCAGCGACAGTGGGTCGAGGTCTTCCAGCGCGACCGCGCTGACCTCGGCCCTGCACATGCCCGGCGGCAGGCCATCGACGCTGTCGATCGCTACGGCAGCCGGGGCGGTCCTCAACGGCCGGAAGCCCAGGCCCGCCGCACGATGCTGACCGGCGAATCCCGAGAGATGCGTGGGATCGGCTTCTGAGGCGGACGGGGCTTCCGTTTGCGGATCGGGCGCCACGTCACGCCGACCTCGTTAGTGATCCAGGCGCTGAATCCGCCCGGGTCCCGCGGTGACGTGTCCTGCGAGGAGATGGCCGCTGCCAGAACCGGTTGCCACGCTCGCCGGATCGCCTCGGGGATTTCCAGCCTGTCCCAGACTTGGACCAACAACACACCGTCGACCGCGTCCAGCAACAGTTCTGCGGTGCCGTGCAGGATCGCCCACGTGTAGAAGTCGATGCGTTCAGTCTCGACCGACAGGTCCCACACCCGTGTACGCGAGGACTTGAACAAGAAGCCGGCGACTTGGACCTTGCTGAAGCACGCCGGAATCGGCACGGTCCACAAGCGCTCAGGAACCCAGAAGGTCCCGATCTCTGGGTCATCGTGCTCCTCGAAGTTGATGATCGGCTTGAACGTGAGTTCCGCATCGGCCGCTGCCAGCAGCCGTTCAACGACCTCCAACGTCGGTGCCTTCTTGCGAGCCTCATACTCCGAGACCGACGACTGTTGCGTGCCCGACCAGTACGCCATGTGCGCCTGGGTCAGACCCGCTGCGCGGCGGGCCCGCTCGATGACCGTCTCCGATGCCTCCATCGTCACAGAATATCGCTGAACATCGATGGGAAGCGCTCGCGCACCTAATGGGTGAGGCTGAGAACCGCTTGGCCTCCTCACCAGGCAAGGAGCACGACCATGACGACTCCACTCATCGATCCCGACAACCACGAACACGACGAGATGCTCTCGATCCAGGAAGCTGCCGTCCTCCTGCGAGTCCCCGTCGCCACCATGCGCTACTGGCGCTACTGCGGCGACGGACCCCACAGCTTTCGCCTCGGTCGCCACGTCCGCTACTGGCGCACTGATTTGATTCTCTGGCGTGCCGAGCAGAGCCGCCGCCCGGAAGCGCGGTGAGGTGCCATGGCTGGCAACATCGCCAAGCGACCCGACGGGCGCTGGCGCGCACGCTACCGCGATGAACGAGGCCGCGAACGGTCCCGTCACTTCGGTCGGCGCATTGATGCCCAACGCTGGCTCGACGACATCACCGCCAGCCTCCGCGACGGCACCTGGGTCGAACCTCGCGCAGGCAGGACCACCTTCGACGAGTTCTACGCCGACTGGGCACCTCGACAACTCTGGTTGCCATCGACCAGGGCAAACGCGGACCTGGCCGTTGGGTCTGTTCCATTCGGCGATCTGCCGTTCAAGGCCATCCGCCGCTCCCACATCGAGGCCTGGGTCAAGGAAGCCTCCGAGAAGTGGGCGCCGACCACCGTGAAGGTCAGATTCGTGATTGTTCGATCCGTCTTTCGTGCCGCAGTCGCCGATCGCGTCATCGGTGCCGATCCGTGTGCCGGGGTCACCCTTCCACGCCGGCGCAAGACCGAAGCCGCCATGCAGATCCCCACGGTCGCCGAGGTCGGCCGCCTCCTCGCCCACGCCGACAGCACCCGCGTTTCGACACGCAAGGGTTTCCGCGCCTACGTCGCACTTTGCGCCTTCGCCGGGCTTCGCAAGGGCGAGGCTGCTGCGGTGCAGGTCCGCGACATCGACTTCCAACAGCGAACTCTGACGATCGCTCGCCAACTTCAACGCGAGGGGTCGACGTACGCCGTGCGGTTGCCGAAGTACAACTCCGAGCGCGTGGTCTTCCTCCCCGACGACCTGCTGACCGCACTGTCGGAGCACATCACCACCCACCTACCTGAGGCCGAACCGAACGCCTGGTTGTTCACGGTCGGCGACGGGCCGATGTATGACAACGACATCACTTGGCGCTGGCGAGCCACGCGCACGGCCGCCAAGCTGCCGCACGTCCGGCTGCACGACCTCAGGCACTTCTACGCCTCGGGTCTCATTGCAGCAGGCTGCGATGTCGTCACCGTCCAGCGAGCTCTGGGCCACTCCACCGCGACCACGACACTGAACACCTACAGCCACCTGTGGCCCACAGCTGAAGACCGCACGCGGGCTGCGGCAGGAGACCTGATGAAGCAAGCTGTCGGTGGCAGCGCATCCAAGCCGAACCCCTCCGCTCGACATGGCGGCCAGCGGCGAATGACCGCACCAGACGCCAGCCGTGGCAGTCCCGCAGCGCGCCAGCAACCACCGAGAGGGCTCTCCTTGTGACGCCAACCTTGCGGGCCGCTCACCCAAGACCCGTCTCTCAGGTGAGCGGGTTCGGCCTACGCGCCGAACCGCTTGCGGTCGAGCGTCTTGAAGTAGCCCTTCTTCAAGGCTCGCTCGGCTCTATCCTTCGGGGTTGAGAAGAAGTCGCGCTCTGAAGCTGTGAGTCCGACGGTGTTGATCTTCTGCCGCAGAAGTGCCAGCGTGCAGCACAGGTCGGCGGCCTGGAACAGGCTGTAGTCGGCAGGAACCACCTTGCGTACCTCGACGCTGAGGTGGGCATTGAAGATGCTGTTGACGAGGTGGGTGATCTCTCTCTGGCCGTTGTCGTAGTAGACGACGATGCGCTCCCAGGACAGGAAGAACTCGTAGTTCGACCGGATGAGGGCGCCGAGTTCGCGCGCCATCGCGCTGACGAGTTGGTCCGTGTCGCCAAGCTCGCGCTTGCTGAAGACCCATGAGTGGTGAGTGATGTCGCAGGTGCGCACGAAGTCGACCAGGACCCGGAAGATCGATCGCCGAGACGCCCGGTCGAGCAGACCGTAGTCCTGTTCGCGTCGGATGAGTGGCCCGGTGTGAATCGCATGATTGGCCGGCAGTCCCCGCACCACCAGTGCCTCGTGAATCTTGTCGAGGTGGCCGCCGATGTCATCACTCTGGTCGTGGAAGACAAGGCTGAGCACGTAGAACGGCGAATGCTTCTCGAAAGGACCGAAGTCGCCTGACTCGTCGATGAAGATGCTCAACTCACGCACGCCGCGACCCCTGCAAACGACTTGAGGCGGGAAGAACCCGCCTCAAGAGGGTGGCGGGGGATGTCCCCGCCTAAAGGTTGGACCAGGGCCTTGCGGCCAGCCCAGATCACCAACTGTAGCAGCGCGAGCCGACACGGCCAAGGAGATTCCGCGCGCCTGACGGCTGCTCACCTGCGCGATGCCTGCTCCGAAAGCGCCGCTGAGATTCTTGCGGACTTTTTGCGGACCAGAGGGGGTCGGGCGACCCCCAAACCGTTCCTGACCTGCGCAAACGCCTGAAACTCAGTAGTACCAGGGGAAGGGGGACCAGTCCGGCTCCCGCTTCTCGAGGAACTGGTCACGGCCCTCTTGGGCCTCGTCGGTCATGTAGGCGAGCCGGGTGGTCTCGCCCGCGAAGAGCTGCTGTCCGACGAGACCGTCGTCGAGCAGGTTGAAGGAGTACTTCAACATCCGCTGGGCCGTGGGACTCTTGCCGTTGATCTTGGCGCCCCATTCGAGGGCGGTCCTCTCGAGCTCGGCATGGGGCACGGCGCGGTTGGCGGCCCCCATGCGGACGGCGTCCTCGGCGCTGTACTCCTCGCCGAGGAAGAAGATCTCCCGTGCGAACTTCTGGCCGACCTGGCGGGCGAGGTAGGCCGACCCGTAGCCGCCGTCGAAGGAACCGACGTCGGCGTCGGTCTGCTTGAAGCGACCGTGCTCGAGCGATGCAATGGCGAGGTCGCAGGTGACGAAGAGACTGTGGCCCCCGCCAGCTGCCCAGCCGTTGACCACCGCGATGACGACCTTGGGCATGAAGCGAATGAGCCGCTGGACCTCAAGGATGTGCAGTCGGGCGAGCTTGGCCTTGTCGATGGCACTCGGTTCCTCGCCACCGGTGTGGCCGGCGGCCGCGGACCCGTCCTCGTACTGATAACCCGCCCGACCACGGATCCGCTGGTCACCGCCGGTGCAGAAGGCCCACTTGCCGGATCGTTCACTCGGACCGTTGCCGGTGAGCAACACGCAACCCACGTCGGCCGACATGCGTGCGTGCTCGAAGGTACGCAGCAGTTCATCGACCGTGTTGGGTCGGAAGGCGTTGAGCACGTCGGGACGGTCGAAGGCGATCCGCACGGTGCCGTGGGCCTTCGCCCGGTGGTAAGTCAGGTCAGTGAGGTCCTCGAAGCCGGGGACGACGTCCCACGCCTCCGGGTCGAAGATCTGGGACACCCCGTCGACAGCGCTCATGGACGGTCACGTTAGTCCGTCCGCGGCGCACCCGAATGCACGGGTGGCCGACCGCCGTACCCACATCGTCGAAGGCGGAGGGGCCCGTGCGAGCCGGCGAAAGCGTGACGCCCGTGAAACAACCGATCGCTAGAGTGCTTCCATGCCCTACCTCCTGCGCGTGGAACTGCCCGACGTCCCAGGATCCTTGGGCCGGGTCGCATCGGCCATCGGCGAGGCGGGCGGCGACATCGAAGCGATCGAGATCGTCGAACACCGCCCTGACGACGGCACCGCGGTCGACGACGTGCTCCTCGAGATCGCCCAGGGCACCATGCCCGACTCGATCGTGAGCGCCTGCAACCTGCTCGACGGCGTCCACGTGCTGTGGATCTCGCGCTACGCGGCCGGCGGCAACCTCTTCCTCGACCTCGAAGCCGTGGAGGAGCTGACGGTCAGCCCGGTCCAGGCGCTGGACCGGCTCATCGAGCTGCTCCCCCGACCTTCCGGTCCGACTGGGCCGCTCGCGTGCGGCGTACGCCGGACGGCACCGAGATCGTGCACCGCAGCCAAGCCGCGCCCAACGAGATCGCGTGGTACCAGACCGACCGCTGCATCCAGGTGAAGGGCGAAGGCGAGAACGACGTGCTTGCCGCTGCACCGCTGGGCGACGACATCGTCGTCCTCGGCCGACGCGGCGGCCCCGAGTTCCTTGAGTCCGAACTCGCCCGGATCAGCCACCTCATCGGCCTCGCCGTCAGCATCTCCCGCTCCTGAACGCAGCGGCTGGGGATCACCCCCGGCTCAGCCCAGCAGCCACGAGCGCCTGCAGGTCCGCGCCCGGCGTCCACCCGGCCAGGACGGTGGCGAGCAGAGTCAGCTCCCCAGCCGCATGGAGTTCGTCCAACCTGTCCGCGTCCTGCCCGTGGATCCGAATCCCGTCGACCCACCACTCCGCCGTCCCGTCGGCGTGGATGACGGCAGGACCGTCCAAGCGGTGCCGCTCACCGTCAACCGCCCACGTCGACGCATACGGACGAATCATCGCCGGACCACCGACTCGGTGGAGCCGCCCGTGCCTGCGCCACTCCGCGCTTCCGGACGCAGACACCCATGCCGCGCCGTCCTCTCGGTGCAGACGGCCCTGCTCGTCACGCCACTCCTCCACCGCTGCGTCGGGGTGCGTAACCCCGGCTCCGCCGCTTGCGTCGATCGACAGCGCTCGCCGTACCCGTCGGCTCCGCAGGGAGTCCAACGCCTTGCCCACCAGACGCCACCTCCCGATCACCGGGTGGAACCCGCGACCACTGCTCACCATGCCGTCAGGCTCGCAGAACCCAGCCACCCCCAACGGCCCCGTCTCGCGAAATCGAGACCACCGGTCCAGACAAGAGACGGCAGTCACACCGCCTTCTGAGTCCGGGAACGAGGGATCGTCCCTAACAGATTTGTAGCTCCCGGGCCAGAAACTACAAAACTGTTAGGGACGATCCGGGGAACGAGGGGCGCTCAGAGGCCGAGGTCGCGGCCGATGAGCTCCTTCATGATCTCGTTGGAGCCGGCCCAGATCTTCGAGACACGGGCATCGCGCCAGGCGCGGGCGACTCGGTACTCGTTCATGAAGCCGTAGCCGCCGTGCAGTTGCACGCAGTGGTCGAGCACCTCGTTCTGGACCTGCGAGGTCCACCACTTGGCCTTGGCCGCGTCGACCGCGGTGAGCTCCTTGGCGTCGTGGGCCTCGACGCACTTGTCGACATAGGCCTCGGCCACCTCGATGCGGGTGAAGAGGTCGGCGAGCAGGAACTTGTTGTGCTGGAACTGCCCGATGGACTGGCCGAAGGCCTTGCGGTCCTTGGTGTACTGCAGCGTCTCACCCAGGATCTGCTTGGCGTGGGCGATGTTGGAGATGGCGCAGCCGAGGCGTTCCTGCGGCAACTTCTGCATCATGTGGATGAAGCCCATGTTGAGCTCACCGATGATCTCGGCGTCGGTGACCCGCACGTTCTCGAAGAAGAGCTCGGCGGTGTCGGACTCGTCCTGACCGACCTTGTCGAGCTTGCGACCGCGGCTGAAGCCCTCCTTCGTGGCCTCGATGGCGAAGAGGGTGATCCCCTTGGGCCCCTTCTCCGGATCGGTGCGCACCGCGGTGATGACCAGGTCGGCGGAGAAGCCGTTGGTGATGAAGGTCTTGGAGCCGTTGATGACCCACTCGTCGCCGTCACGGACGGCGGTCGTCTTGAGGGCAGCGAGGTCGGACCCGCCGGAGGGTTCCGTCATGCCGATGGCCAACAGGATCTCGCCGGCCGCGACCCCCGGCAGCCAGCGCTGCTTCTGCTCGTCGGTGCCGAGTTCGACGATGTAGGGAGCAGTGATGTCGGCGTGGATGCCCCAGCAGGAGCCCAGCGCGGCGTTGACCTTGTTCATCTCCTCGGCCACGACCGCGTTGAAGCGGTAGTCGCCCGCCTCCACACCGCCGTACTCCTCCGGGATCTCGAGACCGAGGAAGCCCTGACGACCGGCGCCGGTCCAGAACTCCCGCGGCAGGGCCTTGTCGGCGGCGTAGTCCTCGACGTGGGGCTTCACCTCCCGATCGAGGAAAGCCGCAACGGACGCGCGGAAGGAGTCGTGGTCGTCGTTGTAGATCGAGCGCTTCATGACTCAACAGTAACTTGTGGTGACACGCGCTTCGGGGGTTCTCCGACGCGAGCCCGGGAGATCTGGGATGATCCCCTCTGGGCATCCCGGGGACAGTTGGACGGTAGGACATGCAGGTACGCGCGCTGGTGGCGCTGTTGGCGCTCACCATGGCGATCACGCTCGGCGTTTCGCTGACCCGTGACGAGCCCCCGCAGGCAGCCCAGGTCACCGCCTCCGGGACCCAGCCGATCGGTACGACGACCGACGAGCAGGAGCCCGACCGTGAGCCGGACGCGACCACAGGCAGCCGAGCCGCCACCGCCACCGACAGGAAGAAGTCCCAGGAAGAGCGCGGAGAGCAGCGCAGCGTCAACTGCGCGAAGAAGAAATGCATCGCCCTCACCTTCGACGACGGCCCGGGCCTGGACACGCAGCGCCTGCTGAAGATCCTCGAGCGCCGCAAGGCGAAGGCGACCTTCTTCCTCGTCGGCACCATGGTGAGGGCCCGTCCCCAGGCAGCGAAGCAGATCGTGCGCGGCGGCCACGAGGTCGGTGTGCACACCATGGGGCATCCCGACCTGACCAAGCTGTCGGACAAGTGGGTGACGTGGCAGCTGCGCCAGACCAAGCAGCTCATCACCAAGACGACCGGCGTGCGCCCAACACTCTCCCGTCCGCCCTACGGCGCGACCGACGCACGGGTGCTGCGCATCCACGGCGAGCTCGGGCTGAGTGAGGTGCTGTGGGACGTCGACACGACCGATTGGAAGATCCGCGACGCCGGCCACGTCTCCCGCACCGGGATCCAGCAGGCGCGACGCAACAGCGTCGTACTCATGCATGACATCCGCCCCACCACCGTCGATGCCGTCGACTCGATGATCCGCGGACTCCGGCAACGAGGGTTCACCCTGGTCACGGTCAGCGAACTGATCGGCGACCCCGAACCGGGACACAGCTACTTCGACTGGCACACCCCGAGCAAGAGCCGAGCCACCAGGAAGAAGCGCACCAAGCTCGCCGCCGAAGCGAGCACCTCTCCGGTCGTGCGGGGCACGGTGAAGGCGCAGGCCTCCGCGCACTGATCCACGCACGGACCGGCCACCGGCCCTCGTGGGCCGGGGCGGCTCAGCTGCCGGGCTGGTCGATGTAGTCGGCAGGTGCCTCGATGTCGAGGGGCTTGTCGAACTGGGAGAGGGTGAACTCGCCCGCATCCGAACCCTCGTTGACCAACCTCAAGATGTGGTGCGGACCTTGGTTGGCGACGAAGATCTTGCTGCCGTCGTTGGCACGCAGCTCCAGTGCCTCACGACCGTTGACCACGCTGGTGCCCGCGACCTCGAAGTCGACGGCGCCGTCGTTGTTGAACTCGTCGAGCAGGTTGTTGAGGTCGCAGAAGTCGGCAAAGTTCTCGGTGCCCGGCGAGCGGATCCACTTGCCGACGAGCATGTCGAGCACCTCGGAGGGCGCCGAACCCCCGGAACTGAACTCCCAGAACCTCTGATCACCCTTGAGGTATTCGTCCTCCCCGTCGGAGATGAGGCTGGCCGAACCTCCCTCCACCTCCATCGACCCGGCGCACTTGCCGTCGACGTCGATGGACAGGTCGAGCCGAACCTGGTCCGCCTCGACGGTGCCGGCCATGTTGAGCGACTCGACCGCGCTCATGTCGTCGACGACGGCGTTCTTGATCTCCTCGGGGCTCAGGTCCTCGAGCTTGGGGCCGCCATTGGGCGGTTCCGTGATGTCCGTGCCCTGTGACGTGGTCTCACCGCCGCCCGCCTTCTTGTCGTCATCATCGCCGGAGGCCACCGCCCATGCGATGCCACCGCCGACCGCAAGCAGGGCGACCACGGCGCCCACTGCGATGAGTGGGGCCTTCGACTTCTTCGGCGGCTGCGCGTACGGCGCCCCCTGAGCTCCGGACCAACCCGTCGGGGGCCCCGGCTGTCCCTGCGGTGGGCCGTAGCCGGGTCCGCTCTGCGGGCCGGAAGGACCGGACTGCCACGGCTGCTGGGTCGGCGACATCTGCGGGTGGGGCGACATCATCGGCGGCGGGGACGCCACCGGAGGACCGGAAGGCGGGAAACCGGCGCTGCCACCGCTGGTGAGATTCCGGCGCAAGGAGGTCGGCACCTGGTCGGGCACGAGCCCGACCGCGTAGCCGAGAGCTGCGCATGCCCACTGGGCACTGGTGACGTCACTGCTGCCGCGCTGGCGGGCGAGGAAGTCGCCGGCGGTCTCGACCGCGGCGCCCGGGAGCGCGCCGCCCTGTGACGCGGAACGAAGCCGGGACAGGCCGCCCAGCCGCACGGCGTCGACAAGGAGGTTGAGGTCGCCGGTGCTCGCCGTCTGCTCGTCGAGGTAGTCCTCGAGCGCGGCGCGCAGCGCGTCAGGATCGGTCAACACCGCTTGGCCACGCTGCTGGACCAACGCCTGCAGCTGGTGGTGCAACTCCACGTCCACTCCTTCGTCTCGACGGTGAATCTACCGTCTTGCGGCCCGTCAGGGCCCTTCTGTTCTGCTGTGACGGCGCTGCAGGCACTCCGGTTCCCCGACTCGGTGCCAACGCACTGGGCTACCAGGCCAAGGCAACCGTCTCGTCGTCGTCGGGGACCTGCACCGTCACGGCTTCATCGAACTCGTCGAAGTGGATCGCGGTCGCCTCCGGCGCATCACGTCGCACCTGCAGCACCCGGTGGGGCGCCTCGAAGGCGATCAGCACGTTGCTGATCTCACCGGACTCGCTGGTAGTCATCAGCTCTTGGGCTTCGGCGCCCTCGTGGTCGACGACGCCCTGCACGTCGATGTCCGCCTTGTCCCCCTCGTTGATGCTGCCGATCAGTTCGTCCAGGTTACAGATGCCGGTGAGCTGATCGGAGAACTCGTCATCGCTCAACCTGGCCCAGCCGTCGCCCACCTCCCCCACCACCCGGTCGGCAAGGTCCTCGCTCGTGGTGGCGGTGACCCAGAAGTCACGATCACCCTTCACCCAGGTCGCCGTGCCGTCGGCCACCAGCACTGCCCGGCCCGGGCCCATGTCGACGGATGCCTGGCAATTGCCCTCGGCGTCCACCCGGACGTCGAGCTCGATGGCGCGCTCGCCCTGCGGCAGCGACGCCACGACATGCACGGCTTCGAGTTCACTCATCGCTGCCTTGGCGGCGTCGCGGATCTCCACGCCGCTCATTCCCTCGAGGGTGTCACTCGACTTCTCCACGTCGTCGTCACCGCTGCTGCATGCGGTCAGGGCGACCAGCACGACAACCAACGCAGCAGGCAAGGCGGCGCGGAGGCGGGAACGTCGGGAGGGGATCACGTCATCATTCTTGCCACCGCGACGCGGCCGGGAAACCCGAAACGACACGACACTCGACCGAACCCGGGTCATCGACCGGCGAGGCGGTGCTGCAACCCGCTCGCGCGTCGAACCCGACGGCTCACCGACGCCCGCACGACCTCCTCGCTGCCAACCACCCGCACTCGGTGCCGTGCCCTGGTGACGGCTGTGTAGAGCAGTTCACGCGTGAGCAGCCGCGACTCCTCGTCGGGCAGCAGCACCGTGATCTCGGAGGCCTGACTGCCCTGCGACTTGTGGATCGTCATCGCGTGCATCGTCTCGACCGCGTCGAGCCGGCTCGGAGGCAACGACAGTTGTCCGGCGGCGGTCTCGAGGACCACCCGGCGGCTGCCGGCGGGGGTGCGCACCACGACGCCGGTGTCACCGTTGAAGATGCCCAGCGTCGGGTCGTTGGCGGTGACCAGCACCGGACGGCCGACGTACCAAGGGTCACGCAGGGGATGGTCGACGCCGTCCACGATCGTCTCGGCGAGCCAGTGCTCGATGCGCCGGTTCCACCAGTCGACCCCGTAGGGCCCCTCGCGGTGGGCACACAGCAGCCGGTGCTTCTCGAGGGCCGCCAACGCCGTGTCGGCGTCACCTCGCTGCGCGGCACCACGAAGCTCCACGGCGGCGCCCACCAGCCGGGCCCGCAGCGCGTCGTCGGGTTCCGCCACGAACTCCACCTCGTCGGAGTCGGCCGACAACCGCGCCACGACCGCCTCGGCATCACCCGACCGGATCGCCTCGCCCAGTTCCACGATGTCGGCCTCGGAGCGGTGGTTGTGGGCGAGCACGCCGACCTGCTGCTCGGGGAGGCCGGCAACGAGATCGGCCAGCACCGCGCCGGCCTCGACCGACGCGAGCTGGTGGTGATCACCGACCAGCACCAGCCGGGTGTCGGGTCGCACGGCCTCGAAGAGCCGCGCCATCATCGTCAGCGGCACCATCGAGGTCTCGTCGACCACGATGACGTCGTGCGGCAGCCGGTTTCCGCGGTGGTGCCGGAAACGGCTGCGGGTGTCGGGTCGGGCCCCCAACAGCCGGTGCAGGGTCGTCGCCCGCACCCCTGCCAGCGCTTCGCGTTCGGCAGCCGAGAACCGCTCCTTCGCCAGTTCGTCCTGGACGGCGGCACTCAGCCTGGCGGCCGCCTTGCCCGTGGGTGCCGCGAGAGCCACCCGCAACGGCCCGGTCCCCTCCGGGGACGCCGCGAGCAGCAGTGCCAGCAGCCCAGCGACCGTCGTGGTCTTGCCGGTGCCCGGCCCGCCGGTCAGCACGGCCGTCCACGTGGCGGTGGCCTGGAGAGCAGCCGCTCGCTGATCGGCGTACCCCTCGCCGGGGAAGAGTCGGTCGGCAGCCGACTCCACCCCCGGTGCCGGGGGCGGGACCGGGCGGGCAGACCTGCTCAGCAGGTCATCGGCGACCTGCCCCTCCTGCCGCCAGTAACGGTCGAGATGCAACAGGTCGTGCTCCCAGTGGAGCACCCCCGCCGCGACCAGCCGGGACTCCGCGAGAGCGGCACCCCACGCCTGGGCCGACTCAGGCCAGGCGACGTCAGGTGCGGCTGCGCGCCACTCGTCGAGGTCGGCCAGCTCGAGACACACCGATCCGTTGCGCACGGCAGCGGAGGCCAGCGCCACGGCGAGCAGCACCGACTGCTCCGTCTCACCGCCGAGCACGCCGAGGCGACTGGCCACGTGCACGTCGGCAGCGGTCACCAGCGCGGCCCGGTTGGCCTGGGCCAGCACCCCGTCAGCGCGGAGGGCGAAACGGTGGTCGTGAGGCGATTCGGCCTCGAAGAGTTCGGTCATGACACGCCTCCGTCACCATCGAGCAGATCACTGACCGCCAGCACCAGCGCCGCGGGCGGGCGCCACGAGAAGACGCCCGTGGGGTGTCCGTCGACCAGCGGGGTCGCCGCACCGCACATGCCCCGCACGTAGAGATAGAGCACCCCACCCAGGTGCTGGTCCGGGTCGTAGTCGGGAAGCCTCCAACGCAGGTAACGGTGCAGCACCACGGCATAGAGGAGGGCCTGCAGCGGATAGTCCGAATGTGCCATCGCCGCCGCCAACGCGGACGGCGCGTAGTCGGCGGCGGTCAACGGGACGTCGGGCTGACCGAGCCAGTTGGTCTTGTAGTCGACCACCAGGAATCGGCCGTCGATCTCGAGTACGACGTCGATCGAGCCGGTCAGGTAGCCGTTGAGCCGCTGGTCTCCAAGCGCCGGGTCGTCGAGTGCCTCGGCATAGGGCAGCAGCGGATCCCCCACGGGCAGGTGGGCACGCAGCAGCCGTGCGAGGTCACCGAGCCGGATCCGGTCGACCGGATAGTCGGCGTCGTCGCCACCGGCCAGCGGCAGCTCGAACTCCATCTCACGCAACCGCCGCTGCAACCCGATGTCGACCAACCGCCGCCCGTGCGCGAGCGGGCCGAGCGGACTCTCACAGACCGTCACCAGCGCCGCGGCGAGTGCCTCGGGCTCCACTGGTGCCGGCCAACGTGGCAACTCCTCCTGCACCCGCGTCATCAGCTCAGTGGTGAAGTCGGGTGCTTCGGGGTCGGCGTGCTCCAGCACGGCGTGCACCAACGAGCCGAAGCCGGCACCGACCGGCAGGTCGGCCATCGGAGACGGCACGTCGGCCCCAACGGCGAGCCGCGCGACCTCCGACGCACCGGCCACCACCTCGACGGTGTCGGGCTCGTCGTCGCGCGGCGCCTGTTCCGGCTCGGAGTCGACCCCCGGCCTGGCCGCTGCGGCCGCGGTCTCGGCCGCCTTGCTCAACGCCGAGTAGGAGGTACGCCGCCACGTGGTGTCCACCTCCCGGGTGAACTGCCGCACCGAGAGCGCAGGAGGCGCGCCTGCAGGCAACGGCTCCGGCGGTGTCTGCGCGGTGGCCAACCGCCACACCGGCCCACCTCGCTCTCGCCACGCCTCGAAGAACTGGTGGGCGTCGGCGTCGGAGGGCAGCATCGACACGTCAGGGACCACAGCGGTGCCCGGGCCCCGGCCGATGAGCATGCGGTGCAACGGCGAACCCTGCGTGTTGTTGGTGGGGGCCCACCAGGCGACCAGTTGGCTCTTGGCCCGAGTCATCGCCACATAGAGCAATCGCAACGACTCACCGGCCTCCTCTGCCAGGTGGCGGGCGGAGTCGTCCTTCCACCGCGAGCCCTGGGGACCACCGACGTCGAGGCACCGCTGGTCGTCTGCCGTGTCATGGAAGCGCGGCATGTCGGGCTTCGGGGTCCACCTGTCGGCGATGAAGGGCAGGTGGACGATCGGGTACTGCAGGCCCTTGCTGCCGTGGATCGTGACGAGTTGCACGGCCGCCGCATCGCTGTCGAGGCGTCGGGTGCGTTCGGATCCGACCTCAGGCGCGTCATCGGCGATCTGCTCCCGCAGCCACTGGACCACCGCGACCAGACCGAGCCGTTCAACGGTGACCAGTTGGTGCAACGCCTGGCCCACGTGCCGCAGATCGGTCAGGTGTCGCTCACCCGCACTCCACCCGAGCACGCGCTCATGCAGCCCACCGACCACTGCCGCCTCCAGCACCGCGGCCACGCCACGGCGGGTGAAGAACCCGGCCCACTCCACGAACTGCTCGGAGAGCTGGTCGGTGAGGTTGGGATCGGCGTCGAGCTCGGTCGCTCCCCGACCGACGAAGGGGTGAGCGCCGCCGAGCGCACCCGGCTCGAGCGATGGGGTTGCTCCATCGCCTCCAGCAGCGCGAGCCACTCACGGGCGGCTGGGGTGCGGAAGACACTGCCTCCTCCGGCGATCACGGCAGGCACCCCCATCTCGGTGAGTGCCTCGTGCACCAACTGGAGCTGTGCTCCGGTGTGAGCCAGTACCGCGACGTCTCCCGGCTCGACCGGCTCGCCGTCGACTCGGGCGCCGGAGGCGAGGAGCGCCTTGATCTGCGCCGCGCAGTCGCGGGCGATCAGGGGTCTCACCATGCCGACCGCGAGGCCCTTGGCGCCAAGCTTTCCGAACATCGACCGGGTCGCCACCCGCACCGTGAACGGTTCGGTCTCGGGGGCGCCGACCAACCGTGACTCGGTGTGGGCGGCTCGCACGGGACGCACCAGGATCTTCGGGTCGCCGAGGGCAGCCCCTTCGAGCAGGACCTGCATGCGATCGAGCAGCGGCTGGTCGGAGCGCCAGTTGGTGGCCAGGGTCCGGCTCTGCGTCGCGGTCGCGGCGGCGGCGAGGTAGGTGACGACGTCACCTCCGCGGAAGGCGTAGATCGCCTGCTTGGGGTCACCGATCAGCACCATCGTGGCGTGGCCGGAGAAGGCCCGGTCGAGCACCTGCCACTGCACCGGGTCGGTGTCTTGGAACTCATCGACCAGCACGACCTTCCAGCGCTGCCGCATCCGCGCCCGGGCCGGCGCATCCGGTTGCGCCAGCGCGTGGGCGAGCTGGCTCAGCAAGTCGTCGTAGCCGAGTACGCCGAGGCGCCGCTTGCGTCGCGCGAGCTCGTTGCGCACCGCGCGCGCGAAACCGACCCGCCGTCCCGCGGGCGACGACGGATCGTCGGCGCCAGGCTCCAACCTGGCCTGCGGGTCGCCCACCGCACCGCGGGCCAGCTTGAGCGCCTCTCCGCGGGTGAAGAGCGGCTTGTCGTCGGAGTCGGCGAAACCACGGAGGTAGAGGTCGTCGACGACCTCCACCAACAAGTCGTCGAGGTCTTCGACCAACGTGGCATCGGCATCGGTGTCACCAGCCACCCCCAGGCTGCGCAGGACCAGCTGGCAGAACTGATGGGTGGTCGCGATCGTCGCCGCATCGAACTCCGCCAAGGCGTCCCGCACCCGTCGGCGCCGTCGCAGTCGCTCGTCGGCGTCGACGTCGAGCAGCAGGTCGACCACTTCGTTGGGCCGGCGCGGTGCCGTCGGGTCTGCGTAGGCCCGGTCGAGCTCGACCAACTGGGCGCGCACGCGTTCGCGCAGCTCCTAGCTCGCGGCGCGACCGAAGGTGACCACCAGCATCTCGTCGAGGCGCGCCTCTCCCTCGGCGACGAAACGGGCCACCAAGGCCCCGATCGTCCAGGTCTTGCCGGTGCCCGCACTCGCTTCCAGCAAGGTGGTGCCGGTCGGCAGCGGATCGCTGATCCGGAAGGGTTGCATGTCGTCGATCACGGCCTCTGATCGCTCACCAGCGCTCGGTCCGGTCACAGCGGACCCACCTTCCGAGGCCCTGCACCAGCAGCGGCCCCCACACCTGCCGGGAGAGCTGGTCGAGGCGGTGCACGGAGTCGGCTTCCGGCTCGTCGGGCACCACCGGCGCGGTGAGCCGTTCGAACGGTGCCGCGTCACCCCACACCAGCTTGTGGAAGGGATCGTCCTGGTCGCCGCTGGGGGCGTTGCCGCGGTTGCGGTCGGTCTCCCACTCGCGGCGGGCAGAGACCTCCGGATCAGCAGGGGCACCGGAGTCTGCGCGCGCCCGGGCCTCCGCCCACGCCATGCCGGTGCGCAGTGGCAACGGCAACGGGGCACACAGGCCGCGGTCGCGGATCTCGACCAAGGTGCGCAGCCACTCCACCGCCCGGTGGTCGACCGGACCGGCCAGGCTGCGTGCCGGGGCACCCTTGCCCTTGCCGACCACCATCGCGGTCCAGTGCTGGTCGGGGTGGCCGGCAGAGAGGGCCAGCAGGTTGATCCAGTTGTCGAGGCGCTGTCGAGCTCGCACCCCCGAGTAGCCGACGACCAAGCGCTGGTGCCCGCGTACGTCGGTGACCGTGCCGGTGAGTCGCCGCCCACCACCCAGGTCGATGTCGACGTCGACCGTCCGCGCCTCCTCGGCGCGCAGGCCGTGGGTGCTGGTGACGATCTCCTGCACCTTGGTCGTGACCTCGCGCAGGGTGCGGACGCCGAGCTGGCCCGGCGGCAGGAAACCGCGCAACTGCTCGGCGAACATGCTCGCCGAGGGGTCGCGGCCCTCGAGCACCGCCCGCAACAACCGGTCGCCGATGCCCCACGTGGCCAGGGCGTCGAGCTCGATCGGGATGGCCACCTCGGCCAGCTCGGCCTCCAGCGGCGTGGTGACGTCGAGCCGGTGTCGCAGGAACTCTCGCACCGGGTGGGTGTGGAAGCCGATCAGCTCGTCCAGCGACACGTCACCGGCGGGCAGCGCCGGAAGCGGGTCGGTGAGCAGCGGCGGGCGTTGCACCCGGTCGCGCACCGCCACCCGGGCTCCGGCGAGCGCTGCTGCATCGAAGCTGAACGGCCGGTCGCTTCCCGGCACCAGCCCGGGCACCAGGTTGCGGCGGTCGAACGACTGCAACGGGTGGTCGATGCGCACCTGCGCCTCGGGCGCGGTCAGCTCGGCGGCGTCGAGCAGCTCGCCGACAGGCACGGCGGGAGGACGCTCCGAGCCGGTGTGCTCGTTGGCGCCGCTGTAGGTGATCACCAGCTTCTCCGTGGCTGCCAGGACCGCATCGAGGAGCAGCTGCCGGTCTTCGCTGCGCAGGTCACGTTCTCCGGTCAACGGGTCGCGGCCGAGCAGGTCGTCGCCGTCGATCGTGCCAACCCGTGGAAAGGCCCCGTCGTCGAGTCCGACCAGGCAGATCACCTTGTGGGGCACCGAACGCATCGGCACCATCGTGGAGACGGTGAGGGTGCCGGTGCGGAAGTTGGCTCGAGTCGGTCGGCCAGCCAGCCGGTGCTGGAGCAGCGAGCGCACGTCGGTGAGCCGCAGCGCCGTCGTCCCGGAGGCGGCCGCCTGCCTGATCGTCGCCAGCTCGCGCTCGAACTGGGTCGCCTGCCAGGCCCGGTCGGCAGGAACCTTGGTGAGAGCACTGACTGCCTCCCCCAACGCGGCAGCCCACTGCTCCACGGCGTGTGCCGTCTGCAGGGCCTCGAGGGCAGCAGCGATCCGGTCGACATATTCCGTGACCTTGCCGACCAGGTCGATGTCACCGGAGGAGACGTCGTCGAGCGGCAGCGCGACCCCGAGTCGGCCATGATCGTCGTCCGCCATCGCGACGCCCAGCAACAACCGGTCGATGCCGGCGCGCCAGGTGTTCTGTCCGAAACGGTCGAGGTGGTAGTCGGCACGGGCTGCGGCGTCGATGCCCCAGCGCACCCCGGCGTCGGCAATCCAGCGGGCGATGCGGGAGTGGTCGTCGGTCTGCAAACGGAACCGCTCAGCGACTGCCGGGTTGGCCAGCAGATCGAGCACGTCCGTCGCGGTGACCCGGCCGCCGGCGAGCTCGACGAGCCGGGCAGCGACTGCAAGCAGCGGGTTGGTCGCGGCCAGGGAACGGTCGGCCAGGCGCACCCTCAACCGGTGGGCGGGGTGACCCTCGTCTGCGATCTCACCCAGACCGAAGCCGGCCTGGATCAGCGGCGCGTAGGTCTCGATGTCGGGACACATCACCAACACGTCGCGGGGCTCGAGATCGCGGTCGTCGGCAAGCAGCCCGACCAACACCTCGCGCAACACCTCGACCTGGCGCGACGGGCCGTGGCAGGAGTGCACCTGGAAGGAGTCGTCGCCTTCGACGACCGGGCCCGGACGCGGTGCCCGGTTGGCGCGGATGTCGGCCTGCAACCTTCCCAGCAGTGTCTGCGGGGCCTCGTCGGCGAGCGGGAGCGCGTGATCGTGGATCTCCCCGGCCTCGGCGAGGGTGCGTTGCAGCTCGCGGGAGTCGCGCCCGAGGCTGGCCAGCACCGGATTCTGCACGGACTCGGCGCTGTGGTCGTCGCGGCGGGGCACGGGCCCTGCAGCGGAGAGTTCACCGAGTTGCTCCCACAGGGCCAGCGACGGTTGCGGAAGCCAGAGATGCACGTCACGCACTCGGGCGAGCGCGCCGATGATCCGCACCTCGCTGCGCGTCAACCGGGTGTGACCGAAGAGGGAGAGCCGCCCGGGCAGATCGAGCGCATCGCCTCCGCGCGCAAGGCGCTCCAACGTGTCGCTCAGTCGGACGCCCGGCGAGGGCGCCCTGACCCGGTCCACCACCCGACGCCACAGCTCCGGTTGCCAGGCCAGGTCGTCGGGCAGCACCCGACCGGCACCGTCGGTCTCGTCGCCACGCTCCCAACCGACGAGCATGTCGGGCCGCTGCCCCGCCGCTGCGGCCAGCAGACCAGCCAGTCGGCGTGCGACCGAGTAGCGGCGGTTGCTCCGCACCTCCGCCTCCGGCCCCTCGAGTCCGTGGCCGAGGTGGGTCGCGAGGGTGTGGGCCCACGGTTCCCCCATCGCCTCGTCGATGGCTGCCAGCAGCGGCCAGACCAGACGGTCGGGGTCCCACGGATCGTCGCGGTCACGGTCGAGCAGCATCGACACCAGGGAGTGGGGCGACACGAAGCGCACCCCGGCGCAGACTCCGTCACCTCCGCGGGCCCCGACCCCGAGCCGGTGCGAGAGTCGCTGCCCGAGCCACCGCTCCACCCCGCGCGCCGGCACCGCCACGACCTCGTCGGCGAACGGGTCGGCAAGTGGAGTGCGCAGCACCTCGGCCAGCCCGTCGGCGAGCCGATCGGTGCGTTCTGCGCGGTGGAGCAAGAGAGCCATGGGTTGAGGTATACCTGCCCGGGCCGACAGACACGCCGTGGGACACCCTCGACCAGGCTCCGACGAGCGGTGTCCACGAGCCGTTAGCGCGGGCTCGCGGGGCGACGTACGCCGACGAGTAGCGTGCGCCCATGCGCTTCCGACGCCTCGTCCCCGCCGTGGCCTCGCTCCTGCTCGCCGTCTCCGTGACCGCGTGCTCCGACGGCGACGACGCCAGCGGCCGGCCCGACCAGGCCTGGCTCGAGCCGGCCCTGCTCACCGTGGAGGACCTGGGCTCCGGCTTCCAGGTCGCGCCCGACGACGAGCGCGACGGCGGTGGCGCCCCCGACTTCGGGTGCCTCTTCGACTTCGACGTGCCTGGTGCCGGCCAACGCGACAGGGACAACGATGACGGCGAACCTGAGGCGGAGTTCCAGGCCGTCGACGACCCGCAGCTGCCGATGGTGCTCCACAGCATCACTGACAGCGGCGACGGCGACAAGGCAGCCGAGCTGCTGCAGAAGCTGGGCGAGCAGACCGGGAAATGCACCGAGGTCGACGAGACCGACGAGTCGGGCATGCGTTGGCAGTTCGACGTCGAGCAGGACGAGGAGACGTGGGCCCCGGGAGCCGATCAGCAGCTGACCGTCACGGCATCGGGAACGGCTGCCCTCGCCCCGATGACGATCCCGATCTCCTTCGCGTTGACCATCGTGCGTACCGGCGACGTACTCACCTTCGTGATGTTCTTCGACATGGCCGACGACGTGACCGACGCCCATCGATCGTTGGTCGAGCGAGCGTGCGAGCGAGTCGACGCGGTCATCGCCGGTGGTCCGCTCCCCGACCGGGAGCCGTTGCTCGAGGACTACCCGATCGGCAAGTTCCTCAGCGATCTCCTCGGCGGCACGGCGACCGGCCCGCAGACCGCCTGAACCACTGCCCGCGGGCGACGTACGGCCGGGCGCCCGCGCACTTTCTCGGGTGGGCACAATGGGAGCCATGCGTCTGCAACCATCTCGTCGTCGCGGTCTCCGCGCCTCACTCCGAGCGGCGGTGCCGACCGCGCTCGCCGTCGGCCTGCTCGCCCTGGCGATGCCGGCCCAGGCCCACACCACGCTGCTCGACTCCGGGCCCGCTTCCGGCCAGGAGGTGAACGTCGGCACCGAGCTGATCGCCCTGCAGTTCGGTGAGGTGATCGATCCCAGTGGTGATCTCGAGGTCGCGGTGCTCGACAAGGACGAGAGCCCGCTCGAGGTCAGTGCCAGCCAGGCCGGTGGCGACGGAAGCTTCGTCTGCACCCGCGTCGAGCCTCTGGAGCCCGGCGTCCACACGGTCCGCTACGAGGTGACCTCTGCCGACGGGCACGTGGTACGTGGCAACTACCAGTTCAGCGTCGCCGAGGGCGGCGAGGCGGCCGACCCGCTGGCCTGCGAGATCGACGCGCTGCCCGAGCCGAGCGAGGCCAAGTCGCTCTCCGACCAGGACCAGAGCGACTTCCCCGAGTGGGCGCTGTGGACCATCGGTGGTGTCGTCGTGGTGACCGCCGCCCTGGCAGTCGTCGCCGTCATGCGCAGCCGCCGCGACGAGGACGAGGAGTCCGACTCCGACGACAACGCCTCCGGCGGCACCGGCCCGAACGCGTGAGCATCGACCCCGTGCCGCGCCGCGGCCGCCCAGGTCACGACCGGGCCGCGGTGCTGCGCGGGGCGATCGACCTCTTCACCGAGCGGGGCTACGACGCCACCTCGATGGGAGACCTCGCCAAGCGCCTCGGCATCAGCAAGGCCACTCTCTACCACCACGTGGACAGCAAGGAGCAGTTGCTGGTGGCCGCGCTCGAGGACGCGCTGACGGAGGTCACCGAGGTCGTCGCCGCGGCCGGTCGGCGCCTCGAGACCGGCGACGACCCGCTCGAGGTGCTCACCGACGTCCTGCGCCACAGCGTCGAGGTGCTCGTCGCCCACCAGCCGGCGGTCACGCTGCTGCTTCGGGTGCGCGGCAACAGCGAGGCAGAGGCCATCGCCCTCGAGCGCCGCCGTGACCTCGACCACCAGCTCGCCTCGTTGGTGCGCGCCGCCCGCGACTCCGGTCAGCTGCGCGGCGACGTCGATCCTGATGTGGTCAGCCGGCTCCTCTTCGGCATGGTCAACTCCCTGGTCGAGTGGTACCTGCCCGAGGGCGCGTACGACGCCTCCGCCATCGCCGAGACCGTCGTGGCGGTCAGCTTGGGCGGCCTCCTCCCCCGCTGACGGCCCGCTCGTCAGGCGTCGAAGTCGACGGTGACCCGCGCTCCTGTGGGCACGGCCTGACAGGTGAGCACGAACCCGTCCGCGAGTTCGGACGGATCGAGCGCGTAGTTGCGCCGCATCTCCACCTCGCCCTCGACGAGCTTCGCGCGACAGGTGCCGCACACGCCGCCCTTGCAGGCGAACGGGAGGTCGGCCCGAGTCGCCTGCACCCCGTCGAGCACCGTGGTGCCCGGCGCCACCTGCGTGGAGGTACGACGCCCCTCGAGCACCACCTGCACCTCGACGCTGTCGGTGGCGGGCGACTGCTGGACGCGGACCGGGGGCGGTGGCGGCTCGTCGACGAAGAACAGCTCCGCATGGGTGCGCTCACGCGAGACGCCGTGCGCCGCCAGCACCTCCTTGGCAGCCTCGACCATCGGCCACGGTCCGCACAGCCACGCGTGGTCGAATCTCGGCGGCACGATGTCGGTGAGCAAGCGCGCAAGCCGCTCGGCATCGATGCGCCCGGAGAAGAGCTCGGGGTCACGCGGCTCGCGCGAGAGCAGGTGGACCAGGTGGAACCGGCTCGGATGGGCGTCCTTGAGGTCGGAGAGCTCCTCGGCGAACATCACCGAGTCCACGCCACGATTGCCGTAGAGCAGCGTGACGGACCCGCCCGCGGCCAAGACCGTCGCGGCGATCGAGAGGATCGGAGTGATGCCCGAACCGGCCGCCACGCACAGGTGGCTGCCCTTCGGCTCGATCAACGCGAACCGACCGCTCGGCGCCATCGCCTCCACCTGGTCGCCGGGTCGCACCTCACGCACCAGCCACGGACTCACCGTCCCACCGGGCACCTCGCGCACCCCGATCCGCGGTTGCGCGTCCTCGGGAGAGCAGAGCGAATAGGTACGACGGTGCTCCACCTCGTCGACCGTCCTGCGGACGGTGAGCGACTGGCCGGCGACGAAGTCGAACCCCGGTGCCTCGTCGAACTCCACCGCCACCGCGTCGTCGCAGAGCCGGTCGACCCGGGCCACGGTCAGCGTTGCGAATCCCGTGGGCACCTCAGTGCTCCTTCACGTGCTCGAAGGGCTCTGCGCAGCCGAGGCAACGGGCCAGCATCAGGCACGGGGTGGGCCCGAACTCCGAGAGCACCTCGACCTCCGACGAGCCGCACCGCGGGCAGGTCAGCGCCGCCTCCGCCTCGGAGCTCGCCGCGAACCGCGTCGGCCCCAGCTCCAACCCCGTCGACTCGACACCTTCTGCCTCCTCGCGCCCGCCGACCGGCCCCGGTGGCGCGATCCCCGCCTCGCGCAACGCCTCCCGGCCGCGAGCGCTGATCAGGTCGCTGGTCCAGGCAGGCGTCGGATCGATCCGCACCTCGGCGTCGATGCCCGCCTCCGCAAGTGCCCGGACCACGTCGGCCCGGATCGCCCCCAGCGCCGGACAACCGGCATGGGTCGGAATGAGCCCCACCCTGATCCGGTCACCTGACTCCTCCACCCGCTGCAGGACGCCCAGGTCAGCGAGCGAGAGCATCGGCAGCTCCGGATCCGGTACGGCGCCCGCCACCTCCCAGGCCCGACGCAGCCGCGCGTTCACCAGACCCCCAACGGATGGGCGCGCGCGACCGACTGCATCTCCGCCAGCATCCGGGAGAGCGCCTCCGTGTGCGTTCCCGACCTCCCGCGCGCCCCGAACAGGGGCGCCGCGTCGGGCACCACGAGACCGCACGCGGCGACGAGACGCTCGAGGTCGGCGTACACCTGGGCGCCGCCGGCGGCGGGATCGACACCGAGGCCGGCGACCAGCACCGGATCTGGTGCGACGAGTTCGTCCAACCGGGGCCAGAGCATCTCGAGTGCCCCGGCAACGCGCCGGCGCGACTCCTCCGTGCCACCGGCGAGCACCCGGAACCAACGCGCTGCGAAGCCCTGGTGGTAGCGGACCTCCTTGCTCGCCCTGGCCGCGAGGCCAGCCAGCACCGGATCGGGGTTGGTCCGCAGCGCACCCAGCAACATGCGCCTGCTGGTGGCGAAGAGCAGCACCTTGACCACCACGTCGGCGAAGTCGCCGCGTGGCAGCTCGACGAGTTGCACGTTGCGGAAGTGGGGCGCATCCCGGAAGAAGGCAAGCCGGTCCTCGGGCGGCGCCGGGGAACCGTCGGGTACGTCGCGGGTCAACTCCGCGACATGGTCCGGGTCTGCTGCAGCGGCCCGGCCCAACAGCACCCGGGCCTGGCCCAACAGGTCGAGCGCGATGTTGGCGAGGGCGATGTCCTCCTCCAGGTCGGGGGCTCGGCTGCACCACTCGGACAGCCGGTGGGCGAACACCAGTGCGTCGTCGCCCAGCGCCAGGCATGCGACCGCGAACTCCCGCCGCTGACCGTCCGGGACCGTGACCGGCCGGTCTCCCAGCTCACTGACCGGGTCGACGAAGTCGGTGCCGAACGCCCAATGGCTCGGGTCGGTGCCGAGGAGGCCGGCATAGACGGAGTCGCTCACGCCGACCTCACAGGTGCGGGACGTCGTCGGGGATGTCGTAGAACGTCGGGTGGCGATAGACCTTGTCGCCCGACCGTTCGAAGAAGGCGTCCTTCTCGTCGGGGCTGCTCGCCACGATCTCGGCGGAGCGCACCACCCAGATGCTCACGCCCTCGTTGCGCCGGGTGTAGACGTCGCGAGCATGCCGTACGGCCAGCTCGGCGTCCGGCGCGTGCAGCGAACCGACGTGCACGTGGTTGAGACCGCGGCGCGCCCGCACGAACACCTCCCACAGCGGCCACTCCTCGGGCACCGTCACGCCGCACCTCCCCGCTCAGCCGCGTGGGCGGCGTACGCCGTCGCCGCTTCCCGCGCCCAGGCTCCCTCGTCGTGGGCAGCCTGCCTGTGGGCGATCCGCTGACGGTTGCACGGTCCGTGTCCGGAGACGACCTGGCGGAACTCCTCCCAGTCGGGCCGTCCGAAGTCGTGGTGGTCCCGGTCGGGGTTCCACCGCAGATCGGGGTCGGGCAACGTCACTCCGAGCGCGGCAGCCTGGGGCACCGTCATGTCGACGAACTTCTGCCGCAACTCGTCGTTGGTGTCGCGCTTGATGCCCCAGGCCATCGACTGGGCGGTGTTGGGCGAGTCGGCGTCGGGCGGACCGAACATCATCAATGCCGGCCACCAGAACCGATCGACGGACTCCTGCACCATTGCGCGTTGCCCTGCGGTGCCCGACATCATCGTGAACAGCAGCTCGAAGCCCTGCCGTTGATGGAAGGACTCCTCCTTGCAGATGCGCACCATCGCCCGCCCGTAGGGTCCGTAGGAGGTGCGGCACAACGGGACCTGGTTGCAGATGGCGGCGCCGTCGACGAGCCAGCCGATGGTCCCCACGTCGGCCCAGGACAACGCCGGGTAGTTGAAGATCGAGGAGTACTTCTGTCGCCCGGTCAACAGTGCGTTGGTCAGTTCCGCCCGGGAGACTCCGAGGGTCTCGCACGCCGCGTAGAGGTAGAGCCCGTGCCCGGCTTCGTCCTGCACCTTCGCCAGCAGGATCGCCTTGCGGCGCAGCGACGGGGCCCGGGTGATCCAGTTGCCCTCCGGCTGCATGCCGATCACTTCGGAGTGGGCGTGCTGGGCGATTTGGCGCACCAGCGTCCGGCGGTAGCCGTCAGGCATCTCGTCTCGCGGCTCGATCCGCTCGTGCTGCGCCAGGATGTCGTCGAAGTCGGCCATACGTCCCCGCTTTCCCTACCGATCGGTCGGTTATCAGTGTGGCAGCCGCCACATGCTCTGCCAATGGCCGTTGTGAGACTGTGACGACCACGCCACTGGCACCCGTCCCCCGGAGGTCCCATGTCACCCACCCGCCCCGCAGTGCTCATCACTGGCGCCGCCGCAGGCATCGGCCGCGCCACTGCGCTGCGGTTCGCCCGCGCGGGCTTCCTGGTCGGGGCGTACGACGTCGACGAGGTCGGGCTCGCCAGCTTGGCCCGCGACGGTGGCGACGGCATCCGCGCCGGTCGACTCGACGTCACCGACGCCGCCAACTGGGTCAGGGTGCTCGACGAGTTCACCGCGGAGAACGACGGCCGGCTCGAGGTGCTGGTCAACAACGCAGGCGTGTTGAGCTCGGGCCGGTTCGAGGAGATCGACCTCGCCGCCCAGCAGCGGATGGTGCAGATCAACGTGGGTGGCGTGCTCAACGGCTGCCACACGGCGTTCCCCCACCTGGCGCGGGCGACCGGTGCCAGGGTCATCAATCTCGCATCGGCCTCGGCGATCTACGGCCAGCCCGAGTTGGCGACCTACTCCGCCACCAAGTTCGCGGTGCGTGGCCTCACCGAGGCGCTCGATCTCGAGTGGCGCGATCACGACATCACCGTGCAGGCGTTGTGGCCACTCTTCGTCGCGACCGCGATGACCGACGGCATGCACACCCGCAGCACCGACACCCTCGGCATCCGTCTGACCGCCGACGACGTGGCCGACGACGTCTTCGCCACCGCGACCAGCACCCGCCGGTTCGCCGGCGTGCACCGCGCCGTGGGGGTGCAGGCGAAGGTGATGTTCGCTGCCGCCCAGGTCTCACCGGGCCGCGTGCTCCGCGGGGTCAACCGGTTCCTGGCAGCGCCGCGCGACTGACGCTCGGCACCGGTCGGCTAAGGTGCAGGTGCCAGTCACTCCGCAAGGAGTAGGGAACCCGGTGAGAATCCGGGACTGACGCGCAGCGGTGTGGGCGACGCCCGGAGCACCATGTCACTGGACCGCAAGGTCTGGGAAGACGCTCCGAAGCGGTTGAACCCGAGTCCGAAGACCTGCTGGCCCTCCGGCAACAGCCGTGAGGTCAGACACGGGCTCCGCGGACGGGCCCCGACCTCGAAGGACCCGACATGCGTCGCTCTGCCCACCTCTTCGCCGCTGCCCTGGCCCCGCTGCTGGCCCTCACCTCCTGCGGACTCGACTCCGCCGACGACTCCGGAGCCGCGACGGCCGAAGGATTCCCGATCACGATCGACAACTGCGATCACGAGGTCACCGTGAAGGCGCCACCGCAGCGCGTCGCCTCGCTCAACCAGGGGACCACGGAGGTCCTGCTGTCGCTGGGCCTGGCCGACCGCATGGTGGGTACGTCGGACTGGACCGACCCGATCCTGCCATCGCTGGAGGCAGAGAACGCCAGGGTCGACCGGTTGACCGACGGCAAGCCAGCGTTCGAGGTCGTCCTGGACAAGGAGCCGGACTTCGTCACCGCATCGTTCATCAGCCACCTGAGCGAGGGCGGCGTCGCATCGCGCGAGCAGTTCGAGGAGCTGGGGGTCGGCACCTACATCGCCCCGAGCTCGTGCGACGGGAAGAGCGTGATCTCCTCCGACGGCGCCCGTGACGAGCCGTTCGAGCTGGCGCTGGTCCACAAGGAGATTCGCGAGCTCGCGAAGCTGTTCGCCGTCGAGGACAAGGGTGAGGAGCTCATCTCCTCGCTGGAGCAGAAGGTCGCGGACGCGAGCGAAGTCGATGCGACGGGCACGACGGCACTCTTCTGGTTCGCCAACTCCGAATCGCCCTACATGGCGGGGTGCTGCGGGGCACCGGGACTGATCGCGCGCGAACTCGGCCTGGAGAACGTGTTCGACGATGCGTCCGACGAGTGGCCCCAGATCAACTGGGAGACGGTTGCCGAGCGCAACCCCGACGTCCTGATCATCGGTGATCTCACTCGCAAGAGCCAGACGGCCGAGACCGCCGAGGCAAAGATCGCGTTCCTGGAGTCCAACCCGGTGACCCGCGAGATGGATGCGGTGAAGAACAAGCGCTACATCCGGGTGACCGGCGCGGAGATGAATCCTTCGTTGCGCACCGTGTATGGCATCGAGAACGTCGCCGCCGGACTGCGCGAGCTCGGCCTGGCCGACTGAGCCCGAGGTGAGCAGCCAAGTGAACAGCCGAGCGGAGGACGCTGTCGGCGTGCGGTTGCGGACCGTCCCGGTCCGGGTCGGCGTCGCCGGTCTCTGGACGTGCGGCGTGCTGGTGCTCGCGGCGTCCGTGGCCGTGGCGGTCACCATCGGCCCCTCCGACCTGACCGCGAGCGATGTCGGCGCCGTCCTGTGGTCGAAGCTCACCGGTGCGGACTCCGGACTGACCCGGATCCAGGACGGCATCGTGTGGAACCTGAGGATGCCCCGGACCCTCCTGGCGGCGCTCTGCGGAGCCGGCTTGGCCGTGTGCGGTGTCATCCTCCAGTCGCTGCTGCGCAACCCGCTCGCTGATCCGTTCGTGCTCGGCATCTCGTCGGGCGCCTCCACCGGCGCCGTCTCGATCGTGGTGCTCGGGGTGGGGGCCGGTTCGATCGGGCTCGCCACGGGGGCGTTCATCGGCGCGTTGTGCGCCTTCGCGCTGGTGCTGGTGCTCGCGTTCGCTGCCGGAGGCACGACCGATCGGGTGCTGCTCGCCGGGGTGGCGGCCACGCAGCTCTTCGCCGCGCTGACCTCCTTCATCGTCTACATGGCAGCCGACGCCGAGCAGACCCGCGGGGTGCTCTTCTGGCTGCTGGGCTCGCTGGCGTCGGCGAGCTGGACGGACGTGATGGTGTGCGCCCTCCTGGTGCTGGTCGGTCTCGGCGTGTGCCTGGCCAACGCCTCGACCCTCGACGCCTTCACGTTCGGGCAGGACGCCGCGGCCTCCCTCGGGGTCAACGTCGCCCGTGCGCGGATCGTGCTGCTGGTGGTGACCGCGCTCATCACCGCCATCATCGTCAGCACGTCGGGGGCGATCGGCTTCGTCGGGCTCGTCCTGCCCCATGCGGCACGCGCACTGGTCGGCGTCAAGCACCGGCTGCTGCTCCCGACGGCTGCGCTGGCGGGCGCGATCTTCCTCGTCTGGGTCGACACCGCGGCGCGTACGGTGCTGGACCCGCAGGAACTGCCGGTCGGAGTGGCGACGGCGATCATCGGCGTCCCCGCCTTCATCGCGATCCTTCTCCGCAGGGAGCGTCGCGCATGACACTCGCAGCTCAGGACGTCTGCTGGTCGGTCGGAAGCGTGCGGATCGTCGAGGACGTCACCCTGACCGCCCCCGTCGGTGCGTCGGTCGGCCTGCTCGGGCCGAACGGCTCCGGCAAGTCGTCCCTGCTCCGGATGCTGGCGGCCATCCGGAGGCCGACCTCCGGCACCGTCACGGTCGAGGGTGATGACGCGGCGCGCCTGCCCCGTCGCCGGCTCGCCCAACGGGTGGCGCTCGTGGAGCAGGAGGTCAACACCGACCAGGACCCGCGGGTGGCCGACGTGATCGATCTCGGGCGGGTGCCCCACCGGCGCCCGTGGGACGGCGCCACCACTGCTGATCGGGACGCGGTGACGCGGGCAGCTCGGGCGACGAACGTGGCCACCCACCTGGATCGCCGCTACTCCACGCTGTCCGGCGGCGAGAGGCAGCGGGTCCAGTTGGCACGTGCCCTGGCCCAGGAGCCGTCTGTGCTGCTCCTCGACGAGCCGACCAACCACCTCGACGTACGCCACCAGATCGAGCTGCTGCGGTTGGTCCGCCAGGCCCCGGTGACGGTGTTGATGGCGCTGCACGACCTCAACCTTGCCGCCGCCTTCTGCGATGAACTGGTCGTGCTGGGACACGGGCGGGTCGTGGCGACCGGGCCGCCCGCCGAGGTGCTGACACCTGAGCTGATCGAGGAGGTGTACGGCGTGCGGGCCCGCGTCGTGCGCGACGAGGACGGACTGCACGTCCGGTTCCTCACGTCATGACGCGGTGTGGGAACGGGTCACCGAATGACCGGCGCCTGAACCCTCATCGGGAGCGAGTTGCGTCCACGCGAACCCGGCCAGCCCGATCAGCACCGGCCACAGGGCGAGGCGTTCGAGGGCGCCCGAAGCGGGGCCGTCACCGAAGAGCACGAACGACACGGCCGCCGTACCGGTCAGGACACCCGTTGCGAGGAGCGCCGCAGCTGGACGCGGGCGGTCATTCCGCAACCGGACGCCGAGAACGATCAGCGCGATCGGCTGCGCCACGAACAACGGGGCCGCCGCGATCGCATGCAGAGTGGCGTCCTGGTCGAGGGGCGCAAGGCCCGTCGCAACCGAGCTCAGGCCGGAGACCACCAACAAGCCCGTGACCCACGGCCCCAGCGGCCGCGAGAGCAGCACGGCGCCGCCGGCCAGCAGTGCGCCGAAGCCGATGAATGAGCCGTTCATCAGCTCGTGCCGCGGCGAGCAGTACGCCGCGGAGCACCCGATCTCACCGAGGCGGCTGACCGAGTCGGAGGCGAAGCTGTAGCCGCCTCTCGTTGCCGTCGCAACGAGGAACTCGGTCGCGATGTAGGCCGGTCGCACCAGCAGCGCCAATGCTCCCCAGCGCGCAGCCCGGACCCGGGTGACTCTCTGGAGCCATCGTCCTCGGGTTGGGGGCATCAGGTCACCGTAGACCGTGCTGGAGACATCTCCCAGCGTCGTCGCCAGCGGGATGGGCGTCGATCCACACGTATCCCTCGTGACCTTGGGCCATTTTTGCCACAACAGCAAAGAAAGTTGCTCTGTGGTGTTCCTGACCTCACGCTGGATCCATGACCGAGACCCACGATCACACCGACCACGATCCGGATGCCCCGGACTACTTCGAAGAGCCCGGCTGGGACGCGCGGTATTCCGGGTCCGACAAGATCTGGAGCGGCCGACCGAACCCGCAGCTTGTCGCGGAGGTGAGCGCGCTGACGCCCGGCACCGCCATGGACCTGGGATGCGGTGAGGGCGGCGACGTCATCTGGCTCGCACAGCAGGGGTGGACCGTCACGGGCGCCGACTTCTCGGCTGCGGGGCTGGCCCGCGCCGCCGAGCACGCCGAGGAGGCCGGTGTGGCCGACCGCACCGACTGGTGGCGGGTCGACGCTCGCACTTTCGAGGCGGCGGGTCGCCAGTTCGACCTGGTGACGACTCACTTCCTGCACCCCGGCAGCCCGATGGTGGACGTCGTGCGTCGTCTCACGGAAGCAGTCGCGCCGGGTGGCCACCTGCTCGTCGTCGGGCACGCGCCGTCGGAGGTGTTCGCCCAGCTGAGCGCCGACCAGCACCGCGCAATGTGGCACGCCGAGGACCTGCTGCCCGCCCTGCCCGACGGCTTCGAGCCGCTGGTCGTCGAAGAACGTCCACGAGTTGTCGAACGCGACGGAAAGACCGTCGAGATTGGCGACGCCACGCTGCTCGTACGGCGGGTCGGCACCGGCGGTTGACGGCATCGCAACGCTTGCCCGGGACAACATCGTCCCGCGCGCATCCGTCACGCACTTCGGCTCGTCTGATCCTCAGAGAAGTCTGGAGGGGCATCGACGCATTGACGCATCCAGTGGGATGGCCCTTGCACTCGATGAAGCGGTGACCGAGGTCAACGCGTGGATCACCGACGTTGCCAACTCCCGAGGGCGCCCCGGCACGACACGACGCGAACCAACGCGACGCACGATGGCCCCTGATCAGCGCCGATACGGTGCGACCTCGCTGGTCTGCTCAGATGTGCGTCCTGGCACGCCGCTCGGGAGCTTGCCTGTCGGCGTACGACGTGTGGTCGCTGGTGAACTCGGGCTTGCCGTATTCGCGCAACCGACGCTCGACCATCGCGACGAGGTAGCGGTCGAGCGGATCGGCGAACAGGGGAAGCTTGCGCAGCGCACCGACAGCAGCGTGACGTCCGACGATGAACGGGGTGGTCACGGCGATGCGGGCGGTGTCACCGAGGCCGTAGTCGACGCCCATCGAGCGGGCCACCTCCTTGTCACCGGCGGCGAAGGCACGCACGAAGAACGTCTTGCTCCAGCTCTTCTCGACGTCGTCGGCGATCCGGTCGAGCAGGCCGTTCCCGGAACGGAGGTGGGCAGACATCGTGGAGCGCACCAGCTCACCGCACGTCGCGTCATCGAAGCCGCCGCGGAGCACCGCACCCCAGGTGTGCAGCACCCGGACGATCTCCTCGGGACCGATCGGCAACAGCTCCTCCGGCATGCCGAGCAGGAACCCGCGGTAGCGGGTGAACTCGACCACCGCCCGCTCCGCCGGCGTGAAGTCGCGGCCGGCGCGCAGCACCTTCCGAGCGAGCAGGTAGGTGACGATGTAGTTGGCGGGCAGTTGGTCCGACTGGGGCACCGGCACCCCGAAGACCGCGGGGTCCCAACGCTGGGAGCGAGTGAGCGCATGCACGCGCACCATCGAGTGCATCAACCGCACCATCGCTGCGGCTCGGAAGCCGGGACCGTGACGTTCGAGCGCGCCCGGCTGGGTCGTGACCGCGAAGAAGCTGGAGGTCTCGTTGACCCGGTGGGCCGCGCGGGCACCGCTCAGGGCGCCGGTCAGCGCCATCGGCAGGGCTGCATAGGTGTTCATGAAGGTCGCGACGAAGGCACCGCGGGTGATGAACGGCGCCAGCAGCGCAGCCGTCAGCCGAGCCTCCCGCGCGCCCTGCTCGACCAGATCCATGTCGAGCCACTCGGGCACTCGCTCCATGTCGGCGACGAACGCCGCCAGTTCCGGCGGTGCCTCAGGCACCGACTCGATGCCGCCCTCGCAGGCGCGCACCAGCATCTCGACGAGCTCCTTCATCGAGTGGGAGGCGATCAGCGCCGCATAGGGGTCGGCGACCACGTCGCCGAGCATCGCCGTCGTGGTGAAGAGCTCGACGAGCGGCTCGTCGGCAAGCAGCTCACCACGGTCGACACCCACCCAGTCGGGCAGGAAGCTCTCGTCGTTGACGCCGAGCGCGAGTCGGTGCGGCAGCGCATCGAAGTCGATCCGGTCGTACGTCGCCTGCTCGCGTTGGCCGCGGACGCGTTCGGCCAGCGCGGGGTGGTGGAGCGTCGTCATGCCTCGACCTTTCCCAGACTCTGCTGCTCACCACGGTAGTAGCTGGCCAGCAGGCGCTGCGCTCGTCGGTCGCCCCACCGCGAGAGCCGGTCCTTGCCCCCGGCAACCGGCCGAGCAGGCGATAACGCACGGTGTTGAGCGGAGCGAGGTAGGCGTGCGCCCAGGGCAGTCGGACCGGCAGCCCGAGTTCGTGCATGCTCGTGGTGCCGAGGAAGACGGTGAGCATCGAGAGCAGGCGCTCCCGCTCGTAGGCACCGCGCAGTGGCTGCAGCGGTCGGGGCCAGCCTGGGTAGTGGCGTTCGAGCTGGGCGGCCACCACTGCCTGGGAGAGCAGCGGCCCGGCTTCGCTGAGCGGCCCCTGCGCCAGCAGGACGTGGTAGTTGATCCGGTGTCGCTCGCGCTCGCTGTCGACGAGGAAGTCGTCGGCAACACCCATCAACCACCCGACGTACTTCCACAGGTGCATGACCGCCCGCGAGTCACGGCGTGAGACCGGAACCCCCAGCGCACGGACACCGAGGAGGAGCACCCCGTCGAAGAGACCGAGCGTCGAGGCCTGGTCGGCCTGGTTGATCGGCAGCCCCCACTGCCCGGTGTCCCAACGGCCCGCATAGGCATGGTTGACCATCGCGTGCATCAACCGGACGTGGACGGTCAGCCGCCAGGCCTCGCCGGCACGGCGACCGGGGGCCGGGGGCCGAAGCTCGTGTTCGTCGGTGAGGCTGGCGCCCCACTTCTGGGTCTCGGCCAGCCGCCGCACCGTCTGCCCACCGGTGAGCCCGCCTGTCGCGACCAGCAGGTCGGTGGGCCCACCGAAGCGATAGCCACCGACCAGCGACAGCTGGAGCAACACGTCCTGGGCGTTCTGGCCGAACCTCCGGAAGGCTCGAGCGCCCTCCTCTGCCAAGGAGCGGTCGAGCCACTCGGGCTCCCGCTCGACCTCCGCGAAGAAGTCGCGCAGGGCCGGCGGGGCATCCGTCACGGAAGCGACTCCTTCGTCGAGGGCCTGCCGGAACTGCGTCATGGTGACTCGTCCGGGCTCACCTGCTCGCAAACGGATCGCATCGGCTAGGCGCGCACCCAGCTCGTCCCGTTCCCCCATCGCTCGTCCGATGCGCTGCATCAGCTGCTCATCGACCTCACCGATGCGGCCCACGGCTCGCAGCGGGCGCCCCAGCCGTCGGTTGCGCGCCTCCGCAGCACGGAACCGAGCGGGCGGGACGGCCACGTCGGGCGTCGAAGGACTCGCGACCTCGCGGGTGGGGATCTCTGCGCTCATACGTCGAGTGTGAAGCGAGCAATTGGTCGCATTCAACTCGCGATCCAGCTACGGTGGGATGCATGCGCAAGGTCCCCCGCCAGGCCCGGTCGAGGCAGATGGTGGAGCGGATCATCACCGCCGGTCGCGACGTGCTGGTCGCCGACGGCTACGACGCCTTCAGCACGAACCGGGTGGCGGCGCGGGCCGCCGTCAGTCCCGGATCGCTCTACCAGTACTTCCCCGACAAGGGTGCGATCCTTGACGTGGTGATCGCGCGGTACTGGGACGAGGTCGCCGAGCTCGTCGCCGCGTCACTGGCGGACCGCGTGGCCGAGACCGGCCCCACCTTGGTGCGCAGCATCGCCGACGCCCTGGTTGCCGCACTCGAGGCAGACCGCACCCTGCTGGCGGTGGTCGCACGGGAGCTGCCGCTGCAGCTCAACGGTGATCGGCTGGAGGCGCTGGAGCGGCAGATCCGTGTCCTGACCAGCGCCCTGCTCGGCGTACGGCCGGTTGGGATGCACCGCCCCTCGCCCCAGGTCGCGTCGTGGGTGGTGGTGATGGCGGTGCAGAATCTGGCACTCCGCTGGGTGCTCGACCAACCGGCCGGCATCACCCGCGAGCAGTTGGTCGACGAGATGGAGGCCCTCGTCGTGGGCTACCTGGCTCAGCCCTGACCCGCTCGGGCGGACGCTTCGGGCCGGGTGGGGTCAGGGCAGCTGGTTGCCGATCAACCACGCCACGTAGCCGAGGTACAGCGCGACTCCCAGCCCGCCCTCCAGACGGCTGATGCGCCTCCCCGACCAGAAGACCGGCACGCAGACGAGCGCCACGACGAGCATGAGGAACAGGTCGGCGTCCAGTGCCTGGTCGCTGATGTCGAGGCCTCCGGGCGCGACGATCGTGGTGATGCCCAGCACCAGCGCGATGTTGTAGATGCTCGAACCGATGAGGTTGCCGATGGCGACGTCTCGACTGCCTCGCACCGTCGACACCAAGGCGGTGACCAGCTCCGGTGCCGAGGTGCCGATCGCAACGACGGTGAGGCCGATCAGGGTGTCACTCACGTCGAGGCTGCGAGCCACCCGGACCGCGCCGTCGACCAGCAGGTCGGCACCGAACGTGATCACCACCAGGCCGACCAGCAGCACCAGCACGTCGACGGATGCCGATCCCTTGCTGGGAGGGGTCTCCACCACCTCGACCTCCGCGGCGCCCGCACCCGAGCGCCGAGCGCCGAGCAGCACCATCGCCGTGTAGACGAGCGCCAGGAGACACAGCAGTACGCCGTCCCTCAGGTCCAGGTTCCCGTCACGGGCAAACACCCACAACGCAAGGGCCGACAGGGCCATCAACGGCAGGTCGCGCCGTAGCGTCAGCCGCTGCAGTGCGATCGGCATGATGAGGGCGCACAGTCCGAGCACCAGCAGCAGGTTGACCAGGTTGGTGCCGACGATGTTGCCGACCGCGATCCCCGGATTGCCCTGCCGCGCGGCGTCGATCCCGACCGCGAGCTCAGGCATGCTGGTGCCCACCGAGACGATGGTCAGTCCCACGACCATCGGCGGTACGCCGGCACGTCGGGCCAGCGAGGTCGCCGACCGGAGTACCCACTCGGCGCCGAGGAGCAGGGCGACGAGGCCCCCGGCCACCAGGGGGCAGCAGTCATCAGCCGCCCGTCGCGACGGAGACGGGCATCAGAAGTCCACCGGGTCCCGGCTGATCGGGCAGGTCATGCAGTGGCCACCGCCACGACCGCGACCGAGTTCGGCGCCGACGATGGTGATCACCTCGATGCCGGCCTTGCGCAGCAGGGTGTTGGTCAGCGTGTTGCGGTCGTAGGTGAACACCACACCCGGCTCGAGCGCCACCGCGTTGTTGCCGCTGTCCCACTGTTGGCGCTCGGACTGATAGACGTCGCCCCCGGTCTCGATCACCCGCAGGGCGGGGAGACCCAATGACCGCGCCACCACGTCGACGAACGGGGTGGAGCCCTCGTCGATGACTGCCACGCCGGGCGCCTTGTCGCTCGGCACCAACGTGAAGGTGTGCACGGCGTCCATGATCGTCGGATAGAGCGTGACCACGTCACGGTCGACGAAGGTGAAGACGGTGTCGAGATGCATCGCAGCCCGCAACTTCGGCATCCCGGCGATGACCACCTTCTCCGCGGCACCCTGGTCGAAGAGTGCCTTGGCGACCTGCGTGATGGCCTGTCGCGAGGTGCGCTCGCTCATGCCCATCAGCACCACCCCGTTGCCCACCGGCATGATGTCGCCGCCCTCGAACGTGGCCTGACCCCACTCCTGCTCGGGATCTCCCCACCAGATCGTCGACCCGACGAAGTCGGGGTGATGTGCATAGATGGCCTTGTAGAGCAGCGTCTCGTCCTTGCGCGCCGGCCAATAGAGCGGATTCATGGTGAGGCCGCCGTAGAGCCAGCACGTGGTGTCGCGCGTGTAGAGGGTGTTGGGCAACGGCGGCATGAGGTACTCACGAGCCCCGGTGGACTCACGAGCGAGCGAGATGTAGTCGCTGCGGAAATCCTCGGGCAGGTCGTTGGTCGCGAGACCCCCGATCAGGTATTCCGCGAGCTGCCGCGGCTCCAGGGACTCGAGATAGGCGCGCGCTCCCTCGATGAGACCCAGCCCCACGTGGTTGGGCTCGATCTTGCGATCGAGGATCCAGTCTCGCGCCCCTTCCACCCGAAGGGTCTGCGCGAGTACGTCGTGCAGCTCGACGACCTCGACGCCGCGCTGCTCCAGCTTGTTGACGAAGTCGGCGTGGTCGCGCTGGGCGTTCTCCACCCACATCACGTCATCGAAGAGGAGGTCGTCGTTGTTGCTCGGTGTCAACCGACGGTGCGCCAACCCCGGCGAACACACGAGAACCTTGCGCAGTCGCCCGACTTCCGAGTGCACACCGTGGGTGGGTCCGGTCTCGCTCATGGGAATTTCCTTTCGCTGGATGATTGGCCAGGAGCTTGCATGCGGGTCAGATGGTGATGGTCTGGTTGGCGAGGAGCACGATGCCGGCGACGGCGGCAACCATCAGGCCAGCACACACGACCAACTCGACAGGCGTGAAGATCCTGGCGCGGTTCTCACGCCTGGCAATCACGTAGAGGATCGTGCCCGGCGCATAGACGATGCAGGAGACGAGCAGGAACTCCAGCCCGGCCGCATAGAGCAGGAAGAGCGTGTAGAGGGTCGCGATCACGCCGACGGCCAACTCTCGTCGACGCCCCTCCGGTCGTTCGTCGTAGCTCTCTCCCGAGAGCGCGATCTTGAGCGCGTAGGCCGCTGCCAGGAAGTAGGGGATCAGGGAGAGGCTGGTGCACAGATCGAGCAGGAAGTCGAGGGCGCTCTCCGAGAACAGGGCGACCACCAGCAGCACCTGCACCAGCAGGGAGGAGAGCAGCAGCGCGGCGAACGGCGCCCCCGCCGCGTTCTGGCGGGCGAGGAAGCGCGGCATGTCGCCCGCCACTGCCGGCGCGTAGAGCACCTCGGCAGCCATCAGCGTCCAGGCCAGGTAGGCCCCGAGGACGGAGACGACCACGCCGACGCTGATGAACGCACTGCCCCAGTCACCGACGACGTGGGCCAGGAGCGGTGCCATGGAGGGTTGCCGCAGATCACCGATCTCCTCGCGCGGCATCACGCCGTACGAGAGGATGGTGACGGAGGCGAAGACGCAGAGGACGCTCACGAATCCGAGCACCGTCGCCCGGCCGACGTCTTGGCGTCGGCGTGCATAGCGGGAGTAGACGCTGGCGCCCTCGATGCCGAGGAACACGAACACCGTGATGACCATGACGCCCGTCACCTGGTCATAGATGGCGGACAGCGAGTTGTCGCCACCGCCTCCGACGACGTTGTCGGCGAAGGTCCCCGGATCGAGGGCGAAGACCAGCACCACGATGAACACCAGGATCGGCACCACCTTGGCCACCGTCACGATCTTGTTGATCGCGGCGGCGTCCCTGACCCCACGGGCGATGAGGCCGGCGAACAGCCACACTCCGAAGGTGGAGAGCACCGTTGCCAAGATGGTGTCGCCCTTGCCCAGCGCCGGCCACAGCTTCCCGACCGTGGTCATGATGAAGACCCAGTAGAAGGTGTTGCCGGCGCAGGCGCTGGCCCAGTAGCCGAAGGCCGAATTGAAGCCGATGTAGTCCCCGAAGCCAGCCTTCGCATAGGCGAAGATGCCCGCATCCAGACGCGGTTTGCGGACCGCGAGGGTCTGGAAGACGAAGGCCAGCATCAGCATGCCCACGCCGGCTATCAACCAGGCGATGACTGCGGCATAGACGCCAGCCTCGGTCCCGAACCGCGCTGGCAGGGAGAAGACCCCCGCGCCGATCATCGAGCCCACCACCATCGCGGTGAGCGTGGGCAGGCTCATGCCTGCGGTGGTGCTGGGCGCCTGCTCACTCGTGGTGGTGCTCACCTGCTCCCCTCCCCGTGCTACGGGGGTCAGCGCCCAGCACGGACGCGGACCGAGTGATCACTCAGGCAAAGCTGAGCACCCGTGCCTTGAGGGCGTCGTACTCCTCCTGGGTGATGGCGCCCGAGTCGAGGAGCGCCTTTGCCCGCGCTATCTCGTCAGTGGGCGAGGTGCCGCCGCTGGCGACCGAACGGATGTAGGCCTCCGTCTGCTCCTGGGCGGCGACCGCGCTGCCGACGGCACGCTCCGCCATCCCCCGCCCACGGACGAGGAGATAGACCAGCGAGGTCAGCACCGGCAGGAAGATCAGGCAGAAGACCCACACTGCCTTGATGGCGCCACTGGTGGAGCGATCGCGGAACAGGTCGGTGAGGACCTGGAACAGCACGACCAGATAAGCCATGAGCAAGAAGAACGAAAGAATGAACCAGAAGAAATCCCAGAACTGTCCACAAATGCCCTCCGCACTGTGTCAGCAAGGCCGAAGTGGCGCTCGCACAATCGTGAGGCTAGTGGGAATCACCAATCAAAGTAAATGAATCCTGTCGTTCCCGGGAGAAAGCCTGATGCGGGTACCGCCGCCTGCCGACACCCGCTGCGTCCGCAGAATCCTGGGAGGCCGCCTCTCCCCTATGCTTCTGGACGACCTCGAGGAGTTTCATGGTGTCACGCACGCACGGACGGCTCCGCCGCATCTCGATCGTTCTCGCCGCGATGGCCGTCCCGATGCTGCTCGTCACCCCCGCGCATGCGGAGGAGGATCCGCAAGCGACAGCAGCCCCAGCCTCACCCGAGGCGGCACTCGCCGAGAAGTTCGCGCCGATCATGAGCCTGGTCGAGCAGACCGAGGCCTGCGGACCTGGCGAGCCTTATGTGCCCAGTGACGTCGACATCATGTTCGACAATCCCGCAGTCGCCCTGCGCGGCCCTTGGACGCAGCGCGATCTGGTCAAGGCGGCCCCGAGCATGCAGGACGTTGCCGAGGGCCTCCCCGGCTACTCGCTGGACCTGCCGGGTGATCCACTCGATCCCCAGTGCTCCTACGAGAAGTGGGCCAATGCCCAGTGGGGAAAGGAGCCGACGCCCACGATCTACGCGCGAGTGGCCTTCCAGGAAGGTCATGAGGGGCGTCTGGCCCTGCAGTACTTCTTCTTCTATCCGTTCAACGACTACAACAACAAGCATGAGACCGACTGGGAACGGATCCAGCTCGAGTTCAACGCCGAGTCAGCGGAGGAAGCCCTCGAGCTGACCCCGGAGCGGGCGGTCTACTCCCAGCACTACGGCTCCGAGTTCGCCACCTGGGGCGAGGACCCGGACGGGAAGCTCGAGATCGTCGATGGGAGTCACCCTGTCGTCTTCGTCTCCGCCGGCTCGCACGCCAACCAGTTCAGCAGTGGTGTGTTCATGGGCAACAATGCCGAGCTGGGCTTCGGGTGCGACAGCACTGCGGGTGACCAGCGCACGCTCCAGCCACTGGTGAAGACGATTCCGACCGATGAAGCGGCCGCCGCCGAGCAGTTCCCGTGGACGCAGTACGAGGGTCACTGGGGCGAAGTCGGCCCCCGCCGCTTCTACGAGGGGCCGACCGGCCCCAACCGCAAGCAGGCCTGGAACCGGCCCTTCAGCTGGTCGGACAAGGCCAGGGAGAGCAGCTTCGTGGTCCCGGGATCCGGGCACATCAACGCCCGCGTCACCGAGACCTACTGCTCGGTGGTGGGCACGGCCAGTGACCTCTTCCGGCGCTACGTGTCGTCACCCGTCTATGTCTTGTCCCTGCTCGGCGTGGCGCTGCTCGCGATGCGCTGGCTGATGCGGCGTACCTCTTGGGAGACCGAGGCCCTGCCCCTGCACCAACGCCGCTCCGCGGGACAGGTTGCGCATGCCTCCTGGCAGTTGTTCCGCGAGCACTCCCGCTTGTTCCTCAAGATCTCCGGGCCCATGATCGCGATCAACCTCCTCGCCACGGGCGCTCGGTCACTGGGATTCATCAATGGGGCGCCGTGGTGGTGGCAGGCACTCCTGATCGCGACCGCGTGCTGCGCCCTGCTCGCCGCTGCGGCGGCGAGCGTCCACGCGATCGGCGCCATCGCTGACGGACGGCCCGTCACGTTCCGCGGGGCGTACGCCGCATCGTGGCGCAGCGCTGTCGCCGCGGCCGGCCCGATGCTCCTGGCCGGCGCCGTCATCGTCTTCTGCCTCGGCTCCTTCGTGCTGACACCGATTGCACTCGCGCTGCTCGCCGGCTGGACCCTGCTGCTGCCACTCATCGTGCTGGGTGACGTCAACGGGTTCCGCGCCTGGTGGCGCAGCCTGATGTTGGCTCGCCGGGCCTGGCGCACCATCCTTCCCGTGACCGTGCTGGGGCTGCTGCTCATCGTCACGGCGGCCCTCCTGTCGGCCGCCGTCCTGTTCCTGATCTATCCCGCCCCGTTCGTGATCCTGAACGCAGTCCCCCGATCGTCGTGGCCCTCCTGTGGCCACTGGTCATGATCGCGTCGACCTACTGCCTGACGACCGCTCAGGCTGCCGATCGGGAGCACGAACCCACCCCGGCCTGACACCCACTGGCGTCATCGGCTTGTCGTGGGCCCGGGATCAGGCGGCTGTTCCCGTCGCGGCCGTAACCAGTCCAACCCGACCCATACCTTCGGTCTAGTGAGTCTCGTCGCCCTTGCGGAAGCGACCCGTCCACGGGACGATGGGCCGGCTCCTGCCCGTCCGATTCGGCGAGCAGCCCGCTAGGAGTTGCCAGGGAACCTCAGTCTCACATCGGGCGTCTCATCGAGCAACGTCACCATCGTGTTGGGGGTACAACCGTGCGGAGAATCGTCATTCTGGCAACAGTGTCGTTGTTGTGCGCCGCAGCCGCGTCGGGGATTTCGCAGGCTGATAGTGGTGATGACGACGCAGCGGACGGAAAGTCTTGGTAGCCGGCACCGCGGATCCTCTGAGCCGCTCCTCCATCGTGGTCAATGGCACCGGGCCGAAGCAGCGTCTGACGCCAGATGAGACCTACGACACCCGGGTCCGGACGAATCTCGACGTAACGATCCGCACGAACCCATGACGAGGATCCCCACCCGGTTGCCCGGTGTCCTCGCGGCCACCGCCTGCGTCGTCCTCGCCATGACGGCCTGCACCGGCGATACCACGCCCAGCTCCGATGAGGACGCGACCAAGGAGACGAGCGCGACGGCACCACCCACGGGTGGCCGAGCAACTGGACCGGGGACCCTTCTGACGAACGAACTCGCCGTGCCCGTCGCGTCCGATCCCGTCCGGATCCGCGGAGTACTCGGCATCAACCCACACGGTTGCTTCTCGATCGGGGAAGACCAACTCGTGGTGCTCGCGCCCGCCTTTTCAACGGTCACCAAGAGGGGGCGGGCGATCGAGGTCCCGCAGCAGGGCACGTTCGAGGTGGGGGAGCAGGTAGTCGTTCGGGCCGTCGTCGAGGACATTGCCATCTCCGTGATGGGAGACGGTTTCAAGCAGAACGAGATCCGTGACTGCCTCGGCCACCGAGACGGCCAGGTCGCCTCCGTCCTCGACATCCGCCCGGAGTGAGCCAGTTCCCTTCACGTGAGCTGGCTGCTCTCGCACGATGCCGCGAACACACCCCAACGTGGGAGCCGACGGCCCGAAGAGCTGCACCGACTCGCCGTCGTACCTCAGCGGAAGCAGCTCTTCAGCGCTTCTCGGGTACGACGAGGATTCCGTCGCCGATCGGATGGGGGACCACGTGCGCAGTGAGGCCGAAGACCGCGGCCAGGAGATCCGCCGTGAGGACATCGGCCGGCGCGCCCTCGGCCACGACGGCGCCCTCACTCATCACCACGAGATGCTGCGCGTACTGCGCCGCGAGATTGAGGTCGTCGATCGCATGGGCCAGATCGAGGAAGGTGGTGGGCACGTCCAGGAGCAGGATCTCGGCATCCTGTGCGAAGACGAACGCGATCCAGACGCGTTGGCGTTGTCCGCCCGGCGTGCGGGTGGGCAGCCTGCGGTTCTCCGCGCTCGCCTGCGCCACGGTGCTTGCGGCAGTCGCTGTCGCGGTGGCTGCGATCGTCATCGGCAGGACCGCAGCGGGGACGCTGCAGGGGGCGCTTGGGGAGCACCGAGCCGGACGGCGCGCGTCGGACGAGCCGAGGGATGACTCGACAACGGACACGAACGAGACGGATGCCGATCGCGCAGACGTGCACGCCGGCACTCCGTCGATCCCGTTGGTAGATGTGACACCGACGTTCAAGCCGCTCGTCACCGCAGCGGACTTCATGACGAAGATCAAGACGGCGGGCCTGATGGCCAGCATGAGCCCCAGTTCCTGGTCCAACAGCCCTCACGCGAGCTGCCTGTCCTTGCTGGATGCCGCTACCGCGTGACCCTGCTGGCGAACAGCTCGGCCAGGTGCACGGCCGGCCGCTGACCCAGGTCGGCGAGCTGCACCCGGCACGACATCCCGTCAGCGAGCAGGACTGCGTCGGGCTCGGACCGGACGGCCGGCAGCAGGTGGGTCTCCGCGACAGCGACCGACACCTCGTAGTGCCCCTTCTCCATGCCGAAGTTGCCGGCCAGCCCGCAGCATCCGGCGACCTCGGTCACACGCGCCCCCGCCCGCTCAAGCAGCCGCCGGTCGGCGTCCCAGCCGACGATGGACGCATGGTGGCAGTGCGGTTGCGCCACCACGCTCACGCCAGTGAGGTCAGGTAGCGGCAGGTCGAGTCGCTCGACGAGTTCGGCGAAGCTGAGCACGTCGAGCCTCGCACCCACCAGCTCGGCCGCATCGCTGCGCAGCGTCGCCAGGCAGGACGGCTCCAGCCCGACGACCGGTGATCCGGATTCGAGATAGGGGGTGAGCCTGGCAACGGTCCGTTCCAGGATCGCCCGTGCCTTGTCGAGTTGCCCCGTCGTGATCCAGGTCAGCGCACAGCACGCCTGCTCGTCGATCACGCGAGCTTCCAGGCCGCTGGTCGCCAGCCAGCTGATCGCTGCGTGCGCATTGCCCGGGAAGAAGTGGTCGCTGAACGAGTCGGCCCAGATCCACACGTCCGGCACCTCCGGACGCTCACGTCCACTCCGAGCCACCGAACGGCGCAGCGTCGTAGCCGCGAAGCGGGGATCGACCTGCGCTGGTCGATCCCAGCCAGGGCCTTGACCGCCCGCTGCACCACTGCGAACCGCATCGTCCGGTTGACGACGGGCGCCACCGGTGCCGCGAGCGCAGCCCAGCGTGGGAGCTGTCCGAGGAGGGCGTGGCTCCTCGGCCGCTTCTCCCCCAACACGTCGTGCAACTGGTGCAGCGTCTCTGACTTGTAGGTCGCCATGTCCACGCCGGTCGGGCAGTCGGAGACACATCCCTTGCAGGCAAGGCAGAGGTCGAGTGCTTCGGCCACCGCCGGGTCACCCAGACCGCGTACCAGGGTTCCGTCCAGGGCCTCCTGGAGCACCCGCGTCCGGCCTCGCGTGGAGTCCTTCTCCTCCCGTGTCGCGAAGAAGGACGGACACATCACCCCGGTCGTCGTCGGAGCCACGCACTTGCCCACCCCGGTGCACCGGTGCACCGCGTTCGCCAACTGCCCATCGTCATGCAGGAACCGCAACCCGGCTGTGACGGCCTGCCGCGGGCGTACGGCGCGGAGGTCGGCGTCGAGCGGAGCAGGTTCTACGATGTTCCCGGGATTGAGCAGGTTGTCCGGGTCGCAGATCGCCTTGACGGCCCCGAAGAGCTGCATCGACTCCGCGTCGTACATCAGCGGAAGCAGCTCCGATCGTGCCCGGCCGTCACCGTGCTCCCCGACAGCGATCCGCCGTGATCGCGAAGGCGCAGTGCACAGGCGGTGAGGAAGTCGCGGAAGACGGTGCTCCCGCTCGCCTCGCGCAGGGGGAAGTCGATCCGCACATGCACGCAGCCGTCGCCGAAGTGGCCGTAGGGCACGCCTTCCAGACCGTGTGCCCGGAGCAAATCGTCGAAGTCTCGCAGCCAGGCTCCCAGTCGTTCCGGGGGGACCGCGGCGTCCTCCCAGCCGGAGTAGGCGGGCGTCGCCAGGCTGCGCGCGGCGAAGCCGGCGCCGTCCTCGCGGATCCGCCACAGCGCTGCCGTCTCGGCCGCGTCGTCGACGACTCGGTGATCGAGCGCGTGGGCAGCGCCGATCGCGCGCGCCGCCACCTCCATGGCGTCCGGCCCGGCGACCTCCACGAAGAGCCAGCCCGCTCCCCGGGGAGTTGTGGCACCGCGCTGCCGCGCTGGCGGACCAGACCGACGATCCTGGCGTCGAGTCCCTCGCAGGCGATCATCCGGCCACCGGTCGCGGTGATCAGCGCCGGCACGGCGTCAGCGGCCTCGGCCACGGAGGGATAGCCGAGCACCACGAGTCGACGGTTCGGCTCGTCTGCCACCAGGCGCACGGTCGCCTCGGTCACCACCGCCAAGGTGCCCTCGGAACCGACCAGGAAGCGGTCCAGGGACCGCCCGTTCTCGGGCAACAGGTGCTCGAGCGAATAGCCGCTGACCTGCCGTGAGAACCGTCCGAACGACGTACGGATGTGTCCCAGGTGGGAGTCGACCAGTTCGGCCAGGCGGGTCTGGACGTCGTCGGCTCCCCGGGCCCACGCCACGGCGAGCTCGACCACGTTGTCGACCGTCCGCCCATGACCGAGTGCGCGCGAGCCGCAGGCGTTGTTGCCGACCATGCCGCCGATGGTGCACCGGGTATGTGTCGACGGGTCGGGCCCGAACCTCAACCCGTGCTGCATTGCGGCCCGCTGCAGGTCGGCATGCACCACACCCGGCTGCACCACCGCCGTACGTCGTTCGGGATCGATGGAGACGATCTTGCCGAGGTACTTGCGGGTGTCGACGACGATCCCCTCGCCCACCGCGTTGCCGGCGATCGACGTGCCGGCGCCCCGCATGGTCACGGGCACCCCCGTCGCGGCTGCTGCGTCGAGGATGGCGTGCAGCTCATCGCCGTGGCGTGGCCGGGCGACCACCTGCGGGACGACGCGATACAGGGAAGCGTCGGAGGAATGGAGCGCCCGCGTCAGGACGGAGTCGTCGCAATCGGCGACACCGCGACGGATCAGCTCCTCGAGGACACCCCTTGCCGGTTCAGCCACGCTACCCATCATCCCCGGAAATGACATGAACCCCGACCAGCCTGCCGGCCAATCGGGGTTCATCTGTGCGCCTGTAGGGATTCGAACCCCAAACCTTCTGATCCGTAGGGCTCTTGAGTCAAAATGCCTGGGGACTGATGCCGTCTCGGCACGCCTCACGACGACATCGACTGCTCATCAAAGTAGCAGGTCACAGCAGCAATTGGCCACCGCTTTCTGTCTTGTCGGCTCCAGGCGGAGACGTGCGGATTCAGACGTTGGCGAGCTCTCGGCTGAGGGTTATTGAGCCGTTATTGAGCCGAAACGTGATCACCCTGAGCTCGTCTCGAGCAGGCCGCCCGTGACGCATCACTTCAGTAACCCAGAATGACGCAGTATTTGGTTCGCGTCGCCACCCTCAGCACCTGCTCGGTCTGCAGCGTCCGTGTTGGGGTGCCCAGACTAAGCGTGGGCCAACCAGAAGGGGGCAATGTGCCGTACGGACTGCCTCATCTCGCGGAGCATCCCCGCCTCCCCGCCCCTCGGCAGCCGAGAACCGGCCCGCGTCGCTCGTACGAAGCGTCGGACCGTGCGCATAGGGTTCCCGTCATGGAGCGGCGCGAACAGGTCATCATCAGCTCGACCTACATTGACCTCGTTGATGAGCGGCAAGAAGTCATCCAGACGCTGCTCGAAGCGGATTGCATCCCAGCAGGCATGGAGCTGTTCCCTGCCTCGGACGATGACCGATGGGCGCTGATCGCTCGGCGGCCAAGTCGCCAAGAGCCTCATCCAAACTCGCAAGACGCACCCCGCTGAAGGGTGGGTGCGGGCCAGCAACGCGATGACTCCGGAGGTACGCCAGGAACTTGTCGAACTGCGGGCCAAGGTCGTGGAGCTCACGAGTGAACTCGTCTCAGAGCAGGCTCATCCCTCACCCATCCCGACGGACCTTCTGGCGCAAGGCTCCGACACCATCGGCCTTGAAGCGCTCGTGGAGTTTTTCCGCAACAGTTTGTCGCGGCCGAGGACTGGAACTTGCGCAACAAGGAGCGCACATATTACGGGGTCGAGCCATCGTGGGACGAGGTGTTTGCGGCGCTGGCACCCTCCATGATTGACGAGGCGACTGAGATCGGGCTGGACAACACTCTCGGGACCTTCATAACCGAGGTGACAAGAGCAGCTGAGAAGGACAGCGAGACCCCACTGGGATGGATCTCGTCGGCCAAGCCGGAGGAGAAGGCATTCGATGATGTGCGGGTGCAACTTCTCGCGCTGGGGTTGATCGAGCGGAGCGAACGCAAGCGCCACGTCAACGACTCCAACACCTACTGGACGCTCACGAATCAGGGCCGTGACCACATGATGCGACTCCGCGCTGTTCGTAAGGTGCCCGACCCGCAGGCGCCAGACAAACCTGCTGGGGAGTAGGCCGGTGGTAGATCGCACAACACACCTCTCGGACTTCGCATCGGCGCAGAGACATCGCAACCAAGTCCAGCAATCACCTCAGTGGAGGCGCCCCCGGGACTGCCGCCTGAGACGCCTGTGGGTCGTTCTCAGAGCGTTCCACGCGGCGCTCTCGGAGGCCCACGGTGTTCAACGACGCTCGAACGTTGGCTGCACCGTCGTCGTTGTTCCGGACGAACTCCGTCCGGATCTGACGCCAGGATGCGTCAGTCCCCGCGAGTGCATCCCGTGACACCAGGCGCTGCTCAGCGCTCAGTTAGGCGCCAGCGGCCCCCACTGCACCCGACGGTTCAAACGGTCCCGAGGAATCGGCACTGCCCTCCCCAGCGACTCACCTCTCTTGCTGGATTTCCGTTCGCGACAGTTGCCGAGCTGGTTCCAGACTTCAGAGCACGGAGGCACCTAGTGGTGCGCGTCGTTAGTTCTTGAACGCTTGGGTTTCTGAAATGATGGAGCCATGGCGAACCGACCTGCTCCGGCACTCCTGCTCCGCGATGGCGACCGAGAACAGCTCGAGGAATGGCAACGATCGCGGTCAGTGGGGTCGGGTCTGGCGAAGCGGGCCCGGATGATTCTTCTTGCCGCTGACGGGATCGGGAACCGTGCGATCGCGCAGACGGTCGGGGCGTCGCCGACCACAGTGATCGAGTGGCGCACCAGGTACGAAGAGCGTGGCTTGGCTGGGCTTGAAGATCGGGAGCGTTCGGGGCGTCCACGGATTGTGGACCATCGCGCGATCGTGGCTGAGACATTGAAGCCGCCACCGAAGAAGCTGGGCGTGACGCACTGGTCGAGCCGGTTGCTCAGTGAGCGACTCAAGGTCAGTCCGTCCGCGATCCAGCGGGCGTGGCGCTCGTATGGAGTGAAGCCGTGGAAAGCCGAGTCGTTCCGGTTCTCCACCGATCCCGAACTGGTCGGGAAGGTCACCGACATCTGCGGGCTCTACTTGACGCCGCCAGAGAACGCGATCGTGCTGTGCGTGGATGAGTTGGGTCGGACTGAGGCGCGTTGACGTCCTTACGGACGTTACGTTTCCTCAGCCCGCCCTCCGAACCGGACGTGCGTGTCTCCACGCATCCGGCTCTCCACGAGCCCATGCCTACTGGCTATGCGGCTGATCCTGATGTTCTCGTTCTCCTTGCCCATGGTGTGGCGATGTTGTCGGCCCGGTATCGGTAACGGGTGACCGTCATCGTCTGGGGCTGGAACAACACCACGCCGTCCTCGGTGGGACGCCAATCAGGTAGATAGCGCCGGAGCAGGACGGCCCACTTCGTCTTGTTGTGCCGTTTGCGGATCCACCGGACGACCCGATGCCAGACGTACTGGTCGAGGTAGCCGAAGGTCGCCTTCGACACGCCGTGTCGGAAGTAGGTACACCAGCCCCGCAGCACCGGATTGAGCTGGCGCAGCAGGACCGCAAGCGTCGGATGTGATGACCTCCGTGTCAGCGCGCGGACCCGCCCGATGATCGAGGCAAGTGCCTTCTTCGAGGGGTAGGTGTAGACCACCCGCTTGGTTGTGCCTCGCTTCCGTTTCCGCTGGATGCGGAACCCGAGGAAGTCGAAGCCCTCGTCGATGTGGCAGACCTTCGTCTTCGCCTCCGATAGGCGTAAACCCATCGGGGCCAGGACCGTCGCCACATCCTCCCGCAGGGCCTCCGCGTGCGCCTGGGTCCCGGCCACCAACACCACGAAATCGTCCGCGTAGCGCACGATCCGATAGTTGGCCAACCCGGCCCGGCGCCGCTTGGTCCGTTGGTAGGTGCTGCCGCTGTTCGCCTGCCACGCCTCGGCAAAATGCTCGTCGAGGACGGACAGGGCCACGTTGGCCAGCAACGGCGACAAGATGCCACCTTGGGGAGTGCCACTGGTCGTCTCACGCAGCAGACCATCCTCACCGAGGATGCCCGCGTGCAGGAACGATTTGACCAGCGACACGACGCGTTTGTCCCCGACTCGTCGCCGCACTCGGTCCATCAGGGCCGTGTGGTCGATGTTGTCGAAGCACGCCTCGATGTCACCTTCGAGCACCCACTCATACGAGCGGGAACTGAACTGGTGAATCTCGGCGATCGCGTCCTGTGCCCGCCGTCTCGGACGGAAGCCATACGAACATGGCTTGAAGTCCGCCTCGAAGATCGGCTCGAGCACCAACTTCAGGGCCGCTTGCACGGTGCGGTCCCGCGCGGTCGGGATACCCAGCATCCGGCGTTTGCTGCTGCCGGGTTTCGGGATCATCCGTTCCCGCACGGGCAGAGGGAGGAACTCCCGGGCCTTGAGATCTGCTCGCAGCCGCGGCAAGAACCCCTCCTCGGCAGAGAACACAGCGTCGGGTCGAAGCCCGTCCACCCCTGCCGACCGCTTCCCCTTGTTGCCCCTGACCCGCGCCCACGCCACCACGAGGACGGCCGGGTCACACACGAGGTTGAACAGGTCATCGAACCGGCGATCAGGATCATCGATCGCCCATTGGTGCAACTTGGTCTGGATCCGCAGTACCTGCGACTCGGCCCATTCACGCTCCGGCCACAGCACGTCGGTATTCACCGGCGATCTCCTACCCTTCCATTCCCGCTGTTGCGAACTCGCTGCCGCCCTTCGCCATGTGACCGGCTTTCCCGGCCTCGGACTACTACGACGGCTCCGCCACGCTCCGGACCACTTGGCCGACGACGAACCGACCCGCACGCTGGCCCGGATGACCAGCGGCGGGACCAGCCCGGGACGCTTCCCACGTTCACCACACACCGATCGGCGGGGTCGGTGCCCAACTTTGCCCCTGCGGCATCGCCACGAGTACGCCGCAGACATTCCTCGTGGCCTCCCTACCGGCGACTTCACCCGACATAGGAGTCGCCCCGCCCGATCACGATCGGACGGGCGTGCGCCGCACCCCGGCCCATATCCACCAGATTGGAGCCGGCGTATCTCTTGAGAGGCTTTACACGCTGGTTTCTCACGTACACCTTCCCGCCTTGCTAGGCAGACCCGGATCGTCTGGCAGTGCCGACCCGTCCTGTCGTTGTCAGGGCTGCTCCCACCCTTACCGGCGTCTCCCGGTTCGGGCTGCCCTCAGCTTCCCCAGCCTGCTGCGACAGACCAGAGATGGAGTCCTTTCACCTCCATTCGGTAATGCGGCGCCTCGTGGCGCACGAAGTCCCAGATCCAGGCCCTCGACCGAACGGTCCCGATCCTGCCCATGCAAGAAGGACGGATCGAACGACGCTCACACGACTACTACCGACACGGCACCACGACCCTGTTCGCCGCCCTCGACATCGCCACAGGGCGAGTGACTGGCGCATTGAAGCCCAGGCACCGCAACCAGGAATTCTTGGCGTTCCTCAAACAGATCGAACGGGCCTACCGCAACGTCACCGACGACGAAGGCGTCCCGATCGAACTGCATCTCGTGATGGACAACTACGCCGCCCATAAGCACTCGAACGTGAAGACCTGGCTGGCCCAGAACCCGCGGTTCAAGGTCCACTTCACGCCCACGCACGCGTCGTGGATGAACCTCGTCGAGGTCTTCTTCAGCATCGTCGAACGCCAGGCCATCCGCCGTGGCGTCTTCAAGTCCGTCAAAGACCTCAACACCAAGATCCGTGCGTTCCTCGACGGCTGGAACGACCACTGCCATCCCTTCGTCTGGACCAAGACCGCTGAAGAGATCCTCAAGAAGGCCAACCGTCCAACAACTTCAAATCCGCGCCACTAGATTGTGGCTATGCAGATTGAATCGGCTTGGACCGAGAACCCGGTGACACTCCTCCAGCAGCGCGTGTTGGTATCGATGTCAGATGACGAGATCGTTGAGGCAGTGACCGTCGCCGGGAAACTCGGGACTACACCTCAGGAGGTTGGGCACGCCTTCGACGTTCTGTCTCAAAAGGGCCTAGTGCAGAAGTTTAGCGCCTCTCTAGCCGCCACCTTCACAGAGGAGGCAAGCTGCACGCCCTCCGGCAAGTCCCTCGTTGCCACTTGGGAGGCTCAGAGGACTCCGGCGCGGATCAAGCAGTCCTGTACTGGTGCCATGCTGTCATGGCTCGCCGCGCACGAAGGGGAGCGAATCCTCAGCACTGAGGAGTTCGAGGGAGACGTACGGGCTCACTTCTTCGGCGTTCCGTTTTCGCTAGAGGTGCTGGCCGAGAGCGCTCGGGAGTTGGAGGTCCTCGACTTGATCAAGGGTGCAAAGACTTGGGGAGGTCCGGTCCTGCGTCCTTCAATTACCTCCTCTGGAAGAGTGGTCGCTGTACATCATGGAGGCGATCTAGTGGCTTGGGAGGTCAGCAAGGTGAGCGGCGGAAGCACGTTCAACATCACCAACTCAACCGGAGTCGCGGTTGCCAACAACTCACCTGGCGCAACACAGACAGTCACTGTCACGCAGGAGGGCGCGCGAGCAGCAGAAACCTTGGCGATCGCGCTGGAGCGTCTCCTCAAGAACGACCAACTGACGCTCGAGCCTTTGGACCTCGTCAATGCCTACGCCACGTCAGGCGAACTCCTAGAGGAGGCTCGATCCTCCGCCCCGGACCCCTCACGACTGCGCGGCCTGGTCGAAGCAGTCAAGGTGATCGGGGTCAATGCGGCAGGCTCCGCGACGGGGTCCGGACTCATCATGATGGCGGATCAGGCGCTAACCGCTCTGGGCTAATTCATGCTCTTGTGGCCTGCTCGAGCTGAGCTGGACTCTCCCATGCCGCCCTGAGGAAGGTTCGGTCCTTTGCGTCGCACCCCCGTCGAGCACCTGGACCGAGTCTGGCCAGACACCGATCCTGCAGTCGAGTGTCTAGTAGCCGCAGATGACGCGGCCCGCTCCTCACGCCTCGTCGGCGAAGCGGCACTGGTCGAGGTGGAAGTCGATCCGGTCGGCCACGTGGGTGTCGGTGCCGGGGAGCGCGTAGGAGTACTCCAGCAAGGTGGTGGCAGCATCCGCGTGACCGAGACGCATCTGGGCATCCAGAATCCGGCCGTCGCGCACCAAAGTGGTGGCCACGGAATGCCGGAAGCGGTGCAGGGTCGCGTCGGGAACACCTGCCTCGTCACGGATCCGGACGAAGCGGTGGCCGAGCACCTCCGCGCCCAGCCGGCGCTGATGGGCCAGGTCGGCGGTGAAGACCCACGGTCCCCAGCCCGGGTTCGCCCCGCTGGTTTGCTGGTCCTGCCAGCGTCGCTGCCAGCTCTGGGCCAACTGGTGCCACAGGTCCACAGTGTGGGTGCCCAACGTGAGTGCCCAACCCCGGTCGGACTTGGGGGTGGTGACCACTCCACCAGAGATCGCCCGGTCGACGTGGAGGACGCGTCCGTCAAGGTCGGGGTACCTCAGCCCTGCCAACTCACCCCGCCGTGCTCCGGAATCCGCCGCCAGCCGGATCAGCAGCAGGTCCTGTTCGGCTCGGTGCACCACCGCCCAGGACTGCCCCGGAGCGTGGTCGGCGTGAGCCTCGAGGAGCCGGACCTCAGCCGCAGTTAGCAGGGCACCGACGCGGCGTCCGGCAACGGGCGACGAGGCGCCACTCGCGCCGGGCCGCGCATGCCCTGCAGTGGATGGAGCGGCAGGATCCGCTCACCCCACGCCCACGACAACGCCGCACACAGCACCCAGAACCGGCCAGCTGTGGAGTGAGGCCGGCAGCACGTCGCTGCGCGAATCGTCGGCCAGGAACCGGGCCACGGAGCGGTAACCCACCCAGGTCGACGGCTTCCAATTGCGGTCAGCTTCCAGCCACGCCCGGAGCAGCCGGGCCAGGTTCGGATGGGCTGCCGACGGCAACCGTGCGGCGGCGTCCTCGGCCAGCACCCGGTCGCGATACCGCTCGGCATCGGCCGCCGTGCCGTGGACGGTGAAGGACCGCTGCCGCGGCGCCCGCGAGACCGGATCGCGACCGACCGTGATCCGTCGGGGACCGCGCGGCCAAAGTTGCCGGCCCCACCGATCACGGTGACGCTCCCCGCTTCGGCGTCGAACTCGACACCGAAGCGGGGAGCGAGGGCGGCGACGGCGGCCCTGTCGGACACGCCCTCGACGAGGATGGTGATGGGTTTGGGCAGGTGCCCATTGTCGTCGACGTCCACCGCGCCGCTGCGCTCAGGCTCGGGTGCCCTCTTCCGCCCGAGCGAGCGATTCATCGTTTCCGTGCGTGACTGAGTGCACTACCGGAACCCCAGGCCGGTAGGCGAGATGGAGATGTGACGGCGCGTCCAGCACCGCGAGGTCAGCGCGGGCACCGACCGAGAGCCGGCCGACGTCGGTGCGCCCCAGGGCGAGCGCGCCGCCTGCCGTGGCTGACCACAGCGCCTCGGCCGGGGTCAGTCCCATGTCGCGCACGGCCACCGCGATACAGAACGGTATCGAGGAGGTGTACGACGAGCCCGGGTTGCAGTCGCTCGCGAGGGCGACCGTGACGCCCGCGTCGCGCAGCCGGCGCCCGTCCGGGTACGGCGATCGGGTGCTGAACTCGACGCCAGGCAGCAGGGTCGCGACCGTGCCGGCGTCGGCGAGCGCCGCGACGTCGGCGTCGTCGAGGTAGGTGCAGTGGTCGACAGCGACCAGTCCGAGCTCGCAGGCCAGCTGCACCCCCGGCCCGTGCCCGAGCTGGTTGGCGTGCAGGCGTCCCTTGAGCCCGGCGGCCCGGCCGGCAGCGAGGATCGCCCGCGCCTGGTCGACGTCGAAGGCCCCGCGCTCGCAGAACACGTCGATCCACCGGGCGTGCGGGGCGGCCCCAGCGAGCATCGGCCCGGTCACGAGGTCGACGTACCCGGCGACGTCATCGGCGTACTCGGGCGAGACAACGTGCGCGCCAAGGAAGGTGACCTCCTCGGTGAACGCGCGAGCCACCGCCAGTGACCGCACTTCGTCGTCGACCGTGAGGCCGTAGCCGCTCTTGATCTCGACCGTCGTGGTGCCCTGCCGACGCATCTCGGCCACCAGACGGGCGACGTTCGCACTCAGCTGCTCGTCGCTCGCAGCGCGGGTCGCGCCGACGGTGGTCCGGATGCCGCCGGCGGCGTACGACTCCCAGCCATCCGGGCCGCGAACTCAGCGGCCCGGTCCCCGCGAAGACCAGGTGGCTGTGGCTGTCAACGAAACCGGGCACGACCGCACGACCCTCGAGGTCGCGCACCTCGTCTGCCCCTGGTGCGTCGTGGCGGCGGCCGACCCACGCGACGACGCCGTCCTCGACCACCAGCGCGGCGTCGTGGACCACCCCGAGTGCCGTGCCGTCGCCGAGCGCCGTGTCGTTGGTGACCAGCTCACTGATGCCGACCAGCAAGCGCGCCGTCATCGCAGCTCCCCTACGACGTCGGCGCCGGTCGCTGCGAAGACGACGGACTCCGGCGTGGCAGAGGTGCCACGCAGCCTCCACGACTCCAGGCCGAGCACCCGCAGGTCGGCATGCTGCCCGACGGCGATCCGGCCGGCGTCGGCGAAACCGAGCGAAGCATGGCCGGTGGTCGTTGCCGCGGCGAGCAGCTCGGCAGCACTCCAGTGCCCACGCTGCTGGGTGTGTAGCCGCTCGTGCATCTCCACCCCTCGCATCTCCTCGAACAGGTCGATCACCGCATGGCTGTCCGACCCGAGCGTGAGCCGCGCGCCGGTGTCGTGCAGGGCCCGCGACGGACCGATCCCGTCGGCCAGGTCGCGCTCGGTGGTAGGGCAGAAGCAGACGTGGGCACGCGCATCGCCGATCAGACTGATGTCGGTGGCCGTCAGGTGGGTCGCGTGCACGAGTGTGGTGTCCGGTCCGAGCACGCCCTCCTCGGCGAGCAGCTGGGTCGGCGTCAGCCCGTACGCCGCCACGCAGGCCTCGTTCTCCGCGACCTGCTCGGAGAGGTGCACGTGCAGCGGACGCCCAGCCGCGACCTCGGCGACGACGCCGAGCGCCTTGCGTGGAACCGCGCGAACCGAGTGGATCGCGACCCCGACCCGGTCGTCGTCGAACGCAGCAACGCGGTCCGCCCACCGGGTCGCGTCGCCGTCGCTAAACCGGACCTGGGCGCCCTCCGGCGCAGCACCGATGCCGGCGGCGAGATAGCAGGTGTCGAGCAGACGGATCCGGATGCCGGCGTCGTCAGCTGCCGCCAGCAGCGCCCGGCCCATCGCGTTCGGGTCGTCGTATGGAGTGCCGTCGGGTTGGTGGTGCAGGTAGTGGAACTCCCCAACCGCGCCGATCCCGGTGGCAACCATCTCGGCGTACGTCTGCCGGGCGAGCTCGTAGTAGCTGTCCGGGGTGAGCCGCGCGGCGACGGCGTACATCTGCTCGCGCCAGGTCCAGAACGTGCCGCGGTCGGTCTGGGTGCGACCGCGCAGGGCCCGGTGGAAGGCGTGCGAGTGGCAGTTCGCCAGCGCCGGGAGCGTCAGGCCCGCGACGCGTTCGACCGGGTCCGAGCGGCCGTCGGGACCGGTGCCGGACTCGGTGCACACCAGCTCCGTCGTCACATGGGTGATCACGCTGTCCTCGATCCCGACTAGGACCTCGGGCAGGACTTTGTCACCGACGAGCGCATACTCGAGCAGGTGCTCGGTGCCTGCGGAGGGCGGGATGCGCCCGTCTCGAAGGGTCATCGCGCCAACTCCGCCAATGCGTCCGCCAGCACCTCGACGCCGGTCAGGCAGTCGTCGATGCCGGCGTGCTCGGCGGGCGAGTGCGAGACGCCGGTGGGGTTGCGGACGAAGAGCATCGCGGACGGGATGCCGGCTGTCGCGAGCACCCCGGCGTCGTGGCCGGCCGCCGTCGGAATCACCGGGCGACCGCCTCCGAGGGCAGCGAGCCGTGCCGTCAGCGTCGCGTCGAAGTGCACCGCCGGTGCGACCGACTCTGCGGTGACGGTGAGCGCGGTGCCGTCGCGAGTGGCCCGCTCCTGCCCCTGCTTCTCGACCGCGGCGACCAGCTGCGCCAAGGTGGCGTCGGATTCGCAGCGCGCGTCGAGCCACCCGGTCACCCGGTCGGGTACGGCGTTGGTGGCGTTCGGGCTGACCTCGATCCGGCCGAACGTCGCGCGGCCGGTGTCGCTGCCACCGTCGGTCAGCAACCGGGCCTGCTTGTTCGCGGCGAGCGCCGTCATCGCGTAGGTGAGCATCGGGTCGTGCCGGTCCGCCATCGCGGTGGCACCGGCGTGGTTGGCCTCGCCGGTGAAGTCGAACCGGTATCGACCGTGCGGCCAGATCGCCGACGCCAGACCGACGGGGACCTCGCGGTGCACCAGATCACGACCCTGCTCGACGTGCAGCTCCAGGTAGCAGCCGACGTCACGCAGCAACGGACTCGGCCCCAGCTCCGGCTCGAGCCCGGCAGCGAGCATGGCGTCCTCGAGCCGGACCCCGTCCCGGTCCGTCAGCGCCCGAGCCCGCTCGGGGTCGAGAGCGCCCGCGGCCAGCTGGGAGCCGAGACAGGCGATCGAGAACCGCGAACCCTCCTCCTCGGCGAAGGCGGCGACACCGACCGTGCGGCTCGGCACGACGCAGCGCTCGCGAAGCAGGTCGATCGCGGCGAAGGCGGAAACCACGCCCAGCGGCCCGTCGTAGGCACCTCCGTCCAGGACGGAGTCCAGGTGCGAGCCGGTCAGCACCCGGGGCAGCGACGGGTCGCTGCCGTCCCACCACCCCACGGTGTTGGCGTTGCCGTCCTGCTCGACGCGCAGGCCGCGGGCGGCGCACTGCTCGAGGAACCAGGCATGGCACTCACGCTCGGCGCTCCCGAACGGCTGGCGGAAGTAGCCGCCCGAGGACGCGGAGCGACCGACGGGGGCGAGCGCCGCCCACATCTGCTCGAAGCCGTCGATCACCGTCAGCCCTCTGCCATCGGGATGCGGACGCCGCGCTCGGCCGCGACCTCGTCGGCGCGGCCGTAGCCGGCGTCGGCGTGCCGGATCACGCCCATGCCCGGGTCGTTGGTGAGCACTCGCTCGATCTTCTCCGCGGCCAGCTCGGTGCCGTCGGCGACACACACCTGACCCGCATGGATCGACCGTCCCATGCCGACCCCTCCGCCGTGGTGGATCGACACCCAAGTGGCACCGGACGCGGTGTTCACCAGGGCGTTCAGCAGGGCCCAGTCGGCGATCGCGTCGGAGCCGTCGAGCATCGCCTCGGTCTCGCGGTAGGGCGAGGCCACCGACCCGCAGTCGAGGTGGTCGCGACCGATCACGATCGGGGCCTTGAGCTCACCGGAAGCCACCATCTCGTTGAACTTCAGGCCGGCCAGGTGCCGCTCGCCGTACCCGAGCCAGCAGATCCGCGCCGGCAGCCCCTGGAACTGCACCCGCTCCTGCGCCATCCGGATCCACTTGTGCAGCCGGGCGTTGTCGGGGAACAGCTCGAGGATCGCCTCGTCGGTCTTGCGGATGTCCTCCGAGTCGCCCGACAGGGCCGCCCAGCGAAACGGTCCCCGGCCCTCGCAGAACAGCGGCCGGATGTACGCCGGCACGAAACCGGGGAACTCGAACGCGCGGTCGTAGCCACCCTTGCGGGCCTCGTCGCGAATCGAGTTGCCGTAGTCGAAGACCTCCGCACCGGCATCGGCGAACTCGACCATCGCGCGCACGTGCGCCGCCATCGAGGCCTGCGCCTGCTTGGTGAAGCCCTCGGGGTCGCGCGCGGCCGCGTCGTGCCAGTCGTCGAACGCGACGCCGGCCGGCAGGTAGGAGAGCGGGTCGTGCGCCGAGGTCTGGTCGGTGACGATGTCGATCGGCGCACCGGAGGCCAGCAGCGCCGGGAAATCGACGGCGGCGTTGCCCAGGACGCCGATGGACAGGGCCTTGCGGGTGTCGCGCGCCTCGACAGCCAGCTGCACTGCGTGCTCGAGCGAGTCCGCCTGGACGTTGAGGTAGCGGTGCTCGATGCGCCGGGTGATCCGGGACTGGTCGACGTCGATGCAGATAGCGACGCCTTCGTTCATCGTCACCGCGAGCGGCTGCGCGCCGCCCATGCCCCCGAGACCGGCGGTCAGGGTGATGGTGCCGGCGAGCGTCCCGCCGAACGACTTGTCGGCGATCGCGGCGAACGTCTCGAAGGTGCCCTGCAGGATCCCCTGCGTGCCGATGTAGATCCACGAGCCCGCGGTCATCTGACCATACATCGTCAGCCCGAGGTCTTCGAGCCGCCGGAACTCCTCCCAGTTGGCCCAGTCGCCGACGAGGTTCGAGTTTGCGATCAGGACTCGTGGCGCCCACGGGCTCGTCCGCATCACGCCGACGGGCTTGCCGCTCTGGACGAGCATCGTCTCGTCGTCGCCGAGCGTGGTCAGCGTGCGGACGAGGGCGTCGTACGCCTCCCAGCTCCGCGCGGCCTTGCCGGTGCCGCCGTAGACGACCAGGTCCTCGGGGCGCTCGGCGTTCTCCGGGTCGAGGTTGTTCATCAGCATCCGCAGCGGTGCTTCGGTCTGCCAGGAGCGGGCCGTCAGCGTGGCGCCGTGCGCGGCATGAATGGGGAGGCGGTCGTTCACTGAAGTTCTCCGATCGTGTCTTCTACTGCTGCCAGGACGGCTCCGCTGCGGACGAGCTCGACGCACATCTCAATCTCCGGCGACAGGTGCCGGTCCGGGCCCGGACCCTCGATGCCGCTCTCGCGAAGCAGTCGCACGACGGCACCGGTCGCCGGCGAGGGCTGCAGCGGCGCCCGGAGGTCGAGCGCCCGTGCCGCCGTCAGCAGCTCGATCGCCAGCACCCGGGTGAGCCCGTCGACCGAGCGGCGCAGCTTCCGGGCCGCCGACCACCCCATCGAGACGTGGTCCTCCTGCATCGCCGAGGACGGGATCGAGTCGACACTGGCCGGAGCCGCGAGCCGCTTGAGCTCGGAGACCACAGCGGCCTGGGTGTATTGGGCGATCATGTGCCCGCTGTCCACGCCGGGGTCGTCGGCGAGGAACGGCGGCAGGCCGTGGTTGCGCGCCTTGTCGAGGAACCGGTCCGTACGCCGCTCGCTGATCGAGGCGACATCGGCCGCGACGATCGCCGCAAAGTCGAGGACGTAGGCCACCGGGGCGCCGTGGAAGTTCCCGTTCGACTCGACCCGGCCTTCGCCGCCAGGTGTGCCCAGGACGACCGGGTTGTCAACCGCCGACTCCAGCTCCCGCGACGCGACCAGCCGACAGTGCGTCAGGGTGTCGCGCGCGGCGCCATGCACCTGAGGCGAGCACCGCAACGAGTAGGCGTCCTGGACCCGGTGACAGTCCGGTCCACGGTGCGACGCGACAACGCCGCTGTCCGCCAGCAGTGCAACCAGGTTGGCGGCCGAGTCCGCCTGTCCGGGGTGCGGGCGCAGGCTCTGCAGCTCGGCCGCGAAGACGCGATCAGTGCCGAGCTGGCCCTCCACCGACATGGCGGCCGCGATGTCCGCGGTCCGCAGCAGCAGGTCGAGGTCGGTCAGCGCCATCACCAGCATCGCGAGCATGCCGTCAGTGCCGTTGATCAGCGCCAGGCCCTCCTTCGGACCGAGCTCGACCGGGGCCAGGGCGGCTGCGGCCAACGCCCGGGCCGCGGGCAGCCGGGTGCCTTCGGAGTCCCGCACCCAGCCCTCGCCGATCAGCGCGAGGGCGCAGTGTGAGAGCGGCGCCAGGTCGCCGGAGCAGCCGAGCGAGCCATACTCGTGGACGACTGGGGTGAGGCCTGCGCTCAGCATCGCGGCCATCAGCTCGGCAGTCTCCAGCCGGATGCCTGTGTGGCCGGTCGCCAGCGTCGAGAGCCGCAGCAGCATGAGGCCGCGGACGACCTCTCGCTCGACCTCGGTCCCGGAGCCGGCCGCGTGCGAGCGCACCAATGACTTCTGCAGCTGGGCGCGCATCTCGGTCGGGATGTGCCGGGTCGCCAGCGCTCCGAATCCCGTGGAGATCCCATACACGGGAGTCTCACTCGCGGCAAGCCTCTCCACGATCTCGCGCCCGTGGTTGATTGCGTCCACCGCATCCGGAGCCAGCTGGACGCCGTAGCCCCGGCGAGCGACAGCCGAAAGCTCGGCGAACCCAACCGGTCCTACCCCAACTTGAATTGCGTTGTTGTCCATAGCTCTAGCGAACGCTGTTGGGATCGCTCGCGCTACCGGACGCTCCCCAAAAGAGTCTCAGATATGAGATTCATCTACCCTGTGAGCATGGGCCAAATGCCAGCCGCGACGAACGCCTTGCGTGTGCTCCGTTTTTTGGCATCGCAGCCAGACCCTGTTCCGCTGAGCCGGATCACCCAAGCGTGTGCACTTCCAAGGTCGAGCGCCTACCACCTGATGAACACCATGATCGAAGAGGGCTTCATCACTCATCTTGTTGATGAGCAACGGTATGGACTGGGGGTCGCCGCCTTCGAGGTCGGCAGCGGATACAGCCGTCAAGCGCCCCTTCAACGATTGGCTCGTCGACCCCTGGCTTCTCTGGCTGACGCGGTTGGCGAATCCGCCCATCTGGCAGTTCCTCACGGGCGGGACGTCCTCTACGTGATCGAGGAGCGTGCCCCGGGTCGACCACCGCTTGTGACCGACGTAGGCGTACGACTTCCTGCACATCTCACAGCCAGTGGACGAGCCATTCTCGCCGGACTCCCTGCAGCTCAGGTGCGCGCCCTCTATCCCGACCGGCAGTCCTTCGTCGAGAGACACGGCAACGGTCTCCGTTCGCTGAGCGCGCTTCGCATAGTTCTGGCCGAGACCCGCCAACGCGGATTCGCCATCGAGGATGGCGCAATCACGCCGGGGCTGGCTTCAGTAGCCGTGCCGATACTCGACCACAACGGCCTGCCACTGGCCGCAGTAGCGATCACGTACTCATCCGAAGCGGGGCCTGATCTGCACGCGCTCGTTGCCAGGGTCAAGCGCACCGCATCGGAGGTCACGCGGCGCGTCGGCGGAAGCTCAATCTAGCCTTCAGAGAAGGCATGGCTTCCTTGGTGTGACTTCGTCAGGCTTCTCGGCGGGCCTTGTCGACCGCAACTGCGATCAGCAGGGTCGCTCCCTGGACTGCGCCGATCCAGAACTGAGGCATCCCGCTGAGTAGGAGCATATTGGTTAGAAGCCCGAGGAATACAACGCCGAGGACCGTGCCGAAGAGCGATCCTTGGCCGCCTGAGAATCGGGTTCCGCCAAGCAGCACGGCGGTCAGTGCAAGGAACTCGTTCCCGAGACCTGCGCCAGGATCCGCAGCACCCAGATTTCCCACGAGCATGAGGCCGGCGATGCCCGCACAGAGTGCCGAGATTCCGTAGCAAGCGATCGTGACGAGACCGACTCGGACCCCGACCAGACGGGCCGCTTCCCTGTTGCTTCCGACGGCGTACACGTTTCGTCCGAAGACAGTCAGGTTCAAAACCACCCACAGGATGGCGAACACGATGACCGCCAGGACAACTTGGTTTCGCACGCCGAAGGTCGCCCCGTACGCGAGGGAGTCGAGCGCGGGGCTGGTCAGTGACTTCGATGAACCATCGAGGATGACCCGGAGGAGGCTCGGAAGGATCGTGAAGGTCGCCAGGGTGACGATGAAAAAGTTCATCTTCAACTTGGTGATCAGGAGCCCGTGAATGACGACGCCGATGAAAGCGGACACGGCGAGCGCCCCGACGATGACGAGACCGTCGTTCCAGTGCCATCCGACAAGTAGGTAAACCACCCCGCCGGTGAAGCCCTGAACCGCCCCGGTCGACAGATCGAAGCCAACCTGCAGGACCACAAGCGTCTGTCCGAATGCCATGATCGCAATCGCCGAGTACGCCGAGAGCTGAATCATCAGGTAGTTGCCATCGCGCATGGCGGGGATGAAGGCCAAGGCTCCGGCGAACATCAGCGCCACGACTCCTAGGAACATCCCCTGCTGCCGCAGAGCGACTCCACGGCGCCTCGGAGGTGCAGAGTGCGGATGTGACGCGACCACCGAAGGTTTCGTTGCAACGTCAGACATGTGAAGCTCCCTCAGTAGTGGACTCGAAGTCAGGGTCGGAGTGGTGGGCGCCGAGTGAGACTGCCAGGACGTCGTCTGCGGTGATCTCGTCGCGGTGGCCCTGCAGCACGATTTCGCCATCGCGCAGGACGACGATCCGGTCCGCGAGATCAAAGAGTTCGTCGAACTCACTGCAGACGGCGACGACGGCAGCGCCGCGGGAAGCTGCTTCGAACAGCCCGTCATGGATGATTTGGCGGGCTTCGCGATCGACGCCTTGCGTCGGCTCGTCGACCACAACCACTTCGGGGCCCCACGAGAGTGCGCGTGCGATGACCAGCTTCTGCTGGTTGCCACCGGAGAACAGGGCTCCTGGACGATCAGGCTCTGCCGGACGAACATCGAACTGTTCCATCAGCTGTAGAGCGTTGGCGCGCTCGGCTCGTCGTCTTCTGAACGGACCCCGGTGCAAATTGGCATCACGCCGACCGAGGATCATGTTCTGCGCGGCAGTCTGATTCGCCATCATCGCGCAGCCCTGGCGGTCCTCGGGTACGTACGCAACTCCGTGTGCCTTCGCAGAAGTCACACTCCCGAGACGGATCTCGCGGCCGTTGACCTGCACCTGACCCTCAGCCGAGTAGGCACCGCCGAGGATCGCCGCAAGACGCGAGCGCCCGCTTCCGCTTTGACCCGCGATGCCGACGATCTCGCCACTGCGCACAGACAGGCTGTCGATGTTGAGGCCTCGGAGCCCGCGAATGTTCATGGCTTGCAGGACGACGTCAGTAGGAGCCGTACGCTCAGTTGCAGCGCGCGGCTTTGCCTCGCTCGACATGAGCGTGAGGATCTCGTGCTGGCTGTGACTCGCTGCAGCACCGTTGTAGACAGCGTTGCCGGCTGCTAGAGCGACGATGTTGTCTGCAAGTTCGAGGACGTCGCGCAGTCGGTGTGACACGATCACCACTGATCGCCCCCTGTCGATCAGTCGGCGGATGAGCCGATGGAGAGCCTCGACGCCATCCTCGTCCAAGACTGCAGTCGGCTCGTCGAGGAGCAGCAACTCGGGCTCTTTGGCAATTGCTGCGGCGATCTGAATCAACTGCAGGGTCGATTTGCTCAGCGTCGACGCAGGCGCATCCAGAATCGATGCTGGGAGGAGGCCGTCGATCGCATCGGTTGCGAGCACCCGCGCATGGCGATCCCGCAAGAAGCCTCTCTGGCTCGCATCGCTTCGACCGAGCATGATGTTCTGCCAGACAGCGAGGTGCCCAGCTACTGTCGGTTCCTGCGGCACGAGCGCAATGCCCTCCGCCAAGGCCGTCGGGACGTTGGCCACGCGTCCGCCATGTGGCCCTACTATCCCGCCGTCCGTGGGGTTGAGGGCGCCGGCCAGCACCTTCAACAAAGTGGACTTGCCCGAACCGTTGGCTCCGACAATCGCTGTGACCTTGCCTCGTGCGAGGTCAAAGCTGACGCGGTTCAGAGCTGTCGTCTCCCCGAACTGCATGATGACGTCGCGAATCGCGGCCGCCGGGGCGCTGGGCCCCAGCACGCCGTCCAACAGGTGCGCTGAACTCATTTCAGAAGCCCGACGGGATCTTCACATAGCGGAAACGCTCAGCGGCCGGAACGTACTCGTCGGCGTTCTCCTCGGTGTAGAGCTTTCCGAGAGGAGCGTCGATGATCTTGTTCTCAAGCGTCTTGCCCTGAACGACGTCCGCAGCCAGGGGCCCGAAGGTGGTGCCGTACGCGTAGCCGTTGAAGTCGTACGCGACGGCGAGCTGGCCGCTCTTCAGCTGGTCGATGTTTGCATCCTCACCACCTAGCGTCCCGATGACGACGTCAGTCCGACCGAGCTGGCGCGCGGCCGCGATCGCGCCCGTTGCAGAGTTCGCGTTGAACACCATCAGTGCCTTCAGCTCGGGGTACTGCTGGAGGAGTGCAGTTGCAATCTCCTGGGCACCGGGAGCGTCGTCCTGCAGGTTGCGCTGCTCCTCCGAGTCACCGACGAGTGTCATGCCGGCGGCCTCTAGACCCTCCTCCGCTGCTTGAACAGCGTCGTCGATGTTCTGTGTCGCAACCCCGGAGATGACGGCCGCCTCGCCCGATCCCCCCGCAGCTTCGGCGAGAGCCTCGGCGGCCTCCTTGCCGCGAGCGGCGTCGGGCCATCGGAGTGCACCGTCGACATCTGGGAGATCACGGTTGGCTTCGATGGTGAAGATGGGAATCCCTGCGTTGCGCGCAGCATCGATCCCGGGCTTGGCGCCAGCACCTGCCGACGGAAACAGGATGATCGCGTCGACCTTCTGCGCGATGCCCTCAGTGATCCGCTGGTTGCCGGCAGCGAGATCGAACTGGTTATTGGCATTGACCTGGAATACGCGAGCGAAGTCAGCGCCTTGTGCGCTCAACGATGCATGGAGCCCCTGCGCGATTCCGTCGATCAGCGGGTTGCCAGGAACGGCGTCGACGTACAAGATCTTCTTGCCCTTGAGTGGACCGTCTGGAGCCTTGGTGGGCGCGGCGAGGGTGTTCGAATCGGATGCGGACGAGCCGTTGCCCGTCGATCCCGTGGAACAGGCTGCCATCATCGCGGTGGCGGCCAACGCGGCCAGTGTGGCCATCAACTTTCGAGCACGCATTCTTACTCCTCCTATTTCTTCGGGCTTTGGTCTTCGGAAGGACCGGAACCAGCCGAGGTGGCTGGTCCCACTGCCTTGACCACAACCCGAGTGGCGGCGTTCGGCATGTATGCGAGTGGGATCTCGACCAACTCGACGATCCGCACTAGTTCCCGAGCTGCTCCGGCGGCCACCGCAAGCTCTCGCGCTTCAGTTCGCGCTTGTTCGAGGCACTCCTCACGGCTCGACTCGTCGAAGGCGAAGACGCGGTCGATAGTGCCTTGAGCTTCTGCGACGGCGGCGCCGATGGCATTGGCGACCGTGGCGTGCTCGAACCGAAGCACTTCGCTCGCACCTGCGATCTCGTCTGCGATCAGGTGCGCCCCACCGCCGACAGCGATGACCGGGAGGTTCACTCGTGCGACCTTGATGCGATCGATGTTGGTGGCAATTTGGGCGTCAACCCAGCCGCTAACTGCGTCCACGAGTGATCCAGACATTGCGTCTGCAAGGTTTGGGTCGCCGATTTGGGCGCGGCCTGCCCCGACGGAGACGTCGGTCAACGTGGCCGTGGCTCCCCCGAAGACCAAGGCTTCGGTCACTAGGCGGTGTCCGACGCTATCGGGGCCGATCTGGTCGGCTGCCTTGACCACCGTCCCGCCGCCGAGCGCGATGGAGATGAGGTCCGGCATCCGGTAGTTCGTGCGGACCCCACCGATGTCAACTGCGAGCGCGGAGGCCCGCGGGAATCCATCGACAAGGAGACCGAAGTCCGTAGAGGTACCTCCGACGTCAACGACGATGGCGTCCTTGAGCCCCGAGAGGTGAGCGGCGCCGCGCATGGAATTCGTCGGTCCCGAAGCAATGGTGAGGATCGGCTTCTGCAGCGCGTCCTTGGCCGCCAGCAGCGTCCCGTCGTTCTGCGTGAGGTAACTACGAGCCTCGATGCCCAACCCGGCAAGAGCGCGATCCAATCCTTCGACAACCTCCCGACCGACGCTGGTCAGAGCGGAGTTCAGAATTGCCGAGTTCTCACGCTCGAGAAGGCCGAGACCTCCCACTTGATGACCAAGGGTCACCAGGGCGTCGTCGCCCAGAATGCCCGCCACGATCGCTCTGGCGCGAAGCTCATGCGCCGGGTTCGCAGGCGAGCTCACGCCTGTGATTGCGATGGCCTCAACCACCCCTTGGCAGGAGCGCGCAAAGGTCGCTACCGCGTCCTCATCGAGAGGACCGATCTCCGTGCCGTCGTACTCATGTCCGCCGCCAATGACCTCGACGGGTCCGCACACCGCATCCTTCAGGTCAGCTGGCCAGCCGGCAAAGGGAGCGATCGAGGTCGTGGCCGGCGCAGCGAGTCGCAAGGCGCCGACACGCGTGAGACCGATTCGCCGGACGATCGCATTCAGGGGGTGCGTACTTCCCAGGACGACGCACTCGATCGCCTCACGAGGAATCGTCTCGAGCAGTTGTGCAAGAACCGTGGTGATCCCATCGAACGGGTCGGGAGTCGTCGCAGTCTTGTGCCAAGCGAGGACCCCTCCCTTGCCATCGATTGCTGCGGCATCGGTGTGGGTTCCCCCGACGTCGATGCCAACGCGGAGGCCGGTCATGCGTGAACACCGAACGGCACGTAGTCCAGGTTGTACCCGAACGCACGCGGGCCAGCGAGCTCGAGTCCATCAGGAAGGAGCCATCGCTCTGCAGCGGGGAGTGCGAGCACATGTACCCGCTGCCCGTACCGGAGCGACTCCGTGGTCATCGGCGTCGCCGTCTCGATGTCGATCATGCTGATCAGGTCGGGGACCGTGACCACCGCGCGATCTCCCTCGAATGCAATCAGGTTCTCGTTCTGTATCTGGATGGTCATGAGCCGGGTTGGGTCCTCAAGGTGTTCGAGGGTGGCGACAGCTCTGGCCCACCCATCAGTCGTATTGCGAATCAGGTCAGTGACGGTGCCGGTGAAGACCACGTGCGCGTCCGCGAAGTCGAGGAAGGTCTTGAGAGCCTTCGGCACGCCGTCGCGGATCGCGCGGATGCGTCGGCCGAGTTCCAAGGCGTACTTGAGCGAACCCGTAGCGCCGTAGTCGGCGCACTGGCGACCACTCATCGGGTAGCTCGCGATGACGGCGTTCATCCCCATCTCCGTTACGGACGATCGAACGAATCGCTCGCTCATAGCGTTGTCGATGCAATCGAACGAAACGCAGTTGCCATAGACATCGGCCATCGCAATCGGCGTGGAGGAGACACCACCCAGCGTGAAGAGCGTTTGCTCTAGCCGTGGGAAGGCCCGGCGCATCCCGTCCGAGTCCACACACGGAAGCCCGAGCTCGGCCGCCACGACCAGGGGAAACAAGGCATTGAGCCCGCCGCTCTCCAAAGCGACGACTGCGGACGGAGAGACGCCGAGGCGTTGACTCAGGCTCCGCAGGACGATCTCGAACTCGCAGCCGTTCGGAAACTTCTCGACGACCACCGTTGGGGCCCCGACCATGGCGATCGGAAAGACCGCTGCATCCGGGTCGAGGCTGTCGGGATGCACCACACTGACAGGCCCGCACTTCTCGATTGCTTGCCGCAACATCAACATAGCGACGTGCGGGTCTCCTCCGCCGCCGGCACCCAGGACCACCGCGCCAAGAGCGAGGTCCTCGATGTCATCGACTCCGATGGTGTACATCACGTTTTCCGTCACAAGAGGAGGAAACCGCCGTTCATGGCCCTACGTCACTGGGCGCGGCGCGGATGTTTGTGGCCCTGACTGGGCGCTGTGCATGGTCGCCCAAAGTGTTTGCGCCGAAGCGTCTCAGTGTTCCTATGTTGCATTGGTCCGACCCCGCGATCAGCCAGGTAGCTCGCGCGCGTAGGCACGAGCGGCAGCACGAGGGTCTCGTCCTGGCCCAGGGCAGCGCTGCGCTCGGCACGATCCAGCCCGACGGGGTCTGCGGTCCGCACCGATCAAAGATGGCTCGCTTGACGAGGCTGAATCGCACTGGGTTTCGTTCCTATGCGTTCCCTTGGACAGCGAGTGCTGGCCGGGATGATTCTTGGGCAGCGTAGTACGCGGCCTCGACCTCGAGCGGGGTGCGCATGTCGAGCTCCCCGTGAAGGCGTTGGTTGTTCCACCACCACACGTACTCCAGCGTCGCGAGCTCGACCTGCTCGATCGTGCGCCACGGCCCGCGCCGTCTGATGAGTTCGGTCTTGTAGAGCCCGTTGACGGCCTCGGCCAGCGCGTTATCGAAGGAGTCGCCGACGGTGCCCGTGGAGGGCTTCGCGCCGAGTTCGCCGATTCGGTCGGTGTAGACGATCGAGAGGTAGTTCGAGCCGTGGTCGGCGTGATGGACCAGCCCGGTCAGATCGACCGCGCCCTCGCGCTTTGCGTCCCACGCGGCCATGTCGAGCGCCTGCAAGGGGAGGATGTCGGCCTTCAACGTCGCGGCGACGTTCCACCCGACGATCCGGCGTGAGTAGACGTCGGTCACGAACGCCACGTAGGCGAACCCCGACCAGGTCGCGACGTAGGTGATGTCGGCAACCCATAGCCGCCGCGGCGCGGGCGCGTGGAAGCGCCGTTGGACCAAGTCGGCCGGCTTCACCGCCGCCGGATCCGGCTTCGTGGTGAACACCTTCTTCGACCGCTTCACCCCACGAACGTCGGCGAGTTTCATCAGCCGAGCGGTCTGATCGCGACCGATCTCCCAGCCCTGGCGTCGCATCAGGGCGTGCATCTTCCGGACCCCGTAGACGCCGTAGTTCTCGACGTGCAACCGGGCGATCTCCGGCACCAGCAACTCGTCCTTCAACGACCGCGCCGACGGGGCTCTGGTCTTCGCGGCCCGGTAGCCACGGGAGGTGATGAACCCACGAACTGCCGGACGCAGCACCCGGCAGATGGCCTCGACCCCGAACTGATCCTTGTGCTCGTCGATGTAGCGGATCATCTCGTCGTGGGGCGGTCGAGTTCCTTGGCGAAAAACACTGAGGCGGACTTCAAGATCTCGTTCGCCCTGCGGAGCTCGGCTACCTCACGCTTGAGGCGCTTGATCTCCTCCGCCTCATCCGTCGTGGTCCCGGGCCGCTTCCCGGCGTCGACCTCAGCACGGTGGACCCACAGCCGCAGGGTCTCGACGTTCATCCCCAGCAACCCCGCGACGTGCCGCAACGCTGCCGTCTCGTGCGGGTGCTCCGGGCGGACCTCAGCGACCATCCGCACTGCCCGCTCACGCATCTCGTTCGTATACCTGGCCATCGTTCCCATCCTGACTGATCAAGCGGAACGAAACCCAGTGCGATTCAGGCCACCGCACACCTCCGTTACGGAAGGCGAACCTTCTCAGGCGGAGTCATGTAGGTCGCACGACTTGCCCGCAGGCCGAGGCGAACCTGCGTCTCCAGCCAATTGACTGCTGCGCCGGTCGGGTCGACGACGGGTACGAACGGCCCGCTGCTCGCGAGCTTCCCTGGAGGTTTGCCGCCACTTGGACCATGCCTGTGCAACCCAAGACGATGACGTCTGCACGATCTGACTCGATCGCTTCTTGCGCGGCGACGTAGAGACGGTCAACGAGGATGTCGTGGTCATCGAGAGCAAGCACCGGAATGTCGACAACTCGGATGTTCGAGTTGATCCGGGACTCAAGGCCATACCGACGTGTGAGTCCGTGGAGCATCGGAACGACGTTGGGCAAAACCGTGATGATGGTTACGCGTTCGCCCAGGCTCAGAGCGGTCAGGATGGATGGCTCGAATCCGCCGACAACAGGGATGTCGACGAGTTCGCGCGCTGCGTGGACTCCAGGGTCACCGAAGCAGGTGATGAAGACCGCGTCCGCTCCACCTTCGGCCGCCTCGGCGACCCGCTGGAGGATTGGCGGAGCCGCGAGGGCCTCGTCGTACTCGCACTCGACGCTGGCGGGGCCGCTGCTCAGGTAGACCACATCGATCTTGGTGCCTTGGCTCACGAACTCTTCGATCTCCGTCCGAGTTCCGTCGACGAACACATCCATCGAGCTCGGAATGATGACACTCAACTTCACAGCAGTCCTCCTTGTAGGGGCGTGGGGAGATCGTAGGGACGAACACGGGTGAGGTGACTGGGCGCGTTGCACGATCATGGGACTTTGACCTTGCGGCGTGACTACACACGCTCTCCACCCGCCTCCATTCGGCAGGCGAGGTGCAGCGCGAGGCGCTGGTCGGGATCGTCCAGATCAACGGACAGCAGGGTCTTGAGCCGAGCGACTCGCGCTGCGACCGTGTTGCGGTGCATACCTAGCGCGTTCGCCGTTGCCGAGAGCGACATGTTGCTCGCCATGAAGACGCGCAGCGTGTCCAGGAGGACTCCTCCTTCAACGTCGCGAAGCGGCTCAAGGATCGAATCGGCGAAGGTTCGAGCGGCATCAGATTCGCTCAGCCCCACCAAGAGCTGCGAGACGCCGAGTTCGTCAATGTGCTCGACGCTGCTTGCTTGGGGCCCGCTTCTAGCGAGAGCAGCACCGTCCCGCGCCTCCGCCAGCGTCAGTCCGATGCCAGTTGCGCCGGAGTGAGGGCGTCCGACACCTGCGTAAACGCCCCAAGTCCCGGGCATCTGTGCGACTAGCGCACGGAGGCGCTCGACGAAGTCGCGATTCCGCTGCGGTGCCGGCTCATGCTGCGTCGTCACCCACGCGGTCCAGCCGTCGGGCCGAGCGATGAGTGGTCCGGTAATGCCGCCGCCATTGAGAATCGGCCTGAGTTGTTCGAGGCGATAGAGGATCTCGTCCTGGTGCACACGCTCCCGAACCCCGAAGTGCACGCCACAGTGCCAGCCTTGAAGACGCCAACCAAGAGCGACAGCACGCTGCACTGTCTCGCGAGCCGGGGGCCCGCTCACGAGGAGCTCGGCGAGCACGTGGCCCTCGAATCGCGAGGTCCGCTCAGCGCCCAGACGGCGCTCTGCGATCCAAGCTCTCACCACCGGTTCCAGCACAGCCAGGGCGATGGCCATCGTCTCGACAGAGAAGTCAGACTGTGTGTCCGATGCGGTGATCAGCCAAGCGATCGTCTCTGCTCGGTCTACGAGCACCACTGGTTGCAGCACCGTGACGGCTTCACCGTCGCCCCGGACCTGTTGAGGCACATCCAAGTCCAACCGCGCGTCTGCGGGAAGGGCGAGATCGCTGCCCTCCAGCCGCGTGCCGTCCGAAGCGAGGATGGCGATCGGCTGAGCCAAGACGTCGCTGTAGGTCTGAAGAACAGCGTTCAGTGTTCGGCCGCGAGCGTTCAACTTTTGGATGAGGACCTGAATCGTGCGGGCTCGGTCGAGCTCTGGAGCACGAACGATCAAGGCAACCCGGTGAAGGAGATCAACGAGGTTGTCAGTGCTGGTGGCAAGAACTGGTAGGCCGACACGGTCAGCGATCCGCACGGTCGACGGCAGGGGTTCGGAGTCGGAGTCGTGGACGACGATGCCCGCTGCTTCACGGGATTTTGCACGACGCACGAGCGCTTCGAGCCGATAGGCCGGGGTGACTGTTGAGCGATCGCACACGATGAGATGTTCAGACACGTCGGTCAGGTCGCCGCCCTCATACCAGCTGACGTCCCGAACGGGCCGACCTAGGCCGGCGGCTCCGGCGATCAATCGAGCATCTGCCAGGACAGGCTGAGCGAAGAGAACCGCCACCGTCCACGTCTTCGTCATCTTCTGCCCTCCATCCCTATCGACTGCTCAAAGGCAACGAAACTCCCTGTGCGATCCCAGCGCTTGGACGAGGTCGCCCTGAGCACTGAAACGCGCTGCCCGACCCGAACTTCGTCTACTTGCGTAGGGCACAGAGTCTCCTCGTCCAAAACCACGATGATGTCGGGCACCTCGGCCACAATCTCACCATCAGTCGCTACGCGGACGTACTCGTTGATTGCGTCGACTCGGCCGATCCGGCCTTCAGGAGAAGCGTCATCGAGGACGATGGTCCGGAGCCCTCCAGGCGACAGCACGACGTCTAGAACCCTGCCGCTCAGGACGAGTGCGGCCCCAAGGGCATTGGCCGCCTTCGAGGAGGAGGCGCCCGCAGGAAGGCGGGCTAGTGCTTCGCCGGTTCGGATGGCACGAGTAACGCTGCCGAGGATGCCCACGGAGGACAGGGTCTCGACCGACATCCCGAACAGTGCGATTGCGGCCGATCCACCCATGCTCGAGACGCTGTTCGCGACGATAGCGTCGGCGTTCGTCCATTTCAATCCGTCAAGCAACACCGTCGTACCGACCGTTCCAACCAGCACCATCGCACCGGGCGCAGTTTCCGTGAGCGCCGCCGTGGTCTGGGTGAGCTGCGGGAACGCGCGTCCCATCAGGTCCGAATCGACGACTGGAACCCCAAGGTCCGTGGCCGCAAGGAACGGGACCAACGCATTGACCCCGCCGATCTCGAGCGTGCCGATCGCTCCGACACGCTGGCCAAGACGGGCAGCGAGCTCTCCTGCGGCGTGGGCGAACTCGTCGCCTGACGGGAGCTGTTCAGCTACTATCTCTGGCGACCCGAAGAGGGCGACGTGGACAACGAGGTCTGACGGCGACAGGGTAGAGACATCCACGATCTCAGTCGGTACCACGGCCTGTGCGGTGCGGTGCGCAGCCATTGCGTACCCAAGTTCGCAGTCGCCTCCTCCCCCGGAGCCGAAGAAGGATGCCCCGTCGGCCAGAGCACGGAGATTCTCATACGTCGCGAACACAGCCGACCCCGTCCGTCGGCGCGTCCAGCGAGAGGTCCCCGACCGCCTTCACGCGGATGCGTCGCGCGCGCACCATATATTTGAGCGGCGCTTGTTCGATTTGGGCGACCTGGACGGAATCGGGATCGGCACCTGCGGCGACTGCGCGGTCGATCGCTTCCTGCCGCGCCTCTGACAATCTGATGTCATCGGGCCCAGTGGCTTCGGGCACTACACGATCGACCTCTCCACCGGCCTGTGCCGAAGCTGCGCCTATCGCATGAGCAAAAGCAGCGTCCGCGGGCACCAAGACCTCCGAAGCGCCGTCGACTGACTTGGGCCCGAGAGATGCGCCCGTTCCGACAACGACCACCGGTAGTTCTCCGAATCCGGGCTTGACCCTTGCGATGAGTTCGGCGATGGCGTCCGCGATTACGCCTAGATAGCGTTTGCGGCCGGCCCCTCGGTGAGGTCGCAGGTCGCGCACAAGGACGTCTGGGGTGCGAAAGTTGGTCTGAACCCCGGCCACCTTGGTGCTGCCTGAGGTGATGCGAGGGAATCCGTGATCGAGGAGCCCGACACTCACCTGATCGTCTCTCAGGTCCGCCACAACGCAAGTCGCGTGGCCAGAGAGCACCGAGGCTCCCTTCATTGCGTTGGTCATGCCGGAGCCGAACGTCCTGATGGGGTAGCGCGTGGCGTAATCGATGTCGACGACGGTGCCATCATTTTGGCTGAGGAACACCGGCGCGTTAATTCCGACCGACTCCAGGCAGCTCCCAAGTTGCGCAAAGTAGGTCTCGGCGACGTCAACAAGCGCAGCGTTCAGAACGGTTGCGTTCTCTCGGCCAATGAGTCCGAGTCGACCAACCTCATGCGAAAGGCTGGTCCTCAGCTGTGGATACCTCATGCGAACGATCTCGGCTGCTAAAAGTTCTTCGCTTGGCCGGACCGGCGAGAACACCGACGAGATCGCCACCGATCGAGCACCCGCATCTACGAGTCGATCGAGCGCGGCGGTCACCTCGGCCATGTCCAAGGGCGAGATCTCGTTGCCATTGATGTCGTGGCCACCATGGCAGAGGTGGACATGGGAGCCAATTGCGCCGACAAGTTGGGCGGGCCAATTCATCATCGGAGGAACGGAGGCTGACGCCGGCAAGCCGAAGCGGATCACCCCTGTGCGGGCTACGCCCTCCACTCGGTCGAGGCAGTCGATGAGGAAGCGCGACCCAACGACGACCGCGCGGACGTCGCCCAGTGAGACCGTGTTGTTGCGCAAGTGCTCGAGGACCTCGACCACACCGGTGATTCCATCCGTGCCGCTCGGGGCCCGCAGATGGGCGCACCCGGTCGGACCGTCCAGCAGGACTAGGTCTGTGCTGGACGGTCCGACGTCGATGCCGATCCTCTTCAAACGCGACTCAGCTTCTGCCGGTTTCGTACCCTGCGACTGTTCGGCGCATCGTGTTCTCGGCGAACGCGCGGGAGTGTTCATCGAGCCAGTCCGCGAACGCCTGCTGGTCGGTCATCGCCAGACCGAAGTGGGTGTCGAACGCATGTCTCGCCGTCGCCAAGAACCCTTCATCGTCGCCGTCCATTGAACCACTGATGAGGAGGACGAGACGGTTGGCCGCGTCGACCATCCGAAAGGCAGCATGCGTTGGTGTCTCGTGCAGACTCAGAGCCGAGCTCATGACCAGGTGTGTCGCAACCCGGAGGATCTCGTCGTTGATCTTCTCCATCAGTGCTCCACCTTCACGAAGTCAGTGCCGTAGCGGTTGTAGTGCAGGGATGTCTTGAACCCCTTGGCCGGTTTCGGAGGCGTCTTGGGCACCCACCCCACTGCGGTGGTCACGTCCGGGCGGATGTGGTCGGGCAAGCCAAGAAGGGTTTTCACGATCGTCTCAGTCCAGCTCGTGATCGTGCACGTGCCGAGACCGAGGACCTGAGCCATGAGCGCGAGATGCGCGGCGGCGGCGCCAGCGTCGAGGCGCGTGGAGAGATCGATCGAATGCTCGCCTCCTACATCAGCCGCCTTCTGCAGATCGGTGCAGTGGACGATCATCACCGGTGCATTGTTCACCCATCCCGGAAGAAGTTGTCGCGCAGCGTCGAGCAGCTGCGGGTCGTCAACGACGACGATGTTGCGAACCCCGGAACGTCCTTGCTGTGCACGCTGGGCCGCCCAGACCATCTTCTCCACGATCTCGCGCGGGACCGGCCGATCCTCGTAGACGCGGTGCATCCTCCTGCGCCGCATCGCATCAACAACGTCGACCGACTTCAGCCCGTCTGCCGTCCTGCCGTCATGAACTTCGGTTCTCAAGGGTGATTCAGAGGCTTGCACTGCAGGATCCTTCCTTCGATTTGTCGTGCAGCGTTATGCGCACAAGAACTGGGACAACGGGCGTGGTGCACTCCGGCTCGTCGGGCCACGTGGTGCAGCGCCCAGTCGGGGCGGACGATTGCAAGCGGCATTGGCCCGGTGAGAGCTCACGGCTGACCTCCGAACGTGTGTCCGAACCGGTTGCTGTGAACCGGACCGGGCTCGTTGGATTCGCCGGCGACCTCGTCGCAGGACGCCTTCCACCCGACTGCGACAACGGCGTCGGGCCTGATGTGCTCAGGCAGGTCAATCCATTCGCGGACCGCTACCTCACGCCAGCCGCTCGTACGGCAGACGCCGAGGCCCAGAGCCTGCGCCATCAACCCCAGATGTGCACACGCTGCACCTGCGTCAAGCGGAGTCGAAGACTTCGCGTACTCGACGCCACCCAGCGCACGCGCCTGCTTGAGGTCTGTGCAGTGCACGACCAACGCGCCCGGAGTGCCGTCGAAGCCGGTGAGGAAGGCCTTGGACTGCTCGATCAGTCCCTTGTCATCGACTGCGACCATGTTCCGCACGCCCGACCTGCCCTGCTGAGCACGACGCGCTGCCCAAACCATCTGCTCGAGAACCTCTCGCGGGACTGGGATGTCTACGAAGTCGCAGTGGTCTGCGTTCGCGGTGATGGCAGCAACCACATCGACCGGCTTGAGGTGCCAACTCTGGTCACCTTCGGGGCCGGGAGCGCCAAGCTCTGTCATCTGGTTCGACTCCAATCTGAGGCTACGCACTACTTGCTAGCGCTACGTAAGCCCAGTTTGCGCTCAAGTTGACTATGCACTCCGCCTGATTCTCATCCTTTGACTGTGCATACCACCCAGTTCGCACCCCGATCTGCCGGCAGGCAGCTGAGTCGTGCGATGCGCTTCGACCGTCAGGCGGCACCGCCCACACGTCGGACGCATCGGCGCCCAGAGCTTCGAGGGAGTCCGCATACCGGCGGACCGACGCGAGCTTGACCTCCTCGTATCCGCGCGCGAGATCGGGGAGGTTGAGGATCTCGACCACAAGGCCGTTAGGAGTCCAGGGTGAGCGCCTTCACCATCACTCCCATAAGGGCAAGGTAGTGGGCTGCCAGGGCCCGTTCGACGCGACGGACGTGGGCGGCGTCGATTGCCTGTCTGAGGTCAGGGGGCTTCACCGGTCGCGTGGCGTGGTATCCGCAGATTGACGCCCACGACGACGACAGAATCGAACCACGTTCAACCATCGAACTCTTGCGCCCTGGGCCGAACTTTGATTTCGGCTCTGCCCTCGGCGACCACTTGGAGCCGGCGCACCCACTCGGCGACGAAGCCGGGTGGGTCTCCCAGTAGTACGGCCCCCGCTCGCGCCGCAGCAACACTTATCGCCGCGCCCCAGGTCATCGACCTACTTCGACACAGCCGACAACTCAGCCCCCACCGTGAGGCAAGAGTCGAGAATGTTGCGCTAGTGGGCGTGCAGCGGCTTGCCTGCCAGCGCCAGTGCTGCCTCGCCCAGCGCCTCGTTCTGGGTGGGGTGGGCGTGGATGACTGCCGCGACGTCGTCCGGGTGGGCCTGCCAGTTCACGATCAGCGCAGCCTCACCGACCTGCTCACCGAGACGGGACCCGATCATGTGGATGCCCACGATGGGGCCGTCCTTCTGTCGGACGAGCTTGACGATGCCGGCCGTCTGGAGGATCTGGCTCTTGCCGTTGCCGCCGAGGTTGTACTCCACGATCTCGACGTTGTCGTCACCGAACTTCGTCCGGGCTTGTGGTTCGGTGATGCCGACACTGGCGATCTCTGGCTCTCCGTAGGTCACTCTGGGGATGTGGGCGTCGACGACCGACTGCGGGGCGAGGCCCGCGATCTCCTCGGCGACGAAGATGCCGTGGGCGAATCCGCGGTGTGCGAGCTGGAGGCCGGCCACGAGGTCGCCGACCGCATACACGCCCTTGAGGTTCGTGGCGAGCCGGTCGTCCACCTTCACCCAGTCGTGGTCCATCGCGACGCCGGACTCCTCGAGCCCCAGGCCGCGGGAGCGGGGACCACGACCCACTGCGACAAGCACGACGTCGGCGTCGATCGTGTCGCCGCCGTCGAGGGAGACGACCACGCCGGAGTCACTCTGGACGACGCCGTTGAACCTGGTGCTGGTGCGGAAGGCGATCCTTCGCTTCCGGAACGCGCGCTCCAACTGCTTCGAGAGCGCTGGATCCTCTAGCGGCACCAGGGAGGGCAGCGCCTCGACGATCGTTACCTTGGCACCAAAGGATGCCCACGCGCTGGCGAGCTCGACGCCGATCACCGAGCCGCCGATGATCACCACCCGGTGCGGGACCTCGGACATTTGCAGGGCCTCGTCGGAGGTGACGACGCGGCCTCCGATCTCCAGACCGGGGAGGCTACGCGCATAGGAGCCGGTCGCGAGGACCACGTTGCGGCCGACGTAAGCCTGTCCGTCGACCTCCACCGTGCCGCCGCCCTCCGCGTTGGCGCCCACCAGGCGGCCCTCACCTTCAACGACCGTGATCCCTGCCGACTTGACCAGGCCCTGCAGACCCTTGTGCAGGCGGTCGACCACCCCGTCCTTGAACGCGTTGACGCCGTCCATGTCGATGCCCTCGAGGGAGGCCCGGACGCCGAAGGTTTGGGACTCGCGTGCGGCGTCGGCGATCTGGGCAGCGTGGAGGAGGGCCTTGGTGGGGATGCATCCCTTGTGCAGGCAGGTCCCACCGAGCTTGCTCTTCTCGATCAGCGCAACCGTCAGGCCGAGCTGGCTGGCGCGCAGGGCGGTGGCGTAGCCGCCACTCCCACCGCCGAGGATCACGATGTCGAAAGTGTCGTTCGTCATTTGTGCGCCTTTCTCGGGCTCATGGTGGTGGTGCATCTTGGCCTGACGGGCCTGGAAGGCTTGGTCATACAGGCGACCGGCTCGGTACGACGAACGCACCAGCGGTCCCGAGAGCACGCCCGAGAACCCGATCTCCTCGGCCTCGGCCGCCAGCTCGACGAACTCCTCCGGCTTCACCCACCGCTCTACCGGATGGTGCCGGGGCGAGGGGCGCAGGTACTGGGTGACCGTGACCAGCTCACAACCCGCCTCGTGCAGGTCGCGCAGGGCCTGGGAGATCTCTTCGCGAGTCTCGCCCATCCCCAGGATCAGGTTCGACTTAGTGACCAGCCCGAACGCACGCGCCCGGGTCAGCACGTCGAGCGAGCGCTCGTAGCGAAACGCCGGCCGGATCCGCTTGAAGATCCGCGGCACAGTCTCGACGTTGTGGGCGAGCACCTCGGGTCGCGACTCGAAGACCTCGGCCAACAACTCGGGGCGCCCGTTGAAGTCGGGGATCAGGTTCTCCACGCCGGTTCCGGGGTTGAGCTGGTGGATCGCGCGCACCGTCTCGGCGTACAGCCACGCGCCACCGTCAGGCAGGTCGTCGCGCGCTACACCGGTGATGGTGGCGTACCTCAACTCCATCGACTGCACCGACTCCGCGACCCGGCGCGGCTCATCACGATCCAGGGGCTGCGGCTTGCCTGTGTCGATCTGGCAGAAGTCGCAACGGCGGGTGCAGTGATCGCCACCGATGAGGAAGGTGGCCTCCCGGTCCTCCCAGCACTCGAAGATGTTGGGACAGCCGGCCTCCTGGCACACCGTGTGGAGCCCTTCGGACTTCACCAGGCTCTGCAGCGCCTTGTACTCCGGACCCATCTTGGCCCGGGTCTTGATCCACTCCGCCTTGCGCTCTACCGGGGTCTCGGAGTTTCGGACTTCGAGGCGGAGGAGCTTGCGCGGCCCGGGGCGGACACTCAGCGTCGCCTCATCCTCAGATGCGGAAGTCATGCTCTACCTTGTAGACGTCGACCACACGGTTGAGGTACTTGGTCAGCTGGTCCAGCTCGCTATCGCCATCGATCGAGACCACCACTGAGAGTCGCATAACGTCGCCTGAGACATCGGTGAGACCGCGGACCAAGGTGTGGTCGAACGTGGTGCAGTCTGCAACGAAGCACTCGACCCTGGCCTGCCGAAGTGCGAGAACCTGCAGGACGCGCGAGCACACGCCCAGATCGCTACGCGCGTAGACCGTGAAGACCACGAGCCCAGCGACCATTTCGTCTGCGTCGACGACGCCGCGCAGACTCATGCGAGCGCGAACGCTTCGCCGGGGTCGGCCAGCAGGCGACCGACAGTGGAAAGCACGTTGGAGCCGAGTTCTCCATCGACAAGGCGGTGATCGAAGGAGAGGGCGAGCTGGGTGACCTTTCGGACCGCGAGCCGACCGTCGACGACCCACGGCATGTCACGAACGTTGCCGAAGGCAAGAATGGCCGCCTCGCCGGGGTTGAGGATCGGCGTACCGGTATCGACGCCGAGGGCACCGATGTTGGTAATCGTGATGGTGCCGTGTGTGGTCTGCTCGGGAGAGGCCTTGCCAGCGCGAGCCGTGGTGACGAGCTCTTCGATCTGGTCGGCGAGACCCCGCAGGTCGAGCGCGTCGGCGTCCTTGATGTTCGGCACGATCAGTCCGCGCGGTGTGGCGGCCGCGAGGCCGAGGTTCACGTAATGGGCCTCGACGATCTCCTGGGCGGCCTCGTCCCATCGCGCGTTGATTCCCGGATACCGGCGCACGGCCAGCAGGAGCGCACGGGCGACGAGCACCAGCGGGGTCAGGCGTACGCCGTCCCAGGTCCGGTCGCCCTTGAGCCGTGCGAGGAGGGCCATGGTGGGTGTGACGTCGACGGTGAGGAACTCGGTGACGTGCGGCGCGGTGAAGGCCGACGCGGTCATCGCGGCAGCGGTCGCTTTGCGCACGCCCTTGATGGGGGTCCGTGTCTCGCGAACGCTCGGGGCCGCCGCCGCGGCGCCAGCAGAAGCAGAGGCCGAGGTCACCGCCCCCGGCGCGCGGCTTCCTCGACGTCCGCACGTGACAGGACAGAGCCGTCGGAGGGCCGCAGTGTCGCGAGGTCCACTCCGAGCTGACGGGCCAGGAGTCGCACGGGCGGCTTCGCGCGGACCACGTCCACCGGTGGCCTTGCAGCATCCTGACGCGGGTGGGCGGCGGGCCGGTTGATGGTGGGGCTACGCGGGGTCAGACGGCGGGTGCGGGCAACAGTCGGCGCCGGTCCAGTGCCGACGAGGATGACGGGCTTGCCCTCCTCGCCCTCGTAGCCGCCGTCGTCCTCTTCGGAGAGAGGCGTCGCGGGGACGCGGAGCCTCTCACGGCGATCGTCGATGGCGACGATGACGGTGCCGACCGGAACCGTCTGGCCGACCTCGGCGTGCAGAGCGCTGATCGTTCCGGCGGTCGGAGAAGGAAGCTCCACCACTGACTTCGCCGTCTCGATCTCCACCAGCGTCTTGTTCACCTCGACCACGTCGCCGACGGCGACGTGCCACTCGAGGATGTCGGCCTCAGTGAGGCCCTCACCGACATCGGGCAGCTTGAACTCGAACACGGACGTCTCCTCTCTCAGAATCGCAGGCTTGACTCGACCGCTTCGAGCACGCGGTCGACGTCGGGCAGGAACTCGCTCTCCAACTGAGCGGGTGGATAAGGCAGGTTGTAGGCGCCGACTCGCAGGACCGGCGCCTCGAGGTCGTAGAAGCAATCCTCGGTGATGGACGCCGCTATCTCCGCCCCGATCCCGAACAGGGTCGACGCCTCGTGCACGACGACGACACGGTGCGACGTCGCGGCGACCTTGCGCAATGTCGGCAGGTCGAGCGGTGAGATCGATCGCAGGTCGACGACACCGACCTCAAAGCCGTCCTCGAGGGCGGCATCAGAAGCGGCCAGCGCGGTCGCCACCGTCGGGCCGTGAGTGACCAGGGTGCAGTCAGCACCCTCACGCAGCACCGCAGCCTCGTGGAGCGACCGCGCCGGCGCGTCGTACACGTCGCCCTTGTCCCAGTAGCGGCGCTTGGGCTCGTAGAAGATCACCGGGTCGTCACACGCAATGGCCTGCTGGATCATGTGGAAGGCGTCGTCGGGGCTCGAGCACGACACGACACGCAGGCCCGCGGTGTGCGCGAAGTAGGCCTCGTTCGACTCCGAGTGGTGCTCGACAGCACCGATCCCGCCACCGGCGGGGATGCGGATCACGACAGGCAGCGTGAGTCGGCCCTGGGAACGGGCGCGCATCTTCGCCAGTTGGCTCACAATCTGGTCGAATGCCGGATAGACGAACCCGTCGAACTGGATCTCGCAGACCGGCCGATATCCGCGCAGCGCCAGGCCGATCGCCGTCCCGACGATCCCCGACTCGGCCAAGGGCGTGTCGACGACTCGTTCGCGGCCGAACTTGGCCAACAGACCGTCGGTGACCCGGAAGACACCACCGAGTGTGGCGATGTCCTGACCCATCACCACGACCTTCTCGTCGTGGGCCATGGCTGCGTGCAGGCCAGCGTTGATCGCCGCGCCCAAGGAGTGAGGAGTCGTCATGTCAGGCCACCGAGCTGGAGCGGCTGTGGAGCAAGGCCTTTTCGGTCGCCATCACCGGATGCGGCTCCGCATAGGCCTGGTCGAAGACAGCGCCAAGACCTTCGCCGCCCAGTGCCTTGCACTGCTCGCGGACTGCCTCGGCGAACGCGTTCTCGCGGGCCGTGAGGTCATCGAAGTAGGATGCGGCGACGCCGGATTTGCGCAGGAAGGACTCGACGCGTGTGACGGGGTCCTTCGCCTGCCACACAGCCAGCTCGTCATCGGTGCGATAGCGCTTCGGGTCATCGGAGCTGGAGTGCCCCGCGAGTCGGTAGGTCTGCGCTTCGATCAGCGTTGGCGGTCCGCCGGCACGCACACGGGCGACGGCCTCCCGCGTCACCGTATGCACGGCGAGTACGTCGTTCCCATCGACGTGATAGCCGTTCAGCCCGAAACCGGCTGCGCGGACATGCAGGGGTGTACGCATCTGAGTGCTGGTCGGTGTGGAGATGGCCCATTGATTGTTCTGACAGAAGAAGACGACTGGGAGGTTTCCGGCTGCGGCCCAGTTGAACGCCTCGTTGACGTCGCCCTGACTAGTGGCCCCGTCACCGACGTACGTCAGCACGACCTCGTCGGAGCGGTCCATCCGGATCCCCGTCGCGTAGCCTGTGGCGTGCAGGGTCTGGGTGCCGAGAACGAGCGAGTAGATGTGGACGTTCGACTCCGCAGGATCCCACCCCGAGTGCGCGACGCCCCGCCACTGCCGCAGGATGTCGCCCGGTGAGATTCGTCGGCACAGCGCGACGGCGTGCTCGCGGTAGCTCGGGAAGATCGCGTCCGAATCACGCAGTGCCCGCACGGAACCGACCTGGGCCGCCTCCTGTCCCCAGCTCATCAGCCACAGGTGCAGCTCGCCCTGCCGTTGGAGGGCGAGTGCTTCCCGGTCGAGCCGACGGGCCAGCACCATGTCGACGTACAGCTGTTGCACGAGGCCGAGATCGATCGGGAGGCGCTCGCCCGCAGGTGTCAGGTCGCCGTTCTCATCGATGATCTGGAACGGCTCGATCGGGTCGGGGCTGCGCTGGAGAGCCGTGAGCACCATGTCGGCGCCGTCGACAACAGTGCTGGTGAGAGTCGTCGTCATCGATCTGCCCGCCCAGCGACCAGGCGCTGGTTGACCACTTGGCGTGCTGCCTCGTAGGTCGTGACGTCGTGGTCCACCGCGTGGTGAAGGACTTCGCGGGTCGTCTCCTGGATGCCCCGCACTTTGGCCTCCACCTCGGCCCGCGAAGCCACTGTGAGCTCGCTGCCGACCTGGATCAGCCCACCAGCATTGGCGATGTAGTCCGGGACCCACTGGATCGAGCGCCGGCGGAGCAGCTCGGCGATCCCGCTGTGCAGCAGTTGGTTGTTCGCCGCGCCGCACACCACCCGGGCACTGAGGGAAGCGACGGACTCCGGGGTGAGGCTGGCGCCCAGCGCACAGGGCGCGTACACATCGAGCTCTTCACCCAGGACCGACGAGACCACCGTCAGCGCGGCATCCTTGCCCTCCAGCCTGTCGAGGGCCTTGGGGTTCGGGTCCGACACGACGGCCCGAGCGCCTGCGTCGAGGAGAAGGTCGACCAGGTGCCGGCCAACCTTTCCGACTCCTTCGACCCCGACCCGCTTGTCGGCGACACCGTTGTTTCCCCAGGTGAGAGACGCTGCGGCTTCGAGGGCCGAGAAGACACCGAGAGCCGTCGAGTATCCGCTGTCCCCGGATCCCCCGGCGGCTTGGGTTCGGCCGACGACGTACTTGCTGGTGCGACCGATGACGTCGAGGTCCATCGCGGTGGTGCCGACATCGGCCGCAGTGTAGTAGCGACCGCCCAAACCCTCGACGAAGCGGCCGTACGCCTCCAGCAGCGCCTCGCTCGCCGCTTCACCGGCCTCGCCGATGATCACGGCCTTGGCTCCGCCCAACGGCATGTTCGCTGCGGCGGCCTTGTATGTCATGCCTTCCGACAGTCGCAACACGTCGGTGAGGGCCGCCGCCTCGGAGGCGTAGGGGAAGTAGCGAGTGCCACCCAGCCCGGGACCCAAGGTCGTGTCGTGGAGCGCGATGATGGCGCGTAGTCCGGTGCGCCGGTCGTGGCAGAAGAGGACCTGCTCGTGGGCGGAGTCGCGCAACTCGTCGCTTCGGCTGAAGACGGCGAAGGGTGCGGACGACAGGTCTGGGACGTGGGTGCTCATGGCAACGCCTGCTTCCTTTATCGGTAGGGCTTGTGGCCCAATAAACTTCGAAGGCCCCGCGGATCTCGCTGGACGTTTCGCTCACTTATAATGAGGTCTTCAGCGCACTCAGGTCAACAGATGCGCGCTCAACTGTGCAGAATGATCGAATGTTGGCGAACGTAAATCAGAGGAGGTTGTCATCGTGGCAATTATCGACCGGCTCGACGCCCAGATCCTGAGGCTGCTCACCGAAGACGCTCGCGCCGGCGTCGCGGAGATGGCGACGACCCTTAGCGTCAGCCGCAACACCGTGCAGCTGAGACTGACCCGCCTGATGGAGGCTGGGATCTTGCAGGGCTTCCGACCGATCATCGACCTGGCCGCCATCGGCATGCCTGTGCAAGCGCTCGTGAGCGTGGAGCTCGACCAGCGCCTGCTCGGGCCGATCGTCCAGGGCCTCGCGCGGCTGCCCGAGGTCATCGAGGTCCGGATCCAGGCCGGTCGCGAGGACATCCTCGTCCAAGTCGCCATCGCCTCCCTCGAAGCCCTGCAGGAGCTGACGGCATCGGTCGTCGCCATCGACGGCGTCCGGAAGACGACGTCGACGTTCTCGGTCTCGACGCCTGTCGCGTTCCGGGTGCAGCCGCTGCTCAACAAGATCACCGAAGACGCCGGGTGGGGGCGCTCCACACCCGCTGCCCCGGACCCGCCGAAGAGTCGCCGTGCCCGCAACTGACTCGATGGACTCGTCCCCGACCGCTGGCGGCGTGCTGATGGGCGCTGGATCGCGGTGGTCACCTGAACGTCCGCGCCTCTCGCACCTCAGCCGTCCCTGCGCGCACGGTCAATTCCCACAGCGATTAGAAGAACGGTCCCCTGAATGGCACCGATCCAGAACTGCGCAACCCCACTGAGCAGCAGGATGTTGCCGACGATGACGAGGAAGAGCATCCCCAGCAGGGTGCCTGCCAGCCCCCTTGCCCGCCGGAGATGCGCGTGCCGCCGAGGAGAACGGCGGTCAGCGCGAAGAACTCGTTGCCCAGGCCGGACGCCGGGTCGGCTGCACCGATGCTCCCCACGAGCATGAGGCCGGCAAGTCCCGCGCACAGGGCGCAGATGCCGTAGCAGGCCATCGTGATGGCGTCCACCGGTACGCCCGCCAGGCGCGCTGCCTCCCGATTGCTGCCGGTCGCGTACACCTGTCGTCCGAACACGGTGGTGTTCAGCAGGATCCACAACAGTGCCATCACGGCGGCGGCCAGCAGGATCGGGGTTCGAACGCCCAGGACGGTGCCGTTTGCCATCCAGTCGAGCGCGGGGCTGTAGATCGGCTGGCTGGTTCCGGACAGCAGAATTTGGGAGATGCTCGGCAGGATGGTGAACATGGCCAAGGTGACGATGATGAAGTTGATCTTGAGCTTGGTGATCAACAGCCCGTTCACGAAGGCACCGAAGACGAAGGTCAGGACGAGGCAGCCGACGATCAGAGCTGGGTCGCTGACCTGCCTTTGGATCAGCACGAACACCAGTGCTCCGGTCAGTCCCTGCAATGCGCCGATCGAGACGTCGAAGCCGACCTGCAGGACCACGACCGTTTGCCCCAGGGCCATGATGAAGACCGCTGCGTAGGTGGCGAGCTGCAGGCTCAGGTAGTTCGGGTCGCGCATCTGTGGCAGAAACGGCATCGAGCCGAGGAAGAGCGCCAGCACGACAGCCCCGAAGACCAGTTGCTGCCGAACGGCGGGTGCGATCCTCGGGACCGACTGGATGGGGGTTTCGGCCCGTCCTGCGCCGTCCCTGGTGGTGATGGTCATCAGAGGTGTCCCTTCTTGGTGCGAAAGCCGGTCTCGGGCGGTGCCTCGGCCTCATCGTGGATGCCGAGCGAAGCGGCCATGAGCTGCTCGGGAGTGATCGAGTTGCGGGGACGGTCGAGGACGACGCGGCCGTTGCACAGGACCACGATCCGGTCGGCGATCTCGAACAACTCGTCGAAGTCGCTGCAGACCGCCACCACAGAGGTTCCTTCCGCGGTGGCCCGGAACAAGGAACGATGGATTGCAGCTCGTGCCTCGGCATCGACCCCCTGCGTCGGCTCGTCCGCGATGATGACCTTCGGTGAGCCTGCAAGCGCTCGCGCGACCACGACCTTCTGCTGGTTGCCACCCGACAGGAGACCTGTCGGCCTCATGATGTCTGCGGGGCGCACGTCGTACACGTCGACCAGCGACTGGGCCTCCCGGCGCTCGAGCGCACGCCTCCGAAACGGACCCCGGGCGATCGACCCGTCCTTGCGACCGAGCAGGATGTTGTGCTCAACGGACTGGTTGGCCATGATCCCCGACGCATAGCGATCCTCAGGAATGAAGGTAATCCCCGATGCGCGAGCCGAGCGCAAGCGACCGAGCCGCACTCGCCTGCCACCCACCGTGACTGCCCCCGGGCGGGATAGCGGCCTGCCAGCACCGCCGCGAGGCGCGAACGGCCGCTCCCGCTCTGGCCCGCAATCCCGACGATCTCCCCTGCGTGGACCTTGAGGTCGGCGATCTCGAGGCCTCGCCAGCCGCTGAGTTCACGTGCGACCAGCACCACCTCAGCTTCCGACGAGTCGCGCGGCGCGCGAGTCGCGTGTTCCTCGGCAGACAACAACCTCATGATGCTCGCCTCGGTGCTCTCATCGATCGGCATCGCCAGGTCGACACGACCGTTCCGCAGCAGGACGGCCTCGTCAGCCAGTGCCAGCACGTCCCGGAGCCGATGGGAGACGACCAGCACCGTCCCGCCCTTGGCGACGAAGCGCCGGACCAAGGCGTGAAGGGCACCGACTCCGTCCTCGTCGAGCACGGCCGTCGGCTCGTCGAGAAGCAGCACCTTTGGGCCGGCGGCCATCGCTGCCGCCAACTGGACGAGCTGACGTGTCGACTTGTTGAGCTCGCCCGTCGTTCGTTCGAGGACATCGACAGGCAGAAGCCCGGCAATGTGCTCCGCAGCACTCTCCTTCGCGCGGCGGTCGTGTCGAAACGGGCCGAATCGCCGCTCAGGATGAGTGAGCGTGATGTTCTGCCACACCTTGAGATGCGGCGCCAACGTCGGCTCCTGCGGCACGAGGACGACCCCCAGATCGTGTGCCTGCCGGATCGATCCGATAGGCCGGTCGCCCGGACCGCTCACCTGCCCGGCGGTCGGCGACAGACTTCCGCTGAGGACCTTGAGCAACGTGCTCTTGCCAGATCCGTTCGCGCCGACGACAGCAGTGACTTGTCCCTCGACGAAAGTCGCGCTGACGGAGTCAAGGGCTCTCGTCTCGCCGTAGAGCTTGGTGAGAGCATCGACCCGCAAGGCGTGCGGCCGGAGATCGGCACCGTCCTCGGGTGCCTGATGAGCGGATTCTCGGTTCACGAGCAAGCGCGCCACGACATCGAGCTCAGTACGTCGACGGGAGATTGACGTACTGGATCCGCTCACACCACGACGTGAAGTCCTCCACGTTCTCGGAGGTGTACAGCTCGCCCAGCGGCGCCTTGACCGTGCTCTGTTGCACGGAACCGGTTTCGAGGTAGGGCGCGATCAGTTCAGCAGCCATCGTCTGCCCGATGGCGATGCCGTTGAAGTCGAAGGCCATGCTGATCTGTCCATCCTCCACCTGGGCCATGTTGATGTCCTCGCCGGCCAGGGTCGCGATCTTCAGGTGGTCGGCGACACCCGCCTGCTTGGCCGCGGCGATGGCTCCGGTAGCCGACTCGGCGTTGAAGACCACCAGGCCGTCGAGATCCGGGTTCTTCGCGAGGATGCCCTGAGCGATCTTCTGCGCGTTGGCGGCGTCAGCGGTCATGTTCCGCTGGTTGTCGGCATCGCCGACGATGGTCATTCCGCCGGCCTCGAGCCCCCTTTCTGTGCCCTTGACGGCGTCATCGACGTTGTCGCTCGGCGGCCCAGAGATGATCGCCGCCTCGCCGCCGCCGACAACCTTCGCGAACGCCTCAGCAACTTCGCGGCCTCGCTCCTCGTCTGGGAAGGCCACTTTTCCGGTCGCCTCGACCCCGTCGATGTCCTGGAAGACAAAGACGGGGATGCCTGCCGCCTTGGCCTCCTCGATCCCCAGGCGCACCGAGTTTGCGTCGAGCGGGAAGAGCACGATCGCGTCGACCTTCTGCGCGATCGCCTCGCGCATCCGCTGATTGGCTGCACCGAGATCAAACTTGTTCTGGGCGTTCAACTGGTAGACACCGACCACGTTGGCGCCGAGCTCGTTGAGCGATGTCGCGAGCCCCTGGGCGATGCCGTCGAGAAGAACCACCCCCGGCACGCCACCGACGTAGGTGATGGTCTTCCCCGCCAGCGGACCCGAGCTGTCGACCGTCGGGTCGGTCGGGGTGCAGGAGATCGAACGATCCGTCCCTGCCGTTGACGTGGTGCCGCTGCACGCCGACAACGTCGCCGCGGTGAGGACTGCTGCAGCACCGATTGCTGCAACGGACAATCGTGTGGCCATGAGAACTCCCTGGTCGAGGCGAAGAGCAGTTGAAGTGAACGGAGTCAAGCACCGCTCGCGGATGCCTGCAGCCGCCGAATGTCACATCGCAGAGCCGTTCAGATGTGCGATGTGACATTCGTGCGATCGGACGCGTCCCCGCACCGCGAGAGTCCCCAGCTACGCCAACGGCAGGAATCGGAGGTCCCAGGCTCAGGTTGTCGTCAAACGACAAGCTCAGGCAGATCCGTCCTGGTCCGTGAGTTGCTCGGCACGGGTTGCGAGATGGGCAGCCAGCCTGTCGATCGGATCCGTCAGGTCGATGCCGAGGATCGATCGAATCCGGCTCAGTCGTTGCACGATCGTGTTGCGATGCACACCGAGCACTGCGGCCGTGTCGGTCGCTGAAGACTCATAGTCCAGGTAGCACCCTAGGGTGCGCACCAGTTGGCCGGAAGGATCAGCCTCACGCAGCGGCTGCAGCACTGACATCGCAAGGTCACGGGCCGGCCGGTACGAGTACCACGCGAAGAGCACCCTGCTCAGCCCCACACGGTCGGTCCGCTCGACGGCCGCCATGGTCTCGCGCGACGCCGCCAGCAGACCTGACCGCCGGGCCTCTCGCAGTGATTTGGCGAGACCGTCCGGCCCCTGCGCGGGGGCACCGATGCCGGCGCACAGCCGGGTGCCCTCGTGCTCCGACTCGATGGCCAGCAGGGCCTGCCGCACCTTGCCGGCCAGCGCCTTCGTGTCCGCCGCTTCTGGAGCGACTTCACTCGTGAGCCAGCACACCCAGCCGTCCGGCCGGTCGACGAGGGACGCGTCGACACCAACTTCCAGCAGCGCTGCCTCGAGGTCGCGGCCCAGACCGGGCGACGCGTCGGCCGGGTCACCGTTCGCGAGCGAGATGTGGACGACTGAGTGCCACCCGAACAGCGGCCAGCCGAGTAGGACAGCTCGTTCCGCGGTCCGTCTGGATATCGAATCCGGATGCTCGAGGATCTCCGAGAGCAGCATCGCCCGATGCCGGCTTTCCCGCTCTGTCGCCAACGACCTCGTCGCCAGATGAGCCGTGAATGCCCACACTCCGATGGACAACGCCTGCCGCACTGTGTTCCGAAGCAGACCGGCACTGGTGGGGACGTAGATCCCGAACCACAGTTCTGCACGGGTTCGTGGCGGGACGACCACGGGATGCAGCACAAGGAAGCCGTTCGTGCTCAAATCGATGCTCTGGGCCGCGGGATGTGACGCGGACAGCGCTCTCAGAAGCGCTTCGGGGACGACAGAGAGCGACTCTTCACTCACGCGGAGGTCGACGAACAGGTCATCCCCCTCAATGACTCGACCAGAACCGTCGAGGAGTCCTACGTGAGTGGAAAGGACCTCGCGCAGCGCGCCCAGCACGGTCGGTGCGTCCCCGCCTCTGCGTTCGAGACGTTCGAGTACGCCGGCGACGAGGCTGGACCCGACGACCTCGGGCGCACGCACGTCGGCGTCCAGCGCGTGGACGACGGCGCTCTGGTCGATCCTGTCGACCGTGATGATGGGCAGCTGGTGGCGGTCGGCCAGTCGAATCGTCGACAGAGCCACGTCGTGAACCGGTGTCTCCGCGACGATCCCGGCCGCGGCTGCAGCGACCGCGAAGCGGACCGCGAGGTCGGCGGTCGGACTGTCCAGAGCCAGTTGCTCGCGAGTGAAGACGACCAGGCTACCGACAGGAACGGAGCCGAGCGTGGCGACGCTCTCGCCGGGCCGCACCCCCGCTACTTTCGACTCCAGGCCCCCTCCCCGGCGATCACCGCGTAGCGGCCGAGATGTCCCAGCGCCAGGAGTTGGCTCAGCACGACTGCCATCTGCTCACCCCTGTCTTCGGCACTGTCTGTCGAGTATCCCGCGAATCAGGTCACCGCGCGCGTGGTTCTCAGGACTCGTGGTCAGGTGCGAAGGACCGCAATCGCATCCATCTCGACCAAGATGCCCATGATCAGGTCGGAGCCGACCGTGATGCGTGACGGGTACGGCGCCGGCATTACGGCGGAGTAGGCGTCGTTGTATGCCACGAAGTCCCCCTCCAGGTTCCGCAGATGGACGGTGACCTTCACGACGTCACTGAGGTCCAGTCCTGCCTCGGCCAGCACCAGGGTCAGGTTGGCGAGTGTCGCGCGCGTCTGCTCCTCGATCCCATCCGGCACCCCTCCCGTCGTGGGATCCTGGGGCCCGAAGCCCGACACGAAGAGGAAGCCGTTGGCCATGACTCCGGGGCTCAAAGGGACCGGATACTTCATGGTCGGCGGCCTGACGGGCGTCTTCATGCCGATCCCCGCTGCGCGCCAACGAGGTCCGGTGTCGAACGTCCCGCGTCGGCTCCCTTCCACTGTTGGCCCGCCCGCCAAACATTGGTGACGTGCTCAGGACCGGCAAGGACCCGGAGATTCGCTAACGGGTCAGCGTCGAGGGTGATGACGTCCGCGTCGTAACCGACCGCAAGGACGCCGCTGCGAGGAGCCTGCGCGCCGAGTGTGAGGGGTCCGTTCGCCGTCGCCGCCTCGATGGCCGCGAGCGGCGACAGTCCGGCGTCCCCGAGGAGGCCGACTTCCCGACCGTGGCAGCCCCAGGACAGTCCCCCAGCGGAGACGTTGAAGACCACGTCACTCCCGGCCGCGATCTGCACTCCGCCTTCGATCGCCAGCCGGACCGCGTCCTCGTGCTGCGCGGCGACGGCCGCTCCCTTCCGCTGCGCGAACGCAGGCAGGGGTAGATCACGGAGCGCGTCGATGACGCTTCGGGTCGGGACCAAGATGGCATCGGCCTCGCGCATGGCGACGACGCATTCCTCGTCGAGGTAGGTGCCGTGCTCAATCGTTCGGACGCCTGCCTCCAGGGCGGCCATGATGCCTGCCTTCCCGTGACAGTGCGCGGCAACCGAGCGCTCCGCCATGCCTGCGATCTCGACGATCATGCTCAGTTCGGCATTCGTGAACTGCTGATGCATCGGGTGGTCGACCTCCGAAAACACGCCCCCCGACGCGCAGACCTTGATCACCTTGGCGTTGCGTCGCAGTTGCTCGCGCGTCGCTGCTGCGACGTCAGCTGTGCCATTGCACGGACGCAACTCGCCTGCGCGAGAAGCGAGCTCGTGCACCCACTCGAGCGGCATCTCGTGCAGGTCCGCGTGTCCCCCGTCGGACTCAGCCAGGCACCCGCGGCGTAGATCGCGGGGCCCTCGATCACACCCTCTTCGACCGCCTTCGCGAGAACGATGCCGAGTCCGCCGAGCTCGCGGACCGATGTCACGCCGGCATCGAGAGCGGCACGCAGGTCGGGCACCGCCCGTGCGCCCCGGAGGGCGAGGTCGGTGAAGGCGAACTGGCTGCTTTCGATCCCGGTCAGGCCGGTGAGGTGAGTGTGACAGTCCCAGAGGCCCGGCATCACGACAGGCGCCACGACGACGGTCGCGCCTGGCGTCGGCGGCGCGTCGCCCATCGGCCCAGCGAAGACAATCGACGGACCGTCGAGGACGACGACACCGTCAGTGATCGGCTCCCCCGGCCCTGAATCAGCAGATCGGCTTCGATCCGGTACGCCGTCAACGTGCTGCGTCCGTCCGGAGCAGCTGTCCGACCGCCTTGACCTCGACACGGACACTGCCGCCAGGGACGTAGCTCATCGGGATCTCGGAGATCCGGGTGATGCGCACCTGGTTCGGGTCAGCACCTGCACGAACAGCTTCAGCGGTCGCTGCCTGCCGCGCCTCGGCCAGGCACTTTTCCCGGCCGTGGTCGTCATAGGAGTACACCCGCTCAATCGCTCCCGAGGCTTCTGCGATGGCAGCGCCCACCGCATTCGCGACAGGGGCGAGGTCGTGGCGGACCACCTTGGAAACGCCCGGCATCTCGTCAGGAACGAGGTGTGCTCCTCCTCCGACGGCGATCAGGGGCAGCTCTCCTCGGGAGGTCTTGATCCGATCAGCGAGGACGCCGAGTTGTTCGCCGACGTGACGCAGTGTCTCGTGCACAGCGTTGTCCGTGACGTCCACCCGGGATGGGTCCCCGAACTTGGCACGCCCAGCGGCCACACTGATGTCGCTGAGTGTGAGCGTGCTGCCACCGAAGACAAGGGCGTCTTCGGTGATCCGGTAGCCGACGCTGTCCGGTCCGATCTCAGGCGGGCTCGTGGAGCCGACGATCGTGCCTCCACCGATGCCGACCGAGATCAGGTCCGCCATCCGATAGTTGGTGCGAACGCCGCCGACCTCGACGGCCAGCGCTGACTCACGGGGAAAGCCTTCGACGAGGAGCCCCACGTCAGTTGACGTGCCCCCGACATCCATGACGATGGCATTCTCGACACCGGAGAGGTGGGCTGCTCCACGCATCGAGTTGGTGGGTCCGGATCCGATGGTCATCACCGGACGGCGTACAGCCTCGTCCGCCGTCAGCAAGGTCCCGTCGTTCTGGGTGAAGTACATCTCCGCCGTGATCCCGTATTCGGACAAAGCAGCGGTGAGACCGTCGCGCACAGTGCGCGCGACGTCGGCGAGGGCGCTGTTCAGGATCGCGGAGTTCTCGCGCTCCAAAAGACCCAAGCCGCTGACCTCATGTCCGGCCGAGATCATGACGTCCTCGCCGAGGATTTCACGGATGATGGCGACGGCCTTCTGCTCGTGATCAGGATTGATCGGCGAGTTCAGACCGACCACCGCGACACCGTCGACGTCGCGGCAGCGCGCCGCGAACCGCTGCACGGCATCGGTGTCGAGGTCCACGAACTCCCGCCCGTCGACCTCGTGGCCTCCCCGGATCACCTCGACCGGGCCGCGTACGACCTCGACCAGCGCGTCCGGCCATTCCGCGAACGGCTGGATCGCCAGAGTTGCCGGAGCGCCGATGCGGAGGAGTCCGACCCGGCCGAGACCAGATCGCCGGATGATCGCGTTCACGGGATGCGTGGTGCCGAGCATGACCTGTCCTACCTTGGAGCTGTCGATCTGGGCGAGCACGCCCGCCAAGGCGCCCCTGATCCCCTCGAAGACGTCGGATGAGGTGGGCGCCTTGTGCCAGGCGAGGACGGTTCCGTCCTGGTCGACGACGGCCACATCGGTGTTCGTCCCGCCGACGTCGATGCCGATCCGTAGCGTCTTCATGCCTTGACTCCCTCAAAGAAGTGGACGTAGTCCAGGTCGTATCCAAAGGCCCGAGGGCCGACCAGCGCGAGCGCCTCGGGCGTCAGCCACCGTTCATGTGCCGGCGTCGCCAACACATGCAGCCGCTGTCCGTAGGCAAGTCCCTCGGTGAGAACCGCCTGGGCGGTCTCGACGTCGAGCGTCGTGATCAGGTCTGGGCTGGTGACGACGGGACGTCCGTCGTCCAGTGCGACGAGATTCTCGTTCTGGAAGTCGATGCGCATGATCCGGTCCGGGTTCTCCAGGCTCTCCAAGGTCATCGTGCCAAGGTTCCAGCCGCCCTCAGTTCGCCGCTCGAGGTCGATCACCTTGCCCGTGAACACGATCTCGCCGTGGCAGAAGTCGAGGAGATCGGCGTATCCGCTCGCCGCGCCGGAGCCGGCTGCGCGCAGCCGCTTCCCGATCTCATAGCAGTAGGTGAGCGAGCCGTGAATCGAGGTCTCGCGGACTCGTTGGACCGACATCGGATACATCGCTGCGACGCCCATCATGCCCATCTGGACGAGCGAGGCGCGGGTGATCCGCTCCACCTCGACGTTGTTCACGCCCTCGATGAGCACCACGTTGCCCTTGGTGTCGGCCAGGACACCCGGCGATGCGGGCACACCTTCCAGAGTCCACAGGGTCATCTCCACCTTCGGGAAGCAGCGACGCATCCCGTCGGCGTCGATGACGGGCAGGCCCAGCTCGGCCGCTGCCGCCACCGGCATGACCGCGTTCCCACCCCCGAGCTCGACGGCCATGAGCGCCACCGCGGTGCGGCCAAGGTACTTCTCCAGCGTCCGCACGGCGACACTCCATTCGGAGCCTTCGAAGAACTTCTCAATGAGGGCGGTCGGCGCACCCCTGCCCCGACCGGAATCACCAGCCCGTCGTCAGGCAGCTCCGCCGGATCCACCACCCGAACCGGGCCGTGCCTGCGCAACGCATCCTTGACCATCAGCATGGGGACATACGGATCCGCCCCACCGCCCGCGCCCAGGACCGCTGCCCCGGCCGCGAAGTCGTCGATGTTGTCGATCGTCACTTCTTTCATGAATCCTCCTTGTGTGACGCCAGCCAACCAACTTGCGCCTGGCTGCACATCGGTCACGAACCCCATGCGGGTATTCCGTTCAGTGCACTCTGTCCATTGGTCAGGCACGTTCCAGGACGGCGATCGGCTGCCCGACCTTCACCCTGCTGTCCGCGTCGACCAGAATCTCCGTGACGGTGCCGGCGGCCGGGGCCGGAATCTCGACGTTCGACTTGTCGGTCATCACCTCGACCAGTGCGTCGCCCTCGTCGATCCAGTCCCCCGTCTTCTTGAGCCACTCGACGACGAAGCAGTCCGTGACACCATCGCCCAGGTCCGGGACCTCGACTTCCATACGCATCTTCAATCTCCCTTCTCGCGGGTTGCACCCAGCTCGGTGCAGAAGTCGTTCAGGAACGCCGACATGGCGGCGCCGTTGACGACACGGTGATCCACCGTGACGCTGATCGGCAGCACGGGCGCCACGACGAGCTCGGCACCCTCGACGACGGGTCGGTCAACCATCCCCGACACCAGGACCACGGCTGTCTGGTCCGGCGGGACGACCGGAGTGCCGAATACACCCGAGATCATCATGCCGACGCTCGACAGCGTCACGACTGCTCCCCGGGTGTCCTCCGGCCGCAGCTTGCGGCGCTCGGCTCTGTCCCGCAGGTCAGATATCCGCGCACTGACTTCGTTCTCGTCACAGCGGTCGGCATCGCGGACGACTCCGACGACCAGGTCCGTCCCGGCGCCGGCGATCGCCATCCCGAGATTGACGCCGGGCCAGGACACTCGGTCCTCACCATCGATACGGCAGTTCACGGCGGGATGGCGAGCCAGCACCGAGGCCAGCCTCGTGGCGATGATCGCGGTCAGGCCGGGGCGAACACCCTTCTCGGCAAGGTGGGCGCGCCGCGACAGGAGACCTCGGGCATCTACCTCGGTCATCAGGGTGGCGGGCACGGTCGTCTGCCAGCCGACCTGCAGGCGCTCGGCCGTGATCTGCTGGATCGGGCGCAGCCGCTCCCGGATCTCGTGCGAAGGCCAGTGGTCCGAGGTGGGACTCATCCCCTCATCACCTCACAAACGGCCTCCAGAATCCGGTCCGCCGTGGGCAACGTCGCGTCCCGAAGCCCGGGCGCCCACGGGATGGGGATGGCCGGCGCGCCCACCCGGGCCGGCTGGCGGCGCAGCTCAGAAAAGCACTCGGCAGTGACCCTGGCGACGATCTCGGCTCCGAGTCCGCCGACCTCCCAGGCCTCGTGGGCGACTACGAGCCGTCCGGTCCGCCGTACCGAATCGGTCACCAACTGCTCGTCCCAGGGGTGGAGCGTGCGCAGGTCGATCACCTCGACGCCAACTCCGTCCTGGGCCAGCATCTCGGCGGCTTGCACCGCGCTCCGGACCGACCGCCCATAGGTGACGACGGTGACGTCGTCACCCGTGTGGACGATGGCGCCGCGGCCGAGTTCCACCAGGTGTTCATCGAGCGGCACGACCTCGCGCACGGCGTTGTACAAAAAGATGTTCTCGATGAAGATAACTGGGTCGTTGCTCCGGATGGCACTACGCATCAGACCGTGCGCGTCACGCGGATTGCTGGGCTCGACGATCGTCAGCCCGGGTGAGTGGGCGAAGATCGCCTCGTAGTTTTGCGGGTGGGACCGGTACGGGCCGTCTCCGCCCCGGGTCCGCACCACGAGCGGCACCTCCACCGCGCCGTCCGTCAGGTAACGCAGGCTAGCCGCCGTCTGGATCAATGGCACCGCCACGAGGGGCAGCATGTCCGAGAACATCAGGTCGACCACCGGGCGCAATCCCGAGACCGCACCACCCACTGCCATCGACATCATCGACGACTCACAGATGGGCGTCTCCACCAGCCGGTCCCCGCCGAACTGGTCGAGGAGACCGGCGGTGCACTGCAGCGGTCCGCCGAACGCACCGATGTCCTGCCCAAGGAGGACGACCGAGGAATCGGTCCGCATCTCAGCAGCGATCGCGGCGATCACTGCCTCCCGGATCGTCTGTGGTGAGCTCTCCCCGGCTTCGCGGACGGCGTGATCGTTGGCCATGCTCATCGGTCGTACACCCCTGTCAGGTCGAGGTCAGCTGCGGTCAGCTCACGATCCCGCTTCGCCGTGTCCAGTGCCTCTGCCACGAGCTCGGCGGCGCCGCGGTCGATGCCGGCGATCCGGTCCGCGTCGACGCCGTGCTTGGCCGTCAGATGCTCGGCGAACCGGACGATCGGGTCCGCCGCTTCGGCGCGCTCGAGATCGCTCCTCTCGCGGTAGCGCGCGGGGTCGGCCGCGAAGTGGCCAGTGCGCCGGTAGGTGCTGAGCTCGACGAAGGACGGCGATCGTTCAGACCTTGTGTGGTCAACTGCCTGCCCGACAGCATCAGCGACTGACACGAGATCGTTGCCGTCAACCTTCACGCTCGGGATGCCATAGCCTGCGGCCCAGTCGGCGACGGAGGTGCCGGACAGCGCAGCCGAGGCCGGCGTCGAGATCGAGAACTGGTTGTTCTGACAGACGAAGACCACCGGCAGCGCGAGACCAGCCGCCATGTTCAGGGTCTCGTGGAAGTCCCCTGTGCCGGCGGTCCCGTCACCGAAGGCGCAAATCGCGATCTCCTCCTGGCCACGCTGGGTCAGGGCCCATGCCGCACCGGCTGCCATAGCGATGTTCGGGCCGAGCATGATGCTCGCGAACGGCATGACCTGGCCGGCTGCATGCCCGTCAAACGGGGCGGCGTGCCGACCCTTGGTGGCTGCTCCATCGCGGTGGAGCATCACTCTGAAGATGTCTTCGAGCGGCCGTCCGCGCATCCATTGCACAACCAACGAACCGCGGTAGTGCGGGTACAACACGTCCCCGGGCGCGGCGCTGGAGAAGGTCCCGATAATGGCGGCCTCCTCGCCGATCGACGGATACCAAAGCCCGGAGAGCTTGACGCACTCCTGCTCGATCGCGCGCGACACTGCCATCGCGCGGTAAGCCTCGATCCCGTCCTCGACGGTGTGGACGCTCATGGAAGCCAGCCCCGACCTGCATTGGATTGCCTGCGCCAGTCGCCGGACACAGGGGTGAACGACAAGTAGTTCTTCATGACGTGAAGTCTCGGGCTTTGTCCGGCGGTCGTCAGTGGTCGGACTGCACACTGCGGGACGCCAGAATGGACTGTTTCGTCAGATCGGCACGGCACCATGTCAGGCTCGCCTGAATTGCTGCGAGATCTCACCTATTCCCTCGATGGTGCTGACGAGGACGTCACCCGGCTGCAGATAGACAGGGGGTGTTCGCGCCACCCCCACACCGGCTGGCGTTCCCGTGAAGATGAGGTCGCCGGGAAGCAGGGTAAGGACTGCGGAAAGGTGCTCGATGAGCGAGGGGACATCAAAGATGAGGTCCGACGTCCGGCCAACCTGGACGACGTCGCCGTTGAGGCGGCACTCGATGGCCAGGTCGGTCGGGTCTTCCAGCTCGTCCAGAGTGACGAGCTCTGGTCCGATCGGGGTGAAGCCCTCGTAGGATTTGCCGAGGCTGAACTGCGGGACCGGGCCCACCATCTGTCGCTGACGCTCCGAGAGGTCCTGACCGACGGTGAAGCCAGCGACGTGGTTCCACGCTGCCGCGGCACTCACGTTGCGCGCCTCCGCGCCGATGACGACGACGAGCTCCACCTCCCAGTCGGCAGTGCCGGTAGCGGGGAGGGCGACCACGGCGTCGGGGCCGGTGATCGACGCAGGAAACTTGGTGAAGACGGCCGGCGCCGCAGGCGGATCGATGTTCGCCTCGGCGGCGTGCGCACCGTAGTTCAGGCCGATCGCGAACACCTGCCGGGGATGGGGAATCGGTGGTCCGAACGCATGTCCGGCGACCGGGGTGCGCGAGTCGCGGTTCACCTCGCGGGCCCATTGGAGGAACTCCTGCCAGCGGTCGAGGACCGCGAGCGGGTCCGGACCAAACTGGCCGCTGCTCGCCTCGGCGACGTCGATGCTTTCAGTCCCGTTGAGGATGACGAATCGTCCTCCGATGTTTGCGCAACGCATGTGTTTCCTTCACTGTTGTCGGGCCAGCGAGAGGCCCGGTGGTGGGCGCCACCCACGTGGTGGCTGGCGCCCACCGTTTTGGGGGTCAGTAGCGGTAACCCGTGGCGGTGGCCAGCTCGAGCAGCTCGGCCTCCGCATGGCCGCAGAGCTCGGCCATGAACGACATCGGGATCCGGGTGCCGTTGTCCAGAGCCGACTTGTGCAGGCGCAGCGCCTCCACCTTCGAGAGCACACGGAAGTGCCGCACCAGGTCGTCAGACAGGTCCTCGATGCCGCGGGAGTAGAACTCACCGATCTTCAACCGCAGCCAGGGCACCGACGCCTCGATGCTCTCGCAGTCCGCGACGACGTTGACGACCGCGACCTTGCCCGAGTCGAACGACCTTCGGAGGGCGGGACGGAGCTCAGCAGCATCCTCGACGTGCTCGACGTGGCACCCGAAGGGCGCAAACACACGGTCATAGCGAAGGTCTGGTGTCATGTCCCACGAGCCGATGTCCGGTTGGATGTCCTCCCGCATGAGCGAGTTGCCGCCCCACGAGCTGTTGTTGAGGACCACGAGCACCGCGGGGATTTCATAGCGCACGAGTGTCTCGATGTCCATGCCAGCAAGCCCGATGCCGCCATCACCGATCAGGCTGACCACCTGACCACCCGGCCGCGCCACTCCTGCCCCGAAGGCCATCCCCACGCCCTGGCCCAATGCCACCCGCGGGCCGGCGTCGAGGACCTGGCTCGGTCGCACGGCCCGGACTGCGTCAGTGAGATACAAGGAGCCCTGGTAGGAGTCATAGATGATGGTCGCGTCCCTGTCGGCCTCGTCAGCGATCGCCTGGGCGAGCTCGTAGGTGTGGATCGGGCTGCGATCACGCACCTCGGCGAGCTTCGTGTGACGGTTGGCGTCGAACGCAGCGCGCGCCGCTTCGAGCCGCCCGGTCCATTCTGGCCGCGGCACGGGGAGCTCCGCGCGTCTGCGGCGAACCGCCTCGAGGAGCTGCTGAAGGACAAGCTTGCTCGAGCCGACCACATTGACCCTCGCATCGAGTCCCCACCAGAGGTCCTCTGCGGTGTCCTGTGCCTGGATGTACGCCGTCCTCGCTGCGGTTGGCCAGTCCGGCGGCTCGAACCAGGACTCAAGCTCACCGGCACGAAGTCCGACGACAAGCACGACATCGGCCTCACGCAGCATCGACCCGCGATAGCCGGACGCGAGCGCGAGGGGGTGCTCTTCACTGATGGCGCCTCGTGCCGTCCGCCGCGCGCCGGTCGGGGCGTTCAGGGATTCCGCGAGCGCGACGAGCTCAGCCGAGCCGTTCGACCAGTACACGCCGTCGCCCGCCAAGATGACGGGCCTTTCCGCACCGGCGAGGAGGTCGGCAGCCTCCTCGATGCGTGATGGGTCGGCCTGGGTCTGCGGCAAGACTGGGGTCTCGCCCGTCCCGGTGAGGTACTTGCGCTGGACCGCGTCACCGTGCGCCCACTGGTTGTTGAGCGGGATTTCGAGCACGACCGGTCCAGCCGGGTAGGTGACCGAGTCGGTGATCGCCTTGTGGACCCAGTGAGCATTCAGCTCCCAGTCGGTGAGCCGCCGAGTCCACTTGGCGACGGTCTCGAAGCAGTCGGCGGCGTAGCCCTCCTGCAGGATGCCGAGCTGGTCGCCGGCGGTCCCGTGCTGTCCGACGAGCAGGATCATCGGGCTTCTGGTCCCGATGCCCTGGGAGAGCGACGAGAGCGCATTCGCCATTCCAGCAGACGCGGAGACGAAGAACACGCCCGGCTTCTTGGTGATCCTTCCGTAGGCCTCTGCAGCGAAGCCTGCAGCCTGCTCATGGCGGAAGTGCCACATCCGGGCGCCGAGGCGCACTGCCTCCTCGATGACGGGATTGATGTATCCGTGAATGCCGAATAGGTCGGTGACTCCGTTCTCAATGAGTGCCTGAGCGACCTCCCGAGCACCGGTCCGGTGCGGATGTCGAACGAGGAGGTCACCGGGCGTCGGCGGACTTTCGATGGCGGTCATGTCTTCTCTCCTTCTGGTCCGCGGCACAGCGCCGCGGACCGTCGTGCTGCTCGACGGACCCCGTACGGGCGCGTCGGTCTTTGAGTGGTTGTCCGGGGAGGAAGTCGAACGTTCGAGAACTTCAGTCGGAGCGGTTACGGTCCTGGTCTGCGGTGTCGATCCACCGGATGGCGTCGAACGGGCACGCCGCGATGGCCGCATCCACCGCGGTGCGGTCGGCTGAGTAAGACGGACCATTGGTGGCCCACGCGAGTCCCCAGTCGTCGGTGGCGAAATGCCGATCTGCTATCTCGTGGCAGACCCCGTAGCCGCGGCACCGCGTCGGGTCGACATGAGGTCTCATGCGCTGGCACCTCCCGATTCGTGCCGGCCCTCATCAACGGACCAAGGAACCTCTACGGCGGACACGGAGACCAGGTCGCGCCGACGAATCGTCGAAGGCGCCCACGGCTCAGCGTGGCTGCCCGGGTGCTGGCCGCGCGCCCGCTCGGTCCGGGACAGGTGGCTGCGCAGCTGCTCTGGATAGTGCTGCATGGCCGTGCGGAGCAGCGTCGCCACACCGTCGGGCACCGCACAGGCCCCCGCCCAACGAGCTGCGTGCTCCAGCGGGTCAGCTCCTGCTCCGGATCCCCTCCCAAGTTGCGCAGCCGCCCCGAGGGTGGGGCGAAGTCGGTGAGGTGATGGGCGATGTCTCTCGTGGCGTTCATGCAGACTCGGCACTGACCAGCATTGTTCCGGGCGTAGTAGGTGGCAACCTGGGCGACCACGCCTGGCACCTCCGCGGCGTCCGGGATGATGTAGAGCGAGCAGCATCCGAGACCACCACCATGGTCTGCGAAGGAGTCCCACGAGCAGGCCAGGTCGTCTGAAAGTGGCAGGACACCACCGAAGAACCCGCCCGCGAGAAGAGCTGGTGCCGTTGATCCGCCAGCGATACCGAACCGGTTCAGGACGGTGGCGACCGAGAGCGCCTGGGGCACCTCAACAAGGATCGGCGCTGCGAGCGCACTCGTCAGGGTCAGCAGGACGGGCGCGTCGCCGTGCGGTGGATCTTCGAGAAGCGCCCGTGCGACCCGGGCGAGCGTCTCCACGTTGGAGACCACTGTCGGCGCATCACCGAGACCGACCTGATGCGGTCGTGGGGGTCCCGCCGTCGGCCTGGCGATGCCTGATGTGATGGCGCGCACCACAGCACTCGACTCACCCGAGACGTAGGTTTCCTGGGCCGCGTGGACCTGGACATCCAACCCCAGCCTGGTTCCGACCTCGTCGAGCGCACGCCGGAGGGTCTCGCGCGACACCGGGTCCGCCACGTAGAGATGTGCGACAGCTGCGCCCACAGCGGCTGCGGTCAGCGCCAGTCCGTCGAGCACGAGATGAGGACGGTGACGCATGAGGTAGCGGTCCTTGACGCTCAAAGGCTCGCCCTCCGCGCCGTTTCCGACCACGACCGGCGTCCGTCCCGTGCGTCGCGCCGCACTGCGGACGCTCACGATCTTGTCCCAGTAGCGGAAGCCGGCACCACCTCTGCCCCGGAGCTCGCGGACGGCCGGGCTATCGGCCAGCTGGCCATGGACCCGCTGTCGTCCCGAGCTCGACAGCGCCCGATATCCCCCCGCAGAGAGGTAACTCGACAGCTGCTCCAGACGTTTGGGATCGGGCAAGATCACGCCGTCGACAACTCCGGACCAGCTAGCCACCGAGGTCCCGCTCTTCACCATCTTGATGGCCGACGTCGAGGTGGCGGTCTCAACCATCGCTGCCCCGACTCAGCATGAAGGCGAGGTACCGCTGCAGATGCAGCACCGGGAACTCCTGGTCGTGAAGAACCCCACCCGTAGCCCAGGCCGACGACATGTTGGCCTGGACCCGGCCGTTGACGGCCGAGTCCTCCGCCTGGACCGGATCGATGTATTGCTGGGAGAGATCGGCCAGCTCCTCTGTGATGCCTTCGGGAAGGTTGCTGATGTGTGCGAGCCGATGCATGATCAACCGGTGTGTCCCGACCGACGTAGGCAGGACTTGGAGCCAGGTCGACCAATCAGCACGAGCGGCGAAGACCGTCATCGGGAATCGGGTCACAAGCAAGGTGCCGCCGCGGTGGTAGCCGTCGAGGCCGGGTGCCGGAGGCAATGACACCGGCGCGATCAAGTGTCCATCCTCCTCACCTTCCGCTGCGGCTGCGCTGACCGGCATCCGGCAGGTGTAGAGGTGCACCCCGGCAGCTCCGTCCCCGACTTCCGCGGTGAGGCCTGGGAGCATCTCCTCCAAGGTGTGCTGGTGCGCCCCGAGATGGTGGTAGAACTCCATCGCGTTCTCGACGACCGGCTTCCAGCCCGCGTCGAGTTCACCCCAGTCCTTGGACGAGACAACCCGCCAGTCTGACAGGTCATATTGCCCCAGGAAGTGATCGACGGGCTCCATCCCGAGCGGGATCGTGGTCTCCGCGTCCAGGTTCACGAAGATGAAACCCTGCCAGATCTCACTGCGAACCTCGGGCAGCGAGTACAGCGCCGGGTCGAACTCGGACCGGCGCTGCATGTCGACGGCGTTCAGGAGTGAACCGTCCAACCGGTAGGTCCACATGTGATACGGGCACTCGAACCGTTCGATCGTCCCGCAGGCTGGCACCATGCCGGACCGATCGGCGGTCACATCGGCGTAGCGATGTCGACACACTCGCGAGAGCACTCGCACCGCCTCGTCGGTGCCGCGCACCACGACCAGCGGCTCGCCGAGGAGGTCGACAGTGATGAAGTCACCCCGACCGGGGACCTGCTCCACCCGTGCTATCGCGTGCCAGTCCTTGCGCAGGATTCGGTCGACCTCCAGCTCGTAGAACGCAGGATCCGCGTATGTCTGCGCAGGCAAAGGTGTCGCCTGCTCGAGCGGTCGGGAGGTTTGTTCGCGCAGACGTTCCATCAACTGCGGCAGCGGAGCCCAGTCGCCGCGCGACGAAGCGGGTGCGCAAGGGTGTGTCGCGGCGGAAAATCGAGCTTCTTGGCATTCATTTTCAGACATCAGGACGCTCCTCTCAAGCACCTGATACAGATGCTTCACTCTCGTCGGTCGGCGTCCTATGGCGTCTTTGCCCACTGGCCGCGGACAGATTGGTTGTTCGGCACACTCGACACTCCAGCGACTCTGCCCGGCAGGGGAATCGGGAAGGGGTGAGCTCCAGCCACGAGCAAGGCACGGACGGGCAAGTCCCACGCTCTGCCGGGGATCAGGTGGGAGAAGGGAGAAGCCTCGTTGCCTTCTACCTCGGCGCGTGAGGACTTTCGTCGCCACGACAAGGACCCGCTCTTGCGCTACTTCCTCGGTGGCCCAGGTGCGAGTGCGGAACGGCGAAACTACGCTCGTTGCCTGTGTCGGGCGAGCCGGTCACCGGCAGGACGTCACGACAGCCGCGTCTTCTTCGGCGGCGTCAGATACGTCACTCGGCTCGCTCGGAGGCCCAGCCGGACCCGCGACTCAAGCCACGTGACTGCGGCACCGGTCGGGTCCACGACCGGGACAAACGGCCCTGTGCTGGCGAGCTTCTCCTGAACGGTCGCCGCCACCTGGTTCATGCCCGTGCATCCGAGCACGATCACATCCGCGCCATCTGACTCGATAGCCGACTGTGCTGCAACGTAGAGGCGATCCACGAGGAGGTCATGGTCATCCAACGCAAGCACGGGAATGTCGACGACCCGGATCTGGGAGTTGACCCGAGATCCGAGACCGTAGCGTCGGGTGAGTCCGTGGAGCATCGGCACGACGTTAGGCAGAACGGTGATGATGGATGCTCGAGATCAACGACCTCACCCAAGACTTCTTCGAAACCCAATTCACCGATTCGTGGGGCCGCGACTACCTCACCAGCCGCCTCAGCGCCGACATCGCCGGTGACCCCCGGTTCCGGCCCGGTCAGGAACCGGCCGGCTGATCGACCGGTTCCGCGACCGGGTCACCTTCCCGGTCATCCACCGCGGCGAAGTGCTCGGCTTCGTCGGCCGCCGGCGCCCCGGCCTCGTCGACACCGACAAGGCCGGGCCGAAGTACCTCAACACCGCCGACACCGCGCTGTTCCACAAGGGCGCCCAACTCTTCGGGATCATCGACGACCTCGTGGTCGACGGGGCGGTGCCGGTGATTGTTGAAGGACCCATGGACGCCATCGCGGTCACCCTCGCCACCGGAGGCCGCTACCTCGGCGTCGCCCCCTTGGGCACCACGCTCACCGACGAACAAGCCCGCCAACTCTCCGCCATCGGCCGCGACCCGATCGTGGCCACCGACGCCGACTTCGCCGGACAAGTCGCCGCCGAACGCGACTTCTGGATCCTCACCCCCACGGCCTGGACCCCGGCCACGCCCGCTTCCCCGACCGACTCGACCCCGCCGAAGCGAAGGGGCGGTCGGGGCCGCAGATGCCGCCGGGAACTCTCCGGACGGGGCGTCGGGGGACGATGGAGACTGCAGGTCAACAAGGGTCGGGGCCATCACCCATCGTCAACCCCAACCCGACGACCAGGCAAGAAACCAATCCGCGCAACGCTCCCCCTCACGACCGTTGACAACAGCCACGACGGGCTACTCCGTCGTTGACAGCCGATCGCCGGTCACGATCCTTGAACTTGTCGCTGTAGATCGGAACCGAATCCGGCGGGATGAGGGCGGCAGCCAACGCAAAGACCTCCTCATCCGACAATGCCTCGTCCTCGGGGAGCGTCAGACCCATCCATCCGTCCTCGGCACGAGCGTCACCTTCCACGACGATGTCGACGCACATGACCTGCCGTCCGTTGCGCCACGTCACCATCTCTTCGCGGCCCGGGTGCGTTCGGGCGCGTTCCAGGAGTTGCTGGCCGGTAGCCAGCAGCCGGTCGAAGAAGGCGTCGGCGTCATCGGCAAAGAAGTCACTCCAGTCCTTCTCGGTGGGCAGGAGTTCTCCTTGGCCGTAGAGCCCGAGGAAGACTTCGTAGGCGTCGTCCGGCTCGCCGTTGCGGTGGTAGTCATTGAACGCGAGAAGCCAACAAACCGCCGCCTGCTCATCCCATGTGGTCACCGCACGGGCACTGCCCACGTGAAGTGAGCAGATCAGGCCACGCGGAAACGGCCCGTAGATCGGCTCCGCGAGATCGGGCGCAGCTCCTCGCATGTCGACGAACATCGTGACGGCTCGGTGCTCGTCCTGGAAGTCGCGGGCGTCGTGGTAGACGAGACCCTCATCCAACCCAAGGTCGTCTCGCAGGCAACGCCGAGTGACCCGAAGGTTCGGAACGTCCACCGACGCGAATTGTCAGGAGTCGTTGCGAAGACGTGCAGCAGCGGCCCGGGCCCGCTCCAACCGAGCAGCGCGCTTGGCCTCGGTGCGCTCACGAGCGGCTTGGAGAAGTTCCGCATGCTCTTCTTGGGAGTAGGAGTCCAAGCGCGCAACAACCTGCTCAGCCGCGGTGGCAGGTGCCTGCTTGCGGTGCTTCAGGGTGGGTGCCACAACGTCCTCCATAGAACTCCGAGTGACTACCACGGTAGCCGAGGAAGAGAAAACCATCTCGCAGATGTGATTCGTTCGTCAATCCGATGCGCGTGCAGACTGCTCCCCGGCTCAGCAACAACCCGGCACGACATCGTGGCTGTCGGCCTCGCAGCGACCACCCCAACCCCCGACGTACGGCGACGTGGAACCACTCCAGGAATCGCGGATGACCACTCAACCCTCAAGGATGGGATGACGGTAGGGATGCGGGCCCGCAAATGCCAGCAGGTCAGACCCGAACCCGGGCCTGACCTGCGAGGACTGTGTGCGCCTGTAGGGATTCGAACCCCAAACCTTCTGATCCGTAGTCAGATGCTCTATCCGTTGAGCTACAGGCGCTCGTCGAACTGACTGGATGAGAATAGCCGATGTGCGCCGGCAGTCGAAATCGGGGCGTGGGGCGCATCCACGAACAGGGCATACTGGTCGCAGTTTCGGGGGATGGAAGGTGGAACCAGGTGGACAGGTTGGCTCCTGACGGTCGGAGGCAACTCTTCGAGGAGACCGCTTCCCCGCTCTTCGAGGAGATCGCCAACCGCGGTGGCGTCCCTCACGACGACCAACTCGTCCTCGAGGAGGAGGAGTCCGTGCACCTCCTCCTCGAGATGGGACTGCTCCGTGACGAGGACGACCGCTACGTCGTCGTCGACCCGCAGTCGGTGCAGACACAGGTGGTCGCACCACTGAGCAAACGCGGTGCGGAACTCATCGAGGAGTCCAGCGCCTGGGCGCGGGTCTTCGACAACCTCGGCCAGGCCTACCGGCGCTCGCCGTCCACCCACAGCGGGCAGATCAGCGAGCTGCGGGGCGAGGAGATCGAGCAGTTCCTCGCCGCCGTCGTCCCCAGCGCCCAGCAGGAGCTGCTCACTGCGCAACCGCAGACCGGCCGCGATGCCGCCCTCCTGAAGCACGCAGCCGAACGCGACGTGAGCGCCGTACGGCGCGGGGTCACCATGCGCACGATCTATCAGCACGCAGCACGCAGGAACCGGGCCACCCGCGCCTACGTCGCGGAGGTGACGGAGGCAGGAGCCGAGGTGCGCACGCTCGACGAGTTCTTCAACCGGCTGATCGTGGTCGATCGTTCGGTGGCCGTCATCCCGCACGGGGAGAACCTCGGCACCGCCCTGGCGATCCGCGACACCGGCCTGATCGCCTACCTGGTCGACATCTTCGAACGGTCGTGGGAACGCGGCCGCCCCTTCACCAACCGTGACTCCGACCTGGTGAAGGGCATCGCGGAGGAGCAGCGGGCGATGTTGATCCGGATGCTCAGCGAGGGGCACTCCGACGTCACCTGCGCCAAGCGGCTCGGGGTGAGTCCACGCACCTATGCCGGCTACGTGGCCGACCTGAAACGCGAGTACGAGGTGGAGACACGCTTCCAGCTGGGCTTCGTGCTCGGCCAGGAAGCGGTCCGGACCGGCGTGGACCCGAAGCAACCACCCACCGAGGGAGCCGAGCGCAACCCTCGGAAATGACGCGAGGGCAGCGACGATGCGCTGCCCTCGCTACTGAGACGGGCCGGGGGGATGGCTCTGGGACCGAACATGTGGGGGGATGAGTTGGGTCCTCGTCTCAGGTCTTTGTGGAGTTGTCTCCTCAGTGACTCGCGGAAGAGGTGGGTGCGGGCTTGACGATGTAGCCCCAGCTGGTGTCAGCATTCGCGGGGGCAGCTCCGGCCCCGACGGCGATGCCGACGGCGATGGCCAGCGCGGCCAGACGACGTGTGAAGCGCATGAGTTCCCTCCCAAGAATCTTCCCCGTGTCAACCAGTCTGCCCGGTCCGACGTGGGTCCACCAGTCCCTTGCCCTGCAAAAGTATGCATTGCAAGAAAGTGCAGACCTTTGGGACATCTTGGCCAAATGACCGAGGCCCGGGTCCCTCACCGGGACCCGGGCCTCAGGTGCCTTGCGGCACGACGCGGAGGCGGAGGGATTTGAACCCTCGATGGGGTTTTAGCCCCAAACCCGCTTAGCAGGCGGGCGCCATAGACCAGACTAGGCGACGCCTCCATCGATCGCGGACACTCTAGCGGCCCGTGGTCACGGGTGCAGAATCGGCCCCGAATTCAGGGGCGGGAGGTGAGGTGACGACCGACCTCGCGGACGAGTTCCTCACGGTCGCCGGCGATCACCTCGACGGGCAGGACCGTCGCGTCCCCACCGCGAAGACGGAAGATCAGGCAAGGAGCGCCGGCGACGGTGTCGGTCGCCAACTCCTCGACATCGGACCAGCGAGCCTGCTTCACGCCCGCCCCGCGCACGAATCGCACCTGATAGCCGTCGTCGGTCAACCGCAGCACCCAGCCCCTGCTGGTGAGCTTCGTGCCCACCACGAAGATGCCGATCACGGAGACGATCACCGCGACCGAGAGCAACCAGACGGGGGCGGCGACGAGCACCACGATCGCGGTCACGACAAAGATCAGCGCGCCGAAACAGAGCACCGTGATCCCCAGCAACCGGGCAGCAACAGCGGGGGCCAGTCGATAGTCGGACGCCATGGGCCCATTCTCCCCGAACGCCGCCGGGCGTCCCCACCCACCCCTTGCCTCCGCCTGTGATCGGCGTCACACTCGAACCCCAGCTCGCACATCGGAGGCCCCCATGCACGATGCGTGTCACGGCACGATGCTCGAACTCAGCCAACTCCTCGACGCCCCCAGGCAGCACGGCACCGCCTTGGGCAACTGGCGGTGGACCGTCCGCCAGCGCCTGTCCAGCCTGCGCGAGCAGCTCGCCAGCGAGGCCTCCCACGCCAGCGACGGCTGGCTGGCCGCGCGGCAGGCCTCGGTGCTCCGGGAGCGCAACGAGCTGATGGGCCGCATCGCCGTCTTCAGCCCACAGGTGCTCAGCAATCCCGACATCGACGACGTGAGTCAGATGCTGCGTCGACTGCTGGCCGACGTCAGTCATCACCGCCAGCGCCTCCACGACCTCGTCTATGACGACGTGGAGCTCGAACTCGGCGGATCGGAGTAGCCCGCCAGCCCGCGCAGCAGCCCGCGTAGACTGCCTCCTCGTACTCGTCTCGGCGGGTGCGAGGAGGGGTGCCGGAGTGGCCTATCGGAACCGCCTTGAAAGCGGTCGTAGGGAGACCTACCGCGGGTTCGAATCCCGCCCCCTCTGCCAAGAGTCACCGACATGAGCCGGTGACCACGCGCGGCACCGACTGTGTCACGTAATTGCATGCTTGGTGTGTGTGGCTACGGCCCACAGGAACCCATTTCCCCGCCCGGGCGGGGAATCTTGACCGCCACCGGGGCGCGCGGGTCAGCCCAGCGTCAGCATGATGTCGCCCTCCTGGACGACGTCACCCACGGCCACCCGGACCTTGCGCACCGTGCCGGGGTGCTCGGCGAGCACGGGGATCTCCATCTTCATGGACTCCAGCAGGATCATCTGGTCCCCTGCGGCCACCTTGTCGCCCACGGCGACGTCGATGCTCATCACGTTGGCCACCATCTCGGCGACGATGTCAGTCAACTGTTCCCGCACCATGGCGGTGACGCTACTCCCGGTGTCGGGTTACCCGGAAGTACGCGTCCCGGCGGCAGCCGCAACGGCTCAGAGAAGGGCCTCGAAGCGTCCGGCCTCGGGGCGTACGGCGCGCGCCTCCTCGTCGCGACGGGCGCGCCGTCCGCGGGGACCGGTGAGTGCGAGGTCGAGCCGGATCGCGACGTACCCGAGGACCACCCCGGGCGGGAGCGAGTAGAGGACGATCAGGGCTGCCTCGAGCCACCCGGTCTCGGGATTCATCAGCACGGTCGCGTAGCTGACGGTCAGGCAGGCGCCGAACGCGGTGACCCACCAGCCCTGGCGCCGGCGCGCACGCATGTGACAACCCCAGACGATGGCCGGCGCGCCGATGAACAGCACCGTCGGCCGCGGGACGGCGCCGAGATGGTCCCGGTGCCAGCGGACCGCATCGAAGACGTGGCCGAGCAGGCCGGGCGGGCCGTAGCGACGCAGCAGCTCGGCGTAGGCGATCAGTGCCACGACCGCCACCGCACCGCCGACCACGACGACGAGGCCACGCCGGCCGAGACTGTTGAAGCCCGAGCCGAGGCGATAGACGAGGACCAGGGTGAGGGCGAAGGCGAGCCCCAGCGAGACGTAGTCGAATGCGTCGATGGAGACGGTCGGTCGATAACCCACCACGCCGAAGGCGCCGATCACCGACACCGCCGTGGCCACCCCGAGCTCACGCACGGCGAGAACGAAGCGTGGCGCCGGCGCCGTCAGGATCACCGCGAGCACACCCGTGGCGACCGCGGTGATGCAGGCCGCGCCGGCGCGGAGCATGCCGATGTCACCGACCACCGCCGCCGTACCGAGCAGGGCCGCGAGGGTGCCGAAGATCCACGGTCGTCCGCCGGCGCGCGCCGACAACGACATCGCGATCACGGTGGAGAGCACCACCGCCGCGACCTGGTCGCACCAGGAGGGACCGACGTCGAACGCCGCGAGCAGCGCGAAGGCGAGCCCGACCGCCGTCGCGCCCAGTCCGGCCACCACCAATGTCCGCCGCGAGAAGGTACGACGCGGACGGGGTTCAGCACGCATGGCGCGACGACCGGGGGCAGGGCGGGACACGTGGGTGAGGTTACCGGGGCCTGCGCCGTCGGTTGGCGAGGGACGGGTTCGCCTCGCGAGCCTCGTGGAGCTGCTCACGGCGCAGGTCGGCGGTGATCACGTCGCGGTCGGCGCCCGCCTCGACCACCACCTGCCCGTCGGGGCCGACGACCATGCTGTGGCCGGTGTAGCGCGGGCCCGGCTGGCCGACGGCGACCACGTGACAGACGTTCTCGATGGCTCGGGCCCGCACCAGCGTGCGCCAGTGCTCCACCTTGAGCGCACGCTCCTGCGGTGTACGACCGGCCACCCAGGCGGCCGGGACGACGAGTACGTCGGCACCCCTGTCGACGAGGTCGCGAGCAAGCTCGGGGAAGCGCAGGTCGTAGCAGGTCATCAGGCCCAGCGTGAAGCCGCCGAGCGCCACGGTGACCGGGTCCCACTCGCCAGCGCTGAGACGGTCGGACTCTCGGTAGCCGAAGGAGTCGTAGAGGTGGATCTTGCGATAGTCCGCTCGTGCGCGGCCCCGCACCAGGAGTGTGTTGAAGGGCGGCCCGTCGGAATTGTGCTCGAACATGCCGGCGATGACGGTGCGATCGGCGCCGGCCAGGTCCGTCACCGCACGGGCGAAGGCCCCATCGGTCGGCTCGGCGTGGGGCGCGAGGTCGTCGGTGGGCTTGCCGAAGTCCCGTGCGAAGGCCTCGGGGAGGACCACCAGCTCCGCGCCGCGGAGCCCGGGGTCGTCGGCCAGGGCGGTCACGGCGGCACGGTTGTCGGAAGGGTCGAGCCCGGCCGGCAGCTGGGCCAGGGCCACCCGCAGTGTGGCGGGGGCGTCGTCCGAGGTGCGCATGCCTCCAGCCTGCCAGACGCTCACCCCTCGGACACACGGCTCGGCTGCGGCAGGATGGGGACATGACCGGAGCTTCCCCTCTCGCGCTCGGCGCCGTGATCCTTGCCGGCGGTACCGGCGCCAGGATCGGCGGCGCCGACAAGGCCTCCATCGAACTCGGTCCCCGCACCCTGCTCGCCTGGTGCCTCGACGCCGTCATCGACGCGGGCGAGGTCGTGGTGCTCGGCGACTGGGTGCACACCGAACGGCCGGTCACCTTCACTCGGGAGGACCCGCGCGGCGGCGGCCCGGCTGCCGGGCTGCTGCACGGCCTCGACTCGTTCGCCCGCCCACCTCGCGAGGTCGTGGTGCTCGCCGTCGACATGCCCAACGTCACGATGGGCACCATCGGCCGACTCCGCGATGCGGCCCGGGGTCGCGACGGCGCAGTGCTCTGTGACCTCTCCGCACGCCGCCAACTGGCGATGGTGCTCGACGCAGGGCGCCTCGCGAAGCACGCTCCGCCGTACGACGCGAGGCACGGGCTGCCCCTACACCGCCTGCTGGACGGCCTGGACCTCGTCGACGTGCCAGCCCTGGCTGACGAGGCACACGACATCGACAGTTTCGCTGACCTGGCCGAGGCGCGACGCCGCTTCGAGTCGTGACTGCCGATTCGCTGCAGATCCGGCCGGCGGGGTTGTCACGGCCCGTTCGAGCGGACACTCTGGAGGAGTGAACCTGCACGACTGGATCGATGAGCTCTGCGACGCGCTCGACATCGAGGCGGAGTTGGACGAGGCCTTGGTGCTCGACGTGGCCCGGGTGGCTGCCCACGCCGTCCAACGCCCCGCGGCACCGATCACCACCTTCCTGCTGGGTTACGCCGCTGGCCAGACGGGTGCCGACGCCGCGGCGATCGAGGAGTTGGCCGAGCGGGCCAGCCAACTGGCGACCAACTGGGACCGGCCGGCCGACGCCCCCGACCCGGTCGACGTCGACGAGGAGATCCCCGACGACAGCGCGGTCGACCACACCGCCGACGTGGCCGACGTGGCCGACCTGCAGCACTGACGGGCTGATCGCTGGCGCGCGTGCTGCCGGTCGCTACCGTGGCCCCATGCGCGCTGTCATCGCCACTGAGCCCGGAGGGCCCGAGGTCCTCGCCATCACCGAGGTCGAAGCTCCCACACCGGGGCGGGGCGAGGTCGTCATCGACGTCGTCGCGACCGCCGTCAACAAGGCCGACACCCTGCAACGGCGCGGGTTCTACCCGCCGCCTCCTGGCGAGTCCGACGTGCTCGGCCTCGAGTGCAGTGGCCGGATCGCGGCCGTGGGCGAAGGTGTCGACGGGCTGGCCGTCGGCGACAAGGTCTGTGCGCTGCTGGCCAGCGGCGGCTATGCCGAGCAGGTGCTGGTCCCGGCCGGGCAAGTGATGCCGGTGCCCGAGGGCATCGACCTCGTCTCGGCCGCCGCGCTGCCCGAGGTCGCCTGCACGGTGTGGTCCAACGTCTTCATGCTGGCCGGGCTACAGCCGGGTGAGCGCTTCCTCGTGCACGGTGGCGCAGGTGGCATCGGCACCTTCGCGATCCAGCTGGCCACCGCCCTGTCGGCCAAGGTCTTCACCACCGCCGGTTCGGAGGAGAAACTGCGGGTCTGTCGCGAGCTCGGTGCCGACGTGACGATCAACTATCGCGACGAGGACTTCGTGGAGGTGCTCCGCGAGCACGGCGGTGCGGACGTCATCCTCGACAACATGGGTGCGAAGTACCTGCCACGCAACGTGGACGCGTTGGCCACCCAGGGCCGGCTCGTCGTCATCGGCATGCAGGGCGGCTCCCAGGGAGAGCTCGACCTCGGCAAGCTGCTGAGCAAGCGGGCCGCCGTACTCGCCACGTCGTTGCGCGCTCGGCCGGCCGAGGAGAAGGCGGCGATCTGCGCCTCCGTCGTCGAGCACGTCTGGCCCCTGGTCGCAGAAGGTGCGATCAAGCCGGTGATCCATGCGGTGCTCCCGCTCGAGCAGGCCGGTGCCGCCCACACGCTGGTCGACGAGAGCAGCCACATCGGCAAGGTCCTGCTGACCACCATGAGCTCGCTTCCCGACTGATCGCTGCGCAAGAGCTGCTGCCTCGGCGCGCAAGAGGTGCTGCTTCGCGGGGTTTGTAGGGTGGGGCCATGAGTGAGAACACCGGCGAGGAGCAGCACATCGTCATCGTGGGTCCCGACGGGCAGCCGGTGGGGAGCATCCCCGCCGACGCCCTGGCGGCTGCCCAGCAGGAGGTCGAGGACGCCGATTCAGCTGGTCCCGGTGGCCTGGCCGACCTCGTCGAGCAGCCCGCGAAGGTGATGCGGATCGGCAGCATGATCCGCCAGCTCCTCGAAGAGGTGAAGGCAGCGCCCCTCGACGAGGCGAGCCGCAACCGCCTCAAGGAGATCCACCAGTCCTCCATCAAGGAGCTCGAGCAGGGCCTGGCTCCCGAGCTCGTCCAGGAACTTGAGCGGCTGTCACTGCCGTTCGCCGAGGGCACGCCCAGCGACAGTGAGCTGCGCATCGCGCAGGCCCAGCTGGTCGGGTGGCTCGAGGGTCTCTTCCACGGCATCCAGACCGCGATCTATGCCCAGCAGGTCGCCTCCCGCGCGCAGCTCGAGCAGATGCGTCGTGCCCTCCCCAGGCGATGGCCGCCCGCGCGCAACAGGCACAGCAGGGCGAGCAGCCTCCCGGCGTGGCCGGGCCAGGACAGGTACCGACCAGCGGCGATCCTGCGACCGGCGGCATGTACCTCTGAGCGTTCGTCCCTGACGGTCGCGGCGCGGAGGTCAGCGCGGGCGGCGCCCCAGGAAGGCGCCGATCCCGAAGACCACCAGCCCGACCAGCACCACCACGACCGGCACGGTGATCGACTCCATCACGCTCGGCGCCTCGGAGTCGTCGAGCACCGTCGGGGTCGTGGAGACCTCGGGCTCCTCTGCTGACGGAGACACCGGCTCCTGCGCCTGCACCCCGGTCAACTGGTTCAACCGGCGCACGGTGCGGTTGTCGGCCTCCCGGGTGCCTTGGTTGCTCAGCGCGAGCACCTGACCATCGTCACCCTCGCTCCCGAAGAAGACGTAGGTCTGGGAGCCCTTGCGCACCCCGCGCAGACCACAGTCGGCCGCCGACTTCGGGGAGGCCACCCGAACCCGTTCCGGCAGGTCGCCGCGCCACCAGCGGTCGACCTTCACCGTGTAGATGCGGGTGACCACGCCGTCCTTGGCCGACTCGGCGACGTCGGAGACCGTGCCGGTGAAGACGTAGGGCAGCTCGGCCTGCTGGGCCGGTCGGAGCCCCGCGTCAGCGCATGCCTCGATGGCCTGGGCCGCGGGCGCGGTGACCACGGGCGCCGAGAGCGACAGGCCCACGACAGTCATCGCCGCCACGAGCAGGCGTCGCCCTGTCCGCGCGCGCTCTGACTTCACGCAGGTCACCTCCGGTCGCTGTTGCATCGCGTCAAACACTCTCACAGGCTCCCCAAGAGTCAGGGCTGCCGGAGGTCCTCGAGTCGGAAGAGGTCCGCGAGCACAGTGGCGACCCCGTCCTCGTCGTTGCCGGGCGCGACGTCGGTGGCCACCCGGCGTACGTCGTCGTGGCCGCCGGCCATCGCGAACGAACGCCCGGCCCACTCGAGCATCGCCATGTCGTTGGGCATGTCACCGAAGGCGACGACCTCGTCGGGGCGGATGTCGAGCTCGGCGCACAGCCGAGCCAGTGTGGTGGCTTTCGTGACGCCGAGGGCCGACATCTCGAGCAACGCGAACTGGGACGACCAGGTCACTTCCACGATCTCTCCGACGAGCTCGTGCGCCTGCCGCCAGTAGCTCTCGGGGACCGCTTCGTCGTGGAGGGCGAGCAACTTGACGACCTGGTCGTCGAAGATCGACTCCAGCTCCCCGGTGGGGATGTCGGCGGATCCCGGGTGGCGGCTGGCGAAGGTGCCCTCGCGAGCGAAGCCGTTGGTCTTCTCGAGCGCGAACGACGTGCCCGGCACCTCGTGGCGCAGTGTCTGAGCCACGCCCAGCGCCAGGTCCCGGGGCACCGTCAGGGCATGGCGCACCTCGCGCCGGGTGACGTCATAGACGATCCCGCCGTTGGAGCAGACCGCGAGGCCGTGGCCGCCGACATCGCTCCACAACGCATCCATCCAGCGGATCGGGCGGCCGGTGACGAAGACGACCGGGACGCCGCGCGCATCGAGCTCCCGCAGCACCCGACGGGTCCGCTCGCTCACCGTTCCGTCGGGTCCGAGCAGGGTGCCGTCGAGGTCGGTGGCGACCAGCCGCGGGAGCTTCAACCGACGCCTCCCGGCCGGACCATCACCAGGTGCCCGTCCTCGTTGCTGCCGCGCAGCTGGGTGAAACCGCTCTTGGCCAGCACGCGCAGGCTGGCGGCGTTGTCGGGGACCACGCTCGCCCGCACCCGGACCCCGACCCGATCAGCGGCGTCGCACACGGCCGAGAGGGCCTCGGTCGCGACGCCACGGCCGCGGGCGTCGGGCACCAGCCCGTAGCCGACCTCGACCTCGGCGATGCCGTCGACAGCGGTCGGCGGGCCGTAGAAGCCGATGCTTCCGCAGACGAGCCCGTCGACTCCACGCACGATCAGCCGCGACCCCCAGGGCGTGAGCTCCTTGATCATGCTGCAGGCATCCAGGTCGTCCTCACGAGGGAAGCCCTCGGCGAAGCTCGGATGGCGGACGCCGGCCCGCAGGTCGGCGGCCTGGGCCGGGGTGATCAGGGGCAGCACGAGACGGGTGGTGCGCAGCGGGGTGAGCGGCAGCTCGCCGGTCGGTTCAGTCGACATCGCCGAACCACCGGTCGAGCTCGACGGCGGCGCCGTGCTCGTCGACGGGCAACGTCACGTGGTCGGCGGCCGCCAGCACCTCGTCGACGGCCTGGCCCATCGCGACAGCACGGCCGGCCCAGTCGAACATCTCCAGATCGTTGCGGCCGTCGCCGATGGCGAGGGCGTCAGCGGCGGTGAGGCCGAGGTCGGCAGCGACCTTGGCAAGACCGGAGGCCTTGGAGATCCCGATCGGCGCCAGGTCCATCCACGCGGTCCAGCCGATGACGTAGTCGGTGCCGTGCAGGCCGAGCTCCTCCGCGAGCAGCTGGAAGTCCTCGACCGTCGCGTCGGGGTCGCGGATGATGACGCGGCTGACCGGCTCGGACACCATCTCCTCGATCGGAGTCACCACCATCTCGCCGCCGAGCTCGCCCGGGGGAAGGGTCGGTTGACACGGTAGCCCTTGCCACGCTCCTCGACGCCCACCAGCGCCTGCGGGTGCAGGCGCAGCACGTCGTGCACGACGGCGGCCGCATCGAAGGTCTCCTCGTGCACGACCTCGACGGGCGGGTACTCGACGATCACCGCGCCGTTGGAGGCGACGATCCAACACTTCTCGCCGTTGAGGGAAGCCCGAGCTGCTCCGCGATCGGGATCATGCCGTGGATCGAACGGCCACTGGCCAGCACGATCTCGGCACCTGCCGCAGCGGCCCGGCGTACGGCGTCCCTCACCACCGGGTCGACCTCACCGTGCACCGCGCCCGAACCGGTCACCCAGCGCAGCAGGGTGCCGTCGATGTCCAGCGCGACCAGCTTGGGCCGCCAGGTGGCCTCGCTCATGAGTTCACCGGGGTGAGGAACTCGCGACCACCCAACCAGGGTTGGAGGGCCTTCGGGACCCGGACCGAACCGTCGGCCTGCTGGTGGGTCTCGAGCAGCGCGACGATGGTGCGGGTGATCGCGGTGAGGGTGCCGTTGAGCGTGGCGACCGGGCCCGTCGTCGTGCCACCGTCGTGGCCGGGGAAGCGTCCCCTGGTGTCAAGTCGGCGGGTCTGGAAGTCGGTGCAGTTGGAGGTCGAGGTGAGCTCGCGGTACTTGCCCTGGGTCGGGATCCAGGCCTCGCAGTCGAACTTGCGGATCGCCGAGGCCCCGAGATCGCCGCCAGCAATGTCGACCACCCGGTAGGCGAGCTCGAGCTTGTCGAGGAACTCCTTCTCCCAGGCCAGCAACCGCTGGTGCTCCTCCTCGGCCTGCTCGAGGGTCGTGTAGATGAACATCTCCACCTTGTCGAACCAGTGCACCCGAATGATGCCCTTGGTGTCCTTGCCGTGGGAGCCTGCCTCCTTGCGGTAGCAGGGGCTGAACGCGGCGTAGCGGCGCGGCAACGTCTCGGCGTCGAGGATCTCCTTGGAGTGGTAGGCCGCCATCGGGACCTCCGAGGTGCCGACGAGATAGAGGTCCTCGCCCTCGATGCGGTAGATGTCCTCGCCACCACCCTGGTCGAGGTAACCGGTGCCCTCCATCGCCTCACCACGCACCAGCGAGGGGGCGATGACCTGGGTGAAGCCGGCGCTGCGGGCCTGCTCCGTCGCCAGGTTGATGAGGGCGAACTCCAGCTCCGCGCCGACGCCGGTGAGGAAGTAGAAGCGGCTGCCACTGACCTTGGCGCCACGCTCGAGGTCGATGGCCCCGAGGCGCTTGCCGATCTCGATGTGGTCGAGCGGCTCGAATCCCTCTGCGGCGAAGTCGCGGGGGTGCCGATCTCCTCGATCACGACGAAGTCGTCCTCGCCGCCGGCCGGAGCAGCGTCGGCGACCACGTTGGGGATCGCCTTGAGCGCGGTGAGCCACTGCTGCTCGGCGGCATCCTGGGCGGCCTCGAGATCCTTGACCTCGGCGGCCAGGGCCTTCACCTGCTGGAGCAGTGCCTGCTTCTCCTCACCCTTGGCCTGGGCGACCTGCTTGCCGAAGGCCTTCTGTGCGGCGCGCTTCTCCTCGAAGGCCGCGATCGTGGCGCGCCGGGAGCTGTCGGCCTCGAGCGCCCGGTCGACCACGTCGGGGGACGCCCCACGCTTGACCTGTGAGGCGCGGACGCGGTCGGGTTCGTCACGGAGCAGGCGGGGGTCGATCATGACCCAAGGCTATCGGGGCGACCCGCCACCATGGCGGGAGGCATACTCTTCCCTGCCCCTTCCCACCCCCGAAGGAATCGACGCCTCACCTTGATCGACCGCTCCCGCGCCTGGCTGCTCTCCTGGTCCGCGCTCTGCCTTGTCCTGCTCGCCGCGACCACCACACTGGTGGCGACCGAGTGGCAACCCCTGTGGGAGTTCGACCGCGAGGTCACCCGCGATGCCGCGAACTGGACGCGTGGGCACGACGTGTTGGTCGACGTGCTCCATGTCATCGAAGTGGCCGGCGACACCCTGGCGGCCACGCTCATCTCCGTGGCGGTCGTACTGCTGCTGTGGTTCAAGGGTCACCGACGGGCAGCGGTGTACGGCGCCATCGTGATGCTCGCGTCGTTCGGCCTGACCCAGCTGCTCAAGAGGATCTTCGAGATCGACCGCCCGGAGTGGTCGGTGCTGCCGGAGCAGTTGACCAGCGGCTCCTTCCCGTCGGGGCACTCGTCGTGGATCACGTCGTTCGCCGCGGTCCTGATCGTGCTGACGCACATGCTGGTCCGTCGCCAGGGCCTGCGCCGGGCCGCGACCACCGGCCTGGTGCTGCTGTGCCTGGTCGTCTTCGCCGATCGGATCCTGCTCGCGCGTCACTACCCCAGCGACGTCCTCGGTGGTGCCCTGCTGTCGATCACGGTCGCGCTGTTGGTGCTCGCCCTCTACTCCCCCAGCCCCGCAGCATCACGGCGACCGCGGATCCGATCGTCACCAGCGTGCCGGCGTCGAGCCGGGACCTTCACGTGGTGCTCAACCCGATCAAGGTCGAGGACGTCGGCCAGTTCCAGGCAATCGTGGGCGCGATGGCCGCCGAGGCCGGCTGGCGGGAGCCGGTCTGGCATCTCACCAGCGTCGAGGACCCCGGCACCGGTCAGGCCCATGCCGCCTCGGTCGGCGGCGCCGACCTGGTGATCGTCTGCGGTGGTGACGGCACGGTGCGCGAGGTGTGCGCCGAGCTCGCCGGCACCGGCATCCCGGTGGGCATCATCCCGGCAGGAACCGGCAACCTGCTGGCCCGCAACCTCGACGTGCCCCTCTACATCCGCTCAGCGATCGACGTGGCCCTCAACGGGCAGGATCGCGCCATCGACATGGTCGAGGTCTCCGGCGACGGGGGCCTGGCCGACACCCACTTCATGGTGATGGCCGGCATGGGCTTCGACGCCGCGATCATGGAGGGCGTCAACGAGGAGATCAAGAAGAAGGTCGGCTGGCTCGCCTACGTGCTGTCAGCGCTGAAGTCGCTGATGTTCCCGGCCGTGCGCCTGGAGATCTCCGTCGACGACGGCCCCTTCACCCGTCACCGCGCCCGCACTGTCGTGGTCGGCAACGTCGGTTTCCTGCAGGCCGGGATGCCGCTGCTGCCCGACGCCGCGATCGACGACGGCGTGCTCGACGTGGTGATGCTCCATCCCAAGCGCTTCCTGTCGTGGCTGCCCATCGTGTGGCGGGTACTCGCCAAGCGCAGCCACACCGACGAGACCCTCGACCGGATGACGGGGCGCAAGGTCGTCATCCGCGCCGCCACCGACACCCCGCGCCAGCTCGACGGCGACTCGATCGGTCTGGGCAAGGAGCTCGTCATGGAGTGCGTCCACGGCCGGCTCCTGGTCCGGGTCCCGCCCCGCTGACCGCGAAGCGACACCGCTTGGGCAGCGAGAGCGGGATGGTCTCGACAGGCTCGACCAACGACGCACGGCTCGACCAACGGCTAGCGGGATGGTCTCGACAGGCTCGACCAACGACGCACGGCTCGACCAACGGCGTACGGCGCGCAAGTGGCGACGTACGCCGGGCTGGGTCAGCCCTCGTGGCGCTTGCCCTTGTAGCCGCCGCCCTTGTAGCCGTCGCGACGCTCGCCACGCGGCTTGCTCCCGCCGTAGGAGCGCTTCGGCCCGTTGTCGACCTGGATCTCGATCAGCTTGCCGGAGATGCGGGTGTTGGCGAGCAGGTCGAGGGTGCCGGCCGGAAGGCTGCTGGGCAGTTCGACCAGCGAGAAGTCCGGGCGAATCTCGATGCGGCCGAAGTCACCACGGCTGAGGTTGCCCTCGTTGGCCAGTGCGCCGACGATCTGGCGCGGCTCGACCTTGTGGCGCTTGCCGACCTGGAGCTTGTAGGTGGTCATGGGTACGTCGCTCTGGCGACCACGCTGCGAGCGCGGGCCACGCTCGGGGCGGCCACGGTCGCCGCCGCGGTCCTCGCGGAAGCTCTCCTGGCGGACCGGCTTCTCGGCCTTGGGGTCGAGCAGCATCGGCTCGTCGCCCTGCAGCACCAGCGCGAGTGCCGCGGCCACGTCGACCTCGGGCACGTCGTGCTCGTTGACGTAGTGCGAGACCACGTCGCGGAAGAAGGTGACCCGCTCCTTGCCCAGCGCCTCGGTGATCGCGTCGTCGAAGCGGCTGAGGCGGGTGCTGTTGATGTCGTCGACCGTGGGCAGTGACATCTGCGTCAGCTGCTGGCGAGTGGCCTTCTCGATCGCCTTGAGCAGGTAGCGCTCACGCGGGGTGATGAAGGAGATCGCGTCACCGGACCGGCCGGCGCGGCCGGTCCGGCCGATGCGGTGCACGTAGGACTCGGTGTCGGTGGGGATGTCGTAGTTGATGACGTGGCTGATGCGCTCGACGTCGAGACCACGGGCGGCCACGTCGGTGGCGACGAGGATGTCGAGCTTGCCGGCCTTGAGCTGGTTGACGGTGCGCTCACGCTGCACCTGCGCGACGTCACCGTTGATCGCCTGCGCGGAGAAGCCGCGGGCGCGGAGCTTCTCGGCGAGGTCCTCGGTGGCCTGCTTGGTGCGGGCGAAGATGATCATCGCCTCGAAGTTCTCGACCTCGAGGATCCGGGTGATCGCGTCGATCTTCTGCGGGAACGAGACGATCAGATAACGCTGGGTGATGTTGGAGGCGGTGGTGGTCTTGTTCTTGACCGTCACCTCCACCGGCTCGTTGAGGTACTTCTTCGAGATCCGACGGATCGACGAGGGCATCGTGGCGGAGAAGAGCGCCACCTGCTTGGTGTCGGGGGTGTCGGCCAGGATCGTCTCGACGTCTTCGGCGAAGCCCATGTTGAGCATCTCGTCGGCCTCGTCGAGCACCAGGAAGCGCAGCTGGGTCAGGTCCAGCGTGCCCTTCTCGAGGTGGTCCATGATCCGACCCGGCGTGCCGACCACGATGTCGACACCGCGACGGAGCGCGGAGAGCTGCACACCGTAGCCCTGGCCGCCGTAGACAGGCAGCACGCTGACGCCGTTGAGGTTGGCGGCGTACTTCTCGAACGCCTCGGCCACCTGGAGCGCGAGCTCACGGGTGGGGGCGAGGACGAGTGCCTGCGGGGCCTTCTGGCCGCGCTCGAGGCGGGAGAGGATCGGCAGCGCGAAAGCTGCGGTCTTGCCGGTGCCGGTCTGGGCGAGACCGACGACGTCCTTGCCGTCCATCAGCGCCGGAATGGTCGCTGCCTGGATGGGGGACGGGGTCTCGTAGCCCACCGCCCGCAGCGCCTTCAACACCTTGTCGTCGAGGCCCAGGTCGGCGAAGGTGGGCGCCTCGGGCGTGGTCTCGGTCTGCGGCTCGGTGTTCTCGGCGTCTTGCGGGGTTGTGTCACTCACCCTCCAACGGTAGTGCTAAAGGACGCCCAGCGGGGATTTCCGGGCACCCTTGCACGCCCCTTTGGGAGCGAACTCACAGGTCAGCCGCCCGAATCGAGGACAACACGGGCCTGCGCCGGCGCAGTTCAGCACGGCTCCCGGGCCAGCCGTGGGTCAGGAGGCGACGTCGCCGACCGCGCGCAGGTGGCGTCCGCCCTCGGCGACGCCGACGTGCTCGCGGATGAACTCGCAGGCGAGGCCGAGGGCCTCGTCGCTCTCGGGAACGAGCCCGGCGAGCACCGGGAAGGCATGGACCTGCCCTTCCCAGCCGTGCAACGCCACCGGCACTCCCGCCGCGCGCAGGCGCTTGGCGGCGATCTCGGAGTCGTGACGCAGGATCTCGTCGGTGGAACAGATCAGCAGGGTCGGCGGCAGGCCACGCAGCTTGCCGTTGACCGGCGAGAGCGACGGCTCGATGATCGGCTGGCCGGTGACCAGCTGGGCAATGCGGTCGAGCCGCTTGGCCGGCAGATAGGACTCACGGACCGCGTAGGGGGCGGCGATCCGGACGGTGTTGTCGAAGTCGAGCCACGGCGAGAGGCCGACCAGGCCGGCCAGGGCAATGCCGCGGTCGCGGAGTGCCATCGCGACGGCGAAGGCGATGTGGCCGCCGGCCGAGTCCCCGGCAAGCACCAGCCGCTGGGGGTCGTAGCCCTGGGCAAGCATCCACAGCACCGCGTCGAGACCGTCGGCAACCGACTCACGCACCGTGCCGCGCCCGTGCTGTCGGTAGTTGACGCTGAGCACGGGAACGCCGGTGCGCAGCGAGAGCTGCTCGACGACCTTGCGGTGGGTGGCGGTGCCACAGAAGAGGAAGCCGCCGCCGTGGAAGTAGACGATCGCCGCGGTGCCGCGCTTCGTGCCACGCGGTCGGACGAGTTCACCGTCCCAGTGACCGTGCTTCACCTGACGCACCCGCACCTTGCGGCTGCGCGGCTGCACGTGGGCGACCAGCTCGATGGCGTGTCGTCCGGCGGAGAGCGGTCCACGTGCCGGATAGAGCGCCAGCGCGGGCCTGATGACTGCGCGGGCCACTCCGGCCAACACCTTCGCCTGAGCGCTCCCACCCTCGTGCACGATCATTTCCCCAGCCTCTTCTCTGTCTCCCCGAACAGGTAATGGGACCATAACCCCAGATGAGACCCGGGTCACGGTTCTTCCGGATACAAAGTTCAACAATCCCTCGGTGGAACCTGTTCCTGCGCGGACGTACGCGGCACGATGTGGGCATGCCACACGCCGAGCTCGGCCCCGCCCCAGCAACCTATGAGCAGTTCGGCCGCGACTTCTTCCGCCTCGCGGTGACCCCGAACCGGATCCTCGCCGCGCTCGACGCCCTCGCCGGCGAGCCCATCTCCTTCGGCCCCATCGGCGTCGGACCGGGCCGCTTGGCGCGGGTCACCGCCGAAGGCGTGATCGAGCAGGCCACCGCCGCGCCCGTCGAGGACGAGCTGGTCCGGCTGCTCGTCACCTTGCCGGTGAGCCTGCGCTTCGAGCTCGACCTGCAGGTGGAGCGCCAGCGCTTCGACGCTCGGCTGTCCATTCCTGTCGAGCTGACCGCTCGCGCGCTCGCCGACTGCCACGTCTTCATCGACGTGATCCCGCCGCGGGGCGACCAGATCAGCGTGGACCTCCGCGGCCAAGGCCTGCGAGCCTCCCTCCTGCAGCGCGTGGCGGGCATCGAGGGCGAACTCACCCGGTTCGTCGCCAAGTACGTCGCCCGCGAGCTCGAGAAGCCCGCCATGCGCGATGCCCGACTCATCGACGTGGCCGACGCCATCGACCGGGCGTGGTCGGGGGCCGGCATCCGGAGGTGACGGGGATCACAGATCGCCGGGGAAGCATTGCCGTAGAGTGTTGGTTGAAACTTAAACCAAGCAGGAACCATCTACGTGAGGACACCCCCATGAGCATCTTCTCCCGCAAGACCGCGCAGCCCGTCTTCGACGCCGGCACCCAGGCCATCGCCGACATCACCGGCGACTACACCATCGACCCGTCGCACACCGGCATCGCCTTCCAGGCCCGCCACGCGATGGTCACCAACGTCCGCGGCGCCTTCAAGGAGTTCCAGGGCACCGCCCACATCGACTCCGCCAACCCCGCTGGCTCCCGGGTCGACCTGACCATCGCCGTGGACAGCGTTGACACCGGCTCCGCCGACCGCGACGGCCACCTGGCCTCGGCCGACTTCTTCGACGTGGAGAACCACCCGACCATCACCTTCACGTCGACCTCCGTCGAGGCCGACGGTGACGACTGGGCCATCACCGGCGACCTGACCATCAAGGGCGTCACCAAGTCCGTGACCGTCCCCTTCGAGTTCGTCGGTTCCGCTCAGGACCCCTTCGGCAACACCCGCGTCGGCTTCGAGGGCGAGGTCGCCGTCAACCGCAAGGACTGGGGCCTCACCTGGAACGCCGCCCTCGAGACCGGCGGCGTGCTCGTCTCGGAGAAGATCAAGCTCAAGTTCGACGTCTCCGCGATCAAGAACGCCTGACCCACGGCTCGTCCCACACGTCCGCGCCCCGGGCTGCCTCGGCAGCGCGGGGCGCGCGTGCGTTGCTAGCGCCCTCCGGCCACCCGCAGCGTCGTCGCAGTGACGTAGGCAGCCTCGTCACTCATCAGCCAGGCCACCGTGCCGGCGATCTCGTCGGGCGCTCCGGCTCGGCCCAGTGGGATCTGCGGCGCCATCCGGGCCACCCGCCCCGGGTCGCCGGTGGTGGCGTGCAGGTCGGTGTCGATCAGACCTGGTGCGACGCCCACCACCCGGATGCCCGCTGCGGCGACCTCGAGGCCGAGGCCCCGGGTCATCGTGTCGAGGCCCGCCTTGGCGGCGGCGTAGTGCACGTATTCGCCGGGTGACCCCAAGGTGGCCGCGCCCGAGGAGATGTTGACGATCACGCCACCTGCGCCCCCGAACTCGGTGCTCATCGCGAGCACCCCCGCCCGAGCGACGAGCAGTGGCGCGGTGAGATTGACCGCGATCGTGCGCTCCACCGACTCCACCGGGGTGGCGGCGAGCGGCGCGAACTCGTAGGTGGCGCCAGCGTTGTTGACCACGCCGGTGAGCTGACCGCACTTCGCAGCCGCAGCGAAGAGCGCGTCGACGTCGGCCGCGCGGGTGAGGTCGGCGCGCACCGCATCCGCACTCGCACCGAGGGCACGCACCCGCGCCACCGTGGCGGCCGCCGCGTCGACGTCGGAGCGGTAGCCGAGGACCAGGTCGTGGCCGGCACCAGCGAGGCGGGCTGCGATCGCCGCACCGATCCCTCGCGTGCCGCCCGTGACCAGGGTCAGCGGCCGCGTCTCGCCGCTACTCGGCCTGCTCACCCTGGGCGGCCTTCACTGCTTCCACGTCGAGTTCGCGGAGCGCGGTGATGAACTGGCTGAGCGCGTCTGCCGGCATCGCCCCGGGCTGGCGGAAGACGAGCTCCCCGCCCTTGAACGCCATGAGGGTGGGGATCGACGTGATCTGGGCCGCAGCCGCGAGCTGCTGCTGCTCCTCGGTGTTGATGCTGCCGAAGACGATGTCTTCGTTGGCCTGCGAGGCCGCCTCGTAGATCGGTGCGAACTGCTGGCACGGGCCGCACCAGGACGCCCAGAAGTCGACCAGCACGATCGCGTTGTCGGTGATGGTCGACTCGAAGTTCTCGGCAGTCAGCTCGATGGCACCCATGCCCACGAGCGTAGGCGCAGGCACAATGGCACGGTGATCGAGGTACGTCGCGCCGCCGACCGGTTCCGCACCGTCGCCGACGGGCGCGACACCAGGCACTCGCTCTCCTTCGGCCCCCACTACGACCCGGCCAACCTCCGTTTCGGTTTGCTGGCCTGCCACAACGACGACCTCGTCCAGCCGGGCCACGGCTATCCCGACCACCCGCACAGCAACCTCGAGATCGTCACGTGGGTGCTGTCCGGGACGCTGCACCACGCGGACTCGCGCGGGCACTCGGGCGACATCACCCCCGGCCTCGTGCAGACCATGTCCGCCGGCTCCGGGGTGGTGCACGCCGAGACCGTCGACCACGCCTCCGGTCCGACCCGCTTCATCCAGGCGTGGGTGCTGCCCGACGAGCCCGGCACCGAACCCGGCTACTCCTCCGGCACGATCGCCGTGGCGGAGGAGTGGACCCCGGTCGCCTCGGGCGCCGGCCACGATGCGGCGGCCCGGATCGGCGCCAGCGGGGCCACCTTCTGGGCGGCCACCGTGCCCGTCGGCTCGGTGCTGACGGTCCCCGATCGCCCCTTTGCGCACCTGTTCGTCGCGGAGGGCAGTGCCGACCTGACCCCCGCGCAGGGCGAGGTGGTGCACCTCGGGGCGAGTGACGGCGTACGGCTCCGGGGGAGGGGGCGGTGCTGACGGCGACGAAGCCGGCGCACCTCCTGCTCTGGACCTTCTCCTGACCCGCGTCAGACGAGGAGGGAGAGCGCGCCGGGAAGGACCCGGATCTGCCAGGACTCCCCGGGAGCCAGGGTGCCCAGGGGTTCGCCGTCACCGCCGACCTCGACCGCCCGATCGACCGTGAGCGTGAGCTGCCGCCCTCGGAGCAGCGTGACCTCGTCGCGGTCGACGTGGCCGCCGCTGTAGACGGACGGCAGGGCGCGGATCAGGTCGAGCTTGCCGGCTGCGGCGATCACCACCACGTCGAGCTCGCCGTCATCGAGGACCGCGGGCGGGGCGATCTTCATCCCGGAGCCGTAGTAGGCGGAGTTGGCGACGACCACCGTGGCCGCCCGAACCTGGTGCTGGGCGCCGTCGACGGTGACCGTGCCGGTGACCGGTCGGAAGGCAGCCAGCGAGCGGACGCCGGCGATCGGGTACTGCAGCTTGCGGGGGTCCAACGCATGCGGTCGACCATCGCGGCGGCGTGGGCGTCGACGCCGGCATAGACCGAACCCGCCACCACCCGCTTCGTGCCGTTGGGGTGGGTGACCTCGATGAGGTCGATCGAGCGCGGGGACGCCTCGAGGAGCACCTTCGCCACCGCCTCGGGTTCGTCCGACAGCCCGAGCATGCGCGCGAAGTCGTTGCCCCGGCCCGCGGGCACGATGCCCAGCGTGCCGCCGCGGGCGGCAACCTCACCGGCGACCGAGGAGAGCATTCCGTCACCACCCACGGAGACGACCACCTCGCCACGGGAGACGGCGTCGCCGACGAGCGCAACGGTTGCCTTGGGCCCGGGTGAGTAGGTGACCTCGACGGCCGCTCCGGCGTCCCGCAGCAGCCGGGCGACGGGGACGACGGCCTTCGGTGCGGCACCGCCGCCGGAGGTCGGGTTGACCAGGAAGGTGAAGGCGCGCGTCACGGGACCATCACACCCGGGTTGAGGATGCCGGCAGGGTCGAGCTCGCGCTTGACGGCGCGCAGCACCTGCACGCCCACGGGACCGATCTCCTGGGCGAACCACGGTCGGTGGTCGCTGCCCACCGCGTGGTGGTGGGTGACGGTCGCACCGGCGTCGATCATCGCCTGGGTGGCGGCAGCCTTCGCCTCGGCCCAGGTCTCGAGCGGGGCGTCGCCGCCCGGTGCCGCGACCGTGAAGTAGAGCGAGCACCCGGTCTCGTAGACATGGCTGATGTGGCACAGCGCCAACGTCTTCTCGCCGAGCGTCGCCGTCAACGCCTGCTTCACCGCGTCGTACAACCGCTCGCGGTTGCTCCAGAACGTGGCGGTCTCGAGCGTCTCGACGAGCACTCCGACGTCGAGCAGCGAGTCGCGCAGGTACGGCGCGTGGAAGCGTCCCGCCTCCCAGGCCCGACCGCGCTCCTCGCCCAGGTTGGCGCCACCGAGCTTCTCGAGCTGCCCGGTGACCAGGCCGCGACGGGCCTCGACCAGCTCGGGGTCGGTGCCCTCGTGGCCGACGATCATGAGGCACCCGGTGGGCGCGGCACCGCCGACGTCGGACTGGCTCGCCAGGTTGATCGCGGTCTCGGCCTCGTCCGAGAGGCGGATGACCGTGGGCAGCAGGTTGGCCTGGGCGAGGCCGCGCATCGCGTCCGAACCGCTGGCGAAGGAGTCGAACTGCCAGGCCTCGTAGACCTTGACGGTCGGCCGGTGCCTCACCCGCACCCGCACGGCGGTGATCACGCCGAGGGTGCCTTCGGAGCCGAGCACCAGCTGGCGTAGGTCGGGACCGGCAGCGTTGGCCGGCGACGAGCCGAGTTCCAGCGTGCCCTGCGGGGTGGCCACGGTGAGCCCGACGACGAGCGCGTCGAAGCGTCCGTAGCCAGCACTCGACTGACCGCTCGAGCGGGTCGCCGCGAAGCCCCTGATCGTCGCGTACTCGAAGGACTGCGGGAAATGTCCCAGGGTGAGGTCGTGCTCGGCCAGCAGCGCTTCGGCCTCGGGGCCTCGCAGACCGGGCTCGAGCACGACGGTCATCGAGACCTTGTCGACCTCGCGCAGCGCCTTGAAGCGGCACAGGTCGAGGGAGAGCACGCCGGCGAAGCCTTCGCGCCTGGCGACGAGGCCGCCGGTGACCGACGTACCGCCACCGAACGGGACGACGGCGATCCGATGGCGCACGGCGAGGTCGAGGACCGCCGCCACCTCGTCGTGGCTGCCGGGACGCACCACGACGTCGGGCGCATCGGTGAGGTCGCCGGCGCGGGCCCGGAGCAGGTCGGGAGTCGACTTGCCGCGGGTGCGCAGCCGCCGGGAGTCGTCGTCGAGGACCACCTGGTCGTCGCCGAGCAGGGCACGGAGCTCGGCGAGCACCTCCTGCGAGAGCGACGAGCCGGGCAGTTCGACGGACTCGATCGCCGGGGAGTCGCGGACCCCGAGCACGAGTTCGACGAGGTCACGCGTGGCCTGCGGCAGGAGTGCGGCCTCGGCCGGGTCACCCCATCGGGTCGGGTGCATCTCTGTGGTCACGTGTTACAGT
>NZ_JAKGRW010000001.1 GCF_021555175.1 Nocardioides alcanivorans | reverse complement strand
CGAGAATCACGCCTGAGATCGACGAGCAGCCTCTCGGGCACCCGGATCGCCAGACTCGGCACGAGCCTGCTGGCCAGCAGGCAACCCACGATCACGATCGACCAGTGCACCTGCGGCTCCGCACCGGCCACGGTCACCAGCGCGGCAGAGGCGAACCACACCAGTCCGCCCCCGATCCAGACGTCGAGGGGCTCCAACGTGGCGATGCCACCTGCCCGGGCCAGTGCTGCCGCACCTGCACCCACGAGCAGGCTCAGAGCGACGGTGACCGGCAACTGGGTGGCCCCCGGCTCGTGCAACACCACGAAGGCAGCGCCCGCAGCGAAGGCCGGGGCCACCGCCGCCCGCTGCCGCACGTGGGCGCCCAGCGGCATCACCCCCACCACCGCGGCGAGCCTGAGCACGATCGCGACGGCGGTGCGCGCGCTGTCCTCGGCACCGAGGGCAGCGACGAAAGCACCCAACAGCGCGAGTACGCCGGCGGTCCCAGCGACCACCCACGGCACCCCGGGTCGGTGGTCACCGGCGCACTCAGCCGGCTGGCGGCGTACCTGCGTCTCGCCGACAGGTGCAACGGTCGGCGTGATCACGAGTACAGCACCCGACGTGATGCCCGCCGCCTCGACGCTCTGCGCGGGAGGCAGCGGCCGGCCCGCGGAGTCGCGCAGGACGAGCTGGAGGTGACGCAGTCGCGCGGCCGTGGCGTATTCGCGCGCCACGTCGGTGACCGAGGCGCCCCCGGCACCACGAGATCCAGGCCCCCGCCGGGTCCATGGACGGTCACCGAGACCAGGTCGGTGCGGACGACACCGGACACGCGCACCCCTTCGAGCTCGTGTCCGGCAGCGTAGTACGTCGCCCCGGCGGCGGCAGCAGACCTGTGTGGGCGTTCACCAACACGGCCTGGGTCGTGTTGGTGAACGCTCGGCCGTCGCGAGCGTGGCGTCCACGGAGGGCCTGGCAAGGCGGAGGAGGAGGCGATGCGCCAGCATCGTCGACTGACGACAACGTAGTCCAGGTGCCCGTGGGGCCGCGCGCAGCAGGCCACGGCGTTCACCAACACGGCCTAGGATCGCCCCGAGGGGCGGCAGCCCCGGCGATCTCGGCACCGGCACCCAAGGGGGACCCTTGACCACCCTGCGCAGCGGCGTGCGGCTCGACGCGCCGGAGATGCCTAGCGGCCAGATCCGGTTGCAGTCCCCTCCGGAGGTCCAACCGCACGAGGGGGCGGTCAAGCCCTGCTCATGGCGATCCCGATGCTCGGCAGCGTCGGCGCGATCGTCATGGTCGCCACGATGAGCACATCGGGCTCAGGGGCTCCCTCGACCACGCGTCTGCTGCTGACCGGAGGAATGTTCCTCTTCGCCGCGCTGGGGTTCGTGGCCGTCCAGATCGACCGGCAGCGCCGCACCAGGCACCAGCAGGTCAACGGGTCCCGCACCGAATACCTCCACTATCTCTCCGGTGTCCGTGAGGTCACCCGCGATGCCGCCGCCCAGCAACGCGCGGCGCTCACGTGGCACCACCCGGCTCCTCGCGCCCTGCCGGCACTCGCCGAGGAGCGCAGCCGGGTCTGGGAGCTGACGCCCGGTGATGAGCACTTCCTGCAGGTGCGCTACGGCGTCTGCGCACAGCCTCTCTCGCTCGAGTTGGTGCCGCCGGAGACGAAGCCGGTCGAGCAGCTCGATCCCACGGCAGCCAGCGCCCTGCACCGGCTGCTGGCCGTGCACAGCAGCCAGGCCGATCTGCCGGCCCGTGTCGATCTGCGGGACTTCGACCGCATCGAGATCACCGGTGAACACGATGCCGGCCGCTCCGCCGCGCGGGCGCTGATCTGCTCCGCAGCCTCCTTCCACTCACCCGAGCACCTGGTGGTGGCGGTCCTCACCCACGAGCGCCACCTGCCGGCGTGGGACTGGCTCAAGTGGCTTCCCCATGCGCTCAGTGACCGCCAGTCCGACGCCGTGGGCCCACGACGGATGGTGACCACCTCCCTCGACGCCCTCGGCCGGCTGCTGCCCGACGAGTTGGGCGAGCGGCCCCGTTTCGGCGCCGAGGAGGGCGTTGCTCTCCCCACCTGCTGCTGGTGCTCGACGGCGTCGCACTGCCCCTGGGCAACCACCTCATCCCGCCGGACGGGCTGCACGGGGTGACGGTGGTCGACGTACCCGAGCGCTGGGACGACCTCGACGACCCCACCCGCCTTCGCATCGACCTGCCCGTGCTGCCCACACCCCGGGGCACCGGCCCCTCACCTGAGTTCCGCCCGGCCACCGCGCTGCGGCTGCGCGCCGAGCCCGTCGCCTGCTCCGTCGACCAGATGGACCCGGCAACGGCCGAGGCCTTCGCCCGCCGACTCACCCCGTTGGGCGCACTCGGCCCCCGCGCAGGTGCCGAATCGGCCGGCCCCGCGGAGTTCACCGACCTCCTCGGTCTCGCAGACGTGCATGCCTTCGAGCCCGAGGGGGCCTGGCGCCCGAGGCCTGCGCGCGACCGGCTCCGGGTGCCGATCGGCGTCAGTGACCACGGCACCCCGGTGCACCTCGACCTCAAGGAGTCCGCCCAGCAGGGCATGGGACCGCACGGACTGGTCATCGGTGCGACCGGATCGGGCAAGTCGGAGTTCCTGCGCACGCTGGTGCTCGGGCTGGCGATGACGCATTCGCCCGCCGAGCTCAACATGGTGCTCGTCGACTTCAAGGGAGGCGCCACGTTCGCCGGCATGGCCGAGATGCCCCACGTCTCCGCGGTGATCACCAACCTGGCCGAGGAACTCACGCTCGTCGACCGGATGCAGGACGCGCTCTCCGGTGAGATGGTGCGGCGCCAGGAGCTGCTCCGCTCCGCCGGCAACTTCGCCTCCGTGCGTGACTACGAGAAGGCCCGCGCGGTCGGCGAGCCCCTCGAGCCGCTGCCGTCCCTGCTGATCGTGGTGGACGAGTTCTCCGAGATGCTCGCCGCGAAGCCGGAGTTCATCGATCTCTTCGTGGCAATGGGTCGGCTCGGCCGCTCCTCGGGCTGCACCTGCTGCTGGCCAGCCAGCGTCTCGAGGAGGGGCGGCTGCGTGGCCTGGAGTCGCACCTCTCCTACCGGATCGGTCTGCGCACCTTCTCGGCAGCCGAGTCCCGCACCGTGCTCGGCGTCCCCGACGCCTACGAGCTGCCAGCTGTCCCCGGGCTCGGCTACCTCAAGCCCGATCAGTCCACGCTGGTGCGCTTCAAGGCGGCCTACGTCTCGGGGCCACCGGCCGGCCGGGTGCGGGTGCGCCGCGACGAGGTGGGCAACCTGCGTGGCATCCTCCCCTTCACCATCGCCGAGGTCGCCTCCTCGAGGCGCCCGAGGACGAGACCCCCACGCCGGTGCCCGTCGCTGACGACACCGATTCCCTGCTCGACCTCGCCGTGGCCCGCATGGCCGGCAGGGGTACGCCGGCACGTCGGGTCTGGCTGCCGCCACTGGATCGCCCCACCACCTTGGACGCCTTCTTCGACGACCTGGTCGAGCACCCCCACCTCGGCCTCGTCTCCCCGAAGTGGCGCGGGGCCGGCGGCCTGATGGTGCCGTTGGGCATCCTCGACCGACCACGCGAGCAGCGCCGGGAAGTGCTCACCGCGACGCTCTCCGGTGCGGCCGGGCACGTCGCCGTCGTCGGCGGGCCCCGCACCGGCCGCAGCACCTTGCTGCGCACGCTGGTGACGTCGCTGGCGCTCACCACGACGCCGTTGGAGACCCAGTTCTTCGTGCTCGACTTCGGTGGCGGCACGTTCACGAGCCTGCGCGACCTGCCCCACCTGTCCGGGCTGGGAAGCCGTTCCGAGCCCGACGTCGTGGCCCGGGTGGTCGCCGAGCTGCAGTCGATCGTCGACCGGCGGGAGGCGCTCTTCGCCGAGCAGGGCATCGACTCGATCGAGACCTACCGCGCCCGGCGAGCCGAGGGCCGGGTCGACGACGGCTACGGCGACGTCTTCGTGGTGGTCGACGGCTGGAGCACGTTGCGCGCCGACTTCGACGAGCTCGAGCTGGAGTTGCAGGCGCTGGCCCAACGGGGCCTGACCTTCGGTGTCCACCTCGTCGCTTCGGCATCACGCTGGGTCGACTTCCGAGCCTCGCTCCGCGACCTCTTCGGCACCCGGCTCGAGTTGCGCCTCGGTGACGCGCTCGACTCCGAGGTCGATCGCATGGTCGCCGACCTCGTTCCTGCAGGTCGTCCCGGACGTGGCCTCGTGCCCGGCCCCTCCACTTCCTCGGCGCGCTCCCCGTGTCGACGGTTCCTCCGACCCGCAGACGGTCGGCGTCGGCGCGGCCGATCTGGCAGCACGGGTGGCCGCGGCGTGGCGGGGCCCGACCGGCCCGAAGCTGCGGTTGCTGCCCGACGTCGTACCCCTCGAGGAACTGCGTCAGCTGGTGCCCGACACCGCTGAGCTGCTGCTCGGCATCAACGAACGCGACCTGGCGCCGGTGGCCCTCGACCCCGCTCAGGACTCGCACCTGCTGGTGCTCGGCGACGGGCAGTCCGGCAAGAGCTCGATGCTGCGCAGTCTCGTTCGGGAGATCACCCGTACCCGGACGCCGGAACAGGCCCAGATCATCGCCGTCGACTACCGCCGGTCGTTGCTCGGGGAGATCCCTGCGGACTACCAGCTCGACTACCTGACCAACGCTGCCCAGGCGACCCCGGCGATGAAGGAGCTGGCCGACTACCTGGCCAACCGCCTGCCCGGTCCGGACGTCACCCCCGAGCAGCTGCGAGCCGGCTCCTGGTGGACCGGTGCCGAGGCATGGGTGCTGATCGACGACTACGACCTCGTCGCCACCCAAGCCGGCTCACCGCTGCACGCCTTGGTGCCGCTGTTGGCCCAGGCCCGCGACGTCGGCTTCCACGTGGTCGTCACCCGTCGTACCGGCGGCGCGGCCCGTGGGCTCTACGACCCGCTGCTGCAGTCGATCCGCGACCTGGCCATGCCCGGCATCATGCTCTCCGGCAACCCCGAGGAAGGTCCGCTGCTGGGCAACCTGCGCCCCGAGCACTCCGGGCCCGGCCGCGGCCGGCTCGTCACCCGCGCCTCCGGGGTCCAGGTCGTGCAGCTCGCGTGGAGCGACCCACAGGCCTGATGGCTGCGGGCCACTGAAGTGTCGGTGCCCCGTGCGCCCAGGCATCGGTGTCCGCAACCACTGAACCGTCGCACCTGCACCCGCCCAGCACTCCCGAGCCGTCTTAACCACTGAAGCGTCGCATCTGCACCCGTTCAGCACTCCCGGGCCGACCCAACCGCTGGAGCGTCGCACCTGCACCGGTTTCGGTCGTCAGGCCTTCTTGGCAGCCTTCTTCGTGGTCTTCTTGGCCGCCGTCTTCTTCGAGGTGGTCTTCTTGGCGGTCTTCTTGGCCGCGGCCTTCTTCGTGCCCTTCTTGGCTGCCTTCTTCGCCGGCCCCTTGGCACGGCGCTCGGCCAGCAACTCGGCGGCGCGCTCGATCGTGATCGACTCGACGGAATCGTCCTTGCGGAGCGTGGCGTTGTATTCGCCGTCGGTCACGTACTCACCGAAACGTCCGGCCTTGACCACGACCGGCTGACCGGAGACGGGGTCGGGGCCGAGCTCCTTGAGCGGCGGGGCCGCAGCAGCTCGACCGCGCGCCTTGGGCTGCGCATAGATCGCCAGGGCCTCATCGAGGGTGATCGAGAAGAGCTGGTCCTCCGTGGTCAGCGACCGGGAGTCGGTGCCCTTCTTCAGGTAGGGACCGTAGCGACCGTTCTGGGCGGTGATCTCCACGCCCTCGGCGTCCTCACCCACCACCCGCGGCAGCGAGAGCAGCTTGACTGCGTCCTCCAGGGTGACGGTGTCGAGCGACATCGACTTGAAGAGCGAGCCGGTGCGCGGCTTCTCCTTGCTCTTCTTCCGCGCCTGTCCTGAGTCTGCCGACGGGGTCTCCGGGAGCACCTCGGTGACGTAGGGGCCGAAGCGGCCGTTCTTGGCGACGACCTGCAGTCCCGTCTCGGGATGGGTGCCGAGGTCGATCTCCTCACCGGCAGGGTTCGCCAGCAGCTCCTTGGCCTTCTCGAGGGTCAGCTCGTCGGGCGGCAGGTCGTCGGGCACGTTCGCCCGCTTGCCGGCAGCTGCACCGTCATCGCCCGGGCCCTCGAGATAGGGGCCGTACTTGCCGACGCGCAGGGCGATGCCCGCCTCGGGGTCGCCCACTGGGAAGGTCGCGAGCTCCTTGGCGTCGATGTCGCCGAGACCGGTGACGAGCGGTCGCAGACCCTTGACCTTCTCGGAGCCGAAGTAGAACTCGGCCAACTCGGTGACGCGGTCGCGACGACCTGCGGCGATCTCGTCGAGCACGTCCTCCATGCCTGCTGTGAACTCGTAGGAGACCAGTCGGTTGAAGTGGTCCTCGAGCAGCCGGATCACCGAGAACGCGATCCACGCCGGCACCAGGGCGGTGCCCTTCTTGTAGACGTAGCCACGGTTGAGGATCGTGCCGATGATGGAGGCGTAGGTCGACGGACGGCCGATCTCGCGCTCTTCGAGCTCCTTGATCAAGGTGGCTTCGGTGTAACGCGCCGGGGGCTTGGTCTCGTGGCCGCTGGCCTGCAACGACGCAGCATTGACCCGGTCGCCCTCGTTGAGGTTCGGGAGGCGGGTCTCCTGGTCGTCGCTCGCCTTGTTGTCGTCGGTGCCCTCCACGTAGGCCTTGAGGAAGCCGTGGAACGTGATGACCCGGCCGGAGGCGGAGAAGACGACGTCCTCCCCGTGGCAGCCCGGCCGCCGATGCGCACCGACACCGAGCGTCCCTCGGCGTCGCGCATCTGGGAGGCCACGGTGCGCATCCAGATCAGCTCGTAGAGCCGGAACTGCTCGCCCGTCAGCCCCGTCTGCGCCGGCGTCCTGAAGCTGTCGCCGGCGGGACGGATCGCCTCGTGGGCCTCTTGGGCGTTCTTCACCTTGGAGGCGTAGACCCGCGGCTTGTCCGGCAGGTACTCGGCTCCGAAGAGCTCGCGAACCTGATCACGCGCCGCGCCGATCGCAGCGCCCGAGAGCGTGGTGGAGTCGGTACGCATGTAGGTGATGAAGCCGTTCTCGTAGAGCCGCTGCGCCACCGACATCGTCACCGACGAGCTCATGCCCAGCTTGCGGCTGGCCTCCTGCTGGAGGGTCGTCGTACGGAACGGGGCGTAGGGAGAACGCTTGTAGGGCTTGGCCTCAACGGAACGGACGTCGTACGTCGCCGTCTCGAGCGCCGCGACCAACGCCTCGGCTCGCGATCGGTCGAGGTGGACGACCTTGCCCTGCGCGCTGGCCTTGAGTTGCCCGTCCTGGCCGAAGTGGTTGCCACGGGCAACCTGGACGTCGTCGACGCTGTGCAGCTTGGCCGGGAAGATCCGGCTGTCGCGCTCGGCGCCGGCGTCGAACATGCCCTCGAGATCCCAGTAGGAAGCCTGCTTGAAGGCGATCCGCTCACGCTCGCGGTCGACGACCAGCCGCGTCGCCACCGACTGCACCCGACCGGCGGAGAGGCCGCTCATGACCTTGCGCCACAGCACGGGCGAGACCTCGTAGCCGTAGAGACGGTCGAGGATGCGTCGGGTCTCCTGGGCCTCCACGAGGTCCATGTCGAGTTCGCGGGGGTTCTCCACGGCGGCCTGGATGGCCGGCTTGGTGATCTCGTGGAAGACCATCCGGTGCACCGGGATGCCCTTGGGCTTCAGCTCGTCGAGGAGGTGCCAGGCGATCGCCTCACCCTCGCGGTCCTCATCGGTGGCGAGGTAGAGCTCGTCGGCTTCCTTGAGCAGACCCTTGAGCTTGGAGATGTGGCTCTTCTTGTCGCGCGGCACGACGTAGTAGGGCTCGAAGTCGTTGTCGGTGTCGACGGCCAGCCGACCCCACGGCTTGTCCTTGATCTTGGCCGGGGTGTCAGCAGCGTTGTTGGGCAGGTCGCGGATGTGGCCGATGGACGACTCGACGACGTACCCCTTGCCGAGGTATCCAGCGATGGTGCGAGCCTTGGCAGGGGACTCGACGATCACCAACTTGTGTGCCACGAACTCACTTCACTTCCTGCTCCTCGACGACCCGCGCCGCAACCGACGGGGCCCCACGGCCGATTACGTTAGCGCGTACGTCCACCGTCACTCGGCAGCGGTCGCCCCAGCGGACGGGTCAACCGACCCGGACGACCCGGACATGACCTCTGAGGTAATCGACGGTTTCCGCACCGGCGGGGTTCGGTGGGGACACGTCACCGACCGGTGGCAGGACCCGATCTGGAGGAACCATGAACAAGGCCTACGCCTTCGCCTACCTGACCGACGTCGACTTCAACGACGAGATCATCGACTATCTCCGCCGCATCGACGACACCCTGGCACCGTTCGGTGGCCGCTTCCTCGTGCACGGCGGCAAGATCTCGCGGACCGAGGGCACCCGGACCGGCGACGTGATCATCATCGAGTTTCCTGACGCCCAGGCTGGGAACGCCTGGTACGACTCCCCGGCCTACCAGGCCATCCTCCCGCTACGGACCGAGAACTCGCAGGGCATCGTGGCGCTCGTCGAAGGCGTGCCGACCGGCTACCGGGCCCTCGACAAGCTTGCCGCGCAGCTCCCGGATGCTCCTAGTCGACGGTGATGCCCTTGACGATCGAGTCGAGCTGCTTGATCCGCTTGTTGTCGTTCAGCGGAACGACGCCGGCATACACGCCGTAGTCGTCGTCATCGCCGGTGTCGATCACGACGACCTCGCCGACGTCACCGCCCGCTTCGACCTCGGGGTCGTCGACCTGGATCTCCCACCGGACCCGCCACGCGTCGTGGCCGTCCACCTGGATGGACTCGCTGGCGAGCGACTTGGTGTCCTTCAGGCTGGCGTAGAAGTCGGGCGAGTTGGCCATGCAGTCCATGACAGCGGTGGCCGCGGCCTCGAGGTCACTACCTGCGTCCTCCTTCTCCAGGGCGCCGAACGCGTGCACCGACATCCACTTGCCCACCTGGGTCTCGGCATAGACCGTGGCGACGTCGTCGGCAAACCGATAGACGTCGGCGAGCCCTCCGGGCGGGGCCTCATAGCCCTTGATCGGTGGGCTGGTCAGTCCACCCCCGTGGATGTTGCCGTCCTGCGGATAGGTCTCCCGGTCGCTCGGCTCACCGCTGGTGCAGAAGTTGGCCACCGGCGCGGTCGGCACCCCAGCCGGAGGTACGCCGTCGGTCGGCTGGTCGGACGGCTCGTCCGAGGGGTCGTCGCTCGGGTCGTCACTCGGCTCGTCGGACGGGTCGTCGCTTGGCTCGTCCGAGGGTTCGTCGACCTGCGACGACTTGTCGTCGCCGGCCTTGGAGTCGTCGTCGTCATCGCCCATGAGCGCCATTGCACCGAAGATGCCGCCGACGATCAGGAGGATCACCAGGACACCGGCGAGCACGATCCACAGCGCCTTCTTGGACCCGCCGCCACCGTTGCCGTTGTCGCCCATCGGCGACCACTGCTGCTGGCCGCCCCACTGGTCACCCCAGCCGCCACCTGCACCGGCACCGCCGGCCGCCGGCGTGGCCGCGAACTGCTGGGTGGAGTCGTTGCCACCCCACTGACCGGAACCCTGGTCGGGTCCGGTCTGCCAGCCCGCAGCGCCCGCAGCGGCGGTGGAACCCCACTGCTGACCGGGGTCGGGCTGCTGTCCCCACTGCTGCTGACCGGGGTCGGGCTGCTGTCCCCACTGCTGCGCCGGGTCGGGCTGCGGGTCTGCGGCACCCCATGCCTGGGTCTGCTCCGGCTGCTGCGGCTGATCCGGCGTCGTGGGGGTCGGCTGCTCGGCGGCGCCCCACTGCTGCGGCTCGGGTGTCGGTGGTGTCGGCTCGACCGGCTGTTGGGGTGCCATCTGGGTGGCACCGGGGTCGGCAGCATGGCCCGACTGCGGCTGCTGCCACGCCCCGGGCGGGGGTGAGTAGGGGTTGTCAGTCGTCTGCTGACTCCACGCCTGACCGTCCCAGAAGCGGAACGAATTCGGCTGACCGGACGGATCGGGGTACCAACCTGGGCTCGACACGAGGTCAGCCTAAATCACCGGACCGAACTCCGGGGCCCGACATCAAGGCCGGCGCTGCGCTCAGCCGAGCTCCAGGAAGCCGTCGGCGATCAGCCCGGACACTGCAGGAAGCTTCTCCGCGACGAGTGCGGCCGGGTCGACCTCGAGCAACGTGGCGATGGCCGTCAGCGTCTGCTGCACCGTCAGTTCGCCGTCGCAGGCACCGGCGAAGGCGGCCATCGCGGTGTCGAGGTCCTGGGCGCGGCGCATGCCTCGCTGCTGGCGCAGCACGACGGTGGCCGGGTCCTCCGCACCCGGAGCGCCGAACGTCTCCTGCTGCACGTCGGGGCGGAGCACCGGACGTGCAGCGAGGAGTTCGGTGTCCGTGAGGCCGCGGCTGGCGTCCACCGCCTCGCCCCAGGCCCCGATGCTCGGCGCGATCGGCTGCTCGACGTCGTACGGCCACTCCTCCAGGCGCAGGGTCGCGGTGGCGTCAGTGCGACGCAGGTTGATCCAGCCGAAGCCCACTCCGGCGATGCCCTGCTTCTCGAACCACTCCAGCCAAGTGTCGTAGCGGCGGACGTAGTCGGCGGTGCCCTGCACGCCGGCGTCCTTGAGCCACAGCTCGACGTACCCCGCCGGATCGATGACCTCGCGCTGCACCACCCACGCGTCGCAGTCGGTGATCCAGCCCTCGAGACGGTCGGCCCAGTCCCCACCGGCCGGGATCACCCAGTTGGCGAGGATCTGGCACCACCCGCCGGGGTTGAGCAGGGTGGGCGCGGCGCGGACGATGTCCTCGACCACCCGGTCGCCCGGCAGGCCGGAGTCGCGGTAGACGAGGCGCTCGTCGGTGGCAGGGGAGATCACGAACGGCGGGTTCGTGGCGATCAGGTCGAAGGTCTCACCGCGGACCGGCTCGAAGAAGGAGCCTTCGCGAACGTCGATCTGCCCCGGGCGCACCCCGTTGAGCTGGGCGTTGAGCTCCGTCATCCACAGCGCACGCCTGTTGATGTCGGTGGCGACGACCTGCTGGGAGTGCTGGGCGAGGTGCAGTGCCTGGACACCACAGCCGGTGCCGAGGTCGAGCGCGCGACCCACCGGCTCGCGCAGGGTCAGCTGGGCCAGCGAGGTGGCGGCGCTGGAGATGCCGAGCACGTGGTCGGAGCCGACCTTGTTGGGGGCACCGTCCAACCCAGGGGTCAGGTCACTGACGACCCAGAGGTCCTGGTCGTCGGTGGCGTAGGGGCGGATGTCCATCCGCGCGGCGACCTCACCGATGCTCTGCTCGAGCAGTCCCTCGTTGCACAGGCGGTCGACCAGCCCCGGGAGCGCCTGCTCCGCCTCGGCACCGGTCACCGGCGTCTGGAGCAGGAAGAGTCGAGTGAGGGTCTCCACGGGACTGCCACCGCGGGTACGTCGCAGCCCCGGCACGGTCTCGTTGCGCGACAGCGCGGTGTGCGCGGTCTCCCCGAGCAGTTCGGCGACGCCGTCGTAGGTGTAGCCGGCTTGGTCGAGGGCCTCCCGCAGAGCGGGCACGAAGTCGTTGCTCACGGGCCCAAGGCTACTGGCGCGCACCCGAGCTGCGTGCCGGACGTCGCGGGCGAGGGGTTGCAGGCGAGCAGCCTCAACTGGCGAGGGCGGCGTCCGTGGAGTCGTGGATCGTGAAGACCTTGGCCAGCCCGGTGATGCGGAAGATCTTGAGCAGGCGCTCCTGGGTGCACACCAGGCGCAGGGAGCCATCGTGTGCTCGGACCTTCTTCAGCCCACCGACCAACACGCCGAGCCCGGTGGAATCGAGGAACTCGACACCCTCCATGTCGACGACCAGGTGATAGGCGCCGGACGCGACCAGCTCGGTGAGGGCGTCGCGCAACTTGGGCGCGGTGTAGACGTCGATCTCACCCTCGACCGCGACGATGGTGACACCATCGAGTTCGCGTGTCTCCAGAGTCAGGTCCACGGTCTTCCCTTCATCGTGGCCCCCGGCCACCCTTCGTTGCGGAGCGCCCGAACCGCCCCGTTCACGGGCAATATCAAACCATGAGCAGTGCGCGGGCGCATGATCATGCCGGATCACCGTCTGTCGGTGACGGTTGGCACACTGGCCGGCGTGAGCCTGCCCGAGTCCCCTGCCTTCAACACCGGTGACCTGCTCCACAGGCTACTCACAGAGCCCCGCAGGGAGCGGCTCACCCACCTGGAAGAGCTGCCGTCGCGCGCCGCGGAGACCGCCCCGTGGCCTGGGTGGGTGCAACCCGACGTGCTCGCTGCCCTTCGCTCCCGCGGCATCGAAATGCCGTGGCGTCACCAGGCCGAGGCCCTGAATTCGGCCCACCACGGCGAGCACGTCGTGATCGCCACCGGCACCGGTTCCGGCAAGTCGCAGTGCTACCAGGTGCCGGCGTTGGGGGCCGCCCTCGAGGGTCGCGGGCCGCGCGGCGAACGTGGCGCCTCGACCCTCTACGTGGCACCCACCAAGGCCCTCGCCCAGGACCAGCTCGCCGCGATCCAGCCGCTCGGGCTGGGGGTCCGGGCGGCCACGCATGACGGTGACAGCAGCCGTGAACAACGCGACTGGTGCCGTGACCACGGCGAATACCTCCTCACCAATCCCGACATGCTGCACCTGTCGATGCTGCCGGGGCATGCACGTTGGGCCGGATTCTGGAAGACGCTGCGCTTCGTCGTGCTCGACGAGTGCCACCACTACCGAGGTGTCTTCGGCGCCCACGTCTCCCACGTGCTGCGTCGACTGCGGCGGGTCTGCGCCGTCTACGGCGCCCACCCCACCTTCGTCCTCGCGTCCGCCACCGTCGCCGAGCCGGCGGAACTCGCCGAACGTCTCACCGGCCTTCCCCATCGCGCGGTCACCACCGACACCTCTCCCCGCGGCCGCACGACGATCGCGCTGTGGGAGCCACCCTTCGTCTCCCACGCCGGAGAGAACGGCGCTCCGGTCCGCCGAGCCGCAAGCTCGGAGGCCGCCGACCTGATGACCGATCTCGTCATCGAGGGTGCTCGCACGCTGACCTTCGTCCGTTCCCGACGTGGGGTGGAGAGCGTCGCCGCCACTGTTGCCGACCAACTGGGCGAGGTCGATGCGACCCTCACCGGTCGGGTCGCGCCCTATCGGGGCGGCTATCTGCCCGAGGAGCGGCGGGCGATCGAGCAGCGACTGCGCTCGGGCGACCTGCTGGGCATCGCCGCCACCAACGCCCTCGAACTCGGCATCGACGTGCACGGACTCGACGCCGTGGTCCTGGCCGGCTTCCCGGGCACCCGGGCGGCGATGTGGCAGCAATTGGGTCGCGCCGGCCGCGGTGGCGCCGATGCCATCGGTGTCGTGGTCGCCCGTGACGACCCGCTCGACACCTATCTGGTCACCCACCCCGAGGCCCTGCTCGGCCGCCCTGTCGAGGCATGCGTCTTCGACCCCGGCAATCCCTACGTGCTCGGTCCCCACCTGTGTGCCGCCGCGGAGGAGAAGCCGCTGGAACGTGAGGAGTTGGGGATCTTCGGCACCGGAGCCGTGGAGGGCGCCGAGGCACTGGCCGACGCGGGGATGCTGCGCCGCCGGGGCAGCCGCTACTACTGGACCGACAACCAGCGGGCCTGCGACCTGGCAGACATCCGCTCAGCCGGTGGGGCGCCGTACTCCCTGGTCGACGGGAGCACCGGGCGGGTCGTGGGCACGGTCGACGCGGGCGCCGCACACGGCACCGCCCACCCGGGGGCGGTCTATCTGCACTTCGGTGAGACGTGGGTGGTGCGCGAGCTCGACCTCGACCAGCACGTCGCGGTCATGGAGCGTTCCGATGTCGGCCACAGCACCTCGGCGCGTGAAGTGATCGACATCCGGGTCCTCCGCGAGGAGCAGCACACCACATGGGGCCGGTGTCGCCTGTCGTTCGGGGAGGTGGAGGTCTCCCACCAAGTGGTGGCGTTCCTCAAACGGAGGGTGCCGTCGGGCGAGGTGATCGGCGAGGAGCCGCTCGATCTTCCTGCCCGGACCCTGCACACGAAATCGGTCTGGTGGACAGTGCCCGACGACGTCCTGGAGGAGGTCGGGCTGGCCGTCGCCGACCTGCCCGGGGCCGCCCACGCAGCCGAGCACGCGTCGATCGGGATGCTTCCGCTCTTCGCCACGTGCGACCGGTGGGACATCGGCGGTGTCTCCACGGCGATCCATCCCGACACGGGCCGACTGACCGTCTTCGTGCACGATGCCCACCCGGGCGGGGCGGGCTTCTCCGAACGTGGACATGCGGTGGCACGGGAGTGGCTGAGCGCCACCCGGGAGGCGATCGAATCGTGCCACTGCCCCAGCGGTTGCCCGTCGTGCATCCAGTCGCCCAAGTGCGGCAACCAGAACAACCCTCTCGACAAGGCCGGCGCGGTGCTGCTGCTCGATGCCCTGTTGGCGGGCGCGGCAGACTGACCGGGTGACCGACTCACCCACCCACGGCCAGACAGCTCATCGCATCCGTTTCGACTGGGGACCGACCGGGGCCGAGCACGTCACGGCCGAGGTCGCAGTGGTGGTCGACGTGTTGTCGTTCACCACGACGTTGAGCGTGGCAGTCGAGCGGGGCATCGAGGTGTTCCCCATCCCCGACACGACCTGGACGCCAAGAAGCTGGCGCTCCGGCACGGGGCGACGTTGGCGCTGCGCCGGTTCGAGGCGCTGACGCACGCCGGCGGTCGGCACGTCTCCCTCTCCCCGGCCTCCTCGCTGCCGCCGATGGGATCGAACGGTTGGTGCTGCCCAGCCCCAACGGATCGGCAATCAGTGCGCGCTATGCCGAGCGAGGTGCTGCCGTGGTCGGCGGCTGTCTGCGCAACGCCACGGCAGTGGGGCACCACGTCGGCCGCTTGCTCGGCGATCGTGCCTCCGTCGTGGTGATCGCCGCCGGTGAGCAGTGGCCCGACGGGACGTTGCGGCCGGCCGCCGAGGATCTGTGGGGCGCCGGCGCCGTCCTGACAACGCTCGCCGACTGCTTCGGGAGGGATCTGCTCTCCCCGAAGCGCGGCTCGCGGCCGACGCGTTCAACTCGGCCTCAGCGCGTCTCGAGGAGGAGATGCTCGACTGCGCCTCCGGGCGGGAACTGGTCGAGCGGGGGTTCGCCGAAGACGTCCGCATGGCGGCAGCCCGTGACGCGAGCTCAGTGGTGCCACACCTGGTGGGGACGTCGTTCGTCTCCGCCCCCGCCGGGTGAGCAACTGGCCGAGGTGAACCGGCGCGTGGGCCAGGTCAGGACTCCCCGATGACCTTCTTCACCTTGGCAGCCTTGCAGGTGAACTTCTTGCCGTTCTTCTTGACGACCTTCTTCTTCACGGTCGCCTTGAACTCCCCGGGGCTGATCTTGTTGCCGTTGAACTTGACCTTCCACACGCCCTTCTTGTTGGTCTTCGCGGTGCCGGCCTTCTGGTTGTCGGTGATCTGCTTGAGGACGACCTTGCGCCCCTTCTTGCAGAACGCCTTCTTGGCCTTCACCTTGCCGTCGATGGTGATCTTCGTCCCTCCGCTCACCTGGTAGCCACCGATGGTGACCTGGCTCTTGACCGCCTTGGCAGCCTGAGCAGGCGCGGCGGTGAGCGTGAGGGCCAAGGCGGTGGTGGCGACGGCTGCGAGACCGGTGCGGATGATCCTGGA